>CAVYUB010000001.1:0-305951 GCA_963771565.1 uncultured Acidobacteriaceae bacterium
CCATCGCCGTGATCCCGCCCCGGCAATGGGCCTTCGGGCGATTCCTAATGTTCGGCCAGGCCGCCGCAATCGGCGCAGTTGACGGCGGCGGGAAAGGCCTCGATGGCCGTCGCCATCGCGCTGTCCATCATCACCGGAAGCGCGCTGCTCGGCGAAAAGGTCTGGCGCACCGGACCGGTCGCCATTATCACCTATGAGGACGACGAGACCGAGTGGCGCCGGCGCATCGCGGCAGCCTGCAAGTACTACCGCATCGACTATCAGCAGGTCGCCCGGCAGTTCCACTTCATCAACAGACCTACCCGCCGCGTCGCCTTCGCTGCAATGGACCGCACCGGTATCTCTTTTCCCGACGGCGACCACATCATTGCGCATCTGCGCCGCATCGGCGCCGCACTGCTGATCGTTGATCCCTTCAACCACTGCCACCAGCTCGAAGACGGCAATAGCAACGCCCTGATCGCCAAAGTCGCCGGCGAGATCACCCGCATCGCCCAGAGAGCGCCGCCGCCGCCCTCGATACCACCTGCGCAAAGGCTCGAACGGCTCCGTCGACGACTTCATGGGCGCGCTCAGCCTGCGCGCCACGTTCCGCTCCGTCCCTGATCCTCTCGCGCATGAGCCCCGAAGAAGCCAAGAGGCTCGAGTCTTCATGCACGCCAACGCTGGCGCTACAGCCGGATCTCAGCGTCCAAGGAGAACTACGCCCCGCCTCCGGACCAAGCGACGTGGTTTAAACTCCAAAGCATCGCGCTCAGCAACGGGGCCGAGCGCTACCCAGAAGGCGACGAGCTGCAAGTCACTACCACCTGGACCCCGCCCTCGCCTTGGGAAGCCCTTTATCGATGCTGTCGGCGCGCCGCGCGCCATCGACTGCGGGCCTGGCAACGGCGAGTTCTACACGAGCCGCGCCACGACCTCTGATCCCAACCGCTGGGCCGGCAGCGTCCTCATACGTCGATGCGGACGAGCAAGGCCCAAGCGTCCGGGCTCATCAGCCAATGGTCGCAATCCGGCCATCTGTTCGAGACTACCTATCGCTCGCCGGCCCAGCGCAAGCCTCGTGCATGCGTGCGTGCCGAGGAGGTAAAAGTCGCCGAAATGGTGAGTGATCCGGTGTGCAATGCCTGAGCCTCAAGTGGCGCAACAGTGGCGCAGAAGTGGCGCGATCGTTACAGCGCCACTCCTATCCCCTACTAGTTGAGTGGAGCAGTGGCGCACGCAGGTGCAGCATTCGCACGAGTGGCGCAGACTGGCGCACCACATGCCCGAAGGCCCCGTAGCGGGGTGGTGGCTAGCCGCCCTTGTGGCGGCGCCCCACACCCGGGCGCTGCAACGGGGGCCTGAAGGCTTCAGCCAAAGTTTTGATCGCAACCCGCGAGACCGCGACAACCGACACCCGTTAAGGAGTGTGTCGGTGTCATGTCGGGGGGGCCGCGGCCGGTGCATCAAGCAATGCCCGGCCCGACATGTCCGACTTGTCGGTGTGGCGAGCCAGCGAGGCAATGTCAAGTGAATGCTCGTCATGGAGAGAAACATCCGGCGCGAAGTGTGACGCGCATCAACCTGCCCGGCCGGCCTTCGGGTCGGGCCTGCGCATGCGCCGCAGCCGCGAGCGCCAAGCCGCGGGGCTGCGCATTGTTTGAATTGAGGTTTCGGACGAGCAGGTCGATTTCCTGATCCGGTGCAATTGGCTCACCCGTGAAGACCGGGCCGACCGAGTCGCCCTCGCCCTCGCCGTGCAGAGGCATTCGACCACCCTCGCCTCGGCCGAGAGGGCGCCGGGGGCTTCCTCCGGTGCCGATCGAAGTGCCCGCCCGCGCGACCGTCAGCATGGTCGCCAACCGAGCCATTCGCTCGGACGAGCAGAACGACCAGGCAGCTATCAGCCGCGCTCTGACCAAAACCCTCCGCCTCGCCTTCCGGCATTCCGGAGCCCGATGGTATTGATCAAGCCCCAGTTGCGGATGCGGTATACGCACCAGCCCATGAGCGCCCTGATCTCAAAGCCGAGTGTTGAAAACCGGCCGAGTTAACGTTGCGAAAGCCTGGCCTCAATGGCCAAGCAGGTCGGGCATCGGCAGTCCGATCCGTCCTTGGTAGGCACGATTGGTGGCAGCGCGGCGCACCAACAGGGCTCCTGGTCGTATTGTGGTCCGCAGCCAAAGGGTTGTTCGCACTTCGGACAGCTCTTCTGCTTGGCGCCTGGTATTGGAAAGTTTCCGGCGTCCGTCATCTGCTAATTTCTCTTTTTTCGCGGTCACGACCCAGTGCACCCGCCTCAGGTCGCCGTACCGACTTCGGGATGCCATCGATATCAAGCCGCCGAAAGGCGCTTTGCGGTCCGTGCCACGTGAAGAGCTCGGGATGGAAGAATCCGCAAGAAGCACTGTGCCTTCCACACCCGTGTACCCGGCCGCGAAAAATAGGCACTCGCATCGACGGCATAGATGCGACCGGCGCGCGCGGCCGGCAGATCGGCCGAGCCTGGATGGGCCGCAGAAGCCCCTATTGCTCCACGGTCGGCGCGAGGTCAAAGCCGCAGGGACACAGGATCAGCACCTCGGGCGCCCAGGCGACGACATCCTCCCAGCGAGATGCGACCGAATCCGGTGCCGACCGCCCTAGCGCATCCTGCCCGCCAGCAAGAGCGACCATTTCCGGCACCCAATGGCCGCTGCAATAGATCGGGTCGAGCGACTCCATGCAGAAGACGCGCGGCTTAGTCGAGGCGGCCGTCGCGCGTTCGGCAATGCGGTTGAGCCGCGCCCGGCCTGCGGCGATCAGTGCTTCCGCCCTCGCCAGTGTGCCGGTGGCCTCGCCGATTGCCGCAGGTTATCAAAGATCTGGCCGAGTAAGTGCGGCACCAGCCACAGCACCTCGGGCCTGGGCTGCGAAGCGACTCCAGAAGCTGTGTCACCTCATTGCCGGATGGCGCAGAGCTGTTGGAATACCTCAACCCGTCCCGTTGTCAAGGCGGCGCAGCGTTGGTCTGACCACTGAGGAGCGTCTCGAAATGTCTCACTTCGGTGGAGCCGGCAGTCGCAGCTTAGGTAACTGCTCGCGGGGAGGATGCGTGCGGCAGGTTTGTCTTTCGACCTTGCTTGGCTGCGTCGACCGATTTGACGTTCGCTAAACGTGATCACATGCGTGTGCCAGGACGATGATCTCCTTAAAACTGCGGGACCCAGTGAAATCACAATGCGTTTGCGCTGGTCTCGAATTGCCATAAAGGTGATAGGCTCTCCTTGCACAGCGAGGATTTTGGTGGGTACCGGCTGGGCGGCGGCGCTGCTGCGAGCGTGGTGGAGTTGGCTATCACGGCGGGTCTGGCCGGCCGGAGGATGGGGCAGAAGCGCCTCGCATCGGGGTTGATGGAACGTCGCGCCGTAAACCGGCGTGTGGCGGTGATCGGCAGCTTCAAGACAGAGGACCGGTATCGCGCAGTGCTTTCGTCGATACAGGCCTTCCGGGACGAGGGCTGGACCGTGACGTCACCGGCGGTGCGCCGGTCTCGAACCTGGGATCGATTTCATTCGATTTACGACGGACGATCCTTCGATGAGCGACGAAGAGGTTCAGTCCAGGACCCTGGAACGGATCATGTTGGCGGATCTGACTTTCGTGGTTTGTCCGGGCGGATATGTCGGCGCGAACTACCTGCTCAATGAGATCGGCCGGCTCGTGATAGGCGCCGCGCCCGGTGTTCTTTTCGGAGCCCCCGCAGGACCTTCCCATTAAGGTCGACCCCATGTTCGGGCGCCTCCTACGGCTGTCGCGCGTTCCTTCAAAGCCCGCCGGGGCCCCGACGCTGTTCGAGCTCGGGAGGGATGTTGTGGATATCCTTGAGCGTGGTCTGATCGATGATTGATCCTCGCCTGGAAGGCTGTGCTGTCCCGATGACGGGGTTCACCCATAACCGAAAGCGCATCGCGCTGAGCGGCAGCATGACGTTTTACGGCGAGATGCTCCGGATCCAGGATCGTCTGGATGAGCGCTTCATCCGCTCGACCGTGCCTGATGCCGAGGACGAGCGGGTTACTTCGCGGAGCCCGGACGAGTATGAGAGATCTATCCGCCAGAAACTGTGCTCCCGACAACTCCGGTAAGCCGTGAAAAGCCGTTCCTGTACGTGGATAGCAACGGCGATTACAACGTGTTCGCGCCGGGGGTAAGGACAAACTCGACCGGAACGAGCTGGTCCACCGGCACTGCTCCCGGACGTTCCATCCCGATCGATCGCTTCTTTATCGCGCAGCCTTCCACGTCAGTGATTGAGATCAACGCGGCGCTAGCCAGGGGACAGAACCTCATCCTGACCCCAGGCATCTACCAGCTCGACCGTTCTATCAATGTCAAGAGACCCAACACCGTTGTGCTCGGGCTTGGCTATGCAACGCTTGTTCCGCAAAGGGGGACAGCAGCTTTAACCGTTGCCGATGTGGATGGAGTCCAACTGGCCGGGCTGCTCATCGATGCGGGTCCTGTCAATTCGCCGGTGCTCTTCCCGATTGGAAAGCCGCATGGAGCGAAGCCTAGCGATCCAAGCAACCCGACATCCGTCAATGATGTGTTCTTTCGCATCGGCGGAGCCACCGCGGGAAGCGCGACCACCAGCCTGGAAGTCGACCACGACAACGTGATTCTCGACAACATCTGGGCATGGCGCGCCGACCACGGCAAAGGCGTGGGCTGGACGCAAAACACGGCCGCCCATGGTCTCGTCATAAATGGGGATAACGTTACAGCTTTGGGGTTGGCGGTGGAGCACTACCAGAAAGAGCAGGTGCTATGGAACGGCAATGGCGGCGAGACTATCTTCTACCAAAGCGAGCTGCCCTATGACGTGCCAAGCCAAAGCGCATGGATGGACGGCACTGCGAATGGTTACCCGTCCTATGTGGTAGCCAACTCAGTCACATCGCACCAAGCCTACGGGTTGGGTATCTACTCCTTCTTTGATCTCGGTATTAACATCGTCGAAGACAACGCGATGACCGTACCGGACGTCCCGGGAATAGCGATACACGATGCAGGCACGGTTTTTCTGGCCGGCAGTGGTTCCATAACCCATGTAATCAACGGAGTGGGCGCGGCGGTCAATAGTAGCTATGCAGATAAGCTGAGCCCAGTTGTAACTTATCCGTGACGAGCGCAGCAGCAACCCCGGGGTTCCGTGCGGTTTCGCGCCGTTAGGCACCTGCGCGCAAACGAAATCCATCAGTTTAGGAGAGTCATTCCGTGTTTTGTCAGGATAGCCCGAACTCTGCCATGTGGGACATCGACATATTGTTCCGGGATTGGCCTTATCCGTGTTGTCAAAACAGCCCTTCGGAACACATAAAGTTTCGCTTGCCTGTAACTACAAAAGGCGTTACAGTGTGCGATGATTTATGAATGGGACGAGGAGAAGAACCGTCGCAACTTCGCCAAGCATGGTCTGGATTTCGCGGATGCTGAACAAGTCCTCACCGGGCGTTCCGTCACCTTCGTAGATAGCCGTGTCGATTACGGAGAGGTGCGGCTTATCACGTTAGGCGTGCTCGCCGGTCGAGTAGTTGTTATCGCCCATGCCCCGCGCAGCGACGACAAGACGCGAATCATCTCCATGAGAAAGGCAAATCGACGTGAGCAAAAAATCTATCAAAAGCGACTTGGCGAGAATTGACCGCATGAAAGATGCCGAGATCGACTATTCGGACATTCCCCCGCTCGACAAGTCTTTCTTCACCAAAGCAACAGAAGCATGGCCGCCACCGAAGCAACAACTCACCATCCGCCTCGATGCGGACGTGCTGAAGTGGCTGAAGGCCCACGGCAGGGGTTACCAGACACGCATCAATCGTATTCTGCGGGCAGCCATGGATAGTCAGCCACCGCGCCATTCGCGTTCCACAACATCGCCGAAGAAGAACACTCGGTCACGCCGCGGTTGAAGCGGGCCGAAACGGTCGCTACGGATTAATTCCTCATCCGAAAACAATAGATCTTGCCCATGTAAACTGGCGTCTGGGCGAAAGTCGGTGGCGGGAGAAAACCATATTCGCCCCCTCCGTTGTATCGCTCAAACTTCACGAGATATGTGTTTGGTGCGATCCTCGTATGCGTAAATCCTTGCGCGTCCCGGTCGGATCCGCCCGACTGATGAAAAACGCCACCCGTGACTAGGCGGAATTCTCTGGATTCCGCTCGACTGTGCAGCCGCAGCATCCGGAATTTACTGATTGAGACGCCGTCAGGCACCACGACTAGAAACTCACCTTCGAAAGCTGCATCGGTTGCAGCGCTCTTCTCCCGTGCAGGCATTGATATCGCGCTTAATAATGCCGTGGCTGAACGCTTGAGCACACCGCCGGTCTTCCACTTTACGATCTCGGGTTCGATTTCCTGCCAACCACCAGCGTGCGCTTTCGTGTGCATGCCGATCTCGTTTGGCGACGGGACTGCTGCTTAGGTATTCGCGGTTGGGAGCAAACAGACTGTCATAAGAGAAACGCAAAGACACTTGCCTTGAAAGATTCGGACTCCACTCTTCAACTGAAAATTGTACTCAGGTGGCTCACTTCGATCCAATCTCCCGACCCATTCCGCGGTCTTGGATGCGAGAGAAAAATTTCGCTGCTGCGCCTTTTTCCACGTCGCCAACAATACCCCACAAGCACCGTGACGTCGAGCCACAATGCGAAGGCGCTTTCCATCTTCAGGCGTCGGCTTTGCCGCACAGCCGCCCTTAACCTGAACTAGGATGATTTGAAATGCGTCCCCGCGCTTCGTTTCTACACATGAATGACGGTGATCTTTGCGAATCGCGACTAGGTCGACAACGCCGCGGGATTCTACCCTCCGGCCCACTGAAATTCACGAAATGCCAGCGGGGCCATGGGGTTCGCGCTACCGCTTTCCGAATGCACACCTTGGTCATGATCACTGCCCACTTCTCGGTATCGACCGCGATCTCGGACGGCCTCTTATGCTCCACACTCTCTACGAAAGCTTTCATGCATAGTACAGATCGGCCGTGATCACTAATTCGTTAATAAAGGGTCCCCGCGACCGAGCCGCGTCAAGGCACGTATATCCTGGTAAGGCGTGGAGCAAGTGGTAAAAATTAGCGTTTCCTATCATCTCGGCAGCGACTGGTTTGTAGTCTCCGATTCTAGTCACGAATTTGATGACACAGAGGCGGATACCCCAAAACAGGTCGCGGACATTATTCGAAAATGGAGATTATTCTTCCAGAAGAGAGGTCAGCTGGTGAAACTAAAACTGCCGAAGGACTGGCCACCTACCGAGGAGGAATTGATGGAATTTGGCACTTGAATCATCGCCAGGATAGGCGGATGGAACCTATATTGCAAGAGGCTCGTCGCGACAGCACGGTTCGTCTCCTCGTAGCTAAGTGACAATTTGCCCGAACCTAGTCACGGGCTCTATTTACCCCTTTTCATCCACTTACAGGGAATCGCTTGGAAACGTCTGTTATACTTGTTTCAGGAAGCCGCCGCGCTTCTAACTTCTAGAAAAACGCCGGATGAGGGCACACTGCCTCTCCGGCGTTTTTCATTTTCACAGGAATTTTCATACATGACAACTCCCGCACAAATTGCCGCCAATCAAGCGAATGCGCAGCACAGTACCGGACCACGAACCGAGGAAGGCAAAGCCATCGCCGCTCGAAACAACTCCGTTATGGTTTCACCGGCGCATTCAGTGTGCTCCTCTGGGAGGATCAAAGCGAATTCGACACGCTACTCACCGGTCTCCGCGAGGAGCACAACCCGTCCTACTCCCACCGAAACCGCGCTGGTCGAAAAAATGGCGCAAGCGCTCTGGCTCGGCAAGCGCGCCTCGTTGCTGCAGCACGACGACCTTCAACATAGAAATGCCGGTGTGCCTCGACGAAAAGCAGCTCGCCCTCTACATTCGCTATCAAACCACGCACGACCGCGCCTTCCACAAGTGCCTCAACCAGCTTCTAAAGCTCAGAGCCGAAAAGCGGAAAGCTGAAATTGGGTTCGAATCGCAGCAGCAAAAGAAGGCCGATCAAACTCGCCGCGAAGCAGGCGAAAATCGCAAGCAAGAGCTACATCGCTACGCTGTTTTGCTCGCAGAAGCCAAGGCGGACCATCAGGATTTACAAAATATGAACCTGCGGCACTCCATCGATCCACTTTCCAGCACCGAATCGCACCCCAACGGAGGCCCCAAGTAGCCGCATAAATCCCACATCTTAAACGCATGAATCTCGGCTCTGCGCCCCAACCATGTCATTCATAAATTTTATACTGCGATTCTCTTGCATAAAAATGGCTTCTAGGCTACGGTAGAAAAATACAAGGCGATCTCGCCCTTACCGGGTGCGAGATTGGCTCTGTTTCGTGATGGGAAAGGAGCTACGGACTGCCGACCGGCGGGCACGGCCCAAACTGCATCGCGAGTTGAAATCCAGGGCTACCGGCCCGGACACCCGAGCCAGGTGGCCCTTTTCATATCGCGCGAGTTTTCGCGTATGCGCCGCAATCAAAAGCGGTAGGAGTTTCGGTTCGCACTGACCATGTCAAGTCTTCTCTCAGGCGCAAAGATTTTTCTGGAATGCCTCGTTCGCGAGAATGTCGAATGCATTTTCGGTTATCCGGGCGGCGCGACGCTTCCGCTTTATGATGCTCTCTACGATCATCCAATCCGGCACGTCCTGGTGCGGCATGAGCAGAATGCTGCGTTCGCCGCGCAGGGCTATGCGAGAGCGACAGGCCGCGTCGGAGTCTGTTGCGCGACTTCCGGTCCGGGCGCCACCAACCTCGTCACCGGCCTGGTAGACGCGATGATGGATTCCATTCCGATCGTTGCCTTAACGGGCCAGGTCTCAACCAAGTTGATAGGCAGCGATGCGTTTCAAGAGGCCGATACTTTTGGTATCACCCGTTCGGCGACCAAGCACAATTTTCTCGTCAAGAACGTCAACGATTTGCCGCAGGCGATTCACGAAGCTTTCTATATCAGCGCTTCGGGACGGCCTGGACCAGTGCTGGTTGACATCACGAAAGATGTGCTCCAGGCGCAAGCGCACTACGAGCCCGTGACTCAGATCCATCTGCCGGGCTACAAGGTTTACAACGAAGGCCATGCCGGACAGATTCGGCGAGCAGCTCAAATGATGTGGGAAGCCGAGCGCCCATTCGTGTATGCGGGCGGCGGCATTGTCGCGGCGAACGCTAGCGACGAGTTGCGCGCATTTGTCGAGCTTCTGGATGCACCCGCGGTTTGCACGCTAATGGGACTGGGAGCGCTGCCCGCCGAACACCCAAACTTCGTTAGCCTCCCGGGCATGCACGGCAGCTACGCCGCAAATATGGGCATGTCCCATACCGACCTCATCATTGCGTTAGGCGTGCGCTTCGACGATCGTGTCACCGGACGCTTGGCGTCGTTTGCTCCGCATGCGAAGGTAATCCACGTAGACATCGATCCGGCCGAGATCGGCAAGAATCGTCACGCTGATCTGCCCATAGTCGGAGACGTAAAGCATGTGCTGCCAAGACTCGTAGCAGAGCTATCCGAACTCGCGCCCACGCTGAAATCGCGGAAGGCTGCGGCTCGACAGGCTTGGTGGAAACAGATTCGAGAGTGGAAAAACGAGCATCCGCTGACGGCCGAAACTTCGCCAACCGAAATAAAGCCTCAACATCTCACGACTGAGATTGACCGCCTATCGGGGGGCCGCGCTATTGTCGCGAGCGATGTCGGCCAGCATCAGATGTGGGCTGCTCAGTTGATCCGGTTTTACGAACCGCGCCTTTGGATTAATTCAGGTGGGCTCGGCTCCATGGGATTTGGTCTGCCTGCGGCCATTGGTGCGCAGTTCGCGCGTCCGGACAAATTGGTCTTTGCGCTCGTCGGCGACGGCGGGTTCCAAATGTCGATTCCCGAGCTGGCCACCATCGCCAATTATTCTCTGCCCATCAAGATTATTGTCATGAACAACGGCTATCTCGGGATGGTGCGCCAATGGCAAGAGCTTTTTTATAACAACAGGCTGTGCCAGGTGGAGCTCAGTTCCTTCCCCGATGTCGAGAAACTTGCGGGAGCGTACGGCTTTAAGGGCCGCACCGTGGAAGCCGTCGGAGAATTGAGAAAGGCGCTTGAAGACGCTGTTGCCGAACCAGGACCGTATCTGCTGAACATCAAGGTCTCAGCGTTCGAGAACGTTTATCCGATGGTCCCAGCTGGCGGAGCGATCAACGAAATGGTCCTGGGCCCTCCGCAGCCCGTCGAAGTCTAAAGCCACGGAAAGAGACACTCACCATGCAACAGATCATTTCACTGCTGATGGAGAACAAGCCGGGTGCTCTTATGCGCGTTACGGGCGTGCTGGGCCAGCGTGGATACAACATTGAAAGCCTCACGGTAGCCCGCACAATTGACCCGACACTTTCGCGGATGACGATTACTGTCGATGTTGAGCCGAACATCCGCTCTCAAGTGATCAAGCAGATGAATAAGCTGATCAATGTATTGCAGGCGACCGATGTGACCGAAGGCCCCGGGATTAGTCGTGAACTGATTCTGGTGCGCGTTCGTGCAAGTCACGATAACCGGACCTCCATCCTTAAAGAGGCCGAAATATTCCAGGCGCGAGTCGTGGACTCAGTGAGCGAAGATCTGGTTTTAGAAGTGACCGGCGACCAGGAAAAGCTTGAGGAATTTATAAGCCTGATTACTGGCTACGGTGCGACGGAAGTAACACGCTCAGGCATTGTCTCGATACCGCTCGACAACAAAAAACTGCGCTTATCTCCGCCCGTGCCAAGAGGCGCGGCGCCGGAAGAAGCGCTTCAACTGCAGGAGACCGAATAGAAAGCAAGGACGAATATGGCAAATCGATTTTATGAGCAGGATGGAAGTCTTGCTCCGCTGCGAGGGAAGACGATCGCAATTATCGGGTATGGGAGCCAAGGGCACGCGCACGCGCTAAATCTTCGTGATTCCGGCCTGAACGTCGTGGTTGGCCTGTATCTGGGGAGCACCAGCGTGCAAAAGCAAACGCCGCGGGTCTACGGGTTTTGAGCGTGGCCGATGCCGCCAAGAGTGCCGATGCAGTGATGGTCCTTGTGCCCGATCACGTTCAGGGCGAAATTTACCGCAATGAGATCGCGCCACACATGTCGAAAGGCAAGACGCTGATGTTCGCGCATGGCTTCAGCATCCATTTCAAAGAAATCAAGCCGCCTGCCGACATAGATGTTTCGATGATCGCTCCCAAGGCTCCCGGCCATCGCGTTCGCGAGCTCTTTACGGAAGGCATCGGTGTGCCGGCGTTAGTGGCGGTGGCGCAGGATGCTTCCGGCAAGGCGCTCGAGAATGCTCTCTCATATGCGCTAGCCCTCGGTTGTCTGAAGGCTGGAGTGATCGAAACCACTTTCAAAGAGGAAACGGAAAGCGATTTATTTGGCGAGCAAGCGGTCCTTTGCGGCGGTGTGAGCGAGCTGATTCGCGCCGGATTTGAGACTCTTACGGAGGCTGGTTACGCTCCGGAGATTGCCTATTTCGAGTGCCTGCACGAATTAAAGCTGATCGTGGACTTGATCTATGAAGGCGGCCTCGGCTACATGCGCTACTCGGTTTCCGATACCGCCGAGTATGGAGATTACACGCATGGCCGGCGCATCGTAACGGATCAGACTCGAGCGGAGATGAAAAAAATTCTCAGCGAGGTCCAATCCGGCGAGTTCGCGAAGACGTGGTTGAGCGAGAATCGGAGCGGCCGCAAGAATTTCTTAGCCATGCGCGAGGCCGCGAAGAATCAGCCTATTGAGAAGGTGGGCGCGGAGCTGCGCTCCATGATGGCATTTCTCAAGACAAAGAAGCATCCCCAGGAAGCGTTCGTCGGCGCCTAGTGTGGCCTTGTGGGGCGGACGATCGCCTTTTGTCGTCTGCCATAAGTTTTCACCCGTTGGGAATCGCCGCCGCTAAATCCGGCGAGTGCAGATGAATAATTCCGCGCCGCAGCGCAATCGTGACGGCGTGCGTCCGGTCCTTTGCGCCAAGCTTGCTCAGAATGCTTTGGACATGCGCTTTCACCGTGCCCGAAGCCGTACCAAGCATATCTCCGACCTCTTTATTTCCGAAACCTCGCGCCACTAGAGTCAGCACGTCAATCTCGCGCGGCGTAAGCGCCACCTCGGGGAAAAAGCCGTTGACCTGTTGGGAGACCTCGAGAGGTATGAATCGCTTACCGGCATGAACAATCCGAATGGCGCGGATTACCTCCGTGTGAACCATTTCTTTCAACAGATAGCCGCGAACACCGGCTTCGAGTGCCCGGTATATGTCTTGATCCCCATCGTAGGAGGTCAAAGCAATGATTTTGGCGTCTGGGAACTCTTCGCGGATCTCGCGCGTGGTCTCGATACCGCTCTTATCCGGTAGGCGCAAATCCATCAATGTGATGTGTGGCCTGTGCGCTCTGTAGAGCCGAATCGCATCCTGGGCCGTGTTGGCCTCCGCGATCAGGCGGAGATCGGGTTCGGTAGACAAAATAGCGGCTACGCCTTTGCGCACCAGGTCGTGATCGTCAACCGAAAGAATACTAATGCACTCCGCAGGATTCACGCCAAATCCCTCACCTTACATGATGCTCAAAAGCACGGTCGGCGTTACCCTCAGTCAGCTCGTATTGCGAAATTGGCACGTGGATTGAGATTTCAGTGCCGCTGCCCAGGCGAACTGGTAACCGTCAGCCCGGCGCCGATCTCGTCAGCGCGCTCACGCATGCCCAGAAGTCCGAAATGCCCGGCTTCGGCCCGCGCAACATCCTTGGTAAACCCAATACCATCATCCGCAAATGTTAGCCCAAGCTGCTCTTCATCGACGTGAAGGCGGATTTCGAGCGTCCTTGCATGAGCGTGCCTAAGTGCGTTTGAGGTGGCTTCCTGCGCGATCCGAAGGAGTTGATATTCCACTTCAGGCAACGCGTCGAGCGACACGGATTCAAGTTTGAGCGAGAGCGAAATCGGCGTTTCGCCTACGGCTTGACGCGCAGAGCTTGGCGAGCCTTTCAGAGAATCTGAGCGGCTCTTTACCGGTTACCCTCAGACCCCAAAGCGATTGCCTGGCTTCCGTCGAACATTGGCCGGCGTCTTTGATGATTTCGCCAAGAACGCGTTTTTCCGCCGAAGCCGGGAGCCTCGTCCACAGCGCTTGCAGCTGCATCGTGATCCCAGACAAGCCTTGCAGCAGCGTGTCATGCAGTTCACGCGCGATCCGGCTGCGCTCGGCCAGCACCAAATCAAATCTGTGCTTCAATTGCCGAATCCGCATGCGATACCCCGCCGTAATCATGACCGCAATCGCTAGCGCCAGTAACGCAAGGAACCATGGCCGCTGATAAAGCCGCGGTTCGACGGCGAAATTGAGCGAGGCTGCCTGAGTGCTCCAAACCCCGTCTGCATTTCGGGCCATGACTTTGAAGTGGAAGTTACCCGGTGGCAGGTTCGTAAAGAATGCCTCCCTCCTCGGGCCTGCTTCCGTCCAGCTCTTCTCGTACCCCTCCAGAATGTAGCGAAACGCGACCTTTTCTGGCGAAATGAAGCTGAGCCCCGAATAGCGAATCTCCACGTTCTTTTCGAAAGGCTTAAACTGTAGGTCCTGGCGAGGGTCGATCCTTTGACCGTTCACGATGATCGCCGTAATGCGGACGGGTGGAGGAATCTGATTGTGCCGAAGATGATTCGGATCGACCACAACTAAGCCGTTGGTTGTCGAAAACCAGAGGCGGCCATCTCTCGTGCGGCAAGCCGCGGGTTGTACACCGGATTGACACTCGAACCGAAGCTGGCCCGTGCTGAACGGGATGCTGGTAACGCTTCGAATCTTGCCGTCAGCGAAATCGTCGAGTTCCTTTTCACTGACTCGAAAGATGCCTTTGCTGGATGCCATCCAGAAGTTGGACTTGTCGTCCTTCAGAATGCTGTAAATGCGGTTGTCGTAGAGGCCATCTTTCACCCGGATGTGGGCAAGCGTCGCGTTCTGCCAGCGCAGAAGGCCCGACCCCAGCGTACCCATCCATTCGCTGTGGTGCACGTGATCGTTGTAGTACGAATCAGACCGGATGAATGACGCCTTTTAGGGGGTAGGTGTTGAAGGCACTGCCTTTCAAATAATAGAAGGCGCCTCCATCTGTACTTACAAACAATTGGATGTTACGAGCGCCCCTCAATGCAATGACGCCGGTTGGATTCGCGCGCGGGATGATGCCGGCCCTAACGAAATGCGTTCCGTCGAAGCGGTCCAAACCTTTATTTGTTCCGACCCATAATGTCCCGTCCACGTCGATGAACAATGCATGAACTTCCGGACCGGAGAGGCCGTCTTTTTGCGTGTACGTAGAAACAACTTTGCCGTTGCTGAGGCGGTTCAAACCCTTTTCAGTCCCAACCCAGATATCGTCCTTTGTGCCTGTTTCCAAACTGAGAATCGTATTATCGACCAATCCTTGTTTGGTCGTCAGCGAGCGGAAACGATGTCCGTCGAAGGAATTCAAGCCATGGCCCAGTGTTCCTATCCATAAATGACCGGCTGCGTCTTCAAGCACCGGCCCGGCATCATTGCTCAGCATGCCTTCGTTAACCGTGTACGGAGTTACTTTGCCGTCCGTGAACTGATCCAGTCCATCTTTTGTGCCGGCCCAGAGACTTCCTTCCCGATCTACATACAGAGACAGAACCGAACTGTGAGAAAGACCGTCGCGGGTTCGGTAGACGCTGATCTCGCCGTTGCGATACCGGCTAATGCCATCGTTGGTTCCGATCCAAAGACTGCCATCTGGTCCCTCTGCAAGCGACGAGACAGCATTATCGGGCAAACCATCATGAACCGTAAGGGAACGCGAGGACCCGGCGCGTATCTGAGTGAGCCCGGAACTTTTCCCGACCCACACACTACCGTCGCTTGAGCAAGCAAGTGCAGTCACGTTCTCTCGAGAGGAAATCTGCGGATCTGAGTACGGCTCAAACCGGGAACCGTTCCAGCGGCTCAGCGCAAAGTCCAAACCGGCAACCCATCGAGTACCGTCGGTCGCTTCACACGTCGAGCGAATCTGATTTGTTGGAAGGCCGTCGGCAGTTGTAAAGACTCGAAGCTGTCCGTGCTCCAATCGAGCCAGTCCCTCATTCGTGCAGATCCATATTCTGTTCCCGGAATCAGATGCGAGGCAAAACACGCTGTCGCTTGGTAACCCTTGCTTGGTCGTGTACCGCGTAACCACACCATCGGGACTGATTCTAGCCACCCCGTTGCCAATCGAACCGACCCAGAGATTGCCCTGAGCGTCCTCTAACAAAGCTTTAATAAGGCTCTGTTGAGAGAGACTCTGTCCGGCGCCATCGAATTCGCGAAAACGCAGGCCATCGAATCGAATCAGGCTGTCTTGTGTTCCCAGCCATAAGAAGCCGTCCCGAGTCTGCAGAATTGAATAGATGGTTGGCTGGAACAGCCCTTCTTCTTGACCCCAAATGCGATGTGCATATTGGGTCAGCGTTTTGCCGGGATCAAGAGCACTAGCCGGCGGGATCAACGCGCCAAACAATAACGCAACGGCTGATAAACGGCAGCAGAGATCTTTGGAAATGGATGGACTCACTGCAAGCGGGGGCTTCGTTTCAAGTGTATCGAAGTTACCCGCGACCGAGGATTAGCGCAGCGGTCGTCCCTCACGCTGGCCAAACTCAAGCCAATGCTTTGCAGGATCGACTCCCGAGGCAGCAACATCGGGATTGGCTTTCAGGTAGGCATCCCTGTCGAATCCTGGCGGCGTCGGAATGGATTTCGGATCTGACTTTGCTCGAGAAGGTTTGAGGGGATCCAGCAAGCGCCGGACTTGCTGCCCCAAACCTGGCGAGGCCGGTTGAGGTTTCGGCACCTCAACGCCATTCACCTGGCTAGGCACGTGTTGCCCGGTAGAGATGTCGCGAACGTCGCGATAGTGAATCCTCCCGAGGAAAGGAACAGATTCGACAGGCGTATAGTAGCAACACCTCTCAAAATAGTAGTGAGTTACTTGGCTGTAGCGAGTTCGGTTCATATCTCGCTGTGCCGCGCCGCCATGCAAGAGGTTCGCCGACCAGATCAGCGCTTGGCCTTTCTTGGCGTGAAAATAGAGCGGCTTCAGATCGAGCGCTTCGACAATTGCTTCCCATGCCTTCTCATACAAGGGGTAGTTGCTGTACGGGTTTGGTCCGTCGGTATATGGATTCCTACCAACGTGTTCATTGGTAAAGATGGGCAGTTTTTGTGAGCCGGGGTAATAAATCAAGGGACCGTTATCAGCATCAATGTCCTCGAGTGCAACCCACACTCCAACCATGAAGCGCTCCGGACAGCAACTGAAGTGCACGCTGTCGGTATGGAAGTGTTGTTGCGTGCCTACGGGAAAATTCAGGGTCTGAAACGGAAAGGCTCGCCTGCCATATAGATCGGAGAGCAGCTTGAGAATTTTCGCGTTGCAGGCCATCTGCTTAACTTCCGGAACAGTTTCCCACGCATCCTGAACTCTCAAATTGCCAACCTGACCTTTTCGCCAGGCATCCCAGTCGTATTTCGGGTTAAGCGTCTCAATGATTGTCTCGGCCAAACGATCGAAATCCGGGTCGGGAAAATCAATCACCGCAAAGCCATCCTCGCGGAGTTTGCGGGCAACCTGCAGCGTTTCGGGCGCCACATTCTTTGATTTGAAAATGCTCTCGAACAGCGGCGATTCCACGTCTGGAACGCCAGGCAACGCATTTACAACTGCACTCATGACTCTGCCTCTCTCCAAAAACGTCTCACTTTGATCTGAGCTATTTTCTCATGCGCGTACTATGCCGAATGGCGTAGAGGACGGTAGACCGTTCGGCAGTCGCGCGAGCTCGCGCTACAGCTTCATAGTCAATGTATGAGTGTCAGGAAGACATGAGCGCAGAGTCAAATATTCCAACTAATCCGGGCAGTTCAACTGCTCCAGTTGATGCAGTAGTTACTCCTCGACGACGGAGACGCTGGGCAGTTTGGGCGGCCGTTTTTTGCCTCCTTTGCGGAGGCGGTTACCTGCTCTCTCAACGTGCACCGTCAGGTCAGAAGAGTGGCACACAGAAGGGCGGCGGGAAGCAGGGTAGACAGGGCCCTGCAGCGATTCCCGTCTCCGTCGACACTGTCCAGCAAGGCAACATCGGTGTCTACATCAACGCATTGGGCACCGTTACGCCGGTCTACACGGTGACTGTAACGAGCCGGGTCGTCGGCGAATTGACGGAAGTGCATTATAGGGAGGGTCAGATCGTGCATAAGGGCGATTTGCTCGCTGTGATCGATCCGCGCCCTTATCAAGCCGTGCTCACGCAAGCCCAAGGGCAACTCGCGCGCGATCAGGCCATGTTGAAGAACGCGTATATCGATCTTGATCGATACAAAACGATTTACCAGCAACGGGCAATCCCTGAACAACAGCTCGCCACGCAGCAGGCGACCGTGGATCAAGGCGAGGGGACGGTCAAGCTCGACCAGGGCAATTTGGAAGCCGCTCAGGTAAACGTAGCGTATTCAAGAATCATGGCACCGATCGACGGACGCGTCGGATTGCGTTCGGTGGATCCGGGCAACATTGTGCAGGCTAACGGCACGACTGGCTTGCTGACCATCACTCAGATCCAGCCGATTACAGTCATCTTCACGATGGCCGAAGACTACATCTCCGAAGTCGTCAGTCAGATGCGCGCTGGCCAAAAATTGCGTGTCGATGCTCTGGACCGTGACAACCAGACGGAGCTTGCCCAAGGCACAGTCCTGACGCTAGACAATCAGATCGACACAACCACGGGAACCGTGCGAGTACGCGCCACTTTTCCAAATCGCGACAACAGGCTCTTCCCAAATGAATTCGTGAATGCGAGATTGCTTGTTAAAACGCTCGTGAATGTAAATCTGGTCCCCACCGCGGCCATCCAGCGCAACAACGATGTTGCATTCGTCTATGTAGTCGACACCACGAAGATGACAGTTCAATCCCGCAACGTCAACATCGCCACGAGCGATGGCAACACGGCCGCTGTGACCGGCGTGAGCCCGGGTGAAACGGTCGTGATGGACGGATTCGACAAGCTGCAAGACGGAACGAAAGTGGTGATTCGGAAACCCGCTCCCGCGGCATCCACGCCGCGGAACTCTCAAGCCGCATCTCAAACGCAACCGCCGGCGCAAGGCACGGCCAACCAGCAGTTGAACACGAGTCAGCAGAATCCGCAGCAGCCGCAAACTTCCCAGCCACCTCCGGGGCGCCCCAAATGAACCCGTCGCGCCCGTTTATTCTGCGGCCGATTGCAACGTCGTTGCTGATGGCCGCGATTCTGCTGGTCGGCATAGTCGCATATAAGCAGCTGCCGGTTTCGGCTCTGCCTGAGGTCGACTATCCCACCATGCAGGTGGTCACGTTTTACCCCGGTGCGAGCCCGAATGTAACCGCTTCTGCCATAACAGCCCCGCTCGAACGGCAACTCGGTGAGGTCCCGGGCCTGAACCAGATGCTGTCGACGAGCTCGGAAGGCGCCTCGGTCATCACGCTTCAGTTCGTCCTGAGCCTGAACATCGATGTCGCAGAGCAGGAGGTACAGGCAGCTATCAATGCGGCGCAGACGTTCCTGCCGGCAGACTTGCCGCTGCCACCGATCTATACCAAGACCAATCCGGCAGACGCGCCGATCCTGACGCTTGCGTTGACGTCGAATTCCATGCCGTTGCAGCAAGTGGAGGATTACGCTGACACGCGCCTGGCACAAAAAATTTCGCAATTATCCGGCGTCGGAGCAGTCACCATCAGCGGCGGACAAAAACCGGCTGTCCGGATACAAGCCAACCCGACTCAACTCGCATCGTACGGGCTGAATTTAGAAGACCTACATACGGCCGTGACTCAGACCAGCGTCAACGCGGCAAAGGGCAGCTTCGACGGGCCGTATCAGGGCTATCAGATTAACGCCAATGATCAATTGCTGAGCGCCAGCGATTTTAGCCAGGTCATCGTCGCGTATAAGAACGGCGCACCGGTCATGCTCACCGATGTCGCCAAAGTGATCGACGGCATCGAGAACGTCAACCAAGCTGCTTGGATGAATCAGACACCGGCGGTGATCGTAAACATTCAGCGGCAGCCCGGCGCAAACATTATTCAGGTTGTCGACCGGGTCAAGGCGCTGCTTCCCAAGCTACGGGCGACGATCCCCTCCTCCATCGGCGTCGCGATTCTGACGGACAGAACGATAACCGTTCGCGCGTCGGTGGCTGATGTTGAGTTCGAACTGATGCTGTGCATTGCGCTCGTCGTGATGGTTATCTTCGTGTTCCTGCGAAATTTTTCGGCGACGTTTATCCCGAGCGTAGCAGTGCCTTTGTCGCTAATCGGCACCTTCGCGGTGATGTATCTGCTCGGGTACAGCTTAAACAATCTGACCTTGATGGCACTAACGATTTCTACCGGATTCGTGGTGGACGATGCCATTGTCATGATCGAAAACATCATGCGCTATGTCGAAGCAGGTGAGCCACCGCTCGAGGCAGCTCTGAAAGGCGCAGAACAAATCGGATTTACGATCATGTCGCTGACCGTCTCCCTGATCGCGGTACTCATCCCGCTGCTGTTCATGGGCGATATCACGGGCCGGCTGTTTCGTGAATTCGCCATCACGCTTGCCGTCACGATCATAGCTTCCGCGGGCGTCTCGCTGACACTCACGCCCATGCTGTGCGCGAAATTGCTGCGGCACAGAAAAGAAGGGCAGGAAGAAGGCCGATTCTACAAGGCTTCGGAACGGATCTTCGAGCGGATTATCGCGTTCTACGGCAGAACCTTGGAATGGGTGCTGGAACACCGCAACCTGACGTTGGCTGTCGCAGCCGCTACTTTGGTCGTCACTATCCTCCTCTATGTCGTCATCCCTAAAGGATTTTTTCCCGTTCAAGATACCGGGGAGATCCAGGGCATTTCCGAAGCCGATCAGAGCATCTCCTTCGCGCAGATGTCGAAACTTCAGCAAAGGCTCGCAGCGGTCATTCTGAAAGATCCCGCCGTCGATAGCCTCTCCTCTTTCATCGGCATTGACGGCACGAATACCACCTTGAATAGTGGCCGAATTCAGATCAACCTCAAGCCCCTTGCACAGCGAAAAATAAGCGCGTCCGACATCATTCGCCGGCTGCAGCCGAACCTCGCCAAAGTAGACGGAATAATGCTCTACATGCAACCCATACAAGACCTGACTGTAGAGGACATCGTAAGCAGAACGGAATACCAGTACAGCCTGGAAGACCCTGACCCGAGCGAGCTCTCACGCTATGCCGGACAATTCGTCAACAAGCTCAAAGAGCTGCCGGAGCTGGCGGATGTCGCCAGCGACCTTCAGACCCACGGATTGGCCGCTTCACTCGCGATCGATCGCCAGACCGCGATGCGCGTCGGCATCACCGCGCAGAGTATCGACAACGCGCTTTACGATTCCTTTGGACAGCGGCAGGTCTCGACGCTGTTCACTCAGTTGAACCAGTATCACGTGATTCTCGAAGTGCTGCCCCAGTTCCAGACCAATCCGGTGCACTTGCATGACATTTACATCAAATCCGCGATCGGCGGAGCCGTTCCGCTGAGCGCATTCACGCACTCGATGAACTCTTCGTTGCCGATCCTGATCAGCCACATCGGCCAATTCCCGGCAACCACGGTCTCGTTTAATCTCGCCCCGGGCGCAGCTCTGGGCAAAGCTGTAAGCGCCATCCAAAAAGTCCGACAGCAAATGCCCGCGCCGGAGGCTATGCAGACCTCTTTTCAAGGCACAGCCCAGGCTTTCATCGCATCGTTAACGAACGAGCCTCTCTTGATTTTGGCTGCACTCGTCACTGTGTACATCGTGCTCGGTGTTCTGTACGAGAGCTATATTCACCCGGTTACCATCCTGTCAACGCTGCCATCGGCCGGAGTCGGCGCCATTCTGGCTCTGCTGATCTGCCGGCAAGAGCTGACCGTGGTCGCAATCATCGGCATCGTTCTCCTGATCGGAATCGTACAGAAGAACGCCATCATGATGATCGATTTCGCGCTTGACGCCGAGCGCGGTGAAGGGAAATCCCCTCGCGACGCCATTTTTCAAGCGGCCCAACTTCGATTTCGTCCCATCCTAATGACAACTATGGCCGCTCTCCTGGGAGCTGTTCCGCTAGCGTTCGGAACCGGCACCGGCTCGGAGCTCAGACGCCCGCTCGGCATCACTATTATTGGCGGCCTGATTTTTAGTCAACTGCTGACTCTATACACCACGCCGGTCATTTATCTCTTCTTTGACGCGCTCGCCTCTCGGTTTTCCGCTTTCCGGAACCGGCACGCACACAAAGAGCAAGGTCGAGGGGATGTCGCCCCCGGCGGCATGCAGCCTGCGCCCGCTTCTGGAGACTAATCATGAGCCTTTCGTCTCCATTCATCAAAAGGCCAATCGCAACTGCACTATTGACTATCGCGGTCGGACTGGCCGGGGCCGTCGCCTTCAAGCTGTTGCCGGTTTCACCGCTGCCGCAAGTCGATTTTCCGACGGTATCGGTGTCGGCCGGGCTACCAGGCGCAAGCCCGGAGATCATGGCGTCTTCGGTTGCGACCCCGCTGGAGCGGCAGTTCGGGCGAATCGCGTCCGTGACGGAGATGACTTCTTCGAGTTCGCTCGGACAGACCAGCATCACTCTGCAGTTCGATCTGAATCGCAAGATCGACGCGGCAGCGCGCGATGTCGAGGCTGCAATCAATGCCGCTCGCGGATATTTGCCGGCTGATCTTCCCAGCAACCCCACTTATCGAAAGGTGAATCCGGCAGATGCTCCGATCATGATCATTGCGCTCACTTCGGACAAATTGCCACCCGGTGCGCTCTACGATGCCGGGTCGACGATCCTGATGCAAAGGATTTCTCAGATTCGGGGCGTCGGGCAAGTGGTAGTGGGCGGCAGCTCCGCTCCCGCCGTGCGGGTCGACGTGAATCCCACCCCGATCCAACATTACGGACTCAGCCTCGAAAGCATTCGCACCGCCATCCTTGGTCAAACCGCCAACCAAGCCAAGGGAGCGTTCGCCGACAAGAACAGAACCTGGCTGATCGAGGCGAACGATCAGTTGATGCACGCCGTGGATTACCGGCCGATCCTCGTTAAATACAGCGGCGCACCTGTAAAACTGTCCGACATTGCAAATGTAACCGACTCCGTGCAAACCGTTCGTTCATTAGGGCTGGCAAACGGAAAACGTTCTGCACTACTGATCATCTTTCGACAGCCGGGAGCCAACATCATCGACACCGTTGACGGCATAAAAGCGGCACTTCCCCAGCTGCACGCGTCCATCAACAACGCCATCGACATGACCGTGACTCTAGACCAGACAATCACGATCCGAGCTTCGGTGAAGGATGTCGAACGAACTCTTCTCATCTCGATTAGCCTTGTCGTCCTGGTGGTGTTTCTGTTCCTGCGCGACGTGCGCGCCACCTTAATCCCGAGCGTGGCGGTACCGGTCTCCATCATTGGAACGTGTGGAGTGATGTACCTGCTGGGCTTTAGCGTCGACAATCTTTCTTTGATGGCATTGACCATCTCCACTGGTTTCGTCGTGGACGACGCGATTGTTGTCCTGGAGAACATTACGCGCTATCGCGAGCGAGGAATGAACTCGATGGAAGCGGCTTTCAAGGGAGCCGCCGAGATCGGATCTACCGTTCTTTCCATTAGCATTTCGCTGGTTGCCGTCTTTATTCCCATTTTGATGATGGGCGGCATCATCGGGCGCCTGTTCCGGGAATTTGCGATCACAATGTCCGTCACCATTCTGGTCTCTTTGGTTATCTCTCTGACCACAACACCGACCATGTGTTCTCGCCTGCTCAGCGATGAGAAAGGACATGGGCGACTTTATAACGCGAGTGAGAAAGGATTCACATTCATCCTCAAAGTCTATGAAAAGACCCTGGGGTGGGTGCTGCGCAACTCTTTTATCGTTCTCCTCATCGCAATCGGAACCCTCTGCCTGAATGTTTACCTTTACGTGATCGTGCCAAAAGGCTTCTTTCCGCAGCAGGACACTGGCCGTCTGAACGGAAGCTTCCTGGGCGATCAGAGCACATCATTCCAGGCCATGCAGAAGAAAATCATTCAGCTCTCAAAGATCGTGCAGCAGGATCCAGGCATCGCTACAGTACAGGCATTTAGCGGCGGAGGCGGAGGCACGACGATCAACAGCGGACGCTGCTTCATCGCCTTGAAGCCTCTCCAGCAGCGCAAAGCCTCTGCCGACCAAATCATCAACCGCTTGCGGCCAAAACTGAGCGGGATTCCCGGTGTAAGTCTGTATTTACAAGCGGTCCAAGACCTCAGAGTCGGTGGCAGACAAAGCGCCGCTCAATATCAGTACACACTGCAGAGCGACAACTTGGTGGAATTGACCCACTGGGCCCCGCTTCTTGTGAATTTGATGAAGAAGATGCCTGAGTTGACCGATGTCAACAGCGATCAACAGAATCACGGGCTAGAAGCGAATCTGGTCATTGATCGCCCAACGGCGTCCCGCTTGGGCGTAACGCCCCAAACTCTGGACAACATTCTTTACGATGCGTTCGGCGAGCGCGAGATCGCAAAGACGTACACGTCAATGAATCAGTACTTCGTTGTCATGGAAGTGACTCCCAGCTTTTGGCAGAATCCGAATGGGCTGAAGGAGGTATACGCCGTATCAAGCTCTGGCACTCCAATCCCGCTTGCGGCATTCACCCGTTTCCGGCCTTCCACCGCGGCGCTTACAGTAAACCACTCCGGAGTATTTCCCTCGGTCACAATCTCCTTTAATCTTGCCCCGGGCATTGCGCTCGGGCAGGCGGTAACGGCCATCAACGCGGTCGAGCAGCAGGCCGGAATGCCCACTACGATCAATACGAATTTCACAGGCACGGCGCAGGCGTTTCAATCCTCGCTCGCGAATGAGCCGCTTCTGATCGCCGCCGCTCTGGCAGCCGTCTACATTGTTCTCGGAATCCTGTACGAGAGTTACATTCACCCAATCACGATTCTTTCCACGCTTCCTTCCGCGGGCGTCGGGGCATTGCTCGCGCTAATGATCACCAAGACGGAGCTAAGTGTCATCGCGCTGATCGGCATTCTCCTGCTGATCGGTATTGTCAAGAAAAACGCCATCATGATGATTGATTTCGCTCTCGAAGTAGAACGCCGGGATCACAAGAGCCCGAGAGAGTCCATTTTTGAAGCCTCGCTGCTGCGCTTTCGGCCCATCATGATGACCACCATGGCCGCGCTGCTAGGAGGGTTACCGCTGGCATTAGGCACTGGGACGGGCTCCGAATTGCGCCGGCCACTCGGAATCACCATTGTGGGCGGATTGATTGTCAGCCAGGCGCTAACGCTTTATACGACGCCAGTCATTTACCTCTACATGGATCGATTCAGTTTGTGGCTCTCGAGAATGCGCCAAGGACGGCTTCCCGAAGCACCAGCGGAAGCGGTTGGGCCAGCCACTTAGGAAGAAAGAGAATGCAGACGCATTACAAGATCACTACCGAGCTACACCCGACCGAATGCTCCGTCACCTTGTTGCTGAATGGCAAGTTCAGCGAAGACGCGCTGCCTGAGCTGGATCAATCCATCTCCGAAGCGAGAGGTGCCCATCAACGGATTTACATCGATCTTAGTGAAGTCACTTTAGTAGATCGAAAGGCGGTGCAGTATTTCACCGAGCAGGCCGGCCAGGACCTAAAGCTGGTCAATTGTCCTATTTATCTTCGCCGATGGATTGCGCAGGTGGGTGATGAAACTGAAAACTAGCTACGCCGCCAAAAGCTTGGCGGTCATCTCGATTCTCGGATTGCTCTACTCGTGCAATCCTGCCCCAAAGTATGCTAGACCGCCTGCACAGGCACCTTCAGCTTTTAAGGAAGCGGTTCCACAGCAATACAAAGAAGGGACTGGATGGAAGCTTGCGCAACCAGGCGATGACGTCATTCGCGGGAAGTGGTGGCAGATGTACAACGATCCGCAGTTGAATGCGCTCGAAGAACAAGTCCGTATTTCGAACCAGAACATAATCAGCGCAGAAGCGAACTTCCGTGCCGCTCGCGCGCTTGTCGTTTCCGCCAGGTCTGCGCTGTTTCCAACAGTGTCCGCGGCGCCGTCCATTACGAATTCTCATTTCTCTCAGACGTCGAGAGGCGCGACAGGCTTTTCCTCAGCAATAGTGGCGGGCTCAATTGACACTTACTCTCTACCGATCGATGTATCTTATACGCTCGATCTTTGGCATCGCATCCGCAACACTATTGCCGTTAATGCGTTTGAAGCTCAAGCTAGCGCAGGCGATGTTGCCACCGCGATACTCAGCACACAAGCTGAACTTGCTCAAGATTACTTCCAGGTTCGGGCACTGGACACACAGAGAAAGATCCTGGAAGACACCGTTGAGAATTATCGGCGGAATGTCGAGCTAACGCTTTCCCGTTTTCGGGGCGGCATTGCCTCCGAAGAGGACGTTGCGCAGGCGCAAACGCAATTGGATACCGCGACAGCTCAAGCTACTGATCTTGGAGTGGCAAGAGCTCAAAATGAGCACGCGATTGCGATGCTCATTGGCAAGCCGGCCTCAACTTTTTCTCTGCCGGTTGGCGAGTTTGCACCAAGACCTCCCGCCGTTCCTGTCGCGTTGCCGTCCGAACTGCTCGAACGACGGCCCGATATAGCGGCAGCCGAGCGGCGGGTTGCTGCCGCCAATGCACAAATCGGGGTCGCGAGAGCGGCTTATTATCCCAATCTCACGCTTAGCGCATCGGGCGGCTTGCAAACAACGCATCTCACGGATTGGTTTACCTGGCCGAGCCGTTTTTGGTCGGTCGGGCCGCAGCTAGCAGAAACGCTGTGGGATGCGGGAGCGCGGCGCGGGTTGAACGAGCAGGCCCAAGCCCAATACGAGCAAACAGTCGCTAATTATCGCCAAGCCGTCCTCACTGCATTTCAGGGGGTCGAAGACAATCTGTCCTCACTCCGCATCCTGGCGCAAGAGGTCGTGGAGCAGCATACAGCTATCAATTCCTCCACGCGTTTCCTTGATTTATCACTCACGCGTTACAGAGGCGGAGTGGACAGTTACTTGAACGTTATAACAGCGCAGAACACGGTCCTTACTAACCGGGAGACCGAGGTGCAAGTAGAACTCCGCCAAATGACGGCGAGTGTTTCTCTGGTGATGGCGCTGGGAGGCGGGTGGGACATCGCTCAACTTCCTAAGGTGAAGGATTTGACTGTGAAGACTCCGAACGGCTCGGCAGGAGCGCCGCCTAACGCGCCGCAACCCATTGCTGCACCCAATCCGCCGTCTCTGAACAATCCGGAACCGGCCGCGCCATCTGCGGGCACCGCACCTGGCACGTCACAGGGCAGCAATCCGGCGTCAGGAAGCCGCTAGACTCACTTTATGAGCAAGAACGAATCCGCCGCACTTCGCAAGATGCTTGTGGACGCCATGCGCGGGGACCAGGCGCATCTGGATTTCGATTCCGCGGTAAAAGATTTACCTCCGGAGTTTCGCGGCGCCAAGCGTCATGGTGCCCCGCATACGGCTTGGGAGCTGTTGGAGCATATGCGAATCGCGCAACGGGATATCCTGGACTTTTCGCGCGACCCCAAGCACCAATCACCCGAATGGCCCAAAGGATACTGGCCATCGACAGAGGCTCCGCCCAATGAGAAAGCATGGAATGCGAGTGTTCGCGCTTTTCAAAACGATGCGCGCGAGTTCCATAAGCTTGTGGAAGATCCAACGCAAGACCTGTTCAAAGCATTTGAGCACGGGAACGGGCAGACGCTGGTAAGGGAAGCGTTGCTGGTGGCAACTCATAACTCCTATCATCTCGGGCAGCTTGTTTTCTTGAAAAAGATGCTCGGTCAACAAAGTTAACTGCGCCTTGGATTCTGAAGACGCCACAGGTTCGCCGCTCGCGCGCAGGCTTGGGCTGTTCGATGCAACGATGATTGTGATGGGCGGCATCATCGGATCGGGCATTTTCGTTAATCCGTACGTGGTCGCGCGGCAGGTCCACAGCTCGGTTCTGATTCTGGGCGCGTGGGTTCTAGGCGGATTAACGGCTTTAGCAGGGGCCTTCATCTATGCGGAACTCGCGATGCTCAAGCCTAATCTCGGCGGGCAATACGCGTACCTGCGGGAGGCGTATCATCCTTCTGTCGCGTTTCTGTATGGATGGGCGTTGTTGCTGGTCATGCAGACGGGCGGGATGGCGGCTGTCGCAGTCACCTTTGCGCGCTACGCGAAAGAGATTGTCCAAACGCGCGCTTCGGACGGGTTGATTGCGGTGCTTGTATTGGGCGTGCTGACAGCAATCAATTGCCTGGGTGTCCGGCCGGGCAGCGCCGTACAGAGCACGCTGATGGTCATGAAGATAGGGGCAATCGCGGGCTTGCTACTCGTCGCGTTTTGGGCTCCGGCAGCGTCACAGCAAGCAATGGCTTCAGAGCCGTTCACAGCCAACACGCTACTCGCGTTCGGCGCGGCCGTGACGCCTGTTTTATTCGCCTACGGCGGGTGGCAAACGGCGAGTTTCATGACTGGCGAGATGCGCGATCCCAGGCGAGACCTGGCTCGAGCTCTGCTGCTGGGCGTCACGGGAGTTACGGCAATTTATCTGGGAGTGAACGTAGCCTGCCTGCGCACGCTTGGACCTACGGGCTTGGCGGCTACAATCACGCCAGCGTATACGGTGATGCAGAAAGCGATCGGCGAACGCGGAGCATTATTCATGGCGATTGCGATTGCGGTTTCGACGCTTGGATTTTTGAGCCAGGGCATGCTCACGGCACCGCGCGTCTATTTTGCTATGGCTCGAGATGGCCTGTTCTTTCGGTGGATAGCATGGCTGCCTGAGAGCACGAAAGTGCCGGTTGCGGCGATTGCGTTGCAGGGGGTGCTCGCGGCAATCATTGCTTTGTCGGGACGCTACGAACAGATTTTGAATTATGTCGTTTCGATTGATTTCATCTTCTTCGGGCTTACAGGAGCGTCTCTCTTCGTGTTCCGGCGACGGACGGGCGCGGCGGCAGAGCATCGGACACCCGGGCATCCGTTTACAACTATCTTCTTCGTAGCGGCTTGTTGGTTGGTAGTGCTTGCCACGTTCTACCACTATCCCGGAAACAGTTTTTCCGGGCTTGGGCTACTATTGCTGGGCATACCGGTTTATTTCTACTGGAGTAGGAGAAAAACTACTTGACGGCAACCTCGCGGGCCATGGGCTCAGCTTATATGGAGTGGGTGAAGACGAGCACCGACGTGCCATTCAATCTCGCCAATAGCGGAGTGAAGAATTACCCGTTATCTGGTTTGCGCGTCGATTTCGGTGCGCTAACGCTTAGCGGACCGGGTGCTTACGGATACGCGCCGCTTGTGAAGGCGATTGCAGTCAAACAAGGCGTTGACAAGGACTGCGTTGCTACAGCGCAAGGCACGTCGATGGCGAATCTTTTGGCCATGGCGGCAGTGCTCGAGGAGGGCGACGATGTTCTGATTGAACGTCCGGCTTATCCGCTTCTAGCCGAAGCGGCCGAATATCTAGGTGCGCATGTCAATTACTTCGACCGCCCTGCTGGAGCAAAGTTTGCAATAGAGCTTGATCTGTTGGAAGCGTGCGATGACGCCCAAAACGCGTCTGGTTGCCATCACTAATCTGCACAATCCGAGCTGTGCATTGGCCGATGAAGCGACGCTGCGGCGAGCGGGAGAGATCGCCCAATCGGTTGGTGCGCGGGTCCTTGTCGATGAGGTCTATTTAGACCTGCTGTTTGAGAACGCACCTGAGACCGCCTTCAAACTAGGAGACGAGTTCATCGTCACAAACAGCCTGACCAAAGTCTACGGGCTGAGTGGATTGCGTTGTGGCTGGATAATTGCCGAACCGGAGCTGATCCGAAAGATTTACAGGCTGAACGACCTTTTCGGTGTGAACAACCCATATTTGACTGACCAGGTGAGCTGCACAGCGCTTGCACACTTGGATGAGATCGCGCATTGGGCAAGGGAACTGCTCGACAAAAATCGTGCGTTGGCGAACGAATTTGTGGTCGCTACTCCCGAACTCGATTGTGAGCCAGATCAGGGTAGGGACCGTTCTGTTCCCGAGAGATTGATTATCCGGTTGACCGATTTTGTGGATTCTTGCGCGAAAAGTATGAGACGGTTGTCACACCGGGGCATTTTTTCGGTTCGCCCGAAAGAATACGAATTGGAATCGGTGGAGAAACCAGCCTTCTAGCTGAAGGACTAGCCCGGATTCACGATGCACTCAGGCTCTGTGTGAGCCAATGATATTGCTCCTCTGTCAGCGGAACGACTGATAGGCGGCCTTGCCTTACCAGCGGCGAATCGGCAAACATTCGATTCTCTTTGATTTCAGCGAGAGTGCGGGATTTCGATATCGGCTTCCCGGCCTTGATCCTGACTCGCGGCGTCTTGTCCTTAGTGTCGACACTGGTCACAGTAGCGGTCCCGACGGTCTGGCGTTCTTTGCCCGTATGATAGATCACCAGCTTGTCTCCGGCCTTCATCTCGCGCAGATGCCGAACGGCGACCGGGATTTGTGACGCCATCCCACAGAGTTTCGCCCTCGCGTTCAAGATCGGCGAAAGAGTATTCTTCAGGCTCGGATTTCAGGAGGTAGGGCATACATTGGCTCAAATAGAAAAGGCGGCCAAGCAAAAGCTTGAACCGCCCTTATTTTCAACTGTTCTGGTTAGTGATGGCTGCCGCCGCCAGAATGCGCGCCAGCGCTCGAGCCCATGCTGGGAGCGGCACTGGGTGCCGAGAAGCCACCCGTCCGTCCTGCCGAAGGCGGCGCTGACGTACGGGCGCCACCAGACTGACTCGACTGCAGCGGCCGCAAATGTCCGGGCGGTCTGCGCACGAGCCGCATTGAGTGCTGCGGGCGAACGGGGGATTGCGGACCCACTAGCAGCAAGAGCCGGCGGGTTCTTCGTACTCACTGGTACAGGGGCCGTGCGTCCGCCTACAGGGGCGTAGATTATGGGAGCGTACCCGATATAAGCAGGCGAGTAGAATCCCCAGCCGAATGGGCTAAAGAAATACCCGTTGGCGGGCATCCAAGCCCAGGAGTCCCACATGCCGTTGTAATACCAGCCAGGACCAAAGCCATAACCCATCCCGTAGCCACCTGCCGGGTAACCCGCCCAACCAGCGTAAGCGCTGTTGTTATAGCTATTGTTGAGCGTCGCGCTACGAGCGGACGCATAGCTCGCACCGGCATCATACTCAGAGCGGACATTGCTCCAGGCGTACAGGTCGTCTTCCTTCTTCGTGTTGAATTTTTGAGCTTTCAAATTGGCTGCGATGACCGCTTCGTGGCCTTTGCCGAGGTCGATCTTCTGATCGCCATAGTTCAGCTCGGCCTTGCCCTCGATCACGGCTGCCGTTGGCGGATCGTCAGCGGTTACGCGATAGAGACCGGTTTTCTCGAGCCGCATTGAACCGCCACGGTCGAGTATCTCGATGTTGTTGTCCTTTGATATATCGGCTACTTCCACTATCGCTTCACCCTTCATGACCTCCACCTGGGTATTGGTGAGCGACGGCGAGACCATACGGATCTGGCTGTTCTCTCCGATCCTCAGGAAGACGCCTGGGGTCAGAAGGACCTCAGCTTTGCCCAGGTCTGTCGATAGCGTGTCATTCGCGTTCAGGAAGGTCTTTCCCAACGTTTTTTGCGAGATTTCAGTGCCATTCAGACTGGCATGTCCCTCAATGTAGTTGACTGCTCCAGGCCGCGCGGAAATCGTGTAGCCCTGAGGCATCGCGTACATGGCGGCTAGAAAAAGTCCTGCCAGGACCTTTGACGACGTGTGCCATACGCGTTTCATATGCAACTCCTCTATGTGTCCAAATTCCAAGTTATATTATTATGATGCGTCGGCGATACAACTCGTTCCCGCTGCAAGTCCCTGTGCCGAGGCGGTTCCATAGTTGCGGCCTACTTTGTACCTGAGTTGTATTGTAGCTCCAAATGGACCTGCTGAATAGCTGCTGTATGTCCCTATCGGGGCTGACCTGGTTGCAGAGTACCTTTCGAAGAATTCGACGGCTCCGATCTAAGGGCTGGTTGGGGCTCTACGATACAATTGCCCCCGGGACGGAAACCGCTGCCTTGACACTCAAACCGATCGACTATTTGATCCTCGCGCTGTATTTCGCCTTTGTCCTCGGAATCGGCTGGCTTGCAAAGCGTAAGATCTCGACCAGCGAAGATTTTCTAACCTCATCTCATTCTGTACCCGTATGGATTACGAGTCTTGCATTCATAGCGGCGAACCTGGGGGCTCAGGAAATGATTGGAATGTGCGCCTCAGGAGCGAAGTACGGCATCATGACCGTGCATTTTTACTGGTTAGGCGCCGTGCCGGCAATGGTTTTCGTGGGCGTATTTATGATGCCGTTCTATTACGGCAGCCGCGCCCGCAGCGTTCCGGAGTACTTGAAGCTGCGGTTCGATGAGAAAACACGCGGGCTGAACGCGGTCACGTTTGCGGTCATGACTGTGTTTTCTTCGGGTATTAGCATGTATGCGCTGGGGTTGTTGTTCGAGCTGGTTTTGGGCTGGAGCTTCACGCAGTCGGTATTGCTTTCAGCCGCAATCGTGCTGATCTACACACTTCTTGGCGGGCTGACAAGCGCGATTTACAACGAAGTGGTGCAGTTCTTTTTGATCGTTTTAGGTTTCGCGCCTCTCTCGATACTGGCTGTGAGCAAGGCTGGCGGCTGGCGCGGCATTTCTGCGCATCTGCAACCAGTGATGACACATTCGTGGCGCTATGTCACGACACGCGAGCGAGAATCCGATGGGTGTGGAGTTGTTCGGCTTGCTGGGCGGCCTGGGATTCGTCTTGTCGTTCGGTTATTGGTGCACCAACTTTCTAGTAGTGCAACGCGCCATGGCTGCAGAAACGATGGCCGGAGCGCGCCAAACTCCGTTAATTGCTGCGTTTCCAAAGATTTTCATGCCATTCGTGGTTATTTTCCCGGGCATTGCAGCCGTCGCTTTGATGAACATGTCATCAGGTTATACGCTGCCATTAAAGCCGCAGGGCGGATACGATTACGACCAGGTCCTCACAACTCTTATGGCGCAGTTTTATCCGTCCGGCGTGCTCGGGATCGGAATGACTGCGCTAATGGCCTCGTTCATGTCGGGCATGGCCGGCAATGTTACAGCCTTTAACACCGTTTTTACATATGACCTTTATCAGAGTTACATCCGTCGAAATGCTCCCGATAGCCATTACCTTTGGGTAGGACGAGTCACCACGGTAGCGGGAGTTGCACTCTCGATAGGCACGGCGTATCTCGCAACATACTTCAACAACATCATGGATTTTTTACAGCTCGTGTTCGCGTTTGTTAACGCGCCGTTGTTCGCCACGTTTCTGTTAGGGATGTTCTGGAAGCGCACGACATCGAGTGGAGCGTTTTGGGGCCTATTGACGGGGCTGGTGGCTGGCGGGCTAACACTTGGACTAACCGTTGCTGAAAACAAGGGCGGGTGGATCGCACAACTTCACCAATTTCCGTCGTCCATGGCGCAGAATTTTTGGATCGCGATTATAGCTTGGTGCGCGTGCTTCAGCGTGACATATCTAGTAAGCCTGGCGACGAAGCCCAAGCCCGAAAGTGAACTCCAAAATCTGGTCTATGGCGTAACCGACCTGCCACATGAGGGCAATGCGCCGTGGTACAAACGGCCGGGGCCGCTCGCTGTGGTGGTGATCGCTGTGCTCGTCGTGATGAATATTATTTTCTGGTAACGAAAATGAACGACCTACGCCGCCCCATCGGATTTCTGTTTTCAGTGCTGGGGGTGATTCTTCTTCTTTACGCCGCGGTTAATCCCGCGGCACGAGCGCCCTTGGATGCAAACGTGAACGTGAATCTATGGTGCGGCCTGACGCTGCTCGTTTTTGGAGGATGTCTGCTTTGGCTCTCCTACCGGGCGAAATCGTAAGCGCATTCCGTTCACGATTTCATTCAGAGAGGGAGCCTGAAATCTATAGGGCGCCTGGCCGCGTGAACTTAATCGGCGAGCACACCGACTACAATCTCGGTTTCGTGTTTCCGATCGCGCTCGAGATGGCGTGTTATGTCGCGATTGCACCCGCCAAGCACAATCGGCTTCATATTTACTCGCGAGACTTCGATCAGGACTTCGAAATCAGTGTCGAGAATATTCAAGCGGCTAAAGCAACCGGCCAGTGGAACGATTACGTGGTTGGCGTTGCGCAACAACTTGTTAATGCTGGCGTTCGCTTGGAGGGCGCGGATCTATACATATCAAGCGAGGTGCCCGTCGGCTCGGGCCTCAGTTCTTCGGCTGCATTGGAGATTTCCACTGCGTTTGCTCTGCTGGGTTCGCGCAAGATGCCGCCGCTTGAAATTGCGCGATTGGGCCAGCGTGCTGAAACTCAATTTGTGGGTATGCCGTGCGGCATTATGGACCAGTACACTTCCGTCTTTGGCCGTAAGGGTTCGGCGATCCAGATCGACTGCCGTAGCCTGCAACATGAATATGTCACGCTTCCACGAGAGGTCGGCATTATTGCGGTGAACTCGATGGTGAAGCACGAGCTCGGCACATCCGCGTATCGTGAACGCGTCGCAGAGTGCCAGGCGGCCGTGGCAGCGATCCAGCCATTCGATAAAACGGTTGAGAGCTTGCGCGACGTATCGCTGAGCTTCTTTGCAGAAATTCAGGAAAGCATCCCGGCAGTACCGCGGAAGCGAGCTCGCCACGTAATCTCCGAGATACAGCGAGTGCTCGACTTCGGGGCGGCCGCTCGCGAGCCGGTAATTTGCCCGAAATGGGGCGGCTGTTCATCGCCTCTCATCGCAGTATGCAGTACGACTATGAAATTAGCTGCGAAGAGATCGATTTTCTGGTTGATACGGCAATCAAGATGCCAGGCGTTTACGGTTCTCGTATGACTGGCGGCGGGTTCGGAGGCTGTACCGTCAACCTGCTTGCGCCAGATGCTATACCCAAGTTTCGCGAGCGCTTGGGCGACGCTTACCAGGAACGCTTCGCCAAGTCACCGGTCTTCTACGATTGCGAGCCGGCACAAGGCGCTGGTCGGTTGCCCCTGAATTTGTGAGCACGCCTTGGGAGCAAAACTACGCTCCAGTGGGCGGAAGTTTCTTCTGGTCATCGTTAGTTGCAGCACTGCCCGTTGCGGCGCTGCTCTACGCAATCGGGATTCGACGCGTAGCCGCTTGGAAGGCGTCATTACTAGGCCTCGTTGCAGCCGTGATTGTCGCTCTGTTGGCTTACCGGATGCCGCCGAGCCTTGTGATCAACTCCGCACTGTATGGAGCAGCATTTGGTGCGTTCCCGATTTTCTGGGTTGTGTATTGGGCGATAGTGCTGTATCGCCTCACCATCGAGACCGGAAAATTTGAAGTTCTCAAGAACTCGATCGGCGAATTGACTGCGGATCGTAGTGTACAGGCGCTGTTGATTGCGTTCGCGTTCGGCGCCTTTCTCGAAGGAGCCGCTGGTTTCGGCACTCCAGTGGCAGTGGCCGCGGCAATCCTCGCGGGACTGGGATTCCCAGCGTTCTATGCGGCCGGAATTTGTTTGCTGGCGAATACTGCGCCTGTGGCGTTTGGATCGATAGGCATTCCGCTGGTTACGCTGGCGGCGACAACGGGTCTTGCGATCGGGCAACTCAGCGCAAATGTGGGCCGTTTGTGCGCGCCTGTTGCGCTGATTATTCCGGCTTATCTCATCGTTGTGATGGGCGGCTGGAGTGCGGTCCGGCGCGTTTGGCCGGCTGCTTTGGTGTGCGGCGTCAGTTTCGCGGGCATGCAGTTCCTGATCTCGAACTTCGTTGGACCTTATCTCACCGACATCTTAAGTTCGCTTACGGCGATTGTTGCGCTGCTTACACTCTTGCGAGTGTGGAGCCCAGTTGGGAACATCCGGCAGAGGGCATCGTATCGCATTCGGGAGGTGGCACTGGCTTGGTCCCCGTATCTGCTGCTTATCATTTTTGTTTTGCTGTGGAGCTTTGACGTGGTGAAGGCGGTCTTGAATCACGGGACGGTAACGCTGCTGTGGCCCGGATTGCACAATGTCGTACGGCAGATTCCTCCGGCGGTGCATAAGCCGCAGCAGTACGCGGCACTTTATCGCATGCGGTTACTCGGGGAGTCCGGTACAGCATGCGCTTTCGCAGCGCTTTCGGCAGCGGCTTTACTGCGTGTGAGCCCACGCCGTTTTATTCGAGTAGCGGCTGAATCGGCAGAGCAGCTGAAGTTCTCATTCATCAGCATCACAGCCGTTCTTGCGCTGGCATTTGTGATGAACTACTCGGGTGCCACGGCAACTTTGGGGCTGGCGTTTGCAGCGACAGGACGCGCTTTTCCGTTCTTTGGCGCGATGCTCGGATGGCTGGGCGTCTTTTTGACGGGTAGCGACACGTCCGCGAATGCGCTGTTTGGAAGCTTGCAGCAGGTGACGGCGAATCGATTGGGCTTAGATCCGGCCCTGATGGCTTCTGCGAACTCAGCGGGAGGCGTAATGGGCAAAATGATCAGCTTGCAGAGCATTTCCGTAGCGGCTGCAGCGGCAGGGCTGAAGGCAGAAGATGAGCCGAAGCTATTCCGGTTTACGTTTAAGCACAGTGTGTTCTTGGCGAGTCTGGTCGGGTTGCTGGCGCTGGTTTAGTACGCAAAACTGGGTTGATCGGGACGTTCGTGGATGATAGCTGAAGACCGTCCGTCTCTTCAGCCGCCGATCGAGTACATCGGGCCGCTGTGGCGCAACAAAAGATGTGCGATTTATATCGTGCCCGGCCCACTTTTGCCAAACTGTAGCTCGAATGGTAGCTTCGAGCTCGGGTTCTGAATCGGGGCTATCGAGCAGCGTGCTTCACGTCGGTTTCTTCTCTGGCGAAAAGGCAGTACCGCAATTTCCCGTCCGCAGTGAGGCGGAGCCGATTGCAATTTGCACAGAATGGCCGGCTGACAGATGCGACGAAACCTACTCGATGGCCGTCCGCAAACTGGTATTCGGTCGCTGGCGCGCGGGGGTCCGCGTCAGGAACAGCCGTTAATGGGCCGAACTCGCGCTCGAGCTGGCCGATCATCTCGTCGGCGGTCAATACCCGATCAAGCGACCAGAGGTGTTGCGCATCGAGCGGCATGAATTCGATGAATCGGACTTCAATGTTGCGCTCACGGGCGAAATGCACGAGGGAAATCACGTCCGGTTCAGTTAGCCCTTTGATGGCTACTGCGTTCAGCTTGATGGCTTCGAATCCCAGCCCGAGCGCCGCATCGATCCCTTCGAGAACACGACCGAGATCGTCTCTGCGCGTGATTGTACGAAACCGGACGGGATCGGTTGTATCGAGGTGGATGTTCAAACGGCGAAGCCCAGCGTCATAGAGAGGCCGTGCTGCATCTCGAAGCAGGACTGCATTCGTCGTCAGCGCGAGATCCCTTATCGCTTGAAGTTCTTTCAAGCCGGCGATCAGGTCAGGCAGCTTGGGACGGAGAAGCGGCTCACCGCCGGTGAGACGAATCTTACGAATTCCTAAGGGCAGAGCGGTCGAAACGAAGCGTACGATTTGCTGAAAACTGAGTAGCGAGGAAACCGGTGAAAATTTCGCGCCTTGCTCCGGCATGCAATAGAAGCATCGAATATTGCAGCGATCGGTAACGCTAATGCGGAGATCAGAATGGATGCGGCCGAAGGAGTCGGCCAGCGGGCCTGAGAGGGGCGGCTGAAAAGCAGGACGGGTTGCCACCTGAACGAGAGACATTATTCGAGCGTGAGTTGCGCTAAGCGGCGACCATGTAATCTTCATTTTAGCGTCGTGCGATCCGAGATTGCGGAAGAAGAAGGGGAGCCAATGGCTCCCCTTTCGTATAACGGACTCCCTGAAGCGGGCTACGTTAGAAGACCAGTTTAAGAGCGAGTTGCAATTGTCGTGGGTTACTAGAGAATGCCTGACTCCACTGCTGGAAGATCGAGCTTCCGGGTTCTATGGCAGTCCGCACTAAATCGCCATAGGTTGAACCCGTGCATATCCACCTCCGCTTCCGATCCCGCCTGCGCCGCCAAAAGCACCCACATCGTTCAGGTATCCGCCGGTATATTGCGGATGATTGAAGATGTTGATGGCGCGAGCTGAGAACTCCAGTTTGAAGCGCTCGGTAATGCTGATCCGTTTCAGCAGGGTCAGGTCGATGTTGTCGGTCGGATTCAGGTTCAGCAGGCTGCGTCCGCGCATCAGGTAGTGTGCCTTTCGGCGCTTGGACAAACCTCGCGTTGGGGTCGGTCGCCAGGTAAGCCACCGTATCGCCTGCGCTGTTCGTGAGCGGCGTCGCGGTTGTACCGGCGTTGAGTTTCCTGCAGGATTGATGATGACGCGATCGGGAGCACTGTCACCGTTGAGATTCGAATCGACAGCGCTCTGAGTCGTTACGTGCTGGCCCGACTGGTAGGTATACACCGGTGCGATTTCCCAGTTTCCTATGAGGTTCTTTACGAACCAATTGCGATTCTTGAAAAACGGAACATCGTACAGCATCTGTAGCACGATGCGATTGCGATAGTCGAGCAATGACGACGCGCGCTCAATGCGAAGGTCCTGAGAATCCATTGGCCGACGGGGTGCCAAGACCGTTGAATCCAGCGCATCGGTCGAGTCGTCGATGTTGTGGCTCCAGGTATACGATCCTTGAAATTGCAGGCCATTGGAGAAACGCCGGGTCAACTGATTGGACCATCCGTGATAGATGGAATTGCCCTGCGGCATGAAAGCCGTAATGGGAGAAATAAACCCCTGGTTGGCGTAAGCCGGTACGCCGTTGCCTCCGTTATCGAAAGCGGTTTGAAGGCCAGCCAAGGTGCTGGTCAGCGAGTTTAAGGTCGCTTGACTGGGCGCTGTGAAGAACACAGGAAGTGCATTTGAAGCATTAACCGTGGGCTGCCGGTTTATCTGGATCTGCATGGGAAGGAACAGGCCGCGCGTTCCAAGGTATCGAGTCTCGAAGACGTAATTGCCGCCGAACTGGTGCTGAATACCAAAGTTCCAGCTGTACGCTTCAGGGCGTTTCTGATTGGGGATAAAGCCCGAGGTGGCATTCCGAGCATCCATGCCCTCGGGAATTGCGATCGAGGTGCTTGGAGGAATACCTGCTCCCGCAAGGAAGCCGGTCGCGTCCAAGCCGGTAACATCTACGGTGGTACTGAGTTGCGGAGGCAAGCTCAGCGTTCCGAGATTATCGTAGAGCACATCATAAGTAAGTCCGAAGCCGGCCCGAATGGAGGTCTTACCGCTGGTTCCCGGCGAATAGGCAATACCTATACGAGGCATGAAGTTGGTCTTTTGTGCAGTCGGCGACTTGAATACGATCAGACCGGGAACACTCGCGCTTGCGTTCAAGTCCTGGGTGTTCTCGCTGAGTGGAATTGTCAGGTACTCGTAGCGCAATCCCAGGTTGATTGTAAGGCTCGGATTGATTTTCCAAGTGTCGTTTAAGTAGAAGCCCAGGAGCTGCTGATTTTGATAGTAGCTGGCATTGCCCAGTCCACGTTGGGCGATGCCGTCGGGATAGTTGTCGTACAGGTAGTCGTTAAGAAAGCTCCATTCGTAATCGCCGCGTGAGCGCTGGACAAAATGTGAAGGCGAGATAGCGCTCCAGCCATCGAAGCCAAATTTAAAACTATGGCTTCCTTTCGTCCACGTTACGTTATCAGTGAGCTGATATAGGTTTTGAATCGTGTATTGCGGGGCGTTCGGGTCAGGACCGTAAGCAGCGTTCAGTTCGTACACGTTGATGTTGGGAAACGAGTCCAACCCAGGGAACGATTGATTCCCAAAAACGGGAAAGGTCTGATTCAGGCGGTTATATCCAAGCCGGAACTCGTTGATCAACGTAGGCGTAAAGCTGTGATACTCGGAGAGTGTAGCAACGTAGGAGTTAGTCGGCTGGACACCGTAGAACACGGACGGGAAGCCAGTGGAATCAACGGTTCCTACGCGGTTTAGAATGAATCGCCCGCGGAGCGAATCCGTATCGGAGATGTTGTAATCAATCGAGCCAACGCCAAATTCTGAATTTTGGAAGCTAGGCGGAGCGGCAGAGATCAGTCCCACGGGAATGGAGATTGCCCCGGTTCCACCCGGTGCGAACACACCGGTTTTCAGACTCTCATTGCTGCCGGGACCCGGAGCAACCATGATTGGTGCCCCATTCGGCAAGTGGAAGGATTCGCTGCCGCGGCTGCCTGTCCCCAGGTACTTTTGGAATTCTGCGAGATTCGTCGGATTGATGCCCGGCAGCGCAGCCAGCGTTGCGTATCCTGCAGCGGTTGGAGCATAGTAAGCTAGCGAGGACACACCGCCGAATGGTTCGTATTCGTAATCTCCAAAGAAGAACAATTTGTTGCGCTTGATGGGACCACCGAAATTACCCCCGAAGCGGTTCAGGTCGTACCGGGGGTGAAGGGGATTTCCTAGAACGAAGTTCAGGTTGTCGGCGGCGTCAAGATTGCGGTTGTTAAAGTATTCGTACGCCATGCCGTGAAACTGATTGCCGCCACTTTTTACGACCTGATTAAACTGGCCGCCAGACGAGTGGCCGAAATCGGGAGAAAATTGATTCTGTAGAACGCTGAACTCGGACACGGCATCATTTGGAACCGTGACGATCGGGCCTGTTACACTCAGGCTGTTATTGTCTATCCCCTCGATTGTAAAGCTGTTATTGGTTGGGCGCTGACCGCCGACTGAGGGTCCCGCACCATATCCAGCACCGCCCGAGCTAGTGACACCCGCGCTCAACAGCGAGAGATTAATGACGCCGGAACCAGTACTGGCGCTGGCAAGATCAGCGATCTGCTTGGTCTCAAATGTTGTCTGCACTTGCGCAGTCGTGGTATCAATGGGTACCGCAGCCTCGGTTACTTGAACACTCGTGGAGGCCTGTCCAATCGCCAACTTTACATTGGTCGTGACGGTCTGATTGAGTTGAACGTTCACGTTCCCCACTTCGGCCTTATTAAATCCTGGCGACGTGACGGTAATGGTATACATCCCTATGGGCAGGTTCTCAAACCGGAATTCACCAGCGGAGGTCGAAGTTGTGGTTGCGTCTACTCCGGTCGCATTGTTGTGGGCGACAACCTGAGCGCCCGGCACGGTTGCGCCTGTTGGGTCATATACAGTGCCGGTAATGTTGCCACTGGTAAGCTGCGCGAGCGTTGGCAGAGTAAAGAAAATCGATAGCGCCAATAATAATCCGAATTGGATTCTTAAGACTTTCATGTGACCTTCCCCGTATTCTTGTTAGTCTCGGATTCCCCCAGTAAGCAAGCCAGACAGCAGCAGCTCTGAAGAAGCGACAAAGCTAAAGTCAGGCAATTAGGAGGCCATACGTAAGTTATTGAAACGTGAGGAACGGGTTACCTGGATCCGTCCGCAGACATCCTATTTCACGTACAAGTACGGCCCGGTACTTCCATTATCGGTACGCGTTAGACGTGAGTAAGCCTCACGTTATGTATGGTTAGAACAGAATTTTGGCCGAGAACTAGAAGCGCCGGACCAGCCATTGCCCCACGATCCGCCACCGACCGGCATTGGACGTGCCAAAGTTCGTGGCGTCGCCGGTGTTAGTCATGATGCAATCGACAAAACAATCCGCCATTTACGGCTCCTGCCTGGAACCGGCTGAGCGCTGGGCATCCTGGGCGGCACGGAACTCCTGAGCAGCCTTGTCGTTCTTGCCTTCTTGCTGGAAGATCTTCCCTAACGCATCGTGAGCTTCGGCCGAGCTCGGGTCGGCTCGTAGCGCCAACTGCATGTGGTGCTGGGCCTCGGCCCAGTTCTGCTGTAGCGCGGCGAAGATGCCGAGGTTGTAATGCGCCGCGTAGCTATTCGGATCAATCGAGAGAAGCTGGTTCAAATAGGCGCGGGCTTGTGGATAATCCTTCTTCTCGGTATAAATTTCCGCAAGCGCTTCGTCCGGTCGCGTATACCATGGCTCGAGCGCTAGTGCGGCCTTGAACTGCTGGGTAGCATCATCCAGTTGCCCCAGCCGGAACTGACAAAAACCGAGCTCGAAGTGAGCCTCAGCGTCAGAGGGAGCCTGCTGGATGGCCGCCTTGAACTCACGAGCGGCCCCCGCGTAATCGTTGGCGCGTTGTTCGTTCAACCCCAGGCTGACCCGGATATCCGCTATATCGGGCAATTTGTCGCGCAGGCTCTGGAGTACGGCGTCGGATTCGGACAGCTTGCCTGCGGAAGAAAGATCCAGTGCGCGCAGGTACTCTTCAAAGTCCGCGATTCGATCCTTCGGATCGATGTGCGAAGCGATGTGGGTGGACTTCGTCGATCCGCTTAAGTATCCCAGCGAGCGCAAGGCCGCGATAGTATCAGGCTCGGGCGAGCTAGACTTGCTGGACCGGGCTGCGGGAGCGGTTGCACGCAGCCCAGCCATCCGCTGGGCTAATGCGGTCGCCTTCGACCGCTGCTGATCGTAAAGATTTCGAGTTTCCTTTGGGTCGCTGACGAGATCGTACAACTCCGGCTTCGGAGATTCGATGTATTTGTAGCGACCCACGCGCAAACTCCGAAGTGTGGCGCAACCGAAATGGTTTCGGGCATACAGGCTCTCGGAATAGATCTCTCGGTCCTGACCAGGGGAGATCAGACTATGACCGCGCATCGCGGCTGGACGCGGTATACCGATGGCATCCAGGATCGTCGGTGCGACATCCAGCAGACTGGCAGGCTCGTCAATCCGCTCGCGCATAGCGCGGCCGAACCCGGATGGCCAATGAATGATGAGCGGCACGCGAAGAGTGCTCTGGTAAAGGAAGTAACCGTGCGTGCTCTCGCTGTGGTCTCCAAGACCCTCGCCGTGGTCGGAGATAAAAATAATGAGCGCTTTGTCCAGCAGATTACGGCGGTTCAGGGCCGCCAGGAAGTCGCCCAGAACCCGATCCTCGTAGGCCAGCTCCGCCGTGTATCCGGTTTCACCGTGGCGTAAGTTCGGCTCCTGCGGGAGGTCGTAAGGCAGATGGAGGTCATACAAATGCAGGAAAAGGAAAAAGGGTGTGTCCGAGTTGCGTTCCAGCCAGCGCAAAGCGGCCTCAGTTACCTGGGCTCCCGGACGCTTCCGCTCGACCCGAGCGTTGGTTGCGTTATGAACATCAATGGGGCCGTCGTAGACGTCGAAGCCCCGGTTTAACCCAAAGCGGCGGTCCAAAACGAAGCTCGCCACGAAGGCGCCTGTCCTGTATCCTGCACTCTTCAGGAGAGTGGCCAGCGTGACGGGTGTCGCCTTCAGCGGTACGCCATTATCCTCTACGCCGTTCGTGAACGGATACGTGGAAGTGAACAGCGCTGCGTGAGACGGGAGCGTCAGGGGAAACGCGCTGCTGATTTGCGAGAACAAAGTCCCATGTTTTGTCAGCGCGTCGATGTGGGGAGTCGGCCGTCTGCCCGCTTCGTAACAACTGAGTTGATCGGCCCGGAGCGTATCGACCGAGATCAGAATGACCGGCGTGGAGCGAAGCGACCTAGTGTTCGGTCGCTGGGCCCAGCCCAATTGCAAACAGAGCGCGGCCAGAAAGAACAGCCGGAAATGGACCACTGGCATGAATTTAACATGCAAGTGGCCGATCGTTTTCTCCTACTGCGGCTTAGAAGAAAATCTTCCCGGAGAATTGAAAGCGCCGTGCGACGCCGTTCGACCAGGAGCCGCCTGTGCTTGGCCCGTAAATGCTACTGCCCGTATCACCGCGGTCACCAGCCAGGCACAGTGCCCGCCCGAACGTGCCCGAGTTCACATCCGTGTCGATGCAATCGAAATTGGGATGGTTCAGCACGTTGACTGCGTCTGCGCGGAACTGCAGCTTCACGCGTTCCGTGATGGCGAATGTCTTCGATATCGCCGCATCGAAGTTGTTGTACCAGGGACCGCGAAACAGGTTACGTCCCATACCGTAGCGGATGGGACCTCCGCCGGGGTTGAGGAAAACGAATTGGGAGTGGTCACGCCAAAGTTTGCGTTGCAGGCTGCAATAGCCGCGGCACTGGAGTGACCGCCCGGATTGCCGCACCCGATTGAATTGTTGTCGACAAAGATGCCGTCAGCCGGACTTCCTCCTGAATAGGGATTGCCAGATCCAACATAGATAGGGTGATCGTTGTTATTGCCGTCGAGATTGTAATCGCCGCCAATATTCTCGGGCACGCCGTTCGCGTCGACGAAATCGCCTGCATAGCGCGTCCTGCTGTTGTAGACCTCGACCGGATGTCCCGAATAACCCTGGTAGAAGCCGGAGAGCTGCCACCCACCTAAGACATGTCCAAGGATGCCCTTCCGGTTCTTCAGGAAGGGCAGCTCATACACGTAGTTGAACTTGAAAGAGTGAGTGTGATCGAATGCACCCGGCCCGTATTCATTGCGGGTATTTGAATTGGTTACGTAGTAGTACGGCTGGCTGTAGCTTCCCTGAGTAGTTGAGCCCGCGAACAGAGCGGAATTGTAGTCCAGCAACTTCGACCACGTATAACTGAACTGAAACTGCAAGCCGTTGCTGAAGCGCTTCTGAACCTCGGTCACAAGCGCATTGTAATTTGAATTGACGTTATTTGCGCGATAGTTGAACGTCGTATAAAGCGGATTCGGACGCTGCGTTGCTAAGTCCGGGTTATAGGCGTCCCCGTCGTAACGGTTCAGGTCCATCAACACAGGAAGGTGACGGCCTAGCGAGCCCTGATATCCCGCGCGAAAAAGAAAATTCGAGGCCAGCTGCTGTTCGATGGTGAAGTGAAAGCTCTGCTCGGATTGATCCTTCAATGCAACATCCATGGTCCGGACTGAAACACGTCCCGGTCCAACGGCTGGATTGTAAGCAGGCCCCGCTTGTGCCGGGACAGAGTAGTAAATCAAATCTCCGGCAGTGGCGTCATGATCTACCAGCGCGTAAAACGGCGGATTCCAAGCAGCGTTAGACCAGACGTTATCGAAGATCCGGTCGTAGAAGATGCCGTAACCGCCGCGAACGGCCGTTTTGCCATCTCCCCGAACGTCCCACGCAAACCCGACGCGCGGCGCAAAGTCCTTGTAGTTTGGTTTCCACATCGTCGCAACCGGATTCACCGTCGCGTTTGCAATGCAGCTAATAGAAAGGCAGTTGAGGTTCGTGAACTGGGCCAAAATCCCATTCACCTCGCGGGGCGCGCCGAAGTGCTCCCACCGCAAGCCAAGGTTCAGAGTCAACGTCCGGCTAAATTTCCAGTCATCATTGACGAACGCGTTCCCATCCTCCCCAATGTAATGGCGGTAGGCGTTCGCTTTGGCTCCCGTTCTCGGATCGACAGCGATCTCTTGGTAGTAGGGATAGTCGTGCTGGAAATTGGTGTCGCTATAGGGAATTCCATTCGGGTTTCCGATCGTGCCGTTTGGGTTGAGAGGCGGCAGTGCCGCGCCGGTCGTGTTGGCAAACTCATAATAGCCGGGGCCGCCCAAATCCCAATTGCGGTACAGATTCCCGTACTGCCAGCCACCGCCTATCTTGATGGAGTGCTTGCCCAGCGTCCAACCCAGGTTGTCCTGAATCTGCCACCGGTCTTGGGTGAATGCCTCGACGACGGCCTCAGAATTGGGGCCGATACCGAAGGCGGGGGCGCTGCTGCTATATCCGAGCGCAGCTCCGTCTACCAAAATTTCGGGGTCTGTGAAGCTGCCGCTTCCTTCGAAGAAATCGGAAAAATGCCGATTGTGCGCGGCAGTAAATTCGTTCACCAGAGTCGGGCTGAAGGTGTGCGTCTCGACCAACGCGAGCTGGTGATAGTTTTCGGCGTCAGTAGAGGGAAACGCCTGCGTTGTGGCAGAGTAAGTTCCGAAATTCAATGAACCGGCATATTCGTCGATATTGGTATAACGCTGGACGTTGGCTGTAAAACTTAACCGATCATGTGTGCTGAAATTCTGATCGATCCGCCCGAAGTATGTGTTCTGTGTGGTCGGAATAGCGTCGAAGGTATTGAAGCAGCCAATATGCCCGAAAGCGCTACTTGGCTCATTGGGGCATGGTATCTCAGAAGTGCGCAACGGATACTTGGTCAGGTAATAGGAAGCTAATGGACCTGCACCCGCTGTCATGGCCGCGAGCTCGGCCCCTGTTGGAACCTGGATCTGCAGATTAGAACCTGTACGAAGGTCCAACCGATCGAAGGCGAAAGAGAAAAACGTCTTGTCCTTGATGATGGGGCCGTCCACTTCACCGCCGAATTGATTGCGAATGAATTTAGGCTTGGGCTGGTCCGCTCGGTTTGAAAAGAAATCGTTGGCGCTTATTGCAGCGTCCCGATGAAACTCGTACGCGGCTCCGTGGAAACCGTTCGTTCCGGACTTCTGAACGGCGCTCACCACCGCTCCGGCTCCGCGCCCGTACTCGGCGCTGAATTGGTTCGTCAAGATCGAAAACTCCGCGACCGATTCCAGAGGAGGAACCACGTTTGCGAGACCTTCGTCGAAATTGTCGTTATTATCCGCACCGTTCATCAGGAAAACCGTTCCGGACTCGCGAGCACCGCCTGATGCAGGGCCAAAATTCATTCCTTGCGAAACTTGCGGCGCAACAAAGGCCAGATCGAAGACATTCCGCGTCAGCAGCGGTATATTTTCAACCGCGTTGGTATTTACGGTTGTCGCCAATGTGGAAGTAGCGGTCTGGACAATTGTGCCCTGAGTCGTCACCTCGATGGCAGTCGAAGCAGTAGCCACGTCCAGCTTCACGCTTACGGGCACCGTCTGGCTGGGTTCAACGACGATCCCCCTTGTTTCCTTTACAGCGAAACCCGAAGCTTTGACGGTGAGCGTATAGGTGTCCGGCGGAACGAGTGGAAATCGATAGCTGCCATCCGACCCCGTGTTTGCGTTTTGTATGACTTGGGTGCCTTCATTCGTCAACGTTACCTGAGCGGTGGGAATGGCGGCCCCAGTCGGGTCGGTTACGGCGCCGGTAACGACGCCCTGAACGGTCTGTGCAGGCAGCTTAACAGTTACAGCGCAGGCCAGGACAAGTAGACATGCTGCTTTGGCAATGAACTTAGGAAATGGCACAAATCCCCCAGTCTTGAACCGTGCGGGGACCAAGCCAATCTTGCTCACCCACACTACGGAATTTGTCGGGGACTGAGCAATTAATAAGCCAGTGCTAATGCATTGAAGTTACGTAGCTAAGGCCCGAAGCTAGGCTATGGATTGTTGGAAAATACACCTGCAAAACTTCCATATTTGGAAGGTCCGAAAGACTATAGAAACTTAGCCTTGGAGCGTGAGGCGGACCTAACGCGCAGCTAACAAGGCGCGTAAGTGGCGGGCGCGGTCGGGGGAGCGCAATTGCCGGAGAGCTTTGGCTTCGATTTGCCGGATGCGCTCGCGCGTGACATCGAACTCCTGGCCGATTTCTTCGAGCGTGTGCTCGCGTTCGCAGCCGATACCGAAACGAAGCCGGATCACTTTCTCCTCCTTGGGCGAAAGCGTCTTCAGAATATTGGCGGTTTCGTCGCGGACGTTCGAGTCGATTACGGCGTCTACGGGCGAGCCGACCCAACGGTCTTCGATCAGGTCGCCCAAAGCGGATTCGCCATCCCGGCCTACTGGCGTCTCGAGCGATACAGGGTCCCGCGAGATGGTCTTTAGCTTTTGTACCTTCTCGACCGGGATATCCATACGCCGGCTGATCTCTTCGTTGGTCGGAACACGCCCCAACTCCTTTTCGAGCTCACGAGTGGCCCGGAGGAATTTGTTCATACTCTCGTTCATGTGAACGGGAATGCGAATGGTGCGTGACTGGTCGGCGATCGCTCGGGTAATGGCCTGGCGAATCCACCACGTGGCATACGTCGAGAACTTATAGCCGCGGCGGTATTCGAACTTGTCCGCCGCGCGCATGAGCCCGATATTGCCTTCCTGGATCAAGTCAAGCAGGTGTAAGCCGCGATTCACGTACTTCTTGGCTACGGAAACGACTAAGCGGAGGTTGGCTTCTACAAGATCCTTCTTGGCGCGCTCCGCCTCGATCTCTCCATGGCGGATCACGGACAGGCTATGCCTCAAGTCGGGGAGCGATGCGCCTGCTTCACTCTCCTTCTTCTTGAGATCGCGCCGCAGTTCTTTGACGCGCAACTGGGCCGAAGCTGAATTCCGGGTCTCGAGCTTGCGGACTTCGGCATCCAAGATGGACATCTCGTCGGCCGTCTTCTCGATTCCCCTGACGAACTCTTTCCAACGGGCGATATTGAACGGAATGGCACGCAGTGCTCGCGAGAGCTCGATCTTCGAACGCACTACTTTGCCGGCCCACTTCTTGCGTAACTTCTTATTGGCGGTCGGAATCGCAGCATGCCTGTCAATGGTTTGCTGCACCTTCTTATACGCCGCGAGATAAGCCATAAATAGCTCGTTGATCTCGCTGCGCCGCTTGAGATCGGCCGCACTGCCCTCTTCAATGTCAGTGGGGCCAAGGTCGACGTAGCTGTCCAGGTCTTCGGCACCCTTACGAATAAGCTCTGCAAACTCGAGCACAACCGTCTGGATGAGTGGAGAGCGGCTGATGGCCTTCTGCATGCGCAGCTTGCCGCGCTCCATCTTGCGCGCCAGGCTCACTTCGCCCTCGCGAGTCAGAAGCGGGACAGAACCCATCTCACGCAGGTACACCCGTACCGGGTCGTCGGTGTAAATCGACTCCTCTACCTGCTGAGCGCCGTGAAACTCATCGCCATCCTGAACCTCTTCTGGATGAAAGAAGTTCGCCTCTTCGTCGAATGGGAGCCCTAGCGGCTCGCGTGCCTCAGCTAAAAATTGATCCTCGAATTGATCCACCCTACTTATTCACCTCTGCTTCCCAACCCAGACATCTCAGCCACATTACATTGCCACGAAATACGGAATAAACCTCTCTTGTGATTTTGAATAGCATTTCGCCGGTTCCCGTACGGGAGCCGGAATACAGTGCCAACTCTGGACGTGTTTGTGCGCAATTATTATACTCGATTTCGGCGTGCAATGTAAGCCCCTAATAATCAAGATGTTCCCCGAAGTGATTGGTTACACAAAAGATACGTAACATTGCGAGGCCGCCACACACCCGCTCATGGGCGCTGTTAAAAAGTCCTCTGAAATAGCGCCTCTAATCGTTTAGACTTCCGGTTAAAGGATTAGGTTTTCAGCTCTCGCAAGAATTCTTCGAGATCCTGGAAGTCTCTGTAAACGGAGGCAAATCTAACGTACGCGATCTTGTCTAAGGAACGGAGTTTGTCCATCAGGTACTCACCAATCAGAGTGGTCGGCAGCTCCCGGTCCGGAGTCTCCTGCAAGACCGATTCCACCTCATTGACCAGCTCGGCAAGTCTCCCGATGCTCACCGGGCGCTTTTCGCAGGCCCGAAGGAGGCCATTCAGGACCTTTTGACGGTCGAACTTCTCACGCCTCCCGTCTTTTTTGATGACCATATAGGGCACTTCGTCGCATCGTTCATAGGTAGTGAAACGGCGCTCACACCCTAGGCATTGCCGGCGACGGCGGATGGAGTCGCCCTCTTTACTTTCCCTTGAATCGATTACCTTGTCCTCGCGATGGCCACAAAAGGGGCAGATCACACGGCCTCCTATCTAGCGATTCGATGCGCCCAACGGCAGTGGCCGCCTGTGTAGTTTGTGGTTTTGCGGCACTCTTTGAAATTTAACCCGCAGAAGCCTTCAAGGGAAAGTCAAGGCCCAAAAAAGGTGCATTGAACTTCTGAAGGCGTTCCGTCGTTTAACAAGGTGTCAGGCCAATGCGAGTGGAGCTGGGAGCCTCGGGCCTCTGGCGGCCAATTGCAGGGCGAGTGGGAAAGCTAAATGTCAGCCGCTGCGCTTGCAGAAATTTCGCTCAGCTCGAAAACTTCGTTAAGCTCGAAAGCGATAGGTGCACCTTGGAAGTGGGTAGGTGCGGATGTCGCGGGAGCCATACGACGCTTGGACACCGATACGAGTTTGGTTGAGCGCTGCTTACGGGGAGAACAGGCGGCTTGGGAAGAGCTCGTAAGGACGTATACTCGGCGGGTATATGCGATTTGTTACCGATTCACTAACAGGGAGAACGAGGCGCAGGATCTAACTCAGGAAGTCTTTCTACGCATCTTTAAGACGCTAGGCAGCTTTCGCGCAGGAGAAGGGTCGTTTACCGTATGGATGACGCGTTTGACGCGTAATCTGCTGGTGGATCACTATCGCCGTACTAAGCAGGACCGGGTAACAGACACCATAGATGAGAAGCTGGGGATTTTGGAAGAGAAAAGCGGACAATATTCCCGGACGGAGGGATTGTTAGCCGCGCGACAAGCGGGGGAGCTGCTGCGGGCTGCCTTGCAGAAACTCTCACCAGAGCTGCGCGAAACAGTGATCTTGCGGGATCTGGAAGAGCTGGAATATCGAGAAATCGCCAAAGTACTGAACGTGCCCGAAGGCACGGTAAAGTCGAGACTCAATCGAGGACGGGCGGAATTGGCTCGGGTACTTCGGCGAAGCAGAGTGACCGTGTAGGGGTGGTGTGATGAACTGCGCGGAATTCGAAAATCTTCTAGCCGAATACATCGACGGCACTCTGGGCGAGACACAGCGCAGAGCGCTCGAAGAGCATAAGGAAGTATGCGCGGCATGTCGAGAGTTCATGGCCGATGTAACTGGCGCGCTCGCGTTTCTCAAGCGCGCGGATCCAGTGCTGCCGCCTCCGGAACTGATCACGCGAATCGCCTACCAAGCGCCTATAGGACGAACCAGGGAGCCTTTAGAGCGACAAGGAATTTGGAGCAAGGTCAGCTCAGCATGGCTGCAGCCGTTATTGCGGCCGAGGTTTGCCATGGGAATGGCGATGACCATCTTGTCCTTCGCCATGCTGCAACGCTGTACGGGCATACAGGTACAGCATATCCAGCCCGCGGATCTCAGTCCCATTAGAATTTGGGACGGAGTAGAGGACAAAGCAATTCGGGCCAAGGATCGTGCAGTGAAGTATTACGAAAATATTCGATTGGTATATCAAATCGAGACGCGGCTGAAAGACTTGCAGGAACAGCAAGACATGGTACGCGATCGGAGCGGGGAGGAGAATTCTCCTACCCGAAGTACCAACCGCGGAGACGGGCGCAAAACGCCAAATCAAGCCAATAAGGCTCAAGGGGGCAAGAAGCAATGAACTGCTATTTACATCCAGATATGCCGGCAGTAGCATACTGCCGGACGTGTGGGAGAGCTTTGTGCAGTGCTTGCCAGCGGCCAGCCGAAGCAACCGTTTTTTGTCAGGAGCATTTACCAGTGACTGCGTACCCGAATCAAGCTGAGACCTATGCAGATGCCACGGGGCAGCCCGCCGGTGCCTCAGCGGCCTCGAATCCCTATGTTCATCCGTACCCGGCGTCCGGTCCGGTTGCACCTGTCCAAACGTCACCCGGCCTAGCGTTCTGGCTTGGGTGGATTCCCGGCGTGGGGGCGATTTACAACGGGCAGTACGTGAAGGGTCTGGTACACGCGGTCATCTTCGGCCTGCTGATCAGCCTGATCAGTAGCGCCGAAAACAGCCCCGGCGTCCCTTTGCTCGTGATGATGCTCGTCGGGTTTATCTTTTACATGCCCTTCGAGGCGTACCACACGGCTAAGAAGCGGCAGATGGGCGTACGCGTTGACGAGTGGTCAAGCCTCTTGTCCCAAAGCCGGTATACCGGGCGTGCGCCCGTGGGACCCGTCATTCTCATTCTCATAGGCGTGCTGTTTCTTTTGGATTCATTGCACCTGGTCGAATTCCGGGAGATCGGGCGTTTCTGGCCCGTGATTCTGATTGTTGTTGGCGGATACATGCTTTACAACCGAGTGAGCGGGCGTGCAGACACACCTCCGGCATCGCGCCCTTCGGCCGGGATGCCCGGCAGCAGGCCGCATAACGGAGTAGCGGAGGCTCGCAATGAACAATAGGGGAGCGTTGTTTGCGCAAGCAATCCGCGGACCCATTCTATTGATTACGATCGGGGTGCTGTTTGCGATGCATCAAGCGGGCGTACTCCACTTCTCGCGAACATGGCCACTGATCATTATCACGATAGGCGTATTGAAGCTGATCGAGCGCCTGGCAATGCCACAGCGTCCCGCGTCACCGGCCCCGCCGATGGGAGGACCACCACGATGAGGCAGAGAGGATCTGTTGCGGCGCCGCTGATCCTGATCGCGATCGGCGTTCTGTTTCTGCTTCACACCATCTCACCTAATTTCCCGATCGCGGATGTCGTGGCGCAATATTGGCCATATCTGCTGATCTGTTGGGGAGTGATTCAGTTAATCGAGATCTCCATTCGCGCGCTGAGCGGCCGGCCGATACCGGTGAGCGGTATTTCCGGCGGGGGTTGGGCAGTTGTCGTTCTTATCTGTTTTGTTGGATTGGCAACATATGAAGTGCGACGCTCCGATACCTGGTGGCGCCGCGTGGGTTTTGAGCATGGGGTGGAAGTGTTTGGCGACGCACACGATTACCCTATCGCTTCCCTGCAGAAGGCGGTTGGCAAAACGCCTCATATCGTAATTGAAAGTTTTCGGGGTGATGCAAAAATTGCCGGCAGCGATGAAACAGAGATAACGGTTAACGGGCACAAGAGCATTCGGGCCTTCGAACCGGTTGAAGCAGAGCGCGCAAATCAGGAAACCCCAGTCGAAGTAGTAGTGCAAGGGAATACGGTAACCATCCGCTGCAATCAAACTAAGAGTGGCGCCCGGGCGCCCGTTACAACCGACCTCGACATTTCTGTTCCGAAAGGAGCGAGTATCGAAGCAACCGGCAGTGCAGGAGATTTTGACATCTCTTCGTTGTCCGGGGATGTCGATATAAGCAGCGACAACGGCGGAATTCGTCTCCAGGACGTCGATGGGAATGTTAAAGTTGACACTCGTCGAAGTGATCTCGTCCGATGCAGCAACGTGACGGGGGCGGTGAACCTGCGCGGGCACGGTAGCGACGTAGAGCTCGAAAAGATTGCCGGCCAAGTAATCATCAACGGCGACTATGACGGTACAGTCTCCCTGCGGGATGTGGCCAAGCCCGTTCGAGTGGAAAACATGCGGACCGACATGGATGTCAGGCAGATAGCTGGTGAAATCAGACTGGACCGCGGAAGTCTGAACGTTCAGAACGTGGTAGGGCCCGATGAAACTGACTGCGCATGCAACGGATGTGACGCTTGATGGCTTCAGCGATGGGTTGGAGCTGACCGTCGACAAGGGTGATATTGATTTGAGGCCCGCGCGGATACCTCTGGGCAAAATGGTGGTGCACACGCGCTCAGGGAATATAGAACTCGCGCTTCCGGAGAGCGCCACATTTGCGATTACAGCGAGCACCGATCGCGGCGAGATTGAGAATGAATTCGGAGAAGCTCTCAAGCAGCACACTCAGGGTCGAGGAGCGCGGCTGGAGGGTGCAATCGGATCTGGTCCGGAATTGACTCTCACGACAGATCACGGCAGCATCACCGTGCGCAAGTCGACGGCTGATTCCGCACCCGCGAAAGAGCCTGCTGCTAAGAGCCGCAGTCAACAAGCCCGCGTGGAATTTGCTTCGACGATCCCTCAGTAAACGTTTCTCGCAACGGTTACGCTAAGGGGTTGGATCTTTCGACTCCTCTTCAATATGTGAAAGGAATCGGGCCGGTACGCGCCCAGCTGTTGGCCGCCAAAGGGCTGCTGACTGTCTCCGATCTGCTCTATTACGTGCCGTTTCGGTATGAAGACCGCACGAATGTAAAATTACTCTCGCAGCTCGCTCCCGGGGAGAAAGCAGCGGTGTTGGCCCAGGTGACTAGGGCCAAGCTTTCGGGATTTCGGCGTGGGCCGAGGGTGCTCGAGGCCGTATTCGAGGACGAAAGCAGCGCGAAGCTTCACGCGAAATGGTTTCATGGAGAACGTTTCCAGGACAGCGTGGTAGCGGGCACCCGCATGGCTTTGTTCGGCAAAGTTGAGCTCGACCGGGCGGCTGGATATCCGCTCATGGTACAGCCCGAAATTGAATTCCTGCATGCTGACGAGGAAGGCGATGAAATGTTGCATACAGGGCGCATCATCGGGGTCTATGAAGCGGTTGGCGAATTCTCGCGGACGTAGAATCCGGGCACTGATTAACCGAATTCTAAAACAGGTTCTGATGCCGGAAGACGCCATTCCGGGAACCGTCCGCGACCGTATCGGGTTGCCGGATCTCGCGTCTGCCATCCGCGAGGTGCATGTGCCGCCTGCGAAAGCTGATCTTCGACTTTTGAACGAATGTCGAACTCCCGCACAGGTGCGATTGATATTCGACGAGTTCTTCTGGCTGGAGTGCGGGCTTCGACTGAAGAAGACGAGAGCGCGTAAAGCGCCCGGTATTGCGTTCGCCGTGACACCGCGTGCGCGTGAACAGATCCGGAACATGCTGCCGTTTAAGCCAACTAGCGCGCAGCGCCGGGTAATGCAAGAGATCGCTGACGACATGAAGCAGCCGCATCCCATGAATCGTTTGCTGCATGGCGACGTCGGTAGCGGAAAGACAATCGTGGCGGCGCAAGCGGCCGTGATCGCGATTGAAAACGGGTATCAGGTCGCACTGCTCGCGCCTACGGAAATTTTGGCGGGCCAACATTATTGGTACTTCAAGCGACTGCTTGAAAGGCTAGGTTACGTAGTTGCGCAATTAACCGGTTCGTCGAGCCCGCGCGAAAAACAACAGATCAAAGCCATGATTCAACAAGGATTGGCGCAAGTGGTGATAGGCACACACGCATTGATCCAGCAGGATGTGGAATTCTCGAAACTCGGGCTGGCCATTGTCGATGAGCAGCATCGGTTCGGTGTGCGGCAAAGACTGGAGCTTTTCAAAAAAGGGGAACAGACGCAACCGGACGTTCTAGTCATGACCGCTACACCCATTCCCCGGACGCTTGCGCTGACCATTTATGGCGATCTGGACGTTTCCACGATCGATGAGTTGCCTCCCGGACGCAAACCAATCGTGACTAAACATGTGCAGGAATCGGCGGTTCAAGGTGTCTACGGTTTTCTTGCACAGCAAGTGGAAGCAGGACGACAGGCATACGTGGTCTATCCAGTAGTGGAAGAGATCGGATACCACAGCCGTAAAAGCAGCGGAGCAGATGCACGAGCATTTGTCGCGCGAAGTTTTTCCGAAATGTCCAAGTGGGACTGTTACACGGCAGGATGTCCTCTGAGGATAAGGACGCAGCGATGCGGGCTTTCCAGTCGGGCGAAACGAAAATATTGGTATCGACGACGGTCGTCGAGGTGGGCGTCGACGTGCCGAATGCGTCAGTCATGGTGATCGAACAGGCGGAACGCTTCGGGCTGGCGCAAATTCATCAACTCCGAGGACGTGTTGGGCGGGGAGCTCATCAGAGTTATTGCATTCTTGTCACGGGCAAGCTGAATGACGTCGCGCCGTGAGCGCATCAGGACATTGGTGGAATCGAATGACGGGTTTTACATTGCAGAGATGGATATGCGGCTGCGCGGACCGGGTGAATTCTTCGGGACCAAGCAGTCGGGCATTCCAGGATTGCGATTGGCCGATTTGCTGCGAGATTCGGATATTCTGGAGATGGCGCGAGGTGAGGCGGAGAAACTCATTGAGGCGAGTGTAATTCAGGGTAGCGAAGCCAGCAAAGAAATGCCCGCCGTCGTACGGTACATTCAAGAGCACTGGCAGCGCAGATACGGGTTGGTCGAAGTGGGTTGAGTTTGAGAGTCATTGGGGGACGGTTTCGGAGCCGCAAGCTGAAGAGCGTACCCGGCCTCGCGGTTCGCCCGACTCCAGACCGGCTGCGCGAGACGCTGTTTAACGTTCTGGCACCCGCAGCTCGGAGGAACTGTATTTATGGATGCGTACGCCGGAAGCGGGGCGGTCGGTATTGAGGCGCTGAGTCGCGGCGCGAAGCACGTTTTTCTGATCGAGCGCAATGAGCAGGCACTCGCGGTCATTCGCGACGAATTTACGTTCTTTAGGAATAGAGGCAGAAGCAACCGTTGTTCGAGGCGCTGCGGCAACTTGGCTGCGAACTCATAAGCCCGATATTGCGTTCGATATTGCTTTCATCGATCCGCCCTATGAACAAGCAAACGAATACAGTAAGTCGTTGCTGGCACTCTCGGAAGCCGGTTGTCCGGTTGTCATCGCACAGCATGCGTCGCGTGCCGTACTCGAGAATTGCTATGGCGCACTGGAAAAGACGCGTGTTCTCAAGCAGGGCGATAATTCGCTGAGCTTCTATCAATACGCTGGTGACCCGTCATCCGCTGAGTAGCACGTGTATATCCATTACGTTTGTGCCCGTTGGGCCGGTCCTGATCAAGTTGCCGAGAGCATCGAAGAACGGATAAGCGTCGTTCTCGGCAAGATGTTTCGCCGGATCGAGTCCACGTTGGCGCGCGCGCCGGATGGTTTCGCCCGTAGCAATGGCTCCCGCGGCATCTGTGGGGCCGTCGGTCCCGTCCGTTCCAGCGCTCAACACAACTGAATCGCGAAGGCCGTCAATTTCTAATGCGGCTGCCAATGCAAACTCCTGATTGCGCCCGCCCTTCCCTTTACCTTTCACGGTGACTGTGGTCTCGCCTCCTGAAAGAAGACAAGCAGGTGAAGGCACCGGATTGCCTGAGACGCCCACTTCACGACAAATCTGCGCGTGCGTCCGCGCCACTTCGCGCGCCTCGCCTTCGATGGCGCTCGATAGTATGAGAGGGTGAAAGCCGCGCGTTTTTGCTTCCCGAGCAGCGGCTTCAAGGGCAAGACGATTGCTACCGATGACGATATTGTGTACCTGCTTGAAAACGGCATCACCCGGCTTAGGCGTCTCGCCGATTTCTCCCAGCACGCCCTGTTCCAGGCGTTCGCGTACGATCCCTGGGACTTCCTTCAGAAGACCGAATTTTCTCAACACGTCGATTGCATCAGCGAAAGTAGACGGATCGGGAGCAGTAGGTCCAGAACCGATTACATCCAGCCGGTCTCCGATCACATCCGAAAGTATGAGGCTCACGACCGTCGCTGGATACGCGAGCGAAGCAAGTTGACCGCCCTTCAAAGTGGAGATATGCTTTCGAACCGCATTCAACTCATGAATCGTGGCTCCAGCGCGCAAGAGAAGGCCCGTTGTTTTCTGTTTCGCAGCCAGCGTGATCGGCTGCGCCGGAGCTGACAAGAGCGCGGAAGCGCCACCCGAAATCGCGACCAGTACGAGATCCCGCGCGTTTAGCTCGCTGAGTAAGGCTCGAATGGCAACAGACGCCCGAATACCGGCATGGTTGGGTATCGGATGTCCGGCTTCAATGGTCTCGATGTGCCGCAAGCGTGACGTAGCGTGGCCTTGCTTTGTGACCACGATTCCAGCGGTCAACCGTGTGCCAGTGATTTCCTCCACGGCAGCAGCCATTTGCACTGCGGCCTTGCCGGCGCCAATGAGAAAAATGCGATCGAAGTTTCTAACGGGAAGATATGCCGTTCCGGCTTTGATACGGCCGGCTTGAAGTGAGAAGTGGTTTCGAACAGCGTTGCCGGCATCAGCGGCCGCGAGGGCGGAACGGAAGATTTCTATCGCGTCACGGCGAAGTCTACCGCTAAATGACCTCACTTCGGCTCAAAAAATCGGGAGTCGCAGAATCTTCTGCACCGTGTCGGAAATATCGTCTGTATCGACCTCGACGCGGTAGTCTGCACGGCTGTAGAGTGGCCGGCGATCCTCATACAGCTTGGCCAGCCCATTTTGATTAGCGGCCAGCGGACGGGTCGTATCATCACCGAGACGCTTCCGGATTGTGTCAAATGGGCAATCGAGCCAGACGGTTACGCCATTATTCTCGATAAGATCCCAGTTCCTTGGTTGCACGAAAGCGCCCCCACCCAGTGCGAAAACGCACGGCATTCCTGACTCAACCTGCGATACTCGCGCTCGAATCATCTCAGTTTCAATATCGCGGAAAACTGCCTCACCACGTTCCACAAAGATCTGGGCGATCGTTTTCTCTTCGCGAAGCTCAATTTCGCTGTCGATATCGATGAAGAACCACCCCAATTCATCGGAAAGTGAGTGACCGATGGTTGTCTTTCCGCAGGCCATGAACCCGACCAGGTACAGCCCAGGTGTGCGCTTTAGCTTAAGCGTCATTCCGTCACCGGCAACAGTATATCGCCAACCGAGCGGATAATAGTGACATGAGCACGCAGCTACTTCCTCTATTTCCGCTTTCGATCGTGCTGCTGCCCGCGACTCCGCTCCCCCTGCATATTTTCGAGGACCGATACAAGGAGATGATGGGCGACGTGATCCCGGTCCGGGGCGAGTTTGGAATTGTACTTGCCAAGGACGACGGTATCGTGAACGTCGGATGTACTGCGACTGTAGACCGCATTTTTCGGCGATATCCCGATGGCAGGCTCGATTTGCTGGCCGTCGGACATCGCCGCTTCCAGGTTGTATCGCTGGATGAAGAGAAGTCTTACTTACGCGCCGCGGTCGAATATTTCAACGACGAGGAAGCAACTGACGTCCCGAGTGCGCTGCGGAAAAAAGCCATCGCCGCATATGAACGCTTGCGCGAAGTAGAGAAGCCGGAGGTAATTATCGAACCGAAGCTCGAAGGTCCCCAACTCAGCTTCCAGCTTGCGCAGTTCATTGCCGACTTGGATAAGAGACAGACCGTTTTGTCGCTCCGCTCAGAAGTCGAGAGACTGGAATTTCTGGTCAGCATTCTCCCCGATTACACCTTGCAGCGAGAGCGGATCATGCTCGCTAAGCGCGTCGCTCCTCTGAACGGCCACCCCAAGCACGGCGCAGGCTTGTGAGGGCGAGCGAGCGGAATTGGCACGACAGCACCTGATTTTCGATGCAGACGACACGCTCTGGGAAAACAACATATATTTCGAGGATGCCTTTGATCAGTTCTGCGCGTTTCTGGCCCACTCATCGATGACGCCCCAGCAGATTCGAGCTGTGCTGGACGAGATTGAGATAGCTAATGCAAAGATCAACGGTTACGGTTGCCTGAGCTTTGCCCAGAATCTGGTAACGTGTCTGCAGCATGTAGCGGAGCGTGATATTTCGGAGCACGATTTGGAGGCGGTTATGGATTTCGCGTACGCGATTCGCGAGAGGCCGCTCGAGCTACTGGAGGGCGTGGAAGATACTGTTGCTGAACTTTCGACGAGACATGAGCTGACAATCTTCACTAAGGGTAATCCCGAAGAACAGCAGATAAAGATCGACCGCTCAGGATTGACGCGTTATTTCCAACATGCAGCAATTGTGAAGGAGAAAAATGAGTCGGCATACCGCCAGTTGGCGCAAAGAAAGGGGATTCGACCTGGACAAAACGTGGATGATCGGTAACTCTCCGAAGTCGGACATCAATCCCGCACTCGCCGTTGGATTGAGTGCCGTGTACGTGCCTCACCCCCGGACGTGGGGATTAGAGAAGGAACCTGTTCCGGACAAGCATCCAAGACTGCTGCGTGTCGAACGGATTTCAGAACTGAAGAACTACTTCTGACCGTCCTGCGCTTACCGCAAACCTGCGGCGGAAGCAGAAGCAAACGATAATAGCGCCGAGGGGAAGATTCCAAGGAATAGCGTGCCGATCGCGCTCCCCCAAATAGCGGCACGTTCGCCAACGGATGGCGGCGCGAGCTCCATGGTAGCGGCTCCGGGCTCGCGCATGTAAATAGCGACGATGATTTTCAGATAGTAGTAAGCCGCGATGGCGCTATTGATCAAGCCGAGAATAGTCAGCCAAACCAGGTGCGAATCTAACGCTGCCTGGAAGATATAGAACTTTGCAAAAAAGCCGCCGGTCAGCGGCACACCAATGAGCGAGAAGACAAAGATTGACAGCAGTGCGGCGGTCGCAGGCTCGCGCCGGCCAAGTCCGGAAAGATCATCAATCCGGACATACTTCTCATGGCGAGAGGCGACGTGGCTCACAACCGCGAACGCCCCAATATTCATCAGCGCGTAGGAAGCAAGATAAAACATCGCGGCGGCGATCCCAATCTGGGAGTGCGCTGTAAAGGCGATGAGCACATAACCTGCGTGCGCAATTGAGCTGTATCCTAAGAGCCGTTTCACATTCGTCTGCAGTAGAGCCGCAAAGTTCCCGACGATCATGGTGAGTAACGCACAGCCCCAAACCAGGTAAACCCAGCGAGCGTTCATCGGGCCAAATGAAGTCGTAAATACGCGGAAAAAAACTGCGAACGCGGCCGCCTTCGGACCCGCAGATAGGAAAGCAGATACGGGAGCTGCGGCACCCTGATAAACGTCCGGCGCCCACATTTGGAACGGAGCCACAGAAACCTTGAAGCCAAAGCCGACAAACATCAAAGCGGCAGCCACACCGATTAATACCGGAGAGATCGACTTATCCGTCAAGCGGCGATGAATCTCGTCGAGGTTGGTGGAACCGGCGATTCCGTAGATCCACGCGATTCCATACAGCAAAAAAGCCGTTGCGAAGGAACCAAGCAGGAAATATTTGAGCGCGGCTTCGCTGTTGCGCCGGTCGTCCCGCAAAAACCCTGCCAGGATGTATGTCGCAATCGATGAAATCTCTAATCCAATAAAGACCATGATGAGGTCATTCGCGGTAGCCATGACGCACTGCCCAACCAAAGAGAACAGAATGAGTGCGTAGTACTCGCCGCGTTTGCGCCCTCTCGCGTGTCAAATAGCTGAACGACATCAGCACGCATAAAAACCCCACTACCAGAACGAGCCCGCGGAAAAACGTGCCGTACGCATCCACCGTTATCATGTTTTGAAACGCCTGGCCCGGGTCTTCATACGCGTATGCATTCGCTGCGAATGCAATCACAATTCCGAGCAGGGAAAGAATGCCAAGTGACGTTTTCCGCGCTTCAGATGTAATCGCTTCTAGCACCATAATCACTACGCCGAACACGCTAAGGACAATCTCAGGGGCGAAGCGCAGATAATCGGCAGCATGCGGCATGAAGTTACCGAGCATGCGAGGCCTTCTCAATCTGAAGTGCACTCTGAAGCGTGCTGGGCAATACCAACTTCACTCTGTACTCGTCATTGATTCTGGTTTGATCGAGTATGTGCATTGTGGCCGACGTGATCGGTGGCATAAAGGATTGCGTGTAACTGCCCAGCCATACCATCAAGGCGATAAGCGGCACTAACGGAGCCCAGTCGCGGGGAGTGAGATCGGATATGAAGGCGTCTCGATGGCTGACTTTGCCCCAAAACGTGCGCTGATACATCCACAGCATGTAGGCTGCCGAAAGAATGACACCCAATGCCGCCCACACCGCCCACGAGAACTTTGTAAGCGCGGCGCCTTGCAGCACCAGATATTCGCCGATGAAATTACATAGCGCGGGCAGACCGATACTCGCAAGCATGGCAATCATGAATGCAGTCGCCAAACCGGGCGCAGGCGTCGCAACACCACCAAAATCGGCGATCTCCAGAGAGCCGCGACGCTGCTCCATGTATCCGGCAAGCAAGAAGAGAGACCCGTGGAGATGCCGTGCGCGAGCATCTGATAAACCGCGCCGTCAGCGCCTTGTTGGCTGAATGTGAAGATGCCCAGCACAATGAAACCGAGATGGCTAAGCGAGGAATAGGCAAGCAACCGCTTAATATTCGGTTGAATAAGTGCAAGCAGCGCGCCATAGATAATTCCGATAATTGCAAGCACGGCAATCCAGCCGGCGCACCTCTGAGAGCCGGTGGGGAATAGCGGCAGGCAGTAACGAATCAGGCCGTAAGCTCCCATCTTGGACATCACGGCGGCCAATAGAAAAGTGGCCGGCATGGGAGCTTCCGCATAGGCGTTCGGCAGCCACGTATGCAGCGGGAAAATTGGTACTTTGACGGCGAATGCTGCAAAAAAGCCCAAGAACAATAAGAGCTGCTGAGTGGACGATAGGCTCACCCGCCCGGACGTGAAGGCATTCAGCGTCTCGACGTAATCGAAGGTGCCAGTTGCGCTGTGCAGGAAAATAATGGACCCGAGCATCAGGACGGAGCCAGCCATCGTGTACACGAAGAATTTGACGGCAGCTGGTCCGCGTCTTGCTCCACCCCAACTCCCGACCATCAGATACATGGGGACCAGGGCAACTTCCCAGAACACGTAAAACGCGAACAAATCCAGAGCGGAGAACACTCCGATGAGGCCGAATTCAAACAGCAGCAGCAGCGCGAAAAAATTCTTTTGCCGCTCTTTGATCATGGTCTGCGACATCCATACAGCGATCGGCAAAAGTAGCGTCGTGAGTAGAATCAGCCATAAATTAACCCCGTCGATGCCGATGTGCAGGTGAATCTGAAGTCCTGGACTATTTATCCAACGGAAATCGAGACTTGAAGTGAACTGCGCCGGATTAGCAACGACGGGAGTGATGAGTCCAAGCGATATGAGGAAGGTAATCACCGTGATCAACAGCGCAAGCTTGGGTGACAGCCTTCGACTCCCGTGGCAGGAAAAGCAAGATGAAAAAGCCAAGGAGCGGTAGCGCTAAAGTGACGGCAAGCAAGTTCAACGGCCACCTCCGGCGAGACCAAAAATAAAGATGATCAAAAGTGATCCAGCTAAAACCCAAGTCGCATAATTTCGAATGCTTCCGGATTGTAACTGGCGAAACAACGCGCCCCAGCCTCGTATTATTCGGCCCAACCCATTCACAAAAGAGTTATCGATGATCGCTTCGTCTACACCTTTCCAAAGAACAGAGCGCGAAATGGCTTCGAGCGGCTTTACGATAAGGCCGGAATAGATCTCATCGACATAGTATTTGTTCGCGACGAGCGTGTACAGCGGACCAGCGGCGGTCTTCAGCGACTCCGCAAGAGCAGGCCTGATCACGTACAAAAAGATAGCGATGATGATGCCGACGATTCCGCAACTCGCAGAAATGATCATGGCGGTCACATTCTCGTGTTCGGACAAGGGGAACGCGGGAGAAAGCCAATGTGGAACATTGATGAATCCGCCGAAGAGCGAAAGCGCGGCTAAAACAATCAGTGGAACCGTCATCACACCCGGTGACTCATGCGGATGATGGTGGCCACGATAATTGCCAAAAAAAGCCATAAAGTAGGCGCGGAATACGTAAAGAGCAGTGATGCCCGCCGTAATAGCACCAATCCAGAATATCCAGGGTCTTTGCGCGTACGCTGCCGAAAGAATAGCGTCTTTACTGAAAAAGCCAGAAAATCCAGGGAATCCGGAAATCGCCAGACTCGCGATGCCGAGCGTGACGAACGTGATCGGCATATTTTTCCTGAGGCCACCCATGTGGCGAAGATCTTGCTCGCCACTGAGTCCGTGAATCACGCTCCCCGCTCCAAGGAAGAGCAAAGCCTTGAAAAACGCATGCGTGACTAGATGGAAGATTCCTGCTGAATATGCTCCGACTCCCAGACCCAGGAACATGTAGCCCAATTGAGAGACAGTTGAATAGGCAAATACTCGCTTGATATCGTTTTGCGTTATAGCGATCGTGGCCGCAAACGCCGCCGTAAATAACCCGATCAGCGCCACAACGTTCATCGCTAGCGGCGTATGGTCGTAGAGAAAAGAAACGCGGGCAATCATGTACACGCCTGCTGTGACCATGGTGGCGGCATGTATGAGAGCCGATACAGGAGTCGGACCTGCCATTGCGTCCGGCAACCAAACATACAGTGGGAATTGGGCCGATTTTCCAGTTGCACCCACGAACAGCAGCAGTGTAATAGCGGTCAAGACCCCGACGCGCGCTTCTACTGGCATGCCTGAAACCGCCGCGGCAATCTTGCCGAAATCGAGTGTCCTAAAAACCAAAACAGTCAGAAAAATGCCCAGCGAAAAGCCGAAATCGCCGATCCGATTTACGATGAACGCCTTGTTGGCTGCGTTCGCCGGCGAACTCTTCCAGAAAATAGAAGCCGACCAGCAGATAACTGCACAGCCCTACACCTTCCCAGCCAACAAACATCACTAGTAGGTTCGAGGCCAGTACGAGTATCAGCATGAAAAAGACGAACAGATTGAAGTAGCTGAAGAACCGGTAATAGCCACCCTCGTGCGCCATGTAGCCGATAGCGTAGATGTGGATCAGCAGTCCGACACCTGTCACGACCAACAGCATTACCGTGGTTAGCCGGTCAACGAACAGATCGAAGCCTATGTTCAAAAAACCGCTCTGGATCCATGTAAAGTAATGCTCCGAATAAGCGGTGTTCAGCGGGTACAGTCGCGTCAGGACAAATAACACATAAGCAAACGAGAGAGCGACTGAGCCGACACCGATCACATTTATCGCTGTCTTCGAGAAGCGTCTACCAAACAGACCATTCAGAAGAAACCCGATTAACGGAAAAAACGGGATGAGCCAGAGATTCATAACGGATCTTTAAAGCTTCATCGAGTCGATTTCATCAATCTGGAGAGTGCCGCGGTTCTTGAAGATTGTGAGGATAATCGCGAAGCCTACGGCGGCTTCAGCGGCAGCAACCACCATCACGAAGAACGAGTAGATGTGGCCGTCAATCCGGCGGAGATGATACGAGAACGATACAAAGCTCAAATTCACGGCGTTGAGCATGAGCTCAATGGACATGAACACCGTGATGATACTCTTTCGATACAGGAATCCAGCTACACCCAGCGCGAATAACACTGCACTCAGCAACAGGTACCAGGACAAAGGAACAGGCGGGATCTGAGGCATCCTAATCGATCTCCTTGCGCCCCAACACCACCGCTCCCAGAATCGCGATGAGAATCAAGATCGAGATAATCTCGAACGGCAAAAGATATTGAGTGAAAAGCATGCGGCCGATATTCTGTGCCGTGCCCCCGTACCAGCTGCCGAATTGGACGTTTCCTAGAGAGGGCAGAACACGACGAATCAAGAAACCCAGAACGGCAACGAAAGCCAGCAGGAGCGGCAATCCAGCAATTTGGGCAAACCACGATTTACTACTCGCCTTTTCAGCACCCGCATTCAGCAGCATGATCACGAAAACGAACAGCACCATTACAGCGCCTCCGTAGACAATCATTTGCGCCATGGCGATAAACTCCGCGCCCAGCAGTAAATACAGCACCGCAAGCGACGCCATCACCCCAATTAGCGAAAGGGCGCTTGAAATCGGGTGCTTCTGAAGAACTAAATTGAACGCGCTGACTACCGCGACGACAGCAAAGACAATAAAGAGAATCGTGTCCACGGAACTAGCGTCTCGTTTTCAAAATACGGCCACAAACAAGGCCGTAAGCAGCAGGTTAAGTAGCGCGCATGGGAATAGGAACGTCCATGCGAAATGCATGAGCTGGTCGTAGCGAAAGCGCGGCAGAGTGCCGCGAATCCATATATACGCGAACAGCAAAAGGCCTACCTTACTTCCGAACCAAAAGGCCGGGACTAGCACGATTTGGAGAAGCGGAATTGCAAATAGCGCCGCAATGATCAGAGCCGCTATTCCAAAGATTGAGAAAGTAACTCGATCTCGTTTCCGAGCGGGATAAACGGCATGATAGAACGCCACTAGCGCCGCCAACACAAAGACGATCGAAGCAACATAGTTGGAATAAGGCGCCGGGAAATAGCGGGTGCCAGCCACCTAGGAAAAGGAGCGTCGCAACGCACGTGATGGTGATCATGTTTGCGTACTCCGACATGAAGAAGCAGGCAAACTTCATGCTGCTGTATTCCGTATGGAAGCCGGCCACCAGTTCGTTCTCCGCTTCCGGTAGATCGAAGGGCAACCGGTTCGTCTCTGCAAAACCGGCAATCATAAAAATGATGAAGCCGAAGATTTGCGGGAACGGCATCTGAAAAATGTCCCATCGCGGAATAAAGCCGAGATAGTAACCGGCCTGACTATCGGAAATGGCGCGGAGACTCAGGTGATTCGCGAGCAATAAAGGAGCCACGATGGCTAGAGTTAGAGGTAACTCATAGCTGATCAACTGCGCACTACTTCGCAAGCCTCCTAATAACGAATATTTGTTGTTCGACGACCAGCCTGCAAGCGCCACACCGTAAACACTCACTGCACTTATAGCGAGAATAAATAAGACGCCTACATTCAAATCGGTGATCTGCATGTACGTCCGTACTCCGAAGATGTTGATCTCGGGTCCGAAAGGGATAATCGAAATCGAGATCAAAGCGAGAGACACAGCTATGAATGGGGCAAGAACATAGAAGAACTTGTTGACGTAGGGAGGTAGCAGATCTTCTTTGGTTAGCAACTTGAAAACATCTGCCAGCGGTTGCATCAACCCATGCGGGCCGACACGCAGCGGCCCGGTCCGAACCTGAATATGCGCCAGAACTTTCCGCTCAATCCACTGCAGATAGGCAAGCGTTGTCATCAGAATGCCAAAGACAATCGCAATTTTGATCAGGCTAAGGACGAAGAAATTCATTTGCCCTGCCGTACGGTTTCCAGTTGCACGCTGCCTTCACGCGCGACCGGTTTCTTGTGAGGGTCGCGGTATAGTGCTCCGGGCGATTCGATTACAGAGTTGAGCATCTTTGAATAACGCCCTAAGGTGCCCGATGTAAAGAGAGTGTTGCGCGCGGAATGGATCACATCGGGTTGAGACTCAATCTGCACGTAACCGTCCTGAGATTCAAATTGAACGTGCCCGTTCAACGAAGGAGTCAGCACCGCGCCCCCAGTCTCAATCACAGCTAATGGAACGTTGTAGCCGGGGACAGACCTTCGAATCTCCTGGAAGACCGCTTCGGGCTTCGCCGGACCTAAATCTTGCCGCATCTCCTTCGCAAGCAGGGCAATAATCTCCAAATCGGATTTCGTGCCCATGGTTTTGGCGCCGCGGATCAGCTTCTGCACCTCTCCGCATACGTTGGTAACAGTTCCGTTCTTTTCGTATGCAGAAGCCGCGGGGAGCACGACATCCGCCCGTCTCGCCGTTTCAGTAAGGAAGAGATCGTGGACAACGACAAAGGCGTTGGATGCCGCTATCGGCTGACGGACCTCCGGATTTGCTCCGATTATCCATAGCGCATCCAGGTCTGTCGACGCCAGGATCTGCCCATAGTTCAAGCCCGGCTCGAGTCCAGCATCGCGAATGCTGCGATATCCCGGAAGAAAATCCGGAAGCAGCCCCATATCCGAAGCTCCGCGCGAGTTCGAATAATCGACGAGACAAACATACTTTATCGGAATGTTCAGTGAATCGCCGAATGCGACCAGCTTGCGAACGTGTTTACCCTTAATCGCATCGCCGAACAATATGACCAGCTCAGGCTCTTTCTCCAGGCGCTCTCGAAGGGAATCAAGAACTTCAAATTCGCGGCCGGGTTCCGCGCGTTCAGTGATTCGCGTAATTGTCTTCCCGAACTGGCCCGGGCGTAACCGCATATATGTGCGCCTTATGGTGCCGCCAGTTAGCGCGCAGTTGGAAAGCGAGCAACGGCTGTTCCTGAGCGAGGTCGCTCGAGATAACCAGCGCTGCTTTCGTGTTATAGAGGTCGGCAGTTGTAGCTAAGAGCGTTCGCCCTGCCGTGTAAAGCGCGCAGCAAAGTGGCGACATCACCCGTTCGGTGATGGTCGATGTTCGACGTCCGCAATACTTGCCGGGCAAAGTTCTGAAGCAGGAAATTCTCTTCATTCGTCGTGTGATTGGAGCCAATCACACCGAAGCTGCCGTTTCTCGCCCTCAGCTCACTGAAGTTCTGAGCAATGGTTGCGATCGCCTGCGCCCACGACACCGCCTTCAGGCTCGCCATTCGCACGAACGAGCGGCGAGGTAAGACGCTCCGGATGATGGTTGAAATCGAACGCATAGCGTCCCTTTACGCAGAGGAACTCGCCGTTAATGCCCGACCGGTCGCGATTGTTCGCCCGTATGATCTCTCCGTTCCGAATGCCGAGCGTGGTCTTGCATCCGTTTGAGCAATGCGTACAGATCGTTCCAACATGCTCCATCTCCCAGGGGCGCGTCTTGTAGCGATAAGGACCGCTGGTGAGCGCGCCTACGGGACAGATATCGATACAGGCCCCGCACTCATCGCACTCAAGATGATCTTCTTTGTTAGGAATAATCTCTGAAACAACGCCTCGGTTGCCGATTCCGAGCGCGGTCACCCCAAGCCCTTCGCCACAGATCCGTACGCAGCGATAACACAAAATGCAACGCGGCGCATCGTAGTAAACGATAGGCGACCATTGCTTTTCGTCTACATGGACCTTGGGCTCAATAAACCTGCTCTCGCCCGCCCCATAACGAAAAACCATGTCCTGCAGTTCGCATTCCCCGCCTTTGTCGCACACCGGGCAGTCGAGCGGATGATTTGTCAATAGAAACTCGAGCGTGCCCTTCCGGGCTTGGCGGACTTGGGGCGAATCCGTATGCACCACCATGCCTTCTGCTACAGGTAACGTGCAACCGACTTGCAGCTTGGGAGTCTTCTCTACCTCAACGAGGCACATGCGGCAGGCAGCCTGCAAAGACAGGCCATCGTAATAGCAGAACGCCGGAATTTCGATCCCTTCTTGCTTTGCAGCATTAATCAGGAGCGTCCCCGCACGCGCCCTTACTTGACGGCCGTCGATTGTGAAATTAACAAGGTCAGCCATAAACGCGCTACTCGAGACCGCTTCTAAACAACCGCGAGCTCCGGCACCAGCGCATCCTGGGAGTCCTTCAGATACGCTTCGAATTCATCCCGGAACTTTGCTACAAACGCCGCCGTGGGCATGGCAGCCGCATCGCCAAGCGCGCAAAAAGTACGCCCCAGCATGTTGTTCGACAATTCACCAACTAAATCGATGTCGCTCGCTCTTCCTCCACCTTCATGGAAACGCGTAAGGATTTTCTTCAGCCAGGTTGTGCCCTCGCGACAAGGGATGCACCAACCACAGCTCTCGTGCGCATAGAATTTGATAGTTCGCAGCGCCAGCGCGACCATATCGGTCTCTTCGTCGAGCACCAGGATGCCGCCTGAACCAGCCATCGACTTTGCCTTGGCGAGGGACTCGAATTCCAGCGGAATATTACACTCTTCAGCTTTCAGAACCGGCGACGATGAACCGCCAGGAATTACTGCCTTCAACTTTTTCCCATTCCTCATGCCGCCCGAAACTTCGTTGATGAGCCGCATTAACGGAAAGCCGAGTGGCAGTTCATAAACGCCCGGTTTATTCACGTGGCCAGAAACGCACATGAGGCGCGTACCGCCATTTTTCGGGGAGCCGATCGCGGCATACTCTGCTCCTCCGTCGCGAATGATAACCGGAACCGTTGAGAGGGTCTCGGTATTGTTTAGGATGGTCGGAGATTGGAATGCGCCTACAACCGCAGGAAACGGCGGTTTCAGACGCGGAACGCCGCGTTTACCTTCCAGAGATTCCAGAAGCGCTGATTCCTCGCCGCATTCATACGCGCCCGCGCCCGTATGCGTATAAAGATCGAAATCCCAACCAGTACCGAGAATATTCTTTCCCGAGGTATCCGCGCGCGTACGCCTCTGCAATAGCACGATCCATAATCTCGATCAGATACCGGTATTCCCCACGGATGAAGACGTAACCTTTACTAGATCGGATGGTCCAAGCCGCGATCAGCATCCCCTCAATGAGCTGGTGAGGATCATTTTCCATCAGCAGGCGATCTTTGCACGTGCAGGGTTCGCTCTCGTCAGAGTTGCAGATGACATAGGTCGGCTTGCCAGTATTGCGAGGTACGAAACTCCATTTCATGCCGGTCGGAAATCCCGCACCGCCTCGGCCACGCAAAGATGAGACCTTCAGTTCGTCGATGATGGCCTCAGGCGTCATGCCGATTGCTTTTCGAATCGCGAAGTATCCACTATTGGCTAGATACGTGTCAATGGAAGCCGAATTCGGGAGATCGAAGCGATAGGAAATCAGTTGCGTTTCGAGCGGGCTGGGTTCGTTGTAACGCATAATCCGAGGCTACGAAGCCTTCCTTTCGTACGTCCCGTCTCGCAGGGCCTCAACAAGTTCGATCGAACCGCTCCGGTGTTACCAAATGATGGAAATCGTAATTGATCTGGATGGCCGGCGCCCACGAGCATGCTCCAATGCACTCCACCTCTTCGAGTGATATGAGACCGTCAGGCGTAACTTCCTTGTTGCGGAGCTTCAGGCTTCGACTCGCATGCCGATAGAGATCTTCGCCCCCGACCACTTGGCAAGAAATATTCGTGCACACTTGAACGTGATATTTGCCCAGCCGTTTCCGATGGAGCATGGAGTAATATCCAATGACTTCATCTACCTGCAGCGCTGTGATTCCGCAGCGCTGCGCAACTTCTTCCACCAGCTCTTGTGAGACGTATCCGATTTCATCTTGCGCGTACAGAAGCATCGGCACCACAGCGGAACGCTGCCGTCCGGGAGGATAGCTGGTTAGGAGCTTTGCAAATTTTTCTTCGAGCGCCGGTGAAAAAGTCATAGCGCTAACGGTCGACGTCCCCCAAGACGAAATCCAGACTTCCCATAATCGCGATGGAGTCAGCGATCAAGACGCCTTCCAGCATTGCTCCTAACGCTTGCAAGTTTCCAAAGCTCGGGGTTCGCATGAACACGCGGTGGGGATTGGCCATCCCATCGCTCACGACGTAGTAGCCCAGCTCTCCACGCGGCGATTCAACGACTTGATACACAGAGCCAGCCGGGACGCGGAAACCTTCAGTGACGATCTTGAAATGATAGATGAGCGACTCCATTTGAGTTTTCATCTTTTCGCGATCGGGCAGGACCACGTGGGGAGCATCGGCCTGAAACGGTCCGGATGGCATCCCATCTAACGCTTGCCGCACAATACGCAGACTCTGCCGCATTTCATCCATACGGACCTCGAATCGCGCGTACACATCGTTTGCCGTTCTCGTCGGCACATCAAATTCGAACTTGTCGTAGCTCGAGTGTGGGGAATCCTTTCGAGCATCAATCTTCAAACCCGCAGCCCTAAGCAACGGACCGGTCACACCAAGATCGAGCATGATGTCGACAGGCATCATACCTATGCCCTTCGTACGGTTCACCCAAATAGGATTTGTGGCCAGCAGATTCTGATACTCATCGATGCCACCTGCAAGGCGCTGTATCACCGCCGCAACTGCTCTGTGCCAGCCGCGGGGTGGTTCCAGCGCAAGCCCGCCAATGCGTATGTAACTGGTCATCATCCGCTGGCCCGAGAACATTTCGAAGATCTTTAGAACTTCCTCGCGTTCCCGGAAGCAGTAAAAATAGACTGACATGGCACCTATATCGAGCGCGTGCGTGCCCAGCCAGATCAGGTGACTCGAGATACGCGTCAATTCTGCAAGCATCACGCGCATCCATTGAGCCATGGGCGGGATTTCAAGGTCGAGCAATTTCTCAACGGCTAGGGAATAGCAGAGATTATTAGAAAGATTCGCGAGATAGTCAACGCGATCGGTAAGCGGAATTACCTGCTGATATTTCTTTGCCTCACACTCTTTCTCGATGCCCGTATGAAGATAGCCGATCTCGGGGCGAGCTTTGAGAATGGTCTCGCCGTCCAGTTCGAGCACTACCCGGAGTACACCATGCGTTGACGGGTGCTGCGGACCCATGTTCAGCGTCATGCGACGCCCAGGGCCCGGATGTTCTACAGACGGTGGGAGCCCGGATGGGTCTTCGATATGGAGTTCGTGCTCTGCATCGAGCGATGCGACATGAGCGCTTCCCTCTATCACGGCCGCGTCCTTATCATCAGTGTGCATGGGCGTACTCTGAAAGGCTACTCATCCTGGTATGAGTACCTGTGCCCGTGCACCGGATAGTCTTTACGCAGTGGATGGCCTTCCCAGTCCGCAGGCATCATGATTCGCTCGAGGTTCGGATGATTACGGAAGCGAACACCGAAAAGATCGAAAACCTCCCGCTCATACCAGTTCGCCCCGCGCCATACCGAACAGATGGAATCCAATTCTTGGTCCTCATCAACACGGACGCTCAGACGCAAGCGAATGTTATGCCGCATTGAATGCAGAAGATAAACCACTTCGAAGCGCGGTTCACGAGGCCACCAATCCACAGCCGTGATTCCGCTCAGACGCTCGAAACGTGCGCTCTCCTTGAGAATGCGGCAAACATCCACTATGAAGGCGGCTGCAATGCCCAATGTCAACTCGCCTAAGGCTAACTTCGCATCGACAATTGCTTCAGGGAGCTGTTGATCGATGACCATCGCCACGGGATTTTCGGCAACTACATCAGGCAGCACGCCTATTCTCCCGCCGTTGTTCTCTCTGGTCTATCGACCAATCGAGGACGCCCTTCTTCCATATGTAGAAGTAGCCGCACAGAACGATGAGGATGAACAGCAGCATTTCAAAAAATCCAAAAAGTTTCAGCTCGCGATAAACAACAGCCCAGGGATAAAGAAAAATCGCTTCGACATCGAAAAGGATGAACACCATCGCAACAAGATAAAACTTCACGCTGAACCGTTCGCGAGCACTACCGACCGGCTTCATGCCGGATTCGTAAGGCGAAAATTTAACGGCGTCTCGCAGATGCTGTCCAAGAAGCGCCGACAGACCGATCATGCCTCCCGCCACGGCGATGGCAATTAAGAGCTGGATAAGAACCGGAAAATACGTTTCAGCGTACGAACTTGGCATGAAAAGCTGTTACCAGACTAGCAGCCGAAAACTTCGTATAATGACGGAAAGAACACGACATCAGGGCAGCATGAAAGGCGCGCAATCAGAACTGATCACGATATCGCTCAACGGAGAGCTCAGAACCGTGCCATCGAATCAGTCCGTCTCAACTTTACTCGATTGGTTAAATATAGAGTCTGACCGGGTGGCTGTTGAGCTGAACAAGTCAATTGTCCGTAGTCGGGACTGGGAAAAGACGACCGTACCAAATGGCTCGCAAATTGAAATCGTCGAGTTCGTGGGCGGCGGTTAGAGAATCTCCGTATTTGATATCCTGTCTTGACTCTGGTCCAAGGTCTAGTACAATTTGGTGAGCCTCCAAATTTAAAAACGGAACTGGGGCACTATGTTCAAAACACGCAAAGTCCGTCCTGATTTGCCTCAAGGCCAGCGGACATATACAAGTACGGACGTTGCGAAGATCGCCCAGGTGAGTCTTCGGCAGTTGCAGTGGTGGGACGAACGAAAAGTGGTATCACCACGGCACGAAGGACACAAACGCATTTATCTTCCCGAAGAAGTAGTGGAGATCACGGTTATCGCGGAACTGCGAAGGAAAGGCTTCTCGTTACAAAAGATCCGCCGTGTTCTGCGATTCCTGCAACGCGAGATGGGAAAGCATTTGGCAGATGTGCTGTCGAGCGATTCGAAGCTCCACTTACTTACTGATGGCAAATCAATTTTTCTGGAGGATCAGCAGGATCGCATCATTGATCTGTTAAAAAACGCCCGTCAGCCCATGTTCTTAGTGTGCGTCAGCGATCAGGCAAAGCGTCTGGACGAAATTCCCAAGAAGGGCACGCGAAACGAATCGTCACTCACCAAACGACTGCGAGCGGCCGTCTAAGTATCTGGCGCTATACTCCGCTTTGCTGGTACCAAGAACACCTGGGCTTCTAACGTCTATACTGAAGATAGATTCGGAGGTAGGATTGTCGTCCCAGCGCCGTTATTTTCTTTTCATTCCCCTTTTTCTGGCTGCCTGCGCTCTGTTGGGCGGCATGTTCGGACCGGGTGCTCAGCCGGTTTCCGCAGCCCCGCAAAAAGCTTCTGCTTCAGACGAAGACGTGAAAGCGAGCATCGACTCGTTTACTAAGGTCTACGACATTATTGAGCAGAATTACGCCGACAAGCTTTCGGCGGATAAGGCCATCTACAAAGGTGCCATACCGGGCATGCTCCGGACGCTCGATCCGCATTCAAATTTCTTTGACCCAAAGGATTTCGCTGGTCTCCGTGAAGAGCAACACGGCAAGTACTACGGCATAGGAATGATGATTGGCGCGCAGCCTCGCACCGGTAAAACCATGGTTATTCATCCTTTCGGTGGATCGCCGGCGTATAAGGCAGGTATCCGTCCAGGCGATCTCTTGCTTGAAGTGAACGACAAGCGTGTGGATAATTTGAGTACCACCGAAGTGGCGGACCTGCTACGTGGACCTAAAGGTACGAAGGTTCAGGTAATAGTCAGCCGCGAAGGCGCCACCAAGCCGATCACCTTTAATCTCGTTCGCGACGAGATCCCACGAAACAGCGTCGATACGGCCTTCTGGGTCAAACCGGGAATAGCGTACATGCGCATTCAATCGTTTACCGAAACGACTAGCAAGGAAGTCGATGACAACCTCAAAGCGCTGGGAGAAAACAACATTAAAGGTTTGATTCTCGATCTGCGCGAGAACCCTGGCGGTCTACTGCAGGAGGGTGTCGCGGTTGCCGGACACTGGCTGGATCACGGCCAAGTGGTGGTTTCGCACAAAGGACGCGCTTATTCCGAAAAGCCGTACCTTGCGCGAGGAAGTCAGTATGGCGAAAGTTATCCAATCGTTGTTCTTGTGAACCGCTATTCTGCTTCCGCGGCCGAGATCGTTGCGGGAGCTTTGCAGGATCACGATCGAGCCTGGATCCTGGGCGACACAACTTTCGGCAAGGGCTTGGTGCAAACGGTCTATCCGTTGAGCGATAACACGGGCCTGGCTCTCACGACGCAGCACTACTACACGCCGAGCGGACGCCTCATCCAGCGCGATTATTCCAACATATCGTTCCTCGACTACTACTATGGGAAACGATCTGAGACAAACAATCCGATGGATGTGAAGCAGACAGATTTAGGGCGCGTAGTTTACGGGGGCGGCGGCATTAGCCCCGATGAGAAGTACCAGACGCCCAAGCTCGACGGATTCGAAGTCAACGTCATGAGAAAGAATGCTTTCTTTAATTTCTCCGCTTACTACTTCTCAACGCGCGACACGAAGCTGGCCAAGGGCTGGACGCCAGACGAGGCGGTGCTCAATGAATTTCACGATTACCTCATGAAACAAAGCGTTGAATTCACTGAAGAGGACTGGACTCGGGATCACAGTTGGTTACGCGATCAGCTTCGTGCAGAAATGTATATTACTGCTTTCAGCTACGAAGATTCGCAAAAAATCGCCATAATGCAAGACGCGGAAATCGAGAAAGCTATTGACGCTATGCCGAAGGCCGGAGATTTGCTTGCGCGCTCGAAAATCCGGTACGAGAAACAAAGAGCCAGCCGTTAGCGGCGCCGAGCTTCATACACTTCTTTTTTGGACTTACAGGCCGAATCGATCATCTCAGTTCAGGAACCTGCCGCAACTGCGGGACCCCAAATTAGCGTTCTAGATACCGGCGGCCAATACACTCACCTGATTGCGCGAAAAGTACGTGAGCTCGGGGTGTACGCGGACGTTCAGCCAAGTGAGACACCAGCGGAGCAATTGCGCTCGCGTAAAGGCATTATCATCTCAGGCGGTCCCGCCAGTGTTTATGAGCCAGGTAGTCCCGATATCGACCCAAATATTCTTGCGAGTGGAGTGCCTGTCCTCGGCATCTGCTACGGCCACCAATTATTGGCACACCACCTGGGCGGCAAGGTTCAAAAGGGCGAGCGCGGCGAATATGGCGCGGCACATCTCACGGTCGCATTGCCGGATGTTCTCTGGAATGGTGTAGAGAATTCCCAGATTTGGATGAATCATCGCGACACTGTGGCTTCGGCGCCTGCAGGTTTTCGCGTCACTGCCTCTAGTCAAACGTCGGGCATAGCAGCGATGTCCAATCCACAGCGCAAACTCTTTGGATTGCAGTTTCATCCAGAGGTCGGGCATACGCATGCCGGTACGCGCATTCTCCAGAATTTTGTTTTTGACGTCTGTGGCGCGACAAAAGATTGGGATGTTTCGCAACGCATACCGGTCATCGAAGAACAGATTCGCTCGGCTGCGAAGGATCGCAACGTATTCTTTTTTGTTAGTGGCGGCGTCGATTCCACCGTCGCGTATACGCTTTGCCTTAGAGCTTTGGGCCGCAACCGCGTGTACGGCATTTATGTGGACACGGGACTGATGCGGAAGAATGAGACGGAATTCGTCAGTCGCACTTTCGAGCAATTGGGCGCAAAGGACTTTCTCGTCGACTACGCGGAAGAGGAATTTCTTGTGGCTTTAAAAGGTATCGAGGATCCGGAACAAAAGCGGCGTGCCATTGGCGAGCAGTTCGTAAGAGTGCAGCAGCGCATTTTCGCAACCCAGCATTTCCTTGATGGGCACTGGATCTTGGGACAAGGAACTATTTATCCCGACACAATCGAATCCGGCGGCACCGCTAAGGCCGATCTCATCAAGACTCATCACAATCGGGTCTCCGGGATACAAGCACTGATCGATGCAGGCCTCATCGTAGAACCTCTTACGTCGTTCTACAAGGATGAAGTGCGGGAGATTGGCCGCGAACTCGGCGTTCCCGAGAAGATTCTTGCGCGCCATCCGTTCCCCGGTCCCGGCCTGGGTATTCGCTGCCTTTGCTCAAGTAAAGAAGCAGGCGTAACCGAAACTCCCGATGGCTTTCTGCTGCCAGTGCGAACAGTGGGCGTGCAAGGCGATTCTCGCAGCTATCGAAGCGTGCTGGCGCTTCCGCAGCAGCCGACGCTTGATGATATTTGCACCACCGCGCCGGCATTGACCAACAGCCGCTTCGACGTGAATCGGGTAGTTGCACTTTGCGGCAGCAAATCCGCACTTGCCTCGTTGCGAGTCTTCGAAGCGTCCGTCACGAAGGAGCGGCTAGACGTGCTTCGTGGAGCGGATGCGATGGTGCGCGAGTTCTGTGTTAAAAGCGGATTCGAAGACCAAGTGTGGCAGTTTCCAGTTGTTCTTATGCCCCTGGGAACAGAAGACGCGCGCGAATCGGTCGCGCTGCGTCCAGTCAACTCGGTTGATGGTATGACTGCGGACGCCGTGTTGATGGACCGAGACATGCTCGAAACGCTTACTCAGAAGCTCCTCGGTCTACCCGAAATTGCCGCAGTGTTCTACGACCTTACTCATAAGCCGCCCGGCACCATTGAATGGGAATGAGTGACTCGGATCGCTAGATGCGATGGAAACTCTTGAGAATATCTTTCGTGCTGTAGCGAAGCGCGATGGGCCGGCCGTGCGGGCATGTCATTGGGTACTCGCAGCCGCCAAGCGAACGCAAGAGCCAGTCGATCTTTTTCTGTTCTAATTTGGTGTTGATCTTAATCGCCGCCCTGCAAGCGATGGTGGCACAAACGCTCAATCTGATCTCCGCAAGCGATGCGGTCCGCAGCTCGCGCTCGGCAATCTCCAGAATTTCGAATATGACCTTCTCAATGTCACCGGGGCCAACATCGGCAGGCGCGGCTTTGATCGCGATCGTACGCTGCCCGAACGGCTCGGTTTCGAAACCGTGCGCACTCAGCTCATCGGCGATCCGAGCATATTCGAATTGCTGACCCGCGGAAAGCTGCAACACTAATGGCATCAATAGGCGCTGAATCTCAACCTTCCCAGCGGCGCGCCCTCGCAGAATTTGCTCAAACAGAATGCGTTCGTGCGCTACGTGTTGATCGATAATCCATAACCCGTCCCGGCCCGCAGCAACGATGAAGCTGTCATGCAGTTGCCCAAGCGAGCGCAGGTCCGGGAGGGCAGCGAGAGTATCTACGCGGTCCCAATCGCTTGGAAGCTGTTCAAGTGCGCCATGTGTGTCTGGAACTCGGCGAACAGCGGGAGCTGGGCTTACAGTGACCTCTGCCTGGTACGAAAACTGCCGCACGGGAGCACTGATCGCAACCTCGGGCAGCTCGGTCTCAACTACCTGGTTTGACTCGAACTGGTTCGCCTCGAAAGGTTCAGATTCGATGGGTATCGATGGGTATAGTTTCTATGTTGGCGGTGAACTCGGAGAACGGCAGATCGGCGGCACGTTGCAACCGCGGATGCAATACAGGTGAATTCGGAAGCGGCATGCTTGATACCGGGCGGCTCTCCATCAAAACTTCGCGGATCGAATCCCGTACAAAGTCGTGAACCATCGAGCCATGGCGGAAACGGACCTCAGTCTTCGACGGGTGCACATTCACATCCACCTCACCCGCATCGCAGTTGAGAAACAACAAGGCAAATGGATAACAACCTGCCGGCATCAAATTGTGGTATGCCGCAGAGATTGCATGTAGAAGCACTTTGTCGCGGATCAATCGTCCGTTCACAAAGACAAAAACCGAATTGCGATTGAGCTTTTGCACATGCGGCCCTGAAATCAATCCTTCGAGCGCGAACTGAGCGAATTCAGGCTCCTGCGCGGTTACTGCCGTCCTCGCACTTGGCGGAACGTACGCCGGAGCGAGGGGCAGTTCAAACGTGCGCAGGCCCAAATCGATTACCTCTTGCATTACCTCGGAACCGAAAACCTGGAAAGCGCGATTCCGCAAGCTCGAAACCGGAGTCACGCTGAGCAACTCCCGCCCCTCGTGGTACAACTCAAATCTTTTATTGCTGTGCCCGAGACTGTAATGCGTGACAAGCGATCCGATATGCGCCAATTCGGTCGGATCGGAGCGCAGAAATTTCTTTCGAGCGGGTACGTTGAAGAAGAGGTCTCGTACGGAGATCGTGGTGCCGACGGGGCGTGCTATTTCATCGCAGCGGAGCAGCTTCCCTCCGGCGATCTCGACGGCAGTGCCGGTCTGCTCTTCAGCGGCGCGCGTCTCGAGCAGGAGCCGGCTTACAGAAGCAACCGAAGGTAGTGCCTCGCCGCGAAACCCGAGCGTCGCAATCGCAAGCAGATCCTTTACATCGCTTAGCTTGCTCGTCGCGTGTCGCTCAAATGCTAGCAGAGCGTCATCGCGCAGCATGCCGCAGCCATCATCCTGAATACGAATCAGACGGCGGCCGGCGTTTTCTGTGTCGATCCGGACCTCGGTGGCGCCGGCATCAAGCGAATTCTCAAGCAGCTCTTTAACAACTGAAGCGGGCCGCTCTACTACCTCACCAGCCGCGATTTTATTCGCGACCGTGTCCGAAAGGATACGTATACGACCCATTTATATGGGGAGGAGAAGCGTGCGGCGATGTTATCAGCCACTCATCGCGGCAAGAAACTCAGCGTTAGATCGCGTTTTACCGAGTTTATCGAGCAAAAGTTCCATCGACTCCACGGGCGAAAGCGGATTCAGCACCTTGCGCAAGATCCAAACACGATTCAGCTCTTCGCGAGGCATGAGCAGCTCTTCTTTTCGCGTCCCGCTCCTGTTGATGTCGAGAGCTGGGAAAACGCGCTTGTCCACCAGCTTGCGATCAAGGTGAATTTCCATATTCCCTGTGCCCTTAAATTCCTCAAAGATCACATCATCCATGCGGCTGCCCGTATCGATCAAAGCTGTTGCCACAATGGTCAGCGATCCTCCTTCTTCAATATTGCGCGCTGCTCCGAAGAACCGCTTTGGGCGCTGCAATGCATTTGAATCCACGCCACCCGATAGCACCTTGCCCGATGGCGGGACGACGGTGTTGTAAGCGCGAGCCAGACGGGTAATCGAGTCGAGTAAAATGACAACGTCACGCTTGTGTTCGACGAGCCGTTTGGCCTTTTCGATGACCATTTCCGCTACTTGAACGTGGCGTGAAGCCGGCTCATCGAAGGTAGAGCTGATGACCTCGCCGCGAACGGAGCGTTGCATGTCGGTAACTTCTTCCGGCCGTTCATCAATTAACAAAACGATAAGGCTGACATCAGGGTGATTCGTTGTAACTGAGTTCGCGATGCTTTGCAGCAGCATCGTCTTACCAGTTCGGGGAGCAGCCACAATCAGCCCCCGTTGTCCTTCCCCGAGGGGCGTTAAAAGGTCCATTACGCGGCCCGAGAAATTATCTTTGGCCGTCTCGAGTTTCAGCCGTTTGTCGGGATAGAGCGGCGTGAGGTTGTCGAAGAATATCTTGTTTCGCGCTTCCTCTGGCGGCTCAAAGTTGATCGCGTCAACTTTGATCAGGGCGAAATATCGCTCGCCTTCTTTAGGCGGTCGAATCTGGCCCGAAACAGTGTCGCCCGTACGAAGATCGAAGCGACGAATCTGGGACGGCGAAACATAGACGTCGTCCGGACCAGGCAGATAGTTGTATTCGGGCGCGCGCAAGAAACCGAAACCATCGGGCAGGCATTCGAGCACGCCTTCGGAAAATATCAGCCCGCTTTTCTCGGCCTGTGTCTGAAGAATCTTGAAAATCAGTTCTTGCTTGCGAAGACCGGCCGCTCCCGGAACGCCAAGGTCCTTAGCAATCTGGTTGAGCGCTTGAATGCTCATGTCCTTCAGCTCAACCAAATCAAGCGTGGTGGTTCCATTCCGTTGATTTTGGGTACCTGTGTTGCCGATCGAGTGGCGTCCACGCCGCTGGCCTGCAAAGCCTGCTTCGGGCGGCTTGGCTTCACCTGCGGGTCTGGGTTCAGCGGCCGGAGCTGGTCTCGGCTTCAACTCCGGTTGCAGTGACAGGAGGTTTCGCGTCGGCGACCGTCCTTCGGGGAGCGTCTGCTCCTCTGCCATTCCCCCGCGTGTCGGCTGCCTCGCTTCGTTGGCGGCTGTTCTCAATCTGCCGGCCGTGGGCCTGTCCTGTCTTTGCTCGACAGTTCGCGGTTCACTGGCGCGAGATTCGCTACCTTCTGGAGCTTTCACTCCGTTCGCCTCCGCATCAGCTACTGCGGCGTCACTGTTCGACGTCTTCGGGTTTCTCGCTGGGCTTACCTTCCGGTGAAGCTGCAGACTCTACTACTGGTTCTTGATCTTCGAGATGACTTGCCAAATTTCCCTCACTCCCCGGCCATCCACGGCCGAGAACGGCAGTGGCTCCTGATCCTTTACTTCTTTTTGGATCGCGGCCAATCCGGATTTCAGTTGGTTACTGCTTTTTAGTTTGTCGATTTTGGTGACCACCACCTGGTATCGACGGTTGTGAAACTCAAGCCAAGCTTTTAGTTCCAAATCCATTTCCATCCACCCCCGCCTGGCATCGATGATAAGGAACGATAATGCGAGATTTTGCCGTTCCAACAAATAGTTTTCGATCAACTTCTTCCAACCCGCTCGCTCTTCGAGTGAGACCCGCGCGTAACCATATCCAGGCAAATCGACGAAGTGGATATCGTCGTCAATCCGATAGAAGTTGATGAGCTGCGTGCATCCGGGACGAGCGCTCGTGAACGCCAGTCGCGGCTGGCGCACAAGGCAGTTCAAGAGGCTAGATTTGCCCACATTGCTCCGCCCCAAGAAGGCTATCTCCAGCGGAAGCCGCCGCGGTTCCTCGGGAGGAAACTGTCGCGCGTGCGCCGCACTGGTTATCAGGCTCGCTGCTGCTTCGGTTCCTACCACGATTTATCTAGTGTTCGGGCCCTACTTGCCCCGAACCCAACCTCAATGCATCAGATTGTCTTCAGCCGGCCTGGAGACCAGCTCCGCGGCTGTTGCGGCGGGCGCTAACGGCAACGCTACAATCTCCCGCTCGAGTGCGATTTTGAGGACTTGGTCCATTGACGAAACGAACTCGAGTTTCATGTCTTTGCGGATATTCTCAGGAACGTCCGCCAAATCCTTTTCGTTGTCCTTTGGAAGAATCACCTCAAAAATACCGTGCCGGTGCGCAGCCAGAAGTTTTTCCTTCAAGCCTCCAATTGGAAGCACGCGGCCGCGCACGGTAATCTCGCCAGTCATTGCAAGATCGCATCGAACCGGAATACCCGTAAGTGAACTACAGATGCTAGTAGCAATTGTGATGCCCGCAGAAGGTCCATCCTTCGGAATCGCACCTTCCGGTACGTGGACGTGAATATCCAGACGACGATAGAAATCCTTGGGCAAGCCAAGGTATTGTGCTCGAGACCGGACGTAACTCATGGCGGCCTGAGCCGATTCCTGCATCACGTCGCCCAGTTTGCCGGTTGTCGTCATCTTCCCGCGACCTTCCATCACTGTCGCCTCAGTCGTGAGAATCGATCCGCCTACTTCCGTCCAAGCCAGCCCAGTGGCGGCGCCAATTTCATTCTGTTTGTCGATATCGAGATCCCGGAATCGAGCGGGTCCTAACAAATCCGCCAGAGACGAGGGAGTCACTACTATCTTCTCGATTGGCACCAATGGCGGTTCTTCCTTCTTGGCCTTCTTCTTGCTCTTCTTGGCTGTCTCCTCGGCCGGCTCCTCTTCGATCACCTCGGCTCCATCGGCTGCCACGGGCACCGGCTCTTCGTCTATCGCAGCCGACTGTGCATCGACAACCTTGCGTGCCACTTTGCGGCAGATGTTTCCGATTTCGCGTTCCAGATTGCGCACACCCGCTTCACGAGTATAGGACTGAATCAGCGCTTGTAATCCGTCGTCTTTGAATTCGATCTGTTCTTCGTTAACACCAGTCTCTTTTCTCTGCTTGGGAACGAGGAAGCGTTTCCCGATTTCCAACTTTTCCAGTTCCGTGTAACCTGACAGCCGGATCACTTCCATCCGGTCCTGCAAGGGCGCCGGAATGGTGTGCAGTACGTTGGCCGTAGCGATGAAAAAGACCTGGCTCAGATCGTACTCGACATCCAGATAGTGATCCATGAACATGTAGTTCTGTTCGGGATCGAGCACTTCCAATAACGCCGCGGATGGATCACCACGAAAATCCATCGACATCTTGTCGACTTCATCCAGCATAAGGACGGGATTCTTGGTACCCGCCTTCTTCATCATCTGAATCAGCTGACCAGGCAACGCGCCGATATAAGTGCGGCGATGCCCGCGAATCTCCGCTTCATCCCGGACGCCGCCTAGCGACAGCCGAACGAACTTGCGGCCGGTTGCCTTTGCAATCGACATTCCGAGCGAGGTCTTGCCCACCCCCGGAGCACCGACAAAGCAAAGGATGGAGCCTTTGGGATTTTGAACCAATCGCCGGACCGAAAGAAACTCCAGAATGCGTTCTTTGATCTTTTCAAGCCCGTAATGGTCGCTTTCGAGTACCTGACGGGCGTGGCGGAGATCACGAATTTCCTTGGTCCGTTTCTTCCACGGCACGGCAAGCAGCCAATCCAGATAGTTCCGAGAAACCGTGGATTCGGCCGACATGGGCGGCATGCCTTCCAGACGCTTTAGTTCGGCCATGGCCTTTTCGTGCGCGTCCTTTGTCATTCCAGCCGTGTCGATCTTCTTTTTCAGCTCATCGAACTCGCTTTTCTCTCCGCGCCCGAGTTCCTTTTGGATCGCCTTGATCTTCTCGTTAAGGTAGTATTCCTTCTGGGCGCGCTCCATTTGCCGCTTCACACGGCCCTGGATACTGCGATCGACGTTCAGTTTCTCGATCTCGATATCGAGCAACTCGGCGACCCGAGTCAGCCGGTCGATAGGATCGAAGATTTCGAGCAGCTCCTGCTTCTCTTCGATCGTCAGTTGCAGGTTAGCGCCAACCGTATCAGCGAGCTTGCCAGCATCGTCGACGCGGATGGCCGCGATCATGGTCTCGTAGTTGAGGTTCTGGCTGAGCTTTACGTACTGCTCAAACAGATTCGTGACCCGGCCTGTAAGGGCTTCGAGCTGGCTTCCCTGCTCTACTTTGTAGGTCGTCGTCTTGACGACGGCCCGGAAATAGCCTTCTTCCTCACTGACAGAAATGATCTTGCCACGTTCGACACCCTCGACGAGAACCTTAATATTCCCGTCAGGTTGTTTCAAACTTTGAACGATATTAGCTACGGTTCCGACCGAATAAATTTCGTCCGGCCGCGGCTCGTCGACGGACGCATCGTGCTGCGTGGCGAGAAAAATCTTCTTGTCGCCTAAAAGCGCCTCTTCGAGCGCGCGCACGCTGGATTCTCTGCCCACCACGAACGGGGTCATCATGTAAGGAAAAATGACCACGTCCCGAATGGGCATCATGGGCAACCGTTTAGTGTCCGTTTTATCTTTCGTCGTCACCATCTTTACTTTCTAGGCGGATTGTCCCTTGAACGCGGGACCGGAAGAGAGCTCGGGAACTCCTATATTTTAGAAGCCGCTGCCGCGGAAAAGTCTCTACTGATAAGAGGGCGGCTTGTCAGCCCGCCTTCTCAAGCACAGCCATATTGATCTTCTGCGACAGCACCATCTCCTTGGTTACTACAAATTCGCGAACCTTCTTAAAGGTCGGGAGATAGTACATCAGATCTAACATGAGATCTTCCAAGATCATGCGTAGACCCCGCGCGCCGACTTTGCGCTCCATTGCCAGTTGAGACACGGCTTCGAGCGCGTCGTCGGTAAACTTCAGCTTAACATTCTCAAACTCAAAGAGCTTCTGATACTGCCGCACGATGGCGTTCTTCGGTTTAGTCAAGATCTGAATCAAAGCTTCCTTCGACAAATCCTCCAGAACAGCTGTGACCGGCATTCGACCGATGAACTCCGGGATAAACCCATATTTGATCAGATCGACAGGCTGGCATTGCGCAAGCAGATCGAGGTCCCGGCGCGCTGCGTTCGTGCCCCGGCGCCCGGCATCCTTTTCGTCTGGCGGCACAAAGCCGATCGACTTCGTTCCAACGCGCCGCGCAATCACCTTCTCTAGAGCGACAAATGCTCCGCCGCAGATGAAAAGAATATTTGTCGTATCGACTGGCGTGAACTCCTGGTGCGGATGCTTTCGTCCGCCCTGCGGCGGGACATTCGCGACCGTACCTTCCAAAATCTTGAGTAGCGCCTGCTGCACGCCTTCCCCGACACATCGCGCGTAATGGATGGATTCTCGTCTTTGCGCCCGATTTTGTCGATTTCGTCGATGTAGATGATGCCCGTCTGGGCTCGCTGGACGTCCCAATCGGCGTTCTGAAGTAGGCGCAGAATGATGTTTTCCACATCTTCGCCGACATACCCTGCCTCGGTTAGCGTGGTCGCGTCCACGATGGCAAACGGAACATCCAAAATTCTAGCCAGAGTTTGGGCGAGTAGAGTCTTTCCCGTTCCAGTGGGCCCGATCAGTAGGATGTTCGATTTCGACAGCTCGACTTCGTTGCCGCGCTGTTTATTCATCTGAATACGCTTGTAATGGTTGTAAACGGCCACGGCCAATTTCTTCTTGGTGGCGTCCTGACCGATTACATACTGGTCCAAATATTCCTTTAACTCAAGCGGGCGCGGCAGCTTACTGGGCGTGCCATAGCTCTGGTCGTGCCGATCGTCTTCGATGATCGAATTGCAAACGGCAATGCACTCGTCACAGATGTACGCTCGGGGATAGTCACTGGGCGACGAGATGAGCTTGCCAACGACATCTTGGCTTTTATGGCAAAACGAACAGCGGAGGGAATCGTCAGATCCGGCGCGCTTCAAGCTGGTTCTCCTACAGAAAGAAAGATCAAGAGATCCCTTGCCCCGATTCGTCACCAGTATAACAAGGCTAGTGCAACTTTAAGTGAACAAAGTGCAGCCATAGGTTTGAACCCATAGGCCATTACTGCTCACCGAGGCCTAGAGCGGCCTTAGGCCTGCTTTTGGGCCTGCTCAAACAGGAAGTGAAGCGTCTTTTCGGCTTGGATCTGATCGGCGATTCGGGCTAGGGTTCCTTCCTTTTCCAGGCGCGCTCGAGTTACAGGAACGGCTTCGCGCTCCTGGCGGGCAATCCTCTGCACTTCCCGGTCCACCTCGTCCTTGGTCGGCTTGATCCCTTCTTTATCTGAGATCTTCTCGAGCAGCAGAGAAGCCTTCACGTTCCTTACCGCTTTTTCGCGCTGGCTTTCCTTGACCTTTGCCCAGTCCAACTTGATTTTACTGGGATCGACCCCTTGGCCTGCCAGATCGCGAAGTTGCGCCCTAACCTGGTTTTCAATTTGGCGGTCTAAATAGACTTCCGGCACGGGAAAGTCATTGGTTTCAACAAGTCTGTCGATGAGTGCCTCTTTGGCCTCCCGCTGCGCCACATACTGCTTTTCGTGAAAAATGGACTTCCTAACAGCTTCCTTTAGTTCATCCAGGGTCTGATAATCGCCTAGATCCCGCGCAAACTCATCATCCAGCGCGGGCAACTCTTTTTTGCGAAGTACCTTTGGCGTCAACTGGAAGCGAACGGTCTTTCCGGAGAGGTTCGGTTGCGCGTAGTCCTCCGGATAAGTGAGGTCGAATTCCTTGACATCTTCTGGATTCGCGCCCAACAAGTTTTCGGTGAAGGCGGGAAGCGTATCTTCGCCACCTACCTGGATCTGAACGTCCTGGTCGATAGGCTCGGCAAGACCGGAAAGAGACTTTAGATGCACAAGGACAAAGTCTCCATTCTCGATGGGCCGAGGGTCCAGATTGACGTACTCGGCCTTGCTTTCGCGCATGGCGTCAAGCCGTTTCGCTACTTCTTCGTCCGTGACTGTCGGCTCCTCGTATTTAACCGGCAAACCGCGGTACTCGCCCAGCTCAAATTGAGGCGCGACCTCGAAGACCGCCTTAAAACGGATCGGCTGGCCGGGTTCGAAGTGAAGGTCGGATATGTCGGGAGTTCCAACGACTTTAAGCTCGTCCTTCTGCACTCTGTCGCGGAACGCTTGCGGGAGGAGCACTTCCAAGACTTCGCTGCGAATCTCGCTTTCAAAGCGGGATTGGATCAGGCTGATAGGGGCTTTGCCGGGACGAAATCCGGGGAGACGAACACGCTGCTTGATTGAACTGGTAACTCGTTCACGGGCCCGCTCTACGTCTTCGAGCGGAACCTCAATTTCGAGCGAACGTTTGCAATCGACTACTGTTGTTTCCACGCTTCTATTTTGATGGGTCCGAGGCCGATTAGGCTTCTACCCGGCCGGACTGTGTGAAAGGCCAGCGCTTAGACGGCCACGGCTAGCTGAGCAGCCTCACGGAGAACGTCAACTTTGTTGGTTGCCTCCCAAGTGAATGTGTCTTCGGTGCGGCCGAAATGACCAAATGCGGCGGTCTTGCGGTAAATGGGTCGCCTGAGATCCAGGTGCTCAATCATGCCAGCAGGCGTGAGCGAGAAGTTCTCCCGAATCAGTTCGGCGATGCGTTGGTCTTCGACTTTCCCCGTGCCGAACGTATTCACCATGACTGAGACCGGCTCGGCAACACCTATCGCGTAGGCCAGTTGAATTTCAGCTTTCGAGGCGAGACCAGCTGCCACGATGTTTTTAGCGACGTATCGAGCCATATAGCAGGCTGAGCGATCGACTTTCGTCGGATCCTTGCCTGAGAACGCGCCACCGCCATGCCGGCCCATTCCACCATAGGTATCAACAATGATCTTCCGGCCGGTTAATCCGGTATCGCCGTGAGGTCCGCCAATCACGAATCGGCCAGTGGGATTGATATGAAAGCTGGTACGAGAATCGACCATGTTCGATGGGATGACGCGGTCGATAATGTACTTTCTGACCTCGGAGCGGATCTGTTCGGTCGAGACGTCATCATCGTGCTGGGTCGAGATTACGACTGCATCGATGCGCCTCGGCTTGCCGTCGACGTACTCGACGCTGACCTGACTTTTTCCGTCGGGCCGAAGGTACGGTAGCTCACCTTCGCGACGAGCATCGCTCAGCCGCCGAACAAGCTTGTGCGCCAGCATGATAGGCATGGGCATCAGCTCAGGAGTTTCGTCGCATGCATAGCCGAACATCAAACCCTGGTCGCCCGCCCCGCCGGTATCGACGCCCATCGCGATATCGGGCGACTGTGCCTGGATCATGTTTACTACGGCGCAGGTTTTGCAGTCGAATCCGAATGCTGCATCGGTGTAGCCAATACTATTAATGACGCCGCGAACGAGCTTCGGGATGTCTACGTAAGTCTTCGTTGTGATCTCGCCAGCGACAATGCAGATGCCAGTGGTAACCATGGTTTCGCAAGCCACTCGGCCGGACGGATCTTCCGCCATAACGGCGTCCAAAACGGCATCTGAAACCTGGTCCGCGATCTTGTCGGGATGACCCTCAGTAACGGATTCGGACGTAAAAATGTATTTCATCGAAACTGTGAAACTCCTTAAGGATTTTATCCCGAGGGACAGGCGGATCCCAACTCTCCCGAGAAAAGGGATCGGTCCTTTAAAGTGTAACAGTGGGGAGAACGTTCGGAAACTTTTACGTTGCGAGCGGTTGATATTGCGAAACAAACTGGGTGGCCTTCGGGGTGAATTACGAAACGAACTCCCGCTGATTTCGCTCGTGGCGTGTGCGGGCTTTGGCATAGTTGGTAAAATAACCTATTTAGATCCCATATCTCAGAAACTCATGGGACGAGCACCCGGAGCGCAGAGTGGATGGTAAGTGCAAGGAGTATGGCAATAGAATCCGGCCGCAAGCGTCAAACGAAAGGTATGTCCATGCCGGGCGAGAACGTGAAGCACATACTCGAGCCAAGTGGAACGGAAGTTGATACGGCGGCCGGGGGCGCTCGCCTTTATCGAAAGCCACTGCGGGCTTTTCGTTGGTGCGACATCAAGGCGCTGCTCAGTGAGAGTCTTGACGACTGGAGCAGACATAAAGCGCCCCGTTTAGGGGCCGCTCTGGCTTTCTATACGCTTCTCTCCCTCACACCTCTTTTACTGGTTGTGGTTTCCATCGTGGGCTTGGTCTTCGGCCACCAAGCTGCTCAGCGCGAGGTCGTCCAACAGGTTCAAATGCTTATCGGACCGCCTGGAGCAAAGGCCATCGAAGCAGTGCTCGAGGGATCGCGCAACACGACGCATGGAATTATCGCAACGCTCATTGGTCTCGCGACGCTGTTGTTTGGCGCTTCCGGGGTACTGATAGAACTCCGAGATGCGCTGAACACGATCTGGGAGGTTCCGACTCCGAACTTGACGGGCGTGAGCAAGATTACAGCTTTTGTCAAACAGCGGCTCTTTTCGTTTGCTATCGTGCTCTCGATCGGTTTCTTGCTGGTGGTCTCACTCGCGGTGAGCGCCTGGATCTCCGCTCTTGGCACGCTATCCGCGTCGATTGTTCCGGGAGAAGAAATAATTTTCCACGCTCTGAATGCGTTGATCTCGTTCGTAGTGATTACGGTGCTGTTTGCAGCGATTTATAAGATTATGCCCGACGTGCGTATCGAATGGCGCGATGTGATGCTTGGCGGCGCGGCCACCTCGCTGCTATTTACGATTGGCAAATTCGCACTTGGCCTGTATCTGGGCAAGGCCAGCTTCGCTTCTACGTACGGTGCCGCCGCTTCGATTGTCGTTCTCGTTATCTGGGTGTACTATTCGGGGCAAATCTTTTTCTTCGGAGCGGAGTTGACCAGAACTTTCGCCAATCACTACGGATCGCGGCCGAATTTACATTCCGAAGGCATGGTCAAAGCCGTTACAGACACAACTCCGCCCGCTTCCGCCGAGCCGAAGATTATTATCCCGTCCGGTACTGAAAAAACCAAGGCAGCTCCGAAAGAATAGATCTGGGCCTCTGATTGGCCTTTTTTGCGGCTCCGACGAACTTTCGCCCACTTGCGGACATTACGGTTGTGAGCAGCAAGCCGATGGCCTCCAGGCGACCGATGCGGCAGCACACAGGGGGAGGGGTCAGCGACACCATATTTCACTCAAGCCGCTTTGCGAAACGTCAGATTGATGCGCTGCGCGCCCAACAAAGGATGAAGACCCTCCTTGAGCGGCATCACACCGTGGTAGCGAAGTCTAGCTGGGCCGCCCCAGACGACTACGTCGCCATGCGTGAGCCTGACACGGGTACTTTTGTCTGCGCGCTTCAGTCCGCCGAACAGAAAGACGGCTGGAATTCCGAGTGATACGGAGACAATCGGCTGGTCATAGTCTTGCTCATCTCTGTCCTGGTGCAGTGATAGCTTTGTGCCCCGCTCATAGCGATTGATCAGACACCCATCGGGTACGAACTTCGCAAATCCCGCCTCGGCGGCTGCAGCGGTTGCGAGCCGCATAAAGGATTCGGGCATTGAAGGCCAAGGCCGCCCGCTCACCGGATCGATAGCATCGTAACGGTAACCGGTTTTGTCCGTCACCCAACCGAGCGAACCACAGTTGGTCATTGCAACGGACATGCGATAACCACCTGGCGTGACCATGTGACGAAACGGTGCCCTGGTTACCACGTCTCGCAATGCGGCTAAAATCGCCGTTTCTTCGCGGATCGCGAATTGGCGCAGAATCATTGCGCCTGGCCCTAGCTGTTCCTGCCGTGATTCGATTCCGGCCGGGTCATCGAATAGATTCGCAGCCATTCGATCACGTTCACTGCCCATCACGTTCACTGCGCGTCATGAAAAATGATGCCGAGCGTGTGACGATGCCCCGATCGAACCCGGCTGACACCATGCCGAAGATTCACGCGATAGACGCCGCGAGTACCCTGGACAGGGCGATTATGGACCGCGAAAACGACCCCGTCTCCTTGCCGAAGAGGCACGACCTCCGGACGCGACTGCATACGTGGCCGCTGCTCAGTCATGACGAACTCGCCACTCTGGAAATCTCTTCCGGGTTCAGATAGCAGAATTGCCACCTGCAGAGGAAACACATGTTCTCCATACAGGTCCTGATGGAGACAGTTGTAATCATCGGCTTCATACTGCAGCAGAAGCGGTGTTGGTTTGAGCTGGCCGGCCTGATGGCAGCGCTTGATGAAATCTGCGTGCCTCTCTGGATAACTAACATCGACGCCCATCGCTGTATTCCAACGATTCGCAATCGATACAAGACGCGGGTAAATCGCCGTCCGGAGCTCTGTAATGAGACCGGGAAGTGGGTAGCTGAAGTACTTGTACTCGCCGCGTCCGAATCCATGCCGTCCCATGACGATGCGGCTCCGAAAGAGACCATCGTTGGAATATAGCGCGGCCAAGGCCTGGCATTCCTCTGGAGAAAGCAGATGCTCGAGTATCGCGCTCCCTTGTGCATCTAGATCTTGCGACACACGCTTCCAATCGAACGCATTAACTCGCTCTGACACTGCCTCTGGAGAAGCGACCGGATCAACCGTACTTAATTGTGCAGCGCTCATGCTCGGGCCTCTCGTTCGAGAAGGGCGCGCTTGCGTTCGACGCCCCAGCGATACCCCGAGACTCCGCCGTCATTACGGACAACGCGGTGACACGGGATGGCCACCGCTAACGCGTTTGCGCCGCAAGCCTGAGCGACCGCCCGGACCGATTTGGGCAAGCCGATTCGATTCGCGATCTCCGTGTAGCTAGCCGTTGAGCCGGGAGGGATTTCCTGCAGAGCTTGCCAAACGCGCTGTTGGAACACAGTTCCACGAAGGTCAAGAGGCAGATCGAGACCTATCGCCGGCGCTTCGACCAAACCCACTACCTTTGAAACGAGCTCTTCGAATTCGCCATCCCCACCAATCAGATTTGCCTTCGGAAATCGGTCTTGCAAATCGCGCACCAGTGCGTTTGGATCGTCGCCCAGAAGAATTGCGCACACACCGCGCTCACTCTTGGCGACGAGGATCGATCCTAAAGAGCATTCGCCCACCGCGAAACGTATATCCGCGCGAGCGCCGCCGTTGCGATATTTTGAGGGTGTCATACCTAGTACCTGATCCGATCTTTCGTAAAATCTGCCGTTCGAGTTGTACCCGGCATCATAAATCGCTTCCGTCACAGTGTCGCTCGATCCGAGTTTATTCCGCATGCGCTTGGCACGATTTGCTCTCGCGTAGTCCTTCGGTGTTAATCCGGTAATCGCCTTAAACACGCGATGAAAATAATAACTGCTCATGCCTGCACGCTTTGCTAATTGTTCGAGATTGGGGACTTCGTCTGAGCTTTCGATCAGCCGACAGGCCTCGGCAACTTTTGCGGCATGCTGTTCGATGATCGAGGGCTGATCGGGCTTGCAACGCTTGCATGGCCGGAACCCCGCTGTTTCGGCATCTTTGCATGTCATATGGAATCGCACATTTTCCGGTCGTGCCAGACGGGCGGCGCATGAGGGACCACAGTAGACGCCCGTGGTTTCGACCGAATAATAAAATGTCCCATCTGCCTTCGCGTCGCGGGCCAAAACAGATGCCCAGCGGGGGTCGATTTCGGTTGTGGCTGCAAGCTGGGTGTTATCTAGGAACTTGCTCATATGCGTCCATATCAATAAATTCGCGTTCCGAATACGAATCTAACATCGGTTTTTATCGCTGGCACTCCGGTTCTTGCTTTCAAATTCGTGTTTTGGCCCTGAAATGCGCGGACACCGGTTATATTGCGAGTTCGGTGTTCCTAAAGTGTCAAAGCGAAGCAGCCCGTGACCATCAAAGCCACCGCCCATATCAGATCAAAATTAAACCATGCCTTGCGCAGGAGCGCCAGCCCCAAGCTTTGATAGACGACAAGCGCAACTGCCGCGGTGAGCGTGAGATATCCGATGGTGTGGACGAGCGTGGCCAAAATCGCTGTCAGCGGGTCTTGAAAACTGCTCGTATGAAGATGATGGCCCGCGGAGGGTGAGGTTATGGTGAGCACAATGGGCAGAACCATCAGCCCGCGCCATGAGCGGACGCCATCAGAAAAGACCAAATCGTAAGTTCACGAAATCCCACCTGCATTCCCCCCCAGCGGAAGTGAAGGCTGCGCACGATTCGGTAAAGACCCAGAGCGATAAGCGTGGCAGCGACTGCGATTTTGAGGTACAGCGGAGGCAGTACGATCTGTAACAGCGCGCCGAGAGCAACCGCGACACCGATGGCCAGCGCATGTCCGAGCGCAATTGGCAGTAGAGAGCGGACAACCGCCCGTGCGCTGTTCTGCTGCATACCGACGGCCACCGCGAAGAGCCAGCCCATGGCCGGGTTGATGCCGTGATAGGCGCCGAGGAGAAATAGAGCCGGCCAGCCCCATTGATGGGCCATTATTCACGCGTAACAATATGAGTCGGACGAAGCATCACCGCCTTCGAGATGCACCTGATGACCCCGCAGATCGCCGAAATCCACGAGAAAACCCGGGTCGAGCTGCATGCCGCCCTGGGGATTCGCGTCCACCTTCACCATCCAACTTCGGATGCCCTCGGGATAGAACTGCGCGTCCCAGGGTGCGTAGAGAGAGTTCGTGAAGTAAGCCCGGCGGCCGTCACGACTCAGCTCGACCATCTGTGGTCCACCATTTAGCGGCGCTTTCGGCTGCTTGGGATGCGCGGCACGTCGCACGATTCCACCCAAATGAAACGATCCGGTCTTCTTGGGATGGAACGGATCTGAGACATCGTACTGCAAGAATTCGCCGGTTCCGAAACAGGAAACGTACAGGAAACGATCGTCGAGAGAGAGATTGATGTCGGTGATCAGGGGTGGCACCGCTTTGAATCCCTGTAACAGCGGTGGCAGTTGCTCGGGTTCGGCGGGCTCAGCGGGGATGTCGATCACTTTTTGCACGCCCCAGTTGCCGTTATTGCGGTGCCAGACCCAGATGGAAGCTGCGAGATCCTTCAACGAGACAACGACCCCAAGAAAGCCGTAGGCGCGCGTCGGATCGTGAGCGGGGCGCAACTCGAGCGCCATTTGATATTCGGAGCCCAGGTCGAGCTCCTGCACATGGCGCCTCTTGCGCAAATCCCAGACATGCAGTTTATGGCCGTAGCCACTCTTCAGCAGAATGTCCGGAATGACTCCGTTCTGCACCATGTTCGGCGTGCCCCACTCGCTGGTCATTACAGTGTCGTATCCCAGGTGCCACCAGAAATCATAGGCGAGATATTGGGTCCCGCGATCCAGCTCCCATTGACCGAGCACGTCGAAGCTGTCCTGATCCATCACGAAAATTCCGCCCGGTCCGTCGCCATTCGGCGATCCGAGTGCGCTGGCATAGATTCCCTCGGGCCCGCAGTGTATTGTATGTGGCGAAGCGTATCCTGTGCGTGCGGCTAATGTCTGCGGCTCGATCACCTTGACGATCTCGGGCCGCCGCGGATCAGGTTTGGTGTCGATGATGTGAATTCGCGAGGAGCGGATGCCGGGAACGACGAGGTAACGCCGTTCCACGTGCGGGTGCGGCGCATAAGGGCAGAGACACGCGCTGCACGCGTTCCATCCAAAATGATGAAGCTCATCGCCAGGGTTGGGCATGTCGACCTGGCCGACAATATGGCCGTAGCCGGACGATCCGGGCTCGACGTCCACAACCCCGAGAGCGTCGGGCTTGCCGTTGTCGGCGTTGAGCATGGCGACAAACGCGAGCTTCTCCGGGGGCGCCTGCATCGCCATCTTAGGTGAGGGATAAAAGGTTGGGTCGGGTCGCCAAAGTGGCATTCGGGTCTCCTTTCGAATGCTCTAATTATCTGACCGCTATGTTGTGCGAACAAGCTAGTGTGGTCCCATCGAAGCAGTTCAGGTGGACGCGGATATGATGGTGAGCGCATGTTTGGCGATCCGGGAGGGCCGCAAAGATGAAGAAGCGGCGCCGTATACGCCTCACGGCCGCAGGGTTGGCGCTTTCAGCAACACTTCTTCTGGCTGGCTTTGCGCACCATCGATTGCACAGTGACGTCACGAATGCGAGATGGATGAATGCGAGCCTGTCGCCCGATGAGCGCGCGGATCTCGTGCTAAAAGAAATGACGCTCGATGAAAAGATGAATCTAGTGCATGGGAACGGGATGCCGGGCTGGCCGGGGAAGCCACGACCCAACGCTTACCTGGGTAATGGCGGTGCAGGATTTGTGCTGGGCGTAGCGAGGCTGGGCATTCCGATGATCCAGATGAGTGATGCCGCATACGGCGTGCGGGCCAGCGCAGAAAATGGCCGGTACTCGACGGCACTGCCATCGAACATTGCCGCGGCGGCAAGCTGGGATCCACAAGCAGCCTGCGAATACGGCGCGCTGATTGGACGGGAGCTGCGCGCGCAAGGCTACAACATGACGCTAGGCGGCGGCGTGAACGTAACGCGCGAGCCGCGCAACGGCAGGACGTTTGAGTACCAAGGTGAAGATCCAATCATGGCTGGCACGCTGGTGGGAAACCGGATCAAATGCGAACAGGCGCAGCATGTGATTGGCGATATTAAGCATTACGCCGTGAACGATCAGGAAAGCGGCCGGAATGAGGTAAACGCGATAATCGGGAAGCGCGCGATGCGCGAGACCGATCTGCTGGCATTCGAGATTGGTATTGAAATCGGCAATCCAGCGGCGGTGATGTGCTCATATAACGCGGTCAATGGTGATTTCGCGTGTGAGAACAAGTACCTGCTAACGACCGTGCTCAAGAAAGATTGGAACTTCAAAGGATTTGTGCTGTCCGACTGGGGTGGGACGCATAGCACAGTGAAGGCCTCAGCGGCCGGATTGGACAATGAGGAGCCGGAGGATCTCTTTTTCGGGCAGGACTTAAAAGACGCGGTCCAGTCGGGCAAGATTCCGATGGCTGAGCTGGACGATCATGTGCGCCGCGTTCTACGTTCAGAGTTTGCGAGCGGAATTGTCGACCATCCGACCCAGAAAAGAGTGGTGGACGTGGAAGCCGGTTTCGAGACATCGCGGCGGATGGCTGAGCACAGCACGGTTCTACTGAAGAACGGCGGCGTGCTGCCGCTCGACCGCAGAAAGGTGCGCTCGATTGCGGTCATCGGGCCGCATGCGGACACGAGCATGATCTCCGGTGGCGGATCGGCGCAAGTGGACCCACCGGGAAGTCCGGCTCCAAAGTGGAAAGAGCAAGTGTGGTTCCCGACATCGCCGTTGAAGGCAGTGAGCGCGAAGGCTCCAGGTGTGAACGTACAGTTTGATTCGGGCGCGAACCCGGTATCTGCCGCCGCGCTGGCAAAGCAAGCTGATGTGGCGATCGTGTTTGCTTATCAATGGACGAGCGAAGATATGGATTTGCCTAATCTGTCGCTGCCAGAGAATCAGGATGGGCTGATCGATCACGTGGCAGCGGCGAATTCGCGGACAGTAGTGGTGCTCGAGACGGGCACTGCGGTCACCATGCCTTGGATCGATAAAGTAAGCGGTGTGGTGGAGGCGTGGTACGCAGGGAGTAAAGGCGCCGACGCGGTTGCGAACATTCTGTTTGGTGACGTGAATCCAAGCGCGAAGCTGCCAATGACCTTTCCACGCAGTGAAGCGGCTCTACCCCATCCGCAGCTGGTGACACCGCCGCCGGGAGCGCAGGGGCTTGCTGCCGTGATGAGGACCGGAGAGGCAAAGCCGACATTCAGTGTGAATTACGACGAGGGATTGAAAGTCGGCTACAAGTGGTACGACGCCGAGAGTAAACCGGTGTTGTTTCCGTTCGGATACGGGCTCTCGTACACGACTTATAGCTACTCCGATCTGAAAGTCACACCAGGCAAGGCGACGACTGTGAGCTTCATGGTAAAGAATACGGGCAACCGAGCCGGAGGGGAGATTGCCGAAATTTACGCTGCGCTGCCGGAGAGCGCACGCGAGCCGCCGAAGCGACTAGTGGGCTGGAGCAACATACATCTAAACGCTGGCGAGAGCAAAGAAGTAACTGTGAACGTTGATTCTAAATATCTGTCGATCTACGATGAGGCCCAGGATGGATGGAGGCTGGTACCGGGCATCTATACATTTATGGTTGGCGGATCGTCAAAGGACCTGCCATTACATGAAGCGCTCAGTTTGAAGTAGAGGTGTAGATTCGTTCCTCGTCGTGACGCGTCATGCATCCAGCACTCGCGGCGATGTACACTGTCGAGCGTATGATTGTTTCGCGGATCTCTGTAGCTTGCGCCTTCATTCTGATGCTTGCGCCGGTCCTTCCTGCGCAGGACGGAAAGCCAGAAGCAAGCCGGAAACCGCTGCCGCCAAAGCACCTCTGGCTCCGAATCTGCCGCCCGACGCGCATGTAGCCCAGACCATTCATCTGAACGGTAAGCCGATCAACTACACCGCAACGGTCGGCACCCTGCAAGTTAAGAATGCGGAGGGGAAACCCACAGCCGAGGTCGTCTTCACCTCTTATATAGTCGAAGGCCCCAACCGGCCCGTCACCTTTGCCTTCAATGGCGGGCCAGGTGCGGCTTCGGTCTATCTGAATCTGGGTGCAATCGGGCCCAAGCGGGTGGCCTTCGGAGCTGAGGGTGAGAGCCCCTCGGACCCGGCGACTTTAGGCGATAACCCCGGAACGTGGCTCGACTTCACGGATCTCGTCTTTATCGACCCCATCGGCACTGGCTTCAGCCGCACGCTCGTTTCTGCCGACGAGACCAAGAAACTCTTCTATGGTCCTAATCAAGACATCGCCTATCTTTCGCAAATCATTTACGACTGGCTGGTGAAGAACGGACGACTTGAGTCACGCAAGTATATCGTCGGTGAGAGCTACGGTGGTTATCGCGGGCCTCGTTTAACCCAGTACCTGCAGTCAAAGATTGGCGTGGCCATTAATGGGCTGGTGTTGGTCTCGCCGGCGTTGGCGCCGAGTGGCGGCTCGCCCGACCTCTCGCCCATTCCGTGGATGCTGACGCTGCCTTCGATCGTGGCGGCGAATTACGAACGGCACGATAAGCTGACGGCCGAGAACATGGCTCCTGTCATCGAATACACGCGGGGGGAGTACGCGATGGATTTGCTCAAGGGGACCAGCGATCCGACCGCTACGCCGCGCATTGTCAAAAAGGTGACCGAGCTTAGCGGTCTGGATCCAACATTCGTTCGCCAGGCTGGCGGAAGGCTTGAGACGCAGGCCTTTCTGCGAGAAGAGTTCCGGGAGACGGGCAAGCTGGGCAGCCGGTACGACCCGAATGTCACCTCATTTGACCCGTTCCCGTTCGATCCTAACCAGCGGACGAATGATCCAATTCTGCTGAGCATTATCGCGCCGACGACGACCGCTATAGTGGATTTTGTGACTCGCACGGTAGGATGGAAAACGGATGCCAGATACAACGCGCTCTCCTATGAAGTGAACCAGATGTGGCAGCGAGGCGGCGCCGATGCATTCGGCACCGAAGGGGCCTCGGCAACTGATCTGCGCGTGGCGATCGCGACCGACCCCAAGTTGCGCGTCATCATCGCGCACGGCTGGGCGGATCTCTCGTGCCCATTCATGGGATCGATCCTCACAGTTAGTCAAATCCCGGTCATGGGAGATCCCACCCGCGTGCAAGTTCACATGTATCCTGGCGGCCACATGTATTACTCGCGGCCTGCCAGCGCCTTGGCTCTGCGCAAAGACGTGATCGAGATGGTGAACACGCACTAGCCACGTCATGGCGGCAATCACGACGCGAGAAGCCTCGCCGGCGGAATGATTGCAGCTTAACGGCCACGGATCACAGCATCAACTGTCCACCATTCACCTCGATGGTTTCACCCACTAGGTAGCTGGCCGCATCCGACGCAAGAAATGCGATCACCTTGGCGACTTCCATTGAAGTTCCTAAGCGACCAAGTGGAATCGCCGCCACGAAATTGCTGATCATCTCGGGTGTTGAAAAGACCTGGTGAAATGGCGTATCAATCACGCCCGGCGAAACACCGTTCACGCGGACCCCGTGAACCGCAAGTTCTTTGGCTAGCGCTTTCGTAAACGTGATCAGGCCGCCTTTTGCCGTCGCGTAAGCCCCTGCCCCAGGCCCTCCGCCATTCCGTCCAGCAATAGAAACAACATTAATGATGGCTCCTGTGTTGCGTTCGACCATAGATTGCGCAACAGCTTTCGAGCAAAGCATCGCACTCTTTAGATTGAGACCCATAACCTCATCCCAACGCTCTTCAGGCATATCCAAGAGCCTTGAACGTTCGATGAGTGAGCCAGCGTTATTCACCAGAATGTCAATGGGTCCGAGCTGATCCGTGGTTTGCTTCACCATCCTTTCGATATCCTTCCCGCGCCGTACATTAGCTTTTATAGAGATGGCTTTCCCGCTCGCATGAACGATGTTGTCACGTGTCTGTCTGGCTCCGATCTCGTTGTGGTTATATCCGATTCCCACATTTGCCCCTAACTGGGCAAACACTTCCGCTGTAGCAGCGCCAATACCGGATGATGCTCCTGTGATCAATGCGACTTTGTTTGATAGATCCAAGTAATTCTGCATATCGACTACTATCCAGGGGAACAGCCTCTCCACGGCTGCTGGTATTGAATCCCGCGAGTGTAATCGTTAGCGTGGCGCGCCCGACAGCTCGAGCTGAGGCGCATCTCCGACGATTACCGGATAGCCGAGTTCATTCCGGAATACGCGGCAGTCTTGCGCTCCGGAATCGAGGATGTGCCATCCAGTCGCGCACTGCCTGGGAGCTTGCCAGAGCTCCAAACTCGTTGGTTTTTCCAGATAAGCGCGCCTGCGGGGCGGTTCTGCCTAGCTCGGCCGAAGAGAAAATCCCACCCTCGAAACACGGCGGCGCGAACACCGGGATCGCCTGCGGCAGGGAGGGAACCTGCGCACTCGGCGAACTGAAATTGAAGTTCGCAGCGGGATTGGCGATCATGGGCGAGGCATCCCGAGCTGTTAGCGGCGGAAGCCCCCATCGCCACTCAATCAGCTTCAAAGCTGCCGTGTGATCATACAAAGCGTGATTCACGCCCAGACCTAAGGTGAAAGGTGAAGCAATCACGGTAGGTACACGGAACCCGAGCAGCGCGTTGCCATTTATAAGATCCGGATCCACATTGTTCGGAGCAACAACACGTGGTGGTGCGACATGCTCGAAAAAGCCTCCCCACTCATCGAACGTGATAACCAGTACGGTGTTTGCCCATTTCGGTCCGGTCGCCAATGCACTAAACACTTGCCACAGAAAGGCATCGCCGTTGCGAATGTCGGCATGCGGGTGGTCGTCGTTGCCAGTTCCGTCGTCCAGCACGGTGTAGTTCGGGTCCACAAACGAGACTGCAGGCAGGTTGCCCGATGCAGCATCCGAGAGGAAATCCGAGAACAGCGAGGTGTCAAAAATATAGTTGAATCCCCAGAGTGCCAGGTATGGAACATTGTTGAAGTAGTAGCGATGGCTGACACCGGCAGTTGAGAGACTGTCGAATATCGTAGGCAAACTCGTGAAGTTGAAACTGTCATCGAGCCGGTCTGTTTGGGCGGCCCAGATGAACATCCGGTTTGGAAATGTGGGGCCTAGAATCGCCGCGAACCAATTGTCGCAAGCCATATACGCCTGTGCAAGCGACGCGTAAAATGGAATATCACTTGCCTCGTAGTAACCGATGGTGTACACATCGTTACTGCCCGCACGCAGGAATCCATCCATAGCACCGTTGTCGTAAGCGACACGATCAGGACCATAAGAGTGATCGGGATCGGGATGGCCGCATCCGGTGTAGTCGGGTGCCAGCCAGTACGTCGTGTGTGCAACTCCCGAATTATCCACATACGAAAGACCGGCTTGCCGCCCGTTCGCGCCCGGTAGCCACCCCATCAGATGATCAAAACTGCGATTCTCCATCGTAATGACGACGATGTGGTCAATTCCGGATTCTTGCGGGACGGGCAATGCACCGGTGGTCTGTGCGACACTGCGGGACACAGATGCCCCAAATGCGCTCAGAGAAGCTCCCATCAGACTTTTCATGAACATCCGGCGATCGGCAACCATATTTGTTTCTCCTTCCACGAGAAGAGTAGTAGGCGAGCTAGATGGCACGCTTATGGTTGTGATCCATTGATTGTGCGAAACGTTTCTACTTGGAGTGTTTCGAATCAATGAACCAACTCCGAATTGTCACGTTCTGGAAATAAGTTTTCGCGCTCTCACACGCGGCGCAGTTTCACTCGCTCAACCAGGTGATCCTCGCGTTTCTCCAAAATCAAGTGCGCGCGCTCGCGTGTGGGACGAATGTTTTCGCGCAAGTTCAATAGGTTGATCTCTTCCCAAATCCGCCGGGCAGTTTCCCTCGCTTCTGCTTCAGTCGATTGTGCATAGCGATGAAAGTACGATTCTGCATTCTGGAACACCGTCTCTCTCAGGCGGAGAAAGCGTTCCACATACCAGTGCTCGATCGTCTGCTCGTCCGTATCCAGGTAAATCGAGAAATCGAAAAAATCCGAGACGAACACTCTCGAAGCTCCTCGGCCTTGTCCATCGGGAGATTGCAGCAGATTCAAGCCTTCGATAATCAGGATGTCTGGTTGTCTCACTTCCTGTTTTGCATCCGGAATAATGTCGTAGTGAAGGTGCGAATAAACGGGAGCTGCGGCGACCGGCATACCGGCTTTGATGTCTGCCAAAAAATAAAGAAGCCGGCGCTGGTCATAGCTTTCGGGAAAGCCTTTGCGGTTCATCAAACCGCGCTCGTTCAGAACTCGGTTCGAATACAAGAATCCGTCTGTAGTTACTAGATCGACCCGCGGATGATTGTTCCATCTCGCGAGCGATGCTTGCAACACGCGCGAGAACGTGCTTTTGCCAACCGCAACGCTTCCCGCAACGCCGATGACGTAAGGCACCTTTTTCGGCATCGGCGACCCCATGAACTCGCGCCTGGCTTGATAGAGATGCTGGACCGCCGCAACATGCAGGTTTAACAAGCGGGACAGTGGCACATAAATCTCCTCCACTTCGAGCAGCGACACCTGCTCGTTGATTCCGCGAAGTGACGCAAGCTCCTCCTCATTCAGTAGAAGGGGAGTGTTTGCGCGCAGGGCTTTCCACTGTTCCCGGCTAAAATCGATATAGCGGCTGATGGGTGCTGTTGTCGCTGTCTCGCTATTCCGATCCGGAATTTGCTCGACACTGCTAACCTTCAGGTATCACCTCGGCTTTGAATCTGCTCGAACCCAGTCATCACCAGTTTCCCATTAGCTTTCCGTCGACTTGCGACTATAGCTCTCCTGCTCTCGTTTGCTCTATTTGCTCCAAGTGGCAGCCCAGCCGAGTCTTCGCTCGCCGTCGTCGATGCTGGAGTACAGCAATCGGAGGATGCTCCGTTCGTCCCCGCAGACTATCAGTTCCTGCCAGGAGATTTCGTCTACTTCAGCTTCGAAATCGCTGGTTTTTCCGTGAAATCTGAGGATTCGGACGAGGTGCGGCGCATCTCGCTTGCTTACGAGGTGACACCCCAAGATTTGAACGGAGTCGCCCTAACCGAGCCGAACTCGGGTACCGTTCAGGTTGAACTGCATCCCGAAGACAAAAACTGGATGCCTAAGCGCCGGGTCTCGTTCCTCCTGCCTTCCTTCGTGGCCGCAGGCGAATTTCGGATTCACGTCGCGGTCAAGGATCTCTTCGGCAATAGCCAAGCATCAAAGGATGTCCCATTTCGAATTGGCGGCGTCAAGATTCAGCATTCCAGCACCATAACGGTCCAGGATTTTCGCTTTTTACGTAAAGAGAACGATCGCGTGCCGCTTGAACTGCCCGCCTACCGCCCAGGCGATACGGTTTACGCCAGCTTCGAAATAGCCGGTTACAAGATCGGCCCTCAAAATCAGTACCATGTCACTTACGGCCTTGTTGTGTTACGGCCCGACGGAAAGGCGTTTCTTCAGCAGCCAAACGCGGCGGAATTCGAGAAAAGCAGCTTCTATCCCGCGCAGTTCGTTCCCGGTAATTTCAGCGTGACCACCTCGCCCGATACTGCGCGAGGTGATTACATCGTCATTCTAACGGTCCGTGACGTTCTCACAAATCAGACCTATCAAATAAAACAACCGCTCAGTATTGAATAATTGTTCCTACACACTCGAAGCGACCTGGCGCACTCTGCGGATCCCTTCGGAAAATTCATCGCTCGGCGTGATCAGGCTAACTACAACATAAGCTCCGGGCGCCATATCGAAAAAATAACCCGGCTGGACGATCACGCTTTGTTCCTCGATAATCCGGGTAATCCACTCCTCCTCTGACAACGTTCTAGGGAGCTGGATGATCGCCGACCAGCCGCCTTCAGTGTGTAAAGATCGCGCCGGACTGTTCTCCAAACGAATATTCAGCGCCTCGACATTCTGAGCTATCCGGGCCCGAATTTGTTGCTGAATGCCCTCTCCTACATCGAGCAACTTGCCCAACGCGCATTGCACCGGAGTTCCAACCGATAGGTAAGTATCAAGAATTAGTTCAAGACGTTCCCGGGCAGTCTCACAATCCCGCTCTGGACCAGTAACGGCAATCCATGCGAGCTTCATTTGCGGCATCCCGGCCGCCTTTGAAAGGCCGCCAAGCGAAAAAGTAAGAACCGAATCGTAACCGATCAGTGTTTTTACACAATCCGCACAGGCCCCAAAGGAATAGTCCATGAATACTTCATCCGAGATGATCGGCAGTTCGTGCTCCTCGGCCAACTCGAGCAAGGTCTCTGCTTCGGATTTCTTCAAGAACGAACCCGTAGGGTTGTTGGGGTTGACGATCACCACTGCTCGCGTCCGCGGAGAGATCTGTCGCCGGAGATTTGCGAAGTCGATGAACCAACTGCCGTCGTATACCAGCCGGTAAGGAACCATCCGCGCAGACTCCAATGAGGCCAGATATTCAAATAGAGGATAAGAGGGAAGCGGCGCCAAAACCTCATCGCCGGAATTACAAAACAGCTTGAACAGTACTGAGTATGCTTCACTTGTGCTAGCCGTCAGAAGGATTTGGCCCGGCGATATCGAAACGTTGTGCCTTTCGTAATAACGCGCCACCGCAACTCTGCTGTCCTGTTGCCCAAACGGATCGGGACGATACGTAAAATCTTTGACGCGCGCGTAAGCACGACTGATGGCCGAATGCGGGTACTCGCTGAAAACCTCGGTGGGATTTGAGACTGTTAAATCGATGAGAGGGACCCCTGCTTTGCGTTTCTCTTCGACGAGCTTAGTGAATGAGTTCGATGAAAGGGACCAGGGCAGCCGTTCGGAGTAGGAGTGCAAACAGCTACTTTACGAAAGGAAAAATCACGAGGCGCATTGCCCACTCAAGCAATGCACCTCGCAAAGGTACCGGCCGCGCATCCGGCGCCTTCTCCACATATACGCCTTGCCAGTTGCTCAACCGAGAGATGGCGGGTCGCCGAACCGCCAATCTCTATACGCGTGTGCCCGCACGCGCGGGAGATACTGACTAGCGAACGTGGAAACTTAAGCTTGCGGGTTTAACCTTTGAACCTTGCCCGGCAGTGAATACGGTCCGTTCAACGCATGACCCACTGTCCAATACAAGAGCCGGCTCCAGAACCTGCGCGTCGAACTTCTCCAGCTGATCGGCTGACGCGTTCGTGTTCTGGCCCATGTTAACTGCTGGGCAGAAACCGAACCCAGAGCGACTGCCGCCAATAATTGCCCTGGTCCACCATTTTTCGATGAACTCAGTACCATAAGCACACCCGACGCCGAGTTCAATGCAATATTCAAGATCCGCAGCACGCTCCAGTTCTGAGTCCTCAAAATGGAAGCAAGTACGATTTGCCGTCCGATCGGCTGAATTGCCGGGTTCGATTTCGACAGCGCCTGATAAATCTCGCTGCTTACAACCGACTGCTTCGCGCTACTCGAATTGCAGATGCTGAGATCGTATGCCGTGATACCCTTCGGCGTTTTCCCGTAGTTCTGTTTCAACAGCGTCACAGGAACCGGAGTGCCCGTCACTTCAAACGTGCTCTGCGCAAAACTTGCGGCGCCTAGAGAGGCTATGCTCACTACTGCTACAACAAAGTTTTTCATGAGATCTCCTCAACCGGCGCCGCTTGCCTTATGACAACCCGCTCAACGGATACCGCTGGTCAACGGTGAACGGTCGCAGCCAATCGAGCCAAGCTGCTGATTTGAGAGGAGATCCTTTTTTTTCGAAACTTGTTACGGATGTTTCAGCGATGCTACGATTTCGTCGCAGTTGGCGCATGACTTGGAGCCGTAGCGCCAACTCTACGGACTGTAATCCGCACAATTTTTACCGCTGTTTGCGGTTTGTCTTGATCGTCTCGGGGAACTTTCGAAATCGCATCAACCACGTCCTGTCCTGAAACCACCTCGCCGAAAATCGTGTGTTTGCCATTTAACCAAGGTGTTGCCGCCACGGTAATAAAAAATTGCGAGCCGTTCGTGTTTGGCCCGGAGTTGGCCATCGCCAGAATCCCCGCATGATCGAAGGTGTGGCTCGAGCTAATCTCATCTTCGAACTGGTACCCGGGACTACCCATTCCCGTGCCGGTCGGATCGCCTCCTTGAATCATGAACTGCGGAATTACTCGATGAAATATCGTGCCTGAGTAAAGCGGCGCGTGTTTTATCGTGCCTGTTGCCGGATCGGTCCATGCCTTCGTGCCGGTGGCCAGCCCACGAAAATTGGCTACTGTTTTCGGAGCGTCTTTCTCAAACAATCGGCAGACAATGTTTCCCATCGATGTGTATATGACTGCATAAAGCCCTGGTTCCGTCGGCAGCGGAACCGCCGGTGCGGCCGGTGCGTGGGGCTTTAGCGCACGGTGTGATGGCGAGCTTTGGGTGGATTGCGCCAGCCCGCAAGCCGAGAGAACAAAAATCGCGCCAGCCAAGCGGATCGAGAAACGTCGCATTTATGGCCGATTATAGCTGGAGAAGTACTGCGCATCCCATTCGCAGCAAGCTGGCTGCTGCGCCAATGCACGCATCGGAGATGTCCGATCATCTATCACCCTCGCCAGATTGTACGATTCCCCACCATTCCGTACAATCCAAAATGGTATGAAGTCTCTCCTCGCACTTGCGGCCGTCTGTGCGCTCCTGTTCGGTACGGCGTGTACGCAGAACTCTCAGAAGCTGTTGGCCAACGGCAACAAATACCACCAAGAGAAGAAATATAGAGAAGCATCCATCCTTTATAGGAAGGCCATCGCAAAAGATAAAACCAGCGCCGAGGCGTACTATCGAGAGGGACTGAACCTGCTCGATCAGGGCAATCCATTCGAAGCCTCCAAATTCCTGCGGCGAGCTGTCGACTTGAAGCCAGACAATACCGATGCGGAGGCCAAACTCGCTGAGATCTACCTTTCGGTTTACACGAGCGATCCTAAAAAGTTCAAAACCCTCCTCTCCGAGGTTCGCGAACTAACGTCGAAAGTTTTGCAGCGTCAACCGAATTCTTTTGACGGGATTCGGCTGCAAGCATTCCTATATCTGGCTGACAGGAACATCGATAAAGCGCTCGCAAGCTTCGAGGAAGCGAATCGGATTAACCCATATTCTCGTCAGGTTGTGGGCTGGTACGCCGAAACGCTCGTGGCCGCCAAACGGCCAGACGAGGCCGAACCCCTCATCCGGGACATGATTGCCCACGACAAAACCTGGGGTCCCGCATATGACTTCCTTTTTCTGCAATACAAACAGCAGAACAATCCTGAGAAGGCCGAGGCTGTGCTTCGTGAGCGCGTCACGAACGATCCATCTAGCGCTACGGCCATAACGAATCTTGCAAATTATCTCCAGGCGACAGATCGCTTCAACGAGGCCGAGCTTCTGCTGCGCCGCGTCATCGACGACAAGACTTCTTTCCCTAATGGCAGAGAAATGTTGGGTGACTTCTACTTGCGGGCGAGAAAGTTCGATAAAGCTCTCGAGCAGTATCAAGCGGGCGCTAAAGCGGGCGGCGCTAAAGAGGATCAGAACAACGCTTTGCACTACGATCAGCGAATTGTGACCGCCTATTCCATGATGGGTCGTCGCGAGGATGCAATCCATTTAGCAAGGGAGTTAGCTGAAAAAAATCCAAAGGATAATTCGACGAACCAGATATATGCGGTGCTGCTTCTCGAAACGGGCTTGAAGACAGATGCGGCGAAGTCACTGGCTGAGCTAAAGAGCCTTGTGCAAAGAAATCCCTCCGATGCCACGCTTCACTTGGATCTTGCCCGCGCCTATCTCAGCCTAAATGAAAACGATAAATCTTTAAGCGAGGCGCTAGAGGCAATTCGGGAACAGCCGAAAACGACGTTTGCGCGCTTACTCGCGGCCCATATATATGAAGACCGCGGACAGCACCCCAAGGCGCTCGAGCAGACGGATTTAATTCTTGCAGGTAACCCTTCCAACCCGGATGCCCGCTTAATACGTGATCGCGCTTTGATCGGCCTTAACGAAGCTGATCGCGCGCTACCCGAGCTGGAAACACTGTTACAGCAGTATCCGCAGATGAATGATGCGCGCAATACGCTGGCCACTCTCTATCTAAGTGAAAAGCAATATGTAAAAGCTTCTAGCGAGTTTCAGCGCATGTGGAGCTCTACTCCGCCTGATAATCGGGGCTTCATCGGATTACAGACGGTAAAGCTCGCGCAAGGAAAAGGCGAGGAAGCGGTCCGGGCCGTTCAAGAGTTCGTGGACAAGAATCCAAAAGCGCCTGCCTACCGTTATCAACTGGCAAATATCGAAGCTTCTACGGCAATTCAGGTCATGAAGTCTGATCCGGGGCGCGAAAAGACCCTGTGCCGACAAGCCGCCGCCAACTATAAGGAGATTCTAAGGACAACCGCGAGTGCTGCCCCCGGCTCTACTGATATGTGGCTACGTTTGGGTGTCATGCAGCGGGAATTGGGAGAATACGAACCCGCACTTGCTTCATTCGAACAGGCGGGCAGCACCAATCCCCACAGCGCCGACGCCTTTTTAAATCAGGCCATGCTCTTGGACGCTCTGGCCAGGACGAAAGAAGCGATCGACGCTTACAACAAGGTATTGGGCATTGATCCCGAAAATTCGGTCGCGCTGAATAACGTCGCATTTCTAAACGCTCAGGCAGGGGCAAATCTGGACCAGGCGATGACTTTCGCCGAGCGCGCGAAAAAGAAGTATCCCAACAGTCCCGAGATCTCGGATACGCTCGGGTTCATTTACCTTCAGAAAAATTTGAACCTTGAAGCGGTGCGCATCTTCCGCCAAATACTTGAAAATCAGCCGAAGAACGCAACTTTCCATTTGCACTTGGCAATGGCGCTGCTGAAACAGGGTGATAAGCAAGGTGCGCGAGAGGAGGCCGGAAAAGCATTGAAAAACGCTTCGCAACCAGACGAGCAAACCAAAATCCGCTCTTTCGTAAATCAGATCGGCTAATCTGCGCGTGCATGGCTGGAACGAGAAACATCCCTCGGTAAACTATGTAGCACCCTTTGCACTGTTCCTCATTTTTCTCGAATTCTTCAGACGTTTCCCTGTCGATCCCCGCTTCGAAGCACCCATTCGTGTCCTCATAATGGCCGCGGTGTGTGTCTTTTTTTGGCCTCCCGATATCTCCGTCAGACCGTCCCATGCGTTCGCAAGCACTGTCGCCGGTATCGCGGTGTTCTGCATCTGGATCGCGCCCGATCTCCTGTTCCCCGGTTATCGTGCCAGCCCACTCTTCTCGAACTCAATCGTCGGCCACACTCACTCCTCCATAGCGGCTGCGGCACTCACTAGCAAGTGGGTACTGGCCTGGCGAACCGCGCGTGCTACGGCCATCGTGCCCCTAGTCGAAGAGCTGTTCTGGCGAGCTTGGCTCATGCGTTGGCTCATCAATTCCGATTTCCAAAAGGTGCCACTCGGTACCTATGCTCCGTTCGCCTTCCTGATAACGGCAATTCTATTTGCCTCTGAGCACGGCCCTTACTGGGACGTGGGCCTTGTCGCTGGACTAATCTACAACGCTTGGATGATACGCACGAAATCAGTCGCGGACTGCGTTCTAATGCACGCCGTCACAAATGCTGCGTTGAGCGCCTATGTCATCGGCAAACATCAGTGGCAATACTGGCTTTGAAAGCCGATTCAGAGCCCTGAGCGAAGCGACGGGTCTCCTCGGGAATGCTACAGTCAACAGTCAGGAGAGTGTTCCAGACCTAAATATGCCCTGCTTACTTGCGGTGTTGGCTGTAGCATTTCCACGAGTTGCCATCGTGCTCCTCTGGTTGTTCACTAACTTCTTCAGCTCGATTCACGGGATTATCATTCCCATTCTTGGATTCATCTTCTTGCCGCTCACACTCATCGTGTACGCATATCTTCTGAACACGCACCAACCCATGGGACCCATGCAGCTTGTCTTTCTCTTCATCGCCATCGTCCTCGATCTTGGACTCATTCATCGCGGGACTGTGGGCGGGCGCCGCACGGTGTGAACGCGGCGGACCAACCAACTGGCCCTCGACACTCCGCTCATGGCCGACACTCAACTCAAGTCAACCCCCGAAGAGATAACGCTTCAGAGGCTTGACGACCAAATCAATTGGTACGGACAAAAAAGCAGCGTTAATCAGAGGCGCTTCAAATTGATGAAGGGCATCACCATCGCTTCAGCCGCGATGATCCCCGTACTAACGACCGCACGGATACCTGAGGGAACGCACATCGCTGCTGGTCTTGGCGTCCTAATTGCCGTGGTCGAGGGCCTGCAACAGATGAACCAATATCATTCGAACTGGACGGCCTACCGCTCGACTTCAGAATCACTCAAACACGAGAAATATCTTTATCTGGCCAAAGCGGGTCCATATCTGTCGGCCCAGAATCCGCAAGGAATGCTCGCCGAGCGTATTGAATCTCTCATCTCTCAAGAGGGCTCTAAATGGCTCAGTGTGCAAAGTCCAAAGTCGCCGAGCGAGAATCCCTCCTAGAGGTAAGCCTCTAGTTGAGAATGAATTACGTCCAGCCATACTAGCTTCTTGTGGCCTTATTCCGTACGTTCAGCGCAGCCATTCAAGGCATCGACGCGCACGTCATCGACGTTGAAGTCGATATGTACCCGGCCGGCACTAACCGCGATTTTGTGACCGTAGGCATGCCCGACGCGGCCGTGAAGGAAAGCCGCGAACGAATTAAATCGGCGCTGCTGAATTCGGGCTTCGGCTATCCAAGTAAGTCGGTCACGATCAATTTAGCGCCCGCAAATATTCGCAAGGAGGGCGCTGGTTTTGATCTGCCTATGGCAACTGCGATTCTGGGCGCCATGGGGACGGTGGGCAAAGCTGACGACTACTTGATCGTCGGCGAACTTTCTCTCGATGGCAGTCTGCGACCGGTTCGGGGCGCGCTTTCCATTGCAGTTTGCGCGGCGCGCCGGGGCATCCCCAATCTTCTGGTTCCTCTGGATAACGCGGCGGAAGCCTCGGTTGCGGAGGGCGTGCGTGTATTCGGCCTTCGGCATCTCGCGGAAGTGGTCCAGTTCTTGAACGAGCCGGCCGCATTCACGGCGACCGCCGCTGCTCTTCCGGAGCCCGACGCCAGCGATCCCACAATTCCGGATTTCAGTGATGTAGGCGGCCAGACCATGGCCAAGCGTGCGCTAGAGGTTGCGGCTGCGGGTAATCACAACGTGTTGATGTTGTAGACGGTTTCTCGCAGTCAGCGGGAATACCGTTCACCCTCACCGAAAACATACACACGCCTGTTGACGCATCGCAGGCCACCTCAGGAGTCAATCCATGAGGTCAGTCCCCCGTACTTTACGAATTTTCCATCCCGGCGCACGCCGTGCGCTCAACAATCCATTGAACTCAGGAGCTTTTTATGAACCATAAGTTTTTCAGCTGGAAGACCGCCAAAAAGGGGCTTCCTAAAGACAACATATTTGAAAGGAGGTTCAACATCCGAACACACTTCACTGAACTAGTTGGCTACGCGCAGCGCTCTCGGCCAGTACGAATTTCGTTCGTACTTCTGCTTGTCGCTGTAGCGTGCTTCGCCCAAGATCCGTTCTCGGCACTTGGGGCGAGCGCGCAAACGATCTCTACCGGCACCTTTGTGACCGGCTTGGTCGAATTGGCCATCGTGGTCGGCGGGATTCTGCTCGCGTTTTCCGGGCGGGTACTCGGCGGTGTGCTGATTGCCATCATCGGCGGCGGCATGCTCGCGCTCTCGGCCACGAAGTGGATGGGCTGGATCCAGTCGCTTTAAGCAATGACCACGCCCACCTATCGCTCGATTAATCTGACGGCCACCCTGCTCGGAATCGACCGCAGGCTCTGCATCGTGATCCTGCTCATCGGTTTCCTGGTATTTCGCCATGCTTCTTTTGTTTCAGCCCTGTTCGCCTTCGGCCTGCTCTGGTCGATCGCGTATTGGATTACGAAACACGATATCCAACTGATCGTGATTGTCCCGAAGACCGTGCGCCAGAGGAGAATCTACGATCCTGCCCGACTGACTACCTGATCAGAAAGGAGGTTGGACAATGTTCAGGTCGCCGAGCAACCCGCTCCGACGCGCTGGTGCTTGCACCTCAGAAATCGCTTTGTCGCGATTCATCAATAAGACCGTGTTCGAGACGAAGTTTGGCGACCTGGGCATAATTCTTTCGCTCGTCGGCATTGATCCAGACTGCCGGACCGATGAGACGCTGAACGCGTTTACCCGTCGCTTCGAGTCGGCCATCCGGCTATTTGACGATCGCTTTCGCGTGTATTCGTACCTAGTCAAACGGTCCGGCGCCAAGCTCACTTACCAGGAAAGTTATTCCAGCCGCGAAGCAGAGGAAGCCGTTCGCCGACGGGCCGATACCCTGAATGCCCGGGCGGCCGCCCTCTACGAAATCAAGCTCTACATGGCCGTGCTCTATGAAGGCTTTCGGCCGCACAAGAACTTTTTTGCTTCTATCGGGACCGCAGCGATTGAGGTTGCTTTGCAGGCGAATCGGGCGGTCGAGTTACTAACGGGCGCCGTCCGGTCCTTCCGGGAGATCCTCGGCGACGCTCTTCCGACTGCAATTCTTGAGGAGCGGGAGGCGCGGCTCTTTCTGCGCAACCTCGTCAACTACGATCCGACGCACGCAGCAGCATTTCACTGTGTCACTGGCGATGCATTGGACTACGGAACGCTGGACTCGCAAGTCGATATACACCCCGACCATCTGTGGGTCAACGACTTCGTCGTCAAAACGATAGGGCTCAAGAACCTGCCCGCTTCGACGCATCCCAACCTACTTGAAGAGTTGCTTCGAATCCCCTCCGATCTGATCGTGTGCTCCGAATAGAAGCCGCAGAGCAACCTCCGCATGCGCCGTCTCATCCGCACTAAACAAACCGGGTTCGATGCGCTGCTGGTCAACCTTGTCGCATTGGCCGTGCATGGCCGCGGAGTTCCTAAATCGGAGCTCCCACGCAAGCACGAAGTAGAAGCCCATTACGACTCGCTTGGCGAATGCATGAAAGAAATCGAAAACCGCGGAAACTACTTCGGCGCGTTCTCCTGTACGGTGGTCCTCTTCGGCAAGTCGCTAGACCAGGTGCGGGAGGCCTTCTCTTCCGTTGTGAAAGTGTTCGGCCGGTACGACGCCTCTCTTATCGATGAACGGCTGAACTTATGGCACTCCTGGCTCTCGATCCTTCCAGGCAACTACAAGCACTCCCATCGCCACCTGTCAAGGGCGTTTTGAAATTGGGCCAAAAGGCGGCGGAAATTTAGACCAGTTTCTCGGGTGAGCAGGGTTGATTGAAAGGGGGCGATGGTGGTCGGAACGAAGCGCCGCCGAGCCCGCAGGGCGAGGCGATCGGCGCGAAGTGCAGACCACTATCGCGAGATGGGGACAGTGGGGCTACTGGGAAACAGCAGCAGGAGCTCGCGCCGCAGCTTTGCGGGTCTGCTTGCTCTCTTTGAGCCGGTAACTCTCGCCGTTCATTTCCAAGATATGGATGTGGTGAGTAAGCCGATCGAGCAAGGCTCCGGTAAGGCGTTCGGTGCCCAGTATCTCGGTCCATTCGTTGAAGGGAAGATTGCTGGTAACCAGTGTGGCGCCCCGCTCGTAACGCTGGCTGAAGATCTCAAACAGGAGTTCGGCGCCGGTGCGTGACAACGGCACGAAGCCCAGTTCGTCAATAATCAGCAGCTGGTAGGCGCCCAGTTGTTTCTGGGTACGCAAGAGCCGCTTTTCATCGCGGGCCTCCATCAGCTCGTGGACTAATCCAGCCGCCGTGGCAAACCGGACGCGATAGCCCTTCTGACACGCGGCCAGCCCCAGCGCCAGTGCGATGTGGGTCTTCCCGGTTCCAGAATTTCCCAGTGCCAGTACATTTTCACGGCGGTCAATATAATCGCAGCGGGCCAAGTCCAGGACCAATTGTTTATTCAGCGCGGGGATGGCCAGAAAGTCGAAGCTGTCGAGGGTCTTGACCACCTCGAACCTAGCTGCCTTGATGCGCCGCTCGACCGCCCGGCGATCCCGATCCAGCAACTCGAGTTCTACCAGCCGCAACAAGAAGCGAGGATAGTCGACCGCCTCGCTCGCACACTGCTGCGCTACTTTGTCGTACTCGCGCAGCATCGTCGGCAAGCGCAATGTTTTCAGATGATGCTCGAGCAGTACCTGCGGCGTATCCATTAACAAACTCCTTCGGCCAGCAGAAGAAGATAATCGGAAGCCGCTGTCAACGCCACTTGCGGCGCCGGCAGATGCGGATAGTTTTCCAGATCGAGCCGCGGCGGCTTGCACTCCATCCGGCACAACACCAGATGCTTCACCGCATCGAACGAGATCGCCTGCAGCTGCAATGCCTGCTGCACAGAAGCCTGCACTTCGAGGAGCGAGAAGTGTTCCAGTAGACGCAGGATCTGCACGTATTCGCGCTTTCCCTTTTTGCCCTGGCGCGATTCCAGCAGCCGCCGCATCCGCGGAAACTCTTCCGGCAACTCCCATTCCGCCAAGGGCGCCGCCTGGTCGAGTGCGTTCGTCTTCTGCTCTAACAGAGGCAGGTAGTGCCGGGGCTCGTAAATGGCGTCGTGCTTCTCATAGCAGCGGGCATGCCGGGCAATCTCTTGCGTGCCACAGTGGATGACGACTTCGTGTACATAGCCTTTCACCACTACTTCACGGTGTCCGAACTCGACCGGAACCGAATAGTCGTTGGCGCGATAGCGCACCAGCGACAACGAACTGACTCGCGTGGCCTGTTTCTCGCATGCTTCGTAAGGAACGCCAGGAAGGGGCAGCAGTGTTTGCTGATCCCACTCAAAGCGTTTTCCGATTGTGTCCTGATGCCCACGTAATACCTTCGCCCGCCGCTTCTGGCATTCGGTTAGCAGATGTTGGTTCAGCGCCGCATAGCTGCTCACACGCGGTAGGGGCACCAGGAAATTGCGCCGTGCATAGCCAACCAGCCCTTCCACTTTCCCTTTGTCGTTGCCTTTGCCCGGCCGCCCAAATCGTTCCGCAAACAGATAGTGGCTCTGCAGTTCGCTAAAGGCTCGCGTCTTCTGTCTCGTCCCATCCCCCAATATCTGGGCAACGGCGATCTTCGTGTTGTCGTACAGAATCGTTTGCGGCACTCCCCTGAAGTAGGCAAACGCTTGATTGTGCCCTTCGCAGAATGCTTCCGTGGTCTCGGCCGGAAACGCCATCACGAAGCAGTCATCCGATTGCGGCAGATCTATCACAAAGAAGTGCGCTCGCTCGAGCAGTCCGTTGACATAGATATCCGCTTCGCCAAAATCCACCTGGGCCTGCCCGGGCGCATGCTTCAGCGGAACGAACATCTCCTTACGCCGCTGTTTCTGCTCCCGCACGTAATCCTTCACCACTGTGTAGCCGCCCAGATAACCGTGTTCGTCCCGCAATCGTTCAAAAATCCGCTTGACGCTGTGCCGCTGCTTGCGATGAATGCTCTTGTCCAACTCTAAAATCTGCTCGATGACCGCGATATACGCTTCCAGCTTGGGCCGCCGGATCGGCGCCCGACGACGATAGCCGGGCGGCAAAGAAAACTTCAACATCTTGCGCACCGTCTCGCGCGAAAGCCCAAACGTCCGCGCCGCCTCTCGCTCGCTCATCTGTTCGATCTGGACTGCTCGCCGCACCCGCGCATACAGTTCCACTGTGTACACCTCTCCGGTGTTTCATAAAACATAACTTTATGGAAATGTTCGATGAAACCAGTCTTCTGGCGGCCTACTTTCCCTCCGCCTCAAACGCCGCTCACGCGGCGTTTACTGGTCTATTTTCACTCCGCCGCGTACAGCGGGACAACCGCCACGTGGACTATGCCTATGTGATGACCAGCTATTCCGCGCAGGGAACGACGGTGGATCGGGTTTTAATCCATGTGGACGCTTCTGACTTTCGCCTCACCGGCCTGATTGATAAAACCATGGCATATGTCGCTGCTTCACGCCCGCAGTACGACTTACAGTTATTCACCGACGATGCCTCGCGCCTTTCTGCTTCGCTCAGCCGACAGAACGAGCGCGCGGTCGCTTTAGATCCGGCCGAGCTTCGCGGCTACCGGCCGCAACGTCAGGAGATAGCTTCCCCGGCAATGGCTGTCTGATTGACTGTTTATGCCAACACCCACTCTCGATCTCATCCTTCCGCATTTGCCTCACCCGTTACAAGAAGCTATTCTTTCCGATCACTACTCGGAAATTTGTGTCTGTGAAAACGGCTTGGTGTTTGCCGAAGTAGCGGGCCGCAATTCGATGGAGCAACTCTCTGTTGGCATCCCAACTCAGGACCAGCTCCGCAACGCCGTCAACGCCATCGCGCGCTTGATCTCGCGCCGCGAAGCAAACGACCAAAACCCTATTCTCGAAGCTAGGCTTCCGGACGGTTCCCGGATTGCGGCAATGATGCCCCCAATCGTCGAGGGAATCACTTTGACCGTGCGCAAGTTTCGCCCGAACTGGTTCACACTCGACGAGCTGGTTGCAAACGGCACGATGCCGGCAGCCGCGGCCCAGCTTCTACGGCTCGCTCTCGGGAAGCGCTCCAACATACTGATTAGTGGCGCCACAGGATCCGGTAAAACAACCATCGTGAAAGCGCTCCTCGATCTCATTCCAGAAGATCAGCGAGTCATTCTGATTGAGGACACTGCCGAGATCCCCCTTGGCCGGCCCAACCGCGCACGCTTTGAGGCACACCCACCCGGCGTAACGATTCGCGATCTTGTCAAAGCCGCTCTGCGCCATCGGCCCGATCGCCTCATTGTTGGCGAAGTCCGCGATGGGGCCGCTTACGACCTCCTCCAGGCCCTGAATACCGGGCAACTCGGCTCGCTCTCCACGGTACACGCGAGCTCGGCGCAAAACGCTCTCAATCGTCTGGCGCGCCTGGCCCTGCAGGCGAACGTCGGCTTGCCTTTTCAAGCCCTCCAAAACGAAATCGGCGATGAAATCCATTACGTGCTGCATGTCGACCGCAACGGCAGTAGCCGTTGCGTTTCTCAACTACTTCGAGTAGAGGGCTTCGCTGATGGCTACTGGCGGACCTCTGAGTGTTTGAAAACCCAAGGGGACATCGGCAACTCGTGATAATGGATCCTTTCGCAACTAAAGAGCCGCTTTCAGCCTGTAACACTAAAGACGTCCCTAGGCGTGAATCGCGGTTCGAATCGGTCTCGGGGAGCCAAACCACCACTGTTCCAACTCGAAGTCCTCGTTTTCTTGACAGCAACACCTGTTTCCCTGCGCGTCGGTATCCCCCACGTTCCGTTCGTTCTTGCGCTCCGCGCACGTTCTCCGGTTGGAAGGGAGATATCGCGGGGGTGCAAACTCAACCCCGAGGGTTGAGGCCGAACCCCTCGCATTCGCTTGCGAACTCTCCGGTTTCTCCGGTTGACAGGAAGCGTTTGTTGACAGCCTCGTCCAACGTGGGCGTATGCGCTGCACATTTTCCAACCTGCCCGAGTATTTAGTTGACAGGGAGCGCGAACGCGCCCCGGAACACGAGACAGCGGGCAGGCCGCCAAGCGAGACTCGTTGTGGGTGCGGACGGTTGGTCGAAGCGACCACACTCTCGCTCCACACCGTGTATCGCGCGTCAACTTGAAAGTCACGGCCGATGGGGGGGTTTTGAGCGCTTCCCGTTTAGGTGAAGCGAAGCGGATTTTCCGGGACCGATGCCTATGAGCGATTGGCAGCGGCTGATAACTTCTGGTTGGTCGATGATCCGGCGATGGCCCGGCGTTCATCTCAGACGCGTCAATATAGGTCATGGTCTAACTACCCGAAACAATGGCGAGCCGGATAGTCTACAACAATCATGCACCCATCCGTCAACGCTCTAGCCAATGACGGGTGTTCGCGGGCTGTTTCATCGGAAGCTGATGCTGGCCTCAGCACGTTAACTCGGATCCCAAGAATGTCTACTGCAAGGCGGCCGAAACCGGCTCAATCCACCCCGTAAGATAACGAGAGATGGTTGGGAACTCAGTAATCAGTACAGTCAGCACCGGGACAGCGCCAAAGGTGAGGGCGCGGACGTAGAAAGCTTTTCCGAGTTCGCCTTCGGCTGTGCCTGAGAGCCGGCTCAGGATGGGATCGCGTTCCATCTGGGCGAATGCGATCAGGACGGCCACTCCGCCAACAATAAGACCGACTGACATGAGGTGAAAGATAGCTTGCGGAGCCTGGAAGCTGAATGAGTTCAGAGCTAGCACGAGCAGAACGAAACATGTGACAGAGCAGACGAGCAAGTTCTGCAACTGATGCAACGCATATCCGATATACGCGGAGTAATGCAGAGCAACAAACTTCGACGCTTGTTCATAGGCGGCCGCTGAATGGAATTCGTCTTTGACGGTTGGGGCGGATTCCACCTGAGTCCGTGCGGTATGCGACTCCAGATAGAAGGACTGCACTCTTCCGACTGCCGCAGTGAGGCTTTTCAGTTCGATCGTGTCGCCGCTCACTGGTTCTGCTAACGAGTTGTGTGCTTCGGTGTCGGCGTTGTGCGAGGACTCTTTTTCGCTGTCCGACTCGGGCCCGCCGACGAACGGAAGCTCATTGTTGAGCCAGTACTTGCGAAGTACTTTTTCTGCGAGCTCGGTTGCAATGTCATTAGCGGTCTTTCGGAATTGCTCATAGGCATGGATGAAATCCTGGCGGGTCGTTTTTTTGTCGCTGGGAGCGAGGAAATCCTGCAATTTGCTGACGTAGTTGTTGGCGTATTCACCCGGCTTGTTTTGGATGATCTCCAGATTGTGCAGCGCTATCGCACTGTTGACGGCGGTGCCGAGAGACATCAGCTTCACTCCGCGAATCCACACTGGACCACCACCGCCACCGAATTCGGGGATGCGCATGAAGTAACGGCCGAGAACGACGCTGTTCAAGTTGACGAGAAACGCGCGAAGAAGAGCCCAGGCCCAGCTAAATCGCACCAAGCTGACTAATGTATAGAAGGCCAGCGGCGCAAACAAAAGTCTTACCAGCAAGGAGAATCTCGGGCGTTCGAACGTCGACAAACTGCCGTATGGAAGCAGCCACCAGAGACTCAGGCCCAGCATGGCGGCAACGGAGGTAAGTATGAATACTCCGGTTAGGCCGCCCTCGCCGAAACTGGTAACCAGGGCGTAATCCAACCGACTTTTGATCTGTTGGAATTCGTTGCACAAAGCGGCGTCGAAAACAGAAGTGTCCAGGTAAGGGAGGCGCCTGTGGCCCCACGTGAAACGGCGTAAGTGGAAATAGGAGAGCGCGAAGAGTCCGGAACTCGCGAGCAACAACGGACAGATGGGCGAGACAGGAAACGCCAGCGTCAAGGTCCGAAAGCAGAACATATAACCGGACACGCCGCTGGTACAACAAGTCCACCAGATATACACCGTCCCTAGAGCCAATGCGATGGCCGACGCTCTCAAGCCGATCACAGGCCACGAGCGAGGTTTTTGCGCGAGAGTTAGCCCGATTGAGACCATCAAACAGCACAAAAAGGCGGCTCCCACCGCGGTGACGATGAGCGCAGGAGCTCCGTGGCGTACGCCGATTACTTTTCCGCCGTCCGTCCAGAAGACCAGTACGGGACACAACAGCAGTCCATTGATTGCGGCCAGCGATGCAAAGCACGAGACCATGCAGAAGTAGCGATCACGCAGAATTGGAACCTTGTTGGTTCCTCCTGTTAACGCAAGGTCGCTTACGCAAAGCGCACTCCAAACACGTTTGTGTGGCTGGGCCATGAGACAAACAAGTCGGCCAAAGAATGCGAGCGAAAAGGCAGCTACGAATACGCAGAGCGTCGTCCACCCCGGCCCGATTTCTAACAGACCACCAAGGGCCTTCTGATTCTTTGGCGCACATAGTGTGGGATCGAACCACTTGAAGTGATGGTTTGCCACCTCAAGCTCCCGATTATCCTGTCCGAAGAGATCGACGGGCATCCAACCCCGTGAACTCAGAATCAGCAGCCACGCTGAAGCGAAGTCGTTGTTTGCCGCCGGACCCATTTTTCGCCGGTAAGTTTGGGTTTGATCGGGCCCGAATAGTGCAAGAAGGGACAGTACGGCGTTGAACTCCCCGATCTGGTCGGAAGTAGCGAACGTAGTCAGGTCGGGCGGGGCTTCTGGCGCCATGCGCTGTGAGATTTCGGTACCTTCGGGGAAGAGCGGAAAAGGCGAAATGGCCATCAGACCGGATAACGAGCCAGTTGCAGCTTCCTGGACGAACAGTAAATCGGCTGAAGGCACCACGACGCGGATGTCGGGGCAATTCCGCGCGAAGACGTTTGCGAGGAACACCGTGTCGAACACGTTGCTAGCCGACAAACTCACAAGGCGAATGGAGCTGTGCCGAAGATGATTCGCGATCTCCTGAAGAATTGCGTTCTGAGAGATAGGTGTGTGGCTGGTTGAGAAAATCGGGAACGAGTCTTCGCCCGTCTGAGTATCCTTTAACGAAAACTCGACCGGAGGCGTGGCCTTTGTTTCGGGCTGGGCCGATGCGAATGCAGCATCATTGTAAGTATTGCGAAGCTGCGCGATGTCGCGTGGATAGCGATAAGTGATGGGCGTCTGGTTCTCGTGCCGTTGCTGGCTCTCGTGTTTGTAAGAGAAACCTGTTTCGTCTTCCGTAATCTCCGCGAGTTGTTCCGGCTCCAGGCGAATTCTTGCCGCGATACGCATGAAGTGCTCATGAAAAGAGGCGTTGGGAAGAGTTGAGGCATGGAACGTAATTGAGGGAACGCTATCGTCCTTCGGGTCGATCTGAAATCCGTGGCTCCGTAAGTGGATCAGCATCTCGCGCACGTACTCGGAATTTGAAACACTCCCAGTCCGCAGTTCGATGTGCGTCGTTCTAGCCGACTCCTCGAGTAATCGAGCGAGGGACGACAAAGAACCGGAGAAGTTAGGGCCTACGATGTAGAGATTGTGGCGTTGGCCACTGTCCAGGCTTGAGATTGTGCTGCGAGCTTGCTCAAACTGGAATTCGTTCAGGCCCGCGGTTGGCGTTTCGCCCACGACAAACACGAGCAGTAGGGAATCGACTTGCTTCAGATACGGTATGTAGTGCGGCCGGAACACCAGAAGGCCGGGTAATTTCTCCCAATCAAAGCTGCGCGAATCCGCGCTTCCAGTTCCAGTTTTCTCAGCAGCGGCCTTGACGGTCCAGGGGAGCCATTGCGAGGCTAATTCATAACCTGAGTCGAATGCGGCTTGCCGTAGAGCGTCAAGGTAGCGGTCCGTTTCCATAGCCATGCGCGTGTGCAAGGGGTCTGGGACGGTTGCAATGACTGAGTGAACAGTCTTGAGATCAAGACTTGCCGGGAAAGCATAAATCCGTTGTAGGCACGCATAGGCGGGCTGTAAGAGACATGCGTCATAGCTACGGCTGGTGAGCCTGGGAGCCGAATGGAAGTATTGCTGAGTGGCTCTCCAGGGCCCTTGTGGCACGACTGCCAATTGTTTTGATTTTTCGCCGGCCGGGAACGCGTCGAGACCCGGCATGGACTGCTGAGAAGAAGCGTTTAACGAGGACGGGTGATCGGGGCCGGTGTTGCCGAGCGTGTGAACGAGCAGGGCAATCACAGCGACGATGCCGGCCGAGGAACCGACTGTTTTCTTCAATTATCCTCCGGCGATTCGAAAAACTCTTCTAATTAGCGGATGTTATTGCAATTTGGGAACCACTTCTTTTCGGCTTATTTGGCGCACTTTTGGGGGCGGGTTAACTGCCGATTGTTAGCAGAAAGGATAATATTAACTCAAAATCGCAGACCGCAATTGCTCGAACGCACTCCAGCCGTGTTGATCCGCGGGAAAGCGTGTACTGGCAGACGGCGAATTTTCCGGATAGCTCCAACAATGGCGACGCCATACGGAAACTATCCAGCCGCGTTCGTCCGTTATGGCCGAACGCCTTAGCATGAGGATCGGTCCTGGAAAACGCCGTGCTCTGACCCTTTGGGTCAGGGGCATGCGGAAGTGAGACTGAGACGACGGCCGAGGAGGCCGTTGCCTGTGGCAAAGAATCGAAAGAAACGTCGTCCACCGAAATCAGTTTTACGCCTGCCAGATCTAGCCCTGTCCAAATCCGCGGTTCTGAATAGCTTGGCATCCCCAAGTTCGCATCGCACTTACGATCACGCCATCAACGAATTCATCGAATGGTATTGTTCGGAGCCTCGACTGTCGTTCAGCCGGGTTGTTGTGTTGAGGTATCGAATGCATCTTGAACAAAGTCGATATGCTCCGTCGACCGTCAATTTGCGTTTAGCAGCCATCTGCCGCCTCGCCTTCGAAGCTGCCGATACCGGCCTCCTCAGTCCAGACTTGGCGGCCGGAATCGCTCGCGTGAAGGGAGTGAAGCGGCTTGGGGTTCGGGCCGGGAATTGGATATCAGCGGAACAGGGCAAGAAACTGATTGCGGCCTGTTCATCAGAAACGCTTCGAGGCAAACGCGATCGTGCCATCCTCGCCGTGCTATTGGGGTGCGGTTTGCGCCGGGCCGAGTTAGTCGATCTAAATCTCGAAGACTTGCAAGTCCGAGACGAGCATTGGATTCTCGCAGATTTGGTTGGGAAAGGTGGCCATGTTCGCACCGTCCCTGTTCCCGGCTGGGTGAAAGTTGCCGTCGATAACTGGATTTCCGGTGCAGAAATTAAAACTGGTCGTGTGTTCCGAGCGATAAACAAAGCTGGCCGAGTCTGGGGAAACGGTTTCACCTCAAAGGTGATCTGGAAGCTGGTAAAGAAAGCTGCAGCGTCTCTGAACCTACCGAACTTAGCGCCTCACGATTTGAGGCGCAGTTGCGCTCGGCTCTGTCATCTTGCTGGCGGCGAGATCGAGCAGATCCAGTTCTTACTCGGGCATGTGTCGCTGCAAACGACAGAGCGCTACCTCGGCTGCAAACAGAATCTCAGACAAGCCGTGAACGACCGAATTGGTTTGGAACCGGATTTAGATTAAAGCGACGCAACGCGGCGTACGAGGACGGCTAGCGGATTTTTCGCGACTAATGTTAGGAAATCAACCCTTGCCAGAAGCCCTTTTGCGGCCAGAACCCCTGTTGCGAGAGGCGACTGGCCGTGGGCCCAAACGCTCCCAAATGTGCTTCAGGAAAGCGCAGACTGTTGATAGATCTGCTCGACCGGAGCCGATCTAGCAATCCTCCTCGCGTCTGTCTTCGCGGTCTGCACAACCGCACTCCTCGCGATCGCACTCGCATTTTCTCTCGCAACGAGTGTAGGCGACGACATCGAGCACCGTGACTGGTTGGTCCGGGTCATCGCTGGTGATCACGAGCTCACAGCATTCCGGCTCACAGCTTGCCCGGTATTGAATCACTACACCGAGGCATGATCCCGGATGCAGCGTCGCCGGGAAAGGATTGTTGATCAACTTGAAATGGCGCCGCTTGCGACTGAAGGCGACGCTGGAGATGTGAAGCTTGCAGTCGCCGACATTGCAGATTGAGACGGTTTTCTGCGCGATGCCGCAATCGACTTCGCCGAAATAAGTGGAACCCGTTACCGCGAGCTTGCCCGAGGGCACGTTGCCCGACAATGCGATCTTATGCGGGCCCGACGGATCGTCACTGAACACGGTGATGGTTGCCGACTGTAGGCCAAGGGCAGTTGGTTGGAGACGGACGGGCACTTCAATGGCGTTACCCGCCTCGATGGTGAATGGAAAGGCCAGCACACCAGGGATCAGGAATTCGGCCGAAGTCGAAGTGATGTTGCTCACGGTGAGCGTGCATTGCCCGGCGTTGCACAGGGTCACCGGTTCGTCAGTGAAGGAGCCGAGGCAGACATCCCCGAAGCTGCCGGTATCGGCCACCATCGTGACGAGCCTGGGCACGGGCGCGTTGCCTGAAAGGTGAATGACCTTGGGGCTTGCCGGGTCGTCGCTGGTCACGGTGATCGCAGCGAACTTCGCGCCGAAACTGATAGGTTGAAAGCGGATCGGGACCTCGATGGAATCGCCTACGCCGATGATCAATGGAAAAGACAGTACCGAAGGCACCTGGAATTCAAGTGACGAGGAAGTGATGCCGAAAATCGACAGTTGGCACAGCCCGTTGTTATTCAGTGTGAGTTCCTTATCTGAGAATCCGCCGAGGCAGGCGTTGCCCAGATTGCCGCTGTCGACGACCATGGTTTCGAGCTTGCCCGTTCCTAGGATGCCGCTCCCCGTGAGGTCGAAATGCGGGGTAACAGGATCATCGGAGGTGATGCGGATTATGGCGCTTTCCAGAACACCCCGCGTGGTTGGCGCGAAACGAATACTGAAGTCGACGTGATCGCCCGGAGCGATCGTCAAGGGCGTGACCGGGTTTGGAAGAACCTCGAAATCGAACGAACCGGAAAAGCGGGAGACACTGTCAACGATGAGGTCGCCGCCACCGACGTTGAAGACTTCCAAAGTCAGGAACTGGGGCGCTTTGCACACGGTTCCGAAGAGCAGGCCGTTCTGCAGGTTGACCGCGATGGCAGGAGTGGCGGGCACGATGTGCGTACTGACGGGATCGGAAGCGATGCCGTTGGCGATGATTTGGATCGTGTAGGGTCCTGGAGCCGCTGACGCGGGGATCTCAACCAAGGTGCTGTGAATGGCGGCGCCGGTGGCCACGGCAAAAGTGGAGAAGTCGAAGGTGCGGAAGTAGGAAACAGCGCTGCTGCTCGTATTGGTGAACTTGGCGATCGGATAGTTAGTTCCCATCTGCGCATCATCGCCATAGCAGCATGCCTGCGACAAACCGTTGATCTGTTTCCCGGAGATCTTGTAATGATGCCCGAGCGCCATCACTGGCGTGAAAGCGGTAATAATGGGTTTCCAGGCCGAGTGGGGTGTTCCGATGATCGCCGCGTCGGCGAGTATGCTCATAGCCTGGCTCTGCTGGGTTGTCATGAGGACTTGCCCGGTTGGTAGCAGCAAGAAGCGCGATTGCCAGGTATCGACGCCATTGGACGGCGGCTGTGACCCGAGTTTCGTCACCCCGTTGGTGGCGGGATCGTAGAGGAATACCGTCGAAGGGTTGGACCAGAACTGGGTCTGACCGTTGTTCACTTCTCGAACTGTTTGGCCGCCTACCAAGAGAACCTTGCCGCCGGGTAGTAGGACAGCAGGGGCGTCGATGGCGGTCTGGATGTTTCCGTTCGGGCTGTTGAAGTTTTTGCCGCTCGTATCAGGCGGCAGATCCGGTCCGGCGGTCCAGGAGCCCGGTTGTGAGGCAACTGCGGGATGCGTGTACAGCGCGGTGTGCCCAGTGGCGCCGATGAAGAACAGGCGTCCGTCCGGCAGCAGGATCGCAGGACCTATCTCTCCAATGTTGACCGGCACCGGTGGGCTGACGGTCGTGTCGTTAAGGCTGAGCAGCGCGAGAGGTTGGGTGAGCGTGGCAGGCGTCTTGTCGGCAACCACCCAGGTATCGGTCGCCGGAACATATTTCTCAGCGAAGGGAGGCGACGAAATGTCAACGGTGAGAACCGTGCCGTCCGGCAACAGCGACCAGGTTTCTTCGTCGATCGTGCCGACTTTGGTCGTGCTAGGGAGGCTGACGAAAGCGCGGCCCGCCTCGGTCCATGCGTTGGGGGTCGGGGGCTGGGCTGGATCCCAGATTGCCGACCGATTCGAGCTGAGCGCGCCGAGTAGCACGCGGCCATCGTCGAGGATGCAAGCGGAAACATCCCCGTTAATCCAATTGAAGGAGGCTGGTTTGCTCATCGGGGACCACGCATTGGTCTGCGGATCGAAGATCTCGCCGAGCGGCGTGTCGCTTCCAGCGGAGGAATACTCACCGCCGAGCACGAACACGCTCCCATCGGCGAGGACACCCGAGGCATAGAATTGCCTCGAGTTGGTCATCGAAAAGGGGCCTGACCAGACCACGCCGGCGGTGTCAAACCTGCCGTTAGTATCGGGCTTTAATCGATGCCAATCTTTTCCTCCGGCATCGTGAACCAACACCGTGCCATCGGTCATGAGAAGCATTGTGTCCGGAGTGAACGAGGGTACTCCAGTAAGAGCCTTCCAGCTGGCCATATTGGCCTCCTAAGGATGAATGAATTCCAATGGACACCGGCCACCCCAACCCCGAGTTGCCGGGACCGGTAGCATCCGGACCAGGCTCATCGCCGAGAGTGGCATTGCGTGCCTTTGATAACTGTTAAGGCAACTCTAGAGCCGTTAATCGCTGGATCATTTTGCGACTTCACCGCGAGGTAAACGCGCGGTTTGCGCGCTGGAGGGCGCGGCTATGCGTTGTTCCGGCGAATAGTTTAGATAAAACAGGGACTCACGATGAAACACTTCGGATATCGAGTCGGCTGGCTGAGCTATTCTCGACCCATCGACTGGACTTCTTCGCAAGATCCAGCTCCCGGATATGCTGGAAACGCCTTGTACTGAAGAAGTCTCCCGATCAGTAGAAAACACCGCTCCGCGAATGGGTCTTGAAAAACGCCGCTCACATCACGCGATGCGGATTTTTCGCGATCAATCTTGATCAGACCCGAGCGGACTTCTCAGAAGCCCGTTAGATCGGCATAGGGGCGGCGGTCGCCCGCCGACCCCTGCCACACCACCGTGCGTACGGGTCCGTACACGGCGGTTCGAGAAGTTAGGCCATCACTCCTCGATCAATGACGGAACGCCAAGCGATTTGAAGTAGGCATTGGAAAGCCACACATGCAGAGTGTGGGTAAGAGCCAGGTACCAGGGGCCACGACCGCTACCGGCCATACTACTGGCCAGACGAGGACGTACCCCGAGTGCAAGCAGAGCTGCTTTGCGGCGCCGCGGAGTTTTCCACTGCCGCCAAAGCGCACATCGCAGTCGACGGCGCACCCAACTACTTAAGGACCGCAGCACTTCCGGCGTCTGACAAAACCCGAAATAGTTTCGCCAACCCCGCATATACGGGGCTAGTTCCTCTATCGTGGTCTCGATACTGACGCCCTTAGCCCGATATGTGATCTCCCGGATTCGCTGCTTAAACCGGTCCAGAGCCTTCGGCGCTATAACGCGCTTCACCTCTGGACCAGCTGTGAAGCTGAACCCGAGGAACTTCCGCTCCTGCGGTCGCGCGACCGCACTCTTTGCCTCATTCACCTTGAGTCTGAGCTTTTGCGTGATGAATTGCGTAATGCTCTTCATCACCCGCTGACCTGCCCGTTCACTGCGAACGTACATATTACAGTCATCCGCATAGCGAACGAAACGAAGTCCGCGGCGCTCCAACTCCCGGTCGAGTTCATCAAGCACGAGATTGCTGAGCAGTGGCGAAAGCGGACCTCCCTGTGGGGTCCCTTCCACACTTGGGCTGACCAATCCGTTCTCCATCACTCCAGCGTTCAAGAACGCTCGGATGAGTTTCAACAGCCGCTTATCTCCGACTCGTTTTGCGATCCGTCCCATCAGTTTGTCGTGGTTGACTCGATCGAAAAATTTCTCCAAGTCAAGATCGACGCACCAGCCGTAACCTTTGGCAATATACTGCTGTGCCTGTGCTACTGCTTGATGAGCGGATCGCCCCGGTCGAAAACCGTAGCTGCTTTCAGAGAACGTCCGATCCCAGCGCCGTTGCAGAACCTGCATCACCGCTTGCTGGATAAATCGATCCAGCACCGTCGGGATGCCAAGCTTTCGCACCCCACCGTCCGGCTTGGGGATTTCCACCCGCCTTACCGGCCTCGGCTCGTAAGTTCCGTTCAGCAACTGCTTCTCGGATGACTGGCCAGTGCTGTTTCAGATAATCGCTCAGTTGACCGACAGTCATCCTGTCGATTCCGGCGCTACCTTTATTGGCCTTTACCTGACGCAATGCTTCCTTCAGGTTTTCTCGCTCACATATTTCCTCCATCAATCGATTCGTACTGGCTGGGCTTTCGGTGTCATGTGCCGTCGAGAGCGATTCGATCTCTTCCCTTCCCGTTCCGCAGGCTTCACCCGTTCGCAATGAAGAGAAGTCCAGTTCGAGCTGGATATTCTGCCGCTTGTCGCTCTTGAGATTCATGTCCTACTTGCCACGGTTCTCGTTCGGGCCTTCAGCCACCGTTCCCGGCTTGGCCTATCTGTTGACTCCGCCTTTCGGCCTTGGAGTGCCTCACTAGCCTTGCCGACGACATGACCTAATATGCCCTCTGCTGACTTCTGCCCCGTGGTCAGATTGCCTTTCGGCCATCTCAGTCGCTTGCGCGACACGGAGCAGATCTCCTGAGGTAAGTTCAGCCGCCTTCCGTGCGCAGTCGCCGAATCTACGCTTCGCATCCTTGATGGATATGGACTTCGCGGTAAGTTGCCCGCTCGTCCGACGCTAACGCCTTGTATCCGGTTCTTGTCCATCGACTCGCACGTTTGTTCCATGCTTCTTTCAGACCCCGCCTCGCGGCGGTAGCCCTTGCATCATCACTAGTCCTTCACCTCCATCAGGTTGGACAGGGACTTTCACCCTTAAGCTGCTGAACATGCTCAGCACACAACGAACTCGCTGACGCGAGCGACGCTACGCGTGGGCTGCGGATCGGCTGTTCGGGCCTTATTAGCGGTCGCACAATTGGGCGATAATGAAGGTCGCCGTGCTGAGCTTCCCAGGATTCTCCAGCGACTCGTTCCGGCTCCCTGGCCGACCAAACGGCGAAAATCAATTGAAATCCCATAGCGGTACGTTGCCATAGTTGGCCGCATCCCTCGCAAACGTCAGCGAGTTCCATCAAACGGCCTTATCGAAAGTGAGCCAGCGGTCAGTTCTGCCCCGTCTCTTGGCTTATCGTCGCTAGCTCACTCCCGATAAGGTTCTAGCGTTATACGTCCAAGTGAATGGAGAACCGAACTGGGTTGATCGCAAGGAATTAGCGATGTCACCCAAGCCCGTTTCGGGACCGCAGCTTTCTTTCACACACAAGAGAGGTCATTGCAGACGTGACGGCGGAATGGTCATAGTGTGGTGGAATCCCAGAGCTCAGATTCTACTCGACCGCCGCCGCACTCATGGCCATAAAACTGTTGATCTCGTCCGCGGTGTCTCCACCGCCATTCGTGAGTTGCATCATGAAGACCCCGACTAAGTCTTTCTCGGGGTCCACCCACTCGTAGGTCCGGAAAGCACCGCCTTTGACATAGCTTCCTATCGAGTTATAGCGGAACATCCCTTCCGCGTCTCGCACCACTTCGTATCCGTAACCATGACCTACGCCAGGAACCCAACCGGCTTTGAGGCTGCCGGTATGTGAAGTGGTCATGAGAGTAACCGCTGCGCTCGAAAGAACGCGGCGACCGTCGAGAGTTCCTTTGTTCCGCATCATCATATTGAAGCGGAAGATGTCCTCTGCCGTACTCACGATCCCACCCGCCGGCATAGGAATCTTGGAACCACGCTTCGCACCCAGTTGCAATGGCGATTTTGTTAGTGCTGAACCGGATAACGTGTAAAGCGTTGCAAGCCGCTCCATCTTTTCTTCCGGCACAAAGAAATACGTGTCTCTCATTCCCAGCGGCTCGAATATTTTCTCTTTTAAGAACGCGTCGTACGGCTGCTTTGAAACGACTTCGATCATCCTACCGAGCACGTTGTAGCCGATATTGCTGTAATTCCAACTCGTACCCGGTTCAAACAGCAGTTGCGTTTTGGCGCCAAGCGCTGCGAGTTCGGCGAGCGTGGTGGGCTCTGTTCCTTCACGCACACTCGAATTGCTCTCCAGCCCCGAAGTGTGCACCATCAGATCCTCAATATTGATTGGGCGAAAAGGCGTCGCGCCTTCGCACGCGTATCCGGCATTGCCGGCGCAGCCCCTCACTTTCAAACCTTTGTACTCCGGCAGATATTTCTCGACGGAATCGATGACCGAAATCTTGCCCTCATCTACCAGCACCATGATGCCCGCGCAAGTGATCGGCTTCGTCAGAGAAGCAATGCGAAAAAGCGAATTCTTGCGCATTGGCTTCTTGCTCTCGACGTCCTGATAGCCGACTGCGTCGAAGCTGGCCACCCTACCATGGCGTCCCACAATGGTGACGATGCCAGCGGTCTGGTTCGCGTCGACATAAGCTTGCATGCGGATAGGAATCGCGGCTAACCGCTCAGCGCTCACACCAGCGGCTTCCGGACTCACTTTGTTTACGTCCAGACGGTCGGCAGCGAAAGATGCAAAAGAACATCCGATGAGAAGGAGAGCTTGCGAAGGCTTCATGTGCGTTTAGGCTCGGCGGTAAATCGCATTCTAGATCAACTGCAACGTTCCGCCTTAGAAGAAATAGCTCGGATTCCACTGGTTAACGCATCGCTGATTGTAAAGCGAGTGTGATGGGCCGCAAGTCAGCTTCGGGCCCGCGGCCCGTTCGTGCCCCTTAATGCGAGACTCCCGGCGGAAGGCTTGCTCTTACCAGCTATCATCTGGTACGCCTCCCATTTGCAGTAAACCGTCGGCACGAACGGTATGCTATTCGCCATGGTTCCGACTATCTTTATCAGTTATAGTCATCGCGATGAACCTTGGCGCAACGAGCTCGTTCATCACCTGCATGTTTTCGAACGGGCGGGAGTGCTGCGAATCTGGGACACGTCAGAGATTCAAGCCGGCACGAACTGGTCCGCAGAGATTCGGAACAGGCTCAACCAAGCGGACCTCGCCGTCATTCTGGTCTCACCGGACGCCTTAGCATCGGATTTCATAGTTGAGCAAGAGCTTCCGGCTTTGCTGCGTCTCCAACGCGCAGGACAGATTGTGGTCGTACCTGTGCTGCTTAGACCAAGTCCGTGGACCATACTCGAAGGCTTCGCCGAACTCCAGTTTGCTTATCCCCCTTCCAAACCTCTCTCCGAACTGTCGCTGGCGGAAAGGGAGACTGCTCTCGCGCAAATCGCAGAGCGTGTTAGTTCTCTAGCGAGAGCCATCTCACAACGAAAGCAGGAGAACGAAATCGATGAAGGCCGTCGGGCGTCGGCAGTAGACAAGGCAAAACTAGCCAACGTCTATTTCATCTCTCACGCGCGTGAAGATGGAGACTTTGCAGAGTTAGTCAAGGTGTACCTTGAGCGCAAGGGCGAGGACGGCTGGATTGATACCGACCGGCTCCTGCCAGGCATTGACTGGCGTCAAGAGATCGACGACACAATACGTCACGCTAAGGCAATCCTTGCCGTGATGTCACCCGAAGCTCGAGCTTCAGAGTACGTCACCTATGAGTGGGCCTTCGCGTGGGGCTGCAGTAAAAAGATCATACCGATTATGCTCCGAGAGACTTCCCTGCACCCGCGTCTCGCCACGCTTCAGTACCTGGATTTCTCAAACAGGCTGAGCCGGCCTTGGGATCGGCTTTACAAAGCGCTATGAGCTCGCTCGTAAAACGGAATTCGCATATCCTGTCCAAAGGTCGGCTTGGAGCCCATCGAACGTTGTCGTTACAAACGCACCGGATCAATCTTCTCGTGGGACACTTTACATCTGTGACAAAATGCCTCGGTAATGCTCAACCATCCCGAAAGATGGGGGCGACTCCGTCCCCAGTACGAAGTGGTGAAGCCGCGCAAGATGCTCGCGCTCGACGGGGGCGGAATTCGCGGGTTAATTACGCTAGGAATCCTAAAACGCATGGAAGAATTGCTCGCGCCCGCGAGCGGCCTGGGCAGCGCCTTTCGACTCTGTGATTTTTTTGACTACATCGCCGGAACCAGCACGGGCGCCATCATTGCAGCCGGTCTGGCGCGCGGTATGTCGGTAGAAGAGCTGATTCTCTTTTATCGGGAATCCGGGCGGAACATGTTCGAAAAGGCCCGACTGGATAAACGCCTGGCGAACTTCTACACCGCCGACCCGCTTCGACAACAACTTCGGAAAATTTTCAATGTTGACGGAAACGGCAAGTACAACCCAGATGCTCCTGACAAAGATCTTTCTCCCGACAATCTGCGCTGCCTTCTGTTGGTGGTGACGCGAAACGTCACGACAGACTCGGCTTGGCCGATCTCATCCAACCCCGACGCCCGCTACAACGACCCCGCGCGCCGCGATTGTAATTCGCGCATTCCCCTCTGGCAATTGGTGCGCGCCAGCACCGCAGCCCCGGTTTACTTCCCGCCGGAAATTCTCAAATGGGATCCAGCCGATCCTCTAAAGACATTCACGTTTGTTGACGGTGGCGTGACCCCCTACAACAACCCTGCTTTCCTTCTGTTCCGGATGGCAACGCATCCCGTGTACCGTCTGAATTGGCAGACGGGTGAGCGCAACCTGCTTCTTGTCTCGTTGGGAACGGGTACTGCCGATGATCCCAGCTTCAAGAGCAACATCAATATTGCGGCGAATCTTGCTGGCCTGCCCGGCACGTTGATGCATGGGATTCAAATCGACCAGGACATCAACTGCCGTATTGCTGGGCGCTGCACGCACGGCGATTTCATCGACCGCGAACTTCGTGATCTGACCTGTCGTGATTCCGATATCGACTGCACACTCGAGGAATGGCAGCGAGCCGACCACATGCCTTTGACGCAAGATCTGGGCCGCGCCTTCCTGTACGCGCGATACAACGCTAATCTTTCGCGTGAAGGACTCGACGCCTTAGAATGCCATCAAATGGATCCCGAGAAGGTGCAGAAGTTAGATTCTGTTGACCAGATAGAGAACCTGCTGCGAATCGGCATGAGCGCAGCGGCAAAGATTGAGCTTCAGCACTTCGGACCGTTCGCAGACCAAGCGGGAGTTGCTGGATGAGAGCGTTCATCATCAGGCCCTTCGGAACACGAAAGGGCATCAACTTCGACGAGGTAGAAAACCAACTGGTTGGTCCGGCGTTGGACCGTATTGGAGCGGAGGGTAGAACTACCGGCGAGATCCTGGAGTCCGGGAACATTCGGATCGATATGTTTCAGCAACTTCTGGTGGCCGATCTGGTGCTAGCCGACATCACCACGAACAATCCCAACGCCTTCTATGAATTGGGAATTCGCCACGCTTTGCAGGAGAAAAGAACGGTTCTGATCCGTGCCAAGATTCCTGCCCCGCAAACGGTGGATGCATTGAAGGAATCGGACGTACCGTTCGACCTGAAGACAGATCGGTACTTTGAATACGACCCTGCCAGCCCGGCAAGCTCGTTGGACCAGCTGACCGAGGCACTCCGGCTTACCGCGGCAAGCGAACGGCAAGATAGCCCCGTTTTCCTTTCACTACCCAACCTCAAGTCGCAGGACCGTGAACTATTCCTACCCGTTCCGCTTGGCTTTGGCGAAGAGGTGCAGAGGGCCGAGAAAGATAAGGATGCACGGAAGCTCACGCTGCTGGGTCTGGAAGCAAGAGGTTTTCCGTGGGAATCGCCAGGCCTTCGGGTCGTAGGGCGCGGTTTGCTCCTTATTAAGCGGTACGGAGCAGCGAAGACGGCCTGGGAAAGCCTGCGCAAGCTGGACGACTTTGACCTCGAGGCAAACACTAACCTCGGGAACATCTACCAGCGGCTCGATGACATTACAAGTTCTGATCAAGCTCTGGAAAGAGCCCTGCACCGCGCCACAGAACCCAAGGACTTGGCTGAAATCCACGGACAGTTAGGACGGAACAAAAAGGACCGTTGGAGCAAAGCGTGGATGAATATGAGCCCGGAACAAAGGACGCGGAACGCGCTAGACTCGCCGTTGCTGGTAGAAGCCTATGAACAATATCTGACGGCCTACCGGCAAGATCTCGACTCTTACTATCCGGGGTTGAATGCGCTCGCGCTGGCAGTAGTCGTCCTGGAACTGGCGGCCAAACTTCCGGAGGTGTGGACCAGGCATTTTGGCGATGATGATGAGGCGGCGCGAAAGCTCAACGAGATCAAACGCAAGCGCGATCAGATCGCGCAAGCACTGCAACTGCGCTTCGACACCGCAGACGCGCCGCAGCCCTCAGCCAATGACAAGAAGGATCAATGGCTGCTAAGTAGCGCAGGCGACCTGAGTCTGCTAACGCTGCCCAACGCCGGGCGCGCTATCTATTTCTACAAAAAGGCCGCTGCTGCTCAGGGCGATTTCGTTCTAGATTCCGCTCGGAAGCAGCTCCGTATGTTCGCGGAGCTGGGGGTATTGGAAGCAAATGTGTCGGAGGCGCTGAAAGTATTCCCGCCCGATTCAACGGGACCGACTAACCAGCGACTCGACCGAGTGTTGCTTTTCACGGGCCACCGGGTGGATCCCGCTAAGCGAAAGCAGCCACGCTTTCCGCCTTCTCAGGAAGGTGTCGCGCGCGATGCCATTCGTTCGGCGATTGAAGAAGAGAAGGCATTGATACACGGATCTATTCTGGGCGTTGCCGGTGGTGCAAACGGCGGCGACATCTTATTTCTGGAGATCTGCGAACAGCTGGAGATCCCGACAGAAATGATGCTGGCCTTACCAGAAGGGCAATTTATCGAGGCTAGCGTTGATGGCGACGACAAGAGCTGGGTCCGGCGATTTCAAGCACAGTTGGACAAACATCCCGAAGTGCCCATTCTGTCCGAATCTCCTGAACTTCCAAAGTGGCTACAGTTCAAGAAAAATTATGATGTCTGGCAACGCAATAACCTTTGGCTTCTCAGCGAAGCACTGTGCCGCGCGCCAAGACATTTAACCTTGATCGCGTTGTGGGATGGCGAAACCGGCGATGGTCCCGGCGGCACGGAACACATGGTCAGCTTAGCGAAAGAGCGAGGTGCCCGAGTAGTTCATTTAAATACAAAGGACCTTTTCGGACTACGAAGTTAAAAGCCAAATTGGATGAGTAAGCGAAAGCACGTTTAGGGCTTGTCCGCGAAGCCGGCTTCCCGACAGGCGACCTGATTCGATATCTTGCTGGCTAATCATCATCGGACCCTTCATTTTGCGGGTTTCGTTCGATTAGGTCAGCTAAAGGGTGCCAATCGAGCTTTATAGATTTGACGTGGCAGCATCCAGTATCCCGAAGTGATAGGATTTCATTCCTGGAGTAGTTAATCTTATGACCCTGCGCTCTGGTATGTCCGGCGATTACGTCAAGGCTGTCCAGGATTTCCTGAAGGACTTGAATTTCTACACCGGTCCCGTCGATTCGATTTTTGGTGGAGGACTGGACTCTGCCGTAAAAAACTATCAGAAGCGGGAAGGTCTGAGCCCGACCGGTCTTCTAGATGGATAACGTGGGCTCAAATGTTTCCAGGCCAGCCTGCTCCTGTGTCCAGCCTCGACAATGCCCGCCTTCTCAATCGATGCCTTGCACTGACCGGAACTTTCGAAACCTCGAAGTACCCACCAGATAGTTTCTTAGGGTTGAGCGGTGATTTTGACGAGATGGGCATCAGCTTTGGGGTATGTCAGTGGAACATCGGTCAAGGCACTCTACAACCACTGCTACGGCAAATGCTCGAGCAGCATACGGAAGTGTCGCAGAGTATCTTCCACGAACACTTCGATACGTTAAGAGCATTGGGGTCTGTTTCGCTTACTGATCAACTGGCGTTTACTCGCTCGATTCAAGTACGAGGACAAGTGACTGAACCATGGAAGGGTATGCTGCTCACGCTCGGCCGTACTCTTGAGTTCCAAGGAGTCCAGGCGGATCATGCTTCCCGGCTTTACGATCAGGCGATTGAACTGTGCAGAGCTTACGGACTGATCTCTGAGCGTGCGGTCGCTCTTATGTTCGATATTGTCACGCAAAACGGTTCGATTGACCCCATCGTGAGGGCCGCGATCCTTGCCGATTTCACACAAGTTTCCAACACTCCGGACAGCGAGGTTACTAAGATGCGCATTGTCGCCAATCGACGCGCCGAGGCGGCCAAGAAGCAGTTTGTTGACGACGTGCGCACGCGTAAGTTGGCCATCGCGAACGGCACAGGTGTTGTTCATGGATTGGCGTACGATCTCGCGGATGTGTACTGCATCACTCTGAATCCGTTTGCTGTGGCCGCCACTGCAGCCGTCTGAAGCTCTGCTGGTCGATTCGCGCGATAGGATTCGTGCCCGGTTCTGTCTAGGCCAGCTGCGGGCTGTTGCTAGTAGTAGTAGGTCAAGAAAGTGCTTGGTTCCCCGAAGCTGACTTCTGGACAATTGACATGTACGATTAGTGTGTCAGATGGAAATGGGAATCGAGTGGCTACACGGTAGCCAATTTGGAAGAAGCTGCGGGTGCGCCAGACACCTGAGGCATGATGCAGCTGGACCGCTTATCGGCCGCTACCCTCAGCGTCGATGCCAAGAAAGCAATGATCGAGTTGTAAAGACGCTATACGGCTATGTCCCCGTACCTCCGCCGCCTGGTGCACCTGCTACCGCGGCCGGTTCGCGCATTATACTGACAACCTGATACCCGGACGCGAGCGCGCCATTTACGGTCTTGAGTGCGTCCGGCCGCCAGGTCGGATCCGACTGAAACCGAATGAGAACACTGTTGGAAATCAGAGCCTTTTCGGGGATTGATCGCGGCTTAGGTGGTCCGCTAAAAGAAGTGTGAAGCTCGGTAGCTGCGTACTTCGAATCCAGCGGGCTTGCATATTTCGCCTTGGCAACAGGATCGATCTCGAGCCCGAGACCGCTCGCCTTATCAAGCATCCAGCTGAGCGTGATGTCCGACAGCGCCGGTGTGCCATCCCTTACGTCCTTTTCTCCGCCGCCAACATCGCTGTGAACGCCGCAGAACCATACTTGCTGCAGCGTCTGCCCAGGCGCACCCGGTTCGTCCCATAGAGTCGGCTGAAACTGCAGTCGCGATTCGTCGATTGCTAAGGCATGATAGGCGTTCTGCACATCGGGATGCAGTTTCGTGTCGAGAAATCCGTACTCTAATGGATCCACACCGCTGACCACCGAGAGGAGTCCCATCGACCCGACTGTGTCCCAGACGCCCACCATTTTGATTTTGGCGTCGTAAAGACCATACCGTGTCGTCAACTGTTGCAGCTTCTGCTTGCGGCTGTTCGCATCTCGCTCGCGGTAGGCGTCGAAAGCTCTATTCACGACATCATCGCTGAAATTCTCCGTCGGAAGGCCGCACGCGGCAATCATCCCCACCAGGCTGCGCGCCGTAAAAGCGCCACGGCTGAAGCCGAAGATAAATATATCGTCGTCCTGGTCGTACACCTGGGCAATTTTGGTGTAGCCTTGTTTGATCTTGTCGTAGATTCCCGTCCCGAGCGCGCCTCCCAGAACCTTGAGAACTGGATTGCCGTCCGCGCCCACCCCGTCATCGTAGAAAGGCATCTGGTCGGCGCTTACCACCAGAGCTTTATAGAGCCTGTACACGTTGCTCTGTGTGGTAGCCGTGTCCCACGTCCCATCGGCAGAAAATGCGATGCGTTTAGCCATAAACCTTCATCCCTCCCGGATTGCGAAGCGATTATATCGAAAGCCACGGCTCATTGAGGCGCTTGGGCAAACATCATGCAGTTTCTCAATTGTTATTCCACGCATTGCGGCGACAGTACCCGCCCCACCCGTCCTTATGAAAGAGCGTTGGCTGCGGTCGCCTTGGGTAGGTCGTGGGTTGTCCCGTGCGCGACCCAGCTTATATAGGACTACTGGCGAGAACAGCCCTTGCAACAAGAAATATTGCTAAGTCGGCCACAAACGGGCTTCGGGTCCGAAGCCGCCTCGAAACCGACACGGGAACCGGCAAGCAAATGGACACCTGTCTATTGCGAGAAAATCACTACGCTGTATGGTCCAATGCCCACCGTCCCATTGAAATTCAACCCATCCTTCCCACCCGGGTTTGCTGTCGTGTCGAAGCTGTCGCCATTTATAAAAGCCGGATCGTAAACGTTCGCGCCGCTGTTGAACAGGACATGCCATAAGCCCTGACGCGGAAAACCGATATTTAGGTTCTGCATGGGCACGTTTGAAAAGTTTGCCACCACCACGACATCGTCACCGGCACCGCCGTTCTCCCATCGATGGTAGGCCAAGGTTTTGTTATCGTTATCCACGTGAAAGACATTCAGATTTTGGCCCGTCAGACCGCGAGTCTTCCCACCCAGATTGCGCCTCAGGGCAATTAGATCGTGATACAGCTGAACGATTCCTTTGAATTGTGGATCATCCGCCCGACTAAAATCCACGTTGCTCGGCGCATTGAAGCCGAACGCGCGAGTGTCCAGCATCTCCTGCCCCTGAAAGATCATCGGGATTCCTGGTGAAGTCAGCATGATTGCCGCCGCCAGAGTAGACCGCTTCTTCGCAAAAATGCTCACGTGGTCCGTTGTATCGATGAGTGCCGCCAGGCGGTTTTGGCCCGGCGGATGACCTACTTGGTCATGGTTTTCCGTGTAGATCACGCGACCAAAGACGTCGCTGCCGATTTTCTTCTCGATGACGCCTTTCACCGCGAAGAGATCGCGATCCGAATCGTTGACCTTACTCACAACATCGCGCAGAACATTCACCATCGTGTCGTCCCATTGACTGTTGAATTCGAGGCCTGTCGAGCCAGATTGAAGAGTGACATCTCCGGAGCTTTGCAAATCTTCAGCGATGGTAATTTTGCTCGGTTGCTTCGGGTCGGTGTTGCGGTATAAGGAGTTGATCTCTTGCAGTAGTTCCGCTCCTTCATTATTTGGGGTGCGGGCCTGACCAAACGTGCGGATGTCAATCGTGTCGTCGAACCGCAGTCCATCCACGCCGTAGTCGCGGAGCAGCGACAGGGCGCTATCGTTGATGTACTGTCGGACTTGGGGCCGACCATAATCCGGGCGCGGACCGAAACCCGTTTTGGCGCGATCACCCCCGTACAGAAAGACTCCGCCCGGGATTTCCGACGGGGCAAAGCCGCCGAACTGATTTAGCAGATTGTTACCGATCAGATGGTTATAGACCACGTCTACGATCACCGCGATCTGCCGCTGATGGCACTGTTTGACGAACTCTTTGAAATCTTGCGGCGTTCCGTATTTAGTCTTAATCGCGAAGAACTGCACCGGATCGTAACCCCAATCGTGGTCGGGCGGAATGTGATCGGGAAATAAGGGATTCTGGTTAATCGGCAGCACTTCTACCGCGTTCATACCGAGACTCTTCAGGTATTCCAGTTTTTGCGCGGCACCCGCGAACGTGTTGTTGAACGTACCTATGTGGAGCTCGTAGATGACCATCGTATTGAAGGTGGGCTCGGTGAAGGCTGGCATGCTGAAGGTCGAGTCGACGATTACCGATTGGGGCTTGTCGTCATTGCCTGACAAACCGAAACCGTCCGGCAGGTCAAATCCGGTCAACTCTTGCGCCCGGGGGTCGTTATATTCTCGTGTGACGCCCGCCAGCCCGATCACATAGCGGTACTTGTTCCCCGCTTTGGTGCCCGGAATCGTGCCGATCCAAGTCGTATCAGCGGGATCAGTGTGCCCGGGCTCCTTTCTGAGCGGCACCACGGCGCCTCCATTAACTTTGACGGCAACACTGTCCACAAAGGGAGCCCAGACCCGAAAAGTAGTGGTTCCATCGTTGTGCAACGTCGCGCCGAGCGGATCTGTTGCTCCTGCCAGTGACGTTGCAATCAGGAACGCTGAAAAAAAGAAAAGCAGGCAATTTGTGACAAGCTTTGCAACCCGTGTTCCTGGGTGCAATTGTGCGGACGGCTTAAGTGATTGGAGTTTCATAGATCGCCTTTTCAATTTCGAGCGGCTGTTGGTTCCGTGGAAGATACGAACACGAATAAGGTGTTCTCGCGTTTCGAGATGTTGCGTCGCTCCTTCCGGCAAAATGGCGGCGCTCACATACAGATGCCCGGATATATGCTTGTTTGGGGCCGTTGGACCCCAGCGTATTAGATCAATTAGTTACGCCCCAATACTCTACCGCGGCAGCAACATTTGGATAATGATGTGGTAGTCGCGCAGGTTAAGAAGTGAACGACAGATTCTAGCCGGCAGATACGCTTTCTCAAACGGATTCAAGCAGCCAAGCAACGATTCACGAAGAATAGTAGCGGCACTACCCGGATCGTCTGGGTCTACTCGCCGCCAGGAAATCAGCGCGTGCAAGAACGAGCATCTGGCGAGAACAGCCGTTCGCACAAAGGATCAGTTCGTTCCGGGCCCCAAACGGGCTTCGAGGAAGCGTCGCCGAGCCATCCGCGCGATGGCTGTCGCGAAATCCCGTCGCGGAGGAAATTCGTGGCGCGAAGGGCTGTTAGCGCCAGGAATCGCCACGAGGGGCTGTGCCGAGCACTTAAGAGATGAAAGCTTCACATCCGACGCCAGCGGCACCGCTATTCGTTATGGGCGACAAGTCTCTTCAAGTCGTGATGCGAGATCTCATCGAGGAAAGAACGGTGGACGGTAGGAGCTACCTGCCGATGTTGTCGATAGCAGCCCTTCTCGCCAAACATCGAGTTCTAGTCCTTCCTAGCGGCCCGAGACTTTCGACCCAAGTCGCTTGGATGTGTGATTTGAAGGGATGAGAGGTATCGGGCGGTACAAGCCCAACCCAAGGGATAAGGCGGAACCCGCGTTTTCACATGCGAATTCTCCGGTTGCCAGGGTGCGTTTGTTGACAACCTCGTCCAACGTGCGCGTACGCGCTGCACATTTTCCAACCTGCCCGAGTATTTAGTTGACAGGGAGCGCGAACGCGCCCCGGAACACCAGACAGCGGGCAGGCCGCCAAGCGGGACTCGTTGTGGGTGCTGGACATCCGATCGAGCAACCACAACTGCCCGCACACGCGGCCGCACCACTTCTTTTGTCCGCACCCACAATCTACCTCGCCAGGCAGCGGGTCCGAGAGGCGCGCGCATGCTACGTAGCGAGGAAACTGATATCGACGATGCCATCAATGAGATCGCGGCATTCCTGGCCGCGGCCTATAAGCGGAGCGCCCGGATTCGGCTTGTCAGGGAAACGTCCGAGATTCCCCCGTCAATAAAAGAACTTGATAAGACGGCCGAAACGAGCGTTCATGAAGTGACGTTGACACGTCGGAGAGAGGAGCCTACTGAGGCATGAAGGAACGTGGCACGCTACCGAAAATCGGGAATCTGCCAGGAATGAGTGCATCACAGTTGCAGGCCGTGCACCGGCAAATGTTCGGGACGGAGCATCCGATTGCGAACTGTTAGCACCTGCGGCGGAAGATCGCCTGGCATCTGCAGGCAGCTAAAGAAGGGGCTCTTCCGGAGTCGGTCCGGCAATACGCCATTGCCATCGCTCGCGGGACAGAGTTGCGATTGCGCATCTCGGAGAATGCAGACCGGCGACGGGCAGGGGTCCCGCTGGAACAAACCGTGACGACAACGGTCGTTCAAACACGGGATGCGCGTCTGCCAATGCCGGGGAGTTTGATCGTGAAGAACTACAAGACCGAGACCGTCGTAGTGAAGGTGCTCGACAATGCATTCGAATTCGATGGCCGTCGATTCACCTCGCTCAGTGCTATCGCGGGCGAGATAACCGGCACGCGCTGGAATGGCTTTGCGTTCTTCGGGCTGGAGAAGGCGGTACGCCGTGCGCGGTAACAGTAGACCGAAGGAAAACGGGAACGGCCTCACGGCACGGGCGGGTGTACGCTGCGGGATCTACACGCGAAAGTCGACGGAAGAAGGGCTCGACCAGGCGTTCAACACTCTTGACGCGCAACGCGAGGCCGCGGAGTCGTTCATCGACAGCCAACGGCAGGAAGGCTGGATGGCGTTGCCGCGAAAATACGATGATGGCGGCTATCTAAATGGCGACGAAACAGACCGTGGGCTGACGTTCCACACGAGTCCCGTTGTTGTGAAGGTGAAAATGCAGCGCTTTTAGGCCGCAAAAACTTAGAAGCTCGCAGCCTCGACGGACACTAGTCGACTTACCATTCCTAATGCGGCCGACTGTGTGTTTGGCTGAACTGGTGGACTAGAATGCCGTTTCTGGACCCGCGAGGCTTAACAGCCGGTGGAAAGCGCTGTTCTCCCAGTGACCTATCTGTAAAGGACGGGGAAGGGCCTCAGCTCTTCGGCTATGATGGCGGGTGCCACTTCCTGCAAGGAGAACTCGTTTGAAATCGCGCCTCCCCTTCTTCTCTTGGTCATCGCGCTGCCAATACTTTCGCTGTCTGCTCAGACTCAGCCACAACCGGCTACATTACGGAGCCTGTTGCTGCACGAGTTGCACACCACTCACAACAAGGCCGAATGGTTCGTCCCGATCAGCACCGCCGTTGAGGGCCTAACGGCCGAACAGGCAAACTGGCAGCCTCCCAACGGCGGGCATTCAGCAGGGCAACTCGCTTACCATTTGCTGTTCTGGAACCGGCGCAATCTGAATAGCTTTCGAGGCATCAAGAATGAGAAGTTCACCGACGACAATAAGGAAACCTTCGACAAGTTCGACAACAAGCAGTGGGCCGAAATCGTCAATCAACTCGACCAGGTCATGACCGACCTTGAGAAAGTTGTGGAAACGGCTGACGACCAGCAGCTCACCAAATGGTCGAACACCATTGGCAATCTCTGCGCCCTCAACGCGTATCACATCGGCCAGATCGTGTACGTGCGCAAGCTGCAAGGTACCTGGAATCCGGATAAGGGCGTGAAGAGTTGAGCCCGGTCGGGCCTTATGCGACGGATCCCATTACCGCCGAAGCCGTGCCGGGACAGTTGAACAGAATGAGCGTCTCTTTGTTACACGACTTACCCTTTCCGAGACAATACGCATCCGCCTCGTCGTGTAACGGGCTTTTAGTCGTAGATGTGGATCGCTCACTGTCCCGAAGTCCGGTTCGCAAGAGATCAGTTGGACAGACGGCCCTCCTTATACCAATCAACCGTCTTCTATTTCAGTCGCGATGCCGACTTATGAGGAGTTATCAAACCTACGTCGATCCGTTCCTATCCAAACTTCGACATTCGCTCACGCCGCTATGTCGTCGGGGGAGCCGGCACGCAGACGTTGGGCAGGAGTGTAGGTGTTGATGAAAACGCCAGAGGACACAGCGTCGTGCTGGCCCGTGAGAGTCCGCTTGGCGGGGTCCCGTCCGAAAAGAGACGCTTGCCTTTTCCCAACAGGACTGGATAGACGAACAGGAAGACCTCGTCGGCAAGCCCGTGTTCGAGGAGCATCGATGAGGGTCCGCGAGGTGCAGACGTCTGAGGCACACAGGACGCCTTATCCAGATCCTCGTCAGCGAGGCTTAATCTGTTGAGACTATCTTAGTGCTTAGATAAGGCCTTATTGCCCCTGAACTTTCCTCGCTATGATGTAGACGAATGCCGAAAAGGATCTCGACGAAAGCTATCAAGAAGTCGGCTAAGAGGGTGAAGGGTGTAGTTGGCCACGATATCGGACGAGATGTCATTTCCATTTCTGGGAAGTCTTTTCCGCCCGATGCCCGTCTGAAAGATGTGTTCCCTCGCTTAGAAAAGCGTTCACAGGTTGGAGTCGTAAGAGAGGATCACATGACTGATGTAGTATTTCAGACCCATGATGGCCGGTACATTGTTGCCCAGCTGAAGACGATCGGCATGTCTTCGTCAAGCCCTTTAGAAACGAGCTCACAAATTCAACAGAGCATGATCGATGAAGTCATTGGCTATGCAACGGAAGTCATAGGGAGCCGTGAAAAGGCTATGCTTTGGCTAGGCGCACCAGTGCGCGGCCTTAATTTTGCTACTCCAATCTCGCTTCTAGTCACTCAAGAAGGCGCAGAACGCGTCAACGAAATCCTTGGCCAGATGGAACACGGCATTTGGTAGACGGTGACTGTCTACCGGATTTGCAGTGCAAAATATCCGAAGAACAACGGGGAGGGAGCTAGGCTTCACGGTGGCCGGTGGAACCACAAAGGAACTCCGATCCTGTACTGTGGGGCAACGGCTTCCCTATGCGCATTGGAAGTCCTCGCTAACAGTGCTGGCCTTCCTCAAAACATGATCATCATAGCTGCGGAAATCCCAAGTATCCTTGCTATTCCTGCATATACCGTAGTTGATCTTCCAACAGACTGGAACGCGCCAGTGCCCTCATCGATCACGAAAGATCTTGGGACTACTTGGGGCAAGGTAAAGACATCGCTCGCCATATCCGTTCCTTCGGCCGTCGTTCCAGACGAACGCAACTACCTGATAAACCCGCTGCATCCCGCTTTCGTTCAGGTACGGTTCAGCGCGCCTAAACCATTCGTGTTTGATCCGCGATTGAAATAGTTCCTTGTCTCTGATCTTTGCCGCACCGAAGTTTCCGAGGTATGGAAACGATGAGTCAACCGCTCGAAGAGGACGAAAGCTGGAGAAATCACGCGACGGGCTCCTAGAATCCGCGCCAATGGCCGGGCTGCGGGCTACACTGCTAATGGATTTGGAGCTGGGATCAGAGCGGGGAACGCGCTCGGGTGTTTGGCCGGATGCAGGCCGATTTGTCGGGACCAATAAGGCGCGGCACTAATAAACCATCTCCATTCGAAGGCCTTTCCCGTCGATCTCGGGATCGGCCGGTATCCGCCGAGCATCTCCCCTGTTCGCCCGCAATGCCGAGACCCCGGCCGCCAACGCGTCGAGCAGGTCATCCGCTTCAATGGGCAATCGCAAACGCCTGACTTCAGACCGATCTGGGATCTCAGTCGACAGCACCTGGCTTAAAAGGCGACGACGTTCCTCAAACCCATCCTGCGTTTTCTTTGAGTGCTGCATGGGCGTACCGGCCAGTCCCCAAAAGCATAGCTCTGGATGTACCTCAAACATTCGACCTTGCGATTCAGGCGTCATGATCTCGTCGACCTCAGCGATCTTCGGAAAAATCGCGTGGGCCTGCCTCGAAATCCCTTTCCCGCAGAGAGCCTTCGCTTGCTCAGCAACTCACGTGCCGGAGCCGGAAGACGCTACTTCCCCTCACGTTCGTCAACAGCCTCCGCGCCGCTCCGTCCACCTTCCGAGCGCAACCGACCTGCGGTAATCCGATAGGGATGTCAACTCCTATGTGCCCGGCTGAAGCCTCACGATCCAGAACATAATCTATACGGTCAACGACCGCCACGAGATCAATCTCGGTTGTACGGACAGCTATCCGGCAAACTAGCCAACCACCTCGACAGCCGTCAATTCCGATCACGTTTTTGCTCATCGACGTAGCCTGACAGGACGGAGGAACACGGACGCGTACGTGATGGAGACTTTGCGGTCCCAATCCCCCTACTAAGGACACAGTTTAAGATGCGGTGTCACGTGAAGGTTGTCTACGCTGCACCTGCTGCTCCTGACACACGCGGGCAGTCTAAAGACTTTTACGACCTGCTGTGGACAGAGCTGATGCAGTATATGCGATCGGAATGCAAGGCAACGGTCTGCGACACGCCCAATGCCCGCCGCCGACTTGCCTCTATTGCGGCGGAGAAGCCTGGCGAGAAAACGGCCGATAGCGGGCAAGCCCCTTGTTGTGATGGATGCAGGCTAGTCCGGGATACGTGGCTCGTTGCCCCAGATGGCGCACCCTGCACGGCCGCTGTCGCTGTCCGGGCGCGACTACCAGCAAACGATCCGGATACACTCGCGCTTTCTGTTGATCTATAGGCCAGGCAGTCACCGACAATTGTTCCAATGTAACGACCATCAAGTCCGAAACCTTATCGTTACTGATCCGAGCGACAACGCCACCAGAGTTACTGTAGACGGTCCCGCCCGACACCTGAAGCGGACGGCCGTTTTTCCTATCAAGACCCATCCAACAACAAGTATCCCCGCTCGCAAGCCCTTAAGGGCTTCCTATAATAAGCCAAATACCCTCGGATTCCCAGAGTGAGCCCTGAAAGACTCGTTCTCACCCTTCGCGCGATTCTTGATTTCGCTAATCTGAACTGGCCCCATTTGATCATCTGAATTGGCCCCACCTTTGAAACAAAAACGGGGTATTCTGTTTCGGGCTTCGAGCCCGAAACGGAGGACCTGTTGGACAGGAGAAGGAAGGTGGAGTTATTCGAACAGATCCGGCGGGAGTACGAGCACGGAGCGGGAACGATTCGGGCAGTGGCAAGGAAACTGGGAGTGCATCGGCGAATGGTGCGGCAAGCGTTGGCCGATGCTCAGCCTCCTTACCGCAAGAGAGCCGAACGAGTGCAGCCGCAGCTGGGCCCGGTGAAAGAGTTCATCGACGCGATTCTGGAAGCGGACCAGCGTGCGCCGCGCAAGCAGCGGCACACGGCCCATCGCATTTATCTGCGGATTCGGCGGGAGAAGCCGGAGGCAACCGTTTCCGAATCGACGGTCAGACGATACGTGGCGTGGAAGAAGCGCACGCTGGGTTGCGCTGCCAAAGAGGTCTGCATCGCGCAGAGCTATGCGTTTGGCGAGGAAGCGCAGGTGGATTGGTACGAAGCCTACGCCGAGTTTTCCGGCGACCGGCAGAAGGTGAACGTGTTCTGCATGCGCAGCATGGCAAGCGGAGCCGCCTTTCACTGTGCCTATTTCCATGCCACGCAACAAGCTTTCTTGGAAGCGCATGAATTAGCGTTTGCCTGGTTTGGCGGAGTGTTCGCGCGTCTTCGCTACGACAACCTGCGAGCTGCGGTAAAGAAGGTGCTGCGCGGCCACCGGCGTGAGGAAACGGAGCGCTTTGTTGTGTTCCGATCGCATTGGGGGTTCGAAGCGGAGTTTTGTAATCCGGCGGAAGCTCACGAGAAGGGCGGCGTGGAAGGCGAAGGTGGATACTTCCGCCGCAATCACTTTGTGCCGGTACCGCAGGTTCGCGATCTGGCGGATCTGAATCAGCATCTGCTGAACAGCTGCGACGAAGATGCACAGCGCCGGATCGGAGATCGGACTGAAACGACCGGCGCGCTGATGATCCGCGAACGCGATTTCCTGCGTGCTCTGCCCAAGCAAGGTGTGGATCTGACGGAGGTGAGTTTCCCGACCGTGGACAGCGGCGGGTGCGTGACGGTGCGGACGAATCGTTACTCGACACCGTTGCGGCCGGGCATGTCAGCACAGGCGAAGCTGTATCCAGCTTATGTCGAGATCTGGAGCGAAGGCCAGCGCGTGGCGCGGCATGAGCGTTGTTATCAGCGGCGGCAGCAGATTCTGGACTTGGAGCATTATCTGGAGCCGTTGAGCCGCAAGCCGGGAGCATTGGCCGGCTCGACGGCTTTGGCGCAATGGCGGCAACAACAGCGCTGGAAGGATAGTCATGACCGCCTCTGGCAAGTATTGAACGCGCGCCATGGCCGGCAAAACGGAACGCGTTTGATGGTGGAAGTCATCGGGCTCGGCCGCGAGCACGGCTACCAGCGGCTGGAGAACACGCATTGAAAGAGCGCTTGCCTTGGGCTGCTCAGATGCCGAGGCGATCCGTTATCTGCTGTTGGAGAACCGATTAGAGCGGGCCAGGCCAGAGGCTCTGCAGTTACCGGAGCTGATGGAATACGACCGGCCGCTTCCCGATTGCGGCGATTATGATCGCCTGCTAAGCGCGGCGGAGGTGCGGGCATGAGCGCAGCGGATCGGACCTTACGGGAAGAGTCGGTTCGACAGCACTGCCGCCTGTTGCGGCTGCCGACCGTAGCGGCGCAGTTTGGGCGCTTGGCCGAAGAGGCGATGAAGCAGCAGTATGGGCCGGTGCGTTATCTGGAAGCGTTGCTGGCGGCGGAGTTGGAAGAGCGCGAGCGTAGCGCGATTGCGCGGCGCATCTTTGAAGCCAAGCTGCCGCGCGTGAAGACGCTCGAAGAGTTCGACTTCAGCCAGGCGCCGCATATCTCGGCGGCACGGATTCATCAGCTGGCCGAAGGCGGCTATATCCAGAAAGCGGAACCGCTGGTCTTCGTCGGCGAGCCCGGTACCGGGAAAACGCATCTGGCGACCGGGTTGTGCGTAGCTGCTTGCCGGCAGCGGCGGCGGGCGCGCTTCACCACCGCCACGGCTCTGGTGAACGATCTGGTGGAAGCCAAACACGGCAATCAGTTGAGCCGCGCGCTGGGCCGGTGGTCGCGTTACGAACTGATTGTGATCGACGAGCTGGGCTACGTCCCGCTGGCGGAAGTAGGCGCCGAGTTGCTGTTTCAGGTCATTGCGGATCGTGCTGAAAAAGCGGCCGTGATTGTCACGACCAATCTGCCGTTTTCCGAATGGCCGCAAGTGTTTCCCAGCGCGCGCTTGTGCAAAGCCATGCTGGACCGCTTGACGGACCGGGCACACATTCTGGAAACCGGGACCGAATCCTTTCGTTTCCGGCGGACGATTGCTTCTCGGCAGAAGAATGCTGGTCGGGGCCGCGCCGCCGCCGAAGTTTTGGAAGAGCGGGCTTCCGCTTCGCCCTAAACGCGCCGCCCGGAGGGCGGCGCAGGGCTACGCTCCAGCCCGCCCTTCCAAAACCATATATAAGGAAGGGAATTTATCAGCTTTGGGGTGGGGCCAAATGTAGTGATCAAAGTGGGGCCAAATCAAGTTGACAAACGCAATCTCGATAGCTACGCCCTCACCGCGCCTTGGAAACCGATTTTTTCACTGCTTCAGAATCGTTGTATGTGCCAAGGCTATCCCACGCTCGCTCATCATCTGGACTAGATCGCGCGAGCTCAACTTGAAGCTGAGATACCACCGCACACACAGCACGATGACGTCTCGGTCGAAATGCCGTCCCTTGAACAGGTCCAGTGCTGGTGCGGTCATTCCGGCCATTATCCCTATCCACGACACGCGTCCAGAGTTTGCACCAGAGCCCTCAGATTCGTTTGGTTGGGTTGGGGCCTGCCACCAACTCCGCCAAGGCGGTCCTCAGTTCCCGCAATTTGGGTGGTTTGTTAAGCACTCTGTCCACGTGCGGCGGTATGTCTTCTTGCGCAACAAGCCGCTGGCCCCAGCCAGTGAGCAGAATTACCGGCGTGGAAGGGCGGGCCGCTTTCACCTCACTGGCGACCCGGCGTCCATCGACACGCGGCATTCCCAAGTCCGTAATCACGACCACGAATTGTTCACTACCTTGCGCTCTATGGAAGACATCGATGCACTCTTGGCCGCCATTGACCGTGACGACCACGTGTCCGCCGGCTTCGAGCGTTTCCCGGAGCGACTTCAGTATCAATGGATCGTCATCGGCGACCAGGATACGCAGAGGAGGTGACATGGCAAGTTCGTCCGCAGGCTGCCCTGATTCCACGGCCGAAACAACGTGCGCAGGAAAACTCAGAAGCACGGTTGTGCCCATTCCGGGCGCGCTCTCGATTTCGATCTCGGCCTTATGCCGCTTTAGTACCCCGAAAACCATTGCCAGACCGAGGCCCGTACCCCGCTCTCCTTTCGTCGTAAAAAAAGGCTCGAGACACCGGCGACGTGTCTCCTCGTTCATGCCGACACCAGTGTCTTGCACCTCCACCTGAACATGGCGCGGGAGCATGGATGTCGCCTCCCCTCCCGACGCTCTGGTCCGCAATGTGAGCATGCCTCCGTCCGGCATTGCATCCACGGCATTCAAAATGAGATTCACTAACGCTTCCCGGATCTCACTCTCGACGCCAGCGAGTGCCGGCAGATCTGGAGCTAAATCCGTCCTAGGTTCGATCACGATACCCTGTTGTTGCGGTATGTCGTACCAGCGAGCGCGTGTGAGGTCCAGCACTTGTTGAACCATGCGGTTCAGATCCACAGGTACAAGCGTCAACTCCGGTTCGCGCTGACGGTAAAACTGCTGCATTCGCGCAACGGTCTGCGCCGCGTCGTCGAGGGCGCGTTGCGTGATCTCCAGATATTCACGGGTGCGCGGACTGAGGTTGGGCTCTCGTTCCAGCAGCGACTCAGTATAGAGAGCCACCGGTGAAAGTGCATTGTTGATGTCATGGGCGATTCCGCTGGCCATCTGCCCCAAGGCACGCAATCGCTCCTGTTGCATCACAGCTTGCTGCGTCTGACGCAGATCGTCATAGGCCTGTTGCAAAGCATTGTAGATTTGCGCCTGATGCGACGCCAGCGCAACATGTCCGCTGAGCTGCCGCAGAAACTCGCAGTCACCGCTGCTGAAGCTATTTGGTTGTTTGCGAGCAGCCACAATAACGCCAAACACTATATTTTCGGACTGCAGTGGTGCCGCCACTAGGGAGCGCAATCCACCGCGCGCAAATCGACCGCGAAAGGGGAACTCCGACTGGCTAATGTCGGGCTCGTAGACCAGCTGCCCACTTACGCAGCGACCCAAACCATTCTGGTCGATGGCGATCTGGGCTTGCTCGGTCAAGGCGAGTTCCATGGCCAATGCCTCGCTGCGCACGCCCACGCAGGTAACGGTCAAGGTCTCGGTGACTGGTTCGTAAAGGCAGACACAGCCGAAGTCGATCAGCAGGCTATCTTCCAGGCTGCGTATGACCACCTGGAAAATGCTGTGAAGGTCCTGCCGCTCGGCAACGGCACGAGTGATCTGGTCCAGCAGACTCAGACGCTCCAATTGAGCCTGGAGTTTTCGCTTGGCCCGCTCGCGCTCGCCGATCTCGATTTCCAGTTTCTTGCGTGCTGCCTCCGCCGCCTTCGCGCGGCGGCACGCGACCACAGCGAGAAAGATCGCCAAGACGAGTAGCGTGGTCAGCGCGAAAATTACCGCGAGCTCCATGACTCCGGCCGTAAGGGTTAGATCGAGGTTCTGCAACTTTATTCGGTAGGTCTTCATCGCCGCCTGAGCTTTCAATTGCGCTAGTCCCGCACTGTATGCGGGCATGGCGAGAAACCCAGCGAGCTTGAATTCTTTCCTGCCCGTGTCGTCAGAACTCAATGCGCAACCCCACCTGTCCTTCGCGGCCGGGGAGGAATTGCAAAGGCGCGCCTAGAGGCGTAGACACTTTTTCATATTGCTCCACCGCTGCCGGATTCGCTCGATTCAGCAAATTGAAGAATTCGACCATGGCCTGAACAGCGCACTTGTCGCCGAATGGCAAAGCGTTTCGATAACCGCATGTCAAGATTGATATAGGGCGGCGCTTCAAAGCGATTGCGCCCGGCAAGTAAAATCCACCCCGTTTAGAAGCCGATCTCCATCCACATCGACTGGATTCGCCGAGCGACCCGGAAAAGTGGAAGCCACTCTGCGCCGCGGAAGATGCCGCTGATCTCAAGTTGCCAGGGAAGTTGGAAACCCCATTCCACCAGCAGTATGATCTACAGCCAGGTCCGAAGGACCACGATCAAGATTCGGGCCGTTGTAGAATTTTCCAGCCTGCGGTACCGGAGTTTCCGTTACTCGCCATAAAAGGCCGTTTGCATTGGTCTGTCCGGTCACCGGATCTTTCACGACGGGGGGGACGCCGACAAAGCTGTCCGTCGGCCCTATCACCGCCAGCGCGCCCGCTCCCAGTCCCGTCTGAACTTCGCTCATGAAATTCGAATTGAAAGCGTTATCGACGGCATTGGTCCAGGTGTAGAGCCTCCACGGTAAAGCGCTTGCTCATGCGCTTGCGGAGACCGACGCTGAAGCCATCGTATCTGCCCTGGTACCACGGGCCATAGCTGAGGATCGCCTCGTGCCGGTGCCGGCGTGGAGTTCGCCCGTATGGCCCGGCAAGCGAGCCTCGAAGGCGAGATTCGTCGTTCTCACGCCCAGGATATTGCGGATGTCCCGATGGTAATAATCCGCCGAAATTACTAAATTGGCGGCAATCTCTCTTTGCGTGCCAAAATGAAAACTGCGCGTATAGGGCGTCGTTGAAGCTCGGGTCCACGGTAATCGGGACCGCAAGATTTGCGGCGCGAGGAAATTCGTCGACAGGTTCCGAGGCCGCCCCAAAAGAAGAATCCAGGCTGCCGGCCCACCGCAGCGCTCGCCGCATCCGCGAACTGTTGCGGCATCAGACCCGTCAAGGCTCTGTACATTGCCGGATTCACGACCGCTGTCGGTGGGATCGGCGCGTGGCCGGGGCGACCACATCGTTCAAATGATCCACTCCGAGAAGCGGCTAGACCTGCTTCCGGACATGCGGCGCCGGTTGCAGCGATCTGGGATCGGTCAGGACCGGCGAAAGGCACAGGCCACCGAGCAGAGGCACGATAGAGGGATCGCCATAGAACAGTCGCGGGAACGAGATAGTCTCATCCCTGAAAAGGTTGGCGCCGCCGAAGGCCCGGGATATCGCGAGCCAGGCCTAGCCGGAAATTGTCGTAGAACATTCCCCAACTTGCGTTGATGACCGTTTTAGGGGTCGGCGACCAAGCGAGTCCCAGACGCGGAGAAAAGTTGGCGAGATTCGGAAAGCGCGAATCGTAATCCCAGCGCAAACCCAGGTTCAAGGTCAGAGTCTTCGCGAGACCTTCCAGTCGTCCTGAACGAAAAGACCGTTATAGAGGTTGCGCAGGCGAATCAGGTTGTCTGCCGGCGTTTGCCCGGAGACAGTCGTCAGCACATAGACGCCTGCGTCGACCGGTCCAAACTGGCTGAAGTCGGAGTGTTGTGGCAAACAGCTGATTCAGCCGATTGTTGCTTCCATGCCGTTCGCGCGACGCACTCTGAAAATCCCAACCAAATTTGATTTCGTGTCTTCCCAGCACCCGGTCGAGGTTCGCGCCAGAGGAGAAGTACTGCTGTTTAAGCAATAAAGGCGTAAACCCGGACCCGAACTCGACCTGCCCCAGGTCGCCCGTCAGGCGGCCGGTGTTCAATCCGCTGAAGAGGTTGAATAGAGTGGTGGCCGGGCTGCCCTCGGGGTTGGCGGATCTCTCGGCGAACGGTTCTCCCCGGTACTGGAGATACGCATTGAGCAGGAACGGATTGCTTCGGTCGCCCAACGTGGCAGTGTCGTGCAGACCCCACATCAGGTAGCGCGAGTCCGAGTCGGTTCTGCGTTGAGGGCAGACTGGTTGCCTGCGAGAGCGGCAGGAAATCCGTCACGTGAGCCGTTCGTCAAGCTCATCTGTTCGGTGATGCGATGAAGTCCCAGCTTGCTCGTCGAGCTTTAAAAAGCTTCGGGTCTCGAAGGTCTGGTTAGGACGGTCGAAGGTCTCCTCGCGGCTCTCGAGAAAATCCGGTACACCGGGAGGAAAGGTGAAGTTCAGCTGTGCGCGTTTCTCGAATGCGTTCGAGAGACCCGAAAAAGTATATACGGTCCTTGACTATGGGCCCACCCAGGTTCGTGTTCGGCGTCCACGCGCCGCAGAAACGGCGCGCTCGCGCCCGGGACATCCGAGAATCAAGCGCATTATTGCGATGAAATGCGGAGATTAGTCCATGCCATTGGCTGGTTCCACTCTTGCTCACCACGTTCACGACTCCGCCTGAGCCATGTCCGAACTCGGCCTTGTAACCCGAAGTGAGCACTTGAAACTCTAGGATCGAATCCTGGTCAAACGGAGCCGCGGGTCCACCATCGACCGAGTTCTTGTTGGGCATGCCATCAATAAGGAAGATGGCGTTGCCGCCTCGCTCCCCAAGAACGGGCGCGGCGGCGTCTGTTCCGACGTCCACTCGCCGGTTCACGGCAATTCCGGGGACCAATTGCATCAAATCCAGGTAGTTCCGCCCATTGATCGGCATCTGCTCAATCTGTTGCGGCAGAATCGTGGTGCCGGAAGAGGAGCTAGTTGGGTCGATCAGCGGCGTAAGGGCGGAAACAGTGACCTCCTCCTGTACTGGACTAACAGTAAGCACGACATCGAAAACCAGGGAACGATTTACCGTCACTGCCAACCCCCTGTACACCTTGGTGGCAAAACTGGGCTTCGCCACCTGTAGACTGTAGGTCCCAGCCTGAAGTCCCGGGATGCGATACGATCCGGTCGCATCACTTGTGACCTTAATCTCACCAGCCAGCACGGGTCCGCTCAGCGTGATCTCGGCGCTTTTAATTGCCAGATTCTGTGGATCCTTGATAGTTCCTTGAAGAATCGATACCACCTGGGCCGTAAGATGCTTGGGCCCAGCGAAGAAATTGAAGAATAGGAAACACAGGAGAAACCAGCGGTGGTGGGGTCTCAGCGCGGAGATGAAGTCATGCCCCCGTGCGCGAAGAATGCCATGATAATGGCCATGACCTCGCCGACTAGGCTGACCGCTCCAGTTGAAAATGGCTGCACGTGCTTGAAAGCGATGATTTGAGGCTTTCTCGATTTCACATCCGACGTCCGTAAGCAGCGTATCGGGAGACCAGTCGCGGTCGTTCATTTGCCCCTGACTCAGTTCGATCAACTCGCGCTCATCGTTGTTCTGGCTCATCTTGTCCTCTCGCGCACAACAATAAAAGTCCGCTTGGGCTAAGGGGTGGCAAAATCGGCTGAACTTGATGGTTCTAAAAAGCCATATATTTTAAGGGATTATGTGACCCACTTGCAAAATGTTTCTGCGGAGTAAGTCGATTGAGAGCAGATCGGGTGGCGAACCGGTCGGAAACAGGAAGTTAGTGGCGAAATAGAGTCCGAATGATTTGTGCCAGGAAAGTGCGCACGCCGCGACTGAGAGCGTGCTGAGAACCAGGATGTCGCGAGCGGATTGGCCTATCCAGTAAGACGAAGAAGCTGATCAACGGTCAGGGCAAGGACGCCGAACATAAGATGCGCCATGATTTTGGTAGCGCCGCGTACCCGGATAGTGCGCACCGAACTCGTCTTTTAAACCCGCGTTGACACGCTCTGACATGGTGCGCACGCCGAAGCGCTCTTGCTGAGCCGGCGTAAAGGGCGCCCGTTTACGGCCCAAGCGCTTGGGCAAGGTGCGCCGATGATCATAGTGCCGCAGGCTATCTTGAAAGGTCTTGTGCGTGATGAGTACCGAGCCATTGTTCAAGGCAACCAAGGGAACGTGACCTAAGCTGCGGCTGTGCTCGAGAATCTCGTTTGCATCGTAGGCACTGTCCATCAAGTCGTACAGAGACGTAACGCGCTGCGCCGTGATCGTGGCTAGTGGAATGGCAGCTTGTGAGTCGTGCAGCGAAGCGGCGGTCAACAAGCAACTAATCGGAATTTGTCCATCGGCCACATCCAGATGGAGTTTATATCCGCGCCAGTATTGCTGATAACCTTTGCTGCTTTGCTTCACGCCGAGGCTGCAATGGCGTGGCAACTCCCTCAACATTTCAGCCGTGGTTTGCCGACGTTGGCGTGGCAGGCGTTTGGTGGGAAGGATGCGTTCGCTTTGGCGGGGACGCCCGCGACGCTTACTTTCCCGCGCGGGCAAGGTTTGTGCGGCGGGCAGCGTGTCGAAGCGTTCGCGCTTCTATGGCCGTCGAGTCTCTCGCAATGTGGCCGATGATCCGGCCTTGTTGTGTGTCCTGGATCAGCGCTTCATGCAGGCGCTGCGAGCGAATTCAGCAAACGCCCGCGAAAAGGTGGCTTCATGAGGAAGCTGGCGTGCCGTGTGCCAGCCACATAGGCAGCGCAGTTGCGGGTCACTTGTAAACGCTCCAGCAACTGACGTGTCGTTTCCAACCCCAGGATCGCTTTGGCCAGAAATGCGGTAGCCAATGCCTGCCGGTCCTTGGACGGGCGGCCTCGCCAGCCCGCGAAGGCGCTACCCAGCGGCTCAACGGCACCATTCCCAACACCGATACCAGTAAGCGCGCCTTCTCTGACAACGCGCCCACCTGTCGCTCCAGACGCTCGAACAACACCGCCTGGTTCAGACGCGAGAACTGTTCCAATCGCTCACGTAAGGTATTCTGCATAGGGGCTTGCCTCTTGTTTTCTGCTTGCGTCGAAAGAACAGATTACAAGGCCAACGCCCCTCCTTCCAAACGTTTTCTTTCCATTTTGTTCTGATGATTAATTTTGCAAGCGGCTTCTGTGATCGTGCGAAGCTTGAGAAGGTCTGGTCCTATGGTGCCGCGCTGCCATTCGGGATGATGTACCGGATGCCGTCAGAAGGACGCCACACCGCCAGACTCGTTTTCCCGAGGCCGTTATAATCAGCCGGAATTGGCACATCGCCGGCAATCCCCCACGGCTGGGTGTATTGCGCCGCGCCGTTACTCGGGCTCACATACCAGGTGCCGTTTGAAGGACGCCACACTGCCGGATTCGTTTTTCCGAAACTATCGTAGTCACTCGGGACGGGCACGTCGCCTGGCAGGCCCCATTGCTGGGAGTAAGGTATACCCGTACTGCTCGGAACGATGTACCATGTGCCGTTTGACGGCCGCCAGACTGCGGGGTCGGCCGAGCCGTCGCCGTCGTAATCGCCGACTGCGGGAATATCACCGGGAAGGCCCCATTGCTGGGAATAGGGTACACCTGTACTGCTCGGAATTATGTACCAGGTCCCAGTTGACTGGCGCCAGACTGCGAAATCGGTTTTGCCGTCGCCGTCAAAATCGCCGGATATGGGGACATCGCTCGCCGCGCCCCATTGCTGTGTAATTGGTGTTCCCGGGTGGCTGCTGGGAATAACGAACCAGTTGCCAGTTCCCGGCTGCCATACCGCGAAATCGAGCTGCCCGTCGCCATCGAAGTCGCCGGGCACACGAATGTAGGCTCCCTTTCCAAAGCTGCCGATAACGAATTTTGTTTCGAGAAGGTTCGTGGGCAAGCCCCATTGGCCCGTATATACTGCAGCCGGGTTACTGGTCGGCATGATGTACCAGAGTCCATTTGAGGGCCTCCAAACTGCTAAGTCGGTTTTTCCGTCGCCGTCGTAGTCAGCAGGCACCGGAACGTCGCCAATTAAGCCCCATTGCTGGGAGTAAGGTATATTTGTGCTGCTGGGAATGACATACCAGACACCGTTCGAGGGACGCCATACAGCGATATCGGTTTTTCCATCACCGTCATAGTCCCTAGGTATCGGAACATCGCCGGGCAGGCCCCATTGCTGCAAGTAAGGTATACCTGTGCTGCTGGGCAGGATGTACCAGGCTGCTTGCGAAGCCCTCCAGACCGCCAAATCTGAGCGTCCGTCTCCATCAAAGTCACCGGTCACCGCCATATCCCCTGGCAAGCCCCACTGTACGGCGTATGATGGCGTCCCGTTTCTGGGCATGATGTACCAGGTTCCGTTTAATGGCCGCCAAACTGCATAGTCGGTTTTTCCATCGCCGTCATAGTCGGCCGGGACAGGGATGTCACCGGGGAGTCCCCACTGCTGTTGAACATTAGCTCCCGTGCTGCTGAGGTTTAGGTACCACGTGCCGGTTGATGGACGCCAGACCCCCTCATCAAGCTTTCCGTCTCCGTCAAAATCTCCACTCACGCGAACATCGCCGGGCTCTTCGCTAAAAGACTCGAATTGCGCCACCCCGATTCCACTTAGGGTGACCGTTTGAGGCTGGCCTGCAGCGCTGTCGACGACGCTAATAGAAGCGGATCGAGTTCCCGCCAGTGCCGGTGTAAAGGTAACGGATATCGTGCAGCTCGCACCGACTCCGACGCCGCTTCCACAAGTGTTGGTCTGGCCGAAATCCGATGCGTTGGTCCCCGTCACCCCGATGCTGGTGATCGTCAGGACTGCCGTGCCCGGATTCGAAAGTGTGATCGCCTTGGCTGCACTGGAAGTGCCAAGGTTTTGGTTGCTGAAGGCCAGGCTCGGAGGATTTAGAGAAGCCTGTGCGACTCCCACGCCGGTGCCGCTCAGGGCCGCCGTGTGAGGCGAGCCTGCGGCAGTATCGGCGACGCTTATGGAGGCGGATCGAGTTCCCGCCAGTGCCGGTGTGAAGGTGACGGATATCGTGCAGCTCGCACCGACTCCGACGCTGCTTCCACAAGTGTTGGTCTGGCCGAAATCCGATGCGTTAGTTCCCGTCACCCCGATGCTGGTGATCGTCAGGACTGCCGTGCCCGGATTCGAAAGTGTGATCGTCTTGGCTGCACTGGAGGTGCCAAGGTTTTGGTTGCTGAAGGCCAGGCTCGGAGGATTTAGAGAAGCCTGTGCGACTCCCACGCCGGTGCCGCTCAGGGCCGCCGTGTGAGGCGAGCCTGCGGCACTATCGGCGACGCTTATGGAGGCGGATCGAGTTCCCGCCAGTGCCGGTGTAAAGGTAACGGATATCGTGCAGCTCGCACCGACTCCGACGCCGCTTCCACAAGTGTTGGTCTGGCCGAAATCCGATGCGTTGGTCCCCGTCACCCCGATGCTGGTGATCGTCAGGACTGCCGTGCCCGGATTCGAAAGTGTGATCGCCTTGGCTGCACTGGAAGTGCCAAGGTTTTGGTTGCTGAAGGCCAGGCTCGGAGGATTTAGAGAAGCCTGTGCGACTCCCACGCCGGTGCCGCTCAGGGCCGCCGTGTGAGGCGAGCCTGCGGCAGTATCGGCGACGCTTATGGAGGCGGATCGAGTTCCCGCTAGTGCCGGTGTGAAGGTGACGGATATCGTGCAGCTCGCACCGACTCCGACGCTGCTTCCACAAGTGTTGGTCTGGCCGAAATCCGATGCGTTGGTCCCCGTCACCCCGATGCTGGTGATGGTCAAGGCCGCAGTGCCCGGATTCGAAAGTGTGATCGTCTTGGCTGCACTGGAGGTGCCAAGGTTTTGGTTGCTGAACGCCAGGCTCGGAGGATTTAGAGAAGCCTGTGCGACTCCCACGCCGGTGCCGCTCAGGGCCGCCGTGTGAGGCGAGCCTGCGGCGCTGTCGACGACGCTTATGGAGGCGGATCGAGTTCCCGCCAGTGCCGGTGTGAAGGTGACGGATATCGTGCAACTCGCGCCGACTCCGACGCTGCTTCCACAGGTGTTGGTCTGGCCGAAATCCGATGCGTTAGTCCCCGTCACCCCGATGCTGGTGATGGTCAAGGCCGCAGTGCCCGGATTCGAAAGTGTGATCGTCTGAGCTGTGCTGGAGGTGCCAAGGTTTTGGTTGCTGAAGGCCAGGCTCGGAGGATTTAGGGAGGGCTGTGCGACTCCCACGCCGGTGCCGCTTAGAGCCGCCGTGTGAGGCGAGCCTGCGGCACTATCGGCGACGCTTATAGAGGCGGATCGAGTTCCCGCTAGTGCCGGTGTGAAGGTGACGGATATCGTGCAGCTCGCGCCGACTCCGACGCTGCTTCCACAAGTGTTGGTCTGGCCGAAATCCGATGCGTTGGTCCCCGTCACCCCGATGCTGGTGATGGTCAAGGCCGCAGTGCCCGGATTCGAAAGTGTGATCGTCTGAGCCGTGCTGGAGGTGCCAAGGTTTTGGTTGCTGAACGCCAGGCTCGGAGGACTTAGCGAAGCCTGTGCGACTCCCACGCCGGTGCCGCTCAGAGCGGCCGTTTGGGGCGAACCTGCGGCGCTGTCGACGACGCTAATAGAAGCGGATCGAGTTCCCGCCAGTGCCGGTGTGAAGGTGACGGATATCGTGCAGCTCGCACCGACTCCGACGCTGCTTCCACAAGTGTTGGTCTGGCCGAAATCCGATGCATTGGTCCCCGTCACCCCGATGCTGGTGATCGTCAGGACTGCCGTGCCCGGATTCGAAAGTGTGATCGTCTTGGCTGCACTGGAGGTGCCAAGGTTTTGGTTGCTGAAGGCCAGGCTCGGAGGATTTAGAGAAGCCTGTGCGACTCCCACGCCGGTGCCGCTCAGGGCCGCCGTGTGAGGCGAGCCTGCGGCGCTGTCGACGACGCTTATGGAGGCGGATCGAGTTCCCGCCAGTGCCGGTGTGAAGGTGACGGATATCGTGCAGCTCGCACCGACTCCGACGCTGCTTCCACAAGTGTTGGTCTGGCCGAAATCCGATGCATTGGTCCCCGTCATCCCGATGCTGGTGATCGTCAGGACTGCCGTGCCCGGATTCGAAAGTGTGATCGTCTTGGCTGCACTGGAGGTGCCAAGGTTTTGGTTGCTGAAGGCCAGGCTCGGAGGATTTAGAGAAGCCTGTGCGACTCCCACGCCGGTGCCGCTCAGGGCCGCCGTGTGAGGCGAGCCTGCGGCGCTGTCGACGACGCTTATGGAGGCGGATCGAGTTCCCGCCAGTGCCGGTGTGAAGGTGACGGATATCGTGCAGCTCGCACCGGCTCCGACGCTGCTTCCACAAGTGTTGGTCTGGCCGAAATCCGATGCGTTGGTCCCCGTCACCCCGATGCTGGTGATGGTCAAGGCCGCAGTGCCCGGATTCGAAAGTGTGATCGTCTGAGCCGTGCTGGAGGTGCCAAGGTTTTGGTTGCTGAAGGCCAGGCTCGGAGGATTTAGCGAAACCTGTGCGACTCCCGCGCCGGTGCCGCTCAGGGCCGCCGTTTGAGGCGAGCCTGCGGCACTATCGGCGACGCTTATAGAGGCAGATCGAGTTCCCGCCACTGCCGGCGTGAAAGTGACGGATATCGTGCAGCTTCCGCCGGCCGCTACGCTGGTTCCGCAGGTGTTGGTCTGGCTAAAATCTGTGGTATTCGTCCCTGTCACTGTGATGCTGGTCAAGCTTACGGTTGCGCTACCGTGATTCGAAAGTGTGATGGTCTGAGCTGTGCTGGTCGTCCCCAGGTTCTGGTTCCCGAACAGCAGGCTCGCAGGGCTAAGGACAGCGCCTGCGCCGACCCCAGTTCCGCTAAGAGTTACGTTCAAAGACGAACCTGAGACATTGAGGGAATTCGTAGTCTGCTGCATCTCTCCCATCAGGTTTCCCGCACTACCGGGCGCGAATGCCACGGCGGTCGTGCAGCTTGTCCCTGCCGCAAGGATTGTCGACCCCGAGCAGTCCGTTCCGCCGGAGGCCTGTTGCTGAAAGTTAGCGCTTATAGTCAGTCCGCTGAAGTTGAGAGGCGCATTACCAATGTTCACCGCTGCTATGGCTTGCACCGCGCTCGTCTGTCCGATACTTGTCTGGGGGAAATTGAGAGGGTTAGCCGTCATCGCGATTTTCCGGATGACATTGTTGACATTATCGGCAATGTACACGTCTGCAGTGGCATCTAAGGCGACTGCAGACGGATAATTGAGCCGAGCTGCTGTCGGCACTCCGCCGTCGCCGGTATAACCTGGCGTGCGAGTACCCGCAATCTTGGAGATGATCCCGGTTCCGTCAACGCGGCGAATCATGTTGTTACTTGTGTCGGCAATATAGAGATCCCCTGCGGCGTCCAATACCACTGCGCCAGGGCTATTTAGTCTCGCGTTCACAGCGGGTCCGTTATCCCCTTGGTAGCCTGGACTACCATCCCCGGCAATGGCCGTTATGGTTCCAGAGCTAACCTCGCGCACGACGTTATTTCCTGTATCAGCGATAAAAAGATTCCCGTTTGCGTCCACGGCGACATCTTGCGGATTGCTCAACTGGGCTTCGCTTGCCGGACCGCCATCGCCTAGACCATCGCTTCCTGGACTACTTCCGCCACCCGCAACTACGCTGATGATGTTCGTCACAGCGTTTACCTCTCGGATAAGGCTGTTATAACTGTCCGCGATGTAAAGATTGCCGGTTGCATCGAAAGCGAGGCCCGCTGGCCCGTACAAGCTCGCTCCGGTGGCGGGCCCCCCATCTCCGAGACCGTCGTTACCGGCGTTTGAACCGCCGCCCACGACAGTGCTGATAATGCCCGTAGCGGCGTTTACCTCCCGCACAACGTTGTTGCCGAAGTCTGCGATGTACAGGTTTCCGGCAGCATCTAGGGCGACACCTGCCGGTCCAGCTAATGAGGCGCTCGTTGCCAAGCTTCCGTCGCCGCTGTAACCATAAGAGCCGTTACCGGCGACCGTGGTGATAATCCCAGTTGTCGCAGCCACCTCGCGAATCACATTGTTGCCGGTGTCCGCGATGTAAACATTCCCAGCTTGGTCGACCGCGATCGCCTGGGGCAATCGCAATTCACCAGAACTCGCGGGTCCACCGTCGCCTGAGTAGCCATACACCCCGTTTCCGGCTTGAGTCGAGATCGTGCCGGGCAAGGTTGCACTTTGCGACGCCATCCCCGTTCCCTGGAGGTAGGTCACGGCCAGCATATTCCCTGACCCGTCCTCGACAGTCACGGCATCTTCGCGCACGCCTGGTGATAGTGGCGAAAATGTGACCGACAACGTGCAGTTCCCAGTGCTTGCGCAATTCGGTGTTCCGATTGCAAACTCTGTGCCGTAGCGCAGCGAGAACCTCGGGGGGGATGACGGGAGCCCAGTGAAGTTTAGCGTCGCAGTTCCGGGCCTGCCTCCATTTACGGTCACTTGTCCGAAGGCTTGCCAGTTTTGTTGCACTCCGATTGATGCGGGTGTCGGCCTCGTGAGCCCACATAAGATTGCGGTCGAAACGAGGCTAGAGCGCACGCATCGGCGAAGCGACGCAAAGATCTGGGCTTTACGGAAGAGGCTGAACACGACTAACAGATCGGCAGTAGATGTGCGGGTCTGATACCGAAAACTCTGAGGGGGAGTTTTGTCGGAGCGGGGACCCCTACCGCTGGTTTCCCTAAGGTTGTTCGGTCCCGGTCACAAGCTCAACGAAGTACCTAGGCTCATCCAATCCCGTTCCAAGTCCATCGCGCAGCAATGACTTACGCGACACTTCGCGCTCGGCTCGAAGCGGAAGGGCCACAATGTCCACTGCCGTTCTGTTCTCCTGTAAATCGGCAGTGGAGTGCTGCTGCCGAAGGAGGTAGTCAAATTTCAACAACAAAAACGGCGATGTGGGCCATTGGGCTGATGTGGGCCATCGGGCTGATGGGGAGCTTTTGGGCCGGGAGAAGGGCCTCACGGGTGAAGTCTCCCACTCGTGAGCACCCCCCGCTCCGGCCGACCTCGGGCGAATCGCACGCGGGTCTAACAGGGGCCGATGCGCCCTTTCCGCACAGACCGCTTGATGCGCCACTGCCACACAAACCAATTAAGTAGGGCGACAGTTTGTTAGCTTGCCTCGAGGTGTCGGCCATGCGCTCGGCACCCTGTGAGGCTGCAACCGGTCTCGGAGAATAGCGTGAGTCCAGTTATCCTGCTGGTCGGTGGACGTCGTTGAGTTTCAGGAACCCCTTAAAGTAGCAGGGTGTAGCGGAACAGGACGGCCACGCTTCTAAAGCTGCGAGTTTACAGTTAGAGGGGCGGCATGGCGGCTGCGACGGCAAAAATCGTTTGTACCGTAAGACTACTCTGTATCGCCGTTGCACCACATGAGCGCTCGGCTGGAAGCTGCAAATTTAGCTATGCCCAAATGCCTTTAGCAAGCTGCTGGAGTAACTGAATTAATAATTCCATGGACTCTCTCCTCTCCGGGCGGCCTCTGGCCCCTAATACATATCGGCTGCGTGCGGAAAATCTAAGGAGAAATTTCCGCGTTGCCTGGACAGAGATCAGGGTGATCGCGGAACTCATTAATACGAGCCTGTTTCAACTTAATACGAGCCTGTGTTAAGACAGCGATCCTTGTTTCAAGCTTTCGACCAGCTCGTGCCCTCACTGCAAATCCGCGCTAAGCGAGAAGGAAGTTCGAAGCATTCTCGGACAATTTGCGCGGTCGAAACGGCTCAGTTCTCTGGGCGCGAGTCGGTTTGCAAGGATGACGCCGGAAGAGAGAAGTGCTGAGGGACGACGGGCGGCTTCGGCTCGTTGGGCGAAGAAAGCCTAAAACGATCGGGACGTCGAAGCAGGTTGAAGAGACGGTCCCGTGCGAACGGAAGGAATGTTGCCGCCTCTCCTTTGTTATGCATCTATTGAGTTCCGTTCCGCCGCTCAAATTCTCCTGAAGAATCCGGACGTTCGGGATGAACTCTTTAGCATGCCAACATTCATACTCAGCACGGGCGTCACGCTTCAATCTGAACATGTACAGCGAGCGGCATATTACCCACGCGGTTCACGTCGCAGTGACGCCCTTATTTATGCTATGTCGGCAGGACGCACTGGTTCGCTGCGGGCACACGAGCAGAATTTTCTTTATGTATGCACGATAAACGGTGCGGTCCACGTGTGCGGCCGCGATGCCGCAAAGGATGCAATTGCGCTAGAAGAAGCTGGGGTCCAAGTGTACCGATCCCCTAAAGGCGATTCTTAGCCGTCCCGTTCTTTCCCGTATTCAGAACCGTTACGTGTGCTTCCATTGCGGCGTCTTTGGTCAGAGTTTAATTTTGGTCCAACTGTGCTCGCAGGATCATCAAGCTTTGTAGGCCCGTCAAAATCTGCACAACTTTGATGTCTATCGCCCACTCATCACTGTCCCGAGTCGTGGAGCGTACTACTTCGCCGATGAAGAGAACGTCGTTATGTTCGATTCCAACCGCGGTTGATGCGGCCAGCAGTTCGCCCGCGATCAAAGTGAGCCATTGGTGAGCGAACGTATGTACGGCGCAAGGAATTCTTCGCCGCTCTCCGGTTCCGGCAGGAGCATGGATCTCAAGTACGGCGGATATAGCCGAGTGTGACGTCACAACCAATTATGTCGTGGTACTATCGTGGCTCTCTCAGTTGGTTTTGCTCCTGCATCAATTCGGCAGATGGCGCTCGCGTCGCGTAATTCGGTTAAACGCAGCAGGCACCATTGGGTTGACAAAATCGCGATAGGTCATACGAAGACTTTAATCAGAACTTCATCCATACGACAACGTGAGCGTGCCTACATGCGCGCAGAGTTTGCGTAATCGTCTGTGCGGCTCGGTTAGGGCTGCCGGCGCGTACCCTGCGCTCGCACGACCTGCTCCAGCAAGGCTTCCGCCGTGTACGGTTTCTGTAAGAACGGCATCTCGTGCTGAAGGACACTGCGTCCCAGCAGGGTATGCTCGGAGTAGCCCGAAGCGTATACAACGGACAGTCCGGGCCATTTGCTCATCAGAGTCTGTGCCAATTCCGGACCGCCGATTTCTGGCATGACCACGTCGGTCAGCAATAAAGCGGGGGCATGTGGGCATTCGTCGGCCACTCGCAGTGCGTCTCGTCCGTTGCTCGCCTCCAACACCTCACAGCCGGCCTCTCGCAACACCTCGGCAGCCCAAGCGCGGACCCCGTCCTCGTCCTCCACCAGCAGAATCGTCCCGCCGCTTGCGCATACTAGAGATTTGGGCTTGTTTGATTCCTCGCCGTCACCTGGAGCGTCCAGGCGTGGCAGATAGATCTTGAACGTACTCCCGACCCCCAGTTCCGAGTAGACTGTGACCGTGCCACCGCTTTGTTGCACCACTCCTAATACTGTCGACAGGCCCAGGCCCGTGCCCTTGCCCACGTCTTTGGTAGTAAAAAACGGTTCAAAGGATTTTAGCTGCGTCAGTTCATCCATCCCGCAACCTGTGTCGCTCACCTCTAAAACTACATATCGACCCGGCGGAACGGCCGCAACTTGAGCGGAATGTCCGTCTAATTCCTTATTGTGAGTTTCAATCACCAGCTTTCCGCCTTTGGGCATAGCGTCCCGCGCATTGACGGCTAAGTTGACTAAGACCTGTTCCAACTGGGTTGGATCTGCTCGAACTTGGCCCAGGTCGGCACTAAGGTGAAGTGAGACTTCGATATCCTCGCCTAACAGCCTTCGCAGCATCTCGCATATTTTGGAAACGACGGTGTTGAGGTTCAGAATCTGGGGCTTCAGAATCTGTTTGCGGCTAAATGCGAGAAGCTGAGCAGTGAGATTCGCAGCACGTTGGCCCGCTGCTTGGATTTCCGACACTTTGCGGCGCAGAGGATGATTTGTGTCTAATTTGCGAAGAATCAAATCGCTGTAGCCCAGAATGACTGTGAGGACATTATTGAAGTCGTGCGCAATGCCTCCGGCAAGCCGTCCGATGGCTTCCATCTTCTGCGATTGCCGCAACTGCTCTTCTAGGCGCTTCTGTTCCGTAACATCCGTGATGAGCGCCAATTGGGCCCTGCGCCCGCCGAAGTCAATCGTACGTACCCGCGCTTCAACGGTCAGCGATTGTCCACCTTTGCGCTGGCTCACAAAGGTCGTTCTGTAGGCGTCACGAGCTTCGACAGTCCTGAGTACCTCCATCAGCATAGGGCCTTCGCTTGGGGGCTGGGTGTCCCGGAGGGTCATCGCAAGAAATTCCTCCGGGGTGTAGCCGTACAATTCTTCAGCAGCTGCGTTGACCGCCAAAAAACAGAGTGTTTCGGCGTCAAAGACCACCATGGGCAGCGGACTATCCTCAAACAGTAATCGATATCGCGCTCCGATCGTTGACACATCCGCCGTGCGCTCCCGGACCCGCGTCTCTAATCCCTCTTGGATTGCCAGTAACGCGGCTTCCGCTTCCTCACGACGCTGGAGATCACGAAGAATAACCAGCGTTGATAAAAGAACAATGGCCATGGTCAGAACAGCACCTACATCGATAATGGTTTCCGACTGATGGGAACTGATCTGCAATGCCCGCCAGCGCCCTAAAAGCAACTGCTGCTCTTCGGTCCTCATCTGCTCGATGTTGTTCTGAATCTGCCGGATGATTTGCTGGTTAGTAACAAGCGCAAATGAATATGCGACGGCAATTTCTTTCCTGTTCCTCTGCCCCTCGGCAATGATGTGTTCTGCTACGGTAAACATCCGCGCGAGAAGCGGCTCGAGGTAATCCAACCGCCGCTGCTGGCGCGGATTATCACGAGTGAGGGCACGTAGGCTTCTAAATCGATCAGTGACTTGCTGTTGTGCAAAGTGAGATTCAGCACGCATTTCCCGCGCGCCCATTAGCACGTAGCCGCGCTCACTGCTTTCAGCACTGCCTGCCACCGCCGAAAGCCCTTCCAGGTCGGTTAAGACCTGGTGAGTATGGACCACCCACGCAGCATCGTCGACCGAGCGTTGTAGCTGATGGCGTCCGACTAGGGCGACGGTAATCAAAAGAATAAGTTTGGCTATAAGGCCGAGATATAGTTTGACGCGAGTACTCATTAAAGATAATTCCTTTCGTGAAGACGTCCGAATACTCATTCGGCACGTCGCGCAATTTGAGTCATATACGACAAGCGGCGCAGCCGGTGCGCAAACGCCTGCGGACGCGAGCCGCCTTGGGTAACGCTAAGGAAAGGGGAGCAATGCGGGTCCGCTCCACAAAGAGCTCTCATCCGGGTCGCGGCGCATCTGACAAGGCAATGATCTGAGGTAGCGCGATTCTAAGATTCCCGTCGATCATTGCTTACCTTCTGGCACAAACTCCGCATTGCACTCCGTTACCGACGCCGAGTCGCGTATCGTCCCGGCTCATTTCCTCTTTACAGCCATAACGTGACGCCGCTCACGTCAAATGAATGACAATAAATCACGCAACCCGCTGATTCAAACTGGAATGTTTTTGAACGGAGTTGTGTCACTGAGTCGATGGGGCGATTCCTACTGACCTCGATTCGCTACTTGCGTTCACGATTGACGTAAACCCGGCAATCGCAAACAGGCATTACGGGACAATTGCGGTTGCGAACGACGCCGGTTTGTTTGCTAGTCGGTTTGCAAAATCGCCATTGGAAGAGAGAACTGCCGAGGAGAGAGCTCGCGAGGGCTAAAGACGAGTTTGGCATTCCCTGCTGACGATAACGAGTTTGCGGGAAATGTTTAGTGAAGGCAAATCAGCAACTTGCCCGTGTAGCAGTGCCTGGAGATCGTTAGGTGTATAGAGGATAGGACAGCATAGCGCAAAGTGCATGTGCGCATGTTCCTATTTCTCCTAGCGTCCGTGCATGCACCCGCTGTGCTTGAAGGCAAATGACTCTTCCTGTTCGCGTTTCCAAACAGCTGCAATTGGATGAAACCGTGGCTGTGGCACCCGAAGCCGCCGTCACCGATGGAGGAAAAAACGAGATGACAAACGACCAGCGATCGTGCCGAAATCCAAAGTGCAGGAATCCTGCTAAGCGGCGCCGCGATTTCTGCTCTGCCAAATGCGCCCGTCTCATGAGCCCGCCATTTGTCTGCGGCAGGGAGGCATACAAGAAACGCTCGCCAGATATCGGAATCGCTCGTGATTATCGAATGGCAGATGGGCAGTCCACATGGACACGTGGGCCAAGGTAAGGCGGGACGTACCGAAGGGTATTTACTGCGGCTCAGATAACAAGTAATAGGACTATGCTCCCCGAGCACGCCGTGAGGCATACTGTCGAATCTTGAACATTAGTGTGCACACGGCCGGGAACGAGAAAAGAGTTTGAGGCGGAGCACAACTATAGGTGTGGCAACAGCAAGCCGTGTTTGCGTTTCTGGAAGGGAAATTGTGGATAGCGTGTAGTGTCTGTGAGGTGGCGCTCTGTATCGCGTTGATGAAGCGTAAACTAGTTGGCCGGTATCCTTGTCTCTTCGGCTTGGCGCTTTTGAACGCCGTCCGAGATGTCTGTCTAGCGGCGACATCAAGCCCGGCCGGCGAAAGCTACGCGAAACTTTGGGCAGTAACGCTTCCCATTATAATGTCCGTTCAGGTCGCGACGGTGTTAGAGGCCTATACCAGACTCACCACCCAATATCCCGGACTGGGCATTTTCGCCTCGAGATTGCTGCGTTCGTGCTTGGCAGTGTTGGTGCTGGCTAGTTGTATTTCGGCAGCTTGGGATTTTCATCATTTTCCGGTGGGAATCTTTCAGGCTATTACCTTTACCTATCGCTATCTTGCTTTTGTGCTCGCGGGTTGCCTAGCTCTCCCCTGCCTAGTTCTCTCGCGCTTTCCAAAACCAGACAAGCGCCCGGCAAGAAATATAACCGTGCATCTGTGGATACTCGTGTCTTACTTTTGTGTTTACGGCTTTAGTCTTTTATCGGTGAACGTATTCGGCGTGCAGGAAACGACAATAACCGTAGTCAATGTATTTACGATGTTCGCTTTTTGCGGTCTTTATGGTTCGTGGGTATTCCTACTCACGCCGGAGGGGGAGGTTTCTGTGCAATGGCCGAAGCTGGGACCGGATTTGATGGCGCTCATCGATGCCAGTGGTGCCGCCGCTCTTCAGCGTGGCAAGAAACTAAGGGGCAGCGGGCCCGAGTGATTTAAAAAAAAGGGTATGCGTGATTGCATATCTCCTTCCCAAAATGGGAACCGCTAGCGCCCGACTATGCACTCGCCTTCAGGAATCCTTAAAGGCGACGCGTGTGCCCAAACGAGAACTCTGAGTCCGAAACTATACGTGTATTTCGAGGTCTACACCCCTGTCGCTTAAGAGGATCAACTGGGATGCAGCACCAGCGGTCGAGACGCGGAACGGGCTGGCCGCAGTGAAGTTAGAAGGTCTTCAGGATGAGGAAGAGCTCCTTGAGATCTTCAAAGCGGTCTCAACCGTGTTCCCTGGCGATCCTGCGCCTGTCGATGCTTTAGAGCAGTACCGTACAGCGCGGCGCGCGATTGACGAAACAAATGCGCAACTGGAGCGATCCGGCGCGTTCGGTGACAAAAACTCGAGCCGTGAACACCGCCGCGTTTATCGCCGCGCTATTAAACTATTCGAGGCAGATGTCTTGCTGTCGAGGAAGCAGAAGCGAGCCAGAATGGCACTAAGCCGCGATTGGAGCGGGATGTCCTCCTACGCACTGGAGGGCGTCGCGATCTGGAAGTGTCGGATGGTGCTACGATTTGGTGCGCTTCTTGCTGGTTTCGGATTCCCGCGAGCCAGGCAGATCTGTGAAACCGATGTCTATAGGGAGTCTTTGCCGCCACTGCCCCCGTCAACCCCAACTCGGCCCCAATTGGTCGGTCGTTTGGATTATCGAAACAGTCTCGAGCGTCGAGGGGTTGCAGTCACAAAGGACAGGCCGAGCGGGGTAATCAGGACGGGTTCTTTAACTCTCGATGAAGCGCTTCGAGTCGGAGGTTTTCCGCGCGGCAGAATTGTCGAGATATTTGGGCCTGAAGGTGTCGGCAAGACAACGCTCGCTTTGGCCGCAGCGGCCAACGTACAAAAAAATGGGGACAAAGCCGCCTTCTTTGATAATGAGTGCAAACTTGATTTTCCTTGGGCGCGCACTCTGGGCCTGAAAACGGATGACGCTTTGATTCTGCGAGGCACGAGAGCCCAGGATACACTTGATTCTCTGCTCGATATCGTCCGCTCGGGGGATTTTGCTCTCGTCGTTGTGGACACTTTGGCAGCTTTCGTCACCAGCGAAGATCTCGGAGGGTCCGATGATCGCGAGATTAGTCGCGACATGGAGCTTTTGTTCACTAGAGCTCTCCCCCGAATAGCCTCTGCCGCAAGCAAGAGCGAAACATGCGTTTTATTGCTGAATCAGATTCGTCTTCGCAATGACGGATTCCTCTTCGGGAAACCGACCGTTTCGGTAGGCGGATATGCGGTCCATCATTGTTCCTCGATTCGGTTGGAGCTCACGAGAACGTTCACTGAGAAGCAAGCAAACGGCAGGGTCGTAGCGTCTCTCATAAAGGGAGCCGTCGTCAAGAATTGTGTAGGAGCGCCAGGCGGCATAGCCGAATGGGCAATTAACTTCGAGCGGGGATTAGACTTACCGTTCGAGCTCGTCGAGCAGGGCTTAGCTCGGGGTTTAATAGACAAGCAAACGACGGCGCTGAAATTTCGAGACACGCACCTCGGAGCCAATAGTGATGCCGCACGCGAATTCCTCCTGCAGCATCCCGATGTGGCGGCTCTCCTTGAATCACGGCTTCGAGGGACGATGCGGTGTGTAGCTCGCGTGGGGCGGTAATACGATTCTCAATAAATGGGCGTTTTGGGCGAGGCTGCGCAGCGAATGTTCGAAAGCACTCGATAGGGAGTCACAGCCGCAGCATTTTTCTACTATTTTTTGTAAGCTCTTCTAGGTCATAGGAATAGGGCGCTCTCTTTCGCCCCGCAAGACATCTCAGACGACGGACTTACAGCCCTAGGTGATGTACTCGGGATGTCGAGGCATTCAATACATGAGATATAAGGTTCTCTTACTTGCGACGCTGGCTCTTTGCTGTTCCGCGCAGGTCCGTCCGACTGCCACGGGACATATGGCACCCGCGCCGCATGGGGCGTCGCTTGCGGCCACAGCGGCCCTACCGCCGAGTGATTTCCTAGCTCCCACCGCGCTTCCTCCGGTTTCTGCCCTTGTCCGGAACGGAATTCTATCCCTCGTCGTAAATCCGTCAAGCGGCGTCCCGCTGAGCGAGCTTGGCCAAATCGCAACTAGCGCTGGCGACACCCCCCTCAGCGATTCCGTCGATCCAAGGGGTGTCACCTTACCCATAAGGATAAGCGATGTGACGGGATTGAGCGAAGCGCTGAGTCAAATCAACACCTCCATCGCTAGCTTGACTACGACGACAAGCAACCTGAACACGACCCTTACAAACTTGAGCGCGACTGTAAACACGCTCAGCAGTGCGGTCTCGAATCTTGTTCCGGTACCAACCTTTGTGGATTTCGAGATGCCCGCTGGTTCGATAAATGGAACCAACCCCGTCTTCACGCTGAACGCAGCGCCTTCACCACCTTCGAGCCTTGTTCTCAGTAAGAACGGTATGAAATTGGTCCCGGGAGGCGATTATTCACTCTCCGGAACCAGCATTCTGTTCTCGGCTGGGGCTGTTCCTCAAACCGGCGACCAGCTTGTTGCGAGTTATAGATTGGCTCATCAGTAGGATCGGGCCTTGGTTGGCTTGATCGACGGTGACAACCTCGCGGCTCCCGGGTAAGTGAAATAGGTTGCGGGCGAGACGTTCACGTCTTTCCGTCCCATGCGGGCGTTCTTGCCAAACACCGACGAGTTGATCAGGGGGTTTCGTTGCGAAGTTTGCTCAAGGCGACCGTCGGAGCAATAGACCGGTGAGAGTCAATTAAAGCAAGTTACGCAGCGATGGCGAAGAGCATGACAATGAACTGTGCTTCCGCAATAACATTACCCTTTGCTACCCGTCTCACTCGTCCCTTGCGGATCATATTCATCGTTTCGATTCCTTCGAGAGTTCGCCAGGCACTTTGAAAAGAGCCGTAGCCTTTGGCCAGCCAAGCCCGTTTCTTTACAGTTCGATGGTCCTGTTCGATGACATTGTTGAGATACTTGCACCGACGCAGACGAACTCGGCGCGGTAGTGTACCCTCGGCTTTCAAGGCATCCACTGCGGCCGGATAGGCTGCGTTCTTATCGACATTGATAACCCGCGGAATGGGATTCGCCGGTGAGCTGAATACCTTTTCAAAGAAGCGTTTAGCGGCTGCTGCGTCGCGCCTTGCTGAGAGCAGAAAGTCGACGGTCTGCCCTGTCGAATCCACAGCGCGATACAGATACTTGTCTTGACCCTTAACCTTTATATATGTCTCGTCGACACGGTAGCTCTTGTTCGTGCGCTTGAGATGCGATTGGCAACGCCGGTTCAGTTCGGGAGAGTAGGCTTGCACCCAACGCCAGATACAACTGGCGTCCACTTCAAGGCCGCGCTCCGCCAGTAGCTCGGCGACATGCTTGTAAGCCAGTGGATATCGCAAGTACCACCGTACGGCCTGCAGGATTACCTCGCCTGGATATTGACGTCCCTTGAACGGATTCGTCGCCGTGATCGGCATGGACTCTTTACCCTAGCAACCCTGCCCCGAACTTCGCAACGGAACCGTCGCGGGCGACATCGCGCGCGGAACGATGAAGATTCTATCGATCGAAGTGGAAGTCTAAATGAGCGTGCAGTGTGGCGAATGATGTTCTTGACCGTTCAGAAACCATCGAGCGCGATAAACGTGTCAGGTCTTCCGCCGGAATAGTGCGTGATAAACGACCAGGACCACAATAGCGCCTATGACAGCGACGAAAATACTGTATAAGTTGAAACCCGTTACGCCATGGCCACCCACAAGCGTGAAAAGCCAGCCGCCGACGACCGCTCCAACGATGCCGAGAATAATGTCGAGAAAAAAGCCTTCACCGGTCTTGTTTACAATCTTGCTGCCGATAAACCCGGCTATCAGGCCCAGTAAAATCCAGGCTAAGAATGACATCTCTGCTCCGCCTTTCCGAATCTATTTTCAGGATCTCCGCGACATGTGAGACATGATCAATGCCAGTGAGCTGGCACCCAACGCTTTGACCAACGTAGGATGTTGCGCGTAAAAGCTGCTTGCCTTCTCAATAATCGACGAATCATTCTTCTCGGCCTGCTCAGCAAGTTGATGAACCGTTTCGGGCGGCACCTGTTGCGCCTGTTCAGGCGTGACTTGGGAACCAGCTTTGAGAAAACTCCCCAGAATACCTGAAGCAGCGCCGGGACCAACGGAAGCTAGGAGATGATTCAGAATGCCTGCCTGTTGTTGCCCATTCGAATTGCTGAAAAGCGTGCTAAGCATCTGAGCAAATGGCGGTGTTTGGTTGGATCGAAAGGCTTCGGCCAACCCACCTGCTAAATGCGGCTGTGGAGCCGTCTGGGAAACCTGTTCAAAATCCTGTTCCACATTCCCGGCGTTTGCTGTGCCTGGGCTGGCATACCGCTGGAGGAGTCCCATAAGGTTTGAAAGCGACATAGTATTTGTGCTCCGGACGTCCAGCCCGCTTGAGCGCGTCCAGACACTACATGGACGCCTCGATTTCAAAACAGCTTCGTAGTTTCACAACACGCGGCGCGTGGGAGTAGCGCGAGAGGAGCCGGGAAAGTTACCAGTCTGCAATGCTCAATCAATTGGCAACTGTTCCTTCACACGTGCATCAATTGGGGGGAGCACAAACGACGATGGACCGATTGGAAGAACTCAAGAATAAGTATCATGCTGCGCTGGACGCGATCGAGAAGAAAGGTGTGCGACTGACGCACTTACATGTACAGGACAACAAGTTATTTATTCAGGGCGCTGCTCCGTCTGAACAAGCAAAGAATGAAGTCTGGAATCAGATCAAAGGGGCAGACCCGAGCTATAGCGACGTGACGTGCGACTTGACTGTAGACCCGAGCATCGCGCCAGCTCAAGCCCAGTCCGCTGTTGCTTCGGCGGGCGGTTCATCAGCCAGCCGAACTTACAAGGTGCAGGCTGGGGATACGCTTTCCAAGATTGCCAAAGAGTTTTACGGCAATGCGAACGAATATAACCGCATCTTCGAAGCCAACCGTGACAAGCTTGAGAGCCCGGATAAGATCCGCAGCGGACAGGAATTAGTCATCCCTTCTTGAATTAGTCATCCCTTCTTAAGGAGCCAAGTCGCACAGCGTGGATGTCGCTTCGCTAATTTTCCCCATGGTGCTTGGGCGAGAGTTTTCCTTCTTGAACTGACATTGTGATGAGCCAGATGGTACGCCCGCGCCGCATAGAGACCGCTCTAATATTCGCCTCTTTGTTTTGCGGGGTGCTTTGAGCTTTACTCTTTTTCAAGCGCAGCGAGAGCCTGGCAAAAGCACTGGATGGCAAGCCTCGTTATTCGTTTCCTGCGTGTGCGCCAACTCTGCCCAGCAACAATTTTGCTCGGTGCAAGTCAACAAAGCGGAGCCGCTCATCGAGCTGCCGAGCGGACGACGGGAGGAGATTTAATGCCCACCAAAGCTGGAACTTCTACGGGTGATGACTTCAAGGATACGCTGAGTGATACCGCCCAAAACATAAAAGACAAAGTGACCGATACAGCGGCCACGAGCCAAGCAGAAAATGTCTGACGCCGGAAGACAGGCCAGTGACAAGATCGATGAGAAACGCGGACCGGCAGCCGATGCTCTGCAAAGCGCCGCATCAACCATTCATGAGAAAGCGGAAGATCTGCCGGGCGGTGAGACCGTAAAGAGTGTCGCGCACTCTGCAGCCGAGACGCTGGAATCCACTGCTGGGTACATTCGAGAGCACGACGTAAAGGCGATGCTGTCAGACGTGGAAGAGATCGTAAAGCGCAATCCCGGACCCTCGCTTCTGGTCGCTGTCGCCATCGGCTTTCTGATTGGCCGCGCTTTCCGCGAGGATTAGGAATTTCAAAAAAGCAGGCGCTGGAAGATGGCTGGAGAAAATAGCCGATCTATCGCGGATGTCGTCCAAGACATCCTCGCAAACGTGCAAGCGATCATTCGTTCGGAAGTCAGATTAGCGAAGACGGAAGTAACCGAAGAAGCAACAAAGGCGGGACGAGCGGCGGGCATAATGGCCGGCGGCGTGGTGGCGGCGTTGTTCACGGCGTGGTTGTTGCTACTCACGATTCTTTTTGCACTCGCGACAGTCATGCCGATGTGGGGCGCGACCCTATTGTTGCTCGTCGTTATGGCGGTAATAACCGCAGTCCTGCTCACGGCGGGAAAGAAGCGGTTCAAGACAGTTCATGCAACGCCGGAAAAGACAATCGAAACCGTGAAGGAGAACGTCGAATGGGTGAAAAGTCAAACCAAATAGAACGCCAGATTCAAGCCGAACGGGGGCAGCTCGGACAGAACATAAGCGAACTTCAGTCGAAAGTTCAGGAAGTAACCGACTGGCGCGCACAATTTCAGAAGAGGCCGACGCTGATGATGGGTGCTGCCGTTGGGGGCGGTTTGTTATTAGCGTCGCTGACGGGTCGAAGGTCGAGATCGAAGCGGCATTTCACAGAGGGCCGGAGCGACGGAGCCTCCGAGCGTCGACGCGGAACGGAACTGCAGAAGAACACAGCCCTGGAAACGTTCGACACGATCAAAGGTGCCCTTATCGGTGTTGCGGCAAATACATTTCAAGACTTCTTGGGACAGCTCATTCCCGGCTTTAAGGAGCAATTTCAGAAAACCGCGCAAGAAAAAAGTGCTGCTGGGGTGTCTGCACCCTCCAGTTCTGCGACGCGATCTGCGAGCGCTTAGCAGAGCTGCGGAGCCATGGGTCCCGCAAGCTTGTCGCACCGACTGGACAAAAAGAAGAGAGAATGCCGCGTTATCGTTGAGACTCGTCGCATACCTGTCCCAATACCGCAGTAGTAGTACAAGATGCGCGAAAGTGCAACACATCGCGCGAGTCTTTCGCACCTATTCAAAATCGGCGGTGTTGTCCTATTAATACTTTTTGGCGGAGTGCTGCTGGTTCTGACAGCGAAATGGCCGTTCACGCGTGAGGCAACGATTCGTTCTTTAGAACGAGTCTCGGCGAGCGAAGTTCAGATTACAAATTTTCGGAAGTCCTTCTTTCCGGAGCCCTGGTTACATTGCTCAGGACGTAACATTCAAGCGGCCGGGAGTCGCCCTATCGCCAGAATCGGTAAGATTACCTGCCGAGCTACATGGCTTGAGCTCCTCAGCTTTACACACCGGATTAAGCGGATGGATCTCGGAGGCGTTCAGATCTACATTCCGGCCCACGTTCCGCCACCAGTCCGAAAGCATGCCGAGGCGAAGATCAAGACGACTGTGACAGAACTCTTCGCAAATGGGGCGGTACTCGAAATCGCTCCGAGACACGCAGGGCGGGCAAACAGCCCGTTTCGAGTTCCCCGAGTTGACTGTGAGCAATCTGGCGAGAAATAAAGCCATCAGTTTTCATACACTCATGCGCAACCCGAATCCAGCCGGCGATATGAAGGTATCCGGAACAGTAGGGCCGTTCATCGCTGGGAAAAGTTGCTGACACACGGATCTCCGGCGCTTTTCAGTTCAGGCACGCCGATCTCGGCGCATACAAAGTAATAGCGGGCACTTTGTCGGCGAGACGGACAATTCAACGGTACACTGGGACACGCAGATGTTGCTGGCGACACTGAGATTCCGAATTTCGAAATCACAAGCAGCCGCCACTCACTCGGGCTAAGGGCCGAATACCACGCCATCGTCAATGGCACGAACGGAGATGTTGTCGTTCAATCCGCACAGGCGCACTTTCTGGGCACTACGTTGCTCGCTCAGGGCACCATAAGTGGACAGCAAGGGAAAACGGTTTCGCTCGATTTCGATGCCCATCAAGCTCGCATTCAGGATCTGCTGCGCCTGTTTGTCACAGCCGATCGTCCTCCGCTCGACGGCCCTATAAACTTGCGCGCACACGTGGTGCTGCCGCCAACACATCGACCGTTTATTAGAAGAGTTAAACTGGATGGCAATTTCACAATCAGCGACGCCGACTTCACGAAGTCGACAACGCAAGAAAAAGTCGATGAGCTTAGCGCACGCGCTCGGGGCAACAAGGCGCAAATCAAATCAGGAAACGGCCCTGAACATGTGGCTGAAGATTTGAAAGGTGACGTCCAGCTCCGGGACGGAATCGCAACACTTTCATCAGCTTTGTTTGCGGTTCCCGGCGCGGTTGCCAGAGGCAGCGGTACTTATGATCTGACGACAGAGGCGATCGACCTTCGGGGTAAGCTCGCGATGCACGCAAGACTCTCAAAAGCAGCAGTCGGGGTTAAATCGATTCTGCTGATCCCACTCGACCCCTTTTTCAAGAAGAATGGCGCAGGCGCTATTCTCGCTGTGCGCATCAGCGGCACGTACTCACATCCCGTTTTCAAGGTATCCCTCACTCGGTAAATTCAGCCGCCTTTTGGTTCGAAACCCCCTGCCCGCTATTTCTGCCGCGTGATAAACCGGATTATCACGCGGCTAGTCTGTCCGAAGAAGCAATCGCTACAGTAGACTGAATCCATTTGAGATGATGCACAACGGCAACATCAGCTCCGTAATTGATGGCCGGTTAGGTTACGCTAATACGCAGAGTAGGAGATTATTAAAGTGCTATGGCGTTCACAGTATTGGCAGTGACGATCGAAGCCGATGCCAACCAAAACGTCTGTGGCACATATTAAACGCGCGGCACGGGCGACAGAATGGAACGCGTTTAATGGTGGAAGTGATTGGGCTCGGTCGCGAGCACGGTTACGAGCGGCTGGAGAACACCATTGAAAGAGCGCTTAGCTGGGCTGCTCAGATGCCGAGGCCATCCGCTATCTGCTGTTGGAGAACCAGTTAGAGCGGGCCAGGCCAGAGGCTCTGCAGATGCCGGAACTGATGGAGTATAACCGGCCCCTTCCGGACTGCGGCGATTATGATCACCTGCTGAGCGTGGTGGGGGTGCGTGCATGACCGCAGCGGATCGGACGTTACGGGAAGAGTCGGTCCGACAGCACTGCCGGTTGTTGCGGCTGCCGACCATAGCAGCGCAGTTTGGACTGTCCCTACAAATAAATTGAAAGTGTGGAGAATGAAGGCGAGGACGTATTCATCGGTGCATCCGCTCCCGATCGCATGATGCTGATTAGCAGGCGATCGGAATCCGACAATCAAGTTTGGGAACTTACGGTCACCGTGGGCCGTTGTAAGGGATCGCTCCTTTACTCGTAAGGGGAGAGTCGATCACGCAGCTTGGCGTTCGTAGTGATGATGCAGACCGCCGACGTCCGCCATCTCGATGACGTCGCCGGCAGCCAGCGGGTGTACTCTTCGTGCTTCCGGGGCGTCTTTGTCCAGCGACAGGTGAGTTCTCCAGTTATGGTAATAGCGGCAATAAGCCGACAGGATGCGGCGCAGAGAGCTCTCATTGAACACAATCACATGATCGAGACATTCGCGGCGTATCGAGCCGATGAGCCGTTCGACATAAGCGCGTTGCCAAGGCGAGCGCGGTGCTGACAGCACTTGTTTGATACCCATTGCTTCCACCTGCTCAACAAAGTCTTTGCCGAAGATCCGATCTCGGTCCCGCAGCAGATACCGCGGTGCACTGTCCCAGGGAAAAGCATTGCGCAGTTGCTGTACCGTCCATTCTGCCGTGGGATTAGCGGTGACGCCAAATTGGAGAATGCGCCGACGATCGTGTGCCAATACCAGGAAGACGTAGAGCACCTGAAACCGGATCGTCGGCACCGTGAAGAAGTCCACCGACACCATGCTCTTCACATGGTTTTCAAGAAAGGTCCGCCAAGTCTGGGATGGAGGCTTGCGCCGCCGTAGCATGTATTTGGCGACGGTCGGCTCAGTAATCTCGATTCCAAGTTTGAGCAACTCGCCGTGGATGCGCGGAGCACCCCACAGCGGATTGTTACGACTCATCATTCGAATCAAATCACGGATTTCCTGCGGCACGGCGGGACGCCCGCGCTTGCCGCGCCGGATCTTCCAACTCCAAAACAGACGGAACCCTTTACGATGCCAGGCAATGACCGTCGCTGGTTTGACAATCAGCAGGGCGGATTTCCACTCCACCCACACACGACGCAACCACACCCAGAAGATTCGATCGGCAGGCGTGAGTTTTAGCTGCTTCGGTGCAGATCGGCGCAACACGCCAAGTTGATGCCTTAACGCGAGATTTTCGAGCCGCAGTTCGGCCGAGGTCTTAAATAGAAAGGACAGAAGGCCCAACAGCGCGAGCAGTTGTCGGCCAGCCAACCACACGCACAAGCAACAATTGATCAACTCATATCATTACAGAGCTATCCGAATATTTTGGAGGGACAGTTTCGCCGAAGGCTGCCGGATCCTTATCCGGGAGAACAAGCGTGTAACCGACCCACGCACCGGGGTTGCCCGCACCGCGTTTAGCGGTGCGAAAGTGCAGTTCATGAGTTTCGCCGCTTCGGTCAGATACTACTCTCAGTCCAGTAGGAGTAACATGCTGATGACAAATGAACGACAGAAAAACGCAAACGATGTACGCTTGTTCTATCGCAGTGTGTAGACCGCGCACCTCGTTGAAGCGCACGCTAACTGTAAGCGCCCCTTCTCGTTCAGATCTGCGCGTCCGGGCTGCGACGAAATGTATGGCCAACCTCCCACCCAACGAGGCAATCGCAGTTTCAAGAAGCGCGCCTCGATTAGGCTCGAAATAAGCCAAAGATGCGGAGGCGATTGCTTTCTTTTCTGGTTCACACGATTCAGCAAAATTGATTTCTGCAATGTCCCTTGCTGGCTGTATGAAGCGAAATCGGGTCTGTTCGTGCAAGATCCTGTTTGGTTGGGGAACAAAGCTCATTTCGCGAATAAAGTTGTCCGCTGGCTTACCGATGTAAGTGTCACCAACGAGTACATGGGTAGCCCTGCCCACGGCATTGTATAAGCACTCGCCGACGGTCGGCGGTTCTCCAGGAAGAACTCGATATGTACTGCCCGGGGGACCGAAAGGCAAGGTAAGAACCGTGCACTTTTTCAGGTTGTCAGCTAATCCCCAAATCAATGTTGTGCTTGGGGCTATATCATTGGGTGAGGGTAGGATCGGGAAGTTAAGCGTCCAATCGCCACCAATTTTAAGAAAGCCGACATGGCTTTCCTCGCGATCAAGTTCGGTTTTCCACTTTGCCACAATCAATTCAGAAGTGCCTATTGTTCGTTTCCGCAATGCGGTATCTCGCCTCAAGGGCCAGTGTAATTACTTGGGGAGAAAAGCGGTAGGTCCAGGTTTGCCGGTAGTGCAGCGACAGAGAATGTAAGTCCTCATCATTGCTTTATAGAATCACTCGGGTTCGATGCCGATTTTCGACGTGAAGCCGTGGGGGAATTTCGGTGATGTGGTGCGTGTAGGCTAGTTGCCCGCGATCAATGGCACAACGGAAAACGAGAGAGTCTACCGAGCGGGCTGCGCGCCAGCGTCAGATATATTTCGCGGAGGTGAAGCTCCGTCGAATTCATAGAAAATCCCAAAGGCAACTTTGGACTTGGAGTGCTACGGAAGGATTGATTGATCCTCTTCGGATCAGGAAATGAATTTGGTGTGAAACCGGACATTCCGGGTTGATCGAAGTGATGCGAATCAATGTAAGTCCGTTGAGAACGGATGAACCGTACCGCGATTACTCGTTAGCCGCAACAGCTTGCGACAGACGTGCGTGTGCTTTCACCCAGGCCACTTCATCAACAAGAATCGGACTCACCTCTGCTTCGTCGGCAAGAGCACGAATTCCATTCTGAATGGCATGATACTGTTCGAAACTGCTGACAGAACTCATAGATGGCCGCTTCGGTATCGTTCCTATCTTTTCGTAATCGTCGAACTCTTTCGCGCATTTGCGAATAGACAATGGCAACGCAAGCAGAGGATGCAATTGTTGTGTCTATGTCCGGGAACGAGGCAAACGTCCGCGTGATGGACCAGACCAAGACTGTTAACGTAAGTTTGTTTTGTTACGGGTTCTTTAGCTTGGACCGTGAACATTGAGCAAGGACTTCCTATTGAAATTTTATGGGTTTGTGGGGGAGAGGCGCATCTGCGATTTTTGGGGAAGTAGTTTGGTTTAAAGGTTTGCTGCCGCTACTACTCCACACGAGTCCAATCGCCAGAATTGCCTGCAATATTGTGAGCATTTCATCTCCTCGTCGATGTGTGACCTATCGGCACATTGACAGGCGACCTTTACGGGCGCTCAATCCGTGTTGATCGACAAGCCGTCGAATTCGAGACTGACCAGCAAACTTGCGAATCGTTTTTCGTGGTACGCTTAAGTTGCATTTGATGATCCCGCCAATCTCGACACGAGTCTAATCGCCCACCGGAATTCGCTCCGTTCTCAAATCAGAAAGAAGTATAGATGAAGAATATCTTTGTAGGAAACGTCAGTTTCCAGACCACCGAACAGCAGATACGTTCGCTTTTTGAAACCCACGGCACCGTTGATCGAGTGAACGTCGTAACAGATCGAGATACGGGAAGAGCAAAAGGTTTTGCATTTGTCGAAATGACTAGCACGAGCGAAGCTGACCAAGCAATCGCTGCCCTGAACGGGACGGATGTTGACGGCAGAACCCTGAACGTGAATGAAGCCCGTCCGAAGACGTCGGGTGGAAGAGACCGTGGCAACGGCGGCGGGGGCTACGATCGCAAACCGTCCCGTTGGTAAGTTTTCAATCCGCTGTTTTTCTAAACACTTTAGAAAATCCGGCCCACATTGGCCCGAGTGACATCTGGAGTAAGCGTTCCTGTGCGACTGTCGCTCCGCTTCGAATTGAGGTCAGTGTGCATAGCTTCGCGCAGAAATAACGTCACGCCAATTCTGGGCGCAAGCGGATAACCTCTTTCAAAAGAATCGGCAAGTCCTGCCTGACAAGAACGCGGAGCGCGTGCTCAGTTGGAAGTAACTCAATATCGAGGTAGGACAAGTATTCGTTGGCCACTTTCCATCGGGCCAGAATTTCCCTAATTGAGTGTTGATGAAAGGTTCCCTCTGTCGCTGTTGCACTCATAAATTGGATTTCTCCTTCGATCAATTCCCGCGACAGGGAAAAGAAGATCCTGATAACTTCGGTTCGACAGCGTCAGGACCCGCAGAACAGATTGAGCGATTATAGCTCTGTCATTGCCCAATGCAATGGTTACGTCGAGGGTTCGGTGGAGAAAAGTCCATTGCATGTAATTGAAGAATGCGCCAGATCCCTGCGGTTGATCTCGCCTTCGAGCCGGAGATATACTGTACCCGGAAGGGAGTGGAACATGCCAAGCCAATCAGCAGCCAAACGTAAAGCTGCGACCGATGCGGTCAAAGCCGACCCGAAGCATTACAAAGTTGAGTTTGAAAACAAGAAGGTACGTGTTCTCCGAATCAAATACGGGCCGAACGAGAAGTCAGAGATGCACACGCATCCGCCATCGGTGGCGATCTTCTTAACAGATCAGCACAGCCGCCACACCCTTCCAGACGGAAAGAGCGAGGAAATGAGATCGAAAGCCGGAGAAGTTCGGTTCATGGAAGCTTGGGAGCACAACCCTGAAAACCTGAGTGACGGGCCGTTTGAATTGATTGTGGTGGAACTGAAGAGTTAATAGTCGGGTGCTTCTGTGAATTGATCGCGGATACACAAAGCTTTTGAACTCTGAGGAAACCGGGCCTTACCGCATTACGATTCAACGCGAGACATGCTCGGAAGATTGGCGTAACTTACGTTCTGCTTCTATCCAATCAACCTCGGGCGATCCATCTGGACAGCCACGCTGTTGCCAAAGAACATAGGCAAGCTTCGCGATATCCTGCACCGAAGTTTCTGGCACCTGAGAATGAGATGCACTTTGTGTACGAAGTGGCTTATTCGTTTCAGAGTCTCGTGCAACCGGAGTCGCTGTTGCACTCATACGTGTTGTTCCTTTCACATTGAATTCTCCGTGGTCCAGACGGAGGAACCCTGATCGCTCTGGCTCGGCAGCTTTCAGGATTGAGCGATTATAACTCCGTTTCGTCGCGAGATGCGAGACGAAAAACCGCCGCCATCCGAGAGGATCGCGATGACTGTACCACGTACTTTTTGGTGACACCCGATTCGCCTAATCTCGCTACAGTCGAAATCCGCCCAGCGAACGGTGGCAAAGAACGGAGAAGAATTCCTTGCGTCATCCATACGTTCGCGGACAACTGGTTCACTTTAATCACCGGCGAACGGCTGACAGCATCGACCGCTGTTGGAGTGGAATACGACGACGTTATCTTCATAGGCGAGGTAGTACGCTCCATGACTTGAGGGACCGACGAGTGGGCGATAGACATCAAAGTGGTGCAAACTCTGACAGGCTTACAAAGTCTGATGATCCTGCGTGCGGAGTTGGAGCAACACCAAACTCAAAGCAAGGACGCTGCAATTGAAGAACCGATCATGTGTGAAGTTCTGAATACTGTAAAGAAGAAAAGAAGCGGCTAAGAGTCTTTAAGCTTCTGAGAACTTCTCGATATCGCAGTCACGTGTTTACTGACCGTCGCGTTCATTCGAGTCCTCCCATTTGTTTGCAGCGTAGCGGTCACTACAACCAAATAGGAGAGGCAATGCTTTGCGGCCTCGCCTCTCCAACTAAACAGCTTGTTAAAAGTAAAGTTGAACTCTTCAAAAAACGAATCCGATGACGTAAAGCAAGTCATTGGTTTACGTGTAAGGAAACTTTGGCTGGAAGAAAGCGGCCAAGATTTGGTGGAGTACGCTCTCCTGTTGGTCTTCGTCGCGGTTGCCGCAATGGTTCTGTTGTCCAGTGTTGGAAGCAGCGTAAAGACGATGTGGACAAACATAAATACGACGCTGAAAAGTGCTGCATCGTAACCGCCGAGGGCGGAAACAGTCAACGGCCCGATTAAGGTCTCGCGTTTTCGCTTAGTTGCGCACAGCCACAGCAATTGCTGTACCCCGACCTCAAGTATTTCTCTGGCACGCTAGTGATTGCGAAACGCAACTCAGGACAGAACCCTCCGATTGTTTTGTAGAACTCGGTCGAAAACGAAATTACCGACGAACGGTTTGGGATTACTTGAAACCGAAAACCTGTAAAGGCCGACGCTTTGTCTATCATCTTCAGGTGAAAGCGATGCCCGAAATGCAGATCATTTATGCTGCGACGATCTCACCTCGGGGGCCGCTTCGGCGCCTCCTTAGCTTCGCGTTCGTCCCGTGGTGCTGCGAAAATTGTACTTCTCGGTTTTTCATCCCTCGATGACTCGACGCTGATATCAGCGAAGGCGAGGAAGCAGCATGATGTTGTCTTGCATGGAAAGTTCCGGCATCCGAGACGAGAGCGCCGGTGTGCGAGATCAACCTTATTTCTAGATGAGCGCTGCGCCATTGTTCCGCGAAGAGTCCCTGAATCCTTGATCGATAAAATCCCCTCGCGTGAGCGGCTAGGCGCGATAAGACTTTCCAATATTTTTCCCAAAGGTCCAGTACTGCTACTCCTCTGTGGGCAATAGAGACGCGAGGAGAATCAACGCAAGATGAGAGACAGGTCAACAGAAGATTGGCTTTATTTCTCGTGTATGTGGGCTGCGGATTCATAGACGCAGCCCCTTTTTATCGCATCTAGCAAAGATGTGATTTCACGCCGTGTGATGGTCCGCGAAAATGCGGTAGGCGATTCGCGGAATGGCACCTTACAAGACGACCGAAAGGGGGGAGTCATGCAGAGAACGGTGGCGGCGGTTTGTTTTTACTTATAAGCCTTTCGGCGATAGGTAGGGCCAGCGACACTGAATACAGTCGGCGAACTCTCAAGGGGATCAAGGCTGTTGGAGTGATCGTGGAAGAGCTTAGAGAAGAAGTTCCCAATGGTTTAACCGCACAGCAGCTTCAGAACGATGTCGAACTGCGGCTGCGAAAAGCCGGAATAGATGTTATTTCAGCAAATCAGGCGAATCACGCGGCTGCACCGTATCTTTACGTCAGAGTCAACGCTATTAAATTGCCAAACTCCGTTCAATATGTTTACGCTGTAGGTATCGAGTTCAATCAAATAGTCAAGATCGCCCGTGATACGCGGATAATAGCCGTTGCTACTACTTGGGACAAAGGGGGTACCGGCTGCACCTCTAGGCCAGAAAGCATTCGGACGGCGTTGCGGAGTACGTTGACAAATTCATTGCCGCTTATCTGTCCGTCAATCCAAGGCCGTGGCGACCGTACTAAGTCGCATTGGTTCTCCTGAGGGGACAAGTTGCTAGTCCGGTCGAAACGGTTGACCGCCTTCCAGCAATTCCCGCGACAGGGAAAAGAAGATCCTGATAACTTCGGTTCGACAGCGTCAGGACCCGCAGAACAGATTGAGCGATTATAGCTCTGTCATTGCCCGATGCGGTGTTTACGCCGAAGGTTCGCCAGCACACAGGAGATACTTCCTTCGCGAAATGCACTAGTCTTCAAAGAACCGCACAAAACCATCTGACAATCATTTTGACGACCGCAAACTAAATGTTCCAACCGAATTTGTACACGCTCACGGAAAAGACCGTCACCTACGGACTGCACAAGTTCCGGGATGGGCAAATATATCTTGTCCAGCAACACACGCAATCTGGAGACTGGCAAACGCTTCGTCCGGCCAAGGATTCAGAGGTACGGCACTTCGAAACGCACGGTGCAAAAGCGGTTCAGCGAGACGTCATTTCGTGATTCGTCTCCGTTCTGAACATCTCATCCCCCGTCCAATTCAACAAGCATCCAATACTGAGCGGCATGGACGCCGGACAATGACTGCGCCGGAACTGAGAAGGGCGAGAACGACGGGAAAGCGAGTAGTGTGATCCAGGATTTGCCTACGAATTTCAGCAATGGACAGTTGTCAGGAAATGTGAAGTACATCGAGCACGACGATGCGACGTGGTCGTTCCGCCTTACGATCGACATTTCAGAGGAAGAGCCAATCCAAATCCAGGGCACCAGCCGCGTTCTCTCTAAAGACGATGCGAAAGAGCAAGCTCGATACGCACTTGATAATGAGTCGGAGAAGAGAAAACGGTCAAGCTCACGACCCACTACGGTTACAGGACCTTGCTAACGTTTTTGTCGATGCAGGATTAGCCCGATTCGATGCGGGACGAAACTGCCGCCTTCCGAGAAAATCGTGAAGAGGCCACCACGTTATTTCTTTGTGACACCCGACTCACCCAATCTCGCCACGGTTGAGATCGTATCTGAGAACGGCAGCGGAGAACGCCGAAAAATTCCCGGCATCTTCCATGCCTTCGCAAGCAAATGCGTGAAGCTGATCGCGAGTGAACGGCTGGCTCATCGCACGGTTGTCGGAATAGAGTGCAACGATGTTTTGTTCCTCGGCGAAGTAGTTGGCTGCACACATGGGGACGAGGATCAGTGGGAGATAGACGTCAAGGTCGCACAGACATTGACGGGTTTGGAAAGTCTGATGATCTTACGCGCACAGTTGGAGCAGCATCAAACATGAAGCCTCGCTGCTAACTCCGTCACGGAAACTGTCGTCCACAATACTCACCCGGCACACTTCTGCGATGCCGGATTTAGGGAAAAACAAGTTTCTTCTGGATTTCCAGTGCGAGACGGGGTAAGCTCAATCTTCTGTCTAAGAAGAAATAGGTAACGAGACGCTCTCTGCCTTTCCCCCAAGCTCGCTGAATCTTGGGTTCAACAAGGAGTGTCCGATTTGAAAGAGTGGTTGGTAACCATGTGGGTTGCTTCATCTTGTGAAGAGTGCTCTTGCTCTACCCGGCATCATGCTCTTGGGTTCGCCGATGCATTGAGGAACGACTATCAGGAGCAACTTTCGTACCTTTCGATTACAAATCCTGACGGAACCGTTGAAGTTGTAATTCATCGGCGTTCTCACCTGCATACCGCCTAGTCGCCAACTTCAGGAATCTGCCTGATAAGTGCAGCCGCTCCGATTCAGCTTAACTGATAGCGAAGTTCACTGAATTAAAAAACAGGCAAGACCCAGTCGACTAAACCTGCCTCAAGACTACATGCTCCTGAAGAAGGGAGACAAGATCCTCGTTGCTCACCGACGCCTCTTCGAGAAGGATGAGGTGCGGTTTTTCGTGGGTCAGGTCGAGGACTACGAGGTAGGCGTCGTCAAAGTCAAGGGGCACTCTTATGTCCCGGACATCATAAGTGGGCAGATGATCGAAAAGCCCGACGAGCGAACGAAGATTCTGGCGCTCTCCTCGGGGACCCTCCTCGTCTATCAGTTACCGGATGCTCTGGCGCTCGATGAGCTGAAATTCGTAATGAAGGACGGGAGCTTGTCGCTCACAGATGGTATGGTGTTCACGATGAACTTGGCCGAGCACACACGGCGGTCGCGCGTAGCCGAGTGGAGACGCTACGACTTAATTGATTGTGATACTGGACTCAGCTAAATCCGCCATATTAGAAAAGTCAGTCCGAGAACGGCAGCGGCGAACGGCAAAGAATTCCTTGGAAACCTCTAGGACGCAGCCGCATTGAACTTTTCCTCCCGCGCCAAGCGATCATAGACGGCTTCCCTGAGAATGCTGGATATCTCACAGCTTAAGTACGAACGCCGAGCATAGATATTAGTCCGACCGTCTGGTCGAATCAGAGCGTACGTTACACCGCCTTCTGCCGGTTGTGTCACTACCTCGCAGATGATCGTATCGTCCAGCTTGATCGTCATTTCATCACATCCCCAAAAACAGGCAGTGCGCTAAACGTGCGTTGCCGCTGTAGAAAGAAGGTAAATCGAAAAAAGAAAGAGCCAAGACTAAAACTGTCAGTTGCGGTTCAACGCCGCTGGCTCAGTGGTGAGAACGCAGTAGCAACAACGGCACACTGACGTCCTACTCAATGCTACTCCCGAACATCAGAAAAGGGACAGCCTTGTTGTTGCGAAGGCTGTAGGCAAGCACCGCGATTCTCTCTTTCTTCGAAGTGTCGGGCAATCGAGGCTGAAGAGTACCCATTGTCTGAGTCGGTTTATTTGGTTCGCGGTCTAGTTCTTTGGCCCACGTATCGCTGTGGGGTCCCCACTTAGCATTCGATACTCACGGGCGATTCCGATGTCTGGTGAGCGTTTCTTGTGTGATTCCATCTGACCGATAAACGGCGGGTTCGTAAGACGGGCGCATTTGGCAGAGCAGAAATCAGCGATGCCGCTTCCTGGGCTTGCTGCATTTTGGATTTCGGCATGATCGCTGGTCGTTTGTCATCTCGTTTTTTTCTCGATCAGTCATCCTGCCTTTGAGTGCGACAGCCACGGTTTTTCATCCCGAATGGTAGGTGCTTGGAAACACGAACGGGAATAGCCATTCCTTTTCACGCAGAGCGGGTGCCCACACGTTTGGAGAACTTAAGAGACGAACATGTGAGCACCCTGCGCTCTGTTGTTCTATCTTCGGAGATCTAGCGCCGATCCTGACTCTGCTACGGCGGCAAGTTACTCATTTCACTTGCAAAATTTTCCGGGAGATTTGTGATTTGCGAACGGCAGGGTCAGGAGACCTCCCCGGTTGCGACCGAGATGGTCAAACGGCTGCTTCGACCGCTTTTTGTCTTCGTCGATGTGAAGCAGTAGCTTTATCGTGCCGGTTGACGCGGACCCCAACAGTGTTCCAGCGCCGCTACGTCCTGAGCGGCACCAGTGCCACATACATACGTTGCACTGTTTGCCGTTCCGATGTAAAGAAAATCCTGGTCGGGTTCTGATGAGGCACCATCAATGGCAGCGCTACTGCGAAGCGATCCACATGGGTAATATTCGGCCCTCTTGATTTGCTCGGAGAGAAGCCTAATGCCAGTGCTGAGTATCAGTACTGGCACAACAAAAGAGTTCCTTTCGGACGACGGTATTCTTTGCCGGGATTCCCATACATATGATGTTTGTTTATCATTTCGTTTCGAGAGAAACATACGCTTCAGCCGCTTCTAGTATGAAAATCACTTGCAACTTGCTGATGAGAAACCAACCTAATTTGTTTTCTGCATCAGTGACTGCGCCTTCGTGTCAAACCTGAGTGGTCGAATCGTCATCGAAGGGGAACAACCTCTCACAACACTTTAGTTCTTTTATTGGCAATCGTGCCGCGTTGCCCGAGTCGATATACCCGAAAAACTGTCGGCATCGAGAGAATCGCGATAATTTCACCACGAATTCTATGTGACACAGGAGCCACCCAATTCCGCTACGGTCGAAATCCTATCTGAGAACGGCAGGGGGGAACGCCGAAGCATTCCTGGCATTTTCCATGCCTTCGCGGATGACCGGCTCACCTTGACCACCGATGAACGACTGGCCGCATTCACCGCTGTTGGAGTGGAATACAATGACGTTCTGGTCCTTGGAGAAGTAATACGCTCTACGCCTGGGGCTGAAAACGACTGGACAATCGACATCAAGGTCTCACAGACTCTGACGGGCTTACAAAGTCTGATGATCCTGCGATCAGAGTTGGAGCAGCACCAAACTCCAAGAACCAATATCGCAACAGAAGCGGCAGTACTCTGTGCAGTTATGAAACGGTAAAGGCGGCTAAGAAGTTCCTGAAGCAGTAACTTTAGGTCGTCGGTACACGTAGACTCCGGCTTCTTCGAGCACAGTTGCATCTTTTGCTGCACCGATACCACGTATGTGGATAGCACCGTTCACCGTTCGGATATAAATGAGATCCTCTTCGTGTGTTTCGAGTTCAGCATTGTGTCCTGGCAGCAGACTAGTAAAGAGGGCGTCACTGCGAAGCGAATCGCGTGGGTAATATTCCGCTCGTTGTACACGCTCAGATTGAACCGTGACGCCCGTGCTCAGTGTGAGTGCTCGCATAAGGAAGGAGTTCCGTTCGGATACCCTTTGTCTGATTGAGAATTTTCCTGCTATTCAAAACTCAACAGGCGACATAAAAATAGGAGAGATGGCAGCATTCCTCCCGTTCGCACGGGCCATCTCTTCTACCCTCTTCAAATCACTAGTCGTTCTAAGCTTTCTTGGCCCACCGAGCCGCCGCTGCCCTTCGTCCCTCAGCACTTCTCTCTTCCGGGGTCATCTTTGCAAACCGACTCGCGCCCAGAGAACTGAGCCGTTTCGACCGCGCAAATTGTCCGAGAATGCTTCGGACTTCCTTCTCGGTTAACGCGGATTTGCAGTGAGGGCACGAGATGAATGACAGTTTGAGATCAGGATCGCCGGTTTGAGAGACGCTTTGAATATTGGCTTCCACGGTCATATTGAACTGTGTCTATAGGACACCAGATTTCTCTTATTCACGCATTGGGTGCAAGAGACACTCATCACAACCGATATTTCTTACAGGGGTCTAAGAGAAAAACCCGATGAGCTTGTCAATTCACATACTCCAAATAGTTGCTCAAAACTTTTGGGAATGCGTGCCTAAACTGCGGCTTCCAGGCCATAAGCCGCTCGTCAATGAGACCGAAATCGAGTGGCGGGCCTTATGATAAGAATCGTTTTGTCCGTTTTGGTAGGAGGAACTGGGGCCGCGCTGGTGATGTATTTGAGGCGACGCTTCCACCGGATAGATTCGCTTCTTTAAAAAGGCGCGTTCAGGATTGGTACTTTAATAATTTTGTCGAGCGGTAGGCGAGAGCAGCCGAGAACCGTCAGAAGGGGCTATCCCGCCAGCGTTCGAGTTTCTTAAATGTGACGCTCATCATGTAACGGGCGAACATGACTGCGCTGCGCCTTTGATAGAAGTTTGCCGATAAGTCTTATATGATTCAGGTCGTCTCGTTGATTGCCGCAGGTGGAGCGCTAGTAATGTATTTGAAGTGCCGCCGCAGCCGCAGATTACTAAACTTCTACGGTCTTTAAAACGAGCCGATGAGTTTCAGGGGCGACCCATTCAGCGTGGCCTGAAGGGTAAACCACTTTCCTCTAGATTTCCGATGCGGGAAGGGGTAAGCTCGAATTTCCTACCAAAGAAGAGGCAATGAGGTAAAGAGACGGCTCTCTGCCTTTTCCCTCAAGGACGCTGAACCTTGAATGCAATAAAGGAGTGTCCGCTTTGAAACACTGGGTGCTGAAAGTGTGGTTTGATGATTCATCCGCTGAAGAGTGCGTTTGCTCAACACAACATAATGCTTTGGGCTTCGCGCAAGCGTTGATGCGCGACTATCAGGGGCGAATTTCGTGTCTGTCGATTGCAAACCTCGATAGACATTTGAAGTCGTAATTGATCGGCGTTCTCACCCGCATAGCGCCGAACTGTCGTCAATGCTTAGTAGATCTGCCTGAGAATGAAAAAAGCAGAGGCCATTCCGGGTCGGCTACGTCGTTCACACCAGTCCAGCAATGCTTTGCAAATTCAACTTGTGGCGAATGCTCGATTCGTGAAACGCGACAGTACTTACCGTGATTGAAAGCCGAGTGGCGATTTCGTTCCGGCTCAGTCCGTTTCCAATCAGAATCAAAACCTCCCACTGTCGGTCTGTCAGCGGCCTGTTCTTACCGTTTCCATGCCGCTTTTGGGCAGCTATGAATGACGGATTCCAGCCACGCTCCGTGAGAACGCGGAGCAGCGCGTCAATCTCCTTGGGAAGAAAGCAGGTGCTCGAAGGTAACATAGGTTACTTCGCTTTCCCTCGAAACCGGGGTTGGCGGTCTCAAGCGTAACGCGGGGTGCACGCAATTACCAGGAGTTTCTTCTCCGACCGCTTGGGAAAACTATAGGTTCTGTGAAATGTGATTTCGCTTCAATCCGAATAGAGGATTGTAGTGTCGGCCTTCAGGACATCCTAGCCATCAGAAAGGGTATGCATCTGTGATGTCAGTGAGTTCTTTTGCGATCTGGTGACTGCGGCTTAACAGCTTAACACGCGACAGGGAAGGAAGATCCTGATGACTCCGGTTCGAAGGTTCAGTGGCAGAGAAAGTCCATTGGATGTAATGCAAGAAACCAGCCAGATTCCTCTGTGATTGATCTCGCCTTCCTGCGGCGATATACTCAACCGCAGGGAGGCCACATGGCAAGCCAATTCGCATCCGAGCGAACGGCAACCGATCCAGTCCAAACCGACCCGAAGCATTGCAAAATTGAATTCGAAAACGAAAAAGTGCGTGTACTTAGAATTCGCTTTGGTCCAAACGAGAAGTCAGAGATGCACACGCATCCGCCGATGGTTGCAATTTTCTTGACCGATCACCACATCCGTCACAGGTACTCAGACGGAACGACTGAGGAAATGAGGGGAAAAGCAGGAGACGTGCAATACGTGGATGCTTGGCAACATAGCCCCGAGAACCTGAGTTATAGGCCGTCCGAATTTATTGCAGTCGAACTCAAGAGTTAAGACGACAGGGGACCGCTTCGTTTCTTGTGAACTATCGACCGTGACAAGAGTGCGCTTTGAAATCTGCAATGCGAAAACCGGGCCGCACTGAATTAAAAAATCAGCGAGACCCGGTCGGCTATAACCATTACGATCAACGCGAAACACGTTCGAAAGATTCACGTAGTATGCGTTCTGCCTCAAGCCAATCAAACTCGGGTGATCCGTATGGACAGCCTCGTTGTTGCCAAAGGGCGTAAGCAAGCTTGGCGATGTCTTGTTTCAATGATGCTTCGGAGATGTCAGATTGAGAAGCATCTCCCCCATGAGTGGGCCTGTTCTTGGCAGAGTCTTGTTCCCGAACTGAACCAAGTGAGACGCTTACTGTTGCACTCATTGTGTGTTTCTCCTCGAATATGTGTTTCTTGTTGAGGAACGAAATCTCCGTGGCGACAACGGAAGGAACCCTGACAACTCCGACTCGGCAGTTTGAGGGATTGAGGCGATTATAGCTCCGTTCATGGCAACGATGGAGGTGTACGTTAAGGCGCTCAGGGCAGTGCGCCAATTTAGGTTTTCTGAAAGAAGGAGAGCGTCTTATCGCCCTCGGTGCTCCGGTAGGATCTACTCTCCACACAACCTGATGCCTCAAGATCCGGCATCAAGTTTCTTCAGCGCCCCAGGTTGAGCTTCCGTTTTAACAGGTCGATTTTTTATTCGTCTTCGGGTTTCGAGTGGGTCGCCAGAAGGTATAATGGCTCAATCTGTCCTGCCGATCCTGAATCTGCCTGACACCGGAGTCGTCAGGATCTCCTGCCCCTGTCACGGGAAATTTGATCGCAAGGAGAACCACCATTATGAGTGCGCCCGCGACAGCCACATCCATCGCTGAAAGTAAGCCGGAAACGAGTCTGGATCGCACCGGCTCACCTCAGCCGCAGACATTTGAATCGCTACCGAACGAGAAAGTCGCGAAACTTGCTTACACGCTTTGGCAACAGCGTGGCTGTCCTAAAGGATCTGCCGAGTTCGATTGGCTAGAGGCGGAACGGAAGTTGCGGCACATGCCGGAGAAGCCGACTGAAACCGGGCATACCGTTCGTTGCTCCCGTGACGTGAACGAGGAGAAGGGTGAGCGAATCAGGAGAGCCTTGGAAGACCGTTTCCCGACTCATCCTGTCGCAGAGTTCAATTTAAAACTAACGCCACTTTCGGTCGGAGCTTGGCTTCTCATTATCGGAAGCCCAGGCGATTCTGATTACGAGATTCTGGGATACGACCGCCCAGAAATAGAAGTTACTCAGGTACTAGCTTCCGCCGATCTACTTGTGGCACGCTGGCGCGAAAAGCACTTTCGACATTCTCCATTCATATGAAACGTGCTGTCTGGATCTGAATGGGCACGGAAGGTGCCAAGTACTACTAGGAAGCGAGTACCGCTCTATGAGGCTTTGGAGTGATTGGGAAATGTAGCTGGTGCGTCGTGACGGGCCGAAATCGAATGGGCGCAAGAGCAAACTGTACAACCGACATTTACTTCATGGTCCAGAAGGCAGTACTCGTAATGTTCCCCAGTGGACGGCGGTTTGCTTATAGCGGTCCAAACTAGTATGGCTTCCCGTGTCCTTCTATCGGTTGAAGACAGCGACGCGGAATACTACATCATCAAGATGGCCTTGCAGGAAGTTGACATTCCAGTTCAACTTTGCCGAGTTGCGGACGGCGAGCAGGCTCTCTGGTTTTTGCAGAAAACTCACGGCTACGAGATCGCTCCGCGACCGGATTTGATTCTACTCAATGTGAACTTGCCCAAAAAGAATGGCTTCGAGGTTCTGACCGAAATTCGAAGCAGCGAATTGCTGCGTACTATACCAGTCATCATTTTCACTTCCGCCTCGCTTGCAACCGAGAGAAAAAGAGCGTTCACACTAGGTGCTCAAGACTACATCTCCAAACCCGGAACATTGGATGGACTCATTGATGCACTGAGGTCTGTTTGTAATCGGTTCTTAGCTGAACGGTGACACCAACACATCACCCTCCGAAATGCTGTAAACTTAAATCCTCCGTACCGCTATCCGGTTCCGAAAGAAAGAGGAATCCGGTGTCACATTCCGAAGAGCATGTCCCACCTGACTTTAAGCAGTTAATTGAAGGTCTCATGCATTTCTTCGAAGAGAGGAAGTGGTGTCCAATCCTGCTCCTGAACTCCGATGACGATGAGCGTTTTCTCAAATGGAAGGAAGGCAACTCGGGACGCCGCGTAATGGCGGGATAGCATTGTGGGACATGCACCGTCCTGTGAGACATGCCGTGTTGTCTCCAACACGCTTCTGGATGCCGTAGACAACCTCGCCAATGCAATAGAAACTCTTCTCCCGACACACCACAGAATGAAAACAAATGGTTATTCTTTCGCCAAAGCAAAAGGCGATAATGAGCAGATTGAAACTTTACCTACGTTATCTTTTGGGACTGGCCTGATCTCGCATCGGGTTACATGGAAACTACACGCGGATGTAAGTACCGATTCGCAATTTTGTGAGCGGTGCAACAGCCGTTGCTAATTTGAAAAACGCTGCTCTTCTTCGTTCCCGACTTGTTTCCAGCCCCTTGGTCGACCCTCACTGTCACACCCGGCCTGACGCTCAGTAACGTTCTAAATTTGCGATAAGCTAGACGGTTTGAATACGCCCTACCAGGGCGACAATCTTCAGATTCTTAGGGAGCACATCAATTGTGAAGCAGCCGCGAAAGAAGGATGATAACCGCTCGGCCAATCAAATTTAAGAACAAGCCAATGAACGAACGTGAGACGTTTGAGTTCAAGCACCGTGGGTGTACACTCATCGCGACGGCCACAAAACTGGACAATCTGTGGCGGTGTAGTTGCACGCTGACGTTTCCAGCGGATGCCAATCAGTCCACGCGGTATGTTCAAGAAGCGCCATATCCTTCAGCGGAGGAGGCGTTCGAGAAAGCAAAGCAGTGGGCGCTCCGGGAGATTGCGCGGCGAATGGGCACCAGAGCATAAACCCAAAGATCCTGAAAGCCCGTAATAATACGCCGATATACAGCTAGGGTTTTCTCCAGATTGGCGATTTTGCCACTTGCAACATCAATTCAGGCATGAGCGCTGCTGCGGCTGTTGGTAAACCTCTTGATCGACTTGACCTTCCCGCTATTGTGATCCGCTGGAAACTCGGTGTGGAGTATCTGGAAGAACTAGACATGAATTCGCTACCCTCTGAACAGGCTTTGCGCGTTCTGATAAGGCATGACTTTCCCATCCTTCTGAAAGAACTCATTCGACTCCGGCCAGAGTTGGCATAGCACGAACTACACGCAAAGTTTTGCTTCTTCCGACCGGATCTTCAATGCCTTTTTCAGCTTCACTTTCCGATCATGAAGTTCCAGAGCGTGAGTCTTGAGCTTCGGAGACAAGCACCGTTTGCTTATGTTTAGTAAGGTTTTTACTAACGTCAATTCCGACCGCAGTGACGCCACGCAACGAAAAGAGTCGCCGCCCGAATCGTAACTACTTGTGTGAAGAATGACTGATCGACTCCGGTAGCTGTGGCATTGACGAGATGTTTGACGACGATATGTTGTTTGAGAGCGCGGTCAACTTTAGCCGGGTCATCGTTTGGTTGCCAATTTCTTCCAGGGTGTCCATGTGCGCCCACATTGCATCGGCGTTTTTCGACTCGTAGAGGGCATCCCGGAATTCAGAATATTCATCTTCGTGAATGGGCAGCTTGCTTTCGTTCGTTGAAATGGTTGCCAGAATTGCTTCCTCAACATTGGCAGTGCGATCTGCCAATTTCAGAACGATAGCCATTCCGCCGCGTTCTTTTAGCCTGAGATACGTCGCCGAATTCCGCTGCTCACGGCTCTGGCCCTGTACGCTTGTTACGGCGTCCACCAGTGATGCGATGAAGCCAGGGAATTCTCGATTGATATCCTTCATGGTGACGTCAGACTTCTCAACTGTGTCGTGAAGCCACGCAGCCGCTCTCATTCGAAACGAGCAGTAATCAAATCGGATGAGAACGTTTTCAACTTCCTCTAAATGACAGGTGTAAAACCTTTCACCCTGCATCTGGCTCATGTGGGCTTTGATAGCAAAAACCCGTGCCCGTTCGTAGATAGAACGTCCATCTCGGAACACACCACCTAAATTTTCAAGAGTCGTTAGCCGTGCTATTCGTTCTTGAAGTACGTCTCGCTCCGTATGTTTTAGTTCCCTTACGGGAAATGTAGCATTGATCTTGTGAATTTATTTCATTTTATTTGCATCGCTTTCTAGCGATTACCCTAGTTAGATACTGAAAAGTTGGTAGCAGTTGATTGAAACGAGGCATTGAGCGTGGGCAATGAAGAAGCTTCTCTGTTGGATCTTCGGGCACCAGATTACCTGGACGCTAGACGCGCAAGGAGCGCCAACCGCCATTTGTCCGCGTTGCAAACAACATATTCGGACCTCGACAACTTAGAGTTTTGGACAGCAGTCACACGCCGGTGGTCCTCACGTCTTGTTATTCGCAACACTCTTCGCTTTCTCTCTTTCGACTGTTGCTGCGCTCTCACTGCGGCCCACCTTTTCCTTTGAGCGGCGGCGATTCGCTTTCGTGCGGCGATACTCAGCTTGCGACGCTGCGGTTGTGCTCGTTTTTCCGAATCAGCTTGCGTTGACCGTGCAGAACGACCGGGAGATCGTCGGCCCAAAAGCGCACGGATCTGTTCAATGTGTTCACCGAGTTTGTTGGGTTGGATCTCCAGTCCGTGAATTGCGGCCTGGAGAATCATCGGATTGAGTGGTTTCGTTTTAATTCGCGGCATGACGTGTGTGGATTACTGACTGCCGAAGTTTAGCATCTGAGATCGTGGTATTACTTCATCGATTCATCTAGCATCGCGGCAAACGATTTCCAAGATCTCCGAAGTGTCTTGACTCTGATTCCACGCGGCTTCCACTCCACTTTCTCATGCTAACGCTCACGTGGCCAGTCCCGGTCAACGTCATTACGACGGATCGATAGTCGCGTGACCTCGGTACTGTTCCAATCCTGAGTTGATTTCGGGAGCGCAATGTCGGATCACTTCTGGTACGGTACCCGTAATCGGTTCAGTTCTATTTGCAAAACATAAGCCGCTACAATTTGCATCGTGGTTTCACGGCGTATGAGTCGGCTGCAACTTCAGCATGAGTGCTTGGAAGCCCTCCGGTCTTACGTTGAGCTTATAGAAGAGGGCTGTACACTGTTGGGCCAAGTCGAAGCAGTTCCAATGCCAGAACACAAGCGAAATGAAATCTTTCTTCACCGCAGACAAGAGTTGACGGCACACGGTGAGTACTCAAAAGCGCGAAGACGACTGTGGGATTACTTGACCGCTTCCAAGCTCCATGAGAGATGAAGATGTGAATGACCAGTGTGGATAACGGGAATTTTTGAAGCGAACCATCACCTAGTCGTGTGTTGAGTCTGAGTGCTGCTCTTTTCTATGGCGTTCGAGGTCGGCTTTAATCCTTTCATATTCCTCCCGCGAGATTCGCACCTCAAGTTCAGCCGCATTCAATAGGTCCGCCAAAACGCGGCAGGTCTCACAGCCGACAGTCGTACCGATACCTACCATATCGGTTGATACTTGGCCATTCCTTTACAGAGGTGCTCTGAGCTTATCGCGGGACGGAGCGCTCTGACGCGCCTTGAGCATCAGTTAATGTGCGATAAGAAGCAGCAACAGTTCTACTGAACGAGCACAGATGTTTTCAACTATTTTGTAACTTTGTCCGCACTGGACTGATGAACTCCGAGCGGCTCTGATGGTCGAAAGAAGAGAGATAAAGAACCTGAGCTTTGGAAAACGTGTCGCTCAAAATTATGAGGATACTCAGGGCAGAAGTACGCGAGAGTTCGGCAGGTGCGATATGAGAACAAAGCGAAGGTTGTGAGTTTTGAATTGAGCCGGGTCTTCCTGACTTATGACATCGTGTTCAGAGCAACCGCTTGAGCGTTCAGCTAAGGGCTACTTTGAACTTCTCAGTCAAAATGGAGCGACCAATCCTTCGCAATAGCGCGGGTTACGCTGCGAAGAGTTGAATCCGGCGGCGCAGAGCCGCATACGAAAGGAATTGGTCGCATGTCTAAGATACGTTTTATTGGTTTGGATGTCCACGCCGGCACGATCGCGGTAGCGGTGGCGGAGCCGAGCGGCGAAGTCCGTTGTCTGGGTGTTATACCGAATCACCTGCAATCGATCCGGAAACTGGTGGCGAAGCTCGGTCCGGTGAAGCAGTTGAAAGCCTGCTATGAGGCGGGTCCGACGGGGTACGTTTTGTACTGGCAGTTGACACAACTGGGCGTTTCTTGCGAAGTGATTGCGCCGTCGCTGGTACCGGCCAAAGCTGGCGATCGCGTGAAAACGGATCGGCGCGACGCCGAGAAGCTGGCGCGCTGTTATCGCAGCGGCGACCTGACGGCGGTCTGGGTGCCCGATGCGGCCCACGAAGCGCTGCGCGATCTGGTGCGGGCGCGCGAAGATGCCAGGCAGGATCAGCACCGGGCTCGTCAACGGCTGGGAAAATTTTTGCTGCGGCACGGAGCGCAGGCGCCTGCCGATATCAAGAAGAAGTGGACGGCAAAGTACATGACTTGGCTGCACGACCATGTGCACTTTGAGCAGCCGGCACTCGAAGCGACGCTGGCGGACTATGTGCATGAAGTGCATCATGCCGGTGAACGAATCGCCCGGTTGGAGAAGGCCATCGATGAAGCCATCCAGACAGCTCCAGAACAGATTCGTTCCGTGATTGCCGCACTCCAGGCGCTGCGCGGCGTCGCGCAGATGACGGCGCTGACCATCGTGGCCGAAACGGGCTCGCTGAGCCGGTTCCAGAGTCCCCGCCAGTTGATGAGTTACAGCGGACTGGTGTCGAGTGAATATTCCAGCGGCAATCGCATCCAACGAGGCGGTATTACCAAAACCGGCAATGCGCATCTGCGACGAGTGATGGTGGAAGCGGCTTGGGCCTATCAACACAAACCATGGGTGGGCGGATTTCTGCTCAAGCGCCAAAAAGGCCTTAACCAAGAAACCAAAGACATTGCCTGGAAAGCGCAATGGCGTTTGTGTACCCGTTATAAGAAACTCGCGGCGGGCGGCAAAAATAAACCCCAGATTGTCACTGCGATCGCTCGCGAACTGCTGGGCTTCGCCTGGGCCATCGCCGTCAAAACCGAATCGCAACCGCAGCGGAAAGCTGCCTGAGAAAGAAGAAGTTTTGCACGTTTTAGAAGCAGCACCGGTGGCAGTCGAGGAGCTCACGGCAAGGAGAATCCTCCGATCTTTTGTGCGATACGGCCCGGCCCAACTCGCGTCCTCAGTCCGAGGCAGCTCCCGACGAATCACGATTATGCGGTTCCGACCCGCGGATATTAGAGTGATCAACCGTCGCACTCGCTCCTCACTGCCACCCGTGCTGCTTCTTGTATTCACGCTCCCGGAAATCCTCTTACGAGCATTTCCGGATCGCGTTAACTTCGGGTTTACGTGACCCATTGACAGGTCGCTCCATATTAGAAGACGCATTGGCTCCAGCCTGGGATTTTTGCGAATAATTTTTAGGTTCACGCTCATTCACCAATTCCGAGCAAGCTCCGCACCCGCTGCCGCTTTACGATTCCTACCGGGCCATCTTTGACGGTGTGCTTTGCCCATGCTTTCACTTGCCGGAGCCGGATTTTGTGTTCAGTCGGATTGCGGAAAACCGTCACCGTGAACTCGGTCATCTCGCCGGGTTCGGATGTGTTGAGTTCGTCGTCTCGAAATGCAGCGACTGCCCCTTGCGTGATACGTTTTTGGGATGACGGGAAATTGGTGGGCAATTCTCGGCTTGTACGTGCTGATCGGTGTAGGCGTATTTTTTATTCGGAGTGCGGCTACCCCATACCTAAGAGCAATTGCGGAGCTAAACGCCCGCAACGATAAGCTTGATCTCATTCTGGCCGAGGTTAGCGGCGTCACCCAAGTCCAAAAAGAAATCGAGGCTACGATCTCTGGCAACGCTTGGAACCGTGAACGTGCGTACGAGTTGAAGCGCGACTCATACATTTATCTGCTGCGAACCTTGGGAAGGTTAACCGTCGCTACGGATGAGTTGCTGTCGTTTGCGCGGATTACCGATCAGGGGACGGTGATTCCCGATGACAGTGAACGATATCAGAAAGTGACGCACCAAATCGACTCTTTCTTAAGCAAGTTGAATTCGGAGCGATACCTATACCAAGTTTTATTGGGAGAGCATGTCTTCGAACGCCTCAAGAGAATGGCAATCGAATCCGAATCCCGTCGAGATATACGGGCGGCAATCACGGCCTATGATGAGGCGATGCGGGACATCTCAAGCTTTGCCCGACGAGATCTTTATTGGATGCGCTGCCTTCCCCTGTTTCCCGCCCGAAATGAAAAGCGGACCGGTTTACTCGCCGTTCTCCATCCGTCATTGCTTGCTTCGCTACTTCTAGTTCACTAAGCGACACAATTTAGCAGCGCGCATGCGGCCACTCTAGCGACTGCTCAAGCCGCAGGCCAAAAGCCAAATGTCAAGTGAGTATCATCCTCAAAGCGCTGGCAGAGATATTGGGCGCTGGCGAGAGGAGCCGCACCGCGTTGTCCCAAAAAGCAAACATCAAAATCGCTTGATTCCAGCATTGAGAGCGCGGCCCGAATCGCTGAGCAAAAGCGTCCCAAAGCGACTATGAAATTTGATAGGCCGCGCCACATGGCGGATGATTGGCGTGCTGGCGAAACTGGCGCGGGCTGATAAGCGAACGGACCTGCGCTGAAGTCAAGACCGCGAGAAGTCCTGGCTTAAAATTTGGACGCAAGCGCGAGATAGATTCTAACGAATCGGACGGAGAAATGTGCCTCACGTTGGCCGCAACACTTTTTCAGATTATGGAAACATCGATAATCAACGGATGCAAGGCTGTGGACACGAAGCCACGCCGCTGATCTGGGCGACCGCAGATAGCCAAGCGTAACGTCCTTTGCGTCAGGCTGGTCACCAAGCCACGATCCGGCTAAACTTGTTGAATCAAGAACGATGAGCGATCTGGGAGATAAGGTTCTCGCGCAAGCCGCCGTCGAGGTCGTCAAGGTTCTTGGGCGAGCAGCTAAGGATTGGTGGCAAGACCATCAAGAACGTCGTCGAGAGCGATTGGATAGCTTTGGAAATCGAGTTGGCAATATCCTGAACATTGGGCGTGTCATCCCGGAAATAGTCCCGGACAAACTAGCGGTCCCGATCCTGCAAGCGGCAGCGAGCCATCGGGTGAATAAAACGCTGAAAGACGCGCAGGATCTTGGCTGCACCACGCTGCGGTGTAGCGCGCCGCAAAATCCTGCAATCCTGCGTTCTCAAATTGCATGGGCTCCTCTGAATCTGAGCTATTTGTTCACAAACGCGAGAAGCTTGCCCCATATCACAATCATTACGCGCCGACCGGCACAGTCGCCGGCACACGCTCCATTGTTAGCTCCTGTGAGGCGTCGATCTTGAGCCATAGCAGCGCGTTCAAGAACAATAACGCGTCCACGCGTGGCCGTCTTTCATATTGCGCAGGATTGTACCAGATATTTACGCGATAGTTTGGTCGAGAGGTGCGATAGGTCTACGCACTTGGCGGACGACCCACGAAGGAACCGATCCAGCACTGCCTCCTATGGCACCTTAGGATTGAGCATGCCGAGGCAGAACCTCCCATAACGCTGTTGACATAGGTCACGAGGCGAGCGGGTGTAAATAAGGCAAACGCCGAATTGTCAAACGTCATAAGGGCACTCAACATCGCGATGACACGCAAAAGTTTTCGGCAATTGCGAGCGGCGCTTCGTTCCACCTGGGAGCGGACTACGGTTGTACTGAGCTGAGATACGTTGCCAGGAACCACGTATTGCCGAACGGGTCGGTGATGGTGGCGGCGCGGTCCCCGTATGGGGCGGTATAGGGCGGTTTCACGCCTTTCGCGCCGGCAGCTACGGCTCGGTCGTAGAGCGCGTCGGTGTCGGGCACATAGATATGCAGATAAGACGGGTTGGGCTGAGATTCACCGGCAGCCTCATCGATTTCGAACGTCGCGTCCGCAATTTCGATGGTGGCGTGGCGAACGACGCCGTCAGGTGATTTGTGAAGGCCGGTGACTTTGGCGTCGAGAGCTGCTTCGACGAAGGGAATCATCTCGTGCGCGTTGCGCAGATGCAGGTAGGGCTGAACAGTGAGGACACCTTCGGGACCCGGAGCCCAGCCTTTCGGGGTGGCGATGTACCAGGTATTGCCGAAGGGGTCAGTAGCCGCGCCCCAACGATCACCGGAAGGATGGTCGTCCGTGGGCGCATAGATGGCGACAGCACCGGCCTGGAGGGCACGGGCAAAGGTGGCGTCGCTGTCGGGCACATACAAGTGAGTGGTCATCGGACGCTGAGGATATTGTTCGTTGGCATCGCCCAGCTCGATTACGGAATTGCCGATACCGACTTCGGCATACATGATCGAGCCGTCAGACCTTGGGACACGAACGCGCTCCGTACCTTCGAAGGCGGCGACCAGGAAGTCGATGAACTGTGGGGCGCCCTTAATAAAGAAGGACGGCGCTATGTTGGGGAAGTTGGGGCGTCGGAATTGAACGGCTTTGGACCGCGCTGCGGACGGGACTCCTGTTTCCTGCATTGAGATTCTCCTTTGCAATTCGGATTTTAGAGATGCTTTGAATTCAGCGCGCGGCATAGCCCGCAGGGTAGGCACGAGCGAAAGGAGCGCTGCGATGCTGGGGTGCGAAAGCGGCTCAGCTACCGGCTGTGACCCAGAAAGCAGCGCGGCGACGGCCTGATCGAGTTGTTCGGCAGGAGAGCGCTTAGGCACGGCGGTCACCTATGTGTGCGCGGAGAGTCTGTAGGGCACGGAACTGAAGTTGTTTGATAGCGCCTTCGGTCTTGCTAGGCGCCGGGCGATTTCGCGAATACTGCGTTCGTCGATGAAACGCTCGCAGACCACTCGGCGTTGAATCTCGGGAAGTTGCTCGACAAGCCGAAGCAAACGAACTTGCCGGTCGATGAAGTCCAAATCAATGGACGAGAGGTCGGGCTGTGTCAAGGGGTGCTCAAGCTCATCGGTTTGTTGTTCGCGCTCGGCGCGCTTCAAATAGTCGACTACCGCGTTCGAGGCAATACGGAAAAGCCAGGCAGAAAACGGAGTCCCGCGCCATTGGTACTTCGAAAGATTGGCGAGGGCCTTATGGAATACCTCGGAGGTAAGGTCTTCGGCGACCGCACGATCGTGGACGCGACTGACGATAAAAAAATAGACGCGATCGAAATGAAGCTCGTAAAGAGTATCAAATTTCGAGAGATTGGCCTGAGCCGCCTCAACCAGCAACCGCTCGTCGGCGGGTTGTGATGATGGCGTTAGTGCCGGATGTCGGGCGTCGACCATGGCTCCAAAGAGAATAACTGGCCAGTAGTGGAATAGGTTACGGAACCGAAGTGAGATTTTACTTCCTGTTGCACGGATTCACCCCCGCGAGGGATGTGGAGTGATTCAGGGTGGATCTGGGTACTTATGTGGCACTGGTGATGAAGATGAGCGAGGCTGCATGGCGAACTGCGGGTACCGGGTGGATTACTGTCGCTGTGGCGCGCTACTCGTTGGGCCACGGCTCCCGAAGCTGCCTGTTCCAATTGACGGATGGCCGACCTCCATGTAAGTCGAAGTCAAGAGAAAAACGCAATTCTCCTGACGCGCGCTTGTGAGGAGCGCGCAAGAACGTTCATGCCAGAACCCGCAGCTCGCATATGTGCCTCTCGGCCGTGATTCCTGCGTTCGCAGAACCGGACATCCATTTGCTGTCTCGGGCCTTCCTGGCCGTCACAGAAGATTGAGTTTGTGTTCGCTGCCAGTCCCGAAACAGTTCGGAGAGAGCCTCAGGAGTTTTCATGTCCATCGCTCAGTCGGCCATCTGCAGGACCTGGCAGCCTGCGCGCTGTGTGATCTGTTTTCTCTGGTAGTGGGCGGTTTACGCCACCGCGGTGCTGAAATTTTCTACCGGTACAAATGGCCGCTGCGCGCGATCTACTGCGAGCAGGTACGTTACCATCTTTCGAGCTACCGCAATCGTTGCTCGATTCGTGTTTCCTTTCTGCTTTGCCTTCTCGTGCACCAAGGCGAGCTCGTGGCTCTGTTTCGGCGCGAGCTTTGCCGCTTCTACCAAAACACGCTGAATATGCTTATTGCGCTGTTTGGAGAGTGGTGTTCGCAGCACCTTGTCTGCTGAGCTCTTTTCATCGCCGCAGAGTCCGCAATAGCTGATCGCCTGCTTGACCGACCGGAAGCGGGATACATCACCGATTTCCAGGGCCCAAGTCAGCGCGGTAATCGGTCCTACGCCAGGCATCGTTCTTAGATTTTTGATCCTTTCAGCCAGCATCGGGTCTCGTTCGAGAGAACTGACCAGAGCGTATTCCGTCTTTTGCAACCGCACGATCGTCTCACGGCTGAGTTTCAGTAACGGCCGGATGCTCTCATCCACTTCTTTGTTGGTTGCGAGCAACTCACGGAAGTACTTCACCTTGTGTAGGCGCTGTTTGTTATGGCTTACTCCGGTCTCCAGAAGCAAACCCGAAACTCGATTCTTCATCTGTACCATCTGGCGTACCAGCAGGTGGCGATACCGCAAAGTGCGGCGCCGATCCCGAATCTCTGTCGAGACCATATGGCATTCCGGCAGGAAGTCACAGCGCAGGCAGTCCGCGATCTTGGCGGCATCGATCCTGTCGTTCTTCTTTTTTGCCGCCGCGATCGCTCGCAGCATTAATGGATGCGCGACCTTTACCTGTGCAGCATGTGGAAGCAGATGATCGTAGATCCAGCCCGTAAAGATGCTTGCTTCCATCGCCACTGTCCAGGGCTGTGGAAGATTCTTCATCCATACATCCAGTTCGTTGCGCGTTGCTCCGATCATTCCTTGTCGATGGATCTGCCCGCTCGCGTCCTTGACGCAATAGCTAATCGTCTTCTTGTGAACATCTAGTCCGATGTAATACCTGAACTATGCACACGGCAGGCATCCGAGTTCACCTGATGATATGAACTCGATGGAGATCGGTTCATCGCGAAAGTTGATTTCGACGATTGTTTAGCTGATCTTTGTTTCTCCAGCTTGTAACCTATTGCTGCGCCAAGCCTGGCTGTGCATAGGATTCTATGCGCAACGAATCAACAGCGCAGGGCAATAGGGATCACTGGACGGAACCCGCTGCTTGTTTCGGTGATAGTTATGAGTCGCTTCATAAGGCGATTGAAGACACTTTTGTCGGCGTAATGGTCGCTGTAGCTGACACCCACTCGGCCTGAATGTCGCCAGATCCGCGCCGCCAGAAACAGGAACTTCAGCCTGCTGGTTGCTAGTGTTGTGTGCTGGAGCGTGTCCACCCGGATTTCCTCTTCGCGGTTGAACAGCATCAGCCAACAGTTGAGGTTGTAAGCGAGCATGGCGAACTGAAAATGAATGCAGTTCATGGCCCAGCGCCCTGATGGATAAGCCGTTAGACCAGCATCGTTATTGGCTTCTTTGATCAGATTTTCCGCGCCGGCGCGCTGATCGTAGAACCACGCCAGCAACGCCACCGTATCGCGCTTCATATTAGTGACGAATACCCGATAGCCGTAGTCGGGCGTATCAAATAGTGGATATTGCTCGGCTTTGTTGGTTTCGGACACCGGCGTGTGTTTGGCGTAGCGCAAAGCGATAAACCGGTATTCTTTGCTCCAACCTTTCGCCTGGTAACGGAATTCGCACTGGCCGTCTGCATTGGCATCCGGCGACGGTTTCCACTCCGCTGCTTTCAGTTGCTCCAGCACGGGCGCCGTTTTGCGCGCGGCGATCACAAACTGCACGCCGGCTTTCTCATACGCTTCCACTGCTTCGCAACAGTAGAAACCAGCGTCGGCCCGGGCATAGACGGTTTCCACGCCGGGCGGCAGCGCCGCAAATACCCTCTCCAGATGACGCGCGATCTGAACGCCCGTGGGGCGGTCACCGTTACGCAGTTCGCCGCAAACGTATTCCCGAGTCTCAGCTAGGAAGGTCAGAATCGGTTGATAACTTCTCTTCCCTTTGTTTTTCGGATTGAAGCTTCTGCGCCCGCCCATCTGGTTCCCATACAGTGTGTGCACCGTAGTGTCCGTATCGAGCGTCACTACTTTCAATTGCACGTGGGCTGCTTCCCAGACGCGCCATTGCCTGTTGAATCTTCAGAATCTGGTTGGCAAGGCTGAGATGCAGTGAAGCCAAAAACCGCCAGAACGTGCATTGCGGCGGCACTCGCAACACTTTCAAAATGCCCGTCAACATCGGCTCCCGCTCTAGAAAGCGGAAATGGTTCAGGCGTGAAAATCCGAGGTACAGCTTCAGTACGATCGCTAGCACGAACTGATAGACCGGCATCGCTCGCGTTTGCCGTTTGATGGCGAGCGTGTCTTCTACCAGTTGCTGGAATCCGAGCTTCTCCAGCATCGTGGCCACGGGCAGTAGACCGCCGTAAGCCGTCAGGTTCCTGCCGCGGAAGTCGTAAGGCGTAGAGCCCCCGATTTTCAAAGGCTCCGGATTAATCGATGCAGCCCCTTGGCACGCCGGTTTTCCAAGCTTATGCTTTTGTTTGCTCATCACCATCTGGGTGACTCCTGAGAAGATTTCGCGAAGCGCTCACTTCGCCGCCCCACCTGATTTACTGTAGGATTTCTCAGGCGTTCCCGATGGGCTTCCCGCCTGACGAGCTCACGGCCAGTCAGATTCCGTGCATAAGTCGGCTAATACATATGTCTGTGAGGAGCCTCCATGGTTGTACTCTGAATCAACGTCCCCGTTGAGTTCAGCTTTTTGTACGCTACGCGCTCCTCGACTTACATTCAAACAGTCCAGGAACCAGCTTCGATCAGCGGCTTGGGCGTCAGATGGACAAGTGGATTCGCCGCCGAGGCCGGTTCGCCTTTGCAGTGTTTGAACGGAACGAGACGAAGAACAGCCAAGTTCTTTCGGAATCTCTAGGGTTCCGAGATGTGATGCCTCGAATGCCGAAACTAGTGGGGCGAGTTGAATCCGAACGCCCACTTCCATGCGCCGCCATGCTTTACATAGACGCTGGCACCGTACACCGGTGGGGGTTTCTGGCCGCCGCAATCGCCGTCTACCGAGCCCGTTACCGTCAGGATTCCGACCGTTGGTGAAACGAGAGTTCCGACACCATCGGTCAGCGAAAAGCTTTTGACATGGCACGTTGCTCCCGTCCAATCCTTGATCACGTCAGCCTTGTTTGCGAAATAAGTGCCAAAGATATTCACGAAGGTAATATCTGCGGCAGTCAGGTCTTCGAGCTTTTTGGCGTTCTTTTCCTTCCATGCTCCCCAAATGGCTCTTTCCGCCGTCATCAAACCCTCAGTGCCCGAGCCGTCAATCCGTTTGGCAGGACCCGGGACAGCAGCTGTGTCCTTCTTAAGATCGCCTTTCTCCGATTCTTCCTTTTTATAGGTTTCCGACAGAGTTTTAGGATCGACGATCAGGTTCTCGCCATGAAACGCCGCCTGCCATTTTTCACCGTGGCCGCACGGACCGGGCTCTGCGGTTGATCAGTCTTGCCATCGGAGGTGCAGGTGCCATCCATGGTCGCCTTGTAGCTCAGGACATAGGTGTCGTCATTGATCCTTTCCATATGCGGCTCGGTAAGGGACCAGTCTTTGATGTTGCACCTGACTGCCCTGATCATCTTGATCACGTCGGCTTTGCCCATCCGGTGGCCGTCGTTGGTCATAACGATCTTTTCGCTTAAGAGGCCTTCAAAGAATTGGCCGTTACCATTTATGTAGGCTTCCGTAGCCTGTTTGTCCAAAGCGAGCAACTCGTCGGCAGTTGGCGCCACAGCCGCCGGCTTCGCCGCACTTGCGTTTGAGTTGCTAGTAAGTGCAGCGCAGAGAAACGCTATCGAGACCGCAGCCAGTAGGACGGATTTCAACATGCTGCTCATAACTACCTCCTATAGGGTCGGGTTCGGCTGAATTAACCGCGAGGGCGATCATACCATTCAACCGGCCTCATGCAAAGGGTGCGAAGAACGGGTTCGAATGGCGTTGAATTGGCAGGTTAGTCGCGGTCTCGGACATTCGAGCTCCTATATTTAGAATCTCTGGCTTTCGGGTTCATTCAGGGGCGCGCACTGTCTTAAAGCGGCGGTAAACCCCCGTAACAGTACGGCTGCCCAGTACGGCTAGGCGGAGAAAACAAGCCTGGAAAAGGTATATACTTATACGCGCCCTGGTGAAAATGCGTGCTCTTGAAGGAGGAAATGAATTATGCGTGTCATGTTCGCTGTCGCCGTGGCCCTCACTACAGTCCCTGCTTTCGCGCAGGACGTGGTTCAGTTGGCGCCCGATCGGGTGAAAGTGATCTTCGAAAATGATCGTGTGCGCGTGCTTCACTTCAACGAGCCGGGACACAGCAAGCTTGCCATGCATTCGCATCCCACCTACGTGGCGGTGGGGTTTACGACTGACGATTTCAGATACACGTTTCCCGATGGGAAGACCAGTAACGACCGCCCCAAAGCCGGCGAAGTGGCTTACTCCAAGGCCGTCACACACGCGTCTGAGAATCTTTCCGACTCGGAGTCGGAAGCCGTTATGGTGGAGCTGAAGGAGCCAGCTGGCGGGGCCACAGCGGCAAAGACCACGCTAGACCCTGTCAAATTGGATCCCAAACATTACAAAGTAGTCATCGACAATGACCAGGTTCGCGTGCTGCGGGCCACGTACGGGCCGCATGAGAAATCAGTAATGCACGAACATCCAGCCTCGGTGGCAGTGTTCATGAGCGATGGCCACAGCAAATTCACGCTGCCGGACGGCACGTCACAGGATAGAACCCTCAAGGCTCACGACGCCATGTGGGCGGATGCCGGGAAACACCTGCCGGAGAATGTGGGCGACAAGAAGCCATCTGCCAATCGTCGCTATCACAACAACAACTCGTGCGCCCCAGGGCGCGACATAAAAGCAGCGAAGGAGGACCGCGCTGGACAAAACGGTTACAAACTCTGCGAGCATTGCGAGGGCTATAACAAAACGAACTCTTAACCGCTATTTAAACATTTCGGTCGGCCCACAGCGGGGAATTCCTTGGTGGGTTAAATGTCATCTCCCACCAAGGGCCGTGAATCAATTCATCCCTAATACTCCACGTTCGACGCAGTTGAGAGACGGGTAAGCCGTGAGACAGTGCGACGGACAGAGCCCTCAATCCTTCCGCTGATGATCCCGTGAAGCGCACCGTAGGCCAAGGGTATATATGTCCCGGACCTCCCTCGCACGATTCATAGGTTTCTACGCCGTTCGCTATCAGCGTCAGAACAATGTCACGAATACCTTCATCCAGCGGCTCTTCAAAGTAGAGGTCCTTGCCGCGTCGCAACCTTTCAGTGGGTTCAAACGGAGTCCTGCACGGGCAATGATCACATAATGGTTCAAGGTTGCCACCGAGTTGCCCCTTAACGCTAGGGCTATTCGAGTCTTCCACTATGCCCTCATCGTCCCATGTGCTTTACGAGGCAGCGCTCGTCAGTTTTGTATTCACATTAGTCCAGACGTTCTTAACGCTGTTGCCGACACTTGAGAGAAGCGCTACTGCGGTGAGCGCGATGAAGGCCAGAAGCAGCGAGTACTCAACCAGATCTTGGCCGCTCTCATTCTGCCAGAATTCTGTGACGTAAAAGCAAATAGTTTCGCCCATACCTACCCTATCGGTTGTAAGTGAGCAGTTCTTTAGAACGGAGCGGCTGTCAAGCCCGCCGGATTTCAAAAGACCCCACTACCGACGGCTATGTCGAGGGGTACAGCTGGGGCGAATGGGCGACCAGGGCAGAGGCCATCAAGGCTATGCAGGACAAGTCCATCAAATTCAACAAAGCCGAACTCAGCGACTTGAAGGTGGTGGCGACCTTCGGTCCCAACACCGCGGTCGCACACTACAAATTTACCTACGATGGGACCCTCAACGGAACGCATCGTGCGCGTGCGGTGATTTGCAGCGACACTTGGATCAGCGAGTCAGGCGAGTGGAAGATCGCCTCGAACCATTGCTCCCACGTGGAGGGGAAATAGGGCGACCGGCGAGTGTGAACGAACAGGCGCGGTACGTCTTAGGCCGTATAGGTCGAAGGGGTATTCAACATTGCCAGGCAGAGTTACGCGTCCTGAGTTCGGCAACCATCGAAAATCGAGGTGGCCCGATCGGGAGATCTCGCATACCTTTACGGCACGTATGAATACAGCTTCAACGAATCCGTCGACAGACGGACAAGAGATGTCGGCAAAATTCTCGAGATCTGGAAAAAGCAGGCAGACGGTAGCTGGAGATGTATCGTCGATACGGGGAACTCTGACCTTTCCCGCTGTTCCGTTAATGGCGCCGAAATGACAGCGGTTGGCTTTATCATTCGAGGGCCCGAGGCAGTTCCTTTGCGCCGCCTCTGGGCGGGGCCAAATCCAGAATCGTGAAAACGGATAGCATCACGAAAAGGAGATTTTATGACCGCAGAGACACAACGCATAATTGAGCTTCAAATCGAACTTTGGAACACCGGTAGCCCCGAGATCGCCAAGCAACTCTACAGCGAGCACGCGGAACGAACCGATCCTAACGGACGCGAGCCGATTCGACACCGTGGTGTGCATCAGATCGCGAACTTCGTCGCTGAGGTGCGCACCGCCTTTCCAGATTTCAAACTTCAGATCAAAGAGAGTGTCGGCCAAGGCGATCATATCGCCTCCCATTGGACAGTCACGGGAACACAGAGAGGCGAGTTTCAAGGCATTCACGCCAGCGGCCAGCGTATCGAAGTCAGCGGGATGAGCTTGGACCGGCTCAGGGACGGCAAGGTAGTAAGCGAGCACGTCTACTTCGACCGGCTCGCATTGCTGGAACAGCTCGGCGCATCTCCCGCTAGCGCAGCTGCGAGCGGCACACGGTAATCATTCTGCCGATCGCGATGCCCAAAGATATTTTGACGGCGGACGCGATCACGGTGGGGATGGTTCTCGATCAGGGCCTGCAATTTGGCGACGATAATCGGCCTCATCGAATCGGCCCTGCGACGACGCAATAAGCCCATCGGCTCCGATCTCCCAAAGCTCGGAGCCACTGATGCAAACCGGATTACCAGCGCCTGCCGCCCCGATGTTCGTGCCGGTTAACGTCCAATGGTACTCAGCGCGATCGCCTCGGACGATCAAATCATCCATGATCACCCTCATATCGGGGAACGCCGTCATGAATGATCTAGCGACTTCCGTAATCGCGGTACGCCCGACAGCGGGAGCACCACCATTGATCGTTAGCGAGCCATCGGGTGAATAAAACGCTGAAAGACGCGCAGGATCTTTGCTGCACCACGCTGCGGTGTAGCGCGCCGCGAAATCCTGCAATCCTGCATTGTCAAATTGCATGGGCTCCTCTGAATCTGAGTTATTTGTTCACAATCGCGACAAGCTTGCCCCGTATCACACTCATTACGCGCCGACCGGCACAGTCGCGGGCACACGCTCCATTGTTAGCTCCTGTGAGGCGTCGATCTTGAGCCATAGCAGCGCGTTCAAGAACAATAACGCGTCCACGTGTGGCGTCTTTCACATTGCGCAGAATTCTACCAGATATTTACGCGATAGTTGGTCGAGAGGTGGGATAGCTCTACGCAGTTTGGCGGACGACGCGCGAGTCGGAAGTTGGCGTGTTTGTCATTTAACCTGCCAGCGAAACCCGTTGTCGCAATCCTTCACGCAGGGGCGGCCACCTGGGCCAGCGTCGTTTCGCTGATTTGCGTTTTTGGATTAGGGAATGCCGGTTCTTCCAACGACATCCGTACCCCAGTGCGCCAGAAAAACAAGGCCTGACTATGCCGAGCAGCATGAGGCTAGCCGCAGCGCTGCAACTTCTCCAACGGGGCGATACGGCATAGTCTGACATTCGACATTGTGGTTGCTATGCCGGATTCGGCATAGCAGCCACCGGCACTCTTTCATTTTTGCTGCCGTCAGACCCTGTCCCCAACGTCCCGATCGAGTTTCAGGCAGATTCGAAAACGGGCAGTCCGGAGTCTGCAAGCTGCGAAAGCGCCTGAATAATTGTTCGCGCAAAGTAGGCGTAAAACCGTTGCGAGTTCTTGCCACGTAGATCAGTTTCTTCCCTTCGTAATAGCCGAAGATCAGCGCGTCGAAGTTTTTGGGACTTGGCGTGTATCCACCGATTACGAATTCTTGCCCTTGATTGATCCGCATTTTGCGCCAGGCGCAGAAACGCTGGCCGGGTTCGTATAGGCTGTTTCTACGTTTGGCCACCAAGCCTTCGAGTCCCTGCTCACGAACAGATCGAATAAGATCCGGCAGGCTGGCCTCCAAATCTGCTGAGTAGCGGATTGGCTCGCCCAGCTTCGGAAGAACTTTCGTCCTTAGCAGCTCGCGTCGGGTGTCCAGCGGTTCTGACCGCAAGTCCCGGCCAGCTAGCACGACCACGTCAAACGTGTAGTAGAAAATTGGAACTCTCGAGGAGCCGTAGTTTTGGAGAGTATTGAACGATGGGCGACCAGAAACGTCTAATGCCACAACCTCGCCGTCGATAATCGTTTCGTCCGGTAGATGGGCCAGAGCCTTGACGATCGCAGGATATCTAAGACTGAAGTCGTTATCGTTCCGGGATCGAAGCTGCACCCTGCCGCTTGTCTTGATAGCGAGGGCGCGATAGCCATCAAGCTTCAGCTCTTATGTGGCGCACTCCGTTATGTGGCTCTCAGAAGCAGTGAGTGCATCGAGAGCATCGCGACTCGTGAAAACCACAACATAATTGGCTGCCGAAAACCTGAGACGCAACGTGCAAAATCACGATTCGCGTTTCTAAATGCGAATTGGCGCGATTCCTACTTTCCGTAACCAGACAATTCAGTGAGCCAAATATCGGTAAATGCTACGCCGTTAGGCCGGGATCTATCCGCACTAGCTCGCTCAACTTTCGGGTGGTGCTCCATTCGGGATTTGGCATCAAGGGCTAACGAACCTCCAGCTATGTCTGTTGCAAGGTCCACTTCAAGTAAACTTCTAATGCGTAGATCTCCTTCAATATGGAAACGGCCGAGAAAAACAAGCCATACGATTTTCCCGAAGCATTCACAGACTTCGTGATGATGCCCAAGTTTGCGGCTGATATAGATGTCCTGGCCAGCCTTGCGGAGCCAGAAGACTGGGACTACAAAAATACACCGTCCGCAGTCCCTCATCCAATCTTGCGCAACTATATCAATTACACTTACCGACGGATTGCAGAGGAAAAGAAAATCAGTGTCACCAACGACGAAGAGAACTGCTGCTGGAATACGGGCCTCATTACAAAAACACAAGAACCAATCTACGCTCTGTTCTCCAGAAATAAGCTTCCCAATAAGTGCTACTGGCACTTTTGGAAGTTTGCGCGGAAAGGCGAGTGGGAGCTAAATAGATTCCCGTCGTTGCCGGAGATGGCTCATTACTTTGAAGATCCATCGGTTCTTGTTCTGGATACCCGCAAAGAATTGCGAAAGAACGTGGAGCATATCGTCTCTGATAACATCAGCCGGTTTCCCGGTGCAATCAAAACCATGAACGCTTTTGGAATACAGAATCTCACCATCGGCGCAATAGACTCTGCAATTCAACGCGTTAGGCGGAACTACAAAACAGCGATCCCGCAATATTATCAAGGCTCAGTACAGCTCCTGCTACCACTTGCATTGCTGGACGCTGCGAAGGCTGATTTAGCTCTAGTAGTGGAGAGATTCTCAGATTTTTACCGCGCGTCAACTTGTCTAACTTTAGATATGGCCTACAACAATGCGCGACAGTTAGCTCGGCCTGATCGCGATTGGTTGGCGCCTTAAATAGATGGCTCGTCAGAAGAAATCGAGGCTGGATTCCGGTTCGGGCAACTTGCCAAGTTTGAGGCGGCCAGAGAGGACGAATCAGCCACCCGAGCGGGTAAGGCGCGTTGGAAAGTCTTTGGGCATCTTCAAGATGCGTGGCCATGCATAATTCCGGGGCTCGACCTCGTATATAGCGTATGGTTGCCGTGGTGACGGCCTTTTCGCGTGTGGCGGAACCCGAGTCTCAGTGCATCGCGCGTGCACTGCGGCGAAGAGACTCGGAATTCATTGGCCGAATGGTGTCGCGGTATCACTATCGGCTCCTCCGATATCTGGTCTACTGGACATCCAGGCGTGAACAGGCCGAGGACCTCGTTCAGGAAACCTGGTTGCGTGTACTGGAACACGCGGGGCAATATAACGGCCGCCTCCGTTTCGAGCCGTGGTTGTTCTCCATCGCACGAAACCTGGCGATCGATCACCTGCGAAAGCAACAAACGGCGACGGCAAGGCATCGGATGTGCCGAGAGGACGAAGGGGGCCTGAACCTTCCGGCGCCGCATTTCGAATCGCCGTTCTTCGCGGCCGCAAGAAGCGAAGATGCCAAACGAATCGCGGCCGCTTTAGGTGCGCTAGAGCCAATCTACAGGGAAGCGCTTCTCCTGCGTTTCCAGGAAGAACTGTCGCTCGCGGAAATTGCTCAAGTCGCAGGCGCTCCCATCTCGACCGTTTCGTCGAGGATTCATCGCGGCCTGTCGATGCTGCAAGCCTCTCTCGGAGGAGGCGCCGATGCCGCTTGAGAACCATGAAAAAGCCCGCTTTCTGCTTCATCGGTCCCTCGTTGAAGGAATTTCGCTGGAGGACCGGCACTGGCTCGATGCTCACGTCGGACAATGCGCCGAATGTGGCCGGTATGCCGATCTCTCGGCGCGTGCCGTCCGAGCGCTGGATTGGTTCGCCCTTGAACTCGACCCGGCAGCAGCGCTTCGGGTTGAGAACGTAGTCCGCAGCCGTGCCGAGGGGATGAGATCGGCCGAGGCGCATGCAAAAAGCCTTTGGATCGGCACAGCGGTCGCAATATTCCTCACGTTCACGGGATCTGCCGTTACGTGGCGCCCTTTGGCATGGCTGGCCAGTCAATGGAATCTCCCCAGCCGCGTATGGCAGATCGTATTCGTGGCGTTCTGGTTGCTGCCATCCCTTCTACTCGCGTTGCTGCCGCTTTTTCGAAGAAGGCTTCTGGGAGAGGATTCCGATAGCAACGGACAAACTGTATGAGCTGGCGCAGCGGATTCGGTCTCATTCCAGGTCCGGCCAAAATCCTGGCCGCTTTAGCCTTCGTGCTTTTCTTTTTCGGGGTCTTCGAGGAGCATCGGGCGAGCGGCCTCGGGACCTTGATCGGTCTGGCGGGCGGTACGCTTGCCGGCGCTTTCTTTCTTCTCGCCGGCTATGTTTACGCAGACGCAGTGCGGCGCGGTATGCCGCCGATTCCCTGGACGGCGCTCGCGGTGCTCATTCCGAACTGCGTTGGCTTCGTGCTCTACTTCCTGTTGCGAAAGCCGATCCTCCATCCGTGTCCCAGTTGCGGGCGCGGAGTTGCACCAGATGCCGCGTTCTGTCCCCGCTGTGGCCAACCGCAAATGAACATGGGACCGCAGCCCTCACGGGAAGAATCTTGAAAAATGAACCGTCGAACCTCGGTGCGCGTACATGAGGCGCAGAAAGGCGAATCTCACATGAAACAGACCGCTATGTTGACCACAGCGTCGCTGCTCACCATTCTATTGATGACGTTTCACCTGACCGGCGACATCCTGTTCAAGATGGCCCCGGCAGGTCTCTCAAATCTGTTTGCGGTGTTCATCTTCGTAGTCTTGCTGTGTGGAACGCTGCTGCTCGCCGGACGGCGAGCGGGATACATCATCATCTTCTTCGGGTCGGTCCTCGGGCTGGTCATCCCTGTCATCCACATGAAAGGGACGCGGGGTGTTATCGGTGGCGAGATCGGCAACTCAAGCGAAGCTTTCTTTTTCGTGTGGATACTCCTCGCGTTGGGTATCACCGCGACGTTCTCCATCATCCTATCGGCGCGCGCACTGTTGAGCTTGCCCTGGCGCCGGAGCCGCCGCGCGTCAACTGCCGCATAACGCCCGTGGCTGACATTCGCCGGGATCGGCCCTGTCTGACGGAGCGTTTACGGGAGGGAGCAACTGGTTCAAAAGGCAACTCGCTACGAACAGCAAAGAGCTGAAGCCCGCACAGGTTCGCGGGCTGAGCGAACCGGGCTTCCGCGCCATTGGAGCATATCAGTGACCCACAGCTGCCTCAATCGACTCTGAGCTGAGTTTCTGCTTTTTGAAACGGGCTGCTTCCTGGTCGCTTTTTTCGGAACGCGTCGTCGGCCACACGGACGTTGACCGCAAAATTATGATTACTCGCGAGCAGTCGCGATGTGTAGATCTATCCTGGGCCGTCAGGCGAGATTTATGGTTTCCGGTTCACGGAATTAGTCCGCCTCGCAGCTTACCCGCGGCGAACGCGCAATTTGTTACTACCGGGCAAATACCGCACTTTGGGTTCGAACTCTTGCAAAGTTGCTGCCCATGACACTTCAGCAGCAGGTAACCGCGGGTCCTGGAATCGAATTTTGGCGGCAGCCCATCTTCGATCAATCGTTGCGCTTCGCGGTATGTCCTACCATAGTTCTCTCGTTCTCGACCTGCGTGGATGCGGACCAAAACATGTGGGCAGTTAGACGGGACTGCTGCCACAGGTGAAATCCCCGCAAATAGCAGAATTCGATCAGCGCCCGGATCGGCAATATTCGGAAATTTTTTCAGCGCGCGTCGCGCCTGCGCAACGGACAGACCGTTTAGTCCCTCTCGTAAATCGCCTCCGTACTGCTTGAGGACGCGCTCTGCGATTTCCTTCAGACGCATCGCTCTGAGTTCGGGTACCATTCCCCCCGGTTTCAATGCGCTCGCGAGTTGTGCAGGGTTGGCCTTGAGTATGCGCTCGGCATCGACCCCTATCTGACTCGTCAATGATTCCCAACCCTTCGCACACTTTGCCTCACTAGCCGGTATCCGCAGTGCAACCACACAAGGAACAAGTAGGGATCGGTCGGCCAAGCTACCGTTTGCTCGCCGTGAGACGCCGCTAATACCTCAAGAACCTGAGTTAAAGTCGTCACGAAAGTATCCGGAAGGCGGATACGGTCGCTATAGATCAGAAGGAGTGTTTCGGGTAGCTCGCGATCTGTCGCCCAGCGTAGATCTATACATCGCCGTATTTCGCGGTCTATGCGGACCGAAGTGCGCTCAGGCTCCGCTTAGCGGGTGATACCCCAAAATATAGGTGGTCCGCACAATGTATGTAATCGCCTGTTCTCAACAATTCGTAGGATTCTATCGAGACGTCCATTTAGTGGCTGAGTATCTCTAGCGCCCTGGCCATCGCCGGATCTTTTCCAGCGGCCACGTCGGCATCAGCAAAGACGGGGACTTCGATATCGGGTGGAATGCCCACTAGATCGAAGATCGTGCCGTCGCCGGTGCGATATATCTCGTTTGGCAGGCCGAATCGCCAGCCGTTGGGGAGCTGGCGACCGAGTACGTCGGAAAAAACGCCCTGCGTGTTCTCGCCGATGCGCACGATTTGCGGCGAGCGGCCCATCAACGCCTGGGTGAAGGTTTCGCCCGCGCTGATTGTCAGGGGCCCGATGAGTTCCACCACCGGGCCACGAAAGCCCGGCCGCGCACTGGGATGGACCATGCTGGGATCGTCCGGAGTCCATTTATTGCGATCAACGGGATCGGCGCGGGCAACCTTGGTATAGGCCAGGTAGTCGGCCGTGGCAAGCCGAGAAGCGATCTCCAGACCGTACGGATCGTCGCCGCCGAAATTGATGCGGACGTCGATAACGAGCGCCCTCAGCTTCGGATCGGAAAAGATCTCGTCGAGGGCGGTCTGCAGCGCTGTCAATCCGTTCGCAAACCCGCGCTCCTTGGAATAACCGGAGAAGGACAAGATACGCAGATATCCCGTGGTCTCATTCACGTGGGCGTATTGCACCTGGTCGTTGCACCACTTGCGTAATGGCGTTTGGAGATACGCGCGATCGGTAACTGCCAGCAGCGCCGGCATGATCTTAGTGTGGAATTCATGTCTGTCGCCTTTGACAACACGGTCCGTACCCGGCCTGTACGTGTGGAATTCGCGCTTGAGATCGGGAGCGTCGATATAGGTGTGGAGATTGTGGAATGGCTCGATCGTTCCCGCAAGAATGTCGAAAAGTTCCGAGGGCGTGGTCTTGTCGGTGATCTTGGCGCGATTGGCGGCAACGGTGGCGTCCCAATCCGCTTTCTGTCGATCGAACAGGATGTAGTTCTCGGCCCAGGTGCGGGTGAAGACCTCGAAATTGGCCTGCGGCGTGTTCGGCGTCGGATGCTCGCACATCGCGGGCAGTTCCGTGATGCGGTCTATGCGCACGTCGGAGACCGACGAGACGTTGTGAAGGAGCCTGTGGTCGGCCGTGCCACCGCTGCGGATAAAGAACACGTCCCCGTCTGTGGCCTTGAATGTGGCCTCGCGGCCTGCAATGCTAGTGTCGTCACGCTGGGCCGCACCGCCAAGCACGCAAGTCGTGGCGGTCACCTCGAAAAACTTTAGCGTCGCTCCCTGAATGCCGAACACCATGCCGTATCCTTCGCTTTTCCAAACCCCGTCCAGCGACTGTTTCTGGACTTCTGAACCGGATAAGCCAAGCGCTGCCAGGTATGTGAGCGTCACCGCGATGATCCGTTTCATGCTGAGTATTGTAGATCTCATTGTCCATAAATCGCGATTACACTCATTGAGCAGGGTTTTGCTTTGCTTGGTGAATGGTGCCACCGGACAGAAATTCAGCTTGCAGCCGATAGACCCGGCCTTGTCGCGCAGTGTCTACCTATCTTGGAAGGTCGCAGTCATGTACTTCCTACGAAACTCTGAGACAATTATGTGGCGTCGGAAAATCCCCGTCTAGCTCCATCACTCACTGAAATCGCATCCCAGCGCCACATAACCGACTGCGCCACAGAAGAGTTGTTATGTGGCGGGTTACATAACAGTTCGTATTGCCAGTCGCCGCCTTCGGGCAACTCGCTCGTGCGTAGCAGGAGCATTGGTTCAACGAACCGAGCTTTGATCTTTTGGCGAGACACCTTCAACGAACTATCGACTGAAATCTCTCAATTCTGGATAGCTGTAGACCAGCGTCGGCGGGACGGGAACCGGCTCGCCTTTCAGAATTGAGCTGATCTCTAGAGCGTTGGCCGTCGCTTTCCCCAAATTGTGATTGTTGGTGATCACGTAACTATCCTGCGCGTCCTGAGCGATCTGTTTCACTCTCGTAACCCACGGATCAAGCTCATCAACAGAATAAAGGTGATCGTATCGTTCACGCACATCCGCTTTCTGTGAAAACCAATTCTTGTAATTGCGACCGTGAAGACGGACGTAACCGACCGTAGATGTCACGTGTGCCGCTGGTTTGACGGATCGATGAAACAAGGGTTGATCGATATTGCAAATACCGACCGCCAGCTCGCCTAGTAAATCCAGGATGTCTGTGCTCCAGCCAACTTGAGTGCCGGATCTCGACAACAACTGGGTATTCCCGAAACCGCTTTTGTAACCCGATCAGGTACTCACGGTTTTCAAGCGAAGACTTGAATGACGAAGGAAACTGAATGAGCAACGCGCCAAACCGATCCGCTTCGACAAGTGGAGCGATTCCCTCCTTGAAGTCCTTTTCGTCATTCGGAGCTGGGCTACGTTCGTGCGTGAACGCGTGAAAGAGCTTGGCTGAAAATTTGAACCGTTCATTCGCCCCGAGCTCTCAACCCACTTCGTTGCTGTGGTGGCGCGCGGCGGCCCATAATACGACGTGTTGATCTCGACGGCATCGAAGTAATTCGCAATGTAGGCCAGTTCATCAAATCCTCGCGGCTTTAGCTTAGGGTAAACAATGCCCTCCCAATCCTTGTACTTCCAACCAGCCGGGCCAACCCGAATCACTCTTTCACTTTGGCAGCATGGTGTAAACCCGGATCGACAAGAGGGATGCCACTCTCAGTTTCCGTATAACCGACAATGCAGGATCAAGTTTCCGATAACGGCACATTACGCTCGCGACGTGCGAATTCTTTGTGGGTGGCGGGTGATTGAGGAGCAATACGAAAGCTAACGCAAGAGCTCACCCTATCATGAGACCAAATATTTGGTGAGTAAGGGAGTTCCCTTGCAGTGGTTTACACCGGGGAGGCATGAGGGAGCTATATTTCGACCATTCAGAGATTGGAAACCGGACCAGAAGATCCGCAGACGGAAATCCGAGGAGCATCAGCGCTCGTCTTCCTCTAATCGAAGAAAGTGTATATGGCCGGCGGCGTCACCCGCGACGACAATCGGTTGGGCGAATGCACAGCAGAGCGCAGCCGCATCGCAGCGGAAAGAGGCAATGCACATGCCACTATCGAGGTCCCATACCTTTAGCATTTGGTCATCCGACGAGGAGACCGCCCGTTTGCCATCAGCTGTCATCGTCACATCGCGGACGCAACCAGAGTGGCCTTTGAGGGTGCGCAGCTCGCGCCCGCTCTCGACGTCCCAAATCCTCAGTGTTGTGTCTGCAGAACCGGAAAGAGCGCGCTTGCCTCCAGCTGCAAGTGCGACAGCTTTGACCTGAGCAGTGTGGCCTTTTAGAGTTCGCAGTGCGCGGTCCCCCTCAATGTCCCAAACCTTCAGCGTTTTGTCCTCAGAAGCAGAGACGGCGCGCCTGCCCTCGGCCGTTACTGCGACGGCATTGACCCCGAGAGAGTGACCGTCCAGCGTGGATGTGTGCCCGCTCTCCAGGTCCCACAGCTTCAAGGTCTTGTCCGTGGACGCGGAAATCGCTCGTCTACCATCCGCCGTAAGCGCCACGGCATTGACGGAATCAGAGTGGCCTTCGAGCGTGCGCAGCACGCGCCCGCTCTCAACATCCCAAACTTTCACCGTGTTGTCCGCAGATGCGGAGACTGCCCGTTTTCCGTCCATCGTCAGGGCCACCGAATTCACTCGTCCGGAGTGGCCTTCTAGCGTGGCCAGCGCGCTCCCGCTCTCCAGGTCCCACACCTTCAACGTGTTGTCCCAAGATGCCGAGACAGCCCACTGCCCGTCCGCCGCAATGGCTATGCCGTTCACCGAATCAGAATGTCCTTGTAGCGTGCGTAGCGTGCGCCCGCTCTCAAGATCCCATAGTTTCACAGTCCTATCAGTCGATGCGGAAACCGCTCGTTTGCCGTCCGTCGTCAGCGCGACTCCATTGACGGAATCAGAATGTCCTTCCAGAGTGCGTAGTGTGCGCCCGCTTTCCAGATCCCAAACTTTCAGAGTCCTATCAGTCGATGCGGAAACCGCTCGTTTGCCGTCCGCCGTCAGCGCCACTCCGTTGACGGAATCGGAATGTCCTTCCAGCGTGTGCAGGGCACGGCCGCTCAATGGATCCCACACTTTCAGCGTGTTGTCGCCAGACGCGGAGACCGCCCGATTGCCGTCAGGTGTCACTGCTACACCGTAAACGGTCGCAGAGTGGCCCTCCAGGGTCCGCAATGCGTGCCGGTCTCTAGATCCCAAATCTTCAGGGTATTGTCTGAAGATGCTGAGATCCCCCGCCTTGCGTCGGCCGTCAGCGCGATTCCATAAACCCAGTCGGAGTCTCCATCCAGGGTGCGCAAGAGTTCTGTCCCGGGTGGATGCAGCGATGCATGAAGCGGCCGCAACCAGGGCTTTGCAGCGCCGCTGCCGATTTCGCCGAGGAATTTATGAATTCCCGGCGCATCGCGGTACAGGAGCAATCGTCCGGTCAGTTGTGGAGTAAACTGTTGTGGATCGTTCTGGATGACGTGCGAAGAAAGCCGAATTGCTTCGTGAATCAGTTTGAGGGACTCCCGGTCGATCCACCGGGCGCGAACGTAATCGAGCTGTAAGTCGTGCAGCTTGATGCCGCGCGACGGATCTTTTCCCGATTCCCACGTCGCAAGCGAACGGTCTACAAAATAGCGAGCCGTCCGCCGCGCCTCTGCGTCATTGACAGCCCATAGAGGCTGTAGAACGGCCAGCGGCACGGGCACGTCTTCCAGCAGCACGGCCAGCTTCAAATACCGCTCCTGCATTTCCGCCGGGATGGCTTGGATACTGACTTCCAGGCTCTTAAAAAAGCTCTGCTGCCCCGACGGAAGCTGTCCTTCGATCGTGCTGATATCGGCCTTGTCAAGCGCTTGGAGCGTGTCGCGCCACTCAAGCGGCGATACGCCGCGTAGGCTAGCTCCGATCTGTGAGATTGCGGCGGCGAGCCCGTTGCATGCCCGAATGATCTGGGCAGCCTCAGGCGGGAGTTCCGTCACGCTCTTGCCTGCAGACCGCGCTAGTAGTAGGCGCGAATCGTTCTCGTCCAACAAATCTGTTGAATATCTACAGTCTGTAATAGCTCTCGCGATGCCGCCGTCGCGAGTAGTAAACAGGAAACGCGAGCGTGGAGTCTCGACCAGCAACGGCTTTAGAAGCTCCACGTTCCAGACGCCGTCCACTACGACCAAGGCGGCCTTCACGCGTAGGATGTTGCGGTAACGCTTCTCGCCGGCCGGCTTGGTGTCCCACCCGTGCTCGACGTCCTCTCCCAATGCCCGCGCGACGTCCTGCATTAGCGCCACGACGTCGCCGTCCCATTCACGGCCGACGGTTATCCAGGCAATCCCATCAGGGAAGGCATGCTGCACAGCTTTGTCCCGGCACAGCGCAGATACGAGCACCGTTTTTCCGACACCGCCCATGCCCGCGACTGCTGTCACCGCGACGTTTCTCTCCTGCCCTTCAGTGAATAAGAGATCGCGCAGTTCCGCAACAGCGGTTTCGCGCGGGATGAAGTTCTGGGGCAGCGGCGGTATTGTGTCATAGCGCTGCGGAACATCGGATCGCACAGAAGCGGGCTGAGCAACGAGATCGGCGAGCAGGTCACTCTCTTGCTCGGGTAACCTGCGGTAGTTCAGACTCGTTAGGTGCAGTGGCAGGGGTGCCTCAGACGTGGCGATAACGGGGATGACTTGTTTGCCTTCGCTCAAAGCCCACATCTGTTCGGCGCGGCAGGTTTCGGAGAGGAACGAGCCTTCCGTCAGGACGGCAATTAGTACGTCGCAGTTATTCAGCCTGACCTCGATGTCTTTGCTCCAAGATCCGCCGCCGCGAATCCGGTCCGTATCCATCCAAACATCGCAACCCGCAGTGCCTAGAGTGTCTTGAAGGTGGCGGGCGATTTCCGAGGCGTCTTTACGTGAGTATGAGATGAAAACTTTTCTGGAAATAGGGTGCCCCCAAGCGAAGTCCAGGAGCAAGTTCTTGCAAAATCGCCTCGTAGGCTGTGCTCAGGGACAGGGCGTCTGATCTTTCCTGAAGGACGGCGATGTTTTCGCCATAAGCATAATAAGGCACATGGGGAAGAACGACCTGATCGAAGTATGGTGACAAATCACACTCGGATAGCTCGAACATGTCCCTGAATAGATCCTCAAATAGATGCTGATACTTCGCCCGCCACTCGTTCTTCAATGCCTCCTCGGCATTCTCAATTCTGCTTGGAAGCGGAAAAATTGAGAGAGGGCGGTAATCCTCGGAAGCCCTCCGATATTCGACGACCTTTCTCAACACCTCCGTAAGACCGAGGAGGCTTTGATTATTCGGAGTGAAAACACCGACCAATTTTTCGGGAATGGGGCATACGGTGGCACAAAGCACGATCGCAAATATCCTCAGGCGGGAGGTATCGATCCTGCTCCGGAGCGGAGCAAAAAGACGACTTGGAAGAGTTCCTTGCTGCGCATTGGGAGATGTTCGCAGCCGCTGACTTCTTCACTGTCGAGGTGTGGACGTTCAGAGGCTTGACGCGATAAATCGTGTTCTTCATTCTCGACCTTCCAACGCGGCGAGTGGAGATCTCCGGGATAACGGAGCGGCCGAATGGGTGCTGGATGCTTCAGATGGCCCGCAAGTTGACGGACGCAGTAGATGGATTTCTGATCGGCGAGCAGTTCCTGATCCATGACCGTGATCCGTTGTTTACGGCTGAAATGAAACAAATGCTCAGCTCGGTCGGAGTAAAGGCACTCAGGCTGCCGCCCCGCTCACCGAACCTGAACGCTTATGCCGTGAGATTTGCCCGCACGATTAAAGAATCGTGTTTGAATCGCATGATTCTATTTGGCGAAGCCGGATTGCGGAGAGCGATCCGAGAGTTTATTGATCATTATCACTACGAGCGAAATCACCAAGCGTTGGGAAACCGGCTGATTGTTCCTTGCGAGCCAGCAGGGGCAGCGGGGAAAGCCATCCATTGCCGAGAACGCCTTGGTGGAATGTTGAAGTTCTATCATGCTCGGGCGGCGTAGGAGTGGCTGCGGCTGAGTTTTTGGACCTTTGCGGTACCGGTACCAGGGTCTATCCCGACTCGCGGGATTCGGCGACTCAACTCTTGGCCATCTCATCCCGCAGATAGGCAAGATTCCGTTTCGTGTCCTTCTCGATGTTCCCGGATGGCGAGCTGGTTTCCAGATTGGCGTAGCCTCTGAATCCGATATCGTCGATGGCCTTCAGAATCGGGCGGTACTGCACCGCACCCTCGCCGAGAAATCCTTTGTCTTTGAAGTGAAACTGGCAAATGCGTTCGCGCCCCAGCATTCTGATCTCTTTTGGCACATCGTAGTTGTTGTAAGTCGAGTTGCCCACGTCGTACCAGATCTTGAACCAAGGCGAAGCAATCCGGTCGACTGCATAGCGGTTGTCTTCTCCCGAAAGGGTGTTTTCAAAGCCAAGAATCACACGCGTTTTCTCCGCTTCCGCCGTCAGCTCGCGGAAAGCATCGACCACGTAATCGAGTTCTTTGCGGTTCAGGACTGCGCACTTTCCAAAGAACACCGTCATCAACACGGGCGCACGAAGACGTTTCGTGATCTCAAGACCCTTCGATACCCATTTCGGCGCAGCTGGGTCCGACTTCAGACAGCTGACGTGAAGCATGTCGATATAGGTGGAATCAATCGGAACGCCCTGCTGTCGGGACAACGCGACGTACTGTTCCTGCAAGTGCGTGTCTTCGAGCGGGAGACGTTCTCCATCGACCGACACGCCGAGCGTTACCTGAACGGCAGCGAGTCCCAACCGTTTTGCCACATCGATCGCATCAGGCTTGCCGGCCAGTTTCAGCACCGTATCCATGGTTCCGATCTGCAGCTTCGCGTTTCCGCGCCCCGGACAGGCAGAGCGGCGGCCAGCGCGCCCGTCAGTAGACTGCGCCGCGAGCAACTCGCTTTGAGACTTTCGGAACACGTCATGGTTTCTTAGACGGCAACCCGAAGCAGTAGACGTTCGAATCGTGGTCCACCAGAAAGATTTTGCCTGTTGCGACCGCGAGTCCGCTGAAGTGTACCCATGAAGTGATGCTGGTCCCGCTGCTATACCGTTCCTTTCCAGTCCGTGCATCCAGTGCCTTCAGTACCGCCGGACGCGTATTCTGCAGTCTTCCCTTCTCTCCGCCCTTTTGAACAGCATTCTCGCCGTTTGAAAGCGCGAGCACCACGTCGTCTGCGATCACAACGGGTTCAGGCGATGCAAAGCCGCCCGCAATCCATTCGGGTTTGAGCGCAGGGTTTTGCGTATGCGGATCGGCAACCACACGAAAAGCCATAACGCTTCCTGTGCTGGCATCGCCGTTGGTCACAGGGAATTTGGGTCCGCTTGCGGCCGGAGGTCCGCCCATCGGCGCGTAAAGCCACGTGTTCCCGTCTACGTCACGAGCCGTCGATAACCCGCCCCAGATCCCCAGGCCCGAACAGCATTCCGCAGCGTCGTTTCCCAATCGCGGCGAGGTGTAGAGCGTGGTCTGATGGTCCCTTGATCCAAGCGAGTCTCCATCCATCAGGTAGATCACGCCCTCCTTTGCGCCATGCGCCAGAAGGTAACGGTCGTGCCAGCCGAAAAACACGGGGCTTGCCGATCCCAGGTCGAAATCTTTCTTATTGAGGTACGACCAATTCGGCGGCAAATAGTAATCGACAACTTTCAAGCTCTACGATGACGCCGCGACTACCGTGTTCGAGTAATCTCCTGCGGCAGGTTCGAAACTGCCGTCTCCGGTGCCGCCATAAACGCGCCCGTTACTTCCGATGACCGGACCGCCTCTGCCCCAGATGCCGGCTGTATTCGTGTTCGAGAGCAGACCCTGCACGATCACCGGACGATGCGGATCGCGTACGTCGATCGAGTAAAAACCGGAAAGCCCGTTGCCGCAGCCTTGAGAAAGCGTCGTATAAACCTTGCCTTCCGATATACTCAGGCTCCAAGCTTTCGAAAACGGCGAGACGAACTGAATAGGGCCGTAGCGGAGACTTCCGCTCCCCAGATCGAGCCCGTACAGCATGCCATCCGGGCCCAGCACGTACAGTAATTGGCCGGTCTTATCGATCACCGGCGTCGCGGTGATTCCGTTCGGGCACAAGAACGTGCCCTGGAAAATATAAACGTCTTTCTTCGATTCGACGAAGTTTTTGATCTTGTAAGTCCAGAGAAGCTCTCCGGTTTCCGCCTCGAACGCGAAGACCTTGCCCGAAATGCCTGCCACGTAGACGGTGGTTTTGAGGCCTTTCGCTGTCGAGACCTTTTCCGCAACCACCGGAGCGGTGAGCGCCGATAAGCTGTAGAACTCGTTATCGGCTTTCGCCTTCCACAGAAGCGTCAGGTTCGGAACGCTCTTTGTGTTGAGTGCGAATTCTTCCGACGCCCAACCCGTACGCTGCGGGTCGTGCGCGAAAGTGAGCCAATCCGCGGATCGGGCCCTCAGTGGCATCAGCCCGGCACTTAAGGTCACGGCCAGAAGACAAGTGCGGCATCGATTTGTGTTGGGCAAGTGGTTAGCTTATCGCGCTCGCACCAGGTAGGGCGGTTAGTGCATGACCCAGCCGCCATCCACGTTCAGTGTTTGTCCGGTCATTCCATCGCTCAACTCCGAAGCGAGAAATAAGCAGACCCGTGCAATATCGGCCGGCAGGATTCGCCGCTTCAGCGACTGCAATTCGAGCCAGGCCTTGATCTGCTCCTCGGAGACGAATCGTTTCTCCGCCTCAACCTCCATAGCGCCTGGCGTAACGCAGTTTACGTGGACGTTGTGCGGACCGGCCTCGCGGGCGAGAGCGCGCGTAAAGCCAATGACGCCGCCTTTCGACGCCACATAGTGCGTGAGATTCGCCATGCCCCGATGAAATGTTACGGACGAAATGTTGATTACGCGGCCAGTGCGCCGCGTGATCATATCCGGAAGCGCGGCCTGCGTCATATGAAACATGGATTTGAGATTGATGGATTGCACCTCGTCCCATTGCTGCTCGGACATGTCCAGAAAAGACTGCCTTGGATACACTCCAGCGTTGTTCACGAGCACATCGACGGGGCCAAGCTGGCGGCGAGCCGCCTCAATAGCCGCATCAACCGCCGAACGTTCCCGCAGATCGAGCGCAACGTCGAGCACCTTAGTCTGTGATCGCAAGTCGCTCGCCGTTCGGCGATTGCCCTCGGTATCCCGATCGAGAAGCAACAGGCTTGCCCCGTTTTCAGCAAACAGGCGCGCAATAGCCTGGCCCATACCGTTAGCGGATCCGGTAATGACAGCAACTCTGTTTGAAGCAGCATATAAGACTTATTTCAGGAACCGGTCGAACCAGTTGAATGCATCGGCCTGCATAGCGCGGTTGAACTTATGCCCGCCCTCATAGTAAATAGACTTGTAGTGGTCGCCAGCTTTCGCCTGCTTGAAAGTGGCGGCAAGCATCGCATCGGCACGTTGCATCTCCGGCATCGTATAGAGCTGATCGCTTCTGCAATTCAGTACCATGGTCGGCGCCGGGGCCCGCAGTGCAAGAATTTCCGGAAAATCCAGGTCTTTCGGCAGCAGCGGTACGTAAGTCATCCAGGTGTGGGTGAATGCTCTGTTGAGCAGGAATTCCCGCCATGTGGTCATGAAACCCACGACGATTGCGACCTTGATCCGGTCATCCATGCCTGCAAGGAATACCGTCCGCATTCCGCCGCCGGACAGCCCAGCGCAACCGATTCGTTTCGCGTCCACACTCGGGCGGCTGCTGAGAACGTCGAGTGCGCGCTGATCTTCCACCAGGTAAACTCCCGGCCATGTAGTGCCGGCGGAGAGAAGACTCTTTTCCATGATGTGCTCGTGCGCCGCGGCGAAGGTGTTGTACTTTGCAATGCCTTCGAGATCGTCGGGAGCAGGGTCTACTCCTCCTGCCCGGATCTGCGGCGGCACATCTTTTACCAGCACTCTGCGGCTCGCGAACGGAAACGTATCGTGAACCAGCACCGCATATCCACGCTTGGCAATTTCGTTCGCCCAGCCGACACCCTCGTAATAGTGCGCCTGGTGTTCCTGCTGAATGGTCCAGGGAGTGTCGTCGGTTCGGACAATTTTGCGCCAGCCCAGAAATTTGTTTCCGCCGTGATCGTGCAGCGCCAGAATCCCGGGGAGCGGGCCGTGCGCGCCTGCAGGTTTGAGAAAGACGGCTTCAGTCTTGGGTCCTGCGGGCAACTGCCAGGTCAGGAACTCGATGTCGAGCCCGTCATAGGTCGTGCGCCCCGTTACCGTGACAACAGGCAGGCCGCCGAGGTTAACCGGCGCAATGCACTCCAGCGCGCGTTTTCGCGCCGTGCGACGCCACTCGTCCACGTTCTTCCACTTGCCGGTCCGGAACGACAGGCGCGCCGGACCGTCGCCCAGCACGGTGCCGGCAAGCCACGGTCCATAGCTGCCAACCTGGTTCATTTCAGGCGTCATCGTTTGCCCTAACAGTATCGGAGATAAGCCCAGGACTGAAATGAGCACTGCTCCGCGGTTCACTCTCATGCCCTCCTATTGTGCTGCAGAGTCCGGCGGAAGTGCAGCGTCTCAGCGACTGACAAGGTGTTGCACTTGCTCATCGCTAACCGAAACCATTGGCCGCCTTTACGTGTGCCGCATCCGGTCGCCTGCTTCAGCGCGTCGAAATACCCTTCCTGGTCCCCCGGAACGGCTCTGCCGCTGCTGATTGCGGTGGACCCGTTTTCAGCCCACGGCACTTCAAGACCACTACAGCCAGCAACACCCCCTGCCTTCGAAGTGGTTTCCATAAAACCGAACAAATCTCAAGGCTGGCGTGCGATCCTGTCGCCAGTTTTACCGCCCGTGATCTCCATCGCGTTCTTTCTGATTGCTGACTCGACACCCCGCGTAGCGGCGTGATCCACGTGGGCGCACAAAATTTAGTAAGCGGGTACACGGCACGACACCGACGGCTCGAAGACCTCAAGTTGACGAGATTCCCCCAAGCAGAGTTTGCACACAACTGCACCCACGATCCACGCGTTAGAAGCACCGATTTGAAGAGTTTGGCATGGACGGCTTGGAGCCTCAGCAAAGAGGCAGCCGGCTAACGGACGGCAACGCGCAGCTGTGCACTTTCCGCTGTTAAATAGGCTGGTAAATAAGCGAACAGCAGATGCGGGCTTCGTTGCACCGTGCATCTGATTGGATCAACATCCTTTTAGCTGATTCGCAGCGCTCTCAGCTATCAGGGATGTTCGCAAAGCAGAGTGGGTCCCCAACATGGATTCGAACCGCGATTCACGCCTGGCGAGAATGCTGGGCGTAAATTTGTCGAACCGACGTACGTTTGGCCCGATTCGGCCAGGTGATACCGTCTGAAGAGGCTGTGTTGCAAATGGGGCCGGATGATCTGTTAGTGTGAAGCGCCGGGTAGTGGCTCATAAACTGTAAGCACGTCCTGCGCCAGTTCGGGCGGCAAGGTTGCGCCGGGAATGGTCAGCAGGATCAGCATTGCTCCTTGCGCTTTGAAGACATCGCGCACATTCCAGATCCCCTGAGTCACTGCCGGATCTGTCCAGAAACGGTGAGCATTTGAGACAAAGAGAACCGTATCTTCTGCCGCCCGGTAGAACGAAGTCAAGACCTCGACCGGGGAAATGACAGCGGACGGACTGGTCTCTCCCAGCAACCGCGAGATTTCTTCTCTGCCAAGCTCATTGAGTCCGATCAGGCCCCGCATTGTATCCCAAAGGATTAGTGGCGTGGTTTCTGTTTTGACGGCGTTCGTGACCAGTGCGATGCTGCTGGCGGGGTCCGGAGTACGGATGTTGAGAATCGGCGTGGATACGCGCCTGGCGGCGCGGAATTGTTGAACGAAATTATAGGAACTGCGAGGCATGGATGAAATCTCCTGGATGAAATGAAAAATATAGAGTGAGCGCCGCCGAACGGACGACGTATCGATACTCCGTCAGAGAGCACCGCTCGGTATGAATGGCGCTCCCCAGTTGTGATACTTAGGCCGAAGTATTTGTTAGCAAAGCTGATATTGCTGGTTCATTTGCTTGAGCGGCCCTGGGAGTTGCTGCTGGCGCGAATTTCATGCACGGATCGAACCCGTTTTGAACGTGAACCCGCTGAGCGTAGGGCTGCCAAGAACGAAACCCGTCTATCGTGTTTCTGCCGGTGGAGGATTCCGTCTCCACTCGTCGGCCAGTTCTTCCAGTTCGCGGGAAATAATATTCTGTTCAACCGATTGATGCAAAGCCGAGTTCCCAGTTATGATCCGCCGTGCTTCCAGACTCCTCAGAACAGCTTCATACTGCAAACGATCTTGAACTGAGAGAGGCATGGTCAACCTCCAGGAAAATTGTATTGGCGAGAAAAGGAAAGAAGTAAGTGCGGAGGACAGATCGCGGGCGGCGCCGGGATCAGCGAACGATTCGTTCAGTAGCCCAGGTGGCCGTTGCGACAAGCTCGGAAAAAACTCGGGCCGAGTACACCGTATTGGCTGCCCGATCTTTTCAGAATCGCTGGCAGAGAGCTTTGCAGAGTGCGATAGACCTGCAACGTGTCGTCAAAGTTCGGTCGCCTCTCGACATGCACTAAAGCATTGCCGATTTCTCGCAACACTCCTCGGATCGTGCCATCGTGCTGATAGACATCGGTTCCAGCGAGATCGCTCGTCGATTTTCTCACACGACGGAAATCGCGCTCGAACACGCACCAGATGTGTTGGCCGCCATCTAAGGCGTTTAACATCACAGCCAAGCCGAGCTCCACGGCCATATTGAATCTGGGCGTATGCGGCCGTTTGATGTTCACTTCGACTCGTGAAAGATCGTGAAAGGAATACGGGCAGGCCCGAATGAGCGTAATAATTCTTGAGATGCGCCCAACGCCGCCCGGAACTTCGAGTGCCACTCTGGGCTGCAACCCGAAAGAAACCACACCCGCGACGCCCTTCGCTTTCGGCGTGTTCCAGCTTTGGAAGAGGCATGTCCGTTTTTTTCCTTCTTGGCCCTTGAGGCCGAAGATCTCGAAAGGAAGTCGTCCACCATCGCGCCAAGCTCCTTGAGGCGTTTTTTGGACACGCCATAGTTCTTCGCCACTTGCTCGGGCGCCGGGTAAGGTGTTGTAATTACGATGGGTTGGCGCATGGTTAAACCTCTTGCATACCAGCTTAACGTGTATTCGTTCTCGTTTTAGAATACCCGCTTAGATACCTGCAGACTAGTTGCGTGACCGCCGGGACGCGGATCCCCGCGGGAGCAGCCCCTCATCGACGGTCTGCTAGACGGTTGTTTCTCTGCACTTACCCTTGGAAAGCAGTCCCATCGCGCGCGGGAGTCGAACCCGTTAGGCATCCTCAAAGGTCGCGCTACATCGCTAATCGGTTGAATTTTCAGGTCCATTCTACTTCGAAAGGCCCCGAGTCGAACACAAGACCTGCGGATGTTTGTCTGATGTTAGCGCCGGCGGCCGATCACTTTCATCCTGATTCCTTCAGGAGGGTAAACCCAGATGACTGGCGTGTGGCAAGATTGCGAGACGAGCAGAAGCTCTCCTCAAATAAAGTAGTACTGCCCGAGCCGCATGGTGCATTGCAGCGGTTCTTCAGAAATCTTGGGCCGGGACTGATCACGGGAGCGGCGGACGATGATCCCTCCGGCATCTCGACCTACTCCGTGGCCGGTGCGGCCTACGGCTATGCGGGTCTCTGGACGGCGCTCTTCTCCTTTCCCTTGATGGCAGCAGTGCAGTTGATGTGCGCGCGCCTGGCATGGTGACGGAGCGCGGGCTTGCGGGTGTAATCCGTGCTCGCTATCCTCCTTGGGTTTTATGGCTCGCCTGTGCCTTATTAGTTGTTGCAAATATTTTCAATATTGGTGCAGATCTGGGCGGCATGGCAGACGCGATGCAGATGGTCACTGGCATTCACTCGTACTACTGGACTCCATTCTTTGCGTTGCTGATTGTCGGGCTTCTGTTCCGGACGTCTTACCGAACGATCGCCCGAACCTTTAAGTGGCTGACTTGCCGGTTCCGTTGCTTAGAAATCGGCGTCCGCTTTGCCGTGCCGGCTGAGCTGACTTCCGCGCCGCATAGTCCGCAATAACTAATGACTTGTTTGATGGAAGGAAACCGTTTCACGTCTCCGAGCTCCAACACCCAAGTCAATGCCGTAATCGGGCCGACAGCAGGAATGCTCATGAGCCGTTTCACTCGTTCCGTTAACAACGGATCTCGTTTGAGCGATCTCACCAGTGCAGCTTCCGTCCTGCGCAATCGCACGATGTTTTCGGCTGAGCCGTAGCAACGACCGAAGCGACTCGTCGATCTCCTGGTTGTTGGCCAGCAGCTGATGGAAGTAGCCGCGGTGGTGAAGTTTCTCCTTGGTATAACTAACGCCGGCCTCCATCAGCATCTGGGCAATCTTGTTCTTGCATTGCACGGTTTGACGAACCAGCAGATTGCGATAACGCAATGTCCGCCGCCGTTCTCGGATCTCGCTCGAGGCCATGTAGCACTCCGGGAGAAAATCGCACCGCAAGCAATCTGCCAGCTTGCCGGCATCTATCCGATCGTTTTTCTTCTCGCACTGCTGGGCGGCGACTGGTGCGGTGATCAGTTCCGCATGAACGGCAACGTGTATTGGGATTCGCGCGGGCTGCCGGTCTCGTTTGCCGGCCGCAATCTCGCCGAGTGGCGGCGGCAGGGTCAGGACGGGGAATCGCTCGTGGCCGACCCACAGTTTGCCAGCGCCGCGAACTACGATTTCACGCCCCTGCTCGGTTCTCCGGTCTGGAAACTGGGCTGGAAAAAGATCGACATGACTACAATCGGTCCGCGCGTGTCGCCCGGCATCTCTGCCTCTCTCATGCACTAGAACTGGAATCACGAAGAGTCACTCCTCGGGAGCGTCTGGCGGGATGGCTTCCTTCTCCGGAACCACCTGGTGCATCTGTTGATAGACCTGCTCGATCTGTTTTTTCGATTCTCGCAATTTTTTGAATGCCGCGAATTCGCCGTGCGTATCGGCCTCGCGACCCAACTCGCGGTACATGCTGGCGAGGCGGTAGTGGACGGTTGGGTTCAGTGGATCCAGGCGGCTTGCGGCGAGCAGATGCTCAAGTGCCTTTTGCACCTCATTCATCTGGATCAATGCCTCACCCATCCCGATCTGGGCGTAGACGTGATCCGGGCGGAGCGCCAGTGCGCGCTCGTAATGCTGTATCGAAGATTTGAAGTCCATCCGCTGCGCGCACACCCTGCCCAAGCCGTACTCCGCACCGGCGTCGCCAGGATTCTCGGCCAGAGCGGCCCGGAATTCCTTTTCGGCCTGCTGAAGAGCAGTATCCGAAGTGGAATCCTTGAGAATCGCTTCTCCCAACTCGTAATGAATGCCTCGGAACTTGGGATCGACCTCAAGAGCTTTCCGGTACTGTGCGATAGCGCTCGAAAGGTCTCCCTCATTAACCAGGTGCTGCGCCATGATCTCGTGCATGCGCGAGGAATCGGGCGCGAGCAAGGCGAGAGCATCGCGCGCGCGATTGGCTAGGTCGGCATGAATACGATATGCGGTATAAAGGACGTCGACATTCATCGGGTTTGCGCGCTCCAAAGGCCCGACGATCTCAGCCGCCTTGTCGAGGTCTCCTGACCGATACGGAATCTCGACCAGTTCTAACCCAGCCTGAAGACCCAGGGTGCCATCATTGAGATGGGGCAGCGATTCTTCGAGCAGATGCTGCGCCTCACCAGGATGACCGAGGCGTTTTTCGCAGATGCCGAGGAGGGCTTGCGCCTTCCAAAGAGACGGTTGAGCCTTCAGTACCTGGCGGAACTGCTCAGCGGCTCCCGCCCAATCGGCCTGGAAGAAACGGAGCACGCCGAGGTTGCCGCGGGCATCAGTATTGTTCGGATCGAGATTGAGAATCGCCCAGAACTCGCGATCGGCTGCGCCAATATTGCTGGATTTCAGGGCCACCTGAGCCTTTTGAACGTGCGCCTGAATCTCGCGCCGTCTGTCCGCCCCGCTTTGAGACAACAGGCTGGTTTGAGACAACAGGGCCGACGTGACGAACGGGCTGAGCGCCAGAGCGAGACAATAACAACCTGTCGTTAGCCTCCCGCAACTAATGTAAGGAGTATTGGGGCGTATCATAATTCCGTTTCATTATGATCACTCCGGGGCCAGGGTGGGCAACGGGTCCTGCGGTTCGAGATAAGCGAGCTAAATGCGACCCTCCGGCACGCGACGCTTGTACACTAGGAGGAGCCGTGGCTCTGAGGGCGCACCGCCCCGCACCTGCACCTCTAGCAGCGCCTCGAACGGTTGCACGCGAGAACCGGGCCGCAATTGCAGCTTGGTGAGCAGCCCTGCCAAGCGGACTGGGTTACAGACGAACTCCGCCGCGGCTTGTGTTCCGTAAGTGCCGCCGCCCGCCAGGATCAACACGCGGCGTTCGGGTGAGACACCCTGCGTGAGCGCCAGAATCGCATAGTCAACGCCGTCGTCCAGATGACCGGACGGAACGTAGAGCGCCTTCTCACCGGGCGCTGGCATTTCGTTTCGGACCACGACGGCCGTGGGGACGGACTCCGCTCCTGTCTTCTGGAAATTGAATTTCTCGAGCCTCGGCAACTGTCCGACAGGGAGATTCTGGTCCTCAGAGCCTACGAAAATCAGATCGTTCGCACGTACCTCGTCCCAGGTGAACAACAGCGCCCGCTTCACGCGCGCTGGCTTCCCGAAGAGAAGAAACTGGCGCGTCAGTTCGCGTACAGCGATCACCTCACCAGTGCCGGTGTACGCGTCCATGACGTGCTGTCCCGCTACGGGAGCATCAGAAAGAAGCTGCATGCCACCCTGGGGCGAATACGTAAACTTCGGGTTGGAGTACACGATCATGGGACCGTAAACCGAGTCAATGAAGTCCGCCCAAAACTCCTTTGAGACTGCCGGGATATGGGGAAGCGCGGATACCCAACCGGCTATGTAAGCAGGTATGCCAGCCGCTACGACCCCAATGCCTGCCGCGATGAACAAGCGTCGGTTTCTGCCCGAAAACTTTTCAGGCGGCTGTTTGACGCCTGGATCGGGGGACTCTCTGGGCGCGAGCTTACAGACGCTGGAGAGGAAGTAGTGTCCTTTGGGAATATCGACTACAATCGTGTCGTTTTCCCCTTCGTGGACGTAGTACTCTGCCAGCTTGGAACGAAGGCGGCTGGCGACAGCACGCACCGTCGAGTCCACACGTGCGTCGAAATCGCCGTTCCGCTTCAGCACTTCGACGGCCAATTCATATTCTTTGACGGGCACACCAGGGTTCTCGGCGGCTCGCTTCGCGAGGAAAACCAACAGATTTCGGATCGGGTCGGAGGCCTTGAATCGATCGCTGGAAAGAATCCGCTGGACCTCTTCCCACACCCTCTTCCGGATGCGGTGTGGGCGACGGTGCGTCGGCGCGCATACCTAAGCCCAATTCAATACCTCCTGCGGAACCGTTGAAAGTGAGCGTACGACCGGTCCTTATAAGCTTACAACCGTTTGGGAATCGCTTCAAATGAGGTTCGTACATGTACGAACTTGTTAATCCTTGGGTGTGTACGACAACGCCCGATAACCTGTATGCAGGCGATCTAGGGAGTTTTATGAAGAAAACGTCAGTCCGTGCTATTGCCCAGTCTCTGGGCGATCTCGCAGTGGCGCTCTTGTTAGTTTCGGCGCCAGTGTCTGTTTTGGCGCAGAACCAAAATGCCGGCGAGATTCGCGGAACGATCACCGATTCATCAGGCGCCCGAGTCCCCGGCGCGATTGTAACGATTACTAACAGCGATACCGGAGTCGCCACCAAGGTTGTCGCAGGCCGCCTAGGCATCTATGATGCGGCGTTGCTCGAGCCGGGCAACTACTCCATAACGTTTACGGGAGCCGGGTTCAAAAAGCTCTTGCGCGAGGGTATTGTGTTGCACGTGGAAACGATTACCGTCGACGCGATGCTGGAGGTGGGCTCGATGAGCCAAGTGGTGACGGTAGAAGCCGCGGTGCCACTTGTCCAAACGGAGACGTCCGAGCGAGGGGCCACCATTACAGGCAAAACGATTTCCGAATTGCCGAACGTTGGGCGTGATTGGACTGATGTCACCGGCCTGCTGCCGGGAGTGAACCCCGGCGCAAGCGGTGTCGGTGGAACATCGAATAACAACGGACAGGACGCGTCACATGCAGGTGTCGGCGTAAACGGCACCGAATCCTATCAGATCAACTTCCTAACCGACGGTGGCGTCACCACCCTGCCAGACAGCCAGAACCTTGGGGTGACGGTACCGATCGATACCATCGCCGAGGTGGACATGAGTACCAGCAACTTCTCGGCTGAATACGGCAATGGTGTAGCGGTTTTCAATGCGATCACCAAGAGTGGGACGAACCAATTCCACGGGTCGGTGTACGAGTTTGTGCAGAACGATAAGCTGGAAGCGCGAAACTTTTTCGCGCCTACCATAACGCCGCTCCGATGGAATGAGTACGGCGGCACAATCGGCGGTCCCATTGTTCACAATAAAGCCTTTTTCTTTTTTGGCTTTCAGAGCAATCCCAACAATTCCGTGTCGCCCGGTTACTATACCTTCCCCACTGCGGCGATGAAAGCGGGCGATTTCTCGGCCCCAGGTCTACCCGACGGTCTACGATCCCGCCAGTTTTAGTGCAAGCGAACGGAGTTTCGACACGCACTCCGTTTCCCGGCAATCGCATACCGCAGAATCGAATCGATCCCGTTGCGGCGAACGTTCAGAACTACTTTCCCACGCCCAATCTGCCGGGTTTGGCCAACAACGTCTACTACCCTGCTGCCAATCCTAATACCGGGCAGGCGTACAACGCCAAGATCGACTACAACGTGTCGGCGTCGAACCGTTTGTCAGGCTCGACCACTATTAACCCGGGCAGCAGTTTCAGCTCCTCCCCCACCTGTCCTATGGCCCTGAGTGCTACGAGCGGTTGCCAAAATTCAACAGGCAAGTTGAGTCAGGCCCAAATCACCGACGCCTGGACGTTCAGTCCGACGCTTGTGAATGAAGCCCGAATCTCTTTCCTTCGGCAATACGGAGTTTGGTCGACGCCCGATCAGGGGGAAGGATTCCCGCAAAAGCTCGGCCTGAAGAACCTCCAAGCTGATTCATTTCCCAATATCTCGATCGGCGGTGCGGTGCCGACCGGCATCGGCGGCGGGCTTCATGCGCTCCTGGCCTTCAGTAGTTACGTGACCTCGGACACGGTGACCTGGGTGAAAGGGAAGCACGTCCTGAAGTTCGGCGGCGAGTTCAACAAATGGCAGCAGAATATGGCTTGGGCCGACAAAGACCCCGGCGACTTCGATTTCAGCGGCCTGTTCACTCGCAACCCCGCCGATCCAAATAGCGCCGGATTGGGTTATGCGGACTTTCTCTTCGGCCTTCCGGATACCTGGGGCGTGGGCATCCAGCCAGAGATCGGCGGGAGGATATGGAACTTGCAGACTTTCGTGCAGGACGACTATAAGATCAAGCCAAATCTGACGCTGAACATCGGTTTGAGGTACCAGTTGCAGCCGGGATGGACGGAGGTTCACGACCGCCTTGCGAATTTCGACCCTAGCCTGATGAATCCAGCCACTGGGACCCTCGGCGCATTGTGTTTTGCGGGCCAGACTTTTGGTAGCTACCACTGCCCCACGGCACAGGAAAAAACTATTCATGAGTTCGCTCCCCGGGTCGGCTTCGCTTGGTCTCCAAAGGAGAAGTGGTCCGTGCGCGGCGCTTACGGCCTCTTCGACAGGATGTGGGGTGCGAACACTTACACCGCCGGACAGGGGCTAGGATGGGGGACATCGGGATATCTCGCGAACACCGATCAGTTGACCCCGATCTTCCAATTAGTCAACGGGCCTCCATTGCCCGTCTTTCCGTCGGCTTCGGCGCGGACCCCGGATGTGCTGAACGGTCAGGGTATCACTTACATCCCATACAACACGCCGGCCGCCTACGTCGAAGAGTGGCATTTCGACATACAGCATCAAATAGCGGGAGGCATCCTGCTCGATGCCGCGTACGTCGGCAGCCATACCGTCCATCTCGGCTTCGGCCGTGACATCGACCAGGTTCCACCCCAGTTGCTGGGCCCCGGCGATGCACAGCCAAGGCGGCCTTATCCGCAGTACACCGGGATTTATTCGTCGCTCTTCGATGGATACTCGCACTTCCACTCCTTCCAGTTTGCGACCAGGAAGGATTTCTCGCGCGGCCTGGCTTTCACGGCGACTTACACGTTTGGCAAAATATTGGACACCGGCAGCGCCTCGGGTTGGGGTGGCTCGCAAAACATCGAGGTGTACCAAGATGCTTATAACGTGCGTGCCAACTACGGGCCGGCACTGTTCGATATCACTCACCTCGTGAATGGATCCTGGATTTACGAACTGCCGTTCGGACACGGAAAGCAGTTCATGAATCAGAACAGACTGCTGGACGCCTTCTTCGGAGGCTGGCAGGTATCGTCCACTGTCCAGCTGCATTGCGGGGAGCCATTCACACCCCAGATGGGTACAGCAAACCTGAGCGGATCTCTGGCTGGCAACTGGTTCCCGAACCGCCTTGGAAAGGGGACCCTGGCTAATCCGTCGGTCAATCTTTGGTTTGATCCGACGGCGTTCGCTCAGCCTGCACCCTTCACGTTCGGCAGCAGCGGACGGGACATACTGCGCGGGCCGCCCTGGAAAAACGCGAACCTGAGTCTGGCGAAGAACTTCCGCATTTCTAAATTGGGCGAAGCGGGCAGGCTTCAAATCCGAGCGGAAGCTTACGATTTCTTGAATCACCCGAACTTCGCCCAGCCCAACCCTTATATTGGGTCGGACGGAGTCGGAACGATCACTTCGTCGACCACCAGCCGCAATCTTCAGCTCGGCGCTAAGCTGAGCTTCTGATACGAAAGGCGTCCGATGAAAGCGCATCGACACTGGTATCGGTATCTCTGCGAGAGGCGACACCGGCTCGCGGGGGTTGACTTGTTTCTGGCCCTTGTCCTGTTTTCGGGTTTCATGCCCGGCACAATAGAGGCATTGTCTTCCCCAAGTAGCTCCGATCAGGAGAACGCCACCCCTGCCAGCGCGGACACGTCTGCGCACTGCATCAACGGGCCGTTTGTCATCCAAAATCAGAGTCACAAGGTTTATAGGGGCCTAAAAATCACTTCCGGCGAAGGACGAGACTGCGTTCAGATCACGAACTCTTACGACATCACCATCGAGAATTCCGAGATCGGGCCGTGTGGCTTAAACGGCGTGAACATCAGCGGCGGCAGCGGTATCCAGATCTACGACAACTACATCCATCCCCAGACTCACAAGAATGCCTGTTGTGATTATAATGATGGCGTCCTGGCGCAGGATACGTCTCAGATCGCAATCCAAGGAAATGTGATCGCCTATGGCGAATCCAATGTCGAAGCGCCGCAAAACGTGAACGGTCTGACGGTCATCGGAAATTTCCTCCTCAATCCTCGTGGCGGTAATAATTCCAGAGGCCAGAACGTTCAGGCGTGGAATTCGACCAACGTGGTTGTGCAGAACAACTACACGCTTAGCAGCCAAGATAAAATGAAATATTTGTATCCGGATATCCAGGAGGACTCCATCAACTTCGGGATGGGCACAGGTTTTCTTGCGACCAACAACTACGTCACGGGCGGACATAGCCCGTCGGGATGTGGGCTGCTCGCCGACGACGGCGCAAACAGCGTTTGGTTCATCGACAACCGGCTGCTCGACACCGGCCAGTGCGGCATTGGTATTGCCAGTGGCACCAACCAGTTTGTATACCACAATCGGATTCTCAATCGAACCCCAGCGAACGGAGGCGGAAACACGGCCCTGTACGTGTGGAGCCAATACCCGGAGCCATGCGGCCCAGTGACCGTTTCCCACAACATCGCCACCGAAATACGCGAGGACAGCACACAATCCGGATTTTGGTATGGCGGCGGATGCGACCCGCTTGCGCGGAACGGCAATACTTGGGACGAAGCCGCCCAACGGCTGCTCACTCCGCCGGCAACGAAGATGCCGCCGCCCCTGATTCCCCCCCAGCCCAGGAACTGCGTGGCTAAATCTCCGTATTCGACGCAGACCGGCTGGCCAGGCTGCCAGTGAACCGTGAAATTGTGGCAGGGGTAATCTCTAGGTTCGTTGGCAGCCGATCAAGACCAGAAACTGCGATCCTCTCGGACCCAATGCGCAAGCAATCGGAGATTGATCGAGCCTATTTAGATCAGTTTTCTTGTCGAAGCAAGTGTGAAGGTCCTCTTCATCTAGCCAGGTCTGAAACCATTACGTTTTAATTTTCTGTAAAGATCGCGAACAGCCTCCTCGTATGGCCCGGATATTGAAACTGACTGAATGACGAGTGTTTATGACCGGGTGGTTGGGCTGCGACAATCAGGGGGAAGATGCTGAGAATGCTTGATCCCTTTAAGTTCGTGCTGGTCGCGGTTGGCGGCTGGATGAACCAACGCCAACAGCAGACCATCGAGTACCTGCGCGAGGAGAATCGGGTACTACGGGAGCAACTCGGTGATCGTCGGGTGCGCTTCACTGATGACCAGCGCCCCGGATCTGTTCCAGGCTCAGCTTCTCTGCTTGCTGCACGCTGATTTTCAATCCTCAGCATGCCTATCCCCTTCAGGCTCATTCTGTCTTAGAAACAAGCCCCATGTTCAGGCTCATCTTGCATTGGAAGAGACTGAGTCTTGACAAAACATTCTGTCGGCCAACATACTTCCGTATGCTCCTGAAATCGTTCAAGGCGTGTGCCCTCCCAATGCTGATGCTTGCCGGTAGCGGAAGCCTGTGGGCGGTCGGGGCCATGCGGGACCCTGCCGCCCGCGACCGCTCACGATTTCCAAGCATCTCTGCAAGCTTTTCTGGATAACAAGTGTTACCAGGCCTCAGGCTGGCGTCATGATCCGGACATTCGGGGAACGAACGGTGTACATCCCAATGTGAAGGTATGGTACTCGCCGAGCATGTGGGCGTGGATGACGGAAGGGCGACACGGTGACGCGCCGGAAGGCGGCATCTTAGTCAAAGAACAGTACGGAGATACGGCATCACCGACGTTACTAACTGACTGGGCAGTAATGATACGCGATAAGGAGGGTTCGTGGGACGGATGGTGGTGGGGTGATCTCTCGGCGCCATCCACCGTCACGACCCCGGTTCCTCCTCCGCTGACCAGCGGACCCAATTGCGCCCAGGCCCAGTACCCTTATGCAGCGTTTGGAGAATATTGCATCAACTGCCACGCTTCTGCGGCGAAAGGGCAGGGCACGTTCGCAACAACCCGCTTCGTGCTCGGTTATCCCGGGCAAATGCTGACGCAATTTCCACCAGACGATAACATCCATTTCCATCTGGCACACCGGGCGCCCAGTCGGCGTAACGCAATCGAACGATGCCGGCTTGTCTGGTTCCCGAATCGAGCGATCACGTAGTCGCGGGCAGCCAGCCTGACGGACCGCAGACGTTCTTGACTTCAGACCAGTGCACAGGTTGTCACAACGCGACGGGCACCCTCTCACCTGCCAGATCAGATCTGCCTAGCATGCTGTATTACCTAAACGGATCGTCGCCGACTCACGATCCGAAGACGGTCAATCTTTCCCCGAACGGCGAATGGCGGTTTTCCATGATGGGCTTGGCGGGACGAGACCCGATCTTCTTTTCGCAATTGAACTCAGAGACGACGATTCACGGCAATTTGAAGTTGAACGATACTCCGGCGAAACCGTTTGTGGAAAATCTTTGCCTGCATTGCCATGGCGTGATGGGACAGAGGCAGTTTGAGCACGACACCGGGAAGCTTTTTACACGGGCGCAGATGCAGGATCCGGATTCAGCTTACGGTGCGCTGGCGCGCGACGGGATCTCATGCACGGTTTGCCACCGGATCTCGGCGGAGGGGCTGGGGACCAAAGCCACGTATACCGGGAACTTCAGAGTAGGGGCGGCGGACCACGCTTTATGGGCCGTTCGAAGATCCCCTGAAGCTGCCGATGAAGAACGCGCTCGGGATGAAGCCGCTGGAGGGACAGCAGATTACGGAATCGACGCTTTGCGGCTCGTGCCACACCATCATGCTGCCGGTGTTCCGGGCTAATGGTGAGCCGGTAATCGAGACCGTCGCGGGAAAGCATGAGCAGAAAACGTTTACTGAGCAGGCTACTTTTTTCGAATGGTTGAACAGTAAGTTCGCCGACAACGGCTCGGCCCCTGAAAGCTGTCAGCAATGCCACATGCCGAACAGTTTTCTCCATGACGGGCAGGAGTCAGAGCCGCTTGCATACAAAATCGCGAACATTGAGGACAACACGTTTCCGCCGGTGGACCATCGCGCGCTAGATAAAGAGATTACACTCCAAAAGCGGAGCGGCTATCGGAGGCACCTGCTCCTCGGCATCAATCTTTTCGCGCTCGAGATGTTCAAACAGTTCCGCACGGAGCTGGGACTCTACACGCCCGATCCGCAACAGGGAGTGCTCGAATCCCGACCCGATGATCCGGCAGTCGCTCAACACAGAGGACGGGCTCGATACGGCGATCGATCAAGGTACGAACTTGATTGCGAAGATAAAGACCGCGGACATAAAGATTGTGTCTGTGGTTCGGAAGCGGGATGCGTGGCAGGTGGATGTTGAGGTGACGAATAAAGCCGGACATAGCTTTCCTTCGGGGGTTGGTTTCAGAAGAGCGTTTCTAAATTTTCAAGTCTTGACAGGGGCGGATGACGTGTTGTGGGCTTCGGGCAACGTCGCGCACGGGAATAGCGAAATACTCAACGGATTGAAAGGGGTGATTGTGAATGGGAAGGGAGTACCGTTATTGACCGAGACATTCACTCCTTCTCAACAGCGCTTCCAACCGCATTACTGGGAGAGAAATCCCATCACACGGGAGGACCAGGTACAGATCTACGAAGAGCTGGTGAGGAACCCGGAAGGTTTTCTGACGACGAGTTTTCTTGCGTTGAATCAGAAAGCAAAAGACAACCGGCTGCAGCCGCAAGGTTGGAGCTCTACTGGTCCAGAAGCGGCTGAAACCGCTCCGGTGGGAATTTGCGTTGCGGACGCACCAGCCCTCGGGGCGCCAGTGCGATGCCTGCGATCCGCATTACGAGGACGGCAGCGGATCAAGTGTCGTGCGATATCTGGTGCCGATTACAAAGCGGACGGCGGCCGCGGAGAAGGTGCGAGCTACGCTGTACTACCAGACGATACCTCCGTATTACCAGTTGCAGCGCGCAACGGACGCTACGGGGGTGGATACGGAACGACTCGTGCGGTTCGTGAACAAGCTAGACGTAGCTGGTACGTCCGTAGACAAATGGGTTCTGAAGATTGCCGGGGATGAGGTTGACGTAGAAGCTTCATACCCTGTGCGTCGCGACGATCGACAATTGATGACAGCTTACCGGCAGCAACCACGTTGAGTTTTTCACGATAGACCACTTATCCGGGAATCCGCCGACGTCGAGAGCCAAGGATGAGCACGCCGAAAACTGCTCCCACGGCCCAGCCGGAGACGCTTGGCTCTGCCGCGCAACTCACTGTGCTTGCGGTCGGCATCGCCGTGGCTATCACGGCAGGGGATCCCACGATCCTGGCAGGGAACCTGGGCAAAATCGTCTCGAGCCTGAATGTCACGGTTGACACGGCAAGCTTCATTGCGGGCCTGGCAACTCTGACCTCGGCGGCGGCGACGCTGGGTGCTGGCACATTGGGGGATCTGTTCGGCAGCAAAAGGCTCTTTGTCATTGGTCTGCTGGGCGCGATTACGTGCGACTTGGTGTCGATGGCCGCGCCCTCCGCTGTGGTGTTGATTGCGGCGCGGGCGATCATGGGCGTGAGCTTCGCACTCCTGTTCGGCTTGGCGCTGGCGATCATCTCCTCGGCCGTGGCACCCCAAAAGCGGGCGAAAGCGATCGGCCTCTTCTTGGGCGCGACTGCCCTCGCGCATATGCCTCTTCCTATGATCGGCGATTGGCTGGCAAACACGATTGGGTGGCGGGCCATGTTCTCTGTTTCGCCGGTGGTCGCGCTCGTCTCTCTGCCGATTGCGTTTCGGTACATGCGGGAAAGCCCGAGGGCCGAAGACCGAGGGGTGGACGTCGTGGGCATGCTGGCCGCAGCAGTGATGCTGCTCGGGCTCGTTTATGGCATCTCGCAAATGCAGAACCGGCTGACTGTTCGTGTCATCGTGCCGTGTCTTATCGGGCTCATCGCTGGTGTGCTCTTCATCTGGTGGGAGCTGCGTACGCCCAATCCGGCGCTGGATCTCCGACATCTTTCGATTTCGCCCGTTCAACGCAGCCGTAGCAGCGGGTGCGGTGATCAATTTCTCGATGGGCGGAGTCGTCGTCGCTATCAGCTACTGGGTCACATTAGTGAAAGGGGAACCTTCTACCGTTGTCGGGCTGATTCTCATCCCGGCGGCCGCCGCCCAAGCCGCTGCGTCGGTAATTGGGGGCTGGCTGATGTCGAGGTTTACCGCTCGCTCAATCATGATAAGCGGCCTGGCGATTATCGTCGTCAGCTGCTTGGGTTTGGCAGCGCTCGGGGTCGCAGCATCCCCGGTCTTCGCCGCGGGCATGGCTATCGTTACTCGCGGTCGGCTGGGGACTTGCTCAGACACCTCAGTCCGACATCATGATGAGCTATGCGTTGCCCGAGTTAGCAGGCTCGGTGTCGGCGGCGAGGTCAGGCATCGGACAGGCATTTTACGCGCTGGGGCCCGACTCTCTATGCGCTTGTAATTATGAGCATCTTCGTCACTCAGGCCAGAGACAAGCTGGTTGAGCAGGGTATCTCGGAAGCTACCGCGAGAGCGGCACTGCGAATCGTTCCGGGATCAACCGAAGGCCACCTCAGAAGAGTGTCTCCCATCGACGCCGAAGTCGCACATCGAACCGTGGCAGGCTCAGAGTACGTCATGGCCCACGCCTTGCAGACGATGAATCTGATATCGGGACTCGTTCCACTCGCTGCTCTCCTGTTGGCATGGTTCTGGCTGCCGAGTAGCTCGATCGGTCTGCATCGATTTCAGAAATAAGGCAAGCGCATAGAAGGAATTATGCTGCTACGCGCGCCCTCTCGGCGATTCGCACGGGTGCTCCTGTTTCTCCTCTGGTCTTCATGGAAAGCGCAATTAACGTCGCGCTCGTAGCGGGACCGCGATTGTCCCTACAAATAACTCAAAAGTTTGGCGCAAAATAGCGACGGACACATCCTCTCGTCGATCAACAACTATTTGCAGGGTGATCGGAACCGGAAATTCGCGTTCGGGTGCAGTGCAGTAACGATGCCAGTCACGTTGGACCGCCGCAGCAGGCTTGGCTCTCGTCTGTAGGTGAACAAGATTAGGCGGCGCCGCGTTCGTAGTGGTGGTGCAGACCGCCGACTCCAGGCATCGCAACTACTTTGCCCTCATTAACGGGCTGTACTCGTCGTGCTTCCGGGGCGTCTTTGCGCAACGACAAATGAGTCCTCCAATTATGGTAATAAGCGCAATAAGCCGTGAGCGTGCGACGCAGAGAGCTCTCGCTGAACACAACAACATGATCCAGGCATTCGCGGCGAATGGAGCCAATGAGCCGTTCCACATAAGCCCGCTGCCAAGGAGACCGGGGCGCCGACAGCACCTGTTTGATTCCCATCGCCTTTACTTGGCTGACAAACTCCTCACCGAAGATCCGATCGCGATCGCGCAGCAGATAGCGTGGCGCACTCTCCCACGGAAAAGCGTTCCGAAGTTGCTGCACCGTCCACTCCGCTGTCGGATGAGCGGTGACGCCAAACTGGAGAATGCGCCGGCGATCATGCGCCAGCACCAGGAAAACGTAAAGTACCTGGAACCGAATTGTCGGTACAGTGAAAAAGTCCACCGACACGATGCTCTTCACATGGTTTTCAAGGAACGTTCGCCAAGTCTGTGAAGGAGGCTTGCGATTGCGCAACATGTATTTGGCTACCGTCGGTTCGGTGATCGCGGTTCCGAGTTTGAGCAACTCGCCGTGTATCCGTGGAGCACCCCACATCGGATTGTTGCGACTCATCATCCGGATCAAATCACGAACCTCCTGCGGCAGGGCGGGGCGCCCGGGCTTCCCGCGCCGGACTCTCCAAGTCCAATAGAGACGAAAGCCCTTGCGATGCCAAGCGATGACTGTCTCTGGCTTCACGATCAGCAGGGCGGATTTCCAGTCCGCCCAGACATGGCGTAACCAAACCCAAAGGATCCGATCGGCAGGCATCAGCTTCACCCGCTTCGGCGCCGACCGACGCAGCACGCCGAGTTGGTGCCGCAAGGCAAGGTTTCCAACCGAAGTTCGACCGAGGTCCTAAACAAGGAGGACAACACGCCCAGCAGCGTAAGCAGCTGTTGACGGGCCGACCACAGGAGCAGGTAACACTTGATCAACCTCAATCATTACAGAACTTTCGGAATATTTTGGAGGGACAACTGGCCCGCAAGACATGCGAGAACGTGGACTCTTCACTCGCAATCGTCGGAGCCCCGCGGCGGGTCAAAAGTGCGGGCGCGTCCCAAGTAATGCGAGCAAACAGAACTGACCGCCTCCGCCATGGCGTCTAAGCTCCCCGGTTTGCGCCTGTAGTCGTGCGCGCCGAGTGCCAGCGCCGTCTTCTTGTCTATTGCGAGTGAAGACGAAGTGAACACGACCACAGGAATCGACCGCAGAGAGTCACTGCCGCGAATATCAGAAAGCACTTCGAGCCCGGTTTTCCTGGGCAGATTCAGGTCGAGGAGGATCAGGTCCGGTCGCGGCGAAAGCTCGTGCCCGGGGGACCTGCGCAAGAAAGCGAGCGCCTGTTCGCCATCTGAAACCCTGCACATCTCAATCGCCAGCCCGGTTTCCCGGACGGCCATTTTGATGAGGTAGTAGTCGGCGTCGTTGTCTTCGACGGACAGCATGACAGGGTCGCCCATACACATTGGACGTGTGCGAGAAAACGGAGTTCACCCTAGGGAATGTACGGGTACTCTCGGTTCCAGCGTCCTTACTCGCCCGCCTTTCATGCGATCCGATTAGGAAACACAGAAACGTACAATCACATGTCGGAGCCTTCTTCCGTCATCACTGGATGTCGGGCGTGTCTGGCTCTTCTACTTGAAAGGCCGTGAATCCGCACTTCTGAAGCGCCCGAAGGACTATGCATGCGAACGGCTCATCGGTTTCCTCACGGCCAGATTTAGCAGCTGTCCTTTCCTCTGCTCTCTGAGATCCCGACTTCGGCGGAGAGCGTTGACCGACTTCCTCGCAAAGCGCTTCGGAGCGTCCCTTCAGGGATACGGACCGATGGATAAGATCACTCATACCGGTTCAAAAGATTGGCTGGGGTCCCTTCAATCTCGATTCAGTTCCGAGCTGCAGGGCGCACGACGGTTCCCTTCAGCATAGCGTTCCCATTTCGGGAATTGTTGAAGCTTCTCGCGATTTTGGTCGGCGTCCGGTGTGACAGGGTGGAGGGTAACAATGTGGCTTGATGGGGCGCGCTGCCCTTCGCCGATAGATGGTACTACTACACCCGTCAGGGCAATAGAACTCATATCCCCACTCAGCCCAGAATGGAAACAAATGGTTATTCTCTCGCCAAAACGAAAGGCGATGGTGAGCAGATTGAAATTTTACTTTCGTTATGTTTTGGGTCTGGCTTGATGAAACTTCGCGAGAGGATTGGGGGTATGACGTACGTGCGGACGCAACTTCTGGAAGAATGTTCAAGGGCCATGCGAAACTACGTCCGGGTCGTACAAGAGGGTTGTGAGCTTCTAGGCGAAGTGAAAGAAGGCCTGATCCCCAAAAACACGCGAGATAAGATCTTCTCGCACCGCAGGCAAGAACTGTTGGCACACGCGGGGTACACAAGAGCCCGAAAGCGGCTGTGGAGCTTCTTGAGCTATTCCGAGCCACGTTAAATCCCATCGGTCAAACTGGTTCTGTGTCCGACGCTCGTGCGATAGAAATTGGGGACGCACCGTAGCTCGCTTGCGTTCTGCCGCAAATCCGAATTAACCTTACTCAACGGACGACAAATAGCGCTGAAAAGTCGCACGATTTATTTAGGATGATTACAGAAAGCATCTTACTGGTGGCTCGACTTTCTAACTCGATAAAACACATTATCGGGTTTAAACGGGAGCACAGCGGGGGCGGTTGTAAGTGCTGCCGTTTGGACCTCATAACGGGAATTACCTTTGTGCTTGCGCGAGCGTACGTATTCTGACATAGTTCACTAACTTAGTTGTCATCGAATTATCCGGGCGATACCGCAATGGAAGGTGAAGAGCGAGTCTACCACGTAAAGCTCGACTCATCGGGACGACTTCTGATTCCGTCAGAAGCACGGGAGCGCCACCAGATGTCCGCGGGCGATACCATGGTGGTCATCGAGGACAAATTCGGACTTCGCGTCAAAACGCGCGATGAAGTTCTCGCCGAAGCCCAGGCATATTTCGCGACGCTTGCTCCGCCCGGGGTGTTGCTCTCCGACGAGATAAACGGGGATCGTCGCGCCGAGCACGAGCGTGACTAGTATCGTGCTTGATGCTTCGGCGGTTATTGCGGTGCTGCGTTCAGAGCCGGGCTCCGATATAGTGCAGGCCGCGCTCTCCGGTGCCCTCATTTCGGCGGTCAACTATTCCGAAGTATTGAAGAAGACTATCGAGCGGGGCGGTGCAAGCGACACCGCAGCCTCCTTCATTCGCGGGCTGTCCATCGCCGTTATTCCCTTCGATGACGCGCTGGCGCAGGCAAGTGCCGCCCTCTATCTCGTAACCAAGCAGCATGGGCTATCCTTTGCCGACCGCGCCTGCCTGGCGCTTGGCATTCAACGCAGCTGCAAGGTGCTCACCTCGGAGACTCTCCGCCTTGTCGTCACTGTTCGAGTATCTCTGCGAGCGCAACGCCATCCTTGGCAACCCGGTGGACGGCGTCAAGCGGCCGATAGCCAATGGCAATGAAGGCAGTACTCCCGCGCTTGGCGATGCGCAGGCGCGGCGTCTGCTCGATGCCCCGCCGGAGGATACCCTCAAGGGCCTGCGCGACCGCGCCATCCTCGCCACCCTGCTCTATCACGGCATCCGCCGCGAAGAGCTGTGCAAAATCCGCGTGCGCGACCTGCAGAGCCGCCAGGGCGTGATGCATTTTCGCATCGAGGGCAAGCGCGACAAGATCCGTTTCGTCCCGGTGCATCCGACCGCGCTGCGGCTGATTGGGGAATATAGTGAGGCGGTGAAGCACGGCGCGGGCGGCGAGCTGGATTTGGACCATCCGCTCTTCCGTCCGGTGAAGAACAACCGCACCGGCGTCCTGAACAAGCATCTCGACCCCGGCTCGATTTACCGCAACGTCGTAAGGAAATACGGGCGTGAAACCGGGGTCAACGCCGAGGTGAATGGATTATGCGTGCATTCGCTGCGTTCGACCGCCGCAACCAATGTGCTGTCGCATGAGGCCGATATTGCGAAAGTGCAGGAATGGCTGGGGCATGCAAACATCGCGACGACGCGCCTGTATGACCGGCGCAACACTCAGCCGGAAGATAGCCCTACGTACAAGGTAAAATTTTGAGAAGCCCATGCCGAAATCCGCTGTCACGTGGCCATTCAGTCTTTAACCGCCCCCCCTGCTGCATTTGACACCTGCGATTGTCGACGGATTAGACGCGGCTCCAAGATCAAGGAATGACACAGCCCTTCATTGTCCAAACGCGCACATCGGAAGCGCGCAACTTCTAAGTGGTGTCGCCTAGACTAGAAGCTGAGCTTTGCTCCAAGCTGGATAATGCGGTTAGTAAGGGCCGACGTGATGACTCCGACTCCTGGCGTCCCGATGTCGGCGTTAGGCATGCCGAAGTTTGCGTGGTTTAGTACGTCATACGCCTCGGATCGGATCTGCAGCCGTCCCGCTTCACCGATCCAAGGGATTGTGAAATTCTTGGCGAGTGAAAGGTTCAGGTTGCTCCAGCCCGGCCCACGGAGGATATCCCGTCCCGAGTTGCCAAAGGTGTATGGGGCCGGTTGCGCGAATGCCGTGGGATCGAACCATCCGTTGATCGAGGGATTTGCGAGTGTCCCATTTCCCAAACGATTCGGGAACCAGGTGCCTGCCAGTGACCCGCTGAGATTCGCTGTTCCCATTACCGGTGTGAACGGCAGGCCCGAGTGCAATTGGAACGTGGTGGAAACCTGCCATCCGCCAAAGATAGTATTGGCGATACCGCTGCGGTTAAGAAACGTTTTTCCAGCGCCCAGGGGCAACTCATAAACGATAGCTCCGTTGAGCAGCTGCGGTAGATCCGTTTTCGAAAGAGCGTAATTGGCGCGTGGATCGTACGCGTTCTGCCAGGTATCGATGTTCTGCAGCCCCCCGTAACCAGATCCGGTACCCGTGTCCATCGATTTCGAGAATGTGTAATTGGCAGTGAAAGATAGCCCCGCAGCGAACTGCTTTTTGGCAGACAACTGGAAGGAATGGTAAGCCGAGAAACCGTCGAACAAATTCGCGGAAATGCCCGAATACTGCGGGTAGGGCCGCCGTTGCTGCGCGTCCCCCGGCCCAAGCAGCGCTGCCGGGACTTGATCGATGTCCCTCCCGAATCCCAAGTGGACCCCGCGAGTACCGACGTATGCAGCCTCTATCAATATCCCTCCGGCGAGCTGATGCTGAACGCCCAAGTGCCATTCCTGGACGTAAGCGGCAGGCGTGTTGTATGGATAATAAGTGACCTGCTGTCCGTTCAGTATGTCTGGGGTTCGTGTAGCGGCCGACGGATAGACGGGTGGTGGCGGTCCTTGGGCCAAACTGAAGATCGGATGTATGGAGTCCGTAGAGGTTTCGAATCCCTGTATCCCCCAGCCGCGCCTGCTGAGTAGTAGGTGTTCCCGCCCCACATGCTGGGGAAAATTCCGTAGGCACCGCGGAAGGACCATGTCGACTTGGGTGCCCAGGCAAATCCGACTCTCGGCGAAAGCACGTCAGGAATCGTCCGTTCCAGCGCATTGCGCCCGTTCTGGCCGGCGAACCATAAGGCTCCAAGGGTACCGGTGGCCGGATTGATAAGACTTGGATCGAAATCCGATAGGCGATTGTGAACTTCCGTCCAGCCCGGCTGGATCTCGTACCGAAGACCCACATTCAACGTCAGCTTGGGCGTGATCTTATAGTCGTCCTGAGCGAAGAATTGAAGGTTCCATACTCTTCCTCCAGTAATCGGTGCGATATTGACGGACCAGGTGTCGGGCAAACCAAAAAAGAAGTCCGCATAACCTAATCCGGAGCTGTTCGGATCGGCCGGATTTCGGGTAAAGATGCCGTTGAAATCAAAATTGCCCGAGCTGAGCTGCTGCCAGACTCCGTTGACCTGCCATTTGTCGAATTCGCCGCCGAACTTCAGTATGTGCTTCCCTTTGACCCACGTCAGCGCGTCCGATTGGGCAAAACTATTGAAACCGTTAAGCGCGCCGATGCCACCATTGATGCTGGTCGGCGAGGCGCCCTCAATTGTGATTAACGGGAACGCATCTTCCGCTGGATTGTTGAGTCCGATCTGACTTGGATATCCCTTGCCTTCGTCACGTGGCGCGAAGTTGTCGCTTTCCCTTGCCGCCGAAGAGCGGAATTCGTTGACAAGTGTGGGCCTGATCGTCCAAACATCGGTAAGCTGGGCCGTCATCTCGTGCGTATGGACATCGGTGCATTGTATCTGGCACGCTGGCACGAGACCACCTTGCGCGCCATTTTGCCTTACAAGCATCAGTGAACCCGTCATCCGGTTGCCCGAAGAGAGATCATAATCGACTTTCCCGTTGTAGTATTTCGTAGTTAACGGGGACGCGGTAGGGAAGTAGTAGTTGTTAAACACTCCTGGCAGGTTGGGCAAAGGAAGGTAGGCTTGAATGTTCCTTGCCACTGGGTCAATGCGATTGGCGGGAACTATGTTGCCCGGAAACGGGCTTCGTACCCAGTTGCCGTTTACGAGCCGGAGAGTGGCAGGATCGTAAACTGTCGGCAGGCCAGGCGCGGAAAAATCACCCGTTCGCATCGCCGCCGTAGGATACGTATAAAAGGTGGGGGTCACAGTGTTGGTGGGATTGTTCTGATAGCTAAAGAAAAAGAAGGCCTTGTCCCGTTTGATCGGCCCCCCAACGGACCCGCCATATTCATTCCACCGGAGCGGTGTGATCGTGGGTGCGAAGAAGTTACGAGCCTCCAGCTTGTCATTTTGCACGAATTCGAATAACGAGCCATGCCATTGATTGGTCCCGCTCTTGGTGATTACATTGAATACCGATAGACCGTTTCCATACTCTGCACTGAAATTACTTGTGCTCAGGTCAACCTCAGCGATAGCCTCGAGCGGGACCACCAAGAGGTCCGTATTCTGGCTGGCTGGAATTGTGCCAGCACCACCGTCGACCAGCCAGTTCGATTCGTATGATGCGGTTCCATTCAGTCCAACGTTTCCGCCCCCAGAAGAAGGCCCGCCAATTTCTTGGCCTTGCGTCCCCGGATTTCCACCAGGGAGCAGACCGGTCAGGTAGAACCATTGACGGTTCACGTTCGGCAGCTCGGTGACCATCTTACTGGTGATCAACTCTTTCCTTTCCGAAGACTCCGTTTGGACAAGGGGGGCCGCCCCGCTAATGGTCACTTCCTGGCTCAAAGCACCCACTTCCATGACCGCATCAACGGTGATTACTTCGATGTGCAACACAACACCACTGCGAACATATTGTTTGAATCCCTGTTTGCTGAACGTGATGACATATTCTCCGGGCAATAGCGAGGGCACTGCATATACGCCCGTGGCTCCGGTCATGACTCGAGTGCTGACACCGGTTTCTCTGTTCGTCATCGTTACGGTGACTTCCGGAACGACAGCCCCGCTCGAATCCTTTACCGTTCCGCGGATCTCGCCCGCGTTACGATTTTGGCCAAAGACCTCGGCCATAGGCGCCCCAAGCAGAAGTGTTAATAGAACGTTGGCAGCAACTTTTGCGATGGCCCATGTAGAACTCGAAGACATAGATTTTTCCTTCCTTGAGGTCGAGTTACACAACATGCCCTAACCTCCTGCTCGCACGACGCTCCCACACCTTCGCGGATGCTCCGAGCAGCCATGCGAAAGACCTACCGCCTGATGCGTACCCTACGTTACAGCAGGCACTTGGCTTGCAACTACGCTACGAGCGTTTGTAACGGCTTACCTATGTTGTTGATAGGTATCTGTAAAACAAGCACCCTTATCCGAAACGGTTACGCGTAAAATTTGAAAGCAAACGGTCGGACCCGAATCGGTCGTTTCCGGTGACTAGTAAACGTGAGCGGTCAAAGACCTGCTGTTCTGCGCTCGACTTGTTCAAGTGGAGGTAGGCCATCTTCCGGCTTATCAAGATAGAAATACACACAACTCGACCAGTCGTCTTGTCTTTCGAAGATACCGGTCTGCTTTCCCTCGATCGGATGCAGTCCGGGGCCCGCGCGGTATAGGGGCTCCGGAAGCTTTCCCAGCATCGGAGGCTGCGTTTTGATGTGGCCGATCTGTTGAACGGTGACGCGGACGTCTTGGCGGAAATAGATGGGATCCGGTATGTGGTAGCGATAGAAGCAGTAACGGCTATTTTTCTCCACTATGGGAAACCCTTGATACAGATGCGCATACGGTTCCTTCACCACCCAGCCCGTCCCGATATAATCTTCCGTCCCGGTGCCGACGAGACTCGGCAACTCGCGATCCCCGTCGAGGTACATTTTCACCTCCCCCTCGCCCCACCACTGACCGGGATAGAGTTGTTGATTCGGAATCACGCCGAAATTCGCTCCCAAAAAGCGCCCCTTGCCCTTGACGCGAGGCAGAACCTCATAATCTTTCTGCAGTCTCGTCGGATTTTCGCGCCGGAAGTGGGCGTGGAAATACAACATGTCTGCCCCATGCTGATCTCCCAGCGTGTAATCGACATCGTAATAAAGCATCTTCAGGTCCGAATGACTTTCGTTCTCGACCACAATCTTCATTCCCTTACGGAAAGGCATCGGTACATAGCTATTGAAGCTGCGTCCTTCCGGACTGGTGAACAGGGCAGACTCAAACGAAATCGTACGGCCCAAACCGATGCCAAAGAAATCTCCGAGGGGAGAACTTACTGCAGGGGTGAGCGCTCCGTCCCAATACATGTCAATTCGCAAGGAGCGGAGCATGCGTGGCGTCCTATCATCCACGGTAAGCCAGATTCGCCGCACGGTGCCGCTGCGGTTTGAGACCTCTGCCAACACCAGTTGCTTCCCGGCAGGCAACGGCACCGATTCACGTCCTTTCCGGCCTCCGTTTTCGCGCGCTCCCTCGCCGCGTTGACCGTTCGGGTTCTCGGGGCTTGACCAAAAGCTCTCGACTTGCTGCGGTAAATGAAAGAGCTCTTGCGAAGAGGTTAGCTGGGCAAACAAACGCGATTGAACAAAAACCAATCCCAGGAAAGCTGCCGCGATTTTCATGGAAGTGTTTTCGACTCTCTGGCGGATATTTTCAACATTACTTACGCCCTGCTTGCACGCTTCCACACTTAACGGCCGGACGTTTGAAGCATGCGATCTGCGAACGCCGGTTCCTGAAACCTACTTCCGACGTTACAGCAGGCACTGGGGTCGTAACTACGCTACGGGTGTTCGTAACGCCTACCTATATTCTTGATGAGCGATGCTAAACCGGTATTCTGAAGCGAAACGGTTACGTAGTTAATGAGAAAGGACCGTCTCACATCGCGGCCCGACGGACTGCTGAGCCTTAACGAACACAGGGATGGGGGTCCAGCGCCCAGCAACTTTCAAGCGCGCCTGCCTGTGATAAAATCGTGCCACCCTGAAGTCTAAGACTGCGGCGCACAGAATTCTGGTCGAGAACCAGGCCCGCGACCTCGTGGACAACGCTTCGGCCATCCGGCGCGAATTGCAGAGGATCTGCGCAAGCGCGGCTTTTCGCAACAGCCGACGTAGTCGGGTGTTCCTGGAATACATTGTCGAGAAAACTCTAGCAGGGCGCGTCGACGAATTGAAAGAGCGTATCATCGGTTCTTCGTTGTACGGTCGGCCTGCGGATTACGATACGGGAACCGACTCGATGGTTCGGGTCGTCGCAAATGAAACCCGTCGGCGCTTACAGACGTACTACGCGCAACCGGAGAACGATGGGCCCGTTCGGATCGAGCTCTGCGCCGGATCTTATTTGCCAGCGGTGCATTACCGGCCCCCAGCGACCGATGCCCAAGACTTGAAAGTCGTGCCCCCTGAGCCGGAGCTACGCCAGGCAGCTCGACCACGCTGGAGCGCGCTCAGCAAGCCCCGGATTTGGATGACGGCGACGTTGGTGCTGGCAGGCTTTTGCATATTCCTGTTGGTGCAGAACCGGAGCTTGCGACGACAGGTGGGCGATCCGACGCCGACAAGCGCCGCCCGAGTCACCGAGCCTTGGTCCACGCTTTTCACCGGAAGTAGAGGTCTCCAGGTGCTCCTTGCGGACACCAGCGTAGGGGGCATCCAGAATCTGCTAAAGACCCAGTTGCCTTTGGCTGAGTACGTGAACCGACGGTACATTCCTGAGGAAAACCGGATAGCCCCGGAGTTGGACCGGTTTCTGCAATTTCTACTTGCCAGTCAGTACACGAGCGCATCATACGCCACAACGGCTGTCCGCATCGCGCAGTTTGCGCAATCTTTCTCGATCCCTGTGACAGTCTCGTACGCCCGAGATATGTCGCTGCGGACATTTAAGAGTGGCGAAAATTTTATAGTTCTGGGTACTACGCGCGCCAATCCTTGGGCTCAGTTGTTCGACTCTCGGCTGAATTTCAGCGTGTCATTTCGCAATGCAAGGAGCGAACAGGAGGTTCTTTTCCGCAATCGAGCGCCGCGAGCCGGCGAGCCTTCGCTCTATGTGCCGCGAGCCAGCCTTTCCGGGACAACGGGAGAGTCATACGGCCACATAGCGTTTTTGCCCTTCTTCTACAAGGGAGGGAACATGCTGCTCCTGACGGGCACGGATTCCGCGGCCACGGAAGCGGCAGGGGAGTTTGTGACCAACGTCGAGCGCTTGCGAGGCGCACTGATCAAACTGGGGTGCGACCCATCTGGCGCGCCTCGGTCCTTTGAGCTCCTGTTGCTGGTGAGGAACACGTCAGGAACACCGTTTCAATCCGAAGTTATAGCAGGACGCCTGCATTCCGCTTCGGAAAGAGACGGCGAGATGGCTTTGAACTCTGTTGGAAAATAGGGACCCTGGAAACCGTAGATTCTAAGCAATGGCCACACTTTCATTTCCACGGCCGACAAGATCAATAGACGGGCACGACGATTGACTTCTTCTTTCCGCGCCTCGCCATCTGTCTGCTCCTCTAACGTTTTTCCGCAAAGCCCTAGCCGAGCCAGGTCATCTCGTCTCCACCAGTGATCAACCTGAACATTTCCATGTCCGAAGCTCCTGGAATTTAAGAAAAACTAATCAGCGCACGATAAGTTTCGACCGCTGATAAATCCAGTACTCGATCCAACCGTTTCGGTTCGATGGATGTGGCTTCGTCAATATCCATCAATAGGATACGAAGCACGTTACAAACCTTCGTAGCCTTGTTCTCATCCGCTTTGCGACAGTAGCCTGGAGCTTACCGTTGGCGCTCGGCTGTCCATTCAACCAAGCGAGTTAGTCTTGGTGGAGTTCTGAACGCTGCGGCGTAGTAAAGATCGCAAACAAAGGATGAAAGTTCATTTGGGGTGTCAAACCAATGATTCAAGGAAAGAGCGATGGGCGCACGGCGCGCAAAAGGAGATGCAAATTTCGACATGACGATGGCACGCGACCGAATGAAACGGCTATTCGTGGACACGCTGATCTTTCTAATTGTTCCCGTTGGGATGGTTTCCGCGCAAGACGAATACACAACGTACACAAGTTTCAGCCAAGTATTAGAGGGGATCAACGCACGCTATCTCCCCCTTACGCGCGTCTCGGATCCGGGACTCAGCGGTCACCGAGCCTATACGGGATTTTTCTTTTACCAATGTCTTCAGTTCGATGCTACTGGACGGTACCTGTTGGGCATGAGAGTTTATTTTCAAAACCGTCTTGTCCAATCGACTGATCATGCTGACATCGGCGTTATAGATCTCAGAGACGGATACAAATGGACGAAAATCGGCGAAACGACTGCCTGGAATTGGCAGCAGGGTGCCAGGCTTCAATGGCGTCCCGGATCCGATGACATCGTATGGAACAATCGATCGGACGACGGTAAGAAGTATGTGTGCAGTGTGTATAACTTCAGGACCCGGAAAACCAGAACCCTTCCTCGGCCAATTTACGACTTGTCACCCGACGGTGCTATGGCCCTAACGCACGATTTCGAGCGGATGAAGCACGGCGGAACTGATTATGTCGGTATCGAAGACGCATACAAGAACCAGTACGCGCCAAGCAAGACCGGTATCTGGAAGATGAACATGGATACCGGAGAGGCGCAGCTCATCATCACTCTTGAAGGGATGGCCGCGATCGCTTACCCCGCCGGGCATCCATCTTCGGGGTGCCTCTACTTCTTTCGCGAAGGATGGAATCCATCGGGCACCCGCTTTATCGCGTTCGTCAAGGACCCGGAAAACGGGCTCGACAAGGCGTTCTCGATGACACCCGACGGCAAAGATGTCCGTTATCTGTACGACGAGCCAAGCCACCATTCATGGCGGGATAACAATGGCATGTTCGATTTTGGCAATCACACGCCTCCCGGCGGCGGTTCACCTCTGAAGGGATACTTTTTCTTCGAGGACGACGGAAGCGGAAGAGCCAAGGAACTTCTGTGGCCGACAGAATTCAATGGCCATGGAAGCTATGTTCCGCGCCCTGGTAGCGACTGGATTATATCCGACACGTACAGTATAAATGGCTTTCAGTATCTGTTCCTGTATCATAGGCCAACAAAACTATTTGTTCCCCTCGCTAAGCTAAGATCGACCGCAGAAGGCGGTATACACCGTGTTGACCTGCATCCGAGATTCAGCCGAAACGGAAAAATCGTATCGATAGATTCCACGTATGAAGGTCTGGGACGGCAAATGTATATTCTTGATATCAGTCGTATTTTGGATAATCCGCCCCGACACCGCTCGCCAGCTCAGTAACTCTGGGGATTATGAATGAGGTCCAATGATGACGTCCACCACCGCACATTTCTACAAGCGCGAGGGAAAGATTGCAGCGTTCACACTGCCATACCGAACAGTCTACGAGAACGGCTGTCAGTGGCGGTGTTTCTGCCTCCCTGCTTCCCTCGTTCAACGTGTACCAGGTAGAAACTGACCAATTCGTTCCGCGGTGCAAATATTTTTCCTGCTCCGCGTATCCTCGACATTGAACGTTGCAACTGTGCTCGTAGCCGCCAATCTGAATCTGATTCTTCACTAGCTCGCATTCAATGACCTTAGGAGAGGGAATCTCTGTGGTGATTAAGGATGGGTCACTTCCCGGAATAGTCGAGGCGAAACGGCACTCTCGCGCAACGCGCCGTTTACGTACCAAGCCATTGGCTATCCTGCATCGCGGCCTGGAAAGCCCTCATTTCCGCGTAAGGTCCGAATCGAGAAACGAATGGGCAGGTGGTACCGATGCCGGCCGGTGCAACATTTTCATTCCGTCATTAAGCGCTGTGTGTTCGTGCCAAGCGCTTCCGATCTTTTGCCAATGCAATGCACTGTGTTGTGACGCTCTCTGCTAGTGAGACATTAGTCGCAGGGCAATCACGATGAATAGCGATCCTACGCTCAACACTCATATAGGGAGCAAGAGACCCGCGACAGCTCGTTGCTGTACGGTTTTCGCGCTCGGTCTGTCTCTCACGCTTGCGCTATGGCCTCAAACTGACGCCAACAGGGAGCGCGAGATTCAGGCTCACGCTCAACGGGCTCAGGAGGCTCTCAAATCCGGCAACACCAGCGCTGCTGATAGCGAGTTCCGTGCTATTCTCGCCTCAGATCCTAACAACGCCAATGCCCTCGCCAACCTTGGCGTGATCCACTTCTTGCAAGCCGATTGGTCGGGAGCCGCTGAGCAGTTTCGCAAAGTACTGAAGCTTCAACCAGACCTTTGGAAGGCGCAAGCTCTCCTTGGGATCTGTGAAAAGCGCTTGGGCCGTACCCGCGAAGCGCAGCATTTGCTTGAACAGTCACTGCCGCATCTCGACGACGGCTCCCTGCGTACTCAAGCTGGGTTAGAACTGATGGAGATTCCGTACCGGTCTGGCGACCTCGACAAAGCGGCTGAAATCGTCGCTACTCTGGAGCGCATCAGTCCCGGAAATATTGACGTGCTCTACGCTGCTTATCGTATCCACGCCGACTTAGCCAACCGCGCGCGTGATGCTCTCGCCTTGCTCGCCCCTGATTCGTCGCGCATGCACGAGGTCATGGCGCAACATCTAGTTAACGAGGGAGACCTTTCCGGCGCTATCACACAGTACCGAAAAGCTCTGTCGATCGATCCGAAGCTACGGGGCATTCATTACGAATTGGGAGAAGCCATTCTCACAGATTCGACTTCGGATACTGCTCTTCAGCAGGCGGAAAAGGAATTCCGGACCGCTTTGGCCGAGAATCCTAGTGACGCCAGCGCGGAATACTGGCTGGGCAGGGTGTTTGCGCGGCGTCTAGATTTCAAGTCCGCAATGGAATACTACTCACGCGCGCTCGCGCTCCGCCCTGATTACGTTTACGCCCAGATCGCGATGGGTGAGGTGTTGATGCAAATGAATCAGGTGCAAAGCGCACTGGAGCATCTGCTCGCCGCAAGCAGACTGGATCCGCTGAACCCAACGGTCCACTACCGTCTCGCCAGCATATACCGCGACTTGGGTCGCGAGGCCGACGCGCGAGGCGAAATCGGGGCGTTCAAGAAACTGCGAGATTCGAAAAAACAGATCGATAAGGTCTATCAAGAGATGCACCAGGTGATCCCGAAGAACGAAGCCATCCCCCCAGATGCTCCCAACGAGTGACTCGTTGGGATTTCAGTCATAAACCCACGGGTCTATTCGGCAGTCTGACCAGCTGTGGGATTTTTGCAAATAGCTGCATGGAAAGTGCATTGCGATAGCGGGTTACCTCCCATAAAAGAGGTTATGGGAGGTAATTATAGTTTGTGCTTGACCGTGGTGCGTTGTTGATCTAGCGTCCTAAGACACAATCCAGAAAGCAATGTCCCATGGCACAGAAGCGCGCACATGTCTTTTTACCGGAGAAGCTTCTCGCTGAGATCGACAAACTGGTCGGCAAGGGCAAACGCAGCAGTCTGATCACGGAGATTCTCGATCACGAAATCAGACGGCGCTTGATGCAGATCCTTGATGACGCTGCGGGCTGCTGGAAGGACGAAGACCACCCGGAATTAAAGGACGGCGCCTATGGCTGGGTGCGTCAGATGCGCGACGAGGAGGACAGACGCTCGCGGGAAAAGCTGGGCGACTGGCTTTCGCCCCGCGAGTGACGATCTTCCTTCCTGATACGAGCGCGCAACCAGAGTTTCTATTCCGCATGCCACGCTCCACTCCGGCGATTGTCCCTACAAATAAATTGAAAGTGTGGAGAATGAAGGCGAGGACGTATTCATCGGTGCATCCGCTCCCGATCGCATGATGCTGATTAGCAGGCGATCGGAATCCGACAATCAAGTTTGGGAACTTACGGTCACCGTGGGCCGTTGTAAGGGATCGCTCCTTTACTCGTAAGGGGAGAGTCGATCACGCAGCTTGGCGTTCGTAGTGATGATGCAGACCGCCGACGTCCGCCATCTCGATGACGTCGCCGGCAGCCAGCGGGTGTACTCTTCGTGCTTCCGGGGCGTCTTTGTCCAGCGACAGGTGAGTTCTCCAGTTATGGTAATAGCGGCAATAAGCCGACAGGATGCGGCGCAGAGAGCTCTCATTGAACACAATCACATGATCGAGACATTCGCGGCGTATCGAGCCGATGAGCCGTTCGACATAAGCGCGTTGCCAAGGCGAGCGCGGTGCTGACAGCACTTGTTTGATACCCATTGCTTCCACCTGCTCAACAAAGTCTTTGCCGAAGATCCGATCTCGGTCCCGCAGCAGATACCGCGGTGCACTGTCCCAGGGAAAAGCATTGCGCAGTTGCTGTACCGTCCATTCTGCCGTGGGATTAGCGGTGACGCCAAATTGGAGAATGCGCCGACGATCGTGTGCCAATACCAGGAAGACGTAGAGCACCTGAAACCGGATCGTCGGCACCGTGAAGAAGTCCACCGACACCATGCTCTTCACATGGTTTTCAAGAAAGGTCCGCCAAGTCTGGGATGGAGGCTTGCGCCGCCGTAGCATGTATTTGGCGACGGTCGGCTCAGTAATCTCGATTCCAAGTTTGAGCAACTCGCCGTGGATGCGCGGAGCACCCCACAGCGGATTGTTACGACTAATCATTCGAATCAAATCACGGATTTCCTGCGGCACGGCGGGACGCCCGCGCTTGCCGCGCCGGATCTTCCAACTCCAAAACAGACGGAACCCCTTACGATGCCAGGCAATGACCGTCGCTGGTTTGACAATCAGCAGGGCGGATTTCCACTCCACCCACACACACGCAACCACACCCAGAAGATTCGATCGGCAGGCGTGAGTTTTAGCTGCTTCGGTGCAGATCGGCGCAACACGCCAAGTTGATGCCTTAACGCGAGATTTTCGAGCCGCAGTTCGGCCGAGGTCTTAAATAGAAAGCACAGAAGGCCCAACAGCGCGAGCAGTTGTCGGCCAGCCAACCACACGCACAAGCAACAATTGATCAACTCATATCATTACAGAGCTATCCGAATATTTTGGAGGGACAATTGCGGCCGTGAAGGTCTCGTTCCAGCAATTGCCCGACGCCGGGGACGTCAGAGCGAAAGACATCTTCGAACCAGGCGATATTTTTCATTCCGCGCTTTCGCGAGGCGGGAAGCACCGTTTCGAACACGTCGAAAGAACCGAGGTCAGGCGCTCGGAGATTTTTGAGAGGCGTGTTGGCGTAGTACTCCGAGTGAATGGCAGCGTAACTTCCGCCATGGAACGTGCCGGTGTCGTACTCCTGCTTTCCGTGATCGGGCAAAGGTTGCCCGGGGACCTGGCGACCCGCGATGCCGCGGCCGTAGGTGAATGCCGCGATAAATAGTGTATTGACGGAGGCTTTCTCCTGCAGAATGTCCAGAACCGGCTCGATCCTTTCGTCTGCAAACGAGACGGCCCCAATCTGGATACCGACTGTCTTTCCGGTCCTCGATGATTGTATCTGCGGTTCGGTGGTTGTGGCAGAGGCCAAAGCTCCCGCCGATTGCAGAAGAAAATCACGCCGTGTTGTTTCAGACAAGTGCGGCCACCTCGTAATCTGTTACGCCTGGAATAACGAATTCCACCATCTGTCCATTCTTTGAAAGCGGAACATCTTTTTCGGCGCGCAACAATTTTACCTGGGAGATTTCCGCGCCGACAGGTAACCTCATCCGGATTTTCTGAGGTCCCAGAGGATAAGCGTGAGTAAACCAGCCGCGCAGCATATCAGGATTGTTGTAGTTGAGTACGTGTACAGCGAAGCCCGGCCGGGTTTTCCACGCGAAGATCTCAGCCATGCGATGATCCCGCTGTCGCCATTCGTGCGCTTGATGAACTGGCTGAGCTATCAGAACGGTTCCGGATACTTACTGAATGCGCAGAGTTCATTTGCTGGATCCGAGACACGCGGTCAAATTGATCTGGTCTCGCGATATCAATACAGATCTTCGCCGGCAGTAGTGGCGCGCGGCACTCTCGGGATGTTCCATTGGGACGCCACACCAGTATTACCGCACGTGAACACGCCGGTGCTAATCATCGTGGGTCAGCAGGACACAACCACCCTTCCCAGTGCGAGTGAGCGAATGCAACAGTCAACTCCAAAATCGGAGTTACAGCGCGTCAGTCCCAGCGCGCATTATGGCCTGCTCGAGCAGAACAAGAAATACGATGGCGCCCTAGCGCAGTTTGCCTCCGCCTGCCTAAGATAATCCCTCGATTGCGTCTGCTCTCTCGATTTACAGCCGATAGTTGAGGATTGCTCCCGGGATATCTTTAGCTTTCCGCGTAGCTTCGGTGTCGTCTGCCGAAACTCGGCTTACAGCTGGCCGAAGTTGCACGTAGGCCGTGAGTAAATGGTCTTTTGTCACTCTAAGTCCTTGCGAGGGACGTGTCTGTGGCCGGAGAACGCCACTGAAAGCCGATCGAAGTTTCAATACGGTGTCTAACCTCCGGTCACTCCGTAGACCTCGCCAGTTACAAAGCGTGCTTCGTTGGAGGCCAAGAAAACAAATAAAGGAGCGATTTCGACCGGTTGAGCAGCGCGTTCAAACAAAGTGTCTTGGCCGAACTTCTTAACCTTTTCTTCAGGCATGGTGGCTGGAATCAAGGGTGTCCATACCGGGCCCGGCGCGACAGCGTTGGTACGAACTCCTTGCCTCATTCCGATTTCTGAAAGTGTCTTCGTGATGCTCACAATTGCGGACTTGGTGGCGGTATACGGAAGAAGATTCGGACTGGGATCGTAGGCTTGAATGGAAGCCGTATTGATGATAGAACTGCCAGGTTTCATCCGCGGCAACGCAGCACGACTTAGCCAGAAAAGGGCATAGACGTTAGTCTTGAAAGTACGATCGAACTCTGCCGTTGTAAACTCCTCGATTTTTTCGTGGGTCATCTGAAAAGCTGCGACATTGACCAGCAGATCGAGCTTGCCGAACTCCTTAAACGTCCGGCCGACAAGGTTGATACAGTGCGCTTCCTCCTGAAGATCCCCAGGTACTTTAATCGTTCTGCTACCTGCCTTTTTTACCCAAGTAGCGGTGTCACTCGCATCCTGTTCTTCTTCTGACAGGTAGCTTAACAGAACATCAGCTCCCTCTCGTGCGAAGGCAACCGCGACCGCTTTTCCAATTCCACTGTCGCCGCCGGTGATGAGCGCTATCTTGCCAGTGAGCCGACCAAGTCCCTGGTAAGATTCCTCGCCGTGGTCGGGCTTCTGGTGCATGTCAGCCGTGAACCCCGGATGAGCGATCTTCGCCTGGTCAGGGTCGGGTTTAGGTCCTTGTTTCTTTGAATTCTTTGACGCCGGATCTTGAATGGGAGTCTTAGCCATCTTCAACTTCCTTTCATGTTAGATACAGAATTTCTGAGGTGCTTTGCCGGGCAGCAGCACGGAAAACCACCAGCGCTCTACGCGCGCCTCACACTAGCGACCAAGAAATTCTCCAATGGGGGCAAGAGGTTCAATATGGTCGCAAAAGATTTTAAACATGGCTAGCAGTGGTACCGCGAGAAGTGCCCCAGGTATCCCCCAGAGCCATCCCCAAAAACTCAGGCCCAAAAAGATCACAACAGGATTGAGTGCCAGCCGGTGACCCATGATGAGCGGACTGACGAAAGTCCCCACAGCCACGGTTAAGGCCAGAAATGCCGCGGGTACCAGGGCCGCGTGGGTGAATGACGGAAAGGTAACCATAGAGATCACGGCGATTAGGATCGCGACGCTCAAAGCGCCTACAGTAGGGATGAAGTTTACAAGACCAGCAATGGCGCCCCAGAGAGCCGGATCAGGTAAACCAAACGCCCAGAATAAGAGTGCGCTTAGAACACCGCTGCCAACGTTGATGAGCGCAATGGTGAACAGGTATCTAGATATGTTGTCTTCAATCTCACGTGCAATTCGAACGGCCTTCTTCTTGTCTGACAAGGTCGGCAATACGTGAACCAGCCTTGTCAGGAAAAGATCGCCTGACGCCAGGGAGAAGTAGAGAAGCACAATCGCTACTAACAGGCTGAAAGCGGTTTTTGACGTTCCGCTGAACACGGTGTCCAGTAAGCTCGTCTTTTTGAGCTCTACCTCTTGCGGCGCTTTCTTATTTTCTGCTGTCGTCCTGGCCAGCGTCTCGACTTGATCGCTTGTGTTAGCGATCTTCACGAAATACCTTCTCAGCGGCTGGACCTTCGATTGCAGTTTCGCTCCCATTTCAGGAGCCTTCTCCAGCCATTCTGCTAGCGGAACCGAAAGCTTAAAGACGAGGAACCCGGTAATACCAACCACTGCTACTATCGCGATCGCCGAGCCAACGGCGGCCGGGAGTCGGCATGTCTTGAGGGCTCGCACCAGGGGTGCCAGTAAGAACATGAAGACAATGGCGAGCGTTACCGGAAGGAAAAAAGCGCGAGCAAAGTAGAGCGTATAGAAGCATCCCATAATGAAAAGTCCTGTAAGGGACATAGAACGGATACCCAACGGGCCTTCAAAGAGCCGCGCCGTGTCCCTCAAAGTGGGTGGTCTGTCTGTAGTGGAATCGTGCTTAGCAACTGTCTCGGACAAGTTCATGGCGTTCTGGTGAGTGCAAAAGAGTCGAGATTACCGCATATAGAAATTTCACAGAGTCCTTACGTGGAACTCCGCCTTGGAGAGGCGGTGCCGCCTGATAGACGTTAATACGGTACTTTGCAGAATAGTGTGACCCAGCCAATCATGAACAAAGCGCAGATCCGCGCCCGCACTTAGAAGGTGGGTTGCAACGCTGTGCTTTAAAACGTGGAAGTGACGCTTTTTTGAAGGTGGCTTGGCTTTTTTGCCATACTCTTTCATAAACCAGTCCAGACCCGGCGAGTAATGGCATGTCCGCGTGTACCCAAAAAGAGAATGACCGAAGCGTCCGTTCGGGATTTTAGATATCGCTTCAATGCCACGACTTCATCCTTTTAAAGCGTATGTGCACCAGACGATCGTCCCCTCAAGGCACCGTGCAGCCTTAATGCGCTTTGCTCTCCACGGCTGAGCCACAACTTTTCCGTTAATTGCTTTCGCCGGCTTGCATGAGTGAGAGGTTGCGATTGCTATGAGTACGACAAACTAAATTGATTCTTGCTTCCGAGCTCGTCAGCTCACACGTATTTTTATGAGTCGTGAATTCCTGACACGTATATTCGGGGGCGTTCTCTATAGAGTACGGACGACGTTTCTGGAGTCTCTGAGCGTTCAACATACGCCATGTAGCGTGTGACAAACGGCATTGAGGTTTTTGGGTCCACGGCGCTCGATAAAAGGAGATTTCACAATGTCGTTTTCGCATGGCTGATCTTAGGGCTAATCGCAGCTTTCATCGGTAGCAAACCGGTGAATAAATCTGGTTCGGGACTGTTCCTGCACATCATATTAGGTATCGTAGGCGCAGTTGTTGGCGGGTTTCTCTTCAGTTTTTTGGCGCGTCCGGCGTAAAGGTCTCTCTAGCCTGCTAGTAGCTGTAGTTGGGTCTGTACTTGTTCTTGTGATCTACCACGCTCTTGCGATGCCCCGCTCCTCCAGTCTAGTTACAGCGAACCCTCCCCAACCCTATTAGCTCTTCGTAATTCACCTTCGAAGCATCCTTAATCCTTAGCAGCTTGGCTAGCCAGGCAAGAAAATGGAGTGTCTCTTTTGATCGATAAGCCCGAGTACCTTAACACGGATGTCAATCTGACGATTCTGCAGGAAGAGCTAGACATACAAAAGCACACAAAGGTCACGGGCGTCGTTCGTCTTAATAAGACGGTCCGTACCGTTGAGGCCGCTGTCGATGAGGACTTAATAAGCACCTCAATATCAGTGGAACATGTACCGATAAATAAATATGTTGACGAGGTTGTAAGCACTCGGCAGGAAGGCGACACCACGATCATCCCGATGATGGAAGAGGTTTTGATCGTCACCAAACAGCTTTTATTGAAAGAAGAGATCCGGATCACGAAGCATCGCCAGCAATCGCACTATCACGAAACCGTTCCACTTCGGGCAGAAGAGGCGCATATCCAGCGTCTGAATCCGGACGAAACTGCCGCCAAGTAGAACACCTAAAAATCAGATCAGGAGATAGTTTTATCAATGTCAAAAACTGTAATCGGCCTCTTTAGAAACCAAATCGAGGCCCAGAATATTAAGCACGAGCTAGTGAATGAAGGCTACTCGGCCGATGACATTCGTGTCATTGCCAATGAAGAGCAGAGCATGGCGGTAGGAAGCGAAGCCTCATCCTCTGGGCGTTCCTCGACCGAATCCGGGTTGGGGGCCACAATCAGTAACTTCTTTCGATCTTTGACCGGCGGCGGCAAAGATGAGCAGGGCTACGCCGAAGGTGTTCGAGAGGGTGGAGCGATTCTTAGCGTAACCGTTCCCGACGGACAAGAGAGCAAGGCGATGGATCTGCTGGAACGTTATGGAGCCCGAGATGTAAACGGCCAACAAGACGGAACAACATCAACAGCCGACGTTGGTTCTGCGCCGTCTATGGGCCGCGACGCCTCTCGGAGTGCTGTTCCAGTTGTCCAGGAAGACCTGGCGGTTGGGAAAAGGCAAGTGCGGCGCGGCGGCGTTCGCGTTTACTCTCATCTGGTTGAGACGCCAGTTCAAGAGAGCGTTCAGCTACGGGAAGAACATGTGCGCGTGGATCGTCAAAACGCAAATCGTCCAGCAACCGAGGCCGATTTCTCGGCATTCAACGAAGGCGCGATTGAATTTACCGAGACCGCTGAGGAAGCCGTTGTATCAAAAAATGCTCGTGTCGTAGAAGAAGTCATCGTAGGCAAGGAATCCTCCGAACGGACGGAGACGATTCAGGACACGGTGAGGCACACCGAGGTTGAAATAGAGCAACTAGGCCCGAACCGGTCTTCAGCTTCTTCTACTCACTAGGATTCCGAGAGCCATTCCTCTACGGTACCCGTTCATACTCATACAAATTAAAGGAAACAATGTCAAATACCAAAGAAACAACTCTTGTTAGCCTATTTCATACGCAAGAGCACGCAAGCAAAGCGATGAGCGATCTACAGGCTGCCGGTGTCCCACCGCAGTCGATTCAAACAGTAGGTGGCGAGAAAGGCCAGAGTTCTGCGCCAGAGCAATCACTAGCTACTCTCAAAAAACTCAACTTGCCCACGGACGATTTGAAGATCTTATCTGATGGCCTAAAAACCGGTGGTGCTCTCATTGTTGTTCGTGCCACGCAAGCTTTCGCCGACAAGGCAGAGAGTGTGTTTGAGCATCACAATGCCGAACAGATTGACGAACGCGGGGCCGCAAATCAACCCCAAGCCGCTGCAGCTACTGTGCCCGGAGATACTGTTATTCCGGTTGTCGAAGAACAGCTTGTGGTGGGCAAGCAAAGAGTAGAGCGCGGTGGTGTGCGAGTGTTCACTCACATGATAGAGACACCGGTCGAAGAACACGTTGTCCTTCGTGAGGAACATGCCACTTTCGAGAGACATGCAGTGAACCGACCCGTTTCTGAAGCGGAGCTGAGCTCGTTGCAGAACCAATCGTTTGAAGTTCACGAAATGGCTGAGGAAGCAGTGGTCGGAAAAACCGCCCGCGTAGTCGAAGAAGTCCAGGTCGGCAAAGAATCGAAAGAGCGAACACAGCAGATCAAAGACACTGTACGGAAAACACAGGTCGAGGTAGATCAAGTGGTGCCGACCGCAGCGAGCGCGGTAAGCGAAAGAACTGACGAGTAAAGGAATCCTAATGGCAACTGACAAAATGACAACCGGCAAACTTAAAGTGTTCAAAGAGAAGGAAAAGAAGGGTCTCCCGATCTGGGCATGGCTCCTTCCTCTCCTTCTTCTACTGATGATTGGGATTTGGCTCTTAAGCCGCCATTCCAACACAAGAACTGCCGCAGAAGCTACACCAATGACCGATCAGACGAAGCCGGACAACGGCGCGGCAGCAACGCAGGCTGGCAGTGCATGGACTGCAGCCAGCATAGCCGATTCCTTCCGTACCAAGGGTCGAGTTAGCTTTAATGACAGCGACGTTCACTTTGCCACGGGAAGTGCAACGCTCGCCGGCGATTCGCAATCCGTGTTAAATCAAACCGCGCAAGCCTTAAAGTCGAATGCCGACTGGCGGATGCGGATCATCGGTCACACTGACGCGGTCGGCTCTGCCTCTGCTAACAAGCAGCTTGCCCAGCAAAGGGCCAGCAGCGTTATGGGTTACTTAACGGCTCACGGTCTCGACCAGAGCCGGTTATCCATCGAGGCTAAAGGCGATACTCAGCCGGTCTCAACGAATAAGAGCGATACCGGTCGAGCTGAGAACCGTCGGGTTGAACTCATAAAGCTGTAAACAAACGCGCTGAACGCAGATTTAAGAACCGGGGCTGGACATATCAGATGGCCGCCTCGGTTTTATTTTTGAGCAGTTCTCTTTTTGGTACAGATCGTGAAACACATACCCGCGCACGTTCAAAAGCATATTCAGACAATCGCTCTACAAGAAAAAAACTTTCAGCTACGTTCAAACAGCCGTTGGGAAGCTTGGGCATTTGATCGGCGGCTTCGTTGGAAGCTTCCCGTTCATTGTTCTGCACGTCGTATGGTTTAGCCTTTGGCTTCTGCTTAATACAGTTTCGAACCGCTGGTTTCCTGCTTTCGACTCGTTCCCCTTTCCTCTCCTCGCCATCATCATCGAAAATCGAAGACATCTTTCTCGTAAGTTTCATCTTGATAAGGCAAAACCGTATGAACCGCCGTTCCGATGAGCGCGAGCATTTGATTCTTCAGGTACTGTTATTGGCAGAGCAGGAGATCACCACTTTAATTGATATTGAGCGACGAAAATCTGTACACAGTGGCTGCACCGATATTCCAAAGGATCGTGACGTCGAGAGCTTGAGCCAGCCCATGTCCGTCGACGACCTAACACGGACTCTTCAAGAGAAGCTGGCGGTGGAGTAGCTCATCAAATTTGCCGATTTCGAGACAAGTGTCAGTAGCCCGTGTACTCGGTTTTCTTTCACGCGTGAGCCTGATTCCGAGCGCGAGCATCGATCTCTGAGGTCGGAAGCGTGAAGTGAAATGTCGAGCCGGCACCCGCTTGGACTTGGCCCAGATGCTTCCTCCGAAACGCTCGATAATACGCAGGCAAATGGCTAGTCCAATGCCTGTACCGGCGGACTCGCGCGCCTCAAGACGCTTGAACACCCCGAAAATAGTTTGAGCGACTTGGAATAACGGAAATCATAGCCGTGATTATGACAGGCCTTGCACTCTCATGGTGTGTCGACGACGGATGAGGATCAAGGCCACAGAACGAGGAGGTGCGACCGCCTCAGAGGACACTTTAGCGCGTTAGGGCAACCCACGGTGAGAAAGAAGCACGACTCATCCATGCAGCAGTTGCATCCACACTATGGACACACATTCTTGCCGACACAACTTATAACAGGAGCCGGCCGATGCTGACGCTTCCTATTCCACTGCTCATCAACTGGCTCATTGGTTTGTTTTCTTTGGCATTGCTCGCCGGTAGCATGCTGTTCCTCTACCGTTCTGTGCGCCGAGGGGTTCACTATGACCGTCTTCGGCGGAGGGATGGCCGCGATGGCCCGGAACTGTCAACTAAAGATCGTGGCATCCACCGTCCTGTGACTTCGGCCGGAGCGCTGCAAGATCCGGTCATATTGACTTCTCTGATTCTTGGGACCGTTTTGCTGCTCTTTACATTCGCGGGTCGTCATTTGATTAAGTTCGCGTTTTCTGTCGGCAATGATGAGCCCACTGCCATGCGCACGGGAACGGCTAAAGATCTCACCCGACCTGACGGAACGAAGATCCATGCCGAGCTATATGGCTCGCCTGATGCACCGACGCTCGTGCTCACGCATGGCTGGGGAACGAACAGCACTGAGTGGTACTACGCCAAGCGACACCTCGCTGATCGTTTCCGACTTATTCTCTGGGATCTGCCTGGTTTGGGTGAATCAAGTCAGCCATCGGAGCGGAACTTCGCACTCGAAAGGATGGCTTCCGATCTCCACTCCGTCATGTCACTGGCCGATGGGAAACCTGTTGTGCTTATTGGACACAGCATTGGAGGCATGATCAATCTGACGTTCTGTCGCCTCTATCCGGACCTCGTGGGCACGCAGATAGCGGGAATCGTACAGATGGATACGACCTATACGAACCCGGTGAAGACAACGAGAGATAGCAGTTTCTCAGAGGCAATCCAGAAACCCGTCGCCGAACCGCTTTTGCACGTGATGATCTTTTTGTCTCCACTGGTGCGCATCATGAACTGGCTGAGCTACGAGAACGGCCTCACCTACGTGCAGAATGCGCAGAGTTCATTTGCGGGATCGGAGACGCGGGGTCAGGTGGATTTCGTCTCGCGACACCAGTTCGAGTCGTCACCGGCCGTAGTGGCGCGGGGCGCGCTGGCGATGTTCCATTGGGATGCAACCCCTGTACTGTCCCGAGTGAACACTCGAGTGTTGATCATCGTGGGACAGCAGGACACAACGACACTTCCGAGTGCAAGCGAATACATGCAGAGCACAATGCCCCACGCGGAACTGAAGGTGGTGAAGCCCTCCGCACACTACGGCTTGCTGGAGCAAAACGACGCCTACGATGCAGCGGTGGCGCAGTTTGCGTCCACCTGCCTGAACCGATAGCGCTGCTCCGACTCAGTTGTGCGCAAGGGAAGGCCGCGCCCAGCCTACTGCATCCCAAATAGTACTTCCCGGTATTACTTCTACGTCTAACTTCGTTGAGGCTCAGTCTTCTAACTACCGAATGACTACCTTAAGATATTTACGATTTGTTCTTCTTGCGGGAGGGATTGTGCTGGGAATGGCTAATGCCCAAACCGCAACCGATACTTCCAGTACTGCTCCAGGTACTAACACGAGCAGCACTCACCCCGATGATAGGAGGGGCTTCGATTATGGTTGGCTAGGTCTCCTCGGTTTGGCTGGGCTCCTCGGGTTAAGGAAAAGAGACGTTGTGAGCCATACGCATTCGGGAACGGGCACGGCGGGTCGCGTTTAGCTGTTAGCTGGCGTGGTCACCGCGAGTTCTAGGGTTCTCACACATACTAAGTTCATGGGAGCTATCAACCCCTCGGCAACGCCGCCCTCAGCCCAAGCCAATATCAACACCATCGTCCGGCTAGAAGAGCAGGCCCTAAAAGGGCGTAGCATAGCCGATCGTATCTCGGACGTAATCGCGAACTTTGTGGGGAGCATTCCCTTCGTTGCAATCCATGTGGCATGGTTCGGTATGTGGGTAGGCCTCAACGCCGGGATCTGGAAATTCGATCCGTACCCTTTCGCATTGCTCTGCATGCTGGTTTCGCTTGAAGGCGTCCTACTTTCCACGTTTGTATTGATCAAGCAAAACCGAATGAGCGAACGGGCGGACCACCGCGGCCATCTCGACCTACAGATCAATCTTCTTGCTGAGAAGGAGGTGACCAAGGTTTTGCAGCTGCAACGCCTGATTTGTCGCCGGCTTGGCATCGAAGAAGCGGAAGCGGACAGCGAGATCGCCGAGCTGAGTGACGTCACAGCCGTAGAGAACCTTGCCCACGAGCTGCACGAGAAGATCCCTACGGACAACTAAAGTGATCGTAAGGTATGATCGGCCCGTGCAACCAACCCGGTGCTTTTAGTGTTGCTGCACTCGCCGTCGCATTACGCCAAATAAGTAACCGATGGTGGAAGGAACGCTGACCAACCGGCATGGTACAAGGCCAAAATTGACGTCAGCTTTGTACAGCCGAAATTCAAGATACCGTGCGGCGTTCTTCACTCCTTTGGCCTGGAGCAGAGCGGCACGTAGTCGTAAACGAAGTTGGCACTTTGACGTGACTCTTTTCGAACAGCGTCGCTTCGGTCTTGCCGGTACACGGCGATAACCTGCCTACTAAGAGCTCCAGGCATGCAGCGTGACCTGCCCTTAATCGGTTGTTGTGGTTGGAGCGAGGCCAAACCAAGATATTTCGCGGATTTTCCCACCGTTGAACTGCAGAGCACGTTTTACGAGCCGCCGCCCCTTGCCCTCGCAAGTAAGTGGCGCGCTCTCGCTCCCGGCTCATTTCGATTCTGCCTGAAGGCCTGGCAGCTCATCACGCACACACCAGCAAGCCCAACATATCGAAAGTTGAAATCGAAGTTCAGCGTCGCTGAACACGATTTGGTAGGATCCTTCCGGCCTACGGAGCAGGTCGCGTTGGCATGGGAGCGCACAGCCGCAATCGCTCGCGCGTTAGAGGCTCGGGTGGTCTTATTTCAATGCCCCGCCTCGTTCCGTCCAGAACCGGAAAACCTGCAGAACTTGCGGCGATTCTTCTTCCCACATAAAACGGGAGCAATTCAAGCTGGCTTGGGAAGCCCGGGGCGACTGGCCGTCCGATCTCGTTGCTGAGATATGTGAGAATTTCGAGCTCTTCCACTGCATTGATCCGTTCCAAGTCGATCCCACCGGGGTGCGCGCGGCATATTGGCGTCTTCACGGCAAGGGCAGCTATTCGTATCAGTACTCGGATGCCGACCTGGAGCAACTTCTGCACGTGTCGCAGATATGCGTCACGAATGGAGACGGTCCTCAATACATCTTGTTCAATAACACATGGATGAAGGGGGACGCCCTGAGATTCCAGCAGCTGGTTCGGAGCAAGTGACACGATATTTTGCGCCCGCGATCACCATCGCCCCAGATTGCGTTGTCTACCGATGATTGCTATCCGAACAGAACGCATTCTCTAACAGTGGGCAACGGTCGGGGAGCTATCGCTTCATGTAGCATGTAAACTGAAACCGGAGTAATAACCTCGACCTTGCTGATGCAGGTCAGAAGGCGGCTTATGCGGATGCAATCGTTTACTAGTTGGCAACCACTCGTCCGGAATTGTCTGACATGCCCCATTCGGAGTCATGCTTTGTGAGTTGTTGAAGCATGAGCTGTTGAAGCAATTGCCGAACCTGGTGCGTGTCAGCTAGGCTGTAGGCCGCCCTACTCGGTCCACCTCCCACGTGAACACTCCAGGCATTTTCCGGAAGACGCGCAAACAGGTCTTCGTCGGTCCGGTCGTCACCGATGCCAAGAATAAATGCGTCATCAACGTATCCGGGAAGCAACTCATTCGCGAAAGCTCCCTTGTTGGCCCACATCGGTTTCACCTCGACAATCTTATTGCCGCGGTACGCACGCAATTCGGTTTCGGCCAACATGCCTTCAAGCATGGCGACCAGTTCTGTCGCGAGCCAGTCGCCAAATTCAGCTTCAATTGTACGGAAGTGCCACACGAGAGCGAATTCCTTCTCCTCGATGAAACTGCCGGGGGTCCGGTCGACGAAATGTTGAAGGATGGGCCGCACGGTATTCTTCCATTCCGTATCAGCCGACCGGCCCTGCCAGGTGTAGCCGCCTGGCAGCCGCCAGCGTGCACCATGTTCGGGTGCAAGCCCGAGCCGTGGCACTTGCCCGAGCCAGCGTTCCAGGTCCGCAGCACGCCGCCCAGAGATGACAATGACACAGTTGGCCGGATCGCTCGTGAGCTCTGCCAATAATCTGCGGAGCTCATCATCGGCCGCGGCTTCATGCGGCCGGGCAGCAAGAGGCACGAGCGTGCCGTCATAGTCGAGCAGCAGCAGACGCTTTGCAGCTGTTCGATATGCATCCACTAACTTGCTCAACCGGCAACAACGGCGGACTTTCCGGGGCGCGCTCGCGACGTATCTTCACTGCCTCGTCAAGGATGGCAAGAAACCGATCGCCCCAGGCGAACACATTATTGCGAACCACGCGCTCATGCAGCGCGAGCATGCGGTCTCGTTTCTCTTCGTCACTCATCTCGAGCGCGCGTGTAACCGCCAAGGCGGTGCGCTCTTCATCGAACGGATTAATCAGCAGCGCTTCACCCATCTCGGCGGCAGCACCAGCAAACGAACTTAACACCAGCACTCCGTTGCCATCGGGTTGGCACGCGACATACTCCTTCGCTACCAGGTTCATTCCATCCCGCAACGGGGACACCCAGGCAACATCGGCAAACTGATAGACGGCGACCAGCTCCGGCCGGGAGATGCCGCGGTGGATATAGACAACCGGCACCCAGTCCGGCGTGCCGAACTCGCCATTGATATCGGAGATCAGTTCATGCACTTCGCTGCGCAGCGTCTGGTAACCTTCAATGTTCTCCCGTGAAGGCACGGCTACCTGCAGCAGTACCACTTTCCCGATGAGTTCTGGGTCGCTGGTCAACATGCGGCGGAACGTTCGCAGACGCTCTGGCAATCCTTTGGTGTAGTCGAGCCGGTCAACCGCCACGATCACTTTCCGCCCGCTATATTGCGCGCGTAATTTCTCGATCTGTTCTTGCGTTTCGGGTTTATCCCTATATCCGAGAAAGTCATCCGGAGCGATGCCGATGGGCAGCGCTTGCAAGCCGTACTTCGCGCCCAGGCACTTCTAGGCGGTCGACGGTGCTCTCAATGCCTAACAGACGCCGCAAAGACAGCCGGAAATTCTGGAGGTGCAAGTGCGTGTGAAACGAGATGAGATCCGCGCCGATCAAACCGGCGAGCAATTCCTCGCCGCGCGGCAGGACCGAAAAGATGTCCGAGCCCGGAAACGGAATGTGCAGAAAGAAGCCGATCGCAGCGTCCGGAATCCTCTCCCGGAGCATGCTGGGCAGAAGCATGAGGTGGTAGTCATGAACCCAGATCCGATCGCCCGGCCGGAACTCATCGACCACTGTGGAGCAGAACCGTCGGTTCGCTTCGATATACGCTTCCCAGTTCTCGGAATCGAAATGCAGTCTTGAGGTGAAACTGTGAAACAAAGGCCAGAGTGCCTGATTCGCGTACCCCTCGTAATACTTCTCCAGAATGTCTGCCGGCAAGTCGACGGCGATGCAGGACTGCTCTTGCCGCAAAAGTTCGAGCGCCTCGAGCGGCTCCTCCTCCTTTGCGCCCGACCAGCCAATCCAAACGCCTCCGGCGCGCTTCAAGATCGGGTCCATCGCCGTCGCAAGACCACCCGCACTACGTTTCGTCTTCCACTCGCTTGCCTTCGCGAACCAGCTCTACGGGAAGGCGATTCGAAACCACTATCAGACGCGAGCTATCGGCCATGTCAGCTGATGGATGCGTCAGCGCATCCGCACGATACCGGATTCTTTGCGTGGTTTTGCTTTTTGCGGAAGCGGTTCCCTCTTTTTGTGCATTCTCCGATTGATCACACCCTTTCGCTGAAGAAGTTTGTGAGCACGGCTGGCCATTGTACTCGAATTAAAAAACAGATTCGTCATGCGGAGCAACCGCATGCTCGCCCGGGCAAGCTCGACTCAACGGCTTTGCTCGACATCGTCCCTGCCTGTCTTCACGCCAGTTCATCCGAGTGGATCTTCCTTCGTGAGCTGAGAGTAGGAACGGAACTCCACGGCCGTGCCGCTCAGCGGCTCGATCGCTTCGCTCTAAATTGCTTGCCCCACACTTCGATGAAGCGCGTGTGCTAAGAAGTCAAAGCATCTCGTGCGGATTTTCCATGCGAAATGAAGCAAGCCGCTGAAACGGCGCATCGGGCTGCGCCATTCGAATGAGTTTTCTTTCGTCAAGCCCGCAGTTTTGGTGAATATTTCAGAAATCCCAGTTCAATGCGGGCTGGTCGAAGGTCATCGTTGGTCTCGCGCTGCTTAGCTACACGCAAAATCCGTAAGCGCTTCGCTGCCCCTCGCTATTTGTAACACATTCTTCCACCCTTCCCACTGCTCTTGGAAATCGGTTCGCGATTCACACATTTCCCACATCACGACGCCTACTACATATAAAGGTGAGGCCTAAAGCCTCTCCCAAAGAATCAACAAACTTAGGGTCGCCAAATCAAAGTGCCGAAGTGGGCCAAATAAACTTGCCAAGCGCATCGGGCATTTGCGAAAAGTTGCAATCAATGCGTTATTTAATGCTAAAGGCGCATCGCGGTCGGAGGGGTTAAAATGGCAACTACCTCCCAATGGAGAACTACGAACATCACCTATATCGAATGCAAGTCCGGCAGTTGAAAGACTACGCCATCTTCTTTGTTGATCTTGACGGTCGCGTCGGGACATGGAACGCTGGCGTGGAACATCTGCTTGGTTATTCCGAAGAGGAATGGATAGGCAGCGATACGTCTGTGATCTTCACTCCCGCCGACAAAGCAGTTCAACTCCGTGACGCGGAAATGGGCGTGGCGCGGGAACAAGGCTGGGCTTCTGACATTCGCTGGCACCGAAAAAAGATGGAAGTGAGCTCTTTGCGAACGGTGTAATCAGTGCGGTCTACGATGAATCCCAAATACTGATAGGCTTCACGAAAGTCATTTCCGATGAGACTTCACGGAAACAGCTCGAGGACTCACTTATCCAATCAAATTCAGCCTTACGCGCAGTGTTTTCAAAGACCGAAGCTTTTTCGAACGAAAAGATAATTGGATCAGTGAGTCCCATTGTGTGCCCTCATCCCGATTGCAGGACGTCCCTCGCTTTTGTCGGTACTGTTGAGGACGAAGCGGGAATCCGGGCGGGATTCCATTGCAAGAACGGCCATCGAATGAACATGGGTTTGACGGCTACAGAAAAAGGGGTGGAACTCACGATTACTACTTCGCGACAGCCAATTGATGCTCGTATGGTCGACCTAGAAAGAATTTGGGAGGATTCAAAAAAGCGCAAGATAGCCTCTAACGGGAGTTGAACGAACCCGCGACAGCGCGAAGCTTGGATTGTGCTACTGTTTCGAATTCACCGACGAATAGGCGTAAAGAAATCGGTCAACGGCATCCCTGATCCTGTTCTGCGCTGTCAAAGTACATCTCTATTGTTGGCTACGCCGAGAAGATGAAGGAAGCGAGGCCGGAGCCGTCGATGAAATCAATGAAACCGTTCCGGCTAAATTTGTTCACCGAAACGTAGAATCCTCTCCCGTCCAGTAAACTAGCGCGGTGAGCCAATCGCTCTTTCCCAGACCTGCCGGATGGCTGACGACAATCATGCTTTTGGGCATTCCTGCTCTCATCTCTTTGGCTGTTCCACTGGGTGGGTCCGCGACTCTTAGAGCAAGGCACTTCCTGGTGGATCATCTTTCAGTGCGTGCTCGTTCAATGTTTGCTCGTTGTGCCGCTCTGCTGCATGTTGGTGGCTCAATTGGTCACTCGAAGATCCGGCATCGGTACAAGGTTCGGAAGAGGAGCGCAAATCTTCTTTCCGCAAAATCCGGGATGAAATTCAGGAATGCATCCAAACATTTCTCGGACAAGTTGAACGACGATGAAGCAGCATAGTTTCTAAAGAAGGTTGACCGTCCTAAAGGCACATCGGTTAGGACGACTTACGAATCGAAATGAACGAGAAGCGGCCCAAGTATGAACGCGGCAAAGCAGCCAACGATATACAGCACCGCCGATGACCAAAGCAGAATCCTCGTAAAACGAGTCGCCGTTTGACACGCAGCAGGATCGTTTGGATCGCAAGTTCCGCTTTTGATTTGAAGCTTTGGAGCAATTGCGTACGTGTAGATGAAACTGCCGGAGATCAGTACCCCTGCCACCGCGAACACCCACTCCTTGTGGTGTGACATTTTTACGAGCCACGGGAGTTCCGAGAGCACCGATGCCACGGTCGCTCCAAATCCGAAGAGAACGAGGAGGGACGGTAACGCGCAACAAAGGAGTGTCCCGACCGAGGTAAAAAGCGATAGATAACTGAGTGTGCCACTCCGAGATCCCGGTGGCGTACTTGAGAGAGTTGACGGCATATGTTTCTTTCCTGATTTACTTCACCTGATCGACTTGAAGCGGAACGGGTGTTTTTAGATTTTTTGTCGGCGTCATAACGCCCTGAAGAATGACCGTGTGGCCCAGTTTTGATGTGACCTCTTTGTATGCCGTGGGATACTTCGGATCTGCAATCAGCGGCAGAACGTCGTTGGTTCCCGAAACCTTCAATTGGAGCCGTCCTTCAACATTCTCCAGATCACCCCGAACCGAAATCGCCGTTGCTTTCGGCGTGTATCCTTTTTCGTGAATCAACTGCCATAACTCCGGGACCGAAACCGCATTCCCAGGCTTGAGCTTGACATTCGCAAGGCCCTTATTCAAACTCACGTCAACTGATTTCACACCCGCTACTTTCTTCAATGCCACGATCACGACGTGGGCACAGGTCATTCAATCCATGCCAAAGATGGACAGGTCAACTTCCAGCAACTCCGCACGACTCGGTAAGGCCCCGATCATAAGGGCGTAGCTCAAGAGTGTCAGTAGTTTTCGCATCATTGTTTCCTTTCGTTCTTAGAAAAAATAAGCAAAGTTCACGGCGAAGCGGTAGCGTTCCCTTGGGTAAAGCGCACCGACATCCCGATAGATTGGAAATTGCACTCCGGCTTCGATTCCTATTGCACGGTACACTCCGAGCAAGCTCGGGCCGAGAAACATTTGTTCCGCCCGACTGCCCGTCACGTCAAGGTTCTGACGCTGAAGGACGCCGGTTCGCTCACCTGTAAACTCGCCGAAGACCCGCCAATCCCATCGCGGGTAATCCGTGCGCCAAGCGAGAGGGCGGTATCCGTAAACGGCAGTGTAAGAAAGCAGGTCAGGACGGCGGTCGCCTTTCGATTCGGCGTAACGTTGGTAACTCGTGCCCACCCAGACGTAGTGACTTCGTGATGCGACGCCAGTTACGCCGCCGACGAGGTAGCCGACACCGCTGTTCAGATCTCGATATGGCCCGGTTTCCTGCTGCGGTCCTGGAACGAGAATACCCGCAACAGCGGTACTTTCAACGCGCTTACCAGCTAAATCCTTTCGTTGAAAACGCCACCATCCAAGTCCGCTGAAATCACCGCTGATCGGTGTGTTCGTTGTTACAGACGAACGCGGGTAAGCGTCTGCTTGAAAGACAACGGGAGCGGAGACGGCAAGCTTCAAATTTTGGGTTAAGCCGTACGTCAATTCTGCTTCGAGAGTTGAGGCCGTCCCGCTTCGACCGTTTAGCCCGAGGTCAAAACTCCATCCATCTTTTGGGTTCGTCGGCGTAGCTAATCCAAATACTGGCCCATGATCGGCGGCTTTTGCAAAGGGCGTTATCGCGAGGATCGCGGCTAAGGCCAAGAACCATTGGGGCCTTCTAAGTTGACGCATTACAGTTCTCCCTTCATGAAATTCACCTCGTCGCGGGCGGCGCACAAGAATCGTGCGAACACACGCGTACTCAATTTCGGGCGATGGAAAGGGAACTAAATTATGAAAGTCGAATTCAGGATTTGCAGATCAGGCGGCGACGGCTCGATGGGAATCGGACCATGCCAACATTCCAACGGCTCGACTGTTCGGATAGGGAAGTCGATCTTGAAGACGGCGATTATTGGTTGCTCAATGTGGAAATCGACAGACTTGTGACGGTCGAATGCAATCTGTTTGCATTCGCGGTTTGAGTTTTGCTGTGTCGGCGTTTTCGTCTTGCAGTGTCCCTTTGGAGCGCAGCAGCTTTTCGTACCCGGCAACATGAAATACTGTTCGCACGAGATGCAACCGCCCCAAACAACGGTGGTCAGGAGCAACAAAGAAAGAAGCGAACTGGCGAAGGCCCGACGCACGGCTCTATTGCAAAGGTAACACCCTCCAGAGCGTAGGGGCTATGAGGGTTTCTCGCTTTTCACAAACGTAAGCTTTCCGCACCTCGCTAGAAGACCTGAAAATTATACGGGTCGAGTGTTGCCAATATGTTTGCAGATGTTGACCCTGCGTGCAGATATCCCCTGCAATGGTCATGGTCGAAGCTGCCGAATGGTGTAGAGGCGCGTGAGCGCTAATAGTCACTAGCCAGAAGATGAACTTAGTTTTGTACTAGAAACCTTCGTAAAATTGTTCTGTTGACTGCAGCTTGCCCGACCTCGCCTTATCCGATAAATGAGCAGGGCTGGTCGCCATACGAACTGATTCCACACTGGCCACTTTCTTCAAGGCCACGTTCGCGACGCGGGCGCAGGTCAGCGGGATCTTGAATTCGCACCGTAAGCTCTACAACAGTCCCGGTCTGCGTGCCCACATTGATTCCGTGTGTGAGGTGGACGGGGATAGAACACGGTGACTCAGATATTATTGCCGGAATGCTCAGAAAGCTTGTTTTGTATTTCTTGCTTGCGAATCTCGTTTCGGCAGAAGACCTGAATGCGCGTTTGGAAAAGATTATTCAATCGCATGTGACGACCAAGCAATTCATGGGAACTGTTCTCATCGCCAAAGGAACCACGATGATCCTGGACCGAGGCTACGGTTCAGCAAACCTCGAATGGAACATTCCGAACTCACCCACGACAAAGTTTCGGCTTGGCTCCGTCACAAAGCAATTCACAGCGGCCTGTGCATTGCTGCTGGAGGAGCGCGGCAAATGGAAGATGAGCGATCCAATTAAGAAGTACATGCCCAGTGCGCCCACGGCATGGGAAAAGATAACGATCTTCCATCTCCTTACGCACACGTCAGGCATTCCGAGCTTCACCGGATTTCCAGACTATAAAGACTCCGAGGCGAAAACGACAACACCAGAGAAACTCGTCGAGCGCTTTCGCAACAAGCCGCTCGAATTTCAGCCAGGATCGAAATGGAAGAACAGCAATTCAGGATACGTCCTCCTTGGCTACCTAATAGAGAAGGTCAGCAAGGAGTCGTATCAAGACTTTCTACAAAAGAATATTCTGACTCCGCTTGGCATGAAGGACACAGCATACGATTCCAACTCAGCGATCATTCTCCACCGGGCATCTGGTTATAGTCCGTCGAAAGACGGGATCATCAATGCCGGTTTCATCAACATGACGATTCCGTTTTCGGCTGGTGGCCTATATTCGACCACCGAAGATCTTTTGAAATGGGAGCGAGGGCTGTTCGGCGGCAAGATTCTCTCGTCATCATCCCTCAAAGAAATGACCACGCCATTCAAAGAGAATTATGGGTTCGCTCTGTTCATTTCGCCGGTGCACGGGCACACGAAAATCGACCACGGCGGCGGAATTGAGGGCTTCAATACCGAAGTGGCATACTGGCCTGACGATCAACTTTCGGTCATCGTCCTGGTGAATCTCAATGGGAGCGCACCGGATGAGATTGCAAATCAGGTCGCCGCAACAATCCACGGAGAAAAGGTGACTCTTCCTTCGGAAAGGAAGGAGATTACACTTTCGCCGGAAGTGCTGAGGGGTTACATTGGAACGTATTCGATGGCTCCCGGCGTCGACCTAAACGTCACACTCGAAGGTAACCATTTGGTGACGCAGATGACTGGCCAGGAAAAAATCCCGATCTTTGCACAGGCGCAGACACTATTCTTTGTCAAGGTCATCGACGCACAACTGGAATTCAAGAAAGATGCATCAGGAAAAGTGACACAGGTGACCTTGCATCAGGGTGGGCACGATATGGTTGCACGGAAGAAGTGACGATACGAAACCGAGGCACCCGCTCGTCGAACAGGTGCGATCAATTCTTCGGTGGTGGATCACACTCGTTCTTCAAGCTGAGCTTTGCCGCGCACATGCATGACCAGAGGAACCGTAGTCAACACGCCAACCGCCAGCAGCGCCCAACCAGCGCCCTTCCGTGCATCGTGACTGAGCTTATCGCCAATCAACAACCCCAAGCCCACGCCAAGAGCAACGCGAGTGCCGCCGATCAACATAATTTCGGGATCGTCAAGCCTCTCTCTTTCATAAACACGCTCCTTTGACTTCTGGTTAGTCAATACATTTTCAGCAGCACCTCAAATTTCTATTCTCCCAGTAATTGTTGCGATTTTATCTCTGAACGCCGAGACGTAACATAACGACACAGGGCGCATCAACCAGACCAACGCACCAGAAAGGTTCGGCGCTATGCTTTTGGAGAAGATTCTGGTCCTTCTACTCGCGCTTTGCCTTTTTGGGATCGCCTTCCGATTTCTCGATACAGGAGCATCTGGCGTTCTTAAGGGATCGATTACATTGTTGCTTGGAATCCTGTGTGTTGGCGCTCCGAAAAGCGCCCACAATATCCGATCCTTTCGCCGCTGGCTTTATGGTCATTGGGCTGTGACAATAAGCCCGAGATGAATTTCGAGATCTGGGGGGCGTATGTTGAAGCCAGCCGTGCCCTCAGATCGGAGTGTCGCGTTACGATGCACGATCTCGACAGCGCTCTGCGGCAATTCGCAATAGAGCGGCGGTGACAGAGTTGCCGGTCAGAAGGCAATCCCGATTTTCATTTGGGCCAGCGAGTTTAGTCTTCTTCAAGCGCTTCCCGGAGTGCCGTCAACGCAGTCTCGGCACTCTCATAGTGACCAACCCACTCACCCGGAACGTCGTCGCTTCGGTGTAGTATTTGCCATCCGTCATGAGTGAGTGCGATTATCGCCTGATGTCCTGGCGGCAGACCTATAACCTCGAATTCAATTGTTTTTGTCAGAGCTTTTCAATGGATGCGTTCCTTCTCGGAGACGCATAGTTAACCTCGCCATATACAATTCCCCGTTACCGGAACATCGAGCACGAAGCGGTAGAGCTATCCTGCGTCGGCCCCGGACCCAAAATAAACACGATGCAGCCACTTTGTTTAACACTCAACTTGGATGCAGGAGGGTAAGATCCCCTTGTCGACCCAACATGCACCTGCTTAAAAAAGTAATCGGAAAACCTTCCGAATTTGGGCGTTCGCAATTAGGCAATGCGGCGCTCCATGCAATTGATGTTCGAGGGTAATACTGCGTTACGTTTCGGCGTGGATGAGCACAGCCGTCGAATCGCATCGCATCTGTCGTTACTCGGTTACGTCGAGATTAGACGACAACACGTCAGCATCTATTTCAATGCTCGTCGACGGTGCTCTGGTCAGATCAAGCTGGTGCAGCCGGATCGTCGGCAACTGAAGAATAGCGATGAGAGACACAGCCGGAGTCACAGTATCTAATTACCGTTCAGGCCAACAACAACGATGAAGCTGCACGCCGAATCAGCGAAACGTCCCGAGACTCCAGAACGACGGATCGAGACGCAGTTCATCAAAGATAGCTTTTGCTTGACTCGGAGACTTCTGCCTCCATTCCGGTGAAGCATAGTCTCCAAACCAGAGCTTCGCCAGCTTGATGCCTGTCTCGATATTCAAGGCAGCACCTCTTGGACGCCCGTAACGCTCACACCAAGTATCGACGTTCGCCTTAGAAGAAAAGAACAGAATGTTGCCGCATGGAACCGGGCGACATGACCGCGTTCACGGTCACGGTTTTCCGCAATCCGACTGAACACAAAATTCGGCTCCGGCAAGTGAAATCGTGGGCGAAGCACACGGTCAAGGATGGGCCGGTTGGAATTATAAAGCGGCGGCGGGTGCGGAGTTTGCTTGGAATTATTGGGTGAAGGTCAAGCGGAAACTATTTTGCATGATCTGCGCCCGGTAGTGGGCTACTTTGAAATCTGCACTCAAGAGCAAAAAGGCCCGGAACGATCCGGGCCTTTTTGGGTCCGCGCTAATGGTCTGGCACTCACAATTAAACTTGTGGCCTGACGCTATTTTATCTCAGCATTTGGTAGGCGGCAAAATATGCGTTGCTGTCGCCGCAAGTCCACAGAAGGTGGTCTAGGGACGCTCAAGCCAGATCTCGCGCCAATAGTGATACTCGCTACGTGAGCAAAAAGTACGTTGACCTTTACAGATGACGTTTTCAAGCAGGACACAGCCATTGCCGAACTCGACCAGTTGACCGTCGATCTCGTTTATCCGCCTCTCTAGTCTCGACAGCACACGATATTTCCCGCCGCAATAGCGCAACATCTCAGGCGTGAATCTCAGGCCGCGATTACGACCCAGCCGGTCCAGGGTCCTTAGAATTTCCCAGGCACTCCGCACTTTCACGAGATCTCCGGGCCGAAGATCAAGAGGTCGCGAGGGCGTCTTCCAGTAACGCTTCGAATTCCACGGTGCCCTGGCCCACCACACGAAAGTCGACCATATCGTCTTTTCACGTATCCACATCAGCAATCGCCCTAACTCCGGCCAGCCCATTCGCTCAGCGCGAAAATCTCGATAAATACTACCGAGATATCGCGTGAGCCCCCGCTGCAAGGGACAAGTCGCGTTCCTGAGTTCCGTCGCTTGGCAACTCATAGTGCCGTCACTTCGCTCGATTTGAGCGTTGAGAAAAGCGATTGCAGAGTTCGTCGTACTAATGTTGCTCCCCTGCAAGCCGTTTCTTTTGATCTCGGCAGTAGCGTCTTCAGGAGCAATCCGTCTGATCCATGCTTCTTTCCAAAAGAGCAGACACTTAGCCTGACAATTGCGATGGGCCGATCCGTCGCATCGCAGTTCGTCCAGGTGAACAGTGTTCTTCAGGCAGCGCGGTTTTCCGTCAGTGCATGTGTTATCGGCATGTTTGACTACTTGGAAACGATGGCCGCAGAATACGAGCATCTCGGGCATGAAAGGAACACCCTCAAACTTGGCCTCATCGTCCAAAGTTGCCAGGATTTCGTCAGCAGACCCCACTTCGACAATCTCGCCAATTCGCGGTCGTGTCATAAATTGGCGTCGGCACTCGGAGTCGCTGAGTTGTGTTACAGACCGGATTTGAACAGCGATATCGCTGACCTGCCCTGTCACGGTAAGTTCGTGCTCACTGTCGATCTTCATCTCAGGAATTTCACAGGGTCGGCCTCAAATCTGAGTTCTGGTGTCTTTAGATGAAGGCGGCTTGCTGCACATCTATCCTATCGGTGATAGGTGAAAATTTCTTTATGGCAAAAATTTGTAAGGCCGCGTTGAAAATCAACCCGGACTTAGCTGATGGCCGGTTTTCTGCTCCGCTCCGTGGCGTTGCAGTTCGGCTCTTCCAAACTGCTCGTCTCCAATTTCGTTCTCGACGTGTCGGTCCTTACGCTTGTGCCCCTTACCGCCGCAGACAACACTACAAACGCAATGAGTATGATTACCCATCCGATAACACCTACGGCCACGATCACGATTTTTGACTCCGCAGAGCGGAAATGTGCCGAAGGCATCGGTCGAGAGGTGAATCTTCGACTCCGCTGTTCAAATTCTGGTGTATAAACATCGTATGCATGTAGATGTGAATCCCTGAGTTATCGCTGGACGGTCAAATGCAAATGAACGTTCTTAGCATTCGGCGTGCTAACAGCATAACCAGAAAAGATCGTTTCAGCGAGTCCTCAGAGTTTTACATGGTGCCCGTACTCACATACACCGCGGTTTTTAGAGGATAATTTACTTCTGGCCGTGTACGTGTTCAGATTTGTGACGGTGTATCTTCAACTCATCGAGTACAGGAATTGCGAATGGTTGGCGCGGAGCTTATCCAGAGCGGCGCGGACGACTTCGACATGACCGCGAAGTTTTAGTGTCCCGCCAGCCTTAATCTCATTATTCCTATCAGGTGATGCGTTTAGAGTCTTGTTGTTTTGGGCAAGTCCCATAACTGTCAAGAGTAAAGTGACTCCAGCAAGCGCGAGTCGTTTCAGGAAACGTTGGTTCTGGGAGTGCAAAAACATATGGTGATTACGTTGGCACGCCAGCCCTCCGAAGTGTCGCCTCCAATTCATTCCTCTTTTGAGAGGTCGCTTGATAATCGGCAATCAGCTTGGACAAAGCATCCCAATCGACATCAGACCGGGAAATGTGTGAAAATGCAACGGGTGCCGCAGCACTGCGTTGGGCAAATACTATTTCCTCTCGGCCTAGCCTGAAAGAAAAGTCTCCGGGGCGTTGAATGGCAGCGGCAAAGTCTGCTCATACCTTCCCGATGTTTGCCATTCTGTTTTCAAGCGCTAGAAAATCTTCCTTTGCCTTTCGGAAGCGTTCTAGTGTCTCCCATTTGAGAGTTGTATCGGCTCCATTGCTCACAAGGCACCTCCAGGGGTTCACTGTCCGTAGTAGCTGAATTTGGATATCAACTTCCAGGTTGCCACGCGCTACGCCAACTCTGGCCGCAATCGGATGAGTTCTTTCAGAAGCATGGGAAAGTCATGCCTTACAAGAAAGCGCAAAGCTTGTTCAGCCGGTAGCGAATTCATGTCTAGTTCTTCCAGATACTCCACACCGAGTTTCCAGCGGATCACAATAGCGGGAAGGTCAAGTCGATCAAGGGGTTTACCAACAGCCGCAGCAGCGCTCATGCTGGAATTGATGTTGCAAGTCGCCAAATCGCTGATCTGGAGAAAACCCTAGCTGTGTATCGGGGTTAGCCATTCATTCGCCGCCTAATCTCCCGAAGCGCCCACTGCTTTGCTTTCTCGAATGCTTCCGCTGCTGAAGGATACGGGGCTTCTTGAACGTGTTGCGTCGACTGATTGGCCGCTGCTGGAAACGTCAGAGTACAGTTACACCGCCAGAGCTTGTCCAGCTTTGTTGCGACAGCGATCAGCGTGCATCCACGGTGCTCAAACTTGAACGTTTCCCGTTCGTTCATTGGCTTGTCCTTAAATTTGATTGGCCGAGCGCGTTGTCGTCCTTCTGTCGGGCCGCTGTTTCATCCTTGATGTGCTCCCGGAGAATCTGGAGATTGTCGCCCGGTAGGGCGTATTCAAACCGTCTAGCTTATCGCAAATTTAGGACACGACCGATTCGTCACGTCGCGTGCGGCAATGAGCCGACAACGTGCTGGAAACAACTTGGGAAAACGCGCATAATAACTCCGTAGGAATTATCCGGCAATGACGGACGCAGTACGGTTTCAGTTGTCAAGCGAACTTCCTGCCACCGGCGAGGTGACGGATGCTTCGAATGTTTCACCTTTGTTCTATCTCATCCGCAACAACATTTCCATTGCGTTCGCGCTATTGCAACTCGTCCAGTCTTCGCTTCGATTAAATCAGCCAATAGATGAACAGGCACTCCTGAAGGCTGAGAGCGCTTACGCGAAAAGCGTGCAATACGTCGAACAGTTGCCGAAAGAGGAACGGACCTCGGCTCTGTTCGAGCTAGGACGGCTTCGAGCGGCACTTTATGAGTTTCGTTCTGACGACAACCAGACCGACACGCCGGATCAGTCATCGTCCAGGTGTGGGCTTGATAAATTGCCCGTCCTTCGATTTGAGAAAGCACTCATCGTCGTCGGAGTTCAGGAGCAGAATTGGATGGCACTTTCTCTCTTCGAGAAAGCGCATGAGAAATTCAATTAACCGCATGATGTCAGGTGGAAGCTGCTCATCGGCAGGTGACACCGGATTCCTCGTTTTCTCTCGGAACCGGAATAGCGGTAGTGAGGACCTAAGTTTACAGCATTTCAGGTGACGTATGGTGATCTCAAGGTTCAACTAAGAACCGATTGCAAACAGACCTCAGTGCATCAATAAGGCCGTCCAACGTTCCGGGTTTGGAGATGTAGTCTTGGGCACCTAGCGTCAACGCTTTCTTCCTCTCGGTTGCAAGGGAAGACGAAGTGAAAATGATGACTGGGATAGAACGTAGCGGTTCAACGGCTCGGATTTCGGCCAGAACCTCGAATCCGTCCTTTTTGGGCAAGTTCAAGTTGAGAAGGATGAGATCCGGTCTCGGAGCGATCTCGTATCCGTGGGTTTTCTGCAAAAACCAGAGAGCTTGTTCACCGTCCGCGACTCTCCATAGCTGAACTGGAAAATCAACTTCCTGCACAGCTATCTTAATGATGTAGTATTCGGCGTCGCTGTCCTCAACTGACAATAGGACACGGGCCATACCCAGATAGACGGCTACAAACCACTGACAATTTCCTTAAAGGATTACGAGTACTGTCTGCCTTGACCAAAATAAATATCGGTTGTACCCTGTGCTGTTGCGCTCATCCGGTTTTCGGCTCCGTCACATCGCGCCAGCGTTACATTTCCCAGTTACTCCCGAAGGCTATAGGGCACACTCGCGTTCTATTAGTACTTGGAACGTCCGGTACCTTATTTCACTGAATGCAAATTCCCTCTGGCAGCGTGAACGCCTTTTTGATCGCGGATTCCACTTACTTGTTAGCTTGAATGCGTTTCTCTGAAGAGGCCATCCCGTCCGTTCTTCCTCCGCAAGTTCTTTCTGTTTCGCCAAGAACCATCTCTTTGCATTCTCGTGGTGCTCATGCGAGGGATTTTCTTTGAGCCAATCGGTCAAAATCCTAAGAGCTTCGGGGTCGCTCTTACCGTGACTAATCGGTCGTCCATCGTTTGTAAAAGCGATTCCAAACCCCTGAGCGATCCCGATGCGTTGCATATAGCCCTTTACGGGTTCTCGGTTTCACGCAGTCCCAAACTGCTCGTCCCTAGTTTCGTTTTCGACGTGTCGGCCACTCGGTTTGTCCTGGCCCATTGACCGTGATTGCAGCGACACACGTCGTTCTTCTCGTCTGGGACCCAGAACGTGTGTTCTTTACGCTGGCGCTTCTTACCGCCGCAGACAAGACTACAAACGCGATGAGAACGATAACCCATCCGACAACACCGAAAACCAAGATCACGGTCTTTGACTCCGCGAAACTGAAATCTGCTGAAGGTATCGGTGGAAAGTGGAGTTGCGACTCCTTTTTTTCTCAAATTCTCGGGCGTGAACATCGTTTGCCTCAGTCAGTGTGCAGTCCCCGTATTACCACTGAGTTTCTCGCCTTTTGTTTGGCTATCAAACAACACAACTCAGCGAATCAAAAAACGGGGCCGCGAATGAAAGCCGCCGCCCCGCGAGAGGAAAAGCAACTGACTGTTTTCCATCCTGTACCGAATATGGCAGCGGCTCTATTGGCCCAAAGGGAATAGCCGTACTGGGTCTTTGGAGAAAATGTTAGGCTGCTTCAGGTTATTGAAGCTGTTAGATGGAGAGGCGAGGCCGCAAAGCATTGCCTCTCCTATTTAGTGTGATGGCCGCTACGCCGCAAACAAAATGGGAGGACTCGAATGAACGCAACGGTCACTAAACACGTGACTGCTACATCAAGAAGTTCTCTTGAGGCACGTTACCTCGGTCAGCCGGGGCCTACTATTTTGATCGTTTGCTTTGGATTATATTGATTCACAATCAGTTGCCCGAAGCGAATCGCGGACCTCGCAGGACAACGATATGTGGGATCGACAATACAGTCCTTGGCGAAGAGAAGAGGGTTGGAGAGACGGCCAGAATGAGCCGTGGAATGCTGCCGCCTCTCCTATTCTTATGTACCTACTGAGTTCCGGTCTCGCGCCGAAAATCTCCTCAAGAAGATCGGCACGCGACAAGAACTCTTCCCTTATATGCCAGCAGTCACACTCGGCAAGGGACTCAGGCTTCTATCGGAGCATATCGAACGTGCGGAATACTACCCATGCGGATCGCTTCGGAGTAGCGCATTGCTGAGTGGTGTGGCCGCACGACACGAGCAGGATCTCCTGTATATTCGAACCGTAAACGGTGAATCCTATGTTCGCGGCAGCGGTGCAGCGGAAGATGCCAACACGCTAGAGGAAGCCGGAGTCCAGGTGTACCGACGACCGAAAAGCTAGTGCTTTGGTTCTTGTGGCTGCTTTCTCAGTTTCGTGTACTGATCTATCGCTATAGGGGACTTCTTAGCGACCAATGCAAATTCTGGCATTATCGGAGTCTGGAACTGGTCCAACTGCGCCCGCAGGATCATCAAGCTCTGTAGACCGGTGAGTGTGTGTGCGACTTTGATCTCTAACGTCCATTGATCGCCAGTCCCAAGTGTGCAGCGCACAACTTCACCAACGAAAAGAACGTCGTTGTATTCAAGGCCAACAGCAGTGGACATAGCCAACGGTTCGCCAGTGCTCAAAATGAGGCGTTTGTTCGCGAACGTATGAAGAGTACTAGGAATTCTTCGCCGTTCCCCTGTGCCGTTTGCTGGCTGAATTTCGAGTGTTGCGGGATTAGGAAAGGCTAGGATCACAACCAATTAAGTTGTGATCGGAGAGCGATTATCTCGCACACTACAGCGGTCTTCTTCCTATAATTGGCGGCTTTGACAGACGCAGCAACCCGCACGGTATTACATGGATGTGCTTCCACTTCACCTTTTCGATTACTTTGATGATGAGACCGGCACATCTTCTGGAGTTGAGTTCAGGATCGTTATACTTGGATTTCCCTTTTTGAGATCGATACGAACGTGTCCACGAGCATCAACTTCGCCAGTCAGTGGATTGTAGTCCGCTTCGTCAGCATAGATAGTCGCTGAGGTGGTAATGACTTGTACGTGACCACGAAGCTTCACGGTCCCGCCGTCCTTAATTTCGTGTTCGGCCATTAGTGTGATGTGTTCAGGCTTTGCGGGTGTGGCTGGCTTCTTTTGACCGAATCCCATGCTTGCTGAAATCGATAGGAGTGCAGTAATGGCCAGCAGTCTCACATCATCCTCCGGCTAGGAGCAGTATAAACGAGTGTGCAGATTACCGCTGTTTTTCAAAGCTTGCTAATTTGAAGACGCTCATGCCACGATCCAAAAACCAACGACTGAACCCGACGATCCTCGAAGCAGCGGTTCACGGATTAGAGATCCAACGTAGTAAACTCGATGAACAAATTGAACACGTACGTGCCCTTCTCGGGCGTCGCGCTCCCGGTCGCCCTGTACGCTCGACAGATTCGAAACAGGGAACACGACCGGCGCGGAGCAGGCTAAGTGCCGCCGCACGAAAGCGAATTTCCGATGCTCAGCGGAGGCGTTGGTCAGAAGCTCGGGCGCGGCAGCAGAGTGGGAAGAAAACAGGCGCTAACACGTGAGGCGCGGATAACGCGCATGTTGAACGTGTATCATCAACCGCAATTGCCGATTGACCAGCTATCCTCGCCCAATCTGTTCTGATACTACTGACCGAGCCGCCGCTAGTTTCTGCTCAGCTTCTTTGCAAAATGAAACTGTTTGCTGCGGATCGGTCGCTTGCTTTGCGTTCGTCAAATCAATATCCGCTAGATAAAGCCAGCCCTTTGGTGTAAGTTCAACCCTTGAATTGGCAGAATACGTATCCACAACGATCCCATCGTCTGTTGAGCTTGCAAGCGCGAGACGAACAGAGGGAGAAATGGAAGCTGTATTAGGGCAATTTGAGTTAAGAAATTACCAGCGTGCCGGTCTACGACCGTAACCGCCGCCGCTATCGCTTCGGTCCCTTCCACCCGTGGGCTTCGGGCGGGCTTCATTGACGTTCAGCGTTCTGCCGTCAACATCCGTTCCGTTTAGCGTAGCGATGGCTTTGTCAGCTTCGCTCGTGTTGCTCATTTCGACGAATGCGAAACCTTTCGCTCGTCCAGTATCACGATCCGTCACGATGTTCACTCGTTCAACGCCGCCGTGAACTTCAAAAAGCGAACGGATCTCCTGTTCGGTGGTGGCATAACTGAGGTTTCCTACATAGATATTCTTCACGTATTCTTCTTTCTGATTTGAGAGCAAAGCAAATTCCGGTGGGCGACAACGCGTGTGGAGATTAGCGGGCCTTCAAATGCAACTTAAGCGTAACACGAAAAACGCTTCGGCAAGATCGCTGGTCGGTGGTGGTGCTTTAGCGTGGAGATGGGGGAAAGAAAAAGCACGAGTGGACAGAGACACCCTTGTTTTCTTGCTGAGCGGAGGACACCTTGATATGCCTGAAAGATTCAGGCGCGGACTCTGGCCCCACCGCCTTTGAAGCTGGCCGAGGTTGTTGAACTCGTCGCTGATTGCATCCGTAACAACGAGTGGTTCCCGCGCCCGTTCCAACCCGCAGAAAAGGGCAGATCTATTTACGAAGGTGGAACAGTTCAACGGATCAGCCCCGATCACTTTGTGTATCGTGCTCAGCGTGCCCACCCGATAGATCCAAGCGTACTTGCAGAGAGTGTGGAAACCGCATTCTCTAATCCAGAAGATGCGGCCCGCCACTTCATAAATTGGGATCTGCATTTACCGGGAGATCTTGACGGTTGGAAAGTTACAGAAGACTAAACTTGGTGGGCAATTGGAACAACGAATACGCCGCTTCTTCACTTTTGAGAATCCTAGCCGAATACGATATCATCGCCGAAAACGTGATTCGCAGCATTCAGTTTTTTGAAATCGAGTCGCGAGACATCATTCTCTCGGAGGAGCCGTCATGATCGGAGGACTATTTCAACCGACTTTCGTTGTGATCTTTTTCATCATTGTTGCTTTGGTAGCTTTTGCGTATTGGAAGATCGTTTCGAAGGCTGGATATTCTGGCTGGCTCGGCTTGTTGATCCTCATTCCCCTCGTCAATGTCGCGTTCATTCTTGTGCTGGCGCTCATGGAATGGCCGATAGAAAGGCAGATCAAAGTGGCCAAAGACACTTCTCGCGTGCCGAGAATTTGTCCAAACTGCGGGGCATCAGTTTGACGTTGCAGAGATGAAGCGGTGAACCTATCACAAGGCAACCGAATCAGCCACAGTTGCAATACAAGGATGTCGTGCCGCCGCCCTGCTCAGTGAAGTGAGTGACGACCTTCCCATGCACTTCATTCGAGAGATGAATTGTGACTACCGTCGATCCGCACGCCACGGCAAAAAGCACGGTAGGGAGGCACGCTGCTCGGAGCACTAGTGGCCGTGGAGGTCTGTTAAAGAAATTGTTGGGTCGCGAAAATTTGTTCAAGATAACCTGTTCGGGCTTCGATCAACACCACTAGTCCGACACTTCCCACAGCTTCTGATAACATGTTGCCCTGCGAACTCATGCCGAAGCCTGACTCGAACGCATTAACACCGAGCAGCGAAGAGGTCGAACAGGCAATCCGAACTGTTCGTGAAATAACGTGGGCGGATTGGAAGGATGCGTTCCAGCACAACGGTTCAATCAGTACCAATCCAATACTTGCAGACCCAGTTAGATTCAATCGGTTCTGTTGGAAATGGCGCGTTGGTCGCACAATACGAAAGGGAACTCGTACGGAGTTCCGGCGTCGGCTCCTTCACTCGGAAAAGTTTGAGGAAGCGATTCGAGATGATTCCGGTCACCTGCTTCTCGAACTTGAAAAGAACCTACGGGCTGAGTTTGGGACACGAAAACGGAATGGTGTTTGCTCCATTGTGTCCATCCTGTCGAAGATCGCCGCATTTGTCAGACCAGAGCGATTCGTGGCCTGGGACCGATTTGCCAAGCGCGGACTGAATGTGGTTCTCGGGCGTCCCGTCAACGCCCGTTTCGATAATTACGTCCAGTATCTCGCGGATTTTGAGCGCGTGTGGGAAGGTCCGCATGGCGAACGAATCCGTGAAATGACGAACGAGGCTCCACAACAACCTCTTGAGACGGAGCCGCACTTTCAGCGGCGCGTGCTGGACTTGTATCTGATGATCCAAGGTGGCCGTAGGCTTGAGCCAGGAAAAACGGACTAGGTCCCGCTGCAACGTGCATCAGCGAAGCGTACAGATATGTCCCAATGAGATCACTCGTTTCCACATGATCCGCCATCTATATGGATGGCACACCGTGTTTGGAAGCGATGTAGGAAGCGATACCGGGGTTTCCGGTCAGACGCGCCGACGGTTTCATTGCGAAGTTTGCTCGATGTGAGCATGAGGCACACTTGACCGTTAAGGTTGGAGGCAAGCAGTTAGGCAGCGATCGCGAACAGCTTGGTGATGAATCGTAATTCCGCGACAACGTCGTGCTTTTCCACCCACCTCACTCGTCCCTTGCGGATCATGTTCAAGGTTTCTATCCCCTCGAGAGTTCGCCAGGCGCTTTGAAAGGAGCCGTAGCCCTTGGCAAGCCAAGTCCGCTTCTTTACGAGGCGGTGGTCTTGTTCAATCACGTTGTTGAGATATTTGCATTGACGAAGACGCACTCGGTGCGGGAGCATACCTTCAGCCTTTAACGCATTCACTGCCGCGGGATACGCTGGATTCTGATCGACGTTGATCACCCCAGGAATGGGATTGGCATCCGAGCTGAAAACTTTCTCAAAGAACCGTTTCGCGGCCTGTGTCGCGCTTGGCCGAGAGTAGAAAGTCGATGGTCTGTCCTGTCGAATCGACCGCCCGATACAGATACTTATCGTGACCTCTCACCTTTATATATGTCTCGTCAACACGGTAGCTCTTGTTGGTGCGTTTGAGATGCGGCCGGCAACGCTTGCTCAGCTCCGGAGAATAGGCTTGAACCCAACGCCAGATGCAACTGGCATCCACTTCGATGCCTCGCTCTGCCAGGAGTTCGGCGACATGCTCGTATGCCAAGGGATATCGCAGGTACCAACGCACGGCTTGTAGAATCACTTCGCCTGGGTATTGGCGTCCTTTGAATGGATTCGTCGCGGAGATCGGCACGGACTCTTACCCTATCAACTCAATGCTTCAACTTGGCAACGAAACCCCTATGAGCAGTTGGGCGGGATTCTCGCGGCTGCCGGGGCGCCTGACGCGGGGCTGGATGATTTTGGGGATTTTCAGTGCACAATCGGGTCTTCCATTTACGGTCGCAGGGCCTTACGGCAGCTTACAATACGGCTATGATTCCTTCAATGGTTTCGGCGCCAGACCATTCCTGCTTCAGAACCCAACGCGTGCCCCCGGTGGTGGCCCGCAATTTTTCTCCAATGCGGTGATTGCTGACGACGGAACGGGCGATGGCTTTTTTGGCCTTCCGACTGTGACTAGCCCCGTGAGCGGCAACTCGGTGTTGCCGGCCCCAGGAAATTTGGGGCGCAACACGTTCACCGGTCCCGGTTGGTGGAATTTCGACTTTTCACTGGTCAAGGACACCAAGATCGCCGAGTCCATGCAACTCCAGTTTCGGGCCGAGTTCTTCAATCTTCCGAACCATGCCACATTCGGGACACCCGGCCAGATAATCGGGTCATCGAACTTCGGCATATCCACCAACACGGCAACCGCAGAGCGGCAGATTCAGCTCGGCCTGCGTCTGATGTTCTAGGGCGCGAGCAAAGCGATGCAACCGATCAAGCGCTAATCTAAATTTCTCACACACCAAGTGTCGGGATGACCCTAGACACGGCAGCGACGAGTTCGCGCGACCTCAACCTTCGACATACCGTCCCACCAAGCGTGTGGCGCAGACTCGTTGTCCGCGATTGCGCTCGTGCAGATTAGGAACGAAAAACGCCGCAGTGTCAGGTGATCTCAATTCGAGTCTCCTTTCACTCCATGTAGGCATCCCGTGCACGGCTCCAGGATTGCGCGCCGCCGCCTATCAACTCTTCACGGCACAGTAGGCCTTTCGGCGTACAAGGATATGATCGTTCACCAGGAGTCATTCAACGATGGAAATGACACGGCGGGCCTTCTCCGCTGCTGCCATAGCCGCCACATTTGCTCCGCTTGCAAGCCCCAGAACGCTCGAGCCGCTATCTCCGGGTATCAAGATTTCGATGCAGGTTGACGAAAACGTCAGCGATGAGGATCTGGCCTGGATTAAGCAGATGGGCGTGGAGTACCTCAATGTCCAGACCGGAAAAGGGCGTGCCACTCTCGACAATTTCCTCGCGATCCAAAAGCGCGTTCAAGCGGCGGGCCTGAAAGTCTGGAACATCCCGAACAACGAAAATCGCAACATCGAGGAGGTCGCTCAATCTGCCCGGACGCGATCAGAAAATCGAGTGGTTAAAACAGTACATCCGGGATACCGGCAAAGCGGGGATCAGGCTACATAACCTACGCGCACATGGCAAATGGGATTTGGTCGAGCAAGCCTGAAACCACACGCGGCGGCGGGGCGGCGCGGGCCTTCCACCTGGCCAATGCAAAGGGTTACTGGAATGGCAAGGTCTACGAAGGGCCCCTCACGCATGGGCGCAAGTATTCGAAAGAGGAACTCTGGGACAACTATACCTACTTCATCCGTCAAATCGCTCCGGTTGCGGAGGAGGCAGGTGTCCGGATCGGGATCCATCCGGATGATCCGCCGGAACCGGAATTGGGCGGCATCCCGCGGCACATCTTCGGAACTTTCGATGGCTATGTGCGCGCGCTCGAGATTGCGAACTCGCCAAATATCGGCGTGTGCCTCTGCTGCGGCACATGGGCCGAGGGAGGCGAACACACCGGCAAGAACGTCTACGATGCCGTGCGCGCCTTCGCCCAAATGGGCAAGCTCTGGAAAATCCATTTCCGGAACGTGACCTCTCCCATTCCGGACTTTGTCGAAACCTACATCGATAACGGCTACACCGATATGCCGAAGTTGATGAAGACTCTGGTCGACGTGGACTTCCGCGGCAACCTCATCGCGGATCACGTACCGGCAATGTCGGGCGGCCGTCAAGCCGCTTGGTCGTACAGTATGGGTTACATCCGCGCGCTCCATAACTTCGCGCGGGAGGAGAAAATGGGTTAGTTCACGAAAAACGCCCAGATGTAACTCTTTGGTGCGAAGGCCGCGGGATACCAGGACGCTCTCATGCAGGAAAGGAATTCCGGCCGGCGATCATTCTTGAGAGTAGTCTCGGGCTTCGCTGCGGCTTGCATCGCCGGAGATCCGAATTCTGCAAGAGCGCAGCAGAGTATGCGTGTGCCGTGGTCGTCCGGCGTGGAAGCGCCCCACACCAAAGCACCAGCGAACGCGGCAGACTGCCACCATCACATCTATGACTCGCGATTTCCTATGGACCCAAAGGCCAAGCTGCGGCCCGGCAATGCCACTGTCGCGGACTACCGATTGCTGCAAAAGCGGATCGGCACAAGACGAAACGTGGTCGTACAGCCTTCCACTTATGGCACAGACAATCGATGCATGCTGGATGCACTGCGTCAGTTCGGTCTGGCGACAACGCGGGGCATCGCCGTGGTCAGTACCGAGGTTTCAGACGCAGCGCTTAAGGAGCTGCACGCGGCGGGTGTGTGCGGCATCCGCTTCAACCCCGTACAAGCGGGCGCAACAACACTTGAGGTGGTAGAGCCGTTGGCGAAGCGCGTTGCTGCCCTCGGATGGCACATCCAGATCAATGCGCCCGCTGAGCAAATCCTGGCAAGCATGGCCATCTGGAATCGGCTTCCGGTTCCAGTAGTGTTCGATCATCTCGGTCACGTTTCTGCACCCGGCGAACCCGTGTTCGGTGCGATCAGCGACCTGCTGCAGAGCGGCAAGTGCTGGGTTAAGCTTTCCGGAGCTTATATCGATACGAAAGTGGGAGCGCCGACTTATGCAGATGCTGCTGCGGTTGCGAAGGCATATATAAAGGAAGCGCCGGAGCGACTCGTCTGGGGAACCGACTGGCCGCATCCGACTACAAATGAGAAACCCGATGACGCACTTCTGTTTGATCTGCTGGCGCAGTGGTCCCCGGATGAGCGCGTTCGCACCCGCATTTTGGTCGAAAATCCGGCAAGGCTTTACGGATTCTCCTGAGCGAAGGAGCTGTGGTCCGCAAAAATCAGATTGGCATCTCATGCGACCTTGTTTTCCCAGCAATACTCGTGATGAAGACCACCGAGAACCGGTTTCGATGCGAGCCGAGAGCCCACCGGAATTTCATGTCGACCATCACAAAGTGGCATTCTGTCAGGCGCATCCGGGATGCCAGGTCCGAGTGCCCGATGAGGACGGCCGCCATTGTAATGTGTCGACCACTGGCGAAGAGTGCGGCGTAAGTGCCATTCGTCAATCGGGATCACGAAATCCAGGCATTCACGACGTATGCTCCCAATCAGCCGTTCGCAATGCGCATTCGCGGTCGGGGCTCGCACTGGAGAACGCAGCACTCTCACACCCAGATGTTGAATCTGGTCATCCAGTTCAGCCGAGAAACTCCCCTGCCGATCGTGAAGCAGGAAGCGATAGCTGTGATCGCCTGGAAGTGACTCTCGCAGTTGCTGCAGCGTCCACTCGGCGGTGGGGTGCTCGGTGACGTTGAAGTGGAGGATGCGTCGAGATCCGATCTCCATAGCGACAAATACATAAAGGATACGAAAACGAGCAGTAATCGAAACAAAGAAGTCGCAGGCCACAATAGCGTCAGCATGGTTGCGCACGAATGTGGACCAACGCTGATCCCGTGATCCTCTCGGGCGGGGCTGTTGTTTGAGATACTTGCTCACAGTTCGCGGTGAAACCCGAATGCCGAGCTTGAGAAGCAATTCGTCGGCTATGCGCTCTTCGCCCCAAGTAGGGTTCTCGGCAGCCATTCTGCGTATCACGATTCTGATATCAACCGGCAGCTTGGGCCTTCCGGATGGGCGCGATTTCCAACGCCAGAAGTGGCGGAATGCCGCCCGATGCCAGCTGATCAAGGTGGCCGGTTTGACAATCACCAAGGCGCCACGCCAATCGAAGAGTCGGGCTAGTTTCGCGAAGATGAAACGGTCCGCTGCCGTCGTTTGCCGCGCTCGTTCCTTGCGTTCTTGGAACAGGGCCAATTGCTTGCGGAGGAAGATATTCTCGGCAACGAGCGCGGTTCGGCTCCTGAGTAGCCCACAAGCGAAGCCAATGCAGTCAGAGGCAACGATCTGAATCGTGATGAGGAGCTTGGAGAACTGCCGAATGGCGCTTTGCACTCCGAAATCTTCGCACAAGCTATGTGCGTTACCTCTCAACGTTTGCCGGATTTTTGCGGACCACAACGGGGCTTCCTGAACGTATCGCGTAGGCTGACGAGCTTCTGCCGGAAACGTCAGAGTACAGTTACACCGCTTGTCCAGCTTTGCTGCGACCGCGATGAGCGTACATCCACAGTGCTCAAACTTGAACGTCTCCCGTTCGTTCATTGGCTTGCCCTTAAATTGATTGGCCGAGCGCGTTGTCATCCTTCTTTCAGGCTGCTGCTTCATCCTTAGATGTGCTCCCGAAGAATCTAAAGATTCGTCGCCCGGTAGGGCGTATTCAAACCGTTTAGCTTATCGCAACTTTAGAACGCTACTGGGCGTCACGTCGCGTGCGGCAAATTAGGTCGACAACGTGCTAGAAACAACTTGGGAAAACGCGGATAATAACTCCGTAGGAATCATCCGGCAATGACACGCAGTACGGTTCACTTGTCAAGTGAACTTCCTACCACCGGCGAGGTGGCGGATGCTTCGAATGTTTCACCGTTGTTGTTTTATCTGATCGGGTTGTGGCGTCGCCGTTCGATTAATTTCGCTCGGAAGTGGAGCTACCGACTCGATTTCAGAAGGTTTCCCCTCGGAGTCCCGGCGTGGATTACCCGTGTGTAACGGCGATTCTCTAACAACCACTACGCTTGTCAAGTGATTTCAGGGCGCACTTTCACTGCGTGCACTCTTTGGGAGTACATCCCCGACACCACTGCTGACTTCAACTCATACGCCATACGACCAAAGGCTCGTCGATTAATCTTCCGGGCGGAACTCAGTCCGACCCAAGCATCTCTCCGGTCAAAGATCGACCATGATTACTATTTCGAACTCCCTTTTCAGGGAGCGGGACGCTCGACCAGTGTTGCGGTGATAGACTTCACACCAATCGCCGTTACGAGCTATCCCGCGTACGAACCGACTTCTAGCGCCGGCTGAAAACTCCGTTGCTGGTGCCACATCCAATACAAACTGACTGCGAGTTTGCGTGCCATCGCTACTTTGGCAATCCGTCGTTCACGACGCATCGCCAGGCGCAGAAACTTGCTGCGCCATTCGGGTAAAGCGTGCCGCGGCTTGTGCTGCCTCTACCAGAAGAAAACGCAACAGAGCATTACCTTGCTTGCTAATGTGGCCCAGCCGCCGGTGAGCACCGCTCGAGGACTCCGCCGGAATGAGTCCGACATAACTCCCGATTTGCTTCCCACATGGGAAACGCTCCGGGTATCCCACCAAAAGCACAAACGCCAGCGCCGTCACAGGCCCGACTCCAGGATGAGTCATCAGAAGCCGAACTTCAGACCGCTTCTCCGCTTCCTGCTGGACGGCTGCATTGAGCTCGTCTACGTCTTCGCTTAACTGATCCAGCAGTTCGAGCAAATCCTTTCGTCTTCGTGTGGCCCAAGGCGCGAGTGCTAATTGCTCCAACCGCTTTCGGCCTTGCTCGCTCCGCAGTCCACCTCTTCGCTGCATTCCTTCGTTCATTGCTACCGCTTGCAATTGATTCAGGATCCGCGTACGCATCTGCACCAGCCGATGACGATGCCAAAGTAATTGCTGCAGATCGCGATCCTCCAGACTGGGCATCCACACTCTGGGAAAGCGATCTTCTAACATCAGCTTGAGCAGAAACTGGGCGTCTTGTCGATCGGTCTTCTGTTTGCGTACACGCATGGCCGCGATCTGGGCCGCATCTCCTATCCACGCCTCATAATCCAACTCCATCAGCAATCGTTCGAACCATCGCCTATGCCCGGTCGCTTCCAACCCCACCCTGACCTTCACTGCTCTCAACTTCAAATCGCGATAGAACTTTCCGATTCTCCATCACTGTGCTTTAACCTGTGCTCGTTGTAATCTCCTGTTTCCGTGTCCATCATTGCGATTTGCTGCACGCTCGGGTGATAATCACAACCTATAATCAGCATCTTCAGCTCCTTTCTCCCGAGCCTTCGTTCGTTGGCTGCTACAAGTCTAAAATCGCCGTTGTTATGAAATCAGTATTTACCTATTCGTTTTCACATGGACGGTTTGTCGGCGTTACGGAGATTGAAGCATAGCGCGTTCTACGGACAAGTGAAATCCAGCAATAACGAAACGAACTGAAAGCGGATCACAGTCGCGAAGCACACATGTCAGGCCCATAGCTGCGTAATTACAGACCGGCGTGGGGAGCGCCAGCCGAACCGGGCCAGCACTACTGCTACAGACGTAGAGATCTCCCGCATATTCGATTGCGGATTCAAATTCCGAAGCGTTCAGAACGGGCTCAAAGCGGGAAGCCACGGGCCGCACCGTAGAAACCAATACAGCGGCGCAGTTTGCAGAGGCTGCGCTCCGGACGCCGTCCGCAATCGCATTCCGGGCTTCGTGCAGGACATATATGCAGAACGCCAGTCCGCCAGCGAGAGATAGCGCAACAAGGAATATGACGATTCCTCTCGCGAAGGGCGACAGTTTTCGAAGCAACTTGACATATCGTAGCCGAAAATTCTTTCCGGTTGTTAGCCTGAGTGTTTTAACTTGCTCGCATGATTTTCAGACGTCGCGAGTTTCTGGCCTGGCTTCTGGCAGCTCCTGCGCTACTCGAAGCACAATCGGCTGCAACGCAACAGATGCCAGATCCGCCGGATGCGCTCGATTGGACCTGCCCGATGGATCCCGATGTGCATCTGAGCAAGCCTGGCAAGTGCCCGCGCTGCGGCATGACGCTTGTGTTGAAGGTGCCGGACCGTATCGAATATGGGTTCCATGTCGATGTGGAGCCTCCCGTGCTGCACCGGGGCGATACGGCTCTGTTGACGCTGCGCGCGATCGATCCCGCGGAAAACCGGTTACGCATTACGAAGTCGTTCACGAAAAATTGATCCACCTTTTCGTGGTAAGCCAGGATCTCGAATTTTTCGCTCACATCCATCCAGTTTTTGACGGCAAAGCGTTCCATATTCAAACCCGATTGCCGCAAGCGGGAATGTACCGCCTCCTCGCGGATTACTACCCGGCTGGCTCTGTTCCGCAACTCTCCTTATCTACTCTGTATGTCGCCGGTCCTCATTCTCCCGCGCATCTGAAATCCTCGGTCGCGCCCCAGGCATGCGCGAATCTCACAGCAGCGCTGCGCATGGAACCGAACAACCCATCGCCGGCCTCGAAACGCGCCTCTTCTTTGACTTGAATCCCTATGACGGAGTCGAGCCGTACCTAGGCGCGTGGGCCCACATGCTGATTGCAAGCGAAGACTTGTAGATCTCATCCACACGCATCCATTCCTTGTCGGCCGCCGGCCATCCAATTCAATGTGATCTTTCCGCGGCCCGGGCTTTCATCGCATCTGGACGCAGTTTCAGCGCCGTGGCGTGGTCAACACGGTCGAGTTCACCGTCCCGGTCCGCGGGATCTAGATCACGGCGTCTCGAGCACGAATTGAACCGGCGCGTCTGCTTCAACAACAGAACCGGCCGGCAAAGAGGAGGGGAGTGCGAAACCGGAAAACTTGCTTCCATTACGAGTCGTAATGGAAGAGCCACACAAGCGGCAGCATTGCCCGTCGGCAGGCGCGCCACAATGCGAGCCGATGTCGATTCCTCCACAGGCTCCGGCCGGATGCCCGCGAGCAGAAAGCTTCGGTCGAGCTTCCGTGCTTGGTTCACGGCAGGCCCTCTCGCAATGGCGCAAGATCGCCGGGTTGCGTACTGCTGCTGCCGCCGGCAACAACGCGGGATTGCCCTCCGGCGCGCCACCAACCACCCACCCCGCGATAATCAACATTTCTTCTTCTGTCAGTCCCTTGTCAGGTGCGAGATCGCCAAAGCCCTTAACGGCGCCCCATGGCGGCATTTGTCGGTTGAGAACCTGCTCTTTGATATCCACCGCCCAGGGCCGGGCCTGCTGATAAGACTCCAGCGGGATCGATGCTTCCTCCCATGGCAACTGGCGCAGCGCTTCAAAAAAATGCGGGAAATCTCGCGCGAGTAAGTCAGTTTCGTGGTAATCACATCGTGCGCGCCGTTCGGCGTCACCAGCAGCAACGTAATAACGAACGCGATGAAAACGGGCGCCGCGCGCATGAGTCAGAGCCCATGATATCTTCAGAAATCGAAGACTTCCTCTTGTTTAATTTGCGCTGCGTCCTGTCGATGGGGCTTATTGCCGCGTGCTCTCGCTGCGCCAAGCCGCCAAGTCCTCCCACCTTCACGAAAGACGTGATGCCGATTCTCCAGCAGCAGTGCCAGACCTGCCATCGCCCTGGAGAAGCCGGGCCATTCTCGATGCTCACTTACGAGACACGCGGCCCTGGGCGGCTGCCATGAAGGAAGCCGTCAAGACGCGCAAGATGCCGCCGTGGTTTGCCGATCCGCGCTATGGCAAATTCACGAACGGGCGACATCTGACCGAAGCGAGATCAAGACGATCTCTGACTGGGCGGATGCCAAGGCGCCGGAAGGCGATCCGAAGGACATGCCGCCGCCCGTCAAATGGGTCGAAGGCTGGCAGATCGGCACGCCTGACAAGGTTTACCAACTTCCTATGCCGTTCGATGTTCCCGCGACGGGCGTGATCGATTACCAGCACATCATCGTTCCCACCGGCTTCACGAAGGACACCTGGATACAAGCTGCCGAAGTGCGTCCGACCGATCGCGCCGTCGTCCACCACATCATTGCCTTCATTCGCGAACCAAAATCCAATGGTTCCATGGCGAGCAGCCGGGCGATCTTCTTCGTGCGCCGAAGGTGAAGACGAAGGAGCAGCCCGACACCAGCGCGCTTCCCAGCGATTTTCTGGTCGGCTATGCGCCCGGCCAGCCGGCCGAAATCTTGCGTCCCGGCCAGGCCAAGCTCATCAAAGCCGGCTCGGACATCGTTTCCAGGTCCACTACACGCCCAACGGAAACCCGACGCGCGATCGAACGCGGCTCGGGCTGGTGTTTGCGAAAGAGCCGCCCAAAGAGCGGGTGCTTACGCTCTCGGCCACAAACGGAACATTCCAGATCCCGCCGGGCGATCCGAACTATCGCGTGGACGCGAGTTCGAAGTGGAACGCAGGTGAAGCTGTCCGGCCTGCATCCGCACATGCACGGCCGCGGCAAAGATTTTCTGTATCAGCTCGTCTACCCGACCGGCGAAACCCAAACCATCCTCAGCGTGCCGCATTACAACTGGCACTGGCAGAATTGGTACACGCTGGAGGAGCCCATCCTGCTTCCCAAAGGCACGAAGATCGAGTGCACGGCGCATTTCGACAACTCGCCGAACAATCCTGACAACGCCGATCCCAAGCGAAGCAGTGTCCATGGGGCGAACAGAGCTGGGACGAGATGATGGTGGGATTCTTCAATCTGGTGTTCGGCGCGACATGCCGGTGAAGAGATCTGTTCCGCCGAAAAGAAGGCGGCCGAATCGCGAGCCGCTAAGCGAGAGTGGTCCTGTTTTGGCTTTGCTGCGGCGATCTGCTTGCTGATGCTCGCCAGCGCAGACGCGCCGCGCATCGAAAGAAGCTGCTGGTCATCGGCGAGGAGAAAGGCTACCGGCACGAGGCCGTGTCGCACGCGCTGGCGACCATCGAGCGGCTGGGCCGCGAGAGCGGCCTGTGGGACACCACCATCCGCACCGATACCGAAGCGCTTACCAAGAAGAAGCTGGAATACAACGCGAAGAATCTGAACGATTTCGATGCAGTGTTGTTCTATACCGGCGGCAACCTGGAGATGGACGATCAACAGAAGACGGATTTCCTGTCATTCATCCATGACGACGGCAAAGGCTTCATCGGCGTGCACAGCGCCACCATCACTTTCACCAAGTGGCCGGAATACGGCGAGATGATCGGCGGATACTTCGACGAGCATCCGTGGGGAACGTTCGCTGCGCCGATCATGGTGGAGGATCCGAGCTTTCCCGGCATGACCCAGTGGCCGCGCGAGTTCACGATGACCGACGAGATTTATCAGATGAAGAACTACTCGCGCGAAAGCTGCCGCGTGCTGATGCGGCTGGATGCATCGAAGCTCGATCTCGAACAACCGCGCGTGCATCGCACGGACAGCGATTTCGCGGTCACCTGGGCCAAGATGTACGGCAAGGGCCGCGTCTATTATTCGACGCTCGGGCACGTCGAGGAGAACTGGGACAATCCGGAATTTCAGAAAATGTATGTCGAGGCGATCAAGTGGGCGATGGGCTTGATGGACGCAGATGTAACACCTCGCCCCGGCTCCGCAAAAAGATCCGGCAGGTGAGATCTCTCACCCGACGCGCATTTGGTCGAGTTGGCAACTGCTTCGCTCGCGGTGGCCGCTCCGCGCCGTGCCGTTTCATCTCAAAATCGGTGTCGGCACGTTTTCTTATCATCTGCTCTCGCTCGACGAGATGATCGTCGAGCTGAAAGCCAATAAGATCCAGGAAATCGAAATGTCGCGCGGCGAATTCATGCTGATGAAGCCGCCTCGCAGGAGATGGTGGAAACGGCGCGCCGAAACTGGATTCCGCCGGTATTCGCTGCGTCTCCTATTACACGGCGACTATCAAGAACCAGGCAGATCTCGATTACGCGCTGCGATACGCAAAAATTTTTGGCGCTACAAATGTTTCCGGCGACGCAACCGGCCCCATTCTGCACGAGATCGACCGCCAATTCACGCAGGCAGGGCTGACTTCCGGAATCCACAATCACTGGTTTCCGCAGAAGTTTCCCTATGAGAGCGCGGACGACGTCTTGCAGGCGCTTTCAAAGCTTTCTCCTACTGTTGGGTCCACTCTCGACGTAGGTCAGATGGCGGCCTGCGGGCATGATCCGTGGATGCGATTCGCCGGCTTCAATCGCGGCTGAAGCTCGTCCATCTCAAAGATGTCGAAGCAGCCGGCGCCGAGCATAACGTGCTGCTTTGGAACCGGCATTGCAAACATTCCGGGCGTGATGCAAAGAACTAAAAAATTCGTTTTCCGCATCTCGTCGCCATCGAATTTGAGAAGGACACAAATGACAACGAGGATATGCGCCAGCAAATCGCCTATGCACGTAAACTGGCTTAAACACATCGCGAACACCGTGGTGATTTGCATGATCGCGCTCAGCGCCGCTGTTTCAAGCGCCACGCGCAGGAATCGCATCCAACTCTGGCCATCGGATCGCACGCCCTCGATTTCGATTTGCCTGGTATCGACGGGAAAATGCATAAGCTTGCGGACTACTCATCCGCCAACATTCTCGTGATCGTCTTACCTGTAATCACTGCCCCACAGCGCAAATTTACGAAGACCGTATCAAGCAGTTGACGGCCGACTATGAAGACAAAGGCATCGCAGTCGTTGTCATTCAGCCGAACGATCCGAAGGCGATCCGGATCGACGAGCTCGATTCAGCGGATATGAGCGACAGCCTGGAGGAAATGAAGAGACGCGCCGCTTACCGGCACTTCAATTTCCCTTATTTATATGACGGCGCGACCCAAACTGTAGCAAATGCCTACGGACCGAAAGCGACGCCGCACGTCTTCATCTTCGATTCGCAGCGAATTTTGCGCTACGAAGGACGAGTGGACAACAGCTATCGCAAAGAACTCGTGAAATCACAGGACGCGAGAAACGCAATCGAAGCGCTTCTTGCCGGGAAGCCGGTTCCGGTGGCGCACACGGGCGTATTTGGCTGCTCAACCAAGTGGAAATATAAACAGCAAAGCAGCGAAATCGAGGAAGCCAAACTCAACGCTGAACCTGTGACCTTAGCACTTGCAGACGAATCGGAACTCAAAAAACTACGCACGAACTTGTCAGGCAAATATGTGCTCGTGAACTTTTGGGCGACGTGGTGCGGACCTTGCGTCCACGAGCTGCCTGACTTAGTCGATACCTATCGAATGTATCGGGACCGCGACTTTCAGCTCGTTACGGTTTCAGCCAACATGCCCGATGAAAAGAACGGAGCGATCAAGGTGCTACAGAGAGTGCATGCTTCCAACCGCAACCTGCT
>CAVYUB010000002.1:0-422004 GCA_963771565.1 uncultured Acidobacteriaceae bacterium
CCGGAGCCATTCTGCAAAACTTCGATTTTCGGGGTGGAACTGGTCAATCCGCGAGCCAGAGACCGCTGGACGATCTCGGCGACCGAGGTGATGCCCATCATCGTCCGCAGAGAAGACTCGCGCTGATGTGTGAGATTGACATACTCGCAATCTGAGAGAGGGATGCGCATAGTCCAACATGTTTGCGGACTCGCGTCGCCGAGTTGTGCCTGGTATCGCGCTCCTCCCAAATGCATCTCCAGTTGCGTGAATCCATAATCCCTGCCGACGTCGCGAATGGCTCGCCAGCATTCGTCCCCGGTCTTCGCCGCCGCTAGTTTTTTCTCGAAGTGCGCCATGTAAAGGTGCGTGTGGAGGATGTGACGAAAAGTGCCTTGGAACGCCAAGCGGCGTGCGGTTCCGAACTCGTTATAGCCGAGGTGCTGCACTCCCACCCAGGTGGCGATGCAGAAGACAACGATGATGAGGCCGCCGAAACGATTGTGAAGCGTGCTCTGAAGAAGAGAAAAGGTAGCGGCGACACCGCACAGCGCATATAGGAGCAGAGAAACTCTTCGAGGACTCAAGCCGCGATCGAGCAGGCGATGATGTATGTGGTTGCGGTCGGCTCTGAAAATCGGCTGATGACGTAAGAAACGCCGAGTGATGGCGAGCGCAGTATCGATCAGCGGAATGGAAAGAGCCATCAACGGAGCTGTCATACCCAGGAGCGTGGCTGATTTCTGTCCCCAGATCACCCCGCAACAACCCAACACGAACCCGATGGACAGGCTTCCAGAATCGCCCAGGAAAATGGAGGCGGGATTGAAGTTGTAACGCAAGAACCCCAAGAGTGCACCAGCGATAGGCACTGTGGCCATTGCGAGAGGCATATTCTGTTGCAGGAGAGCGGCCAGGAACGTGGTCAGCGTAGCGAAAAGCCCGACGCCGGTGGCCAGGCCGTCTACGCCGTCAATAAGATTGAACGCGTTTGTGCAAACGACCAGCCATACGATGGTCAAAGGCAGGCTCCACCAGCCGGCTGTCGAATGGCCGGCCACGCCCAGAATGCGAACTCCGCAGTAATATGCCAGAGCCGAACCGCAAACCTGTCCTACTAACTTCTGCCACGGAGCGAGCCCGATTAAGTCATCCAGGAAGCCGGTTGTAAATATAACCATTGCCGCAGGCACCAGGCTCAATACAAACGGCACACTAACGGACGAGACTCCGCGAAGCGGCGACAACAGCAGCAGCGCGAAAGCAATGAGACAGGAAGCCGCGATCGGTATGCCACCGATCCGCGGAATGGGCGAGCAGTGGAGCTTGCGTTCGTCGTTAGGGCGATCGAGGATCTCCAAACGGCGGAATCCCCTGCGAATGAGTGGCGTCAGAATAGAGAAAGCAAAAACGAGCTAATCGCCAGGAATAGAATTGAGTACACTAGTCCTCCCTAGTGCGGTCGCTGATCGAGCGGTTATGAAGTGAGCGGAATTTTAAGAAAACAGTGCGTTATGTTAGCTACACGGCAACGCGCGTTGCGCGTAGGTTGCGACTTGCTCGGCAGGCCAGGGGCGGAGAGCGGATCTTGACAGCTGCCCTGCAATCCATTGGTAAGTGCGTGCAAGGCCGATCTCGAGAGAAACTCTGGGCTCCCAACCAAGTACTTCGCGTAATCGAGTGTTGTCGCTATTGCGTCCTCTTACGCCCTGCGGTTTCGTAAGATCGTACTCTTTTGCGAATTTTCTTGCTGGCGATGCCGGCTACTGAATCTACAAGTTCGTTAATGGAGACCAGGCGGTCCGTTCCGAGATTCAATGGTTCGCGATGGTCAGATCGCATCAAACGATAAATGCCTTCGATGCAATCATCGATGTAACAATACGATCGCGTTTGCTCGCCATCTCCCCAGACCTCGATGGCTTCTCCGTCATTTGCCAAGGCGATTTTCCGGCAGATCGCGGCGGGCGATTTTTCTCGCCCTCCATCATAGGTACCCAGCGGTCCATAGATGTTATGGAATCGAACGATTCTCGTATCCAGTCCGAAATCTTCGCTGAAAATGCCGGCAGGTTCGCTCCATGTAGAGCTTTTCCCAACCGTATCCGTCCTCAGCATCTGCTGGATATGCATGTTCCTCTTTCAAGGGAGTGACTTCGGCGGATTTTTGCAGGTACCCGGGGTAGACACACGCGCTTGAGGTGTACAGAAAGCGTTTGACCGAATTTTTTCTAGCGGCTTCAATGGTGTGTAGATTGATGAGCGTGTTGTCCCGCACGATCACTGCTTTGTTGGACTCAATGAAACCAATACCTCCCATGTTTGCCGCAAGAGCGTAGACTTCGTCTACGTTGCGAGTTGCCTCCAGGCAGTTCTCCCAATAGCGCAGGTCCAAAAGCCTGAATTCTTGGGCCGCAGTCTGTTCATAATCCGGCTCCTTAATATCTACGCCCCGCACCCAATCCCCGCGTGCGACCAGGTATTTGGTCAGATGATGCCCGATAAATCCGCCTGCTCCGGTAATTAATATTCTCTTTTGACTTGCCATGTTTTTCCTCCCAAAAGCGTGTTTTTTGTACGGCCGAGCGATTCTAAGGTCCTCACCATCTTCATTACGGACTGCTCCTGACTCATGTTCAGTAACCTGCGTGTGAGCGAATTACTGTCGATACATGCGATTGAGCGACGCCTTGAATGTGGCGCACTACAGCGTCTACATCTCCATGCTCGGCTGTGAGGAGTGGATTCAGCTCGCTGATATGGCTGAGTTTCGGGCCAATGTACACGTAAGGAATACCAAGCGTGCGGATGTTATAGATCTTGCACGGGTGGACAATTCCAACAAACGGATTGCCCATGACGACGACATGCAGGTCTGCGGATGACAATGAGGCGGCTAATTTATCCAGAGGTTGGTAAGGAATCGTTACGACGTTAGACAGGTCGTGAGATGTGCGAAGTTCTTGACCTTCTCGAACTCGCTGCCGCCGCCAACGAAACAGAACACGATTTCGCTGATTAGTGCCAAGCCGGCGCGCCGCCTCGAGTAAAGTAGCCAGAGGATGGCACGGACTGTGATTCCCGGAATACATGACGACGAACTTGTTCGCGAAGCCATGCGTCTCGCGAAAGCTTTCACGGCCAGCGGGATCGTACTGTACAACGTGATCGTGCGACCAAGGAGGCAGAACGCTGATTTTGGTACGGGAAATTCCTTTATCTTCGATGCGATTCGCCATGAATCGATCGAGAGTCACAATGATATCCGCTCGACGCAGGCTATAGAGCAGCATTCGCTGCAGGCACTTCGTCGTCCAGGAGTCCTGCTTCAGCCATCCGGCGGCTAGAGCCTCATCGGGATTGAGATCCATTACCCAGAAGCCAAACTTGCCGCCCTTTACCCGGGCGAAGAGTGCTCCGATCCAGGAAATGAGCGGCGGCGATGTCATCGCCAGGACTAGTCGAACTGCTCGAGAGCATCGTCAGATGGATCAGGCAATTCGCAAGATAACTTCCAAAATCTGCGGCGCGTCGCCACCTTGATTTTTTTCCAAAGCCGAACGACGAAATCCGGTGGATATCGGCGCCGCGCCAAACCTCGCGCCTCGGGTATCGCTGCGCGCGGATTGTCGTAAGCTCTACGACTGGACACGATGGTCACTTCGTGACCGGAATTCACTAACCCAACCGCCAGATCGCTGGCGTGTTGCGCGGTCGACACCACGTCCGGGTAGAACGCCTGGTTAAGTAACAGGATTTTCAATTGAATCCGGAAGTTTATTGCGCGTTCGCTTCGGCAAATGCGCGGCGTGTCTCGCAGTTCTCGAGATTTGCCGACTTAAACAACACGAACGACCCGATAACTAATACATCCATGTTGGTTCGCAGGAAACAATCGAGCGCCTGCGCTGGAGTGTTGACAATGGGCTCGTTTTCATTGAATGAGGTATTGAGAAGCACGGGAACGCCAGTCAGTTCACCAAAACGCTTGAGCAGTTTCCAATAAAGTGGATTAACATCGCGCTCGACGGTTTGAAGGCGTCCGGTTCCGTCCTCGTGCGTGACAGCAGGAATTTGAGCGCGTTGCTCGGGCTTGATTTTGTACGCCCGAACCATGAAGGGGGATGGGTAAGTCGTTTCAAAGTAGTCGCCGGTTGCTTCCGCCAGCACGGATGGGCAGAATGGCCGGAAAGGCTCCCGATACTTAATGCGCTTGTTTAGGATGTCTTTCATATCCTTGCGCCGCGGGTCGGCTAAGATGCTGCGATTTCCCAAAGCTCTTGGGCCGAACTCCATTCGTCCCTGAAACCAGCCGACGATCTTGCCCGCCGCGATCTCGCGCGCCGTTACGTCTACGAGCTCTTCTTCTCCGCATCGCTCGTACACGACACCGTGCGGCTCCAGTTCCGCGCGAACTTCCGCATTGCTGTACTCAGGTCCGTAGTACACGTGGCGCATGACAAAGGAGCGCGGCTGTTTCAGCACTTGGTGCGAGACGTACAGTGCTGCCCCAATCGAAGTTCCGGCATCATGCGCCGCTGGCTGAATATAGATATCCCGGAACGGAGTGTTCTCGAAAAGTTTGCCGTTCGCCGCGCAATTCAGCGCCACACCGCCGGCCAGGCAGAGTGTCTTCTGCTTCGTCTGCCGGTACACGGCGATTCAGTAGCGTGAAATAGCATTCCTCGAGAACCGCCTGCACAGAAGCAGCAAGGTCGGCATGATGCTGCTCAATTTCGGCGCGGGGCAGGCGCGGGGTTCCAAAGACCTCCATCATTTTCGAGGAGTAGACAGTGCCGAGCAGGGTTCGCCGCCCTCCCAAGTCATGTCGACGCCCTTCTGTGTGGTGTAAGAAGTAATCGAGATTCAGACGAATCTGTGTGTCTTCACAGCGGACTACTTCGCGTACTTGTGCGGCGAAACGCGGTTCGCCGTACGCGGCCAGGCCCATCATCTTGTATTCGTCGCCGTATTTGAGAAATCCGAGGAACTGCGTGAAGGCGGTATAGAAGAGGCCTAACGAATGCGGGAATTGAACCGAGCCGCGGACATCAAACTGGTTGCCGCGTCCTACGCCCCACATCACGCTTGAGAAATCGCCAAACCCGTCGATTGAAACGAGTGCAGCTTCTTCAAACGGCGAGACAAAAAACGAGCTCGCCAGATGCGCCCGGTGATGTTCCACATGGTGAATCCTGCACCGCTGTCGAGGCTGCGATGCCCGTGCTTTTCAAGTCGCTGGCGAGCACGCGCAACCCGCGCGCTGTTCTTCGCGCGCGAGATCAGCTCGGCGCCAATCGCCCGGCCGCACTGCTACGCTGCTCACTTTCCTCCAGAAATGGGCCTGCGGGTTGCGCGAGATGGCGACGTGCTCGAGATCTCCCGGGTCTGTTTCCGAAAGGCAGAGCTTGGCTGCCTCCGCCGGAAAGCCGGCCCAATGCTTAATGCGGTTGAAGCGCTCCTCTTCAACGGCGGCGACGAGTTGTCCGTCGGAGAGCAGGGCAGCAGAGGCGTCGCCGTGAAAGGCGTTAAGGCCGAGGATGTTCATGTAATTTGTCGCGCTTTATGACGCAAAGCGATCGGACGCACAACCGAATTCGGCATTGCCGTCCTGCGCGGCTGGCTTAAGAGGGCTAGTCAGGCGTTATCGGTTGACATGCACCCGAGATCGCGGTTTGCGAGCCTCGAGAACAATGGTGTGAGGAAATTCGAAATCATCCTCATATTCAGCTTCAAGCACCTCAGGGCCGACAATTGAACTCTCCATACTGGGCTTGCAGAACCAAATATCGTTGAAACCTGCCTCCTGTGCAATCTCAGAAAGATAAGATTGTGAAAGCGCGGTCAGGTGCTCACCTCGGCAGAACACGAAATTTGTGAAACGACCGCCCACACTGCGACGGGCATCGGGGAAATTTGAAAACCACTCGGAATCACCTGCCAAGTATTTTGCACAAGCGGCTCCGGTATCTGGACCAGCGATACGGATGCCGCCGCCCGGGAGCGAGCGCGCGGTACATGTCCCGAAAATGCGTAACAAGGTATGATCTGGCAGATGCTCCACAACGTGATAAGAGTAAAATGTTTCGACCGGAGTTATCCCTGAAGGGTAAAGGATCGAGAAGATTCGCCCACACATCTATCCGCGCTGTAAGCCAATTCGCATCCACATTGACCCACCCTCGGAAATAACGGTCGCTGACCCGGTCCCAAGATGTACTCTGATTGGTCGACGGGGTTGCCTCACCCACTTATAGGCCAAGCCGTTCACTCGCATTGGCAGAGCACACGACTGAATAATAGAACTGCTTAAGCTTTCTAGAAATCATCTTGATAGTTCATTGAGGATGACACCGGCAGTGGCTGAGTATCTCCAGCCCTGGTCTTTTTCGGCAAGCATCTCCTCGATCCGGATATCCACTAGCAATCGGAACCAGAAGCTCTGGAGAGTGTAAAAGATGAACCCTTCTTTGCCATCCAGGAAACCTAGCCGCAAAAAGTAGCGATAGAAAAAGAGGAGAAACGGCCGACTGTAAAGCGGTAAACGTTGCCATAGCACCTTGAGCCAAAGCGTTCGTTGGTCCGAGTTCCCGAACAGTGTCGGACGGACGAGATATCCCAAACCGGAACGGCGCTTGAGCTCCTCGGCGGCCAATTGCGAAGCAAACTTATTGTGTTTTTCAACAAAAAAGGAAATCCGCCATTCGTTCTCGTTAGACTCAACGATGTCGTGGCGCAGCGTCGCGGTTTTTCCGGTGACGTAAAAGCGGTAATCAAATTCGTGATCATCCAGGAAAGCGGCAGCGTGCCGGAATACCTTCAGCATGTATTTCGGATAGTAGCCGCCGAATCGCATCCATCGGCCTCGGAAGATCTGCCTCCGTTTAACATAGAAACCTTCGAAATCCTGTGGGGGATTGTGAAAAGAGAGATCAGCTCGTCTCGCAGCTCTGGCAGCACCCGATGATCTGCATCCAGCGCGATCACCCATTCGTTTTCAAAGGGCAAATTCTTCAGCGCCCAAGTCCTCTGTTTCGTGTGTCCTTCGAAAGCGTGTAGGTGAGCATGAACCTGGTATTTCCGCGCGATTTCAAGTGTCCGATCGGTGCTGAACGAATCGACAACATGAATATCTGTGCACCATCCGGCCAAGCTTTTAAGACACGCTTCGAGGTTCTGTTCCTCGTTTCGTGTAAGTACAAACGCTGACAGCCGTGGCGGTACAAACTTTTGCACCGTACCAGTGTGTTCTTCAGGCTGTATCGCCGTCACGCCCTCTCCTCCGCAAGTGCAGTATCAGGCAGGCTGCTCGAGGAAACCCACGAAGGCGGCAGTTTAATGGTGAGCTCGATCGGCTCAAACGGCCTGCTTTTCCGAGTCCCGACCTTTCGCGCCCATTGCGCCATCCGCTGGACCCCTTCATGTAGGCCGACCGTGGCTTCAACGCCTAGAAGGCGCGCAGCTTTCGCGTGAGTCGCATAGGCGTGCATAACCTCCTCACGAGCTGGAAGCCGATTAATTCGTGCCTCTTCACCAAGCGAGGCTGCCACTACATGCGCCAGTTCGTTGATGGTGTATGGCCGATCGGCGCCTATGTTGATCGCGTGATTATATGCCTCGGGATGATAAACGCTTCGGGCAATATGCGGGGCAACATCATCAACGTGGGTGAATGCCCGTGACTGCTCGCCATCTCCAAAAATCGCCATGGGGCGATCAGAGAGAATCTGATTCATAAAAATGCCCAACACGTTGCGATAGGGATCTCCCAAATTCTGGTGTTCCCCATAAACGTTGTGTGGGCGAAAGATGATGTGGTTCAAGCCGAAAAACTGATGTGCGGCCGCGAGATCTAACTCGGCAGCGTATTTGCTGATTCCGTAGGGGTCCCCGGGATGCGGGGTCAGATCCTCACACATCGGAAGTTGCCCTTGGCCATAGACGGCAATCGATGAGGTAAACACAAAACATTTCGTGCTGGCCTTTACCGCCTCATTGATCAGATTTACTGTGCCGACAAGATTGGTTGTGTAGTTAAAGCGGCGGATAAAGTGCGAGAGACCCTCGGCAGCATACGCGGCCAGATGATACACGTAATCGAAGTGATACCGGGCAAACAATGCGCTGACCAGCGCAACGTCCGTCACTGACCCTTCAACAAATTCCGCGCCGTGTGGCGACTGATCGCGGAAACCGCCTGATAGATCGTCAAGGACTACTGTCTCGTGGCCGAGACGTACACACTCGGCAGCCACATGACTGCCGATGAAACCAGCGCCTCCGGTAACCAGTGATCGGGTTCGTCCATTCGTATGTTTGTGTATTGACATGGGGGGCCTGCGTTTGATGGCTGGAGCACCCAGCTCGGATCAGGCGTTCTGCGGGATTGCCGCGGTGAGAGTGTTTGTGTAGGCGGCAAGGAACTGGTCCAGGATCGCCTCCAACGAAAATGCGGTCGAAAAGAGAGCGCGCGCGTTGAAAACGTAACGGCGGATCAGCTCCGGCGACCCTAGAAGCCTCGATATGGCAGCCGCCAGAGCCTCTGCATTGCACGGCACCACCAAGCCTGCGTGAGCGTCAGCAATCTCGCGATGGATAGCTACTCTGTCGCTCACCACGACGGGCACCCGAAATGCCATCGCCTCAAGGACGGCGATACCGAAGTTCTCCGAATAAGAAGGCAACACAAATACATCTGCGTCAGCTAACGCCGCGGCTTTCTCTTTTTCGTCCAAGAAGCCAGTCCAGAGAATGTCGGGAGCGACGCTCAGCTGAGCGGCCTGCCGGTGTAGACCTTCGACAAAACTGCTCCTGCCCGAACCTGCCAGCACCAACGCCACGTTGGGATCTGTTTCACGCACTCGCGCAAATGCTGGCAATAGAAGATCCAGTCCTTTTTTGGGATCTAGGCGCGACAAAAATAGAATTAGCTTGCGGTCGCCAAACTCCGGGTGCTGCGCCCGAAAGCGGCCCTTCCGCTGCTCCAGCTGCATTTGTAGAACGACTGGGTTGGCGATTATGACGCAACGGGGCATATCTGCCATTTCTCGAGCCTCCAAACGCTCTTGCTCGCTTGTGCAGTGAATGAACGCCGCGCGACGGAGAATTGGGCGCTCTACCAACCGGAAGGAAAGCCGTTTTAGCAACGGCCGTCGATTCGTGATTCCCCATCGGTTCAAAACACCGAGCGGTCGCACGATATACGGGATACCCCGCACCGCTGCAGCCCAGGCCGCCACTGTAGCCGAGAAATTGAACAGCCCATGGATATGGATCAGATCGTATTCTTCAACGTGCAGCCACAGCCATCTCGCGAGCGGCAATGAACAAGTATAGAAGCCAATCTGACGTGGGAAATACCGATAGCAGACGCCATCCTCATACACTGGCTGTCCCGTGGGCACTTGCAGCCGCTCAGGACCGTTGTCGTCAGTTGTGGCAACGTGAATCTCCAGTCCCCTTGTTGCCAAGCCCTTAGCTAACGCGGCAAGCACAAAGCTAGGGCCACCCCTTAGGGACCCAACAGAGCCAATTACGTGCAGCACCTTCACACAGCGCTGCCTTCCCCCAGCTCGATTGCCGTTAGCAGCCGTTCATGGAACTGCCTGGCCGTAAAGTTACTTTCGTACCGGCACCGCGCTTGTTCCGACCACTTGCTCCACTCTGGTCCAGCAGCTAGCAGCCGGACCACTGCCTCTGACAACTGGCGTGGATTTCCCGGATTGGCTGCTAATCCGGCTTCCGGCGGATTCACTACTTCGCGCCCTGCGTCTGTGTCACTGACTAGACACGGGCGCCCCATTCGCATTGCCTCCAAATAAACCAAGCCAAATCCTTCTCCCCGGCTCGGCAGCGCTACAAACCGGCACTGCCGCAGTGCGTCCTCTTTTTCTGCATCGGGAATCTCACCCAGGAACCGAACATGGCCATTCAGCCCGCGAGCTTGTGCCAGTTGCTCGAGATCTCGTCGCAGGTTGCCGTCGCCTGCAATCCACAATTGCGCGTCAGGCGCTTGCTCCAGGACGAGCGGCCAAGCTTGGATCATCTCGCGGTGTCCCTTATAGCCTTCGGCCCGCGCCAGTCTCCCAATCATGAGAGCGACTGGGGTTCCAGAAGGCGCTGACTTCGGAGTCTCCGCAGTCCCCAAGCCCAGCGGAACCGTGACGTGCGCGGCGTTTTTCATACCGGGATTCCACTCGAGAAAGCGTTCCCAGGTATGATCGCTGTTCGAGAGAAACAAATGCACGCGATGGAGAGCCCACCTCGTGATCGAATCTTGCCGGCGCCACGCTTCGATTCCGTGCAAAAACAAGAACACGCGTGCCGTCCGCCTGCTGAGCAGCGGTACGAGCTTGAGCAGATCGAGATGCCATACGAGAATAACCCCGGTCGGGCCGCCGATTTCGCAGCGCTCCCAGAACGGCGACCGTCTTCCCTGCTGCGGGTTCGTAATGCAACAGCGTGGCTCGGACCTCGCCGATTTGCTCCACAATACCGCGCCAGGCTTCCCGTCCACTAGCCTGCACACCCCCGAACCTTTCAGATCCGAAGGAAGGAAAAAGGCCGATGATGTCGAGCTGCCGAAGGCTCATGCATGCCGCGCCAAAATGAGATCGGATTGCGCTGCCTGAGTTCCGAGCGCCTGTTTGCGCTGAAGGCGATTCAGATATTTGTTAGCTAATATCGCAACGAAGATGCCAGCGACGGCGGTCGTAGTGATCTCCACCATTGACCCGCCGACCTGCAGTAAACTGATGCCGGGCAGAAATCTCAACACGAAGCCGTGCAGATCGCCTACGGCGAGACATTCAGCTGCCAAGAGGTCGAGAACGGTGACCGCGATGCCCATGATCGTGAAGCCAATTAACACCCCAAGTGTTCCAAAATTGACGTAAAACTCCATCACCTGGCCAATGCCCACGCTGGTCCCGGCTGCGAATTGAATCCCCGTGTATTCGGTGACCAGTACCCCACTGCCGGCGACCATAGGTTTTTCCGGCCAGATTGCGCGTGGGATCAGCGCCAATAAAGCCTCCCAGAGCGTGCCGCCGTGCGCATAGCCACCTACATCGGACAGACGGCTCACAGCCGCGCCTACGAGGTAACTCTGGTTCAGCCGCTCATCGATGCGCGCGAGATGGTCGTTATTCGAGGGGTCGAGCCATTCGAATGACTTGATAGTTGTCGTAACGCGGTCTGTGCGGTCCAGTAGTGATTGCCCACCCCAAACGGCTTCCCGGATCTCTCCACGATCGCGCATGTATGTGACGTAGACAGATAGTCCCAGATAGCCGATAACAACTCCCGCAATGACGACTACAAAGCGGGATCGCACGAAAGTCGAGGTAAAGATCAAGACGGTTAAAGCCGCAGCAGCTCCATAGCTGATGAATCCCCTGGTGACGACAGTGATGAAAGGCAACAGCAACGTGAGGCCAAGCCATGCGGCAAGGAGCCGGTATCGGCGCTGCCGCCATGCCTGCCAGCAACAAAGCCCGAGCCCAATGATTACCAGCTGTTGTCCCGTAGCGACGACCGCCGTAGCCGATGGTAGAGCGCTTACCTTTGATAAAACCAGGTAAGCACCTATTCCGAGCCAAATGTAGGCTTTCGGCAGATTTGCATCGGGCGTGTGGGCGACCGCGCGCGGGAAAAGTCCCAAGTTCATGACAAAGGGTGTGAGCACGACACTACCGAACGCAAATGCCAGCACAGCGTACATGCTTTGTTCAAAGCCGAGTTCCACTATGTGCGGATCGTTGTTTTGATAGCCAGGTAGCACATAGAGCGCGACAGCCAACCAATGAATCAGCCACAAATTCAGCAAGTACGCGATAGTCAGTCCGCATCCGTGTTCTTTCCGCCACCATCGCACTAACGCGACGGCAAATACGGCTGCGATCCAGACGAGAAGCAGCCCCGGTAATCTGTTATTTTCCATTTACGCTCAGGAATGCGGAAGATTTCAGTGGCGAAACCTCTTCGCAAATCTCTTCAAAGTCTGCAGCTTAATTCGAGTGCGGCCGCTCACGGCACGCGCTGAACACTATTGGCAGCGCGAACCTGCCGGACCTCGCTTTCGGGACTGCACGAAAACCGAGTCGCTCAGCTGGGCCAATGGCGGAAAGACCCGAGCGCAACGCTTCAGGACTTCCGACACGATCACGATGGGCTTATATTTCCAGGGAAGCAGGTCAATGTCCTCAGACCGCACCCCGATACCAAAGAAACAGTCGGATGAAATGCGCACGTTTCCAAAAGCGCTGCTGAAGAGTGCTTTTAACTGGCGCCATGAATAGTAACGCACAGCCCAAGACTCAAGATCATCCTCTTCATGTCTTCTCTTCCCAAATAAATGCCGGAAGTTCGTGAGGCCATGCTTAAGAGGAAGCTCGACTAGACATACTGAATCATCCTTCAACACACGCTCAGCTTCCACGATGCAGGCTGCGGCTTTGCGCCTGTGGACATGTTGAATCACACTATACGAGAACACACACGCGAACGTTGCATTGTTAAACGGCAGAGCGGCAAGATCGGCTACTACCACGTCCCCAGTGACGCCATGTGCCTTCATTACGCGACGCGCAGCTTGTAGCGGCTCCAACTTGACGTCGATACCTATGGGGCGATAGCCGGCGCGGGCAGCAGCGATCATCCACCTTCCCCACCCACATCCCATGTCCAGGAGAAAGCCACCGCTTTCCGAACCTCCCGCAACTGGCCAGTTTGGGATTGGATAACGTGGCAGTCTGTTGATCAGGGAGACATATAAGTTGCCGTTCGTTCCCGCGACCCAGCGCTGCACATATGTATCTACGCGGTTGTGAGTTGGGGCCGCGATCAGGTCGTGGGCGTCCATAGCGTTACGCAGTTCTGGAGCAAATCGCTTCAAAGTCGGTAGCTACGTCGGTCCAGTCGCGGGGCCGAAATTCTGTGTAAATGCGCGTAACCATCTCGGCCAGCTCTTTCCGGTGCGAATCGCACCAGCGCAGACGATCGACGAATGCCTCAGGACTGCGGATAGGAAGCACCCATCCGGTCTGGCCGTCTTGAATCAGATCGGGGCCACAGCAATTTGTTGTTGTAAGAATAGGTAGTGCACCGGCATTAGCCTGGGCCAGAACTACTGCGAAGCCATCTTCGAGGGTCGGGAATACAAAGAGATCGCTTGAGGCATACCAATCCGGTAGTACTTGTTGGGGTTGTTTGGAGACGAATTCGGCCCAGAGCCGTAGTTCGGTCCGCAAACCTCTCGCTTCTGGTGTTACCGGTCCAATGAACTGAAATCGGAACCGGTCTTTGCCGAGGCTGCGGAGAGTTGCCGCAATGTCCCACATTCCCTTTCGAAATGAGAGCGCGCCGACGTAAAGCACACGTAGCGGCTGACCCGAAAGAATTCGACGGCATCTGGCCTTCACGATATCCGGGTGCGGGCGAAAGGCCTCAGTACGTGTTCCCAGGCGCAGAAGGCACAGCTTGGCTTGGTTTACGCCCTGGGCTAAGAAGCTCTCGTGGGCAAACGTGGAGAGCACCACGATATGATCGGCAAGCTCATACTCACGTTCCTCTCGAGCCACGATCCAGGGGCTCGGTCGATCCACTCTGCGCCCTACTCTTCTTTCCTCATCCTGCAGAATCCGGCGCTGCGTTTGAATATGGGCTGAACCGCGCATGACGAGTTTCAATCCCATGTGGTTATCCAATGACTTAAGGATTTCCTCAGCCACTCCACTCCACAAATGCACAGCATCCCACTGCTCTTTTCGAAGTTCCGCGGCAGCCCAGCGGGCGAAGACGGGATGTAACCAACGCTCGGGCTCGAAAGAGAAGCGGCCAAGAGGAACCCCGTAAGCAAGTCTCGAGGCGATCCCGTGAAGCCAGAAACTTCGCACGTGATCTGGCTCAATCCCAAAACGCTTCACTGCCCATTTCGGGTAATTCGTGAAAACTGTTACGTCGTGCCCTCGACCGAGCAACGCTTGCGCCAAGTCAAACGCATGAAAACGCCCTTGAACGACTATCGCGATTTTCATATCACTGGACTGCAAGTCCTAGCATCGCGGCGAGGCGATCCCGGTACGTGTTCTGACCACTTACAATACGGCTCTGAGCTGCTGCCGATAAACGCTGACGCTCGTCCGGGTGATCAAGGAGCCAGCGTGATCTTTCGACCATCTCCGAAATCGTCCGAAAGTAGACGGCTGCTTCACCATCTTGTCCCAAGATCTCCCGATGCTCCTCGGTATCCTCGGCTAAGATGCACGCACCGGTTGCTGCAAGTTCAAACGTGCGCATTGAATGCCCGTCCCGGTTTGCCCGGCGGACCAGGCAGAGTGCCACTTTGGACCCTCCAATAGCCTTGCGAAGTGTAGGGGGGTCCGCGTGTCCAAGGCCGCAGTCTTTAGTCTCTGGATATCGCTCCCAATACCCGCCATAGAGTGCGATGCGGAAACCGGCGCTTGCAAGTGCGGCAAAATAGGGCCGCCGGTCCGGATCGGCCCCTCCAGCGAAAACCACATCGGACGAGAACCGCCGTTTTTCTTCAGTATTGGCCGGGGGATCTGCAAAATGTATTTCTGGTGAATAGGCGAAAGCGAGGTGAGACACGCTTGAACAGCCAAACTTGCGCAAGTCCTCCAGATTGCTGCGTCGCGGAGAAAACACGTGGTCATAACTTGGTAACGCACGCATGAACCAGGGAGCTTTGTGGGAGGGATTCCAGGGGTCGTCAGTTAGGAAATTCAACCTCTTTATCGCCAGCGCGCCCGTGGCCTCGAGCGCACCTTTTGTTATCGGTGCAATTCCTGTCGATAGCAACCACCGGGGTCGCAATTCACGGCAGGCCTGCAAAACCCTCTGACTGAACTCAACAAGATGTGTCGGCCAGTGTCCGCGAACGCGCCAGTTTAGCTTCGCGATCATCGGACTGGCAAGGAAAGCCTCCCCCGCGTCCAGGAATGTGACAGAACAACGGAGACTTTCGGCCCCCTTGTAGAAATGCCTGCCCACGTGGACGGTGCCGGGATTGCCGACGAGAATCAAACTCGTGCCGGACAAGGGTCCCCGACTTCCTTTCCTTTGCCCACCACGCTCCAGTAAGCGTTCGCGATTCCTTCTGCGGCTTTCTCGGTAGTATAGTTGGCGGCCTTGATGCGGCACCACTCCCGCACCTTCGGTCGGCCAACTAACATCAGCCCTCTCGAGATCGCTCCACTCAGACTTTCGACTGAATCGGTAGTGAAGACCTCTCCAGTGATTCCAAGATCGATCAAATCCGGTGCACAACCAACCGCCTCAGAAACTACGCACGGCACGCCGTGGTGTAGGGCTTCATTAACGACCAGTCCCCATGTTTCCGAGTAACGACTCGGCAGGACCAGCATGTCAGCCGCGTGGTAGTACGGGCTGAGTTGCTTCTGATTCTGAAATCCAACAAAACGGACTTGGACTTCGGGAACCCGCTTTGCCAAGGCGCGCAGTTCCATCTCCATGACACCGCTCCCAAGGAACAACACCACAATATGGTTGCGAATCTGTGAGGGTAAAGATTTCACGCTGGACAACAGGAGATCTGGACCCTTTCTGGCGCTGAGCTTGCCTGAAAACAACAGAACGGTCTCAAGCTTTCCAATTCCCAAGCGGCTGCGTGTTTCGCCGCGGAGTTCGCAGCGATCTCGCTCGCCAGTCAAAAACACAGTTGTGTCCACACAGTAGGGAGAAGACAGCAGTTTCGAAGCAGGAACACCAAGCCGTCTGAAGTGCCGGTATGAATTGTGGCCGACGTAAAGCATTTTCGAGCAGTTCTTGTAGAAGAAACGCAACGCGCTGCTTCGAATTAAATTCCGGGTGGAACCGCGATGTGTTGCATCATCGGTGGTCTCACCACGAAACAGGATCGGAATGCCCGAGCGCCATGCTTGAAGAAAGGCGACCTGGTGAAAAGCAGGGCTATATCCGGTTAGAAGCACCGCACCCGGGTTTAGCCTGCGTAGGGCTTTGCCCAGGCCAAGGAAAGAAGGTCGCTGGTTGGATTTCCTCCTATCTCGAGGCACTCGGGATAAGAAGACTGAATCGTATCCCGAGAGCAGATCGACGTCCCAAGCGAATGAGGTCCCGAACTCCCGATCCCGATATCCCGCAACGCTAAAATCCGAGCCGTAGATGACGGAAACGGGCATGCCAAATTTTGCCTGCACCGCGCGATACACAGGCGCGTGATACTGAATCGGATGGGTATCGAGTACAGTTAGCGGAACGGCAAGCATGATCGATGAAGTGGAACTCCTATGTCCTAGATGTAAGTCGTTTGAGGGCCACCAGCATTGCGTACCCCTTTGTGAGCGGCTCCGAAAGAGGGCGATGCCTATGCAACTCTGAAAGTCGAAAAATGTCGTACCCAAGCGCCATCAGAAACGCCTGTGCGTCACCAGGATCGCTGCCGCCGAAGCGACTCTCGGCCCAATCACAGAACTCGAAGACGACGGCTGGCGGTCGCCGTCCGCGCAACAGTTGCGAAGCGCCGCGGAAGACTGCAGCTTCGTGCCCCTCTACATCCACTTTCAGAACTGCCACACGTTCCACTTGATGTTCTTTTAACAAGTCGTCAAGCGTTCGAGTTTCCACCAGGATTGGCTCAACATTGAACTGCGGAGCCATGGACCCCATGCCAAATTTCTCGATCGGAGCTTCAAAAAAATAGGCCCCCTCTGTTATCGCATCAGAAGCGGCACAACCTACAATGGTGACGTTCTGAAGATCATTCAGCTGCGCATTCTTCTCTAAATAGGTCACGATGCGCGACGAAGCTTCTATTGCGAGAACGCGGCCTCGTGGGCCTACTTTCTTTGATGCGCTCACCGTGAAAACGCCGATGTTGGCGCCGATGTCCACAAAAACATCCCCATCCGAGAGGCGGCTCAAGATGAAAAACTTTGTTTCACGCTCGTAGGAACCATTGACCAAGAGGTGAAAAGCAACTGGCTCAGCGAGCTGGGGGACCAAAAAGCGATTTGCGTCACAATCTTCCAGCACGACTTCTCTCTGGGACAAAGCATTACGAAGCAAAAGATGCGCGAACCTGGTTTTCCCAGGTAGATTGCTCGGCAGACGACGCAAAGGCGCTGCGATGGTGGCCCAGGCGTTCACATCGCTATCCATTTAGGACTCGAGCAACCGACTGAAACTGTGTCTCATAGTTCCAGTCATTCAGGATTCGCTGGCGTCCGCGCTCACCCATGGTTCTTAATTCACCAGGATGGTCCATCAGGCAGCGCACCGCAGTGGCAATACTTGCGGAATCTTCGGGGTCGCAGGTCAGGCCGTATCTTGGATCCGCGTACGTGGCCCGCCAATCGGGTCGGTTCGATGTCAGAAGCGCCAAGCCGCAGGCCAGGTAATCAAATGGCTTGTTGGACGCGCCGACCATTGTCTGTTCATTGATATCCCTGCTTTGATGAGGCAAAAGAGCGAAACCGACGTCCGAACGCCGGCAGGATTCAAGGAGCTCCGCCCGACTTGGTACAGACCCGATTGCCTCGATGCGGTCAGCAATTCCCAGCTCGCAAGCTTTCGCTTTCAGAGTTTTCAGATAACCGCGGTGGCCGACTGTCTCATAGCCGATAATTCGCAACTTCACGCAATCTGGGAGAAGAGCCATTGCTTCCAAAACGGTCAGCGGCAACCGAGATGGCACAATTGAGCCGTGATACAGCAGCCAGAGCCCGTTATCGTTCAGTGGCGGCCGAGCTGCGGAGGCCTCCTCTTTGGCCGGGCAGTTCCACACGCAGAAAACGTGTCGGAGGTGTCCGACTGTCGCATGGAAACGCGTTGCGCGCTCCTGGTTGGGCAGAACGCAGCACATCGTGCGCACCGCAAGCCTGCGTCGAGCCCACAGGGTAAACTTGCCAAACCAGCTTCCCACATCTTCGGTACTCGGCGAGTCGTGCTCGTGGTATATAATTCTGATTCCTGGCAGCCAGCTCAGCAGTAAGGCGATAGGAGAAGAAAGCGGGTCTGACGCATATATCCATTTCGGCCGCCAGGCTATCGTCCAGCCGAGAACCCAAGCGCAGAATGCGGCATAATGCAGCTTTTGCCGCCACCCCGCTCCACAGAACCTCATTTGCCGCACCGTAATATTCCGATGCGGTCGAAACCGCAGCGCTGCGGCGCCCAACGCGCCCGTGCCCAAAAAGATCACCCGCCATCTGCTATCCGCAAGAATGCGTGAGCTATGTTCCAATGGCGGATAGGCAGCAGGATTGGTGTACTGCACATAGAGGATTCTCCGTGCTTCTGCGGTATTCATCTTAGTACCGACCAACTACGCGCATGCATACGACTTGCGCCGTAGGATCTTCCTCATACTTAGCCCTTGCGGAGCCGCAATTCAACAGCAAAAGTTGAGAACCTGGGGATAGGCAAGATTGCCGTTTCGTTTGTATTACAGTAAAAATAGGCGAAGCATTAGCGATGCTTGCTTTGCACATCTCGCGTTACGACTTCGCAAGAATTCAACTGCGCACTTGACCAGCGCAGTTCTAGCCTGAGGGTATTGCAGATTTATTGGGAGACGTAAGCGGACCTGAGTGGGCGCTTATAACAGGTACACCAGAGCTTTCTTTCATCATCGTCATCGAGTGGTCGAATATCTGCTGTTAAGAGCCCAGTTCTGCAAGCTAATTTCCTGAGATCTGTTTCTCGGTAATGAATGCCATTGAATCCTTCAGCTCCACGTTTGTAGCCAGCGAGTGGGGAGAGCAAGCCGATGCCGTAGCCAATCTTAGCCATCAGGCCGCCAAGAGAATTGGAGAACATCCTATTCAACTGCATGCGCCTCACGTTGAAACGGAAAATACCCCCTGGCCTTAGAACGCGATAGATCTCAGAAAAATACCGGCTGACGATTGTGACGTCAGCAATGTGAATAAACACATCATTGGAATACACGAAATCTACAGTCGACCCGGTCACGATCGAAAGATCGGCACCCGTGTTGACGTGTAGCTCGACATTCGATGCGTCCGCTAGAGCCTTACGAGCGAAACCAATCATGTTTTCGGCAATGTCCACACCAATAATCTTAGTAGGCGAAATGCGCTCGCGGAAACGGGAGATCAGCCTGCCAACTCCGCATCCGACTTCCAGCACCGTCCATCCAGGCTGAACATTTATCCCCTCCAGAACCAATGTAAGGTCACGGTCGGCAAGCCGATTGTACTCTTCTTCTGAGCGGCTGACTGTATCGACACGTCCGAACCGGGCAGTGTGCTCATCGACATTCCAGAATTTCTTCTGGATCCGTAAATAATCCTCACTTGGCATCTTGTGTCTCTAAACTTCGGAGGCGCGGTTGGGCAACCCATTTACGCACTCGGCAATTCTCCCATCGTCACTTAAAACCAGCACCGCACTATAAGTAAAGTTCACCTCCATGGGAAGACACCACTCTCGATTTGTTAAGTCTTCCACGCCGCTAACCATCGATTATGCTCACTCGGCCGTTGTTCTGGAATAAGCACACGCCACCAAGCATTTTTCACGATTTCTGTGTTGAATCCAGCTTGGTGGAGGATGTGAATACAGGTATCCTCAAGAGCCCTCGAATGCGTTTCGATTAGCCATCTTATTCCTCGCAAAGCGGTCAAATGCTTTGCACCCCTAAGAACAGCTTCTTCGCCCCCATCCACATCTACCTTGATGAAACACGGACGTTCAATCGATTCTGCGAGCGAATCCAAAGTGACGCCGTTCCGCGTTTCGGTATCGCCGACAAAGGCTGGGGACGCAACTACAGTATCGCCGTCCTGGCTCCTGCCATTCAGTGTCAAACTGTCATGAAAGGCTCGGAAACATTGCCGATCTGGCTCAAATGCGTAAACCTTCTTAGCTGGAGTCTTCAATGCGAAAAAGAGAGTGTATTCGCCATACGCAGCCCCTACATCGATACCGGTTTGAATGTCCTTAGAAAAACGACGGATCCAAGGGTGGGTCTCTTTCTCGAACAACCCTAAATAGATTTGCGACTGCGTTCGCAGCGACAGCTCCATTGCGATTCCGCGAAACGGCCCCGTGAGGATCTTCCTGGGCTTGCGGCGTTCCTCTACAACGGCGTTCTTAAGTGTGGATAACAAGCTCATTTTGCCTCTCACGCGTAAGGCCCGTGAACCTCGCGTCTGAGAATGCCGAAGGGCGGACTGAACTACTCTGGGCGCGCGAAAACGTGACCGTAGCCCTGGATGGATGTAACGGCTTCCCCGGAAGCTGTATACGCGCGATAGCACAGTCCCCGCAGCAAATCGAGTATCGTGCCAGGCGCGGTACCAGCGGCATCCCACCCGTACGGGTGGACTTCGATACAGATCAGTCGCGGTCTACGTGTAAAATCCGATAAGAGGTCAGTTGCACCGCGTAGCACGTGCTCCTCGAAACCCTCCACGTCGATTTTCAAGATGTCCACTCGAGCCGAACGAAAGAGCGTGTCCAATCGGATTGCTACTACTTCGGACGTCGCACCGTGATCATTCATGGCGATATGGGACTCGCTATTCGAATTTGCGGCGAACCCAATGAGACCGTCCGACGAGCTTACAGCTACAGGCAAGCAAATTACCCGCCTGGCTAATCCGTTCAATCGAGTGTGTTCAATCAAGAAGGCTCTGTTGCCCGCGTCTGGTTCAAATGCGTACACCTTGCCGTTCGGCCCAAGACGTTTTGCCATCGCGACAGCATATAAACCGATATGGGCGCCAACGTCGACAACGCAATCGCCCGGTTGCAGCGAAGTCAAAAGGTGATGCCACACGTCGGGTTCATAGACTTCCTGAACTCCACGACAACCTGGGTGAATGCGGAGGGGATCGGTACCATTGATGTTTCGCCGTAAACCTTGCCTACCAATTAGGACCATGGTCCGGTCATAAAAAGGTCGTGCGATATTCCACAGTACGTCAGCGCGGCGCAACAGGCGGCTATGGCGAAGACTTTGGCTTTGAAGCTCAAAGCCGCGTGCCCAGGTATGTATCAGGTTTTGCACTATCAATTCGGGCAAGGCAAGCCAGCAAGCTTCACCTTTCCAGAAGCCACAGTTTCCATCGGAACCCGCTCCTGCAAGACTGCCGCGTACAGTTCAAGCATTTCGTTGACGGCCACGTTCATGCTTCGAGGTGGCTGAATTCCGGAACGGAGCCTGGAAAGCAGACCTGCGTCCTGAGAAATGGACATAAAAGCATCAGTCCAGCCCTTGATCGATTGAGGTTCGACTAACAGGCCATTGACTCCGTCCTCCACTAACTCCGCGATACCGCCCAGGTTGGAGCCAATCACCGGAATCCCTGCAGCAAAAGCCTCGAGCACAACCATTGGCCCGGTCTCGAGCAGCTGCGAAGGTACCGCCAACACGTTGTATTGCCTCAATCGAGAAACCACCTCCGCCGGCGGGATCGGATCATGAAAATGGATTCGGGAGTCGCCCATGGCCAACTGCTTCAGACGTTGCGTATAGGAAGCGCCAGCCTCTCCTTGAACTACGCCGTAGATATCAAGATGGAGGGAAAGCTCAGGAATTCTCCGAAGCGCCTCAATCAACACATGAGCGCCTTTGGTGGCATCCATTCGCCCGAGAAACGCAATCCGGAGCGCGGAGGACGGGCCCATTCGCTGGCTCGTGTCATATGAGTCCTGGCACAAACCCTGTCGTGAAACAGTGATCTTTCTGGGGGGAACACCGTTTCGCAGAAGAACCTCCTTCACCCATTCGCACACAGCGACGACGTGATCTACTTCCCTCATCAGCTCGCGAAACGTTCCTTGTCTCAACTCAACCAATTCGGTCATTCGCAGCGCCGTCCACATACCGCCGGATAAGTCGAAGCCGCCGAGTAATCGCCCAATACCCGGTTTCAGAGTGCCGAGTGCCAAGCTTGCGGGTTTGTTCAGCCCATGGCCGTGCAGCGCGCACCGAGCGCACGTGTGAACATCTAAAAGGCCGCCACAGACCTGGGAGCCCCAGCGCAGCAGCGTTCCGCGCTGGCAACTCACTGTTGGGGTGTGATAGGTGAACACGACAGGAATGTCTCTTTGCTTCGCTTCCCGTACGATACGGAGCGAAACGCCACGCGTGAATGCGTGCAAGTGAACCAGATCCGGGCGCTCTGCATCTAAGATCCGGCCAAAGGCACGTGCAGCCAATGGATCGCCTTCGCCATAGAGTTCACGCAGGCCAGTGACGCGTTCAGAAACCGCGAAGCGCCGAACCGAAAGCCCGTCGTAAGAGTAAGCGTCATCGCGTTCGCCCGGAGCCGCGATTACAACCTCATTCCCTTGCCGCTGCTGTCTTCGTGCGAGTGCATCCACATAGACTTCCGTACCGCCAACCGGATCGGGGTAAAAGCAGAACGGGACGTGGATCACCTTCATTGAGTTAGCCACGTGCCAGCGATGACTTTATTAAAGCTTTACTCAACTCATAGCGATGACGGCCTAGTAGCGTAGCTGCCAGTCGCCGCTGCACTGAAGGCAGGAGCAGGTAGGCAGGCCGGTTTCCGATCGCCTTCATGTAACATCGCCGGGCGTCTGCGTTCAGTCCCGCCCCAAAGTATTTGTTTGCAAGGGTGAGATACTGCGCTCCGTATACCCTGCCCTTCGCTTGGCGCTTTGGCTCCTCCAAATCGTCCCTCGTCTCTCGCTCGCTGTAAATCCGGTCGAGCAATCGGAAGATAGACGGCTCTTCACTCTTGTCCTGGACAATTCTGCTATGGTGATTCGCTGCGTGCACGCGATACTCGGCAATGACACGGTCGATGTAATAGAAATCGTGCCGCCGCGCCATCATCAAATTGAAGTACCAGTCATTGAAGGCCAACCCCGCTGGAATTGGAAGAGCCCTCTGCCACGCCTGGCGCCGCGCGATGGTAGTAGGGGCGCAGACGAAGTTATCTTCCAGCAGTCGCAGGAATTCGTTCCCCTTAAAATCCTTCCGTCCGTGTGCCCGGTCGCTTTGCTTTAGGGTAATCTCGCCTCGCTCATCGATTAAGGCCACGTCTCCATAAACCAGCCCAATCTCGGGAAATTTCAGGAATTTCTCCAGCACAGCGGTCAAGAAATAAGGCCGGTAGCGATCGTCCGGATCAATGCGTGCGATGAATTCCCCGCGCGCCTGGCTCAATCCCTCATTGACAGTGGCCACATGACCCAGGTTCTTCGAATGCCGGATAACCTGCATTCGACAATCAGCAAACGAATGCAGTACCTCCTGAGTGTTATCCGTGGAGCCGTCATCGATTGCAATCACCTCGAAGTGATGCTCGCCTTCCTGGCCGAAGATACTGGTCAGGCAGTCCGGCAAGAATCGCCCGTAGTTGTAGCAAGGAACTACAAAGCTAACCAGTGGCGCACTATGCAACATGACGTTTAATTACTCGTGCTGGCACACCTACCGCCGTGACATGCGCTGGAATATCATCAACGACCACTGCGCCCGCCCCAATGACCGTCCAGTCACCAATCGTTACCTCATCGATAATGGTTGCTCCAGCCCCGATGTAGGACCCCTCGCCAAGGCGCACACCACCCGCCACCACGGCGCCAGGGTTGATATTGACAAAATCGCCCACTATGCAATCGTGCGATACGGAGGCATTGACATTGAGAATGCAATGCCGGCCGATACGCACCCTGGTGGTCACGATACTTCCCGGCGCAAGGCATGTTCCAATTCCGATCTCCACGTCGCGCCCGACATTCGCTACTGGATGAATCAACGACCAAGCCTGTAGATATGGCTTGCGCAAGGCCTCCGCTTTGTGGACAAACACGCGGCGTAGCCGATTATCGCCGGTGCTGGTGATGTAGTGGCAGCTTTCGTGTGAGCTGCCGCTGAGGTCGTCAAAGTTTCCGAGGATTTCTGTTCCCAACCACGGTCCCCGAGACTTGTGTTCATCCACGAAACCGGCAAGGTGTAGCTCAGGATCTCGTGCCGCGAGATCCTGAATGTAGGAGTAAACTTCACTTCCATGCCGGCCGGCGCCAATGATGACAATCTCCACAATTCAGGCTCGAAACGGTGAGCCAGCGTGGGCCAGCGTCTCCAAGAGGTTCACCACCTGCAAGTGCCCCTTATTGCCAATCTGGCTCAGCTCCGTCAGCCACTTTGCATTGCGGTGATAAATCGATTCCGGGTCGCGAATCAGCCCGCTTACGATCGCTTCGAGAATCGCTTCCGCGCCGGTCGAGATACCGAGGAGCGTTCGGAAACCTTCGTTGAGCATACGCGTGCTGGAAACTCGGTAGTTTCTCCGATCCTCATCGGCTATTTCCAGATGTGTAACCTTCAATAGCGGATTGAGAGATTGGAAAATTTCCGCGAGGTCGACCACTCTCAAGTTTTCGTGCGCGATGTTGTAGCAAATGTGCGCGCATTCTGCTTTCTCGGTGAAAAACACAAAGGCGCGCGCGCAGTCGCCCACGTGCAGAAACGGGCGCCACTGCTCTCCCTCGCCGAAGATCTTTATCTCATTGTGCAGAGCGCTGTACAGGCTGAAGATGTTGACGACGAGATCAAAGCGCATACGGGGCGAGTATCCGAAGAGCGTGCCATTGCGCAGAATGACCGGCGACCAGCGCCTATCGCTCATGTCTCGAAGGGCTCGCTCGGCCTGAACTTTTGTAACCGCATATGTGGTCAGAGGATTGACGAGTCCGTCCTCCTCAATCTCTCCATCTGCTTCACCGTATACGGAGCAAGACGAAGAGAAGATGAACCGAATTCCTTTACGCTGCGCTGCCTCAGCTAGCGCCACTGTAGCCTGGAAATTCACTTTTTCGGTCAATTCGGGATTCAGCTCGGCCGACGGGTCGTTCGAGATCGCCGCGAGATGAATGACGCAATCGCAGCCATCGAGAAGTTCATTGCAGAACTCTGGCTCTGTGGTCGCGCGGCAAATATCGTCGCGGACCACTTGGATCGATGGTCGCAGGAACGTTAGATGGCCTAGGCCAAAGTAGCCCATATCCAGGAGACGCACGGCATGTCCCCGGACCAACAACTTGGGGATGAGCACAGAGCCTAAGTAGCCGGCACCGCCTGTGACGAGAATCCTCATGCCATACTCCTCTCGGCTCTGCTTAACGCATCCACAACGTAGTCCATCTCGGATTCTGTAATTGTCGTGTAGAACGGCAGCGTAATCACGCGACGCGATAGGTTCTCCGTTCGCGGCAGGCGCCGGTCCGCAAATTTTTGAAAGAAACACTGTTCATGAACGGGCGGATAGAAGTACGCTCGTGTCTCGACGCCCAGTTCTTTTAGGAAAGCGATAATTTCGTCGCGCCGGCTCTCGAGATGAGGCGGAGTGATCACCGTAAAGTCTTTGAACGTGTGTGTCACGCCCTGTGGCCATGGGAACGTTTGGAAGCTTGTGCGTGACTCGACCTGGCTAATGTAATATTGCGCACTCGCCTGACGGAGCGCCATATACTCGTCGAGCCGCGCTAAATTGTACAGGCCGATGATTGCGTGGAATTCGCTCATCTTGCCGTTGAGTCCTGGATAGCAGGCGTTGTAGTTCTCCTCGATACCGTAATTGCGCATCTTGCGGATACGCTCGATTAGCTTCGAATTGAGGCTCGAGATCATGCCGCCTTCCACACTCACCAACGCCTTGGTCACGGAGAGCGAAAATACCTCCGCGTCACCAAAACTGCCCACACGTTGACCGTCGATAGACGACCCAAAAGCGTGCGCGGCGTCGTACATCAGTGCGATCCGCCGCGGCCGTCGCCTGTTGGCCCGTTCCACAACCTGCTTAATTTCGTCTACTCGGCACGGGAGACCATACGTGTGGACACCTATCACAACCGTGGCATCGTCATGTTGATGCAGGAGCGCTTCCAGGTCTGTGGGCGAAAGTGTCAGATCCTCTTCGATTTCCGCGAACACGGGGACGCCACCCGCATACAGAACGGCCTGAGCCGTGGCCATAAACGTAAAGCTTGGGAGAATAACTTTGTCGCCTCGCTGCAGGCCCAAGGCCTGGAGAGCGAAGATCAAGCCCTGTGTACCAGAAGACGTTGTCGCGACGTGTGCGCCCAGATATTCCTCAGCCAAACGCTCGAATTCCGTCACATACTTGCTAAAGTTGGTGACCTTGCCCGTTTCTAGAATGTCGCGAACGGAATCCCCGATGGCTTCCCATGAAGGGAGGTCGGGTCGAATCAAGCGAATTGTTTTCACGTCCTCGCGCACCTCTGTTTGGGACATCTGCGACTGTGTCTGCATTTATGTGGTAGATCGGAGAAATGAAATCATCACTCTGCGCTCTGGCAGGAAACTACGCGAGGTTTACCGGGCCTCGGCAAATAAAATCGATTCTTCTTCGTGGATCGTAAAGTGATCCAGATAGAGCCGGTATCCAAGGTCGAGATCGCGAATCCATTGCGGAATCCGATTAAAATCCGCCAACGAATGATAGACGCAGATTGCCAAGCGCGGCCGGAATCGCCGGATCGTAGTTTCTGCGCCGCGAAGTGCATTGAACTCGGCACCCTCTATGTCCATCTTTATGAAATCGACCGGTGCAACGTCGTGTTCGCACACATAGTTATCAATGGTGTCCGTTGCGACATCCTGGAGATCTTCTTCACTTTCCAGTCTCATGTGACTTCCAGATCCGGCATATTCGAAGCACAATTCCTCGTGCGGTTCGCTCCACATCGCCCTATCTACAACGGTGATTTTCGAGGCGAGCTGGGGGTTCAGACCGATGTTCCTGTGCAGCAAGGGTAAGTTCGCGGTCATGCACTCCCACGCAAAAACGTGTCTGGCCGCTCGTGCGAAATACAGACTCGTGTCCCCCCAGCAAGCGCCGCCATCAATTACTACATCTCCTGCGCGCACCCCGATTTCAACTCTGCGCAAGCGGTATTGCTCCACGATAAACGTGTTCAGAATGTGCAGAGCGTCGGCAATCAGCCGAACCCCGTTACAGTTGAAAAGAGTAAGAGATTCAAAATGGGGACCGTGACGGAGAGCCTGACGAGTTTCTATGAATTCATCAACACTGCGCTGCTTTTGCCAATAATCGGGATTATTAGTAGGCAATCGGTAGTGACGCGGTCCCAGAATGCGGTAGGCCATTAGCTTCACCAGTAGCTCTCGGGAAGCATCGTCCTCGAATAAGTCCATTGTTCGGTCAAACGACCCCGCATCCAACACTGCTTGTAGCTTGCTGCGGTAGTTCACCGGAGGCTTGAAGAAATGCAGGGCAGCAAGAGCTCTTAGAACCTGATTTTTCAGCCTCCGCTGAATGGAACGCCGCTGCTCAAACCGCCAAACGTCAGTGTTATCCAATAGAAGGTTGTAGCAATGCGGTAAAACCTCTGCTAACAATAGTGGCCAGAACCGCGAAGCCACACCGCTGTGAGCAGATATTAGCGTTTGCGCTGTCAAGAAACATTCTTCGAATTTCGTAAATGATCCTGATCCCATCGTGATCTAACAGATTTTGTGGCGACTCAGCTCCCGAATCCGTTTACGTGATCGTTTTAAGCTCCAGCAACAGTTCGTCGGTCGTGCCTCCGTCAGGAATGACGTCGATATCCCAATGAAGTTTCGGGCGCACGACACCAGGCCACTTTCCATACCAATGGGCGTCGCGGGGTACGTCATAGACCTCGAATGCGAGTAAATCAAGCATGTCGAGCAATATTACGGTTGTGTCCCTGACGATCATCAATCGGACACGGTAGCAGCCATCGTTCAGAACACTTCCGGGAATGGTGCAGACCCCATGGATGAGACCGGACGGAAGAGGCCCGAAAGGCGAGGCTGAATTGAATACACAAATACCTTCTGCGTTGTAGAGGACCAGACTGAAATTGAGGCACTCACCAGGGCTATTGTTCTGGCATACGGCTTCGATCCGTATCGAATCATTCACAGTGATGTGGTCCAGCCGCGCTGATACGACCCGAGCGCTGCGTAACCGCACAACATCGTTTCCGGGCGCTTCGTCATCATCTGACCAGTCCCGATGCATCGAGGATTCGGCGGTGGACATCAGGTAGTGAGCGACAACTCCCGACGCACGCCCGTCCTCGGCGACCCTTCCCTCCACGAGCCATATGGCCCGGCGGCACAATGTCTGCATTGCGGTCATGTTATGGCTTACGAACAGAACAGTTCTGCCCTCGCGCGCAACATCCCCGATCTTGCCCAGACATTTCTTTTGAAAACTGGCGTCTCCGACTGCAAGCACCTCGTCCACAACCAAGATCTCAGGCTCGAGGTGCGCCGCCACTGCGAACGCGAGTCGCACATACATGCCGCTTGAATAATGCTTTACGGGAGTATCCAGAAATTTCTCGATCTCGGCGAAAGCTACGATCTCGTCGAACTTCCGACCGATCTCAGCCCGCTTCATGCCCAAAATTGCGCCGTTTAGGTAGATATTCTCGCAGCCAGTTAATTCTGGGTGAAAGCCCGTTCCCACCTCGAGCAGCGACCCCACGCGCCCGTGTAACTCTGCCCGCCCTTCCGTCGGCTCGGTGATGCGTGAGAGCACTTTCAATAAGGTCGACTTCCCGGCGCCATTGCTCCCGATAACCCCTACCACTTCGCCTCTTGGGATCTCAAAAGAGACATCCTTCAGCGCCCAGATGGAATCAGGTTCTCCATTACCCTTCGCTGCGCGCCGCAAGCGCCGGAAGGGCGCAGACATGGCATCGATGAGCGAATCACGCAACGTTCGGTACCGCTCGCGCTTCCCAATCCGGTACTGCTTGCCGAGATTTTCGACTCGGATTGCGATGCCGCTCATTTCGAACCTACTCGCGGTCGTGCTGCGAAAACCCGTAGATTCTGTTCCGGGGCATCGGTTATGTAAAATCCAAGCTGATCCAAGTGCTACGCTCCGCGATTATCGATCTTGTGAAAGTGCTTCGACCGTCGGCTCGCGATGATGTTGCTTCTGCAGTGCGCTTGTTGGCTAGGAGGGCACGTTCTCGAAAGGTCCTGAACTCGCCTTATTCGTTGCTTCCTTCGCAGAGTAAATCATCTTTCCACAGCCGGTTTTCTAAAGTATTCCGGGAATATCAAGGCGATTTCAGCGAGGGAACGTGGCAGCTCAAGGTTGGACAAAAGCCCGTCTTGGTTCCTTTGCGCAGCAACTATGCATGGCTGGATTGGGACGCAGCTCTATCAGTCCTGGGACATGAGCCGGAATTAAAGGCAACATACGATTTCTTCATCTCGCTGAAGAACCCGCCCCAACTCGTCCTTGATATAGGGGCCAATTACGGGACACACTCCATTATTTTCCTGAGTCACTGCATCCGAACTATCTCGTTTGAGCCGAATACCAACTGCCACGCGTTCTTTCGATTGCTTTGCGAAACGAACCGATTGAAGTACGAGCTTGAGCCCCTTGCCACGGGCGCTTCGGAGGCAAGTGTCGATCTCTGGTACCGAGAGCGCGAAGAGTGGCTCGGCACAACCGATTCGTCCCTGAAGTTTCGGGCCGAGGGCGGGCTTTTGAAAACTACCGTATCCCAAACCACCATTGACCGCTATGTGGAGAAGCATCGACTTGAGTCAGACGTCTTGAAGATTGACACTGAAGGCACTGATTTCCAGGTATTGCTCGGAGGCGCTTTGACTTCATGACTCATCGTCCCGTCGTTCTATTCGAGAGTTGGAGATCATTGCAACGAGACGCACTGATCTCTTTCATGAAAGAGAAGAGCTATGAAGTTTGTCAGCTACCGTTGCTCGCCAATTCGCCCCCACAAGTAATGGCTGCTGAACAGTTTGCTTCTGCGTCTGAAATAAACTTTGCCGGCATTCCAAACGAATTTCTTACGAATTGGCCCCCGAAATTCTGATGATTCCCAATATCGCTCATACAATATCCGCGAACGTGCGCTCAGTTTGCCGGAAATACTGCAGCCCGCCGACGAGCAGAGCGATCACCACCGCCACTGAGACCCAAAGCAGCGGCCCCGGCGCATGCGATGTCCCGAGCAGCGCCCACCGAAATCCTTCCACTACGCCCGCCATCGGGTTCAGTCCGTACAGGGCCCGCCATCGCTCCGGCACCAGGCTCGCCGGATAAGCTACCGGCGTGGCGAACAGCCAGAACTGCATGAGGAACGGCAAAGTGTACCGTACGTCCCGATATTTCACGTTGAGCGCGGAAAGCCACAGCCCAACCGACAGCGCCGTTGCTACCGCTAGCAACAGAAACAGAGGGAGCAGCACTACGGCCCGTGTCGGAATAATGCCGTAGTAGAGCATTAGGCCGAGGAGCACGACAAAAGCGATCGCAAAATCCACAAGCCCTGCCAGCACCGCCGCAATCGGAATCACCAGGCGCGGGAAATATACCTTCGTAATCAGGTTCTGATTCGATACCAGGCTATTGCCTGATTCGCTCAATGCGTACGCAAACAGCTGCCATGGCAGGAGCGCCGTAAACGCGAACACAGGGTACGGAATTCCGTCCGAAGGTACTTTCGCCAATCGTCCGAAAAACACGCTGAACACGAGCATGGTCATGACAGGCTGCAGAACCGCCCAGGCTGCGCCTAACGCAGTCTGCTTGTAGCGCACCTTCACATCGCGCCACACCAGGAAATACAGCAGCTCACGGTATTCCCACAGGTCTCGCAGCTTGAGGCTGAGAAATCCAGTCGACGGCTCGAGAATTAGAACGGGCTCAGCGGCGGCTGCTTGCATGAGGAATCATTGAGAGGTTAATTAGTAGTATTTCCGAGAACGCTCAGCGCCCAAGCGCGTGACCAGTGCAGCCGTCCCGAACGGAAGTCTTTCCACAGCCCGCGGACCGCGCCTCGATCCAGAACATTCGTGCTTATAGCCATTTCTTCCAGCTCGCCGGGATCAGCTTTCATCCAGCGATCCATGGGAAACGAGAATCCTCGTTTCTTCGCACGACCGAGCTTCAGAAGCAAGGGATCGTCTACCGCGCCCACGAGCAACGGCTTGTTGATCCCGTTACTCATCTTCAACGCGGGGTCGATGTGGGCTGCGTACTCCACAATCGCATGGTCCAGGTATGGCACGCGTACTTCTATTGAATGCGCCATGCTGAACGTGTCCGTATCGCGCAAGAGCTGGTCGTGCAAATAGCGCTTGCATTCCAAGTAGTTGAAGGCAGCGGGGCTCGCGCCGTTGTGGCCGTTCGAAGGCAACAGATCAAAATGCTGTTCAACCGCTCCGTTGAGCTCGCGCCTACTGATCCCCATCAGACACATCACCTGGCGGGGTGCGAAAAAGCCGCGCATAGCGAGATAGAGATCCCGGTCCGACGCCCGTCCATTCAGGAAAGACATCCGCATCCAATTCTCGCGGCCACGCATGCGGCCCCACGTGGACGCAGATCCGGTTAGAGCTTTTCGGGCAGGTGCGGGACACCGGACCAGCCAACGAGCACCCCCGGCGAGCCAACGATAATGCCGATATCCCCAGAACACTTCGTCTCCGCCGAGGCCGGAAAGAACCACGGTCAGGCCCGCCTCGCGAGCAGCTCTCGAAACGAAGTAAGTGTTCACTCCATCATTCGTCGGCTGGTCCATTGCCTTTAGGATTGCCGGCAGTTCTTCTATAAAATCTTTCCTCGTAACGCGAATTTCAGAGTGCCTGGTATGAAAGTGCCCGGCGATTTCGCGAGCCTGGCGCGCCTCGCTGAATTCCTCTTCATCGAAAGCTACGGTCAGCGTCATCAACTGCGCGCCGGATGCGAGCGCCCGATGGGCGAATGCGACGAGCGCGGCCGAATCCACCCCTCCACTCAAAAAGACACCGAGCGGAACATCGCTCACGAGATGCCGCGACACGGAATCTTCGAGGAGCGCTCGCACATCCTTTCCGTTGCCGTTTGTGTCTTTCAAACCATACTCGAGATCCCAATATTTTCGGACCGTGACGCTACCGTGCTGCCACAGTAGGTAATGCCCTGCAGGCAGGCAATGAACCCCCTTTACGGTGGTCATCGGCGCGGGAACCGAACCCGCAAGCAAGAATCCCGCCACCGCATCCCGGTCATGTTCTCGAGGCAAGCACCCGCTTCTCAAAAGAGCCTTCACCTCGGAGGCGAAGATCAGCAGGCCGGTTTTTTCTTGAACCGAGTAATAGAGCGGCTTGATCCCGAGACGATCTCGGGCCAGAATGAGCCCGCGACGCGAATCGTAGAGCCCAAAGGCGAACATGCCTCTGAGTTTTTCGAGTAATCGGTCGATACCCCATTCCTCATAACCGTGCAGGATCACTTCCGTATCCGACTGGGAGCGGAAATCGTGTCCACGCGAAGCTAATTCAGTCCGCAGATCCCGGTGGTTATAGATTTCGCCATTGTAGGTCACCCACACCGTACCGTCTTCATTCGACATGGGCTGCCGGGCGGCGTCGGAAAGATCGATAATCGACAATCTGCGATGCCCAAGTACGGCGTGACCATCTTCGTAGAAGCCATCGGCATCGGGTCCCCGGTGAATTTGAGCGGTGGTCATGCGTGCCACCGCCGCTCGATCTTCAGCAGTTGACCCTTCCCTTCGAATGACTCCGGCAATGCCGCACACTTAGGAGTCAGTCTCCTTGCCGGTGCCGTTCCCTGTTCCGTTGCTGTTTCCGTTGTTCCCGGTACCGTTCCCGTAGTAGTGATAGTAGCCGGCGTAATAGTAGCGATAGTATCCGTATCCTGGCGTCTTCGGATTCCACCAATTTAAAATCGTTCCCAGGATCGGGATCCCGTCTTCGGCAAAGCGGCGCTTCGCCAACAAGGCTGCATCCCGGGTGGTCACGCCAGAGCGCACGACGAGAATCACCGCGTCAGCATGGCGAGAAAACACGCGGCCATCGGAGATATTCACCATGGGGGGCGTGTCCGCGATTACGGTATCGAATTTATCCCGCACCAGCTTCATCAGTTCCGGAAGCCGCGCCGAATGGACCAAACTGGACGCACTGTGCCGGGACTGACCGCTCGTGAGTATGGAAAGCCCGGGAATCGACGTCTTCTGGAGCACTGCTTCTAACGCGACGCTGTCCAGCGGTCTTTTTTCCATTAAAAGATCGCTTAGACCCAGACCATTCTCGACGTCGAATACTTTATGGAGACGCGGCCTGCGCATGTCGGCGTCGATCAGCAGGACCGTGTGGCCGATTTCTGCCATCGCGATGCCTAAGTTACAGACTATGGTGGTCTTCCCCTCCTTCGGACTCGCGCTGGTAAACACGAGCGTTCGGGGTCGATCTCCATGCTGGCCGGAGAAGAGGATGGAGGTCAGCGCGGTGCGGAAGGACTCTGCCAGCAACGACGACTTGTGATTCCACGTCATCAGCTCGATGGGGTCGTCGATGGCATTCGCTTCAAGGGGCTTCCCGTTCCCCTGTCCCAGATTCAGTGCGGCACCTACGCTCAGACGCTTTGGATTCTGTAAGTTGATCTGTGCGCTGCCCAGCGGCACTACACCAAGCTCCGGTAGATTCAGGTAGTATGATGTGTCGCCCGGATCCTGCAGCGTGCGATCGGCACGCTCGCGCATCACCACAAAGCCAACTCCGAGAAATAGACCGAACAGCAGGCCCACAGTAGTGCTTTGTGAGACATCGGGTTTATAAGGAACATTGGAGGGTTCCGCTACGTCGACGACCCGGATGTTACTCGCTCGCAGGGCCGACGCAATGCTCGCTTCCTTCAGTTTCTCGAGCACGTTCTCGTAGAGCAGCCGGCTCGTGTCGACTTCCCGTTTCAGGAGGTTATAGTGGGCGGCTTTATCTGCCTCTTGCGACACCAGGTGCGCTTGCTCGGTGTAAGAAGCTAGTAAGAGTTTCTCGCGTCGCTCGGCAGCTTGATACTCGTTTCGAATGCGCGTCAGAATGTTCGACCGGTCGCTTTCCTGTGCTGCTTCCATCGAGGTGATTTGAGCTTGTAAGCGCTTGACATCCTGGTGATTCGGCGTGAACGTCACCCGCATTTGAGCCAGTCGCGATTTGAGCTCGTCGAGCGTCGTTTGAGAGTCCCGTAACGATGAATCGTCCAGCACATCAGGCACGGCACCCACGGGGCTGGCCGTTGCCATTTCATACCTCGACTGCTTCGACATGCGATCCGACTGAGCCTGAGAGAGTTCCTTTTGGAGATCGGCCAGCTTGGCCTCCTCCACATTGTTTTTTTCGTCTGTGAACACGAGGCCCGTAGCGCGCGCGTAGGACTGCAGCTCTTCTTCCGATTTCTCGAGCTTTAGCTTCAGATCTTGGAGTTGATGGGTGAGCCACTCGCCTGTATGCTCCGTGCTCTTCCAGCGAGCCTCGAGATTTTGCTCGATGTATTCCTCGGCTAACTTGTTCACGAAATCGGCGGCTAACGCGGGGCTCGTCGAATCCGTTGAGACTTCGACAATGCGATTCGTTCCCGACGAGCGCACCTTCAAACTGCCAGCGGCCACCCCCACCGCCTGGCGCCAGAGGGCATCCGGGCTGGGAGGCGCAATCCCCAGGGCCTTTCGCCAAGCCGAAAGCCGGTCTGGTGGTTCGAGGCCGTCGGTTCGCTTTTGCTGCCCGAGTTTCTCTCGTACTCGCTTAATGAGCGATCTACTCTGCAGGATTTTGACCTGTGTTTGGATATCGTAGTCAGGGGAATAGCTGGAAGCGTCAGCGGTCGGGTTGACGTTCCCAAAGTGCAGGAAGTCGTCATTCAGACCTTGGATCTCGAGCGTGGCCCGCGCCTGAAAAAGGCGGAGTGATGGGAGGGTTGAGGAGAACGCGACCAAGCCTCCCAGAACGGTGGCGAGGATGACGGTGGCCTTGTGGCGGCGCACCATCTGCCAGTACTCGAGCACGCCAGCATAGTCCCGTTTCAGTCCAGCGCCCGGTACCTCTCCTGGCGGCATCCGTACTCCAGGGTTTCCTACCGGAATCGTTAGATCGTGAGCTGGGCTCTTTGGAATCCGTTGCAGATCATTCATATGGATGGCCTCTTCCCTCGACTAACGGACCGCTCCGTACGTGCCGGCGAGCGTGCCCATTTGAATGGCCGCCTCGAGAGCGCGGAGGCCGGCCCGCTTGCCTGCGCTATCGGGCACGAACAGGATGTCCCCTGCCATCAGCGTTTGGTCTTCAGCTTGTCCCTTGAGGATCTTTTTGATATTCACGGGAAACTCGGCCCACGTGGCACTCCCCGCAACGGGGCGAAGAATCTTCGCGTTGCCCGAGGCGGCGGTGCGCAATACCCCGCCCGACGAGGAAACCGCCTGGAGCACGGAAATGCTATGCCCTTCGTTCAAGGTGAGCGGTCCCACCTTGCCGACCTCACCAATCACATAGACCGTTTCTGCGCGAGGAACCGAGATGACGTCGTAGGGACGGATGACGACGTTCTTTTCCGGGGTCTGGGCGTTGATGAGCGGCTTCAGGTCGATGGCAGCAACACTAAAGTTACCGGTCGGATCGTCCTTTGCGTCCGGAAGGGGAATGCGGCCCCATTCCATCCGCCGGGTGATCGTGACGGTAGGGCCGGCATCCGAATGTAGCCCACCGGCCGACGAGAGAATCTCAACTAACGTCTTACGCCCCTCAATCTGATGCACGCCGGGACTGTTGACCTCGCCTATTACAGATACAGGCTGGCTGTGGAACTCGGCGATCGTAACTGCAACATCGGGTTTTTCGAGATACACGGAGAGGCGTTTCGTCAACTCTGCCTCAAGCTGTTCCGAGGTCAAGCCAGCGGCGTGGATCCGCCCGACCATCGGGAATTTAATGTCGCCGCTGAGATCGAGGCGCATCGGTTTGTCGCTAATATCGGGAACATCGACCGCGTGAATCACGATCTGATCTTCTGCCCCCAAGACGTAGCTTGTCCGGACGTCCTTAGCGCCCTTTGCCGGCGTGTCGCGCTGTGTCGGCTGCGACCCCTGCGGTACGGATTGAGGCAGCAGAGGCACGCCCGAAAACAGGATCGCCACTCCGACTAGGGTGATCGTTCCACGGCGCATGGGCCAATGCGGTCGTGAACGGGCATGTCCTTGCTCAAATCGGTGATCAGAAAGTCTGCGCATGATCATTTGTTCTGCATTTGCACTCGTTAGGTTTTCAGTTGAATGTTAGTCGGGACGTCCGTCCGCTCTGGGTGGAAGCCAGAGGTCGCTATCTGCCGGATGTCGCGTCCATCAAGGAATCACTTGCTTAAGCGGGAAACATGAAAAAGCGCGCGGCTCTCACCTTCCCGAGAATTGGTACCATTTCCGCTTTTTCCTGGGTTCTGGTTCCGACCACTCTAGCGGCTCCCCCAGGAGCGCGGCTTTGGGATTGGTGACAAACAGTCTTTCGGCTTCGTCACCGCCATAGGCGCCTGCTACGTGGCGGTAAGCCTCCGCGAGAACGGGTGTCCGATCCTGTGGATCGTGTGCGTCGCTCGCGACAAAATGCACCACGCCGGTGCTCGTGAGTTGCTCGGCAACTTCCTTGGCTCGTTTCCCGAAACGCCCCAGAAACGACTGAGCCGTGACCTGAATGAGGCATTCCTGCTCCACCCAGGCTTGGATCTGGCTCGGATTCGACGCGAGAAGCTGATTCCTTTCAGGATGGGTGATGATGGGCGTCATGCCGGCTGACTGCATTCTCCGGAAGATCTCACGCGAGCTCGGAAGAATCAAGAACTCCGAGAACTCGACTAAGACGTATGACCGGTGGTTAATGGCGTATTTGGCGGGATTCGCCAGGGCGTCTTCGATGTTCATCGCGCTGAGGTGCAAATCGCAACCCAGGTGCAGCCGAACAAGATGATCCGTGGCTCGTCCCAGCTGTGCCATCTTCCGCTCATTCAGTTCGGGATCAAAACCGTAGCGGGGATTCGCATGCGGCGTGGCTACAATGTCGGTCGTGCCGGAAGCAGCCGCGATTTCGACCATAGCGACCGACTCCTCCAGCGTCTTTGCGCCATCATCGACACCGGGAAGAATGTGGCAATGAATATCGATCATCTGGGTCGCGTCACGCGTGGTTTGCTTCTGAGCCGTGTTAGGGCGACTGAGTTGTCAGGGTGTACAGCAGGCCGCAGAGCAATACGAGACTGAACAAGAAAGCACTTCGCTCCTCAGTGGATCTCAGCGTGCTTGTGAAGACGCGACAGCCTCGAGAGTTCGCACCGGCTCGAACGGCTGGGGTTCCATGAGTCCTGCCAGCCTGCGGAGCTCGCGATCGATCACGCCGAGCTTGCGATGGATTTGCTGCAGCGCGGTTTCGGCCTTGCCCTCCGAGCTATTCACGTCAAATTGGCTCAAGGTGACGAAACGAGCGAAATCCGAAAGACTCCTCGCCTGTCGTGTCAAACAGATGTGAATGAGATCCTGGTATTCTTCTTCCGATACACGAAAACTGACGACGCGGGTGCGTCGCGTAAGGACGGCCATGCTGATTTACCTGCCTTTCTTTAGCCGGGGAAGCTTGAAGTACGGCGCTAACCGTTGCGATCTGATGAAACGGACTCGCTGCAATGATTCGCCTAGGTGGGAGGAGGGGAAGCCTCTTTACCTGGGAGCGGTCCGAGTGCTTATGCGATAGATGGTTGATGAAAAATGACTGGGCGAGTTACGCCGCGGCCGGTCGCACTCCGGCCCTTTCGACACAGACGGCTACCGAGCGTTGCAGAAGCGTAATCGAAACGATCAAATTGCGCAGACCTTTGAGCTCGGTCAGGATTCCCTCGACGTGCCGCAGCGGTCCCTCCTGAATAATGATGCGTTGTCCAATTTGGAGAAACGGCCACGGCTGTAGGAGCAAGCCCGACGCCACGACCCGCTGCAACGCGGTGACTTCACCTTCATCGACCGGCGCGGGGACGCCCGCCATCCCGACCACATGCACCACATGGGGCGTGGTCAGGATGGGGAGTCGCTTCTCTGCATCAAAGCGGCAAAACACATAACCTGGGAACAGAGGAACGCTGACCTCTTTGGTGCGATCCGACCAACGCCGAGAAGCGGCATACAAAGGAAGAAATTCGGTGAATCCTTTGTAGCGCAGAAGAGAGGCGACAGATTTTTCCCGGCTGGCGCGGACTCGCAGGACATACCAAGGATGTTGGACATTTCCGTCCGCTGGGGTCACTGTTGCGCCTCGTGATGAACTGACACCGGTCTCCCCTTCGAACATCGTCTCGGGCAAGCTACCGCCCTTGGACTCACAGAACGTTTCACTGGATGCAGACCGCACACCTTCTTTCGGCTTGGGCAAGCGATGCCAAGTCAGAAGAAGCCTTGATTTGTTCCAGCGTAGTATCAGAGGCAATTTGCGACCCAATGCAGTCGGGATACGTAAGACGTTAGAATACGCAACTTAGCAGAAGTTCCGGGTGCCCGTCGCACGGCAAGCCGTCAACCATCGTAGACAGTATTCTCGATCACGTTCCGTCGAGTATACACTTAGGCTCGCCTGATCACGCGCACCGAGTTGGCCGGTGCTGTGGCTGCGGACTTGCTTCGGGGTACCTGGCGCTTCGAGTCATGGATCCGGGACGATTCCAGCGTAGAAGCGGAATCTCAGGGTGTGTCACGATGGGTGGGACACGGGGATACTTTGCAGAAATTTCGCTACGCTCTCTCGCTCCCGCTTGTCGGAATAGAGAAACCGAACACCAATTCCGCTCTGGGCATGGCGCACCACCATCGCCTCGACAACTACCGACGCCGCTGAAACCGAGCCGTCGACCTTACCCTCCCAGTGCAGGGTCATGGTCAGAATGGTACCCGGAGTCCATTTGAAGTCAGCCAAAATGAAGGCCCCACTGGCGCTGATGTCCCCCACCACGTGACCAGCACCGATCCCGTCCCAGTAATGCGCAGTAAGGTTCGCAACCGTTCGGCGCGGCGCTTCCCTTCGTTCGAGCGAAGGTCGTAGGAGGCGGGTTGCCCAATCTCTGAACCAGTCAGGAAGCCATTTGGCAGGCTGAAAGATCTGGTCCATCGGCAATGCCAGGCTCTGCATCAGTAAAGGACTATCCGGAAACGTCTCAATCTATCAAAAAGCGAAATGACTCCGTCGCCCTTCGAAACTCAGTTATGGCAAGTACGGGTTAACGCTGCTGGACACGCGTAAAAGGACAGTTTGAGTGTCGGCCCCTGCATCCCACGGTTACACCGTGTATTCCGTTCCAGCGAGAGTGGGGTGTATGGTTTAGAACACCCTGACCGCGATCTCGATAGGGTCATGAATTCTTGGGGATAGTTCGTTTTCGCACGGGACGTGGGTGATGTGTTGGACGGCCTACAGTACTAGCAGAACTAGCAAGCTCGTAAAAAACGGTACTACATTCCTCTTGTTTCGAGACCCGATTCCGGGTATTCTCGGAATTCCGCGAACAACCGCATGGAGGAGGGTGATGTCTATCATCCGCATATGATCCGAGTCGCTTTGTCGTCCCAGGATGTAAAACTACAAGCTTTGCTTGCGCCCGCTTTGGGAAGAGACTTTCAGGTGCTCGCGGGAATGGACGAGAACCTTCTCAAACCAATGCTGTGGGATGGTTCGGTCGACGTTCTGCTCCTGGATGTGGATGCCGAATTCTGCAATGTCGAGCAGCAAATAGCGCTATTCGGCACAGTCAGTGAATGCGGGGTCGCTGTGGTGGTCCTGACCGATGATACCGCGCGGCCGGCAGCACTCGATCTGGTGCAACGTGGCGCACATAGCTATTGCCGCAAACCGCCCGCTTTGCGGGAGCTAAAAGCGGTAGTCCGCCGCGCCTATGAGCATGCGGCGATGAAGCGGGAGCTCGAGGCCAAACGAGGCGGCGGTGTCACGCAGCCACGTGAATCGGAGGAGCCCTTACGGTGCGATGGTCTGATCGGCTCGAGTGCCGAAATGCGCAACGTTTATGATCTGATCCGCCGCGTTGCTAGTCTCAACGCCTCCGTGCTCATTACCGGCGAAAGCGGAACCGGCAAAGAACTCATCGCGAGGGCCATCCACAATTTGGGGGATCGGGCAAAGTTTCCTTTCGTCGCAGTCTCCTGCGGAGCCATCCCCGAGACCCTCATCGAATCCGAGCTGTTCGGGCATGAGAGGGGCGCATTCACCGGCACCGCGGGCACACGGACCGGTTATTTCGAGCAAGCTGCCAACGGTACCCTGTTGCTCGACGAGATCGGGGAGTTGAGCCTGCAAACTCAGGTCAAGTTGTTGCGCGTCCTGCAGCAAAGGGAGTTCACGCGACTAGGCAGCGGCCGCGCTATCCCGTTGAGAGCTCGCGTGATCTTCGCCACGCATCGAGATCTGCCGGCCATGATTGCAGAGGGCACATTTCGGCTCGATTTGTACTACCGCATTAACGTGATCACGATCAAAGCTCCGGCGCTCGCGGATCACCTCGAGGATGTTCCCGTTCTTGCGGATTACTTCATCCACCATTACTCGGATCTCTACAACAAGAGGGTGAGAGGTCTCGCGCCAGAGGCGCGCGCAATGCTGCAAGAGTACGACTGGCCCGGAAATGTTCGGGAGCTCGAGAATGCACTCCAGACTGCTATTATCCGCGCCGATTCAGATCTGATCCAGGCAGCGGATCTGCCGGAGCATTTGCAGGAGCAAGAGGTTTTAGAGGCGAGCGATGTTCCGCAAATCGGATCTTTCGAAAAGCTTTTGCGTGACTTCAAGGTGAAACTGGCAACCAAGGCTATCGAAGACTGCAAAGGCAATAAGACGCTGGCCGCCCGCAGCCTCAACATCTCGCGCGCTTACCTACATCGCTTGATTCGATTGCCAGAGGATATCGGATCGATCGATGCTGCTTGAAGCATCCACTGAGCCTTTACTCGAGATTCCTCCGCAGGTCCGGCATCACAGCGCACGGCGTCTGATCTTTTCGTTTCCGGTTGTCCTGGCGATTCTGCTGTTGGTCCTTGTGCTCTTCACCGTTCGGTCGCGTTTCAGCGACCCCGACCTGTGGTGGCATCTGAAGACCGGCGAAATCATCTGGAACACGCATTCGATTCCGCGAGTCGACCTATTTTCGTTCACAGCGAATCATCATCCATATACCCCTCACGAGTGGCTCTCGCAACTGGCAATCTACGGCGCATGGAAGTTCGGCGGATATCTGGGCTTAATGCTGTGGCTTTGCGTAGTATCTTCCGCGTTGGTCGTCGGGGCATATGTACTTTGCGCGCTCTATTCCGGCAATTGCAAGGTGGCCTTCCTTGGTGGACTGATCACTTGGTTATTTGCGACTGTGGGACTAGCCATCCGGCCGCAGCTCCTCGGATATCTTCTGCTGGTCTGCGAATTGCTCATCTTGTATTTTGGCCGTTCGCGCAACTCGCGATGGTTCCTTGCCCTTCCCCCGCTGTTTGCCATTTGGATCAATGTGCATGGCTCTTTCTTTTTGGGGCTTGTTGTCCTTGCCATCGTCCTCTTCTGCTCGTTTTTCGATTTCAGACTAGGGTTACTGATGTCGAGCCGGTGGCAGGAAGGAAAACGCAGAATGCTCGCTGTGGCGCTGGGGCTCTCGATAACGGCTTTGTTTACAAATCCGGTGGGCCTAAAGCAGTTGACTTATCCGATCAACACAATCTTTGGGCAGAACATAGGACTGAACAACACCTCCGAGTGGCAGCCTCCCACTTTCGATAGCATCCGAGGGGTCTCGCTCCTTGCGATCGCCGGTCTGGTTCTTCTTATACCTCTACTTCGCCGAAAAAATCTAGCGCTTGAGGAACTCTTGATACTGCTCCTTGGATTCGGGTTAGGTGTTCGTCATGAGCGAATGGTATTCGTTTTCGGGATATTGACCGCTCCGATCCTATGCCGGCTTCTCGCCGACGCTTGGGAACAATACGAACCCGATCGCGACCGCGTTCTACCAAATGCCGCAATGATTGCGCTCCTATTTCCGCTTCTGGTTCTGTCGTTTCCAGGAAGCCAATATCTTGAAGCGCAGGTGCAAAAGGCAAATCCCGTGAAGGCAGTGGAATTCATGAGGCGCTCAGGTCTTTCCGGAAGGATGCTCAATGAATACGTCTTCGGCGGGTATCTGATTTGGGCCGCGCCAGAGCACAAAGTTTTTATTGATGGGCGGAGCGATGTTTTCGAATGGTCTGGCGTTCTCCAGGACTATGATCAGTGGGAAGCGCTACAGACAAATCCCCCGGTTCTTCTCGATAAGTATCACGTCAATTTCTGCTTGTTGTCTCGTGATTCTCCGATGTCGCGCGTTTTGCCTCTAATGCCTGCCTGGAGAAAGATTTACTCGGACGATTTGTCCGTCATCTTTCAAAGACGACGCGAGTAGCGCGGAATCGCGCATCTAGCGCAGCAGCCTTCGGTAAACGACACTTTGCGTGTCGTTGTACAGGCGTTCCCAATGCGGACTTTTCGAAAGAAAGTAAGGCAGAGCCGTGTTGGCCGGATAAAGGATGTACTGGATGTGATAGCGGTCGAGCAGCTCCTGCGAGTGATTGAGCGCTATGACGTCCAAGTAATCCTTTAAAACTCCGTTGTGATCAAAAATGTCCGAGCGACTATCGATAAAAGTCTTCGTGTGCGGTAGATTCCATTCCAAATATCCTCCCCATTGATAGAGGTTGAACAGATGTCCCTGTTGCGGTTGAGCCCGGAGAAATTCTACTGCCCGCACCGGGAAAAAGTCGGCGACCTCGGCATCGAGCTTCTCCTGAGAAGGAAAACCCAGGATGCACACACTGGCCACGATCACTAGCAGCGCTGCATTCAAAAGCCGCCGCTCGCGCCGCGGATCGTATGAACTGATGCGCCCGAACTGCGGCGCGAGGATGGGTGGCAACATAATTCCGGCCAGCAGAAGGAAGCGGATATGCGTGATGCCGCAGTACAGCACAAACAGTGTGAGCAGCGCGTCATCCATGCGCCATCGCTTTCGGGCGAGTAGGGCCATTACGAATACTGCACCGAGCACCAGCGCAACCAATTTTCCCCGTGCTTCATTGAAATCTACAGATGCCCACTCTTGCACATTGCCGACGCCGAGGTTTTGGCGGAAAATCGTGTCGAAAGGATACAGCAGGAGGCGATACCCGAACGGATTGATAAAGAGAAGAGCTATGGAAGCCACGCCGGCGACGATTAGTTTCATCAGTTGCTCCTTGGACCACGGCGCCGCAGCCAAGTGTCCGAGGTCGTGGCGCATGAGTCCGGCGCACACAAAGATCGAGTAAATCGCCAGACCGATGAGCCAGCTTCCGTGACAATTCGCCCAAAGCCAAAAGAGCACTGGCACCAACCAAAGGGGTGCGCGTCTGGCGGATCGGAAGCGCAACAAAATCGCATAAATTGCCACAAAGCACAGCCAACCAAAAAGCTGTGTTCTAGGCGCGAACCCCACCATCGCGAGCAGGCCGCCGAAAATCGCCGCAATGCCGGCCGCAAGAGGATCATCGGTTTCCTTCAGACAGAGTGCGAACACAGCTACGACGAGCACGGAGATCACGGAGGCGAAGACGACGAAGACACCCCGGAGTCCAAAAGTGATGAACGCACCATAGTAAAAGAGTTCCGACAGCCATTCGTGGTTGACCCAAGGCGAGCCGGCTGCTGTGAAGGAGTATGTGTCGACATTTGGGAATTGCAATGTGGCGACAAAATGCTGTGCGTTTCGGAGATGCCACCAGAGGTCCGGGTCTGCGATATTGCCCCGGCAAGTCCAGTACACCTTTGCCACCAGAATCGCAGCAAGGAGTGCCGGAAAAGAAGACATTGTCCGCACCAGCCGCCTAGGCCCGTGCCTTGCGGACCGTTGCTCTCGCAGGACGATTTTAGTGGGCGTTTCCGCCGCTGTCATCAAAATATTAGTCTGGTCTAGATTGCGGTGCCGCGACTCTTCCACTCGTGAGCTCACGTATCGGCCTTGCGACCGAACACTGCAAACTGCCCTCCAAAAGGCAACTTGCGGAGGGCGTGTTCGAGCTTATCCACATACCGAAACATGCCTTCCGGGAAGTACAGGAAATACGATTTATCGATTATCTTGAGGCCTGCTGCACCCATGAGCCGACGAGCTAGAGAAGGCGCCAGAAGTTTGGCATCCGAATCGAGGGGGCAGTTCTTGACAATGATGCGCGTCACAGGGTTCCAGGGATTGTGCTCGATGAGGCAGAAGAGACCCCCCGGCTTGAGCACCCGGCGAATCGCTCTCGTCAACAGCACTCTCTGCTCTGCATCGACGTGATGGTAGACACAAACCGCCGTAACAAAATCAAAAGACTGATCAGGGAAGGGCAGCTCGGCCGGGGAGGGCTGCAGGCATACTCCTCCGAACGTGGAAGACCGTATCATCTGGCTCGATGGATCGCAGCCCGCGGCATGGCCGAAGTGGCTCTTAGCGATTCGGAGTAACTCTCCTTGACCGCAGCCTACATCCAACCAGCTTAACGATGCAGAATCCACCTTCCGTCGAGCTAAGAAATCTCGGATGATCATCCATTTCCTGCGATGAAAAAAGTCCGCGTCGCTCGAAAAGCAATCCCGTATCGGATTCCGTAACAACTCTGAGTAATCGGCCGCGTAGCGATCAAATTCCGGATTCATAGCATTGATCGCGGGTTTCTGATTTGCAATCTCAGTCCGGCGACGATTCCTCGCCATCCTCCTCAGAGTCGGGGGAGAAACGCTCATTCAGCGGCCTCGCTTGCTTTCAACGAGGTGGTCCTCCCTCTCCAGCGGAGGGATCCACGAGAAATCGGATGCTCCGATGGGAGGCAAAATGCACGCGCGGTCGACGGCTCCTTGCGGCAAAGGGCTGTTTACACAAGCTGCCACGACATACAGCGGGCGACCCTTACTCTCCTCATAGCTCCGGGCGACATAATCGCCTATCGCTCCCAGTGCTAAAAGGATCATTCCAGAGAACAGGCATTGCAGAATGACTATCGACGCCCATCCCGGCACGAGAGCCTTGGTGCACAAGGCCAAATAGAGAACATAGGCAAGGTATACCAGGCCACCACAGCTCAGGATCGCGCCAGCTGCGATGCTTAGGCGCAAGGGGAGGGCGGAGAAGGATGACATTGCCGTCCAAGCGAACCGTAGCATCTTCCAGAGCGGATACTTGGTCTCGCCCGCGGCGCGGGATTGCCTTTCAAAAGGCAGGCTGATTTCCTTGAGTCCTAGCCACGCGACTAGGCCGCGCATAAACCGATGCTGCTCCCTGAAAGAACGAATGGCCAGCACCGCGCGTCGGCTAAATAACCGGAAGTCGCTCACGTCGGCCGCAAGACGCCGGTCCGCGAGGCGGGCCATGGTTCGGTAGAACAGAGCGGCTGTCCATCGCTTAAAGAGCGTTTCTCCCAAACGTGACACGCGCTTCGGGGAAACGACATCGTAGCCTTCCCGCAGCAGTTCCGCCATCCGGGGCAAGAGTTCCGGCGGATCCTGAAGATCCGCATCCATCACGGCGACCGCGTCTCCCTCTGCAACATCCAGGCCTGCTGTGATCGCCGCCTGGTGCCCGAAGTTGCGACTAAAGCTAATCGCCCTGATTCGCTCGTCCGACAGCCCCGCGCGTCGAATGATCTCGAGAGAACAATCGCTGCTTCCGTCGTCTACAAAAATGACTTCCCAGTGCAAATTACGCAGAGCTAGCCGAAGCCGGGCTATCATCAGGTCCAGCGTGTCGGCTTCGTTGAAAACGGGGATTACGATAGAAAGCAGCATGGAATCGCTCTGCAAAGCAAAAGGTTCTCAGACCTTCCGCTTTGAAAGTGAGAGCGGCACTCCAGAATCGATCGGTGCGGTAGCAACGTACTGGGGTTCTCGTTCGCAATTGAAGAACCAATTTAGATCTGCGGTTTGAGCGATCTAAGTCACTGTCCTACCGTGGTGAGAGTATCAGGACTGTCCACGTATGTAGACAGGTTAAAGGCGAAGTCATTAGATCTATACACTGAAACGCAAACACAGGGCGAAAACCGAAGGTCAGATCGAAATCAGAACGTTTCAGACTTGCGCTCTAAAATATCGAATTTCCCCACACGTTGTAACAGCTGGTAGCGAGCGGCTAAATAGGGCTCCATGATCAAGCGCTCCTTAGGAGGCGCCGAATACGTCGGCCACCCAAACTTCGCCCCCGTACCGTTGAATTCGCGATCCCAGATGACATATTCGACCTTTTTGTCCTCCAGAGATCTGACCGCGTCCCGAAACTCAAAATCGCTGTTATACCCATACATGAGAATGCTGTATCTTGTCGGGTTTCTGGCGTTGCCTAGAAAATAATAGAGTGGGCAATAAGGGTATGCGAAGATCTCTTGTCCGGGTGTGACGTGAGAGTTCAAGAATTCCAGAACCGGATCGGGTCGAAACAGGTAGACAGCGCCCTCTGGTGTGTCCACTTTGTGTGCGCTAAGTGCGATGAAAACATTGAAGCTGGCCAATGCGACCGTCGATACACAGAGGAACTGAGCACATTGCACAGACAATCTATCCCGTTGGTGTGTTAGTAGGTAGAACGCGAGAATGATCAGAAGTGGAGAGCCAGAGACAAGGTGGGTTATGTCCTTTCGATGGATTTCCGAGAGCCACAAAGCCGTTCCAGCTAGCCAGTACGGCAAAGTAGATTTATTGAATGCAAACTTCTTATCGCGCACTGCAGCCAAGGCCGCTATTACGGGCAGAGCGGCGACTACGAAGAACGGGATGATTAGGAAACTCGCGATCGCGATCGCGACCGGCCGGGACACAATAGGGCCCAGAGCGCTGACCCAAGAGGCGCCGTAGAAGGTTAGAATGCCGTAAGCGTACGGCACTCCATTGACTGCGCTGTAATGGCTCAGCGGCCAAAGGAAATTTGCATAGATTAGATCGGCCAGAGCTCCTACCCGCCAATACAGCGAAACAACAAGGATGATCACCGCTAGATACCCGCCAGCAAGCCAGCGGACGGAAGACAGCAACCTCGTTTTCCCGCCGAGAAGCAACACCACGACAAGGAACGAGATGAATAGCAAAATCCCTTTCGGATGCATGAAACATGTCGTGATACCCGCTAATACACCTGCCATTGAAAGTAAAAGTTGCCGTCGCGTTTCGATCCAGTAAAGCAGTGCGGTAAAGGACATCAGCGCAAATAAGTCGCTATCGTGGTGATGGCTAATCGCTGGCCAAAGAGGCCCAAACGAGGTCGCCAAAAAAAAGATGACTGGCAGCGCAGAATATCTGGTTGTGAGCCGGCGCGTAAGAAAGTACAACAAGAAGGCAGTGCAGACGGTGGTCAGTGCCAGGGAAATGCGAGCGCTGAAAAAGCTTGTGCCGAGCAGCTTGAAAAACAGCGCCAACCAATAGAAGGAGCCGGGGCCGGGTGCCTCGAAGAAATCGCGAAAAGGAACCTGGCCATCCGTGACGCGAACCGCACCGGACAGGAAGGTACCTTCGTCGCCCGTTAACAAGAGAAGCCGTATGAAGGGGCAAAGATAGACGCCTAGACAGACCCCGAACGCAAGATATGGGATCCATCTGTATGCTCGCGTGGCGACGATAATACCAACGCCGTTCAGCGTGTTGGGGTCTTCTGCTCTTAGCGTGTTTTTCGCTTCACTTGAGCTACGTAGGTTCGCGGTCTTCAGAGCGGGAGGAAATGCGAGAACGCGCTGCCAACTCATCTCGTCAGCTCGGAGATCTATACCGGTTTTGTGCCTGCTCAGTCTTCACAGGGTACGGCGACACCTTCGGCGGATTGAAATCCGGTTCCACCAGCCAAACCTTGCGACCTTTGAAGTATGCGAAAAGCTCGCGGTTCCTCGCCGGATCCATGTCGCGCGCCCAGACCACCTTGGAGCCGTCGACGTCAGCGGCGTTGGCGATCCAATCGTTGTAGCAGGTGACGATATGATCGGGACCGTATCTGACAAGAGCGAGCTGCGGTCCGGGGTTACTCGCCAGCTGCGTCAAGAGATGCGCACGCGCGGAGGCCATGGGTTTCGTCCCGCCGTACCAGCTCAGCCACGGATCGCCGTCCAGACGCAAATGAAGCGGCTGTGCGCCGAGGCGAAGCGCCGCAAGCGCCAGACAGAGGACTGGTATAGCGCGGACTAGGAACAAGCCTGATGGTTGCCCACCGGGGCGCCACGTCCGCAAGTGGCGCATGCACTGCAGGAGGATCGCGTATACGCCAGCCGTGAATGGCGCCATGTAATGCGGGCTGAACCAGGTTTCTATCCCTAATCCGGCCGCTAGCACGATGCCCGTTACGACGAGGAAGCGGATGCGGCGGTCCCGGAGTACGCGGGGCAGCATCACCAAAGGTGCAAAGAGTGCAAAACTGACAAAAAAGAATGCGGCCAAACCGACCTTCTTAAGGGTCGATTCAAGAAAACCAGCGAAGGTCTTAGCCTCAAGGAATTCCTTCAACTCCAAGCCGGTATAGAAATCGCGCAGAACCCTATGCCGATAGACGGGTTCGGGTTTCGGCGATTGCCACAGGAAATGGGGCGCTGATGCGTAGGTGTCGCGGTCTACTTTATAGGGAGGGGTGAAGACGTTTCCGAACACCCGATAGTTGTAGTAACCCATGAACGTGATGGTCGCGAGAAGCAGCGCCAGCGCCGGCGCGATACGTCGAACTAGAACGGACGCAGGCGGATGCGCTTCTCTGAAGAGCCACCAAGCAACAGCCGCAACTGCCGGGGCGCAGATGAGCAGGCCTTCGTAGGGGCGGCTGTTGGCGAGAATCGCCATCCCCAGAGCCATCCAAAAGAAATCTCGGACTCGAAATGCGCGCCGAATGCGAGGAAGTGCCCCCAGCACCAACGCTCCTCCGATTGCCGCCACCGCTCCCCCGGTGTAGGTGTCTATCCAACCGCTGAAGAGGGCGATGCGAAGAATCGCGAGCATTCCGCCGAACAGCGCCCACTTGGCAGGCAGCCAAGCCTGCAACATCCAGCAAATCGCGGCACACATCAACCCGCAGCTTGCCCAAATACCCCACCATGGGTGCCCTGCCAGTAATTTCCCCGCTGCCATCACCATTCCCTGAGCGGGAAAATACATCGACATGTATGTCGGTTGGTGTGTTATGTGAAAACTTTCAAAATGAACCCACATCGGGTGAGTAGCATTTGTGAGCCGTCCGGAAGCGAAGGTATCGGCTGCCAGCAGAAAGCTGAAATCGTCCCCAATGAAGGGCTGCGGAATGGGGGACAGCGGAAGGATGAGAACGCGCAACAGGCAGGCAGTGAAGCCAACCACAAAGACAGATAACGCACGCCGACGTGCCACTTCCCGGAACCAGATCTCTAGACGTGAAAAGAGCCCGGAGCCAATGGATGGCCAACAGTAGGATACTGCGATAACGATGAGAGTCAGGCCCGCTTCTATGAGGAGGAGCGACGCGCCGGACCGCGCCCCGTGTGCCAAAATCCTCACCGCCAACAAAACCCCTGTTCTGATCGAGACCATCTCACATCAGTAGTTTCCGGACCATGGCCTCACGAATCCAACTGCGCTGTCTCAACGTCCGCCTTCAGAGGGTGGAAATCCTGGGACGTTCTGCCCACCCTTGAGCTTAGACGGCGTTGTTCAGCTTACCTGCAATACTCGTGAAAGCACCATTGATGCCAGTTGCCAGAGTGTTCATTCCCGTTGTTGCAGCGAGGGCGATTAGCGCCACGACGAGCGCATACTCGATCAGATCCTGACCGGTCTCGTCGTTCTTCAAAGTGGCCAAGATCACCTGCGCCTTCACATATAGCTTCAAAAAAGTATTTCGCATTTCAATCAATCTCCTGATTCAAGTCTGTTTTTGCGTTCGAAACCACCGCAGTTCTCCTTTGGCAATTGATGAACCATTGCGGGACAGCGCTTCCAGCGGTCTAAGTCACTGAGTTAGCGTGGTCAGTGGTTTGAGGACTGTCCACTTGCGTACACATTTGGCAGGGGAAGTCAATTGGCCTATACACTACGTGCGGCTTACGTCCAATGCCGGGCGGTAACGAATGCCCGGCGAAGGCGCGAGCGATTCTTGATCCCTCCCATGTCGCAGAGGGGCCGCCCGGTGCGGTATCTGCCACCGCGACTGTGTACGGTGCGTCACTTGACGCGCCGACTGTATACATCCGTTCACAGGAAAGAGCTTCGAGCTCGGCGGAAGCCGCTGATTCTTTAGTAGCTTGCCGCAATCACGAATTGGGTTGCGAATTGCGGAAGAAAGTTGCTAGCCCGATTCACGGCTGACTCGAACTCAACGGAGAAAATCTACATGCGAAGTCTGGTTTCGAAGCTCTATATACTGATCAAGCTACGGAAGGACGAACGCGGGCAGGATCTGATCGAGTACGCGCTCGTCGTGGCCCTAATCGCCCTCGCTGCAACGACGGGAATGAATACTTTGGCGAGCGGCATCAACGGTGCATTCACGAGTATTGCGGGCTCGCTGAGCAACGCTATTTAGACAAAATTCCTTCTTCGCAATTTGCCTTACGTATGCACTCAATCGCCTGGTGGCCCACCCTGATCGCACTTCTTATCGCGACCGTGTCGGATCTTCGTAGCCGCCGGATTCCGAACTGGCTAGTATTTCCATTTCTCCTTGCCGGCCTCGTTGTTTCCTCGATCACCCACGGCTGGAGAGGGCTCGGGCAAAGTGTTTTGGGGGTGCTGCTCGCGGCACTTTTGTTGGGACTGTTTTATTACCTCGGCGCCATGGGGATGGGGGACCTCAAGCTATGCGCGGCCGTGGGCGCCTGGATTGGTCCCGGGCAACTCCTCACAGCGCTGGTCATGACGGGGATTGCAGGCGGTGTAATGGCGGTCTTGTGGGCGCTGCGGGGCGGCTTTTTAAAGGAAGCTCTCACGGGTGCAGGCGACCTCGTGTTCGGGCTCAGGAAACGGGGGCTCCGGCCACACGCCACTCTCGTCCTGACGAATCCTCAAGCGCGCAAAATGCCCTATGCTCCCGCTATTGCAATCGGAACGATCTTCTCTTTTCTGGCACTCCCATGACAAAAAATTCAAGATTAGGATTTCGTGAATTGACCAGCAAAGATTTTTTAGCGCACCGCGAATGCGCGAAGGTTGGGGAAGCATGATGTCGACCTCTATCCATGACGCCGAGTCACTCAGTATGAGCGCGTTGTCTCTCGTATTAATTGGGCCTCATGAGGAACGGCGTCGTGCAGTTGCGAAAGCCTTGGCTGGACCGCAGGCCAGCATTGCTCGGGAGCTCACGCGTTATCCGCAGGTCGACGACCTCGCAAAGATCATGGAGGCGGATCACGATGTCATCGTCATCGATCTTGACCCCGATCCGGAGTCTGCCCTCGATGTAATCGAGAATGTCTGTAGTTCCAGCAGCTCATTGACCGTCATGGTCTATTCGGCACACACCAATTCCGAATTGCTGGTACGGTGCATGCGCGCCGGTGCGCGCGAATTTCTGACCGAACCCGTTCAGCCAAGCTCGATTGCAGAGGCGCTGGTGCGCGCCTCCGTCCGCCGCGACGAGGTGCGGCGCCAGAAGAAAACCACGGGAAAACTGCTCGTCTTTGCGAGCGCCAAGGGCGGCTCGGGAGTAACCACAGTCGCGAGCAATTTCGCGGTAGCTCTCGCCAAACATTCCGGTGTCAAAACGGCCTTGCTCGATTTCGACCTGCAGCTCGGAGACGCGGCCCTGATCGTGGGGGTCACACCGAAGTTCACGGCGCTCGATGCACTGGAGAACACCCATCGCCTCGATGCAGATTTTCTTTCTGTTCTGCTGACGAAGCACAACTCCGGGCTGGCGGTGCTAGCTGCGCCCGATACCATCCCTTCCCTGCAACCCTCGAAGAACGGAGTTGAAAAGTTGCTTCGCGTGGCGCGCGAAAATTTCTCTTACGTCGTGCTGGACGCTGGATCCCACTCGGTCGAAATGTACGAAGCGCTTTTTGATATGGCCAGCACCGTGTACCTCGTCACACAGATCAGCGTGGCCGACCTACGCAATGCGAATCGTTTTGTTTCGCGCTACTTCGGCGGCTCGGAAGAGGGCAAGCTGGAGATCGTTCTGAATCGGTTTGTAGCGCGGAATTCCGAGATTGATGAGGCCAGCATCACGAAGGCTTTGACGCGCCCGGCTAAATGGAAAATTCCGAACGATTTCGCGGCCGCTCAACGCGCACAGAATACTGGTATCCCGATCGCACTCGAAAAATGTCAGATATCACGAGTATTTACAGAAATGGCTAGTGCGGCGTCGGGTCAGAGCGTGGGTCCGGCAAAGAGGAAGAAGTTCGGTTTATTTTGATAGGCAACTGTCTTCAGGTCTTCAATATGGGTAGAAATTAATGGAAAAGCCAAATTTCGAACAGTTCAAAGCGGATGTTCACCGGACGCTTATATCGAAGATCGATCTCGAGAAGCTGTCGACAGTACAAAACAGCAAAGCGAAACAGGCCGTGGCCGGCTTGGTTCAGAACATTATTCTCGATGGCAAGATGCCTCTGAGCGCGGCTGAAAAAGACAAGATGCAGTCGGAGTTGCTCGATGAGGTCTTCGGCTTGGGTCCTCTGGAATCCCTGCTCCGCGATCCGAAAATCTCGGACATCCTTGTCAATAACAAGAATCGGGTGTACGTGGAGCGCGGCGGCATTCTGCAAAAGACCGACGTCGTGTTTCGGGATGACCGCCACATTATGCAGATCATCGACCGGATTGTGTCGAAGGTCGGGAGACGAGTGGATGAATCGTCGCCCATGGTGGATGCCCGGCTTCCGGATGGTTCCCGTGTGAACGCGATCATTCCCCCGCTGGCACTAGACGGTCCGGCTTTGTCAATCCGCCGTTTTGGAACCGGTCCTCTCTCGGCTGATGCGCTGGTCGGATTGAAAACTGTTTCGCCCGAGATGCTGCAGATCCTTTCCGCCGCGGTACGCGCGCGCATCAGCATTCTGATTTCCGGCGGGACCGGCGCCGGCAAGACCACCTTCCTGAACATGCTTTCGCAGTACATCCCACGGACCGAGCGGTTGGTCACCATCGAGGATGCGGCCGAGTTGCAGCTTGCCCAGGAAAACATTGTGCGCCTCGAAACCCGGCCCCCGAATGTGGAAGGGGAGGGCGCGATCCGGCAACGCCAACTCCTGATTAACAGTCTCCGTATGCGGCCCGACCGGATCATCATCGGTGAGGTTCGCGGCGAGGAATCCTTCGATATGCTGCAAGCCATGAATACCGGTCATGAGGGCTCGATGACCACGATTCACGCCAACAGTCCCCGCGACGCTATCTCGAGACTCGAGTCGATGGTTGCGATGGGGGGCATGAACTTGCCTGAGCGAAGCGTCCGGCAACAAATTGCCTCGGCCATCACGATTTTGGTTCAGGTTGCACGCCTGAGCGACGGCACAAGGAAAGTGGTGAACATCTCCGAGATCACGGGGATGGACGAAAATGTCATCAGCATGCATGAGGTCTTCCGGTTCGAGCGGAAAGGCATCGGGCCGAGCGGTAACGTCATCGGAGCGTTTCGCCCCTCTGGCATCCGGCCGAAGTTCCTCGAACGCTTACGTGTGTCTGGTGTTCTGCTGGGAGGCGAGCTGTTTGAAACCTCCATGGAAGTTGCGTGAGGAAGCCGAAGGATAAGCCAACATGCTGCTCGTATTTGTAGTCTTCACAGGCGTGTTTCTGGTAGCTGCTCTCCTACTTGCGGCAAGCGGAACCGGCGCCTCAGAGCGAGTCAAACAGACCTTGAACAGGTTGGATGCGCTTTTGGCAACCGAGGGGCACGGGGTCAAAGACGAGTTGGTTGACATCCGGAAACAAGAACTACTCAGTGCCATCCCGTTGCTGAATCGGTTGCTATTGCGGCTGGATCTCACTCCCAAGCTGCGCCGCTTGTTGTATCAGGCGGATGTGAAGTTGACTCCAGGAGGAGTATTACTTCTCACACTGACGTGCTGGGTCCTAGCCACGTATCTGATCTATATGAGGACGGGTGTTTTTCTGGCAGCCGTGGTCCTGGGACTGATTCCCGCTGCTCTGCCCTTTGCCTACCTGCTCCAAAAACGGGCCAAACGATTTCGAAAGTTCGAGGAAGGCCTTCCTCAGTCCCTCGAGATGATGGTCAGCAGTCTGCGCGCCGGGAACAGCTTAGTTTCCGCACTAGGGTTTGTAGCGCGCGAGGCGCCCGATCCCATCGGCCGGGAATTTCGCATCTGCTATGACGAGCAAAACTATGGCCTCGAGTTGCGGACCGCAATGGAGAATTTGGCCATTCGCATTCCCATCCAGGACATCCGCATTATGATGACGGCCATTCTAATTCAGAAAGAGAGCGGCGGAAATCTTGCCGAGGTGTTGGATAAATGCGCTCAGGTCATCCGCGAACGGTTCCGGCTTAAGAAAGAGGTGCGGGTAAAAACCGCCCAAGGACGCATCACGGGATGGGTTCTCTCGTTTCTTCCCATCGGCCTCGGTTTTCTTCTTTACCTCGCGAATCCGAGGGGCATCAGTCTGCTTTGGAGGCATCCGCTGGGCCTAAAAATGCTCTATACAGCCTGCGTTTTGGAGCTCGTTGGAGCGCTGATAATCCGGAAGATTACCCGGATCCGAATTTGAAAGTTTTCTTATGGGACTTGCTCTTTTCACCTTCATCTCGATTTTCCTACTGATCGCTAGCGCTGGACTCTTGATCTTCTATCGCGCAGCAATGGTCGAGCGTCTGTCGGCGGTGATCTCTCCGCCTTCCGAGCAGGAGAGCTGGTTGACGCGGCTGAAGATGAGGGCGGCAGCAGGTTCCCTCAAGAAGGTTGTCCAACCCTTCGAAAAATTTCTGCCGAAGAGTTCGCACGAAGTCTCAGTTACCCAAAAACGCCTGATTCGGGCCGGTTACCGGGAGGATTCTGACGTAAGGATCTTCTACGGAGCCAAGGTGCTGGTTCCTCTCTGGCTGTGTGTTTTCGCGGCTGTGAGCGGAGTCGGTCACTATAGTCCTTTCTTTGTCTACGCGATGGCTTTGGGGCTGGGCTATCTCGCTCCGGACTTTTGGGTAGGCCATCTTATCAAGAAGAGGCAAATGAACATTCGGATTGGGCTTCCGGAGTTTTTGGATTTGATGGTGGTTTGTATTGAAGCGGGACTGAGTCTTGACCAAGCGCTTGACCGCTCGGCAGGCGAGTTACGTGCAAGCCAGCCTGAAATCTCTGATGAGTTAGGCTTAACATTGCTTGAACAGCGAGCGGGGTGCCCCCGCGTGGATTCGTGGAGGCATCTTGCCGAACGGGTGGATATCGATATCATGCGCGCGCTTGTCGCAGCGGTGGTGCAAGCCGACCAATTCGGTACAAGTCTCGCGAAGACCTTGCGGGTTTACTCGGATTCGCTGCGCGTTCAGCGGCGGCAATATGTGGAGGAAATGGCGGCTAAGACGCCAGTGAAGCTGGTATTTCCCCTTGTGCTGTGCATTTTCCCGTCACTGTTTGTCGTAGCGATCGGACCAGCCGTCATCGTAATGTCGGAATCCTTCAATAAGCTCCTCAAGTAGCAGAGAACGGGGAAAGGAGAAAACATGGACAACACAACTCTGATCCGGATCATCGCCGGAGTCTTGTTTGTAATCGTGCTGATCGTTCTGATCCAGCGTCGTCGAACGCGCGTTCGTTGATTGCTGGACGGTTTCGAGTTCACGTGTGTAGGAGGGAACTACTCGGCGTTCGTATAACTAGCCGGGGGGAAGGTGGAATTGGCAGCAAAAGGCGGCAAGAAAATACCACAACAGGGCTACTGCGTCTTTAATAAGACTCGTGAGTCCTTCTTGAGCTTGAGTGTGGCTGCGGCCGACACTCATCTCACGCGCCTGAGGGGACTCGTAGGCAGACTTCGTTTGAAGTCCGACGAGGGAATCTGGGTGATTCCGTCCCAAGGGGTTCACACGATTGGTGTGCTCGTTGCGGTTGATTTGATCTATCTCGATTCCGATCATCGCGTGATCCACACGATCGAGTCTTTTGGCAGCTTCCGGATCGGACCGATCCGCAGGAGGTGTTCGAGTGTCCTCGAGCTGCCGACTCGAACGATCTATTCGTCGCATACTCAGGTGGGTGATGAGCTGCTGATATGTTCGCCGGAGGAAATGGAGCAGTATCTGAGGGAAGGTCAGACGAAATCGAGTTCGAAGAGTGCATGAGCCCGAACAAGGGGATACGGTAGAGCGCCGATTTCAATGAGACCGCTGAGCTGGAAAAGAGAAACGCCGCGTTTGAGGAAGCGGGCGCTCCGGTACACAGATTGCGGCGTCGTCGCCCATTACTGGGACGGTTCTGGAGAAATGGATCACCCAGTGAAGGATATCAGCTTGAGCGGCGCCTACTTATGCACGAGGGAACGATGGTACGTCGGATCGGTAGTCGTGCTTACGCTAGAGCGGGAAGGCGAAGGCACATCTGCGCCGAGTTCGATTTCTATACCGTGCAGAGTGGCTCGGCACGGCCCGGATGGAGTCGGTGTGAGCTTCTTATTGCATATAGATGAGGACCGAGAAGCTTTACACCGTTTTATGCGCGGCTGTATCGAGATGCGCCAGTTACCCAATGCGCTCGGCGACGCGGTTATCACCGAAGGGCAAGCCGTGCCGGACGAGCAGGGTTGAGTTAGGATTCACGCTCAAGTGAGCCGGGGAGAGAGTCATGAAGAGATTAAGGGATGAGCGCGGACAAGCCATCATGCTGATGGTTCTATGCATGACATGCCTGCTTGGGTTTATGGGATTCGCGGGTGATGTCGGGATACTCTTCCGTGCGAAAAGAATTATGCAAACAGCAGCCGACGCGGGGGCGATCGCCGGAGCATTGGAAGTTAACTATGGAGATTGGACGGCAGCGGCCAAGGCAGCGACGGCGCAGAACGGTGTAACAGACGGATCGGGGGGAGCCATCGTCGCGGTCAACAATCCCCCGGCTAATGGGCCGCACAAAGGCGTCGCGGGTTATGTCGAAGTAATTGTCTCTCAACCCCAACCGACTTTCTTTATGGGGATGTTTATCTCGAAATCGGTGGCGGTGAGCGCCAGGTCAGTAGCATATCTCAATCCCGGTCAATTTTGCGTATATACGTTGAGTACGTGGCGCATCCCGGGCATTGACAACTTCTTGGAATCGAAATCATGGATTTACCCAACTGCGGGCTGGTAGATAATTCGGACATCGATAGTTTCATCGGAATTCTCGAATAAGTGCTAATTATGTCGGTCTTGTAGGCACTGACAATGGCTTCGATTCAATCACACCAACTCCCGTGAAAATAGCCCCTGTAAGTGATCCTTTCGCCTATTTCACCGAGCCATCTACTGCAGGTTGCGGCGCAAAGCTCGACTTGAGTGGTACCGTACAGCGAACCACGGGTGTTATGACGGGCTCACCATAAGTGGGGGTGCAAATGTTACATTTAACCCGGGTCTTTACGTCTTTAATGGGCCGGTGGATTTTACAGGGGCAGGAACCCTCACAGGCTCGGGTGTCACCTTTTACTTCAATAACACTTTTACCTTCTATAGCGCCGCGTTCATGAATCTCTCGGCCCCCACAACCGGCCCATGGAACGGCGTCCTGTTTTTTGAGAGCCGAGCCGATACCAATCCAATGGCGCTTACCGGTCTTAACGTTTCGATTCTGCAAGGGATCATCTATATGCCGAACGGGGCTTTGGATGTCAGTGGAAAATGGCCTCATACTCTTTAATCCTTTGGTCGTGGGCCAACTCAAGAACACGTTCGCTTTCACCTTCACTCCAACTTTCGAAACTACCTCTCGGTAAACCCGAACTCGCCCCTCGCACAGGCAACGCTGGCGGAGTAAATATATGACGAAAATGACAAAGACAAATTCACATAATCACGAACGGTGTCGGCTCGGCATGATCGGCCGCCATAGGGCCGTCCGCTCCGAGAGCGGGCAGGCATTTGTTGAACTTGCTCTTTCGATGACCATTCTCATCCTCTTGCTCAGCGGAGCAGCGGAATTTGGACGGCTGGCATACGCGGGCATCGAAGTTAGCAACGCCGCCCGCGCCGGGGTCGCTTACGGCGCACAGAACCACATCACTGCTTCGGACAACACGGGAATGCAGAACGCGGCGACCAATGATGGGCCTAATGTTAGCGGCCTGAGTGCGACCGGGAGCTCTTTCTGTACCTGCTCCTCCAACCTAAGCTCCCATGTCAGCTGCGTTGTGACGAGTTGTACGGGCGGCGCTCGCCTTATCGAATTTGTTCAGGTAAATACTACCGCGACCGTGGATCCTCTGTTCTACGTCCCCGGGCTCCCGAAGACATATACGCTCACCGGGCAAGCAGTCATGAGGGTGGAGCAGTAGCGGCCTCGAAGGTCGCGTTTTGGGGGAGACTGATGCGATTATGAGACCTTCCGATGCAATGCGTTTCACGTTCCCGCAGGTATGCAGACTTCGCGTACAAGCTTCTCAGAGGCTGCGCCACGCGCGGAGCGAGCACGGTTCAGCTGTCGTTGAGACCGCACTGTCCTTCATTGTCCTGTTGACCATGATTTTCGGCATCCTGGCAATCAGTTTGGCGCTGTACACATATAACTTCATTTCCGACGCTGCGCGTGAAGGGACGCGCTATGCCATCGTGCGCGGGTCGGCATGCCAGGGTTTTGGCTCTGCGTGCCCGGCCGCATCATCGGACGTCCAGACTTACGTCAAGGGTCTCGGGTTTCCGGGAATTGATCCGAGCGCAATGACAGTAACACCGGCATGGTCCGTGGGCCCCGGGCAAACAAGTTGTACACCGTCGGCTAGCTGCAACAATCCCGGAAACCTGGTCAAGGTGACCGTACAATATCAATTTCCCCTAGCAGTTCCGTTTTTGACTGCCAGGACGCTCAGCTTGACGAGTTCCTCTCAGATGGTGATTTCGCAGTGAGACTGAAACGCCCGTAATTCGGTCGGCTCTAATCGGATTGCCGCGGAATAATCAGCAGAACCTCGACGGTCGTAGGCACTTTGTCTCGGCTGGCGGGACGGAACTCCCATTTATTGAGCGAGCTAATGAGCAAGTCTTTCTTGTCGAGCTCCTCGGGAAAAATCATCGCAAGCTGGTCAAACTGCCCTTCTGAGGTGATCATGCCGTGGACCATTACATAACCCTCACCGGGAGCGGTCAACTCATCCGGCCGCAGAATGAGAAAGGGCCACGGAGCATCGAGCGGAGTTGCGCTGCCCCGTGCAGTAGCGCGCGGCTCTGCGGCTTTGGGGAGACAATACTGCAGGATCCAGTTTTTGCGCAGTCCCACGCGCAGATAGACCGTGTACACCATTTTTCCGCTCAAGGCACCCACGCTTTCCGGGTATGGCGCTGCAGCCGCAGGCCCAACCACAACCGCGCTGTAGTGGCCATCTTTGGGTAGCGTGAGACGCGTAAACCCGGTCACACCACTGACCAGCGTGCCATCGGGGCCGCCAGCTCCAGCCGCTCCACGCGCTGCACCCGAGCCCGCTGATCCAACTACTCCAGCCCCCCGCCTGCCCCCGAGCCACTTCTGGAGCCGCCGACCCCGGTGGCATCAGCGCCAGTACCCGATGAGGTGCTTCCTCCACCCAAGCCAGGAGTGCCGCCGGACCTGCCAGATCCGACGATACCGTTTCCAGATCCCCGCGTGCCTGATGTGTGCTCGCCGCTACCCTCATTTCCCGCTCCGGCCTCGCTTACCCGGACGCGTTCCGGCCTTGGCCCTGAACGCCGGTTCCTTGCGTTCCATCGAGCGCTGGTCCTACACGGCCCGCAGAAGATCCAGTGTTCTCAGCCCCTGAGGGAGCAATCTGGTTTGCGGGAGGAAGGACAATCATCGTACTCGAAAGTAGTGGGGAGTTAGGTAGCGATATGAGATTGGCAGGGCTCGCTTGATTGGAATCGGCAACGCCAACTTGCGGAATTTGTTTCGCCTGTTCCTGGCCAGCGCTCGACACAGGAGTTGCCATTGCTGGGGGGCGAACGAGATGCGGAGTATCGTTGAGGAAAGCGGCCCCGATGTTCAGATCGGCAACATTGACCTCGAGATTGGGAGGTTCCAGCATTGACGGCATTGGCAAGCTTTGGGTTACCTTCGGAGCTCGCTTCAGCGTGGGCGCGACAAATTGCTTTCTCATCGGCGGTGGCGTTTGCCGCTGAGTCCAGAGGAGCGCGGTTGGAACCGCAATATCGTGCTTCAGCACGATGTCGGGAGGAAGGTCCAATTGCACGAGGGTTTGTTTGACAGGGTCCACATGAGCGGTTGGCGGCAACTCGAACGGCCGGTGCTGTCGCGTGATGGTTGTCTCGGCACGGAGGAGCGGTTCAGATTTGCCGGACGACGAGGAGGCCATCTGACGTGGCGACTGGCCCACCGGACTCTGCAATCCCCCTGCTCGCCGAAATGCCCCTGCTCCTGGTTGCCTTGAACCCGAAGAACCTCGTTCTCGATGTTCCTGCGCGATTTGCAGCCGGAGAAAGCGGACCGAGTACTTCCGGTTCACGCGGCCAACGGCCTCTTGATCATGAGGCGCATTCACAGACCACAGTGCCAGAACTAGAAGCAGAGCACAGTGCAGTGCAGCCGATCCGGCGAACGCCGACAATCGCCTTGCCGGGCGAGGAGTTTTTGTGAAGAGCATTTGTCAAAAAACGATCTAATCCGGAAGTAAGGTTGAGAGCGGAACCTTTGCCCACACTTCTAGTGCACCAGTGAACCAGCAGTTTCTTCTTGCAAGGCGATCACCGAAGGCCGATTGTGCTTATATTCCCTTGCGAGAATCGCGGACTCGGTGTCTACGTCGCTAGACTCCTTCGCCTAGCTTGTATACACGCGTTCACACCCCCCTCGATGGATTCGGCGTAACCGGCTGATTCATCGGCGTATAAGATATTTTGTCCTGGCCACTAGATTGCGCCTTAAAGCCCGCGACATTCCAGCGATTTAATCAGAAGTGAATAGTGTATGAACAGAAGACTAACAACAATTCTTTTTCTTGCATTTGTGGTGGCAGCTATATCCAGCTATCTTGTCTACCGGGTTGCTGGTAAGCAGATGCACCCCGCGCAACAGCCGCGTACAACCCGTATTATTGTGCCGGCGCGAGATCTCGAAATCGGTACGCTGATCCGTGACGCCGACTTAACGACAGCCGAATGGGTAGGCGCGCCGCCCAAAGGGACGCTTGTCTCGAAGGATGCGGTCGTGGGCCGGGGAGTCGTCTCGCAAGTGTATCAGGGCGAACCGATCGTCGATAGTCGCCTCGCCCCGGCAGGTTCTGGAGGGGGCATGGCTGCCACGATCCGGCCCGGCATGAGAGCGTGCGCCGTGAGAGTAAACGATGTAGTCGGAGTAGCTGGCTTCGTACTTCCTGGCATGCGTGTTGACGTCCTCATATCCGGAAATGGTCCCGGCGCGGCGCAAAACGAAGGACCGAAGGTCAAGACGCTCCTGCAAAACATTGAGGTGCTCTCTGCGGGGACCAACATTCAAAAGGATAACGAGGGCAAGCCAGCGCAGGTAACGGTCGTGAATCTGCTGGTGACGCCTGAGCAAGCGGAGCTTCTCAGTCTGGCGGGGAATGAGACCAAGATTCAATTGGTTTTGCGCAATCCCCTGGATACAGACACAGCGAAGCCCCCCGGTATTGCCATGTCGAGGTTATTCTCGGAAGGAAACCCTCCTAAACCTAGCGTAAAGAAGGCTCCCGTTCAAGTTGACAAGCCGGCTCCTCCCAGACTGTATCTCGTAGAAATCCTTAATGGTGGGAAGCGAACAGAAGAGAAGTTTAACGCTCCAGTGCACGAATAACACGAATAAAGAGGAGATCTTTGATTTGATTGAGGAACAACAGTGAAACGTGACTGGGTACGGGCAATCGCCGTGATCGTGACGGGTTGGGTTCTCGTATTCTCTTTCACAACCAGCCTTGCAGCCGGGCAGCAGCCACAGACACCGCCAGCTAGTCCCCAGGCAGCGGGGCAACCGCCCGAAGAATCGCCGAACGAGCTGTTCGTGAACGTGGGAAAGTCTGTAATCATAAACAGCGCGGTCCCTATTGAGCGCGTTTCTACAGGCTACGGCGATATCGCAGAAGCCACAGCTGTGGGTCCACTCGAAGTCCTGGTCAACGGGAAAGCGCCAGGGGAGACAAGTCTCATCGTGTGGCAGCAAGGCGGGGGGAAGCTATTTTTCGATGTGATCGTGCAGCCGAGCCGATTCGCAAACAATGCACGCGTGGAAACTCTTCGGCGGCAAATCAATCGAGAATTACCTGGACAAAAAATCGACGTCAACGTGGAAAATGATTTGATCTTCTTGCGCGGCACCGCTAAGGACCTGACCAGCGCCGATCGCGCTTTGGCCATCGCCTCGGCAGTGGGTAAACCGGTCAACCTGCTCTACGTCGAGGTGCCGCCGCCTGATGCCCAGATCCTCTTGAAGGTTCGATTTGCGAGCGTGGATCGCACCTTACTCAGGAACCTGGGAATGAATCTTTTCAGTACTGGCGCAACCCGAACGATCGGTTCCGTAACCACGCAACAGTTCTCTCCGCCAACCTTAAGCAACTCAAATAACAGCAGCAGCACTGGTATAGGCGGCACACCGGTCCCCGGAACTAATGTAGTCACGGCTACCATCAGCAACTTTCTGAACCTCTTCTTTTTTCGCCCGGACCTAAATCTCGGTGCAACGATTGAAGCTTTGGAGCAAAAGGGTGTTGTGGAGACTTTGGCACAGCCAAACGTCCTTGCGGAAAACGGGAAAGAGGCCAGCTTTCTGGCGGGTGGAGAATTTCCATATCCAGTGGTGCAGGGCGGCACTACAGGCGGAACCACCGCGATCACAATTCAATTCCGCCAATTCGGCGTGCGTCTCAACTTTATTCCGACCATCACGCCACGTGGGACAATCAAGCTGCAGGTCGCGCCCGAGGTGAGCGCCCTTGATTATGCGAACGGCATTACGCTGCAAGGGTTCACGGTCCCGGGTGTTTCGGTCCGTAATGTCAATACTGAAGTTGAACTAGCCGAAGGACAAAGCTTCGCCATCGGTGGCCTGCTTGACAATCGAGAAACGGAAACCTTCGCCAAGATACCTTTCATTGGCGACATCCCGATCCTGGGGAAATTCTTCCAATCGAAGATCAAGAATAGGACCAACACGGAGCTGATGGTGATCGTGACTCCGCAGTTGGTTCGTCCCGTTCCCGCCGGTCAGACCATTGCTGGACCGAATTTTCCCGTGCCGTTTTTGAAGCCAAATACAGGGAAAGAAATGGCCACTCCCGGCCAAAGCGTCACCGGCCCGGTTCCGGTTGCATCGCCGACCCAGACGATGCCTGTAGAGTCTCTTGTCAAAAGTCTTACAGAGAACCCGCTCGTAGTGACCTCTACGTCGGGGGCGACCGCGTACGGTTCGGGACAACAGGCGGCACCTATGTCGTCCGGAACACCGCCAGCACCAGCAGCAACATCTCGATAAGCAGGGTATGAGATTTGGCAGCCGTGAGCCGACGGCGAAGCCTACACAAGTGCTAGCCCGGAATGAAACCCGCGGGATGATTCTCGCAGAGTGCGCGGATGTAGCTGATACGAGCGCCAAGCGACAAAAGGGTTTGCTGGGGCGGGCTAGCCTGCCCGCCGGGCAGGGACTGTGGATTGTTCCTTGCGAAGGCGTTCATACCTGTGGCATGAGGTTTGCCATCGACATCGTGTACCTTGATCGCAAAAAAAGGGTCCGCAAAGTTCGCCGGTCAATGATGCCCTGGCGTTTGTCAATGTGCTTGTTCGCACATTCGGTGCTAGAACTGCCTGCGGGAGTAGTGACGCAAACTGGGGCGCAAGCCGGAGATCAGCTGGACCTCAGTGAAAGCGCTGCGGGAGCATCGAACATCCCTTCCCTACCGCGATGACAAGCAAGAACACTGCTAACAGCAGCAGAAGGATGCCCTCGAGACTATTGGCCCGCCTTGGGTTCTTGGGCCCCGCCATGAATGGATTCTAATACGGGACGGGACGCTTATCCATCTAGTCACGCTTCATAGCGGCTTTTTAGCCCAAGCACGGGCTGGCTTTAAGGGCTCTCGGCGAAGACGACGACGCCGTGTTCCAACGTTGCCACGGTGAGCTGCGTCCGGTCGTCGTTGACATAGTAGTAGCGCTCCAAAAGGCGTCCGCCCTGCATTGCTGTAACACGCGCCGTTGGCTCTCCATATTTGGCGCGGATCTGAGCACCCGTGGCGCCCTGGGGGAGATCATTCCGGCTCGGGAATGGAGAACCCGGCATCGGCACGTCAACCTCGGTTTTCGAGCTGGGGAGATCGCCGATCGTGAAATTGCTCACTACTGTGGAACGGCTGGCCTTCTCGAGTCTGCGTTTGCCCGAAGGTTGCGTGGGCTTCGCGTCGGGTCTGGCAGCAACTCCGGCAGTTGCCACAGCAGGGGCGTTGGGAGAAGCCCATTCGGGCAGCCATCGGCGTCCATTCCAGACCCCGATCGCTACGAGTCCCAATAAACCGGCCAGTACCGCGACTTCCATGCCTCGCATACTCAACTATTCTTGCATTTGCGTGCCCAATCTACCTTTCAACGCAAAACATAAAGAAACGAATTCACAGCAGCAATTTGGTCTTATTGCTGTCCGACTTGCGGGCGGAAATGAAACGCGATGATGTGACTGTTGGGAACGTTTTGCCCTTTCATCTTGGCCGGTTCGAAGATCCATTGTCTAGCAGCCGCCACTGCGGCGTTCGCATAGGGTCCGTTGTCCTTTGATCCGCTGTTCACCACGCGTGCGTCTGTAACTCGTCCTTCCGGATCGATCCTGACTTCAACCTCGACATCCGTAGATCCGGAACGCGACGAAGGCCACAAAGTTGTGACGTTTGGCGCTACCTGTTTCAAAGGCCGAGCTGGGAGATACGGAGAAAATGATTCCTTGCCAGATTTCTTGAATTCTGCAGGTTGCGGAGCGGTTACCAGTGACTTTACGGAAGGTAAGTACTGGGTAGGTCGCAGCCCAGCCGGCGCGTTCGAGCTCGGAGATGCCTTCTCTGCGACAGAGCCAACAGAATGAGGAGCAGCAAGGCTTTGGGCTAACTTGGGCGGACGCTCTGCCTTTGATATGCGCGGTCGTACGCTTTGGACGATGGGAGCGGAATTCGTTCTGTCGCCCACGAGGAGGTTCTCAGCGATGGTTGAGCCCTTGCTGTCGGAAACTTCCAGCCGAAACATCAGATTTTTCGATGTGGGTGTGTACACGACAGAACCATTTGCGATTTGGCTCGGATCCAGATGGAGCCTCCTCTCTTGAGATCCATCCTCGATTTGCAGAAGACCTTTTCTTACAGGTTGCACGGCCCCGCGATTCCACGTCACGAGTAAGCTGTCTCCCCGAGGCTCGACTCTAAGACCCAAACGAGTGCTTCCGGATGCCCGGTCTGGAGTGTTTCCTCGAATCGACGATTGTGGCTCGCGCGCGTAACACCACCCAAAGGTCAACCCAGCAGAAAGCACAAACACCACCGCTGACGAAACCCACAGCAGTTTTGTCTGCGACATTGAAAAGGCAAGGCGCAGAAACGTTCGCGGCCTTCTCGAATCAACGGATATAAAAGGTGCTATTTTCCAGGCGGAGAGCGCAATCTCCTTCCAACGCCCTCTTCTCTGAATCCGATCTACCGGATCGAGGACCCCTAGCACTCTGAAATTGGAGTCGCCCTCGATTCCCTGCCCCATTTCCAGATCGATCGGCTCACTCGCGGGCACTTCGGAATCCAGGTGTAACGAACCCCTGCCGCAACATTGCCCTGATATTCCCGTGTTCAAAGAACTGCCGTACAGCTCAATCGAAAGAGCTAAATGCTCGTCGGGCTTAAAGATGAGCGCAACATCCGAGGCACGCCTGAAATGGCGCCTGTGAAATTCAAGTTCACTCTCTGATAATGCGCCCTCTCCGCCCTCGCGAACACAGTACCAGCCGACCATCTGAAGAGAGATAAGTTTTGGGTTTGCTTTGGCCTTCACCCGCGCCTGCTGGAAAGCTCCGTCCAACCACTCGCGTGTGAGTGGGCCATTTTCATTCGGAGTACCCGCCGCAAGTGGTTTGAGCGCTTGCACGTTCACCACATCCTCTTCCACGGTTCCAAACAGCAGTCCAGCCGCCCGAGTACCTGTCTCGCACGACGCCTGATCATTCACGAGTGAACTGCAAAACTCGCTCACAAACTTTGGACAGAGCCGTACTCGAGACGGGATGTGGCGAGGAGGACTCGATATCCACGAGCTCTGGTCAACAAGGCTCATAAATCAAGCGTCCTTAGCCTTTTCATGCTCGTTTCTTAACGCCGATGCCAGAACACAAACGGAACCGGTTTCACCGCTCAACAGGAGACTCGGATATTTTGAGCCGCCCTCCACATTCGTGATCTGCATGCCAGTTTTTCACTGCACAAAGCGTTCCGCAATCGCTGGCAGCGACCGTTCGCTGTGCAGAGTGGGTAAGATCACAGTGGTTGCACGCCAACCGTGCCAGATGCTTGTCTTTGCACTGGAGTGGTCCCGAACGTGCCACAGCTTACAGGGAGTATCAGGGGTAGATGAAGCTGCCGCTACTCGTTAACACTGTTACTGATCAATAAGTCAGCACTTTCTCATTTTCTACAATGATTGCTGTGTATACAGGGCTATACAATCCTGTAGCTTTGTGTACAAATATTGACAATCGATGATGCAAGTGTTCGGAGGTTGGATCAAGTCCATCCAAAACGAGCACGTAGGCCGCGAAATCTCGATCGAACATGGTAACTTCTATGTCCGCAACCTTGTTGCTATCAGAGCCGAGCGACGGACAGCGCTGATCGTGAAAAGGGCAGCCTCGTTCATAAGCGGAACCCTTCAACTTCGCCTCAGTAGAGGATGTTCGAGCCGGTCCGAATCTCCCCGGTCTCGAAGCTGTCCGGGCGCAGTTTTCCCATCGAGCGACGCCTGGATGTTTTGACGCGGACGCGAATCCTCCGGCGATTTCCGCCAGCCCGTGGAACGCCCAGCACAGCCCTCTTGATTTCAGGGAGTAGCATTGAGGTAAGGACGTCAGTACGCCGTCGTTGCTACTGTGTTCACGACGAGCCAGCGGCGCCCGAAACCGCAAGTGACAGTCTAGGTCTCCGGCTCTTTTTCCTTCTCAATTAACCTTACGGCGGCAACGCACATTTCGTGATGAGATGACGATCAAGCTGGACGATACGGTGGTGTGCGAGGTAGTGACGCAACGTGTTGAAGGCGGTGTGACGTATGCGCTCATTCGACCGGACGGTCGGACGAATATCTATGCGCGTCGTTCCTACTTAAGTCGTGAGATATCCAGCATTCTCAGGGAAGCCGTCTATGAACACCTGGCACGCGACGAAAAATCCAAGGCGGCTGCGTCCTGACCGCAACCCCGATAATCATTCTTATCGGCCTGAAACGCCACCCCGCCCTTACTGCTGCCGTCGTTTCCCGTCCGATCGTAGGCGTTTGGGACATAGCCGCTTAGATCCTCTGATGTGTGGAGATCGGTTGTAGCGGAAGCGCCTCCGGCCTGCTGGGAGGATTCTTCTTCGAGCAGCGTCTCACCTTGGTAGAGGAAGGTAAGATAAGGAGACGGAGAGGTGGCTGAGTGGTCGAAAGCAGCGGTTTGCTAAACCGTCGTAGGGTCAAAAACTCTACCGGGGGTTCGAATCCCCCCCTCTCCGCCATACCCTGACCCTTGCGCCTCGCCGATTTTTCCCAGAATTGATTTTTCGAGGTTATCTTTCGCCCTTCAACGTACACGTCTTTCTTGGTCAGTGATTACAACTGCATCCGGACCTTCCATTTCGTCAGCACAGCGGCAGCGGCCAGTATAACCCCGTGAACACAACGGATTTCGCTACACCTGGCCAGCCGGTATCAAAGTGCCTGGCAAGAAAACGAGGCAAATCCGGCAATAGATATGTCAGTAATGTATTCGCGCCCGCAGGTCTCACAAAAGCCGCCCAGCGCGTCCGCTTCTTTACATCGCAGATCCAAAAGAGCGCCGTGAATAGCAACACGCTCGAACCCACGCTGTACAAACACCAGGTTGGTGTTGCCCGGATCTTAGAAATGCCAAGCGGAGTCAGAATCCATCCCGCCGCCAGCGCTGCCGCGGCTAATAGCAATGCAGAAATGGCCTTCTCGCGGAATGGCAGCCATCGGTTGACCCCGACAAAAATTGTTGAGGTCACCACGCCCGCCATCGCAATGGAGGCGAGAGCGCCTGACTCAAATGGCCACACATAAAATGGCAGACGGTTGGGAAAGGTGATCCACTTTGCCGATGTCAGAACATTCAGCAGAAGCAGTGCGACAAGCCAGACAAGAGGAGCCCAACGCCACCTGCGCGTCGGAACGTACAGAATGGATACAGCCAAATAAGTCCAGCCGATCAGGCCCAGGATTTCCCAATAGGATGTATCGACCCATGCCGCGTGACCGTGCTCCGTGGTCCTCCGAAAAATTGCGAACATCGCAACCATCAGCGCCAGGCCGCTGAACTTCAGAACCTGAAATAGTGCGCGGTATCTCTCCGAGCGCGGGTAGACATTCCAAAACAACACTGCCCCGATCAGCGCGGTCAACATCCAGAGATCGTTGTCGAGGCCTATCAAGCCGCGGTCGCCTTTCTCGGCATTCGCCAGAATCAGTCCCAATACCAACAGGCTGCCCGTCCTCAGAGCAACGTGCCACCAGAGTTGTCCCATTGAGGCGCCCTTGTTGAGCCGCTGTTCAGCAGCCAACGGAATCGACAGGCCAAGAGCGAAGAGAAACGCCGGGAACACCATATCGACGTACGTCATTCCGTTCGCGTCTTCGGGCATGTGGTAGTTCCACCATGGCAACCCTCTAACGCTCGAGAGATCGTTGACGAAAATCATCACGAGCATTGTGAGCCCGCGGAAAATATCAATGGAAGCGATGCGAGGCGAAACGGTTTGTCCGGCTGCCGCGATAGATGGCCCTTGGAGCAACATCCTAATGCGTCTGCCCGTGCGCGCCGGTAACGTCGTGCAGTCCCATGTTGATCGCGTCGAGCAGCGCTCCGTTTGAGTCGCCCGAATAGTCCCAGAACATTACACCGCGAAGCTTGTGCTCTCGAACATACCGGCATTTCAACGTCACCGATTCGACATCTTCATAGGAAACAAAAGTTCGCGTTACTGGGTTGTACAGATAAGGGGCGGAAGCCATGCTGTCCCAATAGCGGACGAACCCGTTGTGCAGCATCTCGCGCGCAATGTTCGCGTAGTTAGAAAATGCATTCGGTACCGGCTTGCCTGGTTGAAACAGACCGTGGCTTTGATCTGCAACTTCTCCCCACACATGACCGTAAAAGGGGACGCCCAGTACGATCTTCTCCGCCGGCACTCCCGCCTTCTCGTACTCGCGCACGGATGCATCTGCTGAAATTCGTTTCGGATCTGCCGGATTTGTAAACAGCGGCGCATGATGTCCCGTCGTTTTATCTGAATCCGGCTCGTAATAGTCGTACGCCATCAGGTTAACCGTGTCCACGTACTTCTGGACCTTCAGCATCTCGGTATGCGCCAAAAACTGCGTCGAAGCACCCGTCGCAACCGATGTCAGTAGGTGCTTATGCAGCTTCTTTTCCTCGCGGTCGAAGCGCTTTCGCAGCCTCTTTGAGAAGCGATGTGTAATTCTGCTTGTCTTCGGCGCGGAAGCGGTTGTTGTCTCCGATCATCCCCGGAAATTCCCAGTCGATGTCGAGCCCGTCCAAGTTGTAGCGTTTGATAAATTGGACAGCACTCTCGATGAACGCTTTCCGGCTCTCCATGGTGAGCGCCATATCGGAGAAGTTGCCTGACCAGGTCCATCCTCCAACTGAAACCAGCAGTTGTAGCTCCGGGTTGACCTGCTTCAGAGCATTCAGCGCGGCGAAGTTTTCGGCATCATGCGCAAATCCCTCCACCACGCGGCCGTTCTGCAGATTGGCGAAAGCGTAATTGACTCGCGTGAGCTTGCTCGCTGCAATTTCACCGGGTTGAATCACGCGATCTTTCACAAAAAGGTACGCGATGACTTCGTCCTTCGGTTTCGGTAGCTCAGCTGGAAATAGGGCGCAGGACAAGGAGATGAGGCAGAAAGCAACGGCTCGCATTGTAGGTATTAGAATCGAACGCCCTGAAGGTTAATCCCGCTCACGGGGTAGTGGCAATTTCGCTTACACTTGCTCCGGAACAACGTACGGAGCGCGATAAGTACCTTTCAGGAGCTCGGTCGCTTCCGTGTCATCGATCACCGATTCTGTTTGCGGATCGAAGTTGATGGTGCGGCCGAGCCGATATGAGGCGTTTGCCAAATGTACCAGCGTCGCCGAGAGGTGTCCTTCGAGAATGGGAGCATGCAGATCCTCTGCCCTGCGGCTCCGCATACATTCAATAAAGTTGACGAAATGCTCGTTCTTGACGGGCACGTGCTTTTCTGGCCCTGGCTCCTCGGCCGAGCCAAGAAACGACTTATATGAATCGTAGTCGGAGATAACCAAGTAGCCTTTCGATCCGTAATATAAGTTGCCAATGGTCGATGGCTTTCCAGAAGCGGGACCTAGCGACTTCTTGGCTTGACCCGCGGAAGGCGTGGCAGTCTTCAGCCCAGCATCGGGTACACCGCCGCCGGCGAATTCTCGGGTACCTATTCCGGCTTCGTGGTTTGTCGTCCAGCCGCGAACCTCGAAGGTCATCAATTTTGTTTTGCGCGCCGGCCGTTTTGAACTCGTATGCGGCAGTAATTACATTCGGAGTCTGCTGGTCGTCATCGAACAAAAAATGACCACCCAGAGCCGTCACCTTCGTAGGCAATGTCACTCCCAGTCCCCAGCGTGCTAAGTCCACTTCATGAATACCCTGGTTTCCCAGATCACCGTTGCCGGTATCCCAAATCCAGTGCCAGTTGTAATGGAAACGATTTTTCGTGAACTGCTTCATGGGGGCCGGCCCGGTCCAGAGGTCGTAATGAACGCCAGCCGGGACTGGCTCTGGCGCCGCATGTCCAATCGTGTCACGCCACTTGTAACAGAGACCGCGGGACATGTAAACATCCCCGAGCAAACCGGAACGCATCTGATCCATTGCTTCCCGAATCGCCGCGCTCGACCGGCATTGGCTGCCGTGCTCGCAAATCACTTTGTACTTTTCGACGGCGCGGACCAACTGCCGACCCTCCCACCAGTTGTGGGAGCATGGCTTTTCAATGTAGATGTCCTTTCCGGCTTGTGCAGCCCAGATGCCTACGAGCGAATGCCAGTGGTTCGGCGTTGCGATGGAAACCGCATCAACGTTCTTGTCTTCCAAGAGCTTTCGGATGTCCATGTACGTCTGAGGCTTGGGTATATCCATCTTCTCGGCGTCCGCGACCCGCTGGCGAAGAACGTTCTCGTCGACATCGCATAAATAGGCGATCTCAACGCCCGGGATGGGATGAAATTCTTTCACGTGATCCCATCCTCGGCCACGCACGCCTACAACGGCTACGCGGATGCGATCGTTAGCACCGAGAATTTTCATTGCTGAAGACGCGCTGGCCAGGCCTGCAGCAGCTACAGCACCTGTCTTCAGGAACGCCCTGCGCGCTGGCTTTTCCAAACTGTCTTGCATTGATAGTGCCTCCTTTATCAGCTTATTCGTTCAGCACGGGGACGGGTGCACTCAGGGCCGTCAAGCGATCCAGATTGGTCTCGCGTAAGAGATCCAGGCAAAACAGGTCGGGAGCGGCTTCGTACTCGACCGGCTTTTGCAGTACATAATCGAGACTCGGCATACCATCGCGAATTATTATTTCGGAAAACATACCTGGCTCAAGGGCCGAGGCGAGCAAGGACACGACCTGGCTGCGAATACCTCTACTCTCAAGACGGACCTTTTGCTGCTGAGCTCGATTTTTCATCAATTGCACGATTTCGGTCAGCTCGGAGGCTTCAATGCCGATGGGCCGCTCACCTTCGCTGTAAACGAGTTGCTGAAGATCTGACACGGTCTCTCCTTTCCAAGCATCGCCCGTAAAAGCCAGATCGATAGCCAGCACTTGTTCTCCACGGTTGAGGCGATCGGCAATTCGTTCGGCCGAAGCGGGTTTGCCCTTATCGTCGAGGATGAGCGTCACGGGCACATTATCCGGCGCCCCGATGGGCTTCAACCACACCGCGGTAGCGCTCAAGCCATCACGCATCGTGAATAAATGGGATTTGGATTCGATTCCCTGGTGCTTACTGATGGCGGTCGTCCAGACTCGCTCAACGCTATCAGGGTGGAGGCGGATAATATGCTTCAGTTTGCTTCTTTCGGCCTCGCGCGCTGCCGAATCTGAGGGCGCTGGAGCACGGTCGATTCGCCCCGCCATTTTGCGCGCGAGATCGAGAATCGTCAAATTGTTTTCGGGCAGACCGACCCGTAGCTCATCGGAAGTTTTGATCTCCGATGCTACGTCTGCATCTTCTCCGAACGGCGATAGACGAAACTGACGGCTAAAAAAATGGTAGGCCTGGGTGCGATTGTCCAATTGATAATTGTGCGTGCCCGGATCGCGGTTCTCGTGCCACTCGAGGGCGTCCTGTTTTCCGTAAAGGCCGAATATCGGGCGGATCGCATCGAAGACGAACGGTTTCGTCATCGCTGCTCGAAAGCAACAGTCATCCTCGGCGTTGTAAATCAAGAGCGTGGGCCGCGGCGCAATCATCGCGGTGAGATGGGTGAAATCTACACCATCAAACATATCCGTCGCGGACTGTTCGAAATCTCCGAGATCGCCATACTCTTTGGCCTCGACACGACTGATAATCGACGAGTAGCCCGCCACGGGAACAGTAACTTTCACTCTGTCATCCAGAGAACTCAGGACAATGGTCTGCCATCCCCCGCCCGAAAGGCCGGTCACACCGAGTCTCGAACGGTCGGCGTTCGGATGATCGTAGAGATAGTCCAGACCCTTGCGCATAGCCAGATAAAAAAGACCTACCCCATTGGCGCCGACCAAATCGAGTTGGTGTCCGAACGAGTGCAGGTTCCTGCTCTGATTGAGTTCGCCAAACGCAAACCATTCCAGGTTCAGAGCGAGAATTCCGTGCCGGGCAAATGTAATGCAACGCTTCTGCTTGTATTCGATCGATTTCCCGGGCGGCCCGACGTGCCCGTTTACATTCAAAATCGCAGGCACTTTGCCGTGCACGTTTTCCGGCTCATAGAGGAGCGCCACGGACTGGAATCCCGGCACGATTTCGTACCGCAGTTTATGTATTCGGTATCCGTCGCCCGCAACGATTCCAACGTCTTCAAATTTCGGTGGCGCTTCTACCCACTCGCGTGGCCAGCCATGGAACACAACTTCATTTAAGAGCCGCTTGCGCAGACTAACCGTCTCGGTGGTCCACTGCTCCGCACTCGTCGGAGCTGGCGGCTTGGCGACACGATTGAGAACGTATTGCCGCAATTGAAACACGGCGACCTGTGGCGGCAGGATCTCGTCCTCCAATATCGGGCGCAAATGGCTCGCTTCCGTCTGCGCGAAAAGAGGCGTTCTCAGAATGGCAAGTGCGAAAAGTAGTCGATAGGATTTCATTGATTTCATCGATAGAAGGCACATTGGCGACCCAGCATTTTAACGAGTATTCGATCGCTCGTTTTATTACTGCGACTTCGCTCCGTGCGCACCACGCTTAGTATAGTTATGTTGTATTTCAGCACCAGGTCCTCGCACAACACTCGAAGCTGCTCGGATGTTATCGGCGGATGCGGGCGGGACCGGGTTCGCTTCTCCGCTTATCTTTTCTATAAGCACGCGGGAGGCGAAGGCGACGGGAGTTACGAGGACGAGTATGGTCACCTACTCGATGCGCGGATTGCGGTGCGCAAGTGGTCGCAAAATGATGCAGCAAAACGAATTTCGTGAAATCAAGCTGAAGGTGGAGTTCTGCATCCTACACTTGACGTGATTGGCCCGCTAGTGATGCTCAATGAATGTTGGCGCGATGGGCCTCCGTCGAGTCTTGGACATCGCGCGTCGATCAATAGAATCGAGCTAGTTCTTTACTGTTTCTGCCCTGGATGACCCACGACCCATTGAAGGACGGTGACTGCCTGACGATTTGCTCTTCGCTTGTTCCAGTTCGTCCGCTACGCTTTCACGGCTTACCAGTTTATTGAAATAGCTTATCTGTCCTTCGGCAGTCCGTTCCTCGTACACAAACGCCAGTTGCCGTTCATCGAATTTCCTAAACCATTCGTCCCAGGAGATCGGTTCCAGATTTTCGTCCTTGGCGTACGGTGCGTTTGGAAATTCGATTCGGAGAATACCGGGATCGCCGAGACGCCCGCGCTGGGAGATAACCCGCCAGTATTGCGAGGGCCAGCAAAATCACTCCAGTCCCCACGAACGTGAGTGGATCGCCATAGGTCACCCCGAAGAGCAATCCGCTAAGCCAGCGCGCCAAACCCGATGAAGCCGCCACGGCCGTCACCATTCCCATTGTCGCCAACGCCAGCGTCTGCATTACGATGCGTCCCTGCACTTGTCGAGTGGATGCGCCCAACGCCATGCGGATACCGATCTCTTGCGTTCGCCTGTTGACCGAATACGAAATCACTCCGTAAATTCCGAGCGAGGCCAGCACTCGCGCAAAGCCCGCGAAGCCTCCTAGCAGCAGCACGATGAATCGCCGTGGTGAAACCGCTCTGTCGACCAGTTGCGTCAAAGGCCGCATGCCGCCCTTAGGCAGGCCCGGCGCAATTGGCCGCAAGCTTACTTCTACGCTCGAGGCCAATACAGCCAGCGCAAGCCTCGAGCGCACGACCAGGTCCACCGAGCCATAATCCTGACATTGTCCGATCGGCATATACATCTCCGAATCCGAATCTTTTTCGAGCGCCATGTGCCGCACGTCGCCAACAATTCCAACCACCTGTCTATCGCTGCCGCAATCCCCTTGGATTACCTGGCCGATTGGATCCCGACCCGGCCATAAGGTGCGGGCCAGCGTTTCGTTGATTATGATCACCGGCGTACTGGCCGGCATATCACGTTGCGTGAAATCGCGGCCCTCCCGCCAGGTCATACCGATAGCCCTGATATACCCATCGCTGACAATGCGGACAAAAGAGCTGGGATAATCGTCCGCCTTGTACACTTGCCCCTTCGCCGGCGAACCCCAACTCCGGTTGTGGCCCAGCTGTAAGACATCGGTCAGACCCGCGGGCTCGATTCCAGGTATGGCCTTCACCCGGCGCAGTGCTTCGTCGAAATGGACGTTCTGCTGCGCTTGTGTCGAATACCGCCGGCTTGGATCGATCCGCAAGCTCGAGGCGCTTTCCGGCCGGAAGCCCATATTCACGTCCAATATGCGCACGAAACTGCGGATAAGCAATCCCGAGCCCACGAGCAACACGCAGGCAAAAGCAACTTCCGAAACCATCAGCGCACCACGCATCCACGTATGCCCCCGACCTTCGCTTGAACCTCGTTGCTCCAGCGAAACATTCAGCGCAATCGCTGCGACCTGCAACACCGGCGCCATCCCAAGGACCACGCCCGTTAGCGTTGCGATCAGGAATGTGAAACCCAGCGCACCAATGTCAACCTGAACGCTACTCAGCAGCGGAATGTTAAACGCAGTCAAATGCGTCATTGCGCGCTTCGCAATTACCGCCGCCGCCAATCCCAGAAGCGCTCCGCAGCAGGTCAGCACAATACTCTCCGTCAGTAATTGACGAATCAGACGCAGCTGTCCTGCGTCCAAAGTCGCGCGAATTGCCATTTCCTTTTGCCGGGTCGCCGTCCGTGCCAGCAATAGATTCGAAAGGGTAGGCGTACACGATCAACATCACGACCGCAACCGAACAGGCGAGTATGAGTAGCGCGGGGGCAGCCGTCCACTGATATGCTGCCCCGAAAAGCTGAGCTTGGGATGCAGCCAGTTTTGTTTGGGGTGTTCGTTCGAGATTTGCTCGCCCAGTACACTCGTCTCCGCCTGGGCGCTTGGAATACTGAGGCCTGGCCTCAGCCGTCCCACCAGCGCCAATAGTGTTCCCCCAGCGGTCCGTCTCGCGGGTAAGTGGGAAAGGGGAGTAGAGATCGATATGGGTGCCTGAAGCGAAAACCGACGCGCAATCGAAAGAGGCGGACAACACACCTATAACATTCACCGGTGCATCATCCAGCTCAGCCGCTCTGGCTCGCCATTTCCAGTAAGCTTGCCATGGTGATCCTCTGAACTATAAGGTTTAAGGTGCGGGATTAAGCCTAAAGGGTTCGGGCTCCACCCCAACGCATAGAGCTTATACTTGTAGTGTTCCCTATATGAACACCTACTTGAAGTTTGGGATCCTGATCGTAGTTATTGTCGGGTCTCTTGTCTGGCTTGCGGTAGGTGGTATCCGCGATACTAAAACGTATTACAAAACTATTCCTGAGCTCGAAAGGATGGGGAAAGCGGCGCAAACGCAGCGGCTGCGCGTGGGCGGTGACGTCCAGCCCGGATCCATCATCAAGAACGGGGCGCAGGTTTCCTTTGTTCTGCATCAAGGCGCGCAAAAGCTGAATGTTGTTTACTCAGGCAATGATCCTCTGCCGGATACATTCAAGGACAACGCGCAAGCGTTAGCCGATGGCCGCCTCGGGCCCGACGGTGTATTCGCAGCCAGTAAAATTCAGGCGAAATGCGCCTCGAAGTATGAGTCGAAACCTTCACAACGCGGACTCTCCCACCAAAATCCGGCACCATCAAAAATCAGCTGAGTAGACATGGAAAACATCGGCGCGCTATCCGTTCTGCTTGCATTTTGCCTTGGAGTTTTCGCCGTTGTCGCGGCAATCGCCGGCAAGTATGGCTGCCGTCCATTCCTGATTGTTAGCGCCGAACGGGCCGTTTACGCCGTTTGGATTCTCCTTACCGCCGCTTCCGCAGTCCTTGTTTCGCTGTTAATCCAGGGTGACTATCGGATCGCTTATGTTGCAAGCCACAGCAACAAAGCCATGCCAACGATTTACAAATTCACGGCATTGTGGGGCGGCCAGGAAGGTTCGTTGCTTTTCTGGAGCTGGCTGCTCGCGACCTACTCGGCTATTGCCACTTACACCAACCGGCGCAAATTTCGCGACATGATGCCGATCGTCATCGCCATCATGATGGCCATCGAAGTCTTCTTCGTCGGGATGATCACCTTCGTCGCAAGCCCGTTCCAAGTGCTGATGGCGGGACGGGGAATCATCGACGTCGGTGATGGGCAGGGCTTGAGCCCTCTGCTGCAGTGGTGGACGATGGCGATCCATCCGCCTTTTTTGTACCTCGGCTATGTTGGCTTCACCGTGCCATTTGCGTTCGCCATGGCGTCGCTGATCACAAAGCAGCCCGGCGAAGCTTGGATCCACACTACGCGCCGCTGGGCGATTCTCACTTGGCTGTTCCAAAGCACCGGAATCCTGCTCGGCATGGGCTGGGCCTACACTGTGCTCGGGTGGGGCGGCTATTGGGGCTGGGATCCCGTCGAAAACGCTTCGCTGATGCCTTGGATCACTGCTACTGCATTCCTGCATTCCGTGATGATGCAGGAGAAAAAGGGAATGATGAAGGTGTGGAACATGGTGCTTGTGTCCGCCACTTTCCTGCTCAGCATTTTAGGAACTACGCTCACGCGCACCGGCCTCGTTTCCTCTGTCCACGCCTTTGCGCAATCGCCCGTCAAACCTTACTTCACCACCTTCATCATCACGGCCACTGTACTTACCGCTTTCGCGATCGTCAAGAACCTGCCCTATCTCCGAAGTGAGGTCAAGCTGCAAAGCGTCGTCTCGCGTGAATCCGGTTTCTTGTTCAACAATCTGATATTGCTGGCCAGCTGTTTCGCTGTATTGTGGGGCACACTATTTCCGGTCCTTATGGAAGCGCTCACCGGTGAAAAAGAAACCATCGATGCTCCCTACTACACCCGCGTAAACATACCCATCGCACTGTTCCTTCTTTTCCTGACCGGCGTCGGCCCACTGATCGCTTGGCGCAAGAGCTCGCTGAACAGTCTGAAACGTGCCTTCCTAGTTCCCTCAATCGCCGGCGTCGTTGCAATTGCCGTGCTGGCCATTTCAGGCGTACAGCATCCCGCCGCCTTGATCTCCTTCGGTCTGTGTGCGTTCGTCCTTGCAAGCATCATCAGTGAATTCTGGAAGGGATCGCGAGCCATACAAGTGAAGGAGAACTTACCTCTGGCCAACGCCGCCTTCGAGCTCACATGGCGCAATACGCGGCGATACGGCGGTTACCTTGTTCACATGGGTGTTGTATTCATGTTTATTGGCTTCACCGGCAGCGCCTTTAATCTGCACGAGACGCGCAATCTCGGCCTCGGCCAAAGCCTTCGCTTCGGACGTTACGATATAAAGCTGCTGAGCGTGAATGATGGCGAGAATCCAAATTACCAGTTCAGCCATGCTGCGCTTGAAGTCTCGCGTGACGGCAAGGTGATTGACGCGCTCAATCCCGAGATTCGCTTTTACAAATCCAGTCAACAACAAAGCTCATTTGTTGGAATACGCCGCCGCCTGAATGAAGATCTGTATATCAACTACTCGGGAGTTTTGCCCGATAACAGCAAAGCGATTTTCCAGCTCTACGTCTTCCCGCTTGTGTCCTGGATCTGGATCGGCTACTGGGTTTTGCTGTTCGGAACCATTATTTGTCTGGTTCCACCGAAAATCCGCCTGCTTTACGCGCGCACGGAGGTAGTAGGTATTGCCACCACGCCTGCGACAGCGCAGCCGTAAACGCGTAGGACGATTTCGAGCCTCGTTGCGAGCGAGCAACATGAAGCTACTGATTGTGTTTTTTATTGCCATTGCAGCATTGGTGGCGCAAGATCCCAGCTCCTACCTCACTCCTGATGTCACGCGAGTCGGCGGGAGACTCGCATGTCGGTGCGGTGGCTGCCGGAACACTGTCGCCAACTGCCCGATGCTACATTGCAGCTCCGCCGATCCCATGCGGCGTCGCATCCACGAAATGCAAGCGCGAGGCCTCAGCGATAACGATGTCGTAAATACAATCGTCCGTGAAGAAGGCATCGTGGCGCTCGCCTCGCCACCCGCCGAAGGTTTCGGCCTGATTACGTGGGTCATGCCGCCCATCGTTTTACTCATCGGGTTTTTCATCTACTCCGCGTACGTCCGCTGTAACCGTCAGGAACCCGAGCCGCTATCGCCGGTGGATCAAGCGGTAATCGACCGTTTTCGCGCTCAGATCGACCGTGAGCTTGACGACCACCCTGCCAAGGACGGCGCAGACAAGCCAAAATGACCGTCGTCGTAGCGATCCTGCTTGCGCTCGGCGCTCTCTTCTTCACTCTCTTCGTGCGCGCGAAGGACGTCCCCGAACCTCTGCCTGTCTCGCCCATCCAGCACCTTGAAGATCGTAAGCAGGCCATTTACGACAACCTTCGCGACCTTCAATTTGAGTACCGGCTCGGCAAACTTTCGGACGAGGATTATCAGCAAACCAAGCAAGCCCTTCAGAAGGAGCTGGCAATGGTCCTCGCCGAAATGGAGACGACGAGCAAGAGATTGGGCCTGATGCCCCAGCGAGTTCCGTCGAAACCGGCGCAAGCAACAGCGCGTCCCGCCGGCACAGTTTGTCCGCACTGTGGCGCGAATTTTGCGCAGGCGCTCAAATATTGCGGTGAATGCGGAAGAGCGATTGCATGAAGACGCTTTTGCGTACCTCCGCGACTCTCTTCGCTGCCGCTATCTCTCTATTCGCATCCATTGACGGCACGGTTGTTAACCGCACCACCGGCAAACCGCAGTCCGACGTGAGCATCACGCTTGTGAAGCCTGGCGCGCAAGGCATGCAGACCATCGGAACTGCGGTAAGCGATGCGTCAGGACGCTTCCGCTTCGAAAACGATCAGCCCGGCGGAGGCCCGCAGTTGCTCCAGGCTAACTACAAGGGTGTGAACTATAACAAACTGATGACGCCGAATGTTCCCACTTCGGGCATCGAGATCGATGTCTACGAGGCTACGAAATCTCCTTCTGTTGCGCACGTTGCGCAGCACATGCTTCTTCTCGAGCCTTCCTTGAGCCGTATCAATGTGGACGAGACGGTCATCGTGCAGAATGACGGGAACACCACTTTCAACAACGATGCTCTCGGCGCGATTTGCTTCTATTTGCCGCCGGCCGCGAATGGCCAAGTACGCATCAGCGCGCGCGGTCCGCAAGGTATGCCCATACCTCGTCCCGCTGAACGAACTGACGAAAACGACATCTTCAAGGTGCAGTTTCCAGTCAAGCCCGGCGAAACGGAATTTCAAGTCACTTACGTGCTTCCCGCTGGCTCGCCGTTTACGTTTCAAGGGCGGTTGGTCACTATTAAAGGAATGCCAGCCGGTCCGCTGCGCCTCGTAGCCCCGTCCGGTGTGACGCTCGCTGGAACTGATATTCAACAAGTCGGAACAGAGCCAACCACGCAAGCCAGTATTTACAATGTTGTTTCGAGCGGCAATTTTACTGTCGATATAACAGGTACGGGCGCGCTGCACAACAATGCCGATTCAAGCTCCGCCGATTCCAGCGACTCTCCACCGCTTACCGAAGGCAGACCGCAAATCTATACTCACCTGACATTGCTTATCGTGCTCACCTTTTCTATCCTTGGAGCCGGACTCATCCTGCTCTTCCGGACCAAGAAGGGGACGGAGTCCCTTAAATCCTAAGCGGAAGCCCTCCGCCGACCGACTCGCCTGATGCCCCAAAACGCTCCGCCGCAAGCCATCGCAATAGACAACGTCTGGAAGTTTTACGGTGATTACGCTGCGGTTCGCGATTTCAATTTGACCCTTACGGAAGGCTCCTGCTGCGCGCTTCTTGGACGCAACGGTGCAGGGAAGACGACTCTCCTCCGCATTCTGGCCGGTCTATCCCCTTTTCAACGCGGCACAGTCCGGCTGTTCGGCAAAGTCCCACGAAGCGAAAAAGCTCGCGGGCAGGTCGGTTTTCTGGGGCACGGCATCGGAGTTTACGAAGACCTGACCGCACGGGAGAACTTGAATTTTTTCGCGCGTATCGTCGGCGTGAAAGCCGCTCACAATTCTGTCGATTCTTGGCTGGAGCGTGTCGGGTTAGCGCGCACCGCTACCGTGCCGGTTCGCCAGTTCTCCCGTGGCATGCGTCAGCGTCTGGCTCTCGCCCGCGCTTTCCTTCATTCACCCACGGTCCTTCTGCTCGATGAGCCATTCACTTCGCTTGATGACCGCGCCATAGCAATGTTGACCGACCTCCTCTTTGAAGCACGTCAGCGTGGCGCGACCATCATCATCTCGACTCATCAGCTTCGCGAAGCTCTGACCATCGCTTCACACGTTGCCTTAATCGAGAACGGAAAATTGCGATATTCGGGCGAGCGCACCGAAGACATGCTCCATGATCCCGGTCTTCTTTACCGGCTCCACATGGACCTGGGCGCCGCCTGATGATGACGTCACAACCGGCATGAGATCGGTGCGCCAAGCGCTTTTGATCGCGCGCAAAGATCTCGCCATCGAGTTTCGCACTAAAGAATCGCTAAACGGGGCTGGCGCATTTGCGGTCGTTATCCTCCTGCTCTTCAGCTTTGCTTTCGATCCCGCCTCAGATGTCACTCGCGAAATCGGAGGCGGGCTTCTATGGCTCGTTTTTGCATTCGCGGGAGCTCTGGTTTTCAATCGCTCTTTTGTGCGCGAACTGCCGAACGAATGTCTCGACACACTGCTGTCCTCGCCCCTAGCTCCCTCCAGCCTCCTGCTCGGAAAAGCCGCCGCGAATTTCGTCATGCTTCTGCTCGTCGAGCTGATTTCGCTTGTCATTTTTGGCATTTTCTACAACCTGCGCTGGTGGATGCGCCCTTTCGAACTGGCACTGGTTTGTGCGCTCGCCACATGGGGAATCTCGATCGTCGGCTCGGTTTTCGGTGCGCTCACGGTTAATCTTCGTCTCCGTGAACTGATGCTCCCGGTGATCATCTATCCGCTGCTGATTCCGTTGTTAATGGCTGCAATCGAGCTGACCAACACACTTTTCGCCAACCAGCCACTGACTCCCGACGAGTTGCTTTGGGGCCGCGTACTTGTTGTCTTCGATCTGGTTTTTACGGCTCTCGCGCTAGCCCTCGCAGAGGTACTTTTGGTCAACTAGTAAGAGAACAGTAATCAAAAATCCACATGCGTGAAAAAGTAACTATCGGGTTGGTCGGAGCTGCAGCGGTTCTTCTGGCCTACAATCTCTATCATATTTTTCTTGTTCTGCCAGATGAGGCCATGCAGGGCCCGATCTATCGCATCATCTTCTTCCATGTCCCCGCCGCAATCACGGGAATGATCGGATACTTCGTCGCGCTTCTGTTGAGCATTCTTTATTTGAGCTCAGGCAATTTTCGTTACGACTCGCTTGCTGCGTCCGTAGTCGAAGTCTCCGTTGTCTTTTCCGTCCTCAACATCGTAACGGGCAGTATCTGGGCGCGCATTATCTGGGGTATCTGGTGGACCTGGGATTACCGGCTCACTTCAGCCCTCGTTTGTGTCCTCATATTTAGCGGCTATTTGATGCTGCGGCGCGCCATCGACGAGCCTACACAGCGCGCCCGTTTATCAGCGGCCCTCGCGATTTTCGGCTGTATTGATGTCGTGATCGTGTGGAAATCGATCGAATGGTTCCGCACACAGCATCCCGGGCCAGTCCTCAGCATCCGTACTGGAGGGGGGAACATCGATCCCGCCATGGAGCACATGCTGTACCTAAATTTTCTTGCAATACTCATGATTGCTATCGCGCTCGTTCTCATCCGCACTCGGCAGGAGGCCACCGCTCGTGAAATCGATTCCCTGCGCCGCCTCGCCAACGCATATTAGGTATCACTATGGACGCTCGCAATTTTACCTTCATGTTCTACGGCTTTCTCTCCGCGTGGCTTATCGTGCTACTTTACGTAATCAGTCTTGCCAGGCGAGGCGCCCGCCTCAAGAAAGAGCTCGAGAATGTCAAGCAACTTCTTAGCTCGAATCAAGACGCGCCACCGCCGACCGTAAAAAATCGCGCATTGTAAGCTGTCATACAATTTCTCGCTGCATACGCGTGTGCTAACCTATAGAGGAATAAAATCGAGATTAAGGTAAAGACGAGGAGTTCCGTTTTCAAGCATGAGCCTGGCGTCAGAGCAAAAGTCGCAGGTGATTAGTAAATATAGGATTAACAAGTCCGACTCTGGTTCGCCAGAGGTTCAGGTAGCTGTTCTGAGTCAGCGCATCCTTCACTTAACTGAGCATTTCAAGACTCATCAAAAGGACCACCACTCGCGGCGCGGTTTGCTGAGTATGGTGGCCTGCCGTCGAAGATTGCTCAAATATTTGAAAGACCGCAGTCCGGAACGTTACAAGGCTCTCATACAGAGCCTCGGCATCCGCCGCTAATTGAGGGTGCTCGGCGCGTACGATTCGGCCCGGTCGGTCGTCAGACGCGCCTCAGCCTACACCACCCGGTGGTTAGTTCTTCCTCCATCTCAGACTCTAAATCTCACTTAGTCGCAAGTTCGTCCGCAGGCCAGTTGCTTGGCTTCACGGGCATGTATTTCAGAAATTATGATGCGGATCACGCATCGGGAATGAAAAATGTCACATACAGTTGAAATTGACCTGCAAGGGTCAAAGGTCTCGATTGAGACCGGTAAAGTTGCCAAACAGGCCAACGGGTCTGTTGTCGTCAGTTCCGGAGATTCAGTGGTGTTGGTCACTGCGTGCTCCGCTGAGAAGCCGAAGCCCGGAGCTAGCTTCTTCCCCCTCACGGTGGACTATCGGGAATATACGTATGCTGCCGGGAGGTTTCCAGGCGGTTTCATCAAGCGCGAAGGACGCCCCTCAGAAAAGGAAATTCTCACCAGCCGTTTGATTGATCGGCCCATCCGGCCTCTTTTCCCGGAAGCTTTCGGGTGTGAAACGCAGATTATCGCCATGGTGCTCTCCGCGGACCCACAACACGATCCCGGCGTTCTTGCGATCATCGGCGCGGGTGCCGCTCTAGCCCTTTCTGATATACCGTTCCACCATGTGTTGAGCGGTGTGCGCGTCGGCTTGATCAACGGCACCTATAGACCCAATCCCACCTATGACGAGACTAAAGATGCCCGGCTGAGCATCATTGTTGCCGGCACTGACGAGGGAATCGTGATGGTCGAGGCTGGCGCAAGCGAAGCCTCTGAAGCCGAGGTAGTCGATGCCATTGAGTTCGGTCACGGCTGTTGCAAGAAAATTGTCGCCGCGATTCGCGACCTCGTGAAAATGGCTGGAAAGACCAAACGCGAGTATATTACTCCGGCTCTCAATCAGGAGATGTTCACCAAAATCTCCGATGCAGTCCGCGCTGAGCTGACTGATGCCCTCAATACACAGAAGTATTCGAAGCTTGAGAGCCATAGCCGCGTCGATCAAGCCAAAGAGAAGGCACTTGCGCTCTTCACGGAAGAGAACGAGAAAGCCGAAGCGGGGAAAGTCTTCGACTATTTGAAAGAACGCATCTTCCGTGATGAGACGCTGAAGAATCGGCACCGCCCCGATGGTCGCGCTTTCGACCAGATTCGCCCAATCACCTGTGAGGTTGGCGTTCTCCCGCGCACCCACGGCTCCGCCATATTCACGCGCGGGGAAACCCAGGCGCTCGTGACTACCACGCTTGGCACGAAAGACGACGAGCAGCGCATTGAACTGTTCGATCCAACCGAAACCTCGAAGCGGTTCATGCTTCACTACAACTTTCCTCCGTTCAGCGTTGGCGAAGTCGGATTTATGCGTGGGCCTGGACGGCGTGAGATCGGGCATGGTGCGCTGGCCGAACGTGCTATGTCTCCAGTCATTCCAGACGAGAAGGCGTTCCCATACACGTTGCGCCTCGTCAGTGACATTCTGGAGTCCAACGGTTCCAGCTCCATGGCCAGCGTTTGCGGCGGCACGCTTTCGTTGATGGATGCCGGTGTGCCTATCCCAGCTCCCGTTGCGGGCATTGCTATGGGGCTCGTGCTCGAAGGCGATTCGTATGCTGTCCTCACCGATATCGCCGGGGCCGAAGATCACTACGGCGATATGGATTTCAAGGTCGCCGGTACCAGCGACGGTATCACTGCTCTTCAGATGGATATCAAGGTACCGAACGTTAGTGCTCAGATCATGAAAGAAGCGCTCGAGCAGGCGCGCAAAGGCCGTCTCGAGATTTTGCAGACGATGAACGCTGCCATTGCCGCTCCGCGTACCCATCTCTCTCAATACGCGCCGCGCATCTACACCACCAAGATTCCAACCGACAAGATCCGAGAGCTCATCGGACCCGGAGGCAAGGTCATCAAGGGCATCATCGAGCAAACAGGTGTCAAGATCGACGTTACCGATGATGGAACGGTGAATATCTTCGCGTCAGACGGCGCTTCCGCAACTCGCGCCTTGCAGATGGTTAGCGACATCGCCGCCGTAGCTGAGGTCGGAAAAACTTATCTCGGCAAAGTTGTGCGAATTGCGGATTTCGGAGCCTTCGTCGAAATCTTCCCGGGCACTGACGGGCTGCTGCACATCAGTGAAATTTCCGAAAGTCGCATCAAGAATGTTCGGGACGAACTGAAGGAAGGCGACCAGATCCTGGTCAAAGTGCTCGCGCTTGAGGGCAATAAGATTAAACTCAGCCGAAAGGCTATTTTGAAAGAACAGCGCGAGAAATTAAAAGCGGGCGCCGAAAAAGGCGAGTAGCCAAAGTCAGGCCGACTCAGGTTAGAACCCTAATGAGAGCCAGGCCGTTTTGATTCGCAAACGGATAGAATCTGACGCTTCCCGGGCGGGATGCAACGAAATCCCGCACGGCCCTGGTCATTCCAGGAAACGATATATAGTCATGAATCGCGATCCAGGATCCCTGACGTAGCTTAGGCGTGTATTTCTTCAGTTCGGCAGTAAGCTGATTGTACGTATGCCGTGTATCTACAAAGAGCAAGTCAATCGGTTCGGGAATATCGGAATCCGGGACCCCTAAGTCGTCGGCGTGCCGAAACGTCCAACAATCGGCCAGACCTGCTGACGCGACCCGCTCGCGAGCTAATTCGCACGGTTGTATATCGATACTGAGAACCCTTCCTCCGTTCGCCTTTGCAGCTGCCAAGAGAGTCAGACTCGAGTTGCCGCTTCGTGTTCCCAGCTCCAGAATGTCCTTCAACTTGAACTCGGTAATCAGCATGGACAAGATCGGCAGGTGCTCGCCGATATCATCGTCGTCAGCATTTGTGCCGCTCATCGACGCTGTGATGGATTCGCTGTTCGCCGCTGACGTGCATGTGTCCTTTACGGTTTCCCACGAAATTGGCGGCTTGAACTCACAGGCATGCTCTGCATACCAAGCAGCGTAGGGCTGAAGGACGTTGCGGTGGAGATCCTGTAGAACACCCCTAGCCGCATTGGCGGCCCAGTTGATCAGCGGTTGCAACTCGTTGTCTGAAACCTCTGGATATGCCTCCTGCAAATCAGGTCTCGAAGAATATAGATTGAGCAAAACCTGTACTGGTTCAGTTTGTGACTGCATGAATACGCTACTGGCGCTCGCTAGGAATCGGTATAAAGTTGCTTAACGGACAGCCATGGCCATCCACAATCGCCACTGCTCGTAGTTGCTTCGACTGCTTTGGGAGGGCCACGTATATGTGCCAGCCTACTCGCCCCTTGGTGCCGGGACGTGCAGCCAGCACGTCTGGCCTGTCGAAATGAAGTGAACTTTCCGCGAGCACAGTTCCGTTATCTTCAACAATCGCGACCACTCCAGCGGGACCACGGGTCTCATTATCGATTGCCCAGCCGTCCACTCGAACTTCCCGCGGGCCAGGATCGAACCTTTGCAGCGGTGAAATGACATCGAGCCAGCCTACGCAACCTGCCTTGTTCCAGTTCGCCATCACGATTGAGGATGACACCTGTGGTGGATTTGGCCCTAGGACAAGACCACGCGCGTGCAGATAACGTGTGACTGGAATGAGAACACCCATCGGAATCACCAGGCTGCCTTCGGTTAATGGATCAATTACGCCCCTATCCAGCGATTCACCATTCAAAGAAACGACGTCAGCTCTAGCTCGCGCAATCTCAATCAGCGGTCGAAGATCTTTCAGGGGGAGGAATATAGCGGCAATGGCTGCCACATTCAACGCCAGAACGTCGCGCCACGAGCGCAGCTGCCACACAGCGATGAGGAGGGCCGCAAAAGCGCATGCCCAATACAGCATCACCGGAGTTTGGTACCGGCTATCTTCGGCTTGGTGCAGCCCGAGCTTCAGTCGGCCTAACCCAGTTACGGCCGCTGTTATCAGTACAAAGGTCATGGTTGCCGCTAATCCCACACCAACTGTGTGAGTTTGTGCGCGCCGAAGCAAAATCACCAGAGCGGCACAAGCCGCAATCGAAAGAATAATTGCAAAGAAACTCGGATCGACGAAATAGACAGATAGACAAGCGCCAATATATCTCGTTACATATTCCGCCACATGCGCTGGCTGCCGTATGGTTTCAAGGGGATTTGAATGATATGGGGGCTGCCAATAATGGTAAAGATACAGTGCCATTGCAAACACGCCAATTGTGCCGAGGACAACGCGATGCCGCCTCCGCATCGGTAGCCAGAGCGTTGATACCCAGAGAACGGGCCATGTGAAAACCCCGCTTGCCAAACTTCCCTCCGCCAAAAACGCCGCTACGGACGCCACCGCAACTCCGGTCCATGGCCGCGTTTTCGCCGTAAACCAAGCCAGTGCGATGAACGCGGCGCTCGCAAGAAAGAACTCAGCGACGAATGTCCACTGTATTGCGGAGTAATAATTCTGCATCTGATTCGGGCAGAAAAAGCAGAAGCCAAAAAATCCCGCGACCGGCATCCACAGTAACCGCGGCAGGTCCGCTGCTTGCTGCACAAACGCCGCCCACATCAGCCACTGCGACAACAGTGTCACGAAAGTTAATGAATAAAGAAGATATCCATGACCTCCGAAAAAGTTGAGATCCGCAACCATCGCTAATCGCAGTAACGGAATCCTGTGTTCATTGTGCTGTGACCAGAGCCAGGCCGGCGAAAACCACTTGTTACCCGCCGAGATGTCGTGAAGGATGGCCCATTGATCCACGTGCGGGGTCGGCGAAAATGCGATCTTTATCAACCACGGACATAAGGCTGCAGTGCATACGCCAGACAACAAAATAACGATGCCGCAGACAAAAATAACTCGCCGTAGCTTATCCAGACGGCTGATAAATTCAGTAAAAGAGGAACGCAAACCTGTTGCTGCAGCCGCTGTCACACGCCCATTCTAACTGACGTGTTCTGCGTGTCGAGTAGAATGGACGTAAGTAGCCAAAGCGATCTTTCTCTGTCGCAAATCTTTACCACATCGATGCCGATGAATCCTTCCCTTCCACAGTCTGAAACACAATCCGAGCTCGAAAGAATCTACTCCGTTCGTTTTTCCGGGTTGGAGGCCTACCGGAACAAGGTCTGGAACATTCTGGTGAATGAATTTTTTTCACAGTGGATTAAGCCTGAGGATTCTGTTCTCGACCTCGGCTGTGGATATTGCGAGTTCATCAATAACCTCACGGCTGCACAAAAGTTCGCAATGGATTTGAACCCGAGCGCAAGGGAGCGTGTATCCCACGATACGCGCTTCATCGAGCAGGATTGCAGCGCTCCCTGGCCTCTGGCGAATGACTCGCTAAATGTCGTTTTCTCGAGTAATTTTTTCGAACATCTTCCGTCAAAAGCAGCGCTACAAGCCACTCTGCTCGAAGCATATCGCTCCCTGAAACCAGGCGGCCATCTCATCGCGATCGGCCCCAATGTGAAGTTACTAAGCGGCGACTATTGGGATTTCTTCGACCATCACTTACCCCTGACTGAACTGTCGCTTTCTGAAGCGCTAGTGATGGCCGGGTACAAAGTCGAACTCGCGTTGCCAAGATTTCTGCCCTATACCATGTCCAAAGGATTCCGGCCTCCTGTCTGGACTCTCCGCCTCTATCTCAAGATCCCGCTCCTGTGGAGATATGTAGGCCGCCAGTTTCTGGTGATATGTAGAAAGTAAAATCGATCGGTGCCGGATTTGCAACCCGTCACATCCACAACGTCGGAAGCGCATAATCTGCCGTTCGCCTCGTCAGATTCTGACTGTAATAAGGATCGGCTGCGATTACTTCTCTCCACTTAGATTGCATGATCGCGACCTCTGTGGGATGGGGAATCAAGTCCTTCTGGGTTTTCGAGAATGACTCGTGATGATACAACTGCGCAAAAGGCGTAAAGAGGACTCGATAGCCGCAAGCCCCAATCTTAAGGCATAGATCCACGTCGTTGAAGGCCACTGCCAATCTGTCCTCGTCGAAACCGCCCGCTTGCCAAAAAACGTCTGCCCTTGTCATCAGGCATGCTCCAGTTACAGCGCTAACGTTGCGGATCATCTCCGTGAAACCGAAATAGTGCGGAAGTGCGCCGTCCATTCCGTAAAATGCATGGCCACAATTGTCAAATAGTCCCATGACGACGCCGGCGTGTTGAATGCTTCCGTTCGGAAACAGAAGCTTCGCTCCCACGGCGCCTACCTCCGGACGCCCTATCAATTCGACCATGGACGTGAGCCAATCGCTTCTGATGACAGAAACATCGTCATTTAGGAAAAGCAAAATGGGCGTGTCGCATTGACGTGCCGCTACATTATTAATCTTTGAATAGTTAAACGGTTGCTGACGCCAATCGATGTATCGAAGCGCGTGCCCGGCTCTCGCGAACTCGTCCACAAGCTCGAGAATGTGGTGCTCCTCGGAATTGTCCATCACGACAGTTTCAAAGTTCTTGTATTCCGTCCGCGTGAATAGGCCGTCAAGGTTATCTCTCAATATGTCTGCATTGCCACCCGAGGCAATGATGATGCTTACCCGGGTCCCTTCCGAAACCGGATACCGCAAGCGCCAGGAACCAGGCAGATTACCTGCTTCTACTCTGGCGGGGTTTCCTGTAAGCGCACAAAATCGTTGGAGCGCCAACCGGCTCGCCTGAATGGTATAGGGCTTGCTCTCTACCGACGAAGCCGTCGAGCTCGGCCCTGCTCGCCAGTGATAAAGCACGTGAGGAATATGCACGATCTGTCTTGCCTGGTGCGACGCGCGAAGAATATAATCGTAATCCTGGCTGCCATCAGTTTCTGGGCAAAAGTCACCCACTTTGTCCATCAGACCTTTTCGTATCACGAGTAAGTGACATACATAGTTAGTCGAAAGTATAAGGTCCGGAGACCAGTCCGGCTTGAAGAAAGGCTGATAGCGCGCACCGTGCTCGTCTAACTTGTCCTCATCGGAGTAAATTAGATCTGGTCTGGAATGCCGGTCAATTGCTTCAATAATGTATGCCAGTGCATGTGGCGAGAAAGTGTCGTCATGATCGAGGAACGCGACGTATTCTCCGGACGCAAGCCTTAAAGCGGCATTCAAAGCAGCAGCAATTCCACCGCGTTCCTGTGAATGAATCACCTTAATCCCTTCACATCGGCTTGCAAAGTCGGAAAGAATACTTCTAACCTCGGGCCTCGTTGAGCCATCGTCCGCAATACATAACTCCCAATGCGAATAACTTTGGGCGAGTACAGACTCTATAGCGGCCGAGAGTTCGTCTGGGTCCGTGTTGAAGACCGGCATGACAATGCTGACAAGAGGCCGGTATTCAATCCGGGCGAGTTTTAACAGTAGAACCTCGTCAGCAGGGGCTTCGAATTCCGTCATCCATTCCTCGTAGTCAGAGGCGTAGCCGACAGTATGATCCACGACGAACTCGGTCTCTATCTCACGGATAGCTTTGTCATTAGCAATTAATCTTAGTTGCGCGGTATGCCGCCCGTCAGGCAGCGATTGAGTATCTACAACTGTTGAAAACCCGGACCGGCCGTTATTGTCGAGATCCGGAAAATTGTGTTTGACGTCGGGACGTGGTATACCAATTGATATTTGCTGTGGCGTTAAACCCGGTATCGCCACTTCAACGTAATCCAGCGGTTCTTCGCCGAGAGCCCAACCGCGCACAACAAGGGTCCTGTTTCGCGGCCGCTTATCGTCGCGCGCCGGCTCGTCGCATACGAAGTAAAGCTCCTTGGCCTCTAGGATTTCGTCCTTATTGCTGACCGGTAAATTTGTTTCGATTGAACTTTCAGGCACGGGTGCAGAATTCGCTTCCTCGAGTGCCGCATCAGCTTCAATGACGTCGGGGGGTGCGGCCAGAATCGCGCTTGCGGACTGAACGTCAGGCTTCTCAGTAGAAGGCTGAGGTTCGGGACGCTTGCCTGGAACAATCAGATTGGCCACCCTGCCTAACGCCTGCAGTGTGCGCCACGTCCGGCTGGTTAAAAGCTGTTTTGTGTGCGACTCTTGTGCCGCTAAACGGGAATCCTGTTCGCGAACGGTATTTCGAATAGAAAGCAGCGCATTTCGAATAGAAGGCAGCTCTTGTTGGATAGGAGCCAGCTCTTGCTTCATAGAAGCCAGCTCTTGCCGGAGCAGTTCATGTACTTGACGATTATTCGACGCAAGCTGCTGGGCTAATCCTGCGTTATTAGCTTCTAAGGAAGCCTGCTTTTCTTCCAGACGCGCATGCGCCTCGTCCATCTTTCGCATTCTGAACTGCAATTCAGCAGTTATAGCCGCCTGTCGCCGGACCGCTGTCAACTCAGCTTCAAGATTGATGATGTGACGCTCTTTGTCCTCTACTGCTCTTTGGAGCGTCTTCTGCGTTGCCTCATAATCTGCCTCAATGTTCAGGATGTGCCGATTCCGATCCTCCAATGCTGTCGCTAAATCCTTGTGCCACGTTTGAAGATTCTGAATGTGCTGTTCTTTTTCCTCAACCGCTCTTCGGAGTGGGGCGAGTTCCGTTTCAAGGTTCTGAATATGGCGGTCTTTGTCGATAACAATTCGGGGAACGACCTCCGCTTCTGCAGAATCGCGGATTAATTGAAATACCTCTGAAAGCGCCAAAGCGGCTTCAGGATCAGGTATTAGCTCGCTGATCACTTCGTCAATCTCAGATTTGCGGCCGCGTTTAGAAACCAGATACGAAGCGCGATAAGTTGGTTCACGCCAGTCAAGAGCAGCGTAATCGCGATTAAAGCGCACGTTGAGTTCACGTAGCAAGTCAACGCTGTGTATGCGCAACGTGTGCGAGGCCAGCATCATGAAAAGCCAAACATCCACGTTCCCGTGGCCAAACGTCCCTACCGCCAAACTGCGCGAGTTTGTCACTTCATCGAGTAAGGAAGGAAGTGGCAGGCCCAAATCACGATGCTCTTTAAGTTGAGACAGCGGACTCTGCAGAACTTCATTTAGGTAAGTATTCAGAACTCTCTCTGTCCAAAGATTACCGAGAGAGTTATACGGAAAAGTTAAATAAACGATATCCCGACTGACTCTCAACAGTTCATTTAGAAACTCCTCACGATATTGACCTGGGATATGCTCAAAGGTGTCGAGAGCACATACAACTTCGAAAGTGTTATCCGCGAACGGTAACTCGAGACCGGATGCCACTACCGCGTCTCGCAGTCCCGCTGTTATTTCCAGGTCCGCAATCGAGCATCGTGCCTCCGGTAAGAAGGTTTTCACCAGGGATGAAAAGCCGGGCCAAAGATAAGGAGAATTCGCGCCTACATCAAGGACTCGCAGCCTTTCTGCCGCTGGAAACAACCGCTGCACAATGTGCTTAAGAACGCTGTATCGCTCGTACAGGTCAAATGAGAGCTCCAGAACCTGTTCCGGGACTTGTCCCAGCTCGGATGCTGCTGCCGATCCGGGGGAAACCGCTTGGTCTGCCATTCAATAAACCCTTAGAATAGCAATGGGAATACTTCTGAATATAAGCGTTATGCTGCGTTTCAGTCACCTGTATTTGCGCTCTCGATAGCTCCATGGTTCAATCCGTCATTCATCTGAACAAGGTCTCCAAGAGTTTTAAGCGCTATAAGACCACCGGTGATCGCGTTCGCGATTTACTCCTGCATAAGTCCAGTCGCGGGCACGAGTTTTGGGCCCTTAAGGACGTCGACTTAGATGTTGGAGAGGGTCACACTATCGGAATACTTGGGCGAAATGGGTCTGGTAAAAGTACTCTCCTCCAAATTGTTGTCGGCACGATGAGACCAACTTCTGGAACTGTTCAGGTGAATGGACGCGTTTCAGCACTGCTGGAACTGGGAACCGGCTTCAACCCCGAGTTCACGGGACGGCAAAATGTGTTTTACAACGGCCGGATCCTCGGCCTGACTCAGGGCGAAATGGAAGCTCGCTTCGATGACATCGCCGCCTTTGCCGAGATTGGAGATTTTCTCGAGTACCCCGTGAAGACCTATTCCAGCGGAATGTACATTCGTCTGGCATTCTCTGTTGCTATTTCAGTGAACCCCAAAATTTTGATAGTTGACGAAGCTCTTGCGGTTGGCGATGCGCGTTTCCAGCAAAAGTGCATGTCCAGAATCAAACGGCTAAGGGAGGACGGTGTCTCAATACTTTTCGTCAGCCACGACTCAGATGCAGTCAGACGGCTATGTGATCACGCGATAGTTCTCGAGCATGGAAGAGTGGTCAATCACGGAAGCGCCGTAAACATGAGCAACTGGTATCTCTCGTTGATGAGCGTTAACTTCGATCTCGAGAGGCAGAAGATGATCGAACAAGCCGCCATCGAGCAGGATGAGCAAACAGAAGACTCCGATTTGCAAGTCCTTACTCCATTAGAGGAACTGGATTTGAAGCAAGCTGATACCGTGCCTGATGCGGCACTCGATCACAAGGAATTCGAAAATGAGTTCAAATACTATCGCCACGGTGACGGGGCCGCACGAATCAACAAGATTCTCATCCGCAACAGCAATGGCGAACTCACCGGCACTGTATTCATGGGTGAAACCGTATCAGTGGAGTTCTACGTCGATTTTTACACTGATCAGGAATCACACATTCTCGGGTTCTATTTGCGCGATCGCCTGGGCACCGACATTATTGGGCTGAATACTTTTCAAGAACGCGTTCGCGTTCCACCCGTGCATGTGGGGGAACGTGTCGCCTATCGCTTCACATTCAGGATTGATGCTCGCCCTGGGGTCTACGGGATCTCTCCTGGCTTGGCGTATAACCAGATCGAAATGCGGTATTTGGATTGGATCGACAATGCAGAAATATTGCGCGTATCCGATCCGGATACAACCCGAACTGTGTTCGGCGTGTATTTGCCGCCGCAGAGAAGAATTAAGATTTGGAAAGCCTTGAACGGCGAAATTGAATCGCCGGGCTCGACAGAACGCGAGGCAAGAACTTCAGATACCGTCGCGCTATAAAGGGCAACGCCGCTTTTCCGGCTACCGTCCACTCCCGGCTGCAATCATCCCTGCGAGGGGACTGCTTGCACTTGCATATTCGCGTTTCGCCATGCGCCCTGCCAGGAATGCCGCCCGCCCCGCTTCCACGGCCAGTTTCATCGCGTGTGCCATTCTCTCGGAGTCTTCGGCTTCCGCTACGGCCGTATTCAGCAGCACGCCGTCATACCCCAATTCCATCGCAATCGAAGCATCTGACGCCGTACCCACCCCCGCATCCACGACGAGCGGCACCTCCGTAATGGCTTCGCGCAAAATCCTGAGATTCGTTACATTCTGAATACCCAGGCCAGATCCAATCGGCGCCGCCAGAGGCATCACCGCAGCCGCTCCCGCGTCGATCAGCTTCCGGGCATTTACCAGATCGTCCGTCGTATATGGCAGAACCACGAAATTTTCCTTTACCAGCACCCGAGTCGCCTCTAGTAATCCTTCGTTGTCGGGAAAGAGCGTTTTCTGGTCTCCTATCACCTCCAGCTTGATCCAATTTGATAGTCCAACTTCGCGCGCCAGTCGTGCCGTTCTAATTGCCTCCTCGGCCGTGTAGCACGCCGCCGTGTTGGGGAGAATGTGAATCTTTGAACGGTCAATAAAATCCAGCTCCGATTCTTTCGAGCGATCTGTCAAATTGACCCGCCGTACGGCGAGTGTCACCATTTCCGTGCCTGATGCGGCGTGACACCTAGCCATCAGTTGCTTGCTACGGTATTTCCCGGTGCCTATAAATAACCGCGAACGAAAGCTACGCCCCGCGATCATTAGAACTTCTTCCATAGAACTTCTTCCATAAACACCATTATCCGCATCAGCCTTACAGAGCGATTTCACCGTGATATCGCATTGCTTCCAAATCGAACTTCTTTTTCAAATCTGTGTGGTCCATCCTCAGCTTGAACTCCACCTCCTGATCCTGGGTGGAAATCGCCGCGGTCTTAGGAAATTGGAAGAAATAAACGTCCTGCCGTCCGACCTTCCGGTACTCCGACCTCGTCGCCACTTCTGAATCAGTCGGCGTCCTGGTGCCAGATCTCAGCTTCAATACCGCTAAACGGACCGGGGCCGCGCTAGCCCAGATGATCGCAACGCCCGAGCGTCGTTGTCGGTCCACTCCTTGAACTCTTTGGCCTGCCGCATCGTGGCGACTAAACCCATGGAGAAGAGAAGGAGAATACCGTACCGCTTCATCTCGCTACGCCTCTTCGCAAAAACGAACCCAAATTCAACCCGGCCGGGAGTTCGTTTCGCAAAAAATCAGGCTCGTCTGCACTTATCTTACTCTCAACTCGACCCTTACGTCGGCCTGTGTTATTCTCAATCTCGTCGGACCGGACAGGTGGGTGAGTGGTTAAAGCCAACAGACTGTAAATCTGTCCCTCCTTGCGAGGTACGAAGGTTCGAATCCTTCCCTGTCCACCAGCGTTCCAATCTCGCGGGCCGTTGTAGCTCAGTTGGTAGAGCGCGTCCTTGGTAAGGACGAGGTCGCCAGTTCAATCCTGGCCAACGGCTCCAATTCGGCAAGGACGAAAATTTATCACAAATTGAAGCAGAATCATGGCGAAAGAGAAATTTGACCGCAGCAAGCCGCACGTAAATATCGGGACGATAGGGCACATCGATCACGGCAAGACGACCTTGACGGCGGCGATCACCAAGACCTTATCGAAGCACAATCCGAAGGTGAAGTTCCGGAGCTTCGATTCCATCGACAACGCGCCGGAAGAGAAGGCGCGCGGAATTACAATCGCTGTGGCGCACGTGGAATACGAGACTGCGAACCGGCACTACGCGCACGTGGACTGCCCGGGACACGCCGACTACATCAAGAACATGATCACGGGCGCGGCGCAGATGGATGGGGCGATTCTGGTGGTGGCGGCAACCGACGGACCGATGCCGCAGACCCGCGAACATATTTTGCTGGCCCGGCAGGTGGGAGTTCCGTACATCGTAGTGACCTTGAACAAGGTCGATATGGTGGACGATCCGGAGCTGCTCGAGCTGGTGGAGCTCGAAGTACGCGAGCTGCTGAAGAGCTACCAGTTTCCGGGCGACGATCTTCCGGTCGTGCGTGTCAGCGCGCTGGGCGCTTTGAATGATGAAGACAAGTGGGTGAAGACGGTCGACGAGCTGATGGCGAAGGTGGACGAGTATGTGCCGGTGCCGCAGCGGGCAATCGACAAGCCGTTCATCATGCCGATTGAAGACATTTTCTCGATTCAAGGCCGCGGAACAGTGGTGACGGGGCGCATCGAGCGGGGTATCTGCAAAGTCGGCGAGGAGATGGAGATTGTAGGCTTCACAGACACGCGCAAGACGGTAGTAACGAGCGTCGAGATGTTCAAGAAGCTGTTGGATGAAGGTCGGGCGGGAGACAACGTAGGATTGCTGCTGCGCGGCATCGAAAAGAACGATGTAGAGCGCGGGCAGGTGATTGCGAAGCCGGGCACGATCAAGCCGTACAAGACATTCAAGGGCGAAGTATACGTGCTGTCGAAGGAAGAAGGCGGGCGGCACACGCCGTTTTTCAATGGGTACCGGCCGCAGTTCTATTTCCGGACCACGGACGTGACGGGAGTGGCGAAGCTGCCCGAGGGCATGGAGATGGTGATGCCGGGCGACAACGTCTCGCTCCAGATCGAACTGATTACGCCGGTCGCCATGGACAAAGGACTGCGTTTCGCGATCCGCGAAGGTGGCCGCACGGTTGGCGCAGGAACCGTTACCGAGATTGTGGCGTAGATCGCAATATCTTAAGAAACGCGATATGTTAGAAAGAGGCACAATTAATGCCGCGTGAGATTATTCAATTCCAGTGCACAGAATGCAAGAACCGGAATTACAGTAAAACAAAGAACAAAAGGACCACAACTGAGCGGCTGGAGCTGAGGAAGTTCTGTCCCTATTGCCGCAAGCACCAACCGCACCGCGAGACGAAGTAGGTCTCCCATTTGATAGTCTGGAAGATTCGAGGGGCATAGGTTTAACGGCTAGACCAGCGGTCTCCAAAACCGCGAGTGGGGGTTCGAATCCCTCTGCCCCTGCCAAATGCCCTGACCTGCTTTGGGAAGCGGGTTGGAGCGCAAACAGGTAAATTTTTAAGGTTTGAGTCTTATGGCAATTAATGCAGTCGGATGGCCGCAGCAGGCCAAATCCTACATAGAGGACGTCCGGGCGGAGATGCAGCGAGTCACCTGGCCGAATTGGAAGCAGGTGCGTGCGACGACTCTCGTCGTTATTGCGGCTGTTTTTCTTTTCGCTGCATACTTCGCGGTGGTTGACGCCATAGTGAACGCCATAGTGAACGGCTGGATAATCAGCTACTTTACGAAAAAATAGTTAACGCGATCGGATTTGAATCCAACTAGGTCAATACATGGCAGATCAGAATTTTGAGGACGAACAAGCGGTACACACCGTCCCAGAAGAGCAGGCACAAATTTCCCGAGTTCCGCGGCCGGCGACGAACAGTCGATCGAAGCAGATCCCGATCTTTCAAACCAGGAGCTTGATTCGACGAGCGATGATGGTGTCCACGGTCTTGAGCACGAATCTGAACTAGACGCGACTCACAACGGAGCGCAAGAGGCTGCGCCTGCCGATCAGCCGGCCGGTCCTCCTAAAAACTGGTACATCATCCACGCTTACTCGGGTTTCGAACAGAAAGTCGCTGAATCGTTGCGATCACGGGCTCAAGCTTTCGGCTTTGCCGACCGACTCGGCCAAATTCTCATTCCGACCGAAGAAGTTATCGAACTGCGGAGCGGGAAAAAAGTTATTAGCAAGAGACTTCTCTATCCTGGTTACGTTTTGGTCGAGATGGAGATGGACGACGAGCTTTGGCACGCTGTGAAGTCGACGCCCCGAGTGACCGGTTTCGTCGGCGGAGGCACGAAGCCCGTTCCGCTGACGGCCGATGAGGTGAATTCGGTGCTGTATCGCCAGGCCGCCAGCGCAGACCGCCCGCGCCCCAAGATGAGCTTCGAGAAGAGCGAGACCGTCAAGATCATTGATGGCCCGTTCACGAATTTTTCAGGTAAGGTCGACGAAGTCAACACCGAGCGTAATACGCTTCGCGTGATGGTGACAATCTTTGGCCGTTCCACTCCGGTGGAACTCGATTTTCTTCAGGTCGAGAAGATATAGTTCGCCAAATTAATAGAGAGAAGCAAGCACAGCAATGGCAAAAAGAGTTACAGCGCAAGTAAAGTTGCAGATTCCGGCCGGAAAGGCTACGCCCGCGCCACCAGTGGGAACGGCGCTCGGTCCTCAGGGCGTGAACATAATGGAATTCTGCAAAGCCTTCAACGCAAAGACCTCGGCGAAGGACCAGGAAGGATTGATTATTCCGGTGGTCATCACAATCTACTCGGACCGATCGTTCACCTTCATTACAAAAACACCACCGGTTGCAATTCTCGTGAAGAGAGCGGTGAACTTGGCAAAAGGTTCGCCTGAACCGAACAAGGTCAAAGTTGGAAAGATCACGCAAAAGCAGGTAGAAGAAATCGCCAAGATAAAGATGCCCGATCTCAACTGCTTTACTGTTGAGGCCGCTGTTAAGCAGGTAGAAGGCGCCTGCCGCAGCATGGGTGTGGACGTAGTCTAGCCCTTCCCCCCAGCCACGGCTTCGGCTGGAAAAAAATTTGCAAACCGCACCTCCGATCCGTTAGTCTTGATATCGCTGCCGGTACGCTGAACTCTTTTTGAGCTGAGGTGTTCAAAAGGGAACCTGGTGAGAATCCAGGACTGCCCCGCAGCGGTAAGCAGGAACGAACGCCCACAAGGCACTTTCTCCGTAACCGGAGAGGGGAAGCCGGGTTAATAGAAAAGCAGTCTTGACCGATTGCCCGCCTGCAAGTCCGAAGACCTGCCGCAGCCCGCGACCATTAGGAGCGGAAATTTATTTGCCGCCTCGAGGGAGGGCCGACAGTGTACTGTACGTTAGTTCGCTCAATTCTCCAGCGCGTTGCCACTCTGTCTGTGAGTGCAGCGTGTTTATCCGCAGCTTCACAATCCGCAGTTGTCATAGGAACGGTCACTGATCCCTCGGGCGCTGCTGTCAGCTGCCGCATCCGTCAGCTTGCACCAAATTGCGGGAGCCGCGCTTCTCGCGACTAGCTCGGACCCTCTGGGTCGTTTTCAATTCCGCAACGTAGCGCCTGGCGACTATCTGGTTGATGCTTCAGCTCCCGGTTTGACGATTGTGCAGCCAGAGACAGTGACGCTCGTCGCTGGTGAAACCAAGAAGATCGCCATCCATCTGGCGGTCTCGGCTTTAAAGAACGAAGTGACGCGTGACGGCAGCTAGCGAGCCGCAATCAGTCGATCAGGTTTCGAAGGCTCTCGACGTTGTGATGGCCCAGGATGCAGAAAAACGTGGACTGTTTTCCGTAGCGGACGCGATTCGATTTGTTCCTGGACTTCGCATCAGCACCCGCGGCAGTCCCGGAAGCTTCACCACCATTCAAACCCGCGGCTTGCGCGTGACTGATACCGCAGTGTTGATCGACGGTTTCCGTTTTCGTGATCCGACGGGCCCTCAAGGCGATGCGAGCGCCTATATTGGCGACTTGCTTCTGGTCGATACATCACGGATCGAGGTTCTGCGCGGATCGGGTTCGTCGCTCTATGGCACGAATGCAATGTCAGGCACCGTAAACATCATCACCGATTCGGGTGGTGGGCCCGTGCATGGGGATCTGGATCTACAAGGCGGTGGTTTGGGCTTGTTTCGCGGCGTCGCTCGCGTTGCGGGAGGCGCGCTGGATAATCGCCTCGCGTATTCGGTCGGCCTGTCGCATCTCAACGTTACCGAAGGGGTCGATGACGTCGGTGCAGTTCGCGACTGGAGCGGTCAGAGCGGGCGTCAGCTATGCCCTTGCTTCAAATATGCGGCTGGGTGCTCGATGTATTCGCTAACACCGGCTACTTGCAGGAGAACGTCAGCCCCGCGCCAACTGCGAACGCGCCGCTGACAGGAATTATCCCGGCGATTCCGCTTACGACAGCGCAAATCCGTCTGGCAGATGCCAACTTGCCATACAACGCGGGAAATGCGACGTTCATCCCGTCACTCGGAGATCCGGACGCGGGCCGCTACTGCACATTTCGTTGACGCTCTCTTCCGATTCCAGCACGAAGTAAATTCCCGCTTTTCCTACCGCCTCGCCTATGCAATTGTCGACACCAACCGAAACAACACTGATGGGCCTGCAGGCCCTAATTTGCCCGAGTACAGCCAGCCGCTGTTCAATACTGCAGACCGATATGCTGGCCGGATCGATACCGTCCAGGCGCGAGCGGACTATCTGCTCGGAACTCATCAGTTACTGAGTGGCGGTTATGAATTCGAGCGAGAACATTATCTGAACCTTTCGACGGATCAGAATCCGGATCCCGCCCAACGCGCCTACTACAGAACGGATGCAACACAAAGAAGCAATGCGGTGTTCGCTCAAGATCAAGTTACTGCCCTGAACGGCCGCCTCCAACTGCTGCTCTCAGGCCGGTTCACACGCGCAAGTCTCGATCAACCAAGTTTTCTCGGCGGCGTCTCCCCTTACGCCAACTTGCCTTTGCCATCGCCTCCTGACGCCTACACTGGAGATGCCGCACTCTCCTACTTTCTTCCACGCACATCCACCAAGCTGCGTGCGCATACCGGAAACAGCTTTCGTCTTCCCTCGCTTTACGAGCGCTTCGGCGGCTACTTTTACGGTGCGACCTACTTCCCCTTTGGCGATCCGAGACTGAGTCCGGAACGTGCAATCTCTGTCGATTTTGGCTTCGACCAATACCTGTTTCATCAGCTTTTGAAAGTAAGTGGCACGTACTTCTACTCCCACCTACAGCAGGTGATTGGTTTTCTCGATTTTCCTCCCGGTTATGTCGATCCCTATGGCCGCACCGGCGGTTACTACAACACGGGCGGTGGCATTGCGCGGGGCGTAGAACTCAGCGGCGATTGGCATCCGTCGCGCAACACTAGCGTATTCGCGTCTTACACCTACACGAATGCACGGGACCGAACATCGCAGTACTACACAGGAACGGGCGTCGACCCATTACAATCGCCCCGCATTCTACCGAACCTCGTCACTATTGTCGCGACGCAACAATTTGGAATCCATATTGACGTAGCAATGGATTTTGAGGCGGGCAGCGATTATCTATACCCGCTCTATGGCCTATCGCCGCGGCGAGCAACGCCTATCGGTTCCCGGGACCTCGCCAACTTGGGCTCTCAGCAGGATATTCGACTCGCTTATCCGACCGCACATCTGTGCGCTTCTATGTTCGTGTTTCGAACGCTCTAGATCAGAATTTTTATGAAGACGGGTTCCGCACGCCTGCCTCGTTGGGCCGTGGGGGGAATTCACTTCAGTTTCTAACTGAGCCGACCAACCCCTGCGACGCGTCACTCTTTGCATTGCAAAGAACTTGCCTACTCGTCGAAGCTTTACCGTATACTCGGCTTAAGGGCGCACAGGGCATTTCGGCCCTTTTGCCCGTTAAATTGATATGGCGTTTGCGCAGCGCACCCGAGTTCTCAGCGGTCCTATTCCGATCGACCGCCATGCGGCGGATAATCTGCGTTTCATTCGCGACACAATGGAGCGCGCTGCCTCCTTCACCGCGGTGCCAGGTTGGGGTGGCGTGGTTATCGGGACCACTGCACTCGGTGCGGGAAGCATTGCATTCGGCCGTCCATTGCGCGAGCAATTCTTTATTTGGTTTGCGTGAGGCACTAGTGGCGCTCGCAATCGCTGTGCTGGCGCTGCGCTCGAAATCGAAGCGGCTGGCCCTGTCTCTCCAATCGCGGCCCGCGCGGCGTGCATTGCTGAGTTTCATGCCCCCGCTTATTGCTGGCGCCGTTCTCACGGCTGTCTTGTACAACCTGCAAATCTTCGGCGTCACTCCCGGTGTTTGGTTGCTCCTTTACGGAGCCGCTGTCGTGACAGGCGGCGCATTTTCCGTACGCATCGTCCCCGTCATGGGCCTCTGTTTTATGTTCGTTGGCGTACTTGCATTACTCGCACCGCCCAGTTGGGGTGACATCTTTTTGATCCTCGGGTTTGGCGGGCTACATATCGGGTTCGGGGTCGTGATTGCGAGGAGGTACGGTGGCTAGACCAGCAATGGCGCGGGAACTTGACCCGACTGCTTCCAAAGCACGATCGGCAAAGACCGGTAAGACAAGCAATGAGCAAGGGACGGTTGAAAATGCTTTGCCGAACCTGGACCGAATCATCCACGAACGCATGCGGCTTGGAATCGTCAGCGCTTTGGCCGTCAATGATTCGCTCACGTTCAATGAGTTGAAGCGCCTGTTGCAAACCACCGACGGGAATCTCAGCGTTCACGCCAGGCGCTTAGAAGAAGCGAAATACGTGGAATGCAACAAGAGCTTTGAGGGCCGCATGCCCCGAACGGAATACCGGCTCACCGCCGCCGGCCGCAAAGCCTTCGAGCGCTACCTAAACCATATGGAAGCGCTCATTCACTCCCTGCGCGAGCACTAGTTGACGCTTGTGCTATCCTGAAAAAGTTTCGAGCCAACGTGGGAGGCCGAGGGTGCCTACTTTCGCGCCCCAAGCCGTTCGTACCAGTTAAATTATGAGTCACAAGCCCGGTAAGAAGTACGAAGCCGCGGCTAAGCAGGTTGCTCCTAAGCCATATCAGCTTGCTGAGGCCGTACCTCTCGTCCAAAAGATCAAGTTCACTAGATTTGACGAGACGGTTGAAGTGCACATGCGCCTCGGCGTCGACCCGAAACACGCTGACCAGATGGTGCGTGGTACGGTCGTCCTGCCGAACGGCTTGGGCAAGTCCAAAAAAGTTCTGGTGATTGCGTCGGGAGACAAAGTTCGAGAAGCGCAAGAGTCGGGTGCCGATTTCGTTGGTGGCGAGGACATGGTCAACAAAATCCAAACCGAAAACTGGACCGATTTCGATGCCGTGATCGCTACCCCGGATATGATGCGCTCCGTGGGACGCCTGGGTAAAATTCTCGGTCCGCGCGGCTTGATGCCGAACCCGAAAACCGGAACTGTGACCACAGACGTCAATAAGGCGATCCAGGAAATCAAAGCCGGTAAAGTCGAATTTCGCGTGGACAAGACAGGCGTAATTCACGCGCCCGTGGGAAAGGTCAGCTTTGCTACTGACAAGCTGCTCGAGAATACGAACAGCCTGATCCAAGCGGTCATTAAAGCCAAGCCCTCGGCCGCCAAAGGAAAATATGTGAAGAGCGCAACCTTGTGCTCCACCATGGGCCCGGGTGTGCATCTGGACGTGACGCCGTTCAACGCGAGAACGGCGGCGTAACACAAATGAAGGATAAAGATCAAAAGCAGAAAGAGCTCGAAGAGCTGAAGAAGGCGCTCGAAGAGAACAAGAATATCTTCGTGACGAGCTACGAAAAATTGCGTGTCAGTCAGGATTTCGCGCTGCGGAAGACGGTCCGCGACGCGGGCGGAGAATACCGCGTCGTAAAGAACAATTTGGTCTCGAAGGCAGCAGAGGGCACGCCGGCCAACGATTTGCTCGCCGATTTGAAAGGCATGACGTCGCTGGCTTTCACCTCAAAAGATCCCGTTGCTCTGGCGAAGGCGCTGACGAGGTACGCGAAAGACAATGCGGCGTTTACCTTCAAAGCCGGCATGGTGGAAGGCCGCGTGGTAGATGTCAAGGCGATCAATGACCTGGCCGCGATGCCTCCTAAAGAAGAGATCTACGCGAAGCTTCTTTATCTGGTCAACGCCAGCGCAACACGCCTGGTCACCTCAGTTAACGGCGTCGGACGCAATTTAGCCGTCGTTTTGGATCAGGCCGGTAAAGAAAATAGGTTTAAAGAGTAGGGAGTTAGGAAAGAGAAATGGCGGATATTAACGTAATAGCGGAACAGATTCAGGGATTAACCCTGCTTGAGGCCTCTCAGCTGGTAAAACTGCTCGAAGAGAAGCTGGGCGTCTCGGCCGCTGCAGCTTCGGTGGCGGTAGCGGCTCCTGGCGCGGGTACCGCAGCGGCAGTTCCTGCAGCCGAAGAAAAGACCGAGTTCAGCGTGGTACTTACAGCTGTCGGTGCAAACAAGATCAACGTTATCAAGGCGGTGCGAGAAGTTACCAGCCTCGGCCTGAAGGAGGCCAAAGACCTGGTCGATGGCGCACCGAAACCGATCAAAGAAGGCGTCAATAAGGATGAAGCGGAGGCGATTCGGAAGAAGTTCGTCGATGCTGGCGCCACGGTCGAAGTAAAGTAATTGTAGGCCACCCGATCCATATGGTGGTATACCGTGGTACACTAAAAAAGGGTCGGGCCGCTGTGGGTTTGACGCGGCTGGCCAAACTTGGTTATCCTGAGATTGACGTCAAACTGGGGCGGTCCAGCATCGGATTTGTGATTTCAGTTTGTTAAGTAATACTCCCGTGCGCCTTTTCAGGTGCGACGGGAGCTTTTGCGTGTCCGACTTTATCCTCTTGCCTGTAGCCACTATTCATTCTTGCTTCGACGAGGACTCGCTGCGCTGTACTCAGGACTTACCTAATCGTTATCGCCACCCACGATCTTTCTCATCAGTTTTTCTCCCCGTGCGGTCAATTTTTCTCAAGTGCCGCACAAGCGTTTGCAGGTGGACCGCTTAGTTCACCGCTGATGGCCGTAGCCGCATAGATTGCGCGGTTCGGCTTCGTATTTGCGAATTGCTAAATAATGTCGTCACTGTGCCACCGGTTTCCAAAAGGACAAGCTTAGATGCCCAGCGTTTTAAATGGTTCTCTCCGCGAGAGAGTTGATTTTTCGAAGATTAAAACTTCAATACCGATTCCTAACCTGATCGAGGTGCAAAAGCGCTCCTACGAGCGGTTTCTGCAAATGGACCTTCTGCCCAAGGAGCGTGAAGACGCTGGGTTGCAAAGCGTATTCAGCTCTGTTTTTCCAATCTCCGATTTCCGAGGTCTAAGTCAGCTCGAATTCGTCGACTACTCCATCGGGAATTGGGAATGTAAGTGCGGCAACCTCAAAGGTCTGCATCACCTCCGCACCATCTGCCGCAACCCGAACTGCGGCGCAGAGATCCGAACAGATCCGTTCCATGCCGGCGATGTGCTCTGCCATAAATGCGGGACGTTCAACAAGAACATTGTGACTTTCTGCAATCGTTGCGGCGATCCGGTCGCTTTGCAGTTGAAGTATGACGTACCCGAATGCGAAGAGCGCGGCATGACATACGCAGCGCCGTTGAAGGTCACGATCCGTTTGACCGTTTACGACAAAGACGCCGAAACCGGAAACAAGACCGTGCGGGACATCAAGGAGCAAGAAGTCTTCTTCGGCGAAATTCCTTTGATGACCGAGAATGGCACGTTCATCATCAACGGCACCGAGCGGGTCATCGTCTCGCAACTGCACCGATCACCCGGCGTGTTCTTTGAGCGCGTTCAGGCGCAAGGCTACTTCCTCGGCAAGATCATTCCGTACCGCGGCAGCTGGGTCGAGTTCGAATACGACAACAAGAACCTGCTCTACGTCCGCATCGACCGCAAGCGCAAGTTTTACGGCACCGTATTTCTGCGGGCGTTGGGGCTGAAGACAGACGCCGACATCATCCGCGCTTTTTACAGGATTTCCACCATTTCGTTGAAAGGCAAGAAGCTGTTGTGGGGCGTCAACGAGAGCTTGATTGGTATGAAGCTGTCGCATGCCATCACCAAGGGCGGCGACCCAGTAGTTCCGCAAGGCCGCAAGATCACCAACTCACTGTTCCGCGAGATCCAGAAGGCAAAGATCGAACAGGTTGAAGTCGCCTCGAACGATCTCGAGGGCGCTTATGTCGCAGCCGACGTTATCGACATGTCGACCGGCGAGGTGCTGATCGAAGCCAATCATGAGTTGACCTCGACCGCCATCGCAAAACTCGCCGAAGCGGGCATTCAAAATTTCGAAGTGTTCTTTCCGGATCGCGACGATGCGGGTAATGTAATCTCCGCGACTCTGCGCAAAGACACCGTCAAGAGCCAGAACGACGCGCTACTCGAAATCTATCGTAAGCTGCGGCCCGGCGATCCGCCGACTCTTGATACAGCTACGCAACTGTTCCAGGGAATGTTCTTCGACCCCCGCAAATACGATTTCTCACGCGTGGGGCGCATGAAGTTCAACATCAAGCTGCACGAACACGCGGACGCTACACCGCTCGACAAACGCACCCTCGACCAGAAAGACTTCATCGACACCATTCTTTATCTCTTGCGCCTCCGCAAGGGTTTGGGCGCGGTGGATGATATCGACCACTTGGGCAATCGCCGCGTGCGCGCGGTCGGCGAGCTGTTGGAAAATCAATTCCGCATCGGCCTCGTTCGCATGGAGCGCGCCATTAAGGAAAAGATGTCCGTGTACCAGGAAATGTCGACGGCCATGCCGCATGACCTGGTCAACGCCAAGCCGGTAATGGCCGCAATCCGGGAGTTCTTCGGATCCAGCCAGCTTTCGCAATTCATGGATCAGACCAACCCTTTGTCGGAGATCACGCATAAGCGGCGGCTCTCTGCGCTCGGTCCGGGTGGTTTATCTCGTGAGCGCGCTGGATTCGAAGTGCGCGATGTGCATCCGACCCACTACGGCCGGATCTGCCCCATCGAGACTCCGGAAGGTCCGAATATCGGTCTGATTTCGTCTCTCTCCTGCTTTGCGCGTATTAACGAATACGGCTTCATTGAGAGTCCCTACCGCCGGGTTAAGAACGGAAGCCTGGTCGATGAAGTAAGAGTTCTCAATCCGGGCGGCACCGATTTTAAAGTTGGCGACGTTGTCTCGCGGGCCGAAGTCGAAAAGGCAAATGCAGCGCTCTCGGGCAAGAAGCAGCAGGCTGAATATGAAGCCCACTGCGATTATTTGTCTGCTTGGGAAGAAGACAAGTACATCATCGCTCAAGCTAACGTATCCATTGACGACAAGGGCCGCATCGTTGACGATCTCGTAAACGCTCGTCAGGCCGGCAATTTCGTCCTCAAGCATCGCGACGAAATCGAGTACATGGACGTCAGTCCGAAACAGCTAGTCTCGGTGGCCGCGAGCCTCATTCCGTTCCTCGAGAACGACGATGCGAATCGCGCTCTCATGGGATCGAATATGCAGCGTCAGGCTGTGCCTTTGCTGCGTGCCGAAGCCCCCTACGTGGGTACCGGTATGGAACGTGTTACCGCCCGCGATTCCGGTGCGGTTGTAATCTGCAAGCGCCCCGGTATCGTGGATTCCGTCGATAGCGAGCGCATCATTGTTCGCGTCGAAGGTAGCGCGCACGAAGGCCAGATGTCCCGCGAAGTGGGGGCCGACATCTATCAGCTCACGAAATTCAAGCGCTCTAATCAAAACACCTGTATCAGCCAGAAGCCGATTGTTTATCAAGGGCAAAGGGTGAAGAAAGGGGATGTGCTCGCTGACGGTCCCTGCACCGAAGCCGGCGAGCTCGCACTCGGACGGAACGTTGTCGTCGCCTTCATGCCCTGGCGCGGGTACAATTTCGAAGACGCCATTGTGGTCAGCGAAAAGCTGGTCAAAGACGACTACTACACATCCATTCACATCGAAGAGTTTGAGATCGAAGGGCGCGACACCAAGCTCGGCCCTGAAGAGATCACTCGCGACATTCCAAACATCGCCGAATCCTTCCTGCGTAACTTGGACGAGAGCGGCATCATTCGCATCGGAGCAACAGTAAAGCCGGGCGACATCCTGGTCGGCAAAGTAACGCCGAAAGGTGAAACGCAGCTCACTCCTGAAGAGAAACTGTTGCGCGCCATCTTCGGTGAGAAGGCGGGCGATGTAAAGGACGCCTCGCTCTACTGCCCGCCCGGTATCGAAGGCACTATCGTGGATTGCAAAGTCTTCTCGCGCAAAGGCGCTGAGTTGGACGAGCGTTCCAAGCAGATTCTGCAGATGCAGGAGGAGCGCCTTCATCGCAATCTCGAGGACGAAAAACGTATCTTGAGCGACGAGCGCGCTAAGCGGCTCGAAGAGTTGCTAAAAGGCAAGGAGCTCACCGCCGATCTGCACGACGAGAAGACCAATAAGAAGCTTCTGTCGAAAGAAACACCGCTCACCCGCGATTTGCTCGAAAAGCTTCGCGCTCGTGATCTAAAACGCATGCGGCTTACGACAAAAGATGTCCGCCTGAACGAACAAATCGACGAGATCGAAGAGATGACCTCGCGTCAGATCGCAGTTCTCGAAAAGATCACGGAAGAAAGAATCGCTAAGCTCCGCAAGGGCGATGAGCTACCGCCTGGCGTCATCAAGCTGGTGAAAGTCTATATCGCCATGAAGCGCAAGCTCTCGGTCGGCGACAAAATGGCCGGCCGCCACGGGAATAAAGGCGTCATCGCGCGTATTGTGCCCGAAGAAGATATGCCCTACTTGCCGGACGGCACTCCGGTTGAGATCGTTCTGAATCCGCTTGGCGTTCCATCTCGTATGAACGTCGGACAGATTCTCGAAACGCATCTCGGGTGGGCCGCCGCCAAGCTTGGGCTTCACTTCGCAACGCCGGTATTCGACGGTGCGGCGGAAAAAGACATCAAGACGCGGCTGACTGAAGCGGGACTGCCTACCTCAGGCAAGGTCCAGCTCTGGGACGGCGTTACCGGCCAGCCATTTGAGCAGCCTGTGACCGTCGGCTACATTTATATGTTGAAGTTGAGCCATCTGGTGGACGACAAGATTCACGCGCGCTCCATCGGGCCATATTCACTCATTACTCAACAACCGCTCGGCGGAAAGGCGCAATTTGGCGGCCAGCGCTTCGGCGAAATGGAAGTCTGGGCGCTCGAGGCTTACGGTGCAGCTTACATCCTTCAGGAGTTGCTCACCGCAAAATCCGACGACGTTTATGGGCGCGCCAAGATCTACGAAGCCATCGTAAAGGGTGAGGCTGCGGCTGAACCCGGCGTACCTGAGTCATTCAACGTGCTGATCCGCGAATTGCAGAGTCTGTGTCTCGATGTAGAGCTGATGAAGAAGCCGCGCGAGATGCAGGACCTGGCGCTAGCCGCGGATTAGCGGAGCGCGTGGGAAAAGTAGAAAGGTTTTTAAGGACAATTCATGTATCGTTCCTCTCCTTACGATAGAGCCAATCTCATCGCCGATTTCGATTCGATCCGAATCAGCCTGGCCGCTCCCGAGAAGATCCGGAGCTGGTCCCATGGTGAAGTTACCAAGCCGGAGACGATCAATTACCGAACCTTCAAACCCGAGCGCGACGGTCTGTTCTGCGCTCGTATTTTTGGACCGGTAGCTGACTGGGAGTGTCTCTGCGGCAAGTACAAGCGCATGAAGCATCGCGGCGTAATCTGCGACAAGTGCGGCGTTGAAGTTACTCTCTCCCGCGTGCGCCGCGAGCGCCTCGGCCACATTGAGCTGGCCAGCGCCTGCTCCCACGTCTGGTTTTTCAAAGGCCTGCCAAGCCGCATCGGCTATCTGCTCGATATAACGCTCCGCGAACTCGAGCGCGTGCTGTATTACGAAGCGTTCGTCATCATCGACCCAGGTGAAGCCACCGGCCTCAACATGGGCGAAGTGATCAGCGACGAACGTAAACGTCAGCTCGACCAGGAGTTCCCCGGCAAGTTTGTCGCCATGATGGGCGCCGAGGGCGTGAAAGAGCTCCTCAGGCGCATCGATATCGAGGCGCTCAGCCTCGATATTCGCGAGAAGATGAAGACCGAAACTTCAGCCCAGAAGAAGCTGAAGTACGCCAAACGTCTGCGGGTTGTCGAAAGCTTCCGTAAATCGGGTAATAAGCCGGAATGGATGATCCTCGATGTAATCCCGGTCATTCCGCCTGAACTGCGTCCGCTCGTGCCGCTCGATGGAGGCCGCTTCGCTACGTCCGACCTGAACGATCTCTATCGGCGTGTTATCAACCGCAATAACCGTCTGAAGAAGCTAATGGAGCTGCATGCTCCCGACGTTATCGTGCGCAACGAAAAGCGCATGCTGCAGGAAGCTGTCGATGCATTATTCGATAACGGCCGCCGTGGGCGCGTGCTGCGCGGCGCGAACAATCGCCCGCTCAAGTCTCTGTCCGACACGCTTAAGGGTAAGCAAGGACGCTTTCGTCAGAACCTGCTTGGCAAGCGCGTCGACTACTCCGGCCGCTCGGTTATCGTTGTCGGTCCCGAGTTGAAGCTGCATCAATGCGGCCTTCCCAAGAAGATGGCTCTCGAGCTCTTCAAGCCGTTCATCTATCACCGGCTTGAGCAGCGCGGCCACTGCACCACCATTAAGCAAGCCAAGGAACTGGTTGAGCAACAGGATCCAGTGGTTTGGGACATTCTCGAAGAGGTCATCAAAGACCATCCGATTCTCTTGAATCGCGCTCCGACGCTGCACCGCCTCGGCATTCAAGCTTTCGAGCCAGTGCTCGTGGAGGGCAAGGCTATCAAGTTGCATCCGCTCACTTGCACTGCCTTTAACGCCGATTTCGATGGCGACCAGATGGCCGTCCATATCCCGCTCTCTCCCGAAGCGCAGATCGAGGCAGCCACTTTGATGCTCGCCTCCAACAATATTCTCTCGCCTGCGCATGGCGCGCCCATTGCGATTCCCACCCAGGACATGGTGCTGGGTCTCTACTATCTGACGAAGATGCGCCCGAATTCTAAAGGCTCGGGCCGCACGTTTGCCTCCATTGATGACGTGCTGATCGCGCTCGAGATGGGCGAGGTCGAAACTCTCACAGCCATCAAGCTAAGGCACACCGGCAAGGTCATCGATCTGACCAAAGCCTTCGACAACCAAAACATTCTTCATACCGAGCCGATCGAGTTCAACAAGCAGTACATGGACACGACCGTTGGCCGCGTAATCTTGAACGACGTACTTCCGAAGGAGATGCCGTTCATCAACGGCCTGCTCAAGAAGAAGGGCGACGCTCAACTCGTTCAGTATTGCTACCTGAAGTTCGGCCTGCAAACCACGGTGCAAATGTTGGATGAAGTCAAGAAGCTTGGCTTCCTCTACGCAACCCGCGCCGGTATCTCGATTGGTATCGACGACATGGTGGTGCCCGAAGATAAGGGCAACCTTGTGCGCGAAGCTGAGCGACAGGTTATCGAAGTTCAGCAGCAATATCAGGAAGGCGCAATCACTCAATCCGAGCGCTACAACAAGATCATTGAAATCTGGTCCAAGGTTACAGAGGCGGTCTCCGACAAAATGTTCAAGAACATGGAGGAGGATGATCGAACCGGGCGCAATCTCAACCCGATTTACATCATGGCCGACTCGGGTGCTCGCGGATCGAAGCAACAGATTCGCCAGCTATCCGGTATGCGCGGTCTGATGGCCAAGCCCTCGGGCGAAATCATCGAAACGCCAATCACGGCGAACTTCCGGGAAGGCCTCAACGTGCTGCAGTACTTCATCTCCACGCACGGCGCGCGAAAAGGCCTAGCCGATACCGCTCTCAAGACGGCGGACTCCGGCTATCTCACGCGCAGGCTTTGCGATGTCGCGCAAGACGTCATCATCACCGAAGACGATTGCGGCACGAGCGACGGCATCTACGTCGAGCCGATTATCGAGTCGGGCGAAATCATTGAACCGCTACGCGACCGCATTGTGGGCCGCGTCGCTCTCGAAGATCAGCGTGACTACGAAAACAACGTCATCGTCAGCGTAAACGAGGAGATCACGGAAGAGCTGGCCAGCGCAATTCAGGCTGCCGGCATCGAGCGTGTCAAGATTCGTTCCGTTCTGACATGTGAATCGAGGCGCGGTGTTTGCCGTCTCTGCTACGGGCGTAATCTCGCCACCGGCCGCATGGTCGAGCGGGGTGAGGCCGTAGGTATCATTTCGGCTCAATCCATTGGTGAGCCTGGAACCCAGCTCACGATGCGTACGTTCCACATCGGTGGTGCGGCAACTCGTGTCAGCGAACAATCGACCCAAGATGCCAAGAGCGACGGTTTCATCAAGTTTAATAACGTTAACACCGTCCGCAATAAGAAGGGCGAGTTGATCGCGATGAACCGCAACGGCATTCTGATCATCGTCGATGAGAAGAACCGCGAACGCGAACGCTATCCGGTTGTTTACGGCGCCAAGATCAACGTCGAAAACGGCGCACCGGTCAAAGCCAACCAGGTCTTGCTCGAATGGGATCCTTATACGTTCTCGATTCTCACTGAGATCAGCGGGACCATTCACTTCAAAGACCTGATTGACGGTGTCACCACGCAAGAGCAGGTGGATGAGATCACTGGCAACATGCAGGTGGTTGTTACCGAGTCATCGGACGAAAAACGCTTTCCCACGATTGTGATCCGCCCCCAAGGCGGCACTCGCTCGGAAGAAAAGCGCTATCTCATGCCAACTCACGCTCACCTGATGGTGTCCGATGGGGAAGAAGTGCACGCAGGCGATGTGCTTGCGAAGATCCCACGGGCCACTACCAAGACCAAAGACATCACCGGCGGTCTACCGCGCGTGGTCGAGCTGTTTGAAGCTCGCAAGCCTCGCGAAACCGCTGTGATCGCTGAAATCAATGGCGTCGTTAAGTACGGCGAAGTCAGCAAGGGTATGCGTAAGCTGTATATCGTTGGTGACGACGGCATCCAGAAGGAATACTCGATTCCGCGCGGCGTGCACATTAATGTCCAGGAAGGCGAGCGCGTGCGCTCGGGCGATCCGTTGATGGATGGCCCGCGCAATCCGCACGACATTCTGGCCGTGCTCGGTGAAAAGGAGCTGCAGAAGTACCTGGTGAACGAAATCCAGGAAGTCTATCGCTTGCAGGGTGTAAACATCAACGACAAGCACCTCGAAGTGATCTCGCGCCAAATGATGCGTTGGATCAGAATCGAGGACATCGGAGATACTGAGTTCCTACCCGAGGAAGTGGTGGATAAATTCAAGTTCCGCGAAGAAAATAATCATGTGATCGAGGCCGGTCAACGCCCCGCAACGGGCAAACCGATCCTCCTTGGCATCACCAAAGCTTCGCTTTCCACTGATTCGTTCATCTCAGCGGCAAGCTTCCAGGAGACCACCCGTGTGCTTACTGAAGCCGCCATCAATGGCAAAGTGGATTACCTGCGAGGCCTCAAAGAAAACGTCATCATGGGCCGGCTCATACCTGCTGGAACGGGCATGGAGTACTACCGGCGCGTACGAATTGCAGGCGAGGACGTCGTAGAAGAAGAACCGATACCGGAGCAAGATCTCTCGCTCGCCGATACTCTTCAGGAGTACGGCGACGAAACTCGCGGCGTATATAGCGGTGGCCTTGCCGAAGATCTGGGCGAGGACGCACTAGCGGCGGCCGAAGAGATATAGCGAAAAGAAAACAGCCAAAGAACGTATCTGGGCGGCTTCACGGGCCGCCCTTTTCTTTTGGGCCCTCCCAGCACCCCTCCAGATGGAGTATTATCAAACCGGGGAGCGGCCATGTTTCGGGCCAGCTGGCGAATGCCAGCCCATGACCCCGGGCGTGGTAGGTCCTCGCGACAGCCATGAACGTGGGAGGTGTGGGATGGCCCTTGATCGACTGGAAGTACGGGTCTCAATTACCAAGCTTTTGGTGGCGCTAATTATCGTCATTGTGCCCCTCAGCATCGTCGGTTTCATTCTGACGGCGCGCAGTGACAAGGCTCTCGACAACGCAATCGGAAACGATTTCAAGACCGTTGCCGATATGTACAGCAATGAAGTTTCGCAATTCGTTCGCGATCGCTTGGCTGATGTGAATGTGATGACAGCCGAGCCCGCGCTCATCGATGCAGTCTACGCTGCAGATCGTAAGGCTGGTGCTCAGACAGGAACAACAGCATCACCGCAGCCCGGCGCGAACCAAGCTGCAAGCATCGCGAATGCCGGGCCGGCCGGCAAAGGAATTCTAACCTCCAGTGCCTCCGACATCCTTCGCCGCCGGAGAGAGCTGGATCCCAGATTCTTGGACATTGTGGCGACGGATCAGAACGGTAACGTTGTGGCGGCAAGTCAAAAACAGGCAAGATCGTCAGTTGCACAGGACCCCGACTGGCAGGCGGCTTACGGCGATGGCAAAGGCGCGGTCAGGATCGGCAATATACTTTTCGACGAGTTTACTAAATCCTATTACTTCAACATCAACGCGCCAATTTTTGATCCGGCTTCCACTCGCTGCATTGGAGTGTTGAGCGCGGCCCTCAACATCTCAGGGTTGCTATCACGTTTCAAAGAAGGCCAGATCGGCAATGGAGCTCGAGCTGAGCTGGTCAGCGATGATGGATCCATCATCAGTTCGCCGAACGCGGACGTCTTCGCGCATGTAAAATCTCAGGAGTTTGACGCGGTTCGCGATTCTCTCGGGTCCTTCCAGGGCCATCAGAGCGGATCGCTTACAACTCCTTTAGCGTCCGGACCGTACATCATCGGCTTTGCTGATACGGGCCTGAAGCAGCACTTCCCGAACCTCGGCTGGATCGTCATAGTAAGCCAGGCGGAACATCAAGCCACCGCACCCGTCCGCCAGGTCGAGCACTTTGCGCTGCTGATGGTGATTCTCGGTCTCTTGATGGTGATCCTGCTCGGGGTGTACTATTACCTGCACCGGGCTCAAAAATTCGCCGATATCGAAGAAGTGTTTCCGTCCGATGAGCAACGCGCTAGAGCGGCATCGTCGTCCTAAGAATCAAGTCGTGCGAAAGCTATCGTTCGCCTGCGGTAGATCGGGCTACCGTTGCCATTTTCTAATAGTGCGGCTCTGGCACACTTTTTCTAGCCTGCCGCATCATATACTCAGCGTTAGCTGATGGATCTCGAATATTTCAGGCAACGGCTGCTCGCCAAAGAGCGGGAATTAGTTGACTTAATCGCAAGGTTTGAAAACGAAGCCCGCGAATTTCCCTCCGCCGAAGTGGAGGATTTCGCCGATCAGGCCACATCGACCCAACTCAAAACTGTTGCCCTGGAGGAGAGCACGCTAGCGGCGCAAACTCTTCAGCAGGTGCGGGACGCTTTGCGACGGATCTATGAGGGCACCTTCGGCAAGTGCATCGACTGTGGTCGCCCTATCGAACCGGAACGCCTTGAAGCGATCCCCTGGACGCCTTATTGCCGTGCCGATCAGCAAAAGCACGATAAAGCGGATTCTACCGTCAAATCTTGATCAAGATTTGAGTGCTTTGAACGACCGAGCACTTTAGACCACCTGCGGTACTTTGAACTGGTGAGCTCGAAACCGGCCGTACTACCACAGCCAGCTGCGGCATCCTCTTCCTCTGTCTGGCGCAGATGGATGCGCGGTTCGGAGGCGCCCGCTTCCCATGGCGGCCACGAGCATGGCACCCATCCTTGGTATCTGGTCATCTGGCTTACAGGCGTCGATTACTTTTCCACTCTCGGCTATCAACCGGGTATCGCGTTACTCGCCGCAGGCGTTATTTCTCCGATTGCGACTGCCGTGCTCGTGCTTGTTACTTTGGCCTGTGCGCTACCTATCTATTCGCAAGTTGCCGCCCGCTCGTATGTCGGGCAGGGTTCTATCGCCATGCTCGAGAACCTTCTTCCTGGCTGGTGGGGACGCCTCCTGGTCCTCGTTTTGTTAGGGTTTGCTGCTACGGACTTCGTCATCACCATGACCCTATCCGCCGCCGACGCCGCTACTCACGCAACCGAAAATCCTTATCTCCATCCCTTTCTCAGGGACGCCAGGATGACCGTTACTCTTGTACTGCTGGCCCTCTTGGCTGTGGTCTTTCTCAAAGGGTTCAAAGAAGCGATTCAGCTGGCAACGGCCGTGTGCATTCCTTACCTGCTGTTGAACGTAATTGTTCTAGTTCGGATGCTATTCTTCGTAATTTTGCATCCGGTTTTCGTTCCACACTGGCTCGACGTGCTGCGTGCTCAAGGCAATTGGACACACGTCGCCATCGCTGCACTCATCCTTTTCCCTCGTCTAGCGCTCGGCCTCAGCGGATTTGAGACGGGTGTATCCGTGATGCCGCTCATCAAGGGCGACGAACAAGATAATGGGCGCGACAAACCGTACGGGCGCATTCGCAATACGCGCAAGTTGCTGGTCACCGCTGCTGTCATTATGAGCGTGCTGCTCCTGATTTCGAGCTTCGTGACTACGTTGCTGATCCCTCCAGCAGCTTATAAGGAGGGCGGCCCCGCGAATGGCCGTGCGATCGCGTATTTGGCGCACCAGTACCTCGGAAACGTTTTCGGTTCGATTTATGACATGTCGACCATCTTGATTCTTTGGTTCGCCGGGGCTTCCGCTATGGCAGGTTTGCTCCATCTTGTGCCGCGTTATCTCCCGCGCGTCGGCCTCGCGCCGCACTGGGTAGCCTACACGCGCCCGCTCGTGCTCGTGCTCTTCGGCTTTGATGTTGTGATTACGCTCGTATTCCGCGCCGACGTCAATGCGCAAGGTGGTGCATACGCCACTGGCGTGCTCGTTTTGATGTCCTCAGCGGCTCTCGCTTCGGCTGTCTCGCTGTGGAAAGAACATTCATGGGGTTTGAGCCTCTACTGCTGGGGAGTGGTCCTCGTGTTCGCCTACACCACCGGTGCCAACATCGTCGAGCGCACTGACGGTATCATCATCGCGACTTTCTTTATCCTCTTCATTCTTCTCGTGAGCGGCATAAGCCGATACGTGCGATCCACCGAGCTGCGTGTCGAAGGCCATCGTTTCTGCGATGCAGAATCCGAGCGATTATGGAACCAGCTCTGCCGCGAAAAAGCAAACCTGGTCCCCGTTGAAAGTCTGGACCCGGAGGTCCGTAAGAGTCACATGCGCCAGATGAGCCATTATTATCATCTGGACGGGCCGCTCGCCTTCGTGCGCGTTTATCTGCTCGACAATCGAAGTGAGTTTCTCTCACCTATTGAGATCACCGTGACGCAGGAAGATCGGCAATACCTCATAAAAGCGTCGCAAGCCGTCGCGGAAGCGAATACGATCGCTTACTTAAGCGAACTGATGCATCCAGCCGGAATCTTCGTCAGATTGACCCGGCTGAACCCCATGCGGCAGTCTTTCCGTTATCTCCTGCTCGGAGAGGGAGAGACTGGGCTGATGATTTACTCGATCCTGCAGCACTACTGGGAAGTGACCCACACACGTGAGGATCGCCCCTGCATTTTCCTGATGAGCGATTGAGGTACCTCAGGTACTAAGAGACTGGTTCTCCCGTACTTTGCTTAAGACCTATGCCGTGGTAACGATGCTGCTTTCTTGTTGCCTTCGATTGTGAGATATCCGGGCTAACCCGCCACTCCCGCTGGAACATGACCCGCCGGCCGATCGCGTTCAACTGGTTCGAACTCGCCGCCTGCGACCCACGCGCGTAATTCAGCATCACTGTGCCGCGCGAAAAACGACCGCAGATTCTCTCCCGGAAGCTTGGCGTCCAGATACGCCCGCAGCAAGCGTTCAATCGCAGCCGGCACGTCGGTCGCTGCACAACGGTAACCGAGTGGGCGGGCAATCGACTGAAACGCGCCCACCGCGCCACCAATGCAGAAATAGTAGGCATCTACCCACTGCCCATCGACCTTCAGCTTCTTGCCTTCAATGCCTATATCGGAGATCCAGTGCTGCCCGCAGCTATTTGGGCAGCCCGTCACGTGCAATTTAAGATGCTGCTCGAATCCCGGTAAACGGTCCTCCAAATCCTCAACCAGCCAGCGCGTGAAACTCTTGGTTTCAGTAATCGCGAGACGGCAAAATTCCATTCCTGTGCAAGCGATGGCTCCGCGGCGGAAGGCCGAAGCGCCGACAGGTAACCCGACAGCGTCGAGTTCTTTCGCCAGCGTTTCCACATTGCGTTCCGGTACGTTGACGATGACCAGATTCTGCATCGTCGTTGTCCGAAGTTCGCCGTTACCTAAAGAATCCGCCAACTCTGCCGCGGTACGCATTTGGCTGGGCGTGATGCGTCCGCGCAATACCGATGACCCGACGTAGAAGTAGCCTGGCTGCTTCTGTGCAAGTATACCTACGTGGTCACGATAAACATCGGCCGGAGGGTCCTCGGGCTCCGCCGGGTCCAACTCGAACCCAATCCGTCGTTCGAGTTCCGCTTGGAAAACTTCCTCTGTCCAACCGTGCTGTTTGAACAAATACTTCAGGCGGGCACGTTCGCGGTGCTGTCGCAGAACCTCTGCCTCACGAAAAATGCGCGTCACGCCGAGGACAACCGCGGGTACCTGGTGCCAGCGAACAAATGCGTTGAGCCGTTTTGCCAGGAAGGGCTCGGCTGACAGACCGCCGCCCACTCTCAGGGAAAACCCGATCTCTCGCTCGCCGTCGCGTTCTCTTGTAATCGCGGTCAAACCCACGTCGTTGATTTCCGGATAGCAGCACCAGGAACGGCATCCAGTTATGCAAATTTTGTATTTGCGGGGCAGATTGTAGAAATCGGCATTTCCAACCAGCATGTCCGTCGCACGGATAGCGAGTGAAGAGGCATCGCAAATCTCATCTGCGTCAACACCAGCCAACGGACAACCCGTGATATTGCGCGTGTCGTCACCGCAAGCGGCCATGGTGGTCAAGCCGCAGCGCCACAATTCTTCGAAAACTTCAACTAAACCTTCGGCCGTGACCCAGTGCAACTGGATGTTGTGCCGTACTGTGATGTCCACCATCCCGCGCGCGTGTCGATCGGCCAAATCGGCTATCGTACGCAGTTGGTGAGAAAATAAGAGCCCGCTCGGAACGCGGATTCGGACCATAAAGAACGGGACCGACTGCCCTTCCCCACCCTTGCCGCCCATAACTCCCGCGCCATCGCCTTGCGGGTATACACCCCACCAGCGGAGATAAGTATTGCGCCATTCCGGGGGCATCGCGTCGTAACCCTCTCGGGCGAACCGTCGAAGCTCATCCAGGCACTCCCACGGGTTTTTTTCCTGTTTTAGCCGCTCAGCGCGTTGTGCTTTGGTTTCTTTCAAGGAAGGTTGCACGACATTAATCCTAGTATGTCGATGGACTTAGCTAATTATACCCATTCGCGGCAGGTCGTGACAATGTCTATTCCTCTATCGATTCTCTAGAGATTGTGCTAAGCTGTTAGCGGAATGGGCCGTCTCTTTCCCATGTTCATGAAACTGCAGGGTCGCCGATGCCTCGTCGTTGGTGCGGGAACAGTTGCTGCGCCAAAGATTATGAGTCTGCTAGAAGCCGACGCCACCGTCAAAGTTGTGGCACCTCAGGCAACCGAGCATGTGCGGTCCCTAGCTCGCGAAGCGCGGATTGAGTGGGAAGAGCGGCTGTTTCGTGAATCAGACGTCGAAGGCTGTTTTCTGGTGGTCAGTGCGACCAACGACCCCCAGGTGAACGATGAGGTGTATCGCCAAGCTGAGACGCACGGCGTCCTTTCCAACGCAGTTGATGATCCAGCACGATGCGATTTTTACTATCCGGCTGTGGTTCGCCGGGGACCTCTGCAAATCGCGATTTCAACCGCTGGCTATAGCCCGGCGCTGGCGCAACGTTTAAGACGCGAGCTCGAGGAGCAATTCGGTCCGGAGTACGCCGGCTGGGTGGAACAACTGGGTCGCGAGCGCGTGCGATTGCGAAACGATCGCACGACTTCTGCGGAGCAGTGCCGGCGCATGCTGCACTCTCAAGCCAGTGTTTCTGCTTATCGGAGGTTCCGCGATGGCGGGTAAGGTGTACTTCGTCGGAGCTGGACCAGGCGATCCCGAGTTGCTAACGCTCAAGGCAGCTCGGATTTTGGCCAGCGCCGATGTTGTCCTGCACGATGAACTTGTCACCCTTGCCATCCTTCAGCACGTTGGAGCGGGAGCAATTATCGAAAACGTCGGCAAGAGGTCAGGTTGCAAGCACTACCCGCAGAACGCGATCAACGCCGCAATGGTGATGCATGCACGCCAAGGGGAAAACGTCGTCCGACTTAAGGGCGGTGACCCGTCGTTGTTTGGCCGCTTAGGTGAAGAGCTTGCGGCGTTGCGTGCCGCCGATATTGATTTCGAGATCGTGCCGGGGATTACAGCCGCGATCGCCTGCGCAGCAGAAGCGGCGATACCGTTAACCGATCGCAATGCGGCTCCGTCCGTCGTATTTCTTTCAGGGCATAGCTGCACGGCAAACGTCCAGCCAGACTGGGAGGCCGCAGTGCATAGCGGCAGCACCATCGCTCTCTACATGCCCGGCGATTGTGCAGCAGTTGCAGAGCGGTTGATACGTGCAGGCATGCAGGGCGACACTCCGTGCGCGATCGTCGCAAACGCGACCTTGGATACTGAGGAAATATTTCGGACGAACCTCGAACAAGTCGGCGATACGCGGATCGTTGGCAGTCCGAAGCTAATGATTATCGGAGAAGTCGCGCGCGTGCCGCACATACGTCCTAGTATGTGGGTCCAAGCTGATGCCGTGTTCGAAACACACGCGCCTTTGGCCTACGCCTTGCTGGCATAGGACTCATTGAGCGGCAATCAGTGAAACGGCAACCAGCGCCATACCTATACCGGCGCTTTGCAATCTCGAGAGACGTTCCTTAAGCACCACCCGAGCGAGAATAATCGTGGCGCCAGGATAGAACGACGACAGAACGGCCGCCACATCCAGCCGTCCCCGCTGCGTGGCCGCGACGTACAGCGCATTGGCGCCAGAGTCCAGAATACCCGCAACCAACATATAAGACACCGCGCCTCGGCTTACCTTCCACTCGCCGCCACTCATCAGAATTATCGTCAGCATTAGGAGGAACGACGCACTGCGGGCTGCGGCGAGTGGCCAAAAGACCGCCTGAGATCCTGCCAACTTGATGAACAGGAGAAAACCACCGAAACCAAGTCCGGCGACAACCGCAAGTCCCAGACCTTTCGATTGACTCGCGCTGCCCTGTTGTCCCGCGATGATCCAGATGCTCAGCATCGAGAGTGCGAAGCCAGTCATCCGAATCGTATGCGGCAAACCTTCCGTTCTGAAACTGAACGATAGCGGAACCAAAGCCGTGATAACGGCTGCGAGCGAAGCGTTGATTCCCATGGTGCCGACAGCCAATGACCTGTAGAACGCCGCCAGGCCAATGCCGCCCACGAGTCCTGCGACGGCTCCCCATATCAAGGAACTCCAGTTAGGGATCGGCTCCCGCGCCAGAAGAGCCAGCGACAACATAAAGACCAGACCTGTCGCGTGTGCCACCAGCACCACGCGAAAGACATTGGCCGTCTTAGCAGCAATACCGCCGCTGAAATCGGCTGCGCCCCACGAGACAGCAGCCAAGAGGCTCAGGCCGGGAGAAGTGAAATTCGGCATGCCAGGATTGCCGCGTTATTCCGATGCCAGCCAATGTGTCGTGACCGGAGCTTTTTCGCCGCGGTGAAACCGTCTCGCACGCTCTTCGATTTCCCGGTCCGCCAAAGTAATCCGCTCGTGCTGCCGCAAATGCTCGGCCCAGTTCTCAACCAGGAAACTTTCGACATGCCTGCTTGGTGCCGCGGCATCCTGAAAAATGCCCCAGCGGATTGCTCCATCGCGCAAGCGGATCCTTCCGACATCACGCATTGCGGCCGCGAATTGCGCGCGCTGTTTCGGGTCGATGTCATATTCGATCATCACCAGAACCGGTCCACGCTCCGGATCGGGTGGCGTCTTAAATACGGGCTCTGGCCAGTGACCGGAATGTGTGATATCGCGTTCCTGGCCTAGCCGAATCGGAAAGCGCTTCACAAGCAGCATGCTTATCAGGCAAGTCGCACCGGCGGCATACAGGCTCGTGCGATCTCCGTAACGCTCTGCCACGGTGCCCCACAGCATGCTTGCAAGTGCCATGCCTCCTTGGAATACCAGTAAGTAAGCTGCCAGGGCGCGTGCCCTTACCCACGCAGGGAGGACAGTCTGCGCGGCAACATTAAAGCTCGACATTTCGGTTACCCACGCCACGCCGCCTGCGAGCATCGCTACTGCCGCGATCGTAAAATTGTTTGCCCACCCGAGCACGGCAGTTACAATTCCCCACATAGCGCCTGCGAATACGATTAGCTGATCAGGCGAGAAGCGTAAGCGAAATTTGGTCAGCAGTAATGCTCCAATCATCGAGCCCACGCCTAGGCACCCCAGCAACACGCCGTACATTGTTGCAGTGCCTTTCAACTCGTTCTTGGCTATGACGGGAAGCATTGCCCAAAGCGCGCTGCCGCCGATCACGAAAGTCCCCGAGCGCACCAAAACCGAACGAATCCCCGGCGAGTAGCGGACATAACGTAAGCCTGCCCACGTCGCGGAGACGATGCTCTCGTTAACCGTCGAGCTCTGCTCCTGGGGCGTTCGCTTCCAGAAATAAAGCACGATGATGACGCCGATGAATGAAAGCGCGTTCAGTATGAATACTGCACCCGGATTGAATGCCGCGACGACGAAGCCTCCCAGCGCGGGTCCCACGGCTCGGGCCAGGTTGAATCCCACTGAGTTGAGCGAAATCGCTTGCGGCAAATCACGGCGTGGGACAATCTCCGGCACAATCGCCTGCCACGCTGGATTGTTGAGCGTCGATCCGATTCCCAGCGCGAATGTTGCGAGCAGTAGTGCGATCGGAGTTGCTTTACCGATTACCGTCAGCCAGCCCAGCACTCCTGCCGCCAACGCCATGAATGCCTGAGTGAAAATGAGCAGCTTGCGCCTGTCGAAGAGATCGGCGGCAGCTCCAGCCGGAATTCCTAGTAAGAAAACGGGAAGGCTGGTCGCGGTCTGAATCAGAGAAACGTATAAAGGCGAACCGTTGAGCTCAGTCATGAGCCAACCAGCACCCACGTTCTGCATCCACGTCCCGATGTTGGAGGCTATCGAGGCGATCCAAAGCGCGCGAAATACCCGGTTGGCAAGCGGAGCCCACGGGCGATCTGTTTCTTCAGCGCTGAGCAGTTCGGCGTTCGCAGCCATCGTCGTTTACTCGCAAACGTCCAATGTAGCGTGACTTCTTCCGAGTCATAGATTCCTTGCTGGGATACTCTCCAGTGAATCGAATATAGGGCTGGCAGTCGATCACCATCCGTGATGGGCCCGGGCGAGAGCTAAGATTGCGAAAGAGCCCTCAACATGAAAACTGATCTTCCCCGCCGCCGATTTCTAAAGACCTCAGCAGTTGCAGCCGGCGCACTGTTATCGCCCAAAGGCGTTCTGCTGGAACAGGAACTGCCGGGCAATAGCTCGAAAGCCGTGCCGCCCAGCGAGCGCGTGCGACTCGGCATTATCGGAATCGGGATGCAAGGCTCGGGCCTGCTGCCGAATGCGATCAGTCTGCGGGGCGTCGAGTGCGTCGGGGCGGCGGATTTGTATGACGGCCGCCATACGCTCGCGAAAGAGATCACAAATAATCCCAGCTTGCCGACAACGCGGCGTTATCAGGAGTTGCTCGATCGCAAAGACATTGATTGCCTTATTGCGGCGGTGCCCGATCACTGGCACGAGCGGGTTGTGGTGGATGCATGCGAGGCGGGCAAGGATGTCTATTGCGAGAAACCAATGTCGCACACCATTGCGCAAGGGTTCCAGATGGTGGAGGCCGCTCAGAAAAACAAGCGCATCGTGCAGATAGGCTCACAGCGCGTGAGCTCAGTGCTGTGCGCGAAAGCCCGTGAGCTGTACCATGGCGGCACGATTGGAGACGTGGAGATGGTCGAGCTGAGTCTGGGACGCAACAGTCCGACCGGTGCGTGGGAGTATCCTCCGCCGTTCGATCTTTCACCTCAAACGCTGGACTGGGATACGTGGCTGAACGATGCACCAAAAATTCCCTTCGATAAATACCGCTTTGCATGCTGGCGGTGCTGGAAGGAGTACGGCACGGGTGTGGCCGGTGATCTGATGGTTCATTTGCTCAGCGGAATGCAGTACACGCTGGGCTGGAACGAAGCGCCGCGATCAGCTTCGACATTGGGCGGTATCTTCCGATGGAAAGACGGGCGGAACATGCCGGATCTGCAATCGGTGTTGTTTGATTACCACGGGATTCCGGTATATGTGCGCCTCAGCCTGGGTGCGGAGACGCCGGAAATGGCGCGCTTCATGGGTCCGAAAGGGATTCTCGAGGCCAGTGAGCATGAGCTGCGGTACTCGCCTCAGAGAGGCGTCGATACTGAGCCGAGTTACTACGCAAACAGCTTTCCAGCGAAGATGCGCGAGGAGTATGAGAAGCAGTGGCACGTCGAGCACGATCCCGAGCCCGGGCATGAGCCGCTCGACGACGGTGCGGTGTATAACGGCGACAGCTGGGACGATGTGAAGCCGCATTTGTGGAACTTTTTCCGTGCGGTGAAAACGCGGAAGCCAGTGGCGGAGGATGCTGTGTTTGGAAATCATGCGGCGATTGCTTGCCACATGGCGAATGAGTCGTATTTCCGGAAGAAGCCAGTGTATTGGGATGCGGAGGCGAAGGAGTTGCGGGGGTAGGGGGCAGATGTCCGGTTTTGGGACTTACGGACGAGTGGATTCGCGGACGGGACCGATCCTCAAGAGCTCACACTGAGAGGCTTTTTCGTTGCCTTGGATGTACAGCAACGTTCGTGTGACCATAGGAGAGCGGAGAGAGCCATGATCGATGTCAAACAAGCTGTTCAAATAGCGAAAGCTAAAGCGGCCGAAATGCTAGACCAGGGCTCGTCCAATCTTGAAGAGATCGAGAGAGAAGTGTACAAGGGTCGTGATGTCTGGAGTATCACGCTCAGTAGTCCGCGAGATCTCGAACAGATACCAGTTTTCGCACGGCTGTCAGCTGACCCGCTGCAATATAAGCGCTTTTTAATCGATGCTGAGACAGGCGATCTTCTTGCCATGAAGCTGCGTGAAGTTGCCTCGCGATGAGGTTCGGAACAGGGACTAGCAGTGGTTTATTGATTGATACTAATCTTCTGGTGCTTTTCGCTATCAGCTCTGTTAATCGGACCCGTATTGAAACATTTAAGAGAACGCGCAAGTACACGGTTAACGATTTCGAGCTATTGCTGCGCGTGCTTGGACAATGGAGGTCGCTGTATACGGTAGCGGATGTCCTCGCAGAGGTCAGCAACTTGACTGACCTCCCAGTACCTGAAAAGCCTCAGGCCCGACGATTTCTAAAGGAAACAATTTCCATCCTCACCGGCTTAGGGGGGCCCAAAGGTGTTTTGTGCGGCGAGTGAGCAATGAGCTGCGGTACTCGCCGCAGAGAGCTGTCGATACGGGGCCGAACTATTACGCAAACAGCTTTCCAGCGAAGATGCGCGAGGAGTATGAGAGGAGTGGCACGCCGAGCACGATCCCGAGCTTGGATATGACCCGCTCGATGACCGTGCGGTATATAACGGCGACAGTTGAGACGATGTGAAGCCAGATTTGTGGAACTTTTTCCGTGCGGTGAAGACGCGGAAGCCAGTGGCTGAGCATGCTGTCTTTGGAAATCATGCCGCAATTGCTTCCCACATGGCGAATGAGTTGTTTTTCGGAAGAAGCCAGTGTATTGGGATTCAGAGGCGCGGGGATTGCGGGGTTGGGGTAGCGGCCGTCCAGTAGGCGCACATTTCGTCGACAGACGTTGTAGGAATGGGACATTTAGTGGTCGCCCGGATTAGGCGTTTCTGAAACACTTATTTTAGGCCATACTTCGCGACAGCTGCATTTAGTTCATCACCCTGTTCGGGGACCATCGGCTGACCCCAGGCCAGACGTAGTTTAACAATGTCGACTGGCACTCTTGAACACGTTCAAAATTGATTTGACAGCTCTGCCCCGAAAGCGCATACTGGTTTTGAACACGTTCAACTTATGTCATCCGCGAAAGTGACCCCGAAAGCAGAGGAGACGGGCCTCAAAATTCTGGATGCCGCGTTGGTGCTCTTTCGGAAAGAAGGATTTGACAGCGCAACTATGCGCGATATTGCGCAGAAGGCAGGAGTTGCCACCGGTGCGGCTTATTACTATTACCCGTCCAAGGACGCCATCGTCATGGATTTCTACCAGCGCTCCTGCGCAGAGATGCAACCCAAGATCGAGGCGGCGCTGGAACATGCCAGTGGCTTGCACGTCCGATTACGGGAGTTGATTCGAGTGAAGCTCATTCACTTCGCGCCCTACCGCGGCGTTTTGCGGGCTCTCCTGAGAAACGGCGCAGATCCGAAATACCCGCTCTCGCCCTTCAGCGCGCAAACGAAGGAGATCCGCGACATCGACATCGCCTGGTTCCGACGCATTCTAATCGATTGCGGGGTGCGGATTCCGCACGACCTGGAACCTCGATTGCCAGGCGTGCTCTGGTTCTTTCAGATGGGCGTGATCTTTTTCTGGATCATCGATGAGTCGCCGCATCAAGCCAGGACCGAGAGGCTGCTGGAGCTCGCGTCGAAGAGCATCGCCACTCTGATCCGGCTCTCCGCTCTGCCTCTCATGCGACCGTTGCGGAAGACTGCGTTGCAATTGATCGAAATCGTAACAGAGGAGTAGGGGATGCGCAGATCGAAGCGTTATCTTGTGGCACTGCTGCTTTTGATCCTCTATATTACTGGCGGAGTCGCTCTATTGCGCGCCGGGATTTACGGGTGGACGATCTTCATTCTCTTGCCCGTGTTCTTGGGAGGACTTGCTTCCTGGCTATTTCGTCCAACTACCGCAGGGCGCGCCGCAGGTTTGGGTGCACTTACGGTAGCGGCAGCCACGTGCTTTCTGTTGCTACTGGGGTTGGAGGGCCTCGTGTGCATCGTTATGGCGTTGCCCTTAGCCGCGCCTCTCGGGGCATTTGGTGGGTGGCTGGCGTACTGGGCCGAGTCGTCGAGGCTCGCCGCGCGAAGCGTCACAGCATTGCTCCTGTTACCGCCTGCCACTCTCACCTGGGACGCTAAAGCTCCACCATCGGTGTTTCAAGTGCGAACCCAAATCGTGGTTGCGGCGACGCCCGAGCAGGTCTGGAAACACGTAATTACATTTTCGGAGCTGCCGGAACCGGAAGAGTGGTTTTTTCGCGCCGGCTTGGCTTATCCGAAACGGGCTCGCATCGAGGGATCGGGGCCCGGCGCCGTACGATATTGCGACTTTTCAACGGGTCCGTTCGTCGAGCCGATCGAGGTTTGGGACGAGCCGCGTCTGCTGCGTTTCCGGGTCACGGAGAATCCGGCTCCAATGCACGAGTGGAGTCCTTACGCCCAAATCCGGCCAAAACATCTGCAGGGATACCTGGTTTCGAAGCGAGGCCAGTTCCGGCTGACGCGATTGTCGAATGGCCACACGCTGCTCGAAGGGACCACCTGGTATCAACACGGCTTGTGGCCCGCGGAGTACTGGCGATGGTGGTCAGACGCGATCATCCATCGCATTCACTTGCGAGTGCTGAATCATATCCGAATGCTTGCCGAGCGAGAACCTGAGCGCTTGTGGTGAGACTGCAAGAAATTACGGTTATCCATGCACCAATTGAACGATGTTTCGATCTCGCACGAAGTGTGGAGGTGCATCTTGCCGGCAACATTCACTCCGGGGAAGTGGCCCTGGCGATGGCCGGAGTTACCTCCGGACTGATCGGCCTAGGAGAGCATGTCACATGGCGCGCTAAGCACTTTGGCATTTGGCAAGAGCTAACGAGCAAAATCACTGCCATGGATCGGCCGACATACTTTCAGGACACCATGGTTCGGGGAATCTTCCGATCGATGAAGCACGATCACTTTTTTCGGTCTTTATCGCCGGACGAGACCGAGATGAGAGACGTGTTCTGTTTCGCATCGCCTCTGGGAATCTTAGGACACCTGGCCGAAATTGTCGTGCTCCGTCTTTACATGCAGGGGCTCCTCCTTGAACGGAATGCCGTGATTCGGGAAATCGCCGAATCGCCGAGGTGGTGGACGTATCTCCTGTCAACGGCAGAGAGGGAATGAGCGCCGAAGTTGATTATCCGGCTAGCCGACGATATTGCTCACTCAAGCGCTTAGGGCTGTCCGCTGAGAAACGGGCCCCACCCCCGGCTCTTACCGTAGTCCGCCGGATGCAAGCAGGGTTTCGCCGGACAACCATCCTGAGTCCCCGATGCTAGAAAACAGCGATCGGCGCAATGTCCTCTGGCTGCACAAATGCGGCCTAACGGAGTCTGTGCCTGTAACTGGTTTTGGACGTCGCTTCCGATGAGTCCGACCGCATGGGTTCCCTCTGTTTCCGCGACCCCTGGATTAATGCAGTTAACACGGATCTTCTTAGGCCCCAGCTCCTTGGCGAGCACATGTGTTATTCGCATCCACGGCCTCTTTGTTGCCGTGTAGACTACCGTTGCAGGTGGCGTAATTTCGTAGCGGCGCGGATCAGCCAATGCCTTTGCAATCAGATGCATCTGATTCTCTGAAAGCACTTCGCGTTTCGCCACTTTAAACTGCTTTGCGGTTATCAGAGCTCGCTGGCGACATTGATTGAAATTCGCTGTTCAGCTCCTTAATTTCACTTGGCACGGCCATTGATTCTTGAAATGGCACGGCAAAACGAACGTTGAGTCCAGATGCCGCTTCCAGGATCTTCAGCAGCAACTCCGATTGAATGTTCAAGAAATCGTTGTAGTCCGCGGTTAGAACGTAGGCGAAGATCTCGACGTTGAAGGACTCCGGAATAATCTTTGTGAAGCGCAGCGGAACACCGGAGGCGTCCACCAGCGGATGCTCTTGCAACAGTTTTGTGATGGCATCCATAAACTGCCGTATCTGCTCCGGTTCGGTTTCTCTGCGCAAATGCAGCGTTGGGTGGAACCAGATCCGATCGCGTCTCGAGAAGTTTTCAAGCGTCATCGTCGAGAAAGAAGAATTCGGAACGGTCACTACGGTGCGCTCCAGAGTCCGGATTCTTGTGGATCGTAGTCCAATGTCTTCTACAGTTCCTACCTGGCCTCCGAACTGGCAAAAATCGCCCACGAGAACAGGGCGATCGGTAATCACCGAAATGCCGCCAAACAGATTTTCAATCGTTTTTTGAGCTGCAAGCGCTACGGCTAAACCGCCTACGCCGACGCCAGCGAGAATTGCATTGGTGTTGTATCCCCAAAACGAGAGCGTCGCGAGAACCGCCACACAAAAGATGCAGATCTTCACGAACCTGACGCCGAGCCGAACGACAGAGTAAGAAAGCGCTCGTTCCTTCGGGTCGAGGCGCGACATAATCCGATCGGAGATTACATCTACCACGCGCATTACTAAGGCTGCGGCAGCCACGAAAAACAACAACGTAATTACCCGGTCCAGGAAGTAGCGAAGCAAGGCGGAAGGGGCAATCGCCACCATGCAGAACCTAAAAACCGTAATGGCGAGGAGCAGGCGAAGCGGCTCACTGAACTCTTCGAGTCCGCGTGTCTGGAACCATTTCGAATACCGTTTCCCAACCGGCTTCACAAGCGCAATCACAGCCTTGGATAAAAGGCGCGAAAGTACTGAAAGCAGCAGTGCCAGCAATACCAATGCGAGCCACACCCAGACAGGAGTATCGAGCAACTTGGTCGTTACGAGTGGGGCGGGCAACCTCTTTTCAAAAGGCGATTCGCGGAGTAATACGCTCAATTCCGGAATCAGAGCAACGCTATCGGCAGAAACCAACCACACGTTTATGCCGTTCTGGTTTTCGCGTTGCAGCTGCAAAACAACACGTCGTCCGTTCAGCTGAAATGTATCCAGGTTCTCTCTGTCCGCAGTTAGGCTGTCTGTCAAATCTCCTTCTGGTGTGTTGTTTAAGTTCTGTACCTCGAAATGCGGGTCGTGATCGAGAAGCGAGCACAAGTCTTTTGCCAGTTCAGGCCCTTGACTTGCCCGTTGATCAGCTCTTATCTTGCGCAGATCCAGATATTGCGACGCCAGCAGAAGATTGCCGCCGTGACATGCTTCAAGAAAACTATAAATAGAGCTTCGAGGCGTGGTTCGATTCAGCGGATCGGTTGCGGCAGTGGATGCAGTCGGTGACTTAGAGCCAGAAAGAACGCTCGTCAGCGCCTGTGCAGAAACCGAGCGCGCGCTGAGCAGCGCTGCGGTGATCACAATACACCTTAATGCGTGCGTTATCTTACGATTCGAAAACATGGCTCTTTTTAACTCACTTTAGATAAACACTGTCTCATACGGTTTCAATTGTGCACCTGTCACGGTATATTCACAAAGCTTCGTATCGTTCTTCTTAAATCGGTAAGCACCTTTGGGAGCTATAGTATACGATTCGTATTCTTAAGCATCCCCTTAGCTATATAGCAGCCGTGCCCCGCTACAGTCCGGACGGGAGTGAAACTATATGTCTTCTCGTGTACTTCTATCAGGTAGTCATCGTGAGCATCCTGCCAACTCGCGGTTTGCCGGTGAACCCGCGCCTGACGAAATCATTCAGATTACTTTACTGCTGGCGCGCCGTAATCCTGCGCCGGAACCTGATCCCACAGACTACCCCCTGATAAGCGAGCAGCTGGCTCAGCTTCATGGCGCAGACCACGCCGATATTCAAAAAGTCGAAGCTTTCGCATCCGAACATCATCTGTGTATCGCCCGTATTGATCCAGCAGCCCGCAGCGTTACTCTAACCGGTCCGCTATCTACCATGACAGCAGCTTTCGGCGCAGATGTCGCATTTAGGAATGTCGAAGGGAAAGTGTTGCGAACACGGCGTGGTTCGCTCTATATACCCGAGTCGTTGCAAGACCGGGTTATTGCTGTTTTAGGATTCGATCACCGTCCGGTCGCTCGAACTCGTCACAGCTTTCATCCTTATGCCGCAGGATCTGTGTCCTACACGCCGCCTCAGGTCGCGCAAATTTACAGCTTTCCTGCGAACACGGGAAGGAACCAGACTATCGCACTCATTGAACTGGGAGGCGGGTTTGACAATTCCGATCTCCAAAATTACTGGCAGCAACTAGGTTTGGCCAACGTGCTGACTACCGCCGTCTCGGTTGATGGCGCTCAGAACAGTCCCACCGGAGACCCAAACAGCGCTGACGGAGAGGTAGCTCTTGATATTGAGATAGCAGGCGGCGTGGCCCCAGGCGCACGCATTGCAGTTTATTTCGCTCCGAACACGGACCAAGGCTTTTTGGACGCAATTAACGCCGCAATTCACGATTCCGTGCGAAAGCCTTCGGTGGTCTCGATAAGTTGGGGAGCTGCGGAACGTGAATGGACGCCTCAAGCAATGAACGCTTTCAACGCCGCATTTCACGATGCTGCGCTTCTGGGCATTTCAGTATGCGCCGCTTCGGGTGACAGCGGCTCGTCGGATGGCGAATCGGATGGAAGGGTTCACGTCGACTTCCCTGCCTCGAGCCCATGGGTGCTGGGCTGCGGTGGGACAACACTGATCGCCCGGAGCGGCAAAATTCAATCTGAAACGGTCTGGAACGACGGCACTAATGAGGGCGCTACAGGTGGCGGTGCAAGCTCCCATTTCTCTCGTCCGGCCTATCAGGCGCATGTGCGCGTTCCGACTCCAACCAGCACCGTGAACCACACGGGTCGTGGCGTTCCCGATGTCGCTGGCGTCGCTGATCCCAATACGGGTTATACAATCCTCGTCGATGGAACAGAAGGCGTGATTGGTGGTACCAGCGCTGTTGCACCGCTCTGGGCGGGACTGATTGCTCTGTTCAATGAAGAGCTCGGCAAGAATGTTGGGTGGCTGCATCGATCACTTTACGGAACTCTCGCGGAGCACAAGGCGCTGAACGATATTACATCCGGCACTAACGGCGCCTATAAAGCCGCGATCGGTTGGGATCCCTGTACGGGTCTTGGCTCACCAAATGGGCAAGCGATGCTCGACATCCTCAAACAGATTTACAACAAGTAGTGCGCGTACTTCATCTGTAATTCGCGTCCTATACGCGATGCGCTAAGCTTCCGATTTCGGCCAGAATTCCTCGACACGCTGCCGCGGGATCGGGAGCCCGTGTGACTTCGCGACCCACAACGAGGTAATCCGCTCCATTGCGAACTGCTTCAAGGGGGGTCGCGACCCGCTTCTGGTCACCCACGCTAGCCCCTGCGGAACGGACGCCCGGAGTGACAATTATCAGCTCTCGTCCACCGCTCTCTCGAACCAGCGCAGCATCGAGTGGCGAGCAGATAACCCCATCCATTCCGCTTTCCACTGCTTTCCTGACTCGAAGCCTAACCAGTTCCGAAACCGGCACAGGAAAGCCCAAGTCTGCGAGGTCTTCCTGATCGAAGCTGGTCAGGACCGTCACACCCAGCAGTCTCGTCGCGCTTTTGCTCCGGCCTTCCACCGCAGCCTTCATGATTGGCCGGCTGCCGTGCACCGTTAAAAAGTTCACGGCCGCGTTTTGGCAAATCTGCCGCGTGGCTCGCTTGACGGTTTCGGCAATGTCGTAGAGCTTCAAATCGAGGAATACGTTTTTGCCGAACGAAGCCAATTGCGAAACGAACTCTATACCGCCGACGGCGTAAAGCTCCATTCCAACTTTGTAAAAATTGGCCGCTGATCCAATCTTTTCAATCAGCTGCAGAGCTGCGGCACTGCTGTCCACGTCGAGGGCGATGATTAATGGGTTCGTTTTTTCAATCAGAGCATCACCTCAATTGGCTTCGTTCCGTAATTCTTGGCTCGACCGATCACATAGGCTTCCTGTCTTCGCTCGAGCAGCGTTTTGGCGTCTTCTTCTCCGAGCGAAATCAGCAACCCGCCAGACGTTTGTGGATCGTAAAGGAGAGCTTCAATTTCGGCCGGTATTTCGCGTGGCATGGTCACGCAACTTTCGACGAAATCCCGATTGTTATTTAGACCGCCGGAATGCGCTCCGGCTTTCGAATATTCAATGGCGCCGGGCAGAAAACGGAGCGCGCTGGCAGAAATTTCGAGTGTCAGGTTACTGGCAAGTGCCATCTCGCGGAGATGGCCGAGGAGACCAAACCCCGTCACGTCGGTGCAGCCATGAACGTCAACGCTCAGCATGGCTTCACAGATCTCCCGATTAAGGGTCAGCATTTGCTCGATCGAAACCTGAATATGACTTGACTCCGCGAAGCCTTTCTTGAGGGCGGTCGAGATGACGCCGGTACCGATGCGCTTCGTGAAGAGTAGCACGTCCCCAGATTTTGCGCCAGCGTTGGTCAGAATGCGCTTGGGATCGATCAGCCCAGTCACGGCATACCCGAATTTCACCTCGTCCTCGGAGATGCTGTGACCACCTAAAATCACGCATTCGGCCTCACGTATCTTTTCGGCACCGCCCTTGAGAATTGCTTCGAGGTCTTGAATATCTCCCTTGGCGGGAAACACCACGAGCGAAAGCGCAGTAATGGGCCGACCGCCCATAGCGTAAATATCGCTCAACGCATTGGCAGCCGTGATCCCGCCGAACGTGTATGGATCGTCCACTATAGGGGTAAAGAAGTCTACCGTTTGCACGATGGCAAGCGGCTTCCCTCCAACTTCGGTCAAATCGTAAACACCAGCATCGTCCGCCGTGTCATAGCTGACCAAAACTTTTTTATTGGTCAAGCGCGGTACGGCTCGGAGGGCACGGTCCAAAATCTTGGGACTCAGCTTCGATGCACAACCGCCAGCCTTGACGTTCGCGGTGAGTTTGGTTGCCATCACTGACCAGTGTAATTAGCGGGAACCGCCGCTTCCTCTTCGAAGCGCCACTCGCGCCAGGCATCGAGTAGCGGAAAGTAAAGCCCAAGCCAAATAGGACCTTTCGCCAGACGCGACGTCAGCGCAGCGTAGTTATCGAGCTGAGCTTGATATCGCCTCTGCTCTTCATTCAAAAATGTGTTGAGGCGTCCACCCTTATGCTCACTGACTTTGAAATCGACGATCCATAAACGTCCTTGCTCATCTCGAAAAATGCGATCGACCGTTCCGCTAATGAGCTTGTCCTGAAGACGACCTCCAAGTGGCCATTCGGATTGAGCTTCGGCGCGGGTATCCAGAATCCAACGGCCCCGGCTGCTCGCGAACGTGTTGTTCAGGGCGCGGACTACTTGAGCAGAGGCCTCCGTTTCTTCGGATCGCGGAACCCCGAGCCGCAGCAGTTCTGATTTAATCACTGGCGAGAGCGTCGTAACGCGTTCTGCTGGCCATGCGGCCATACCTTCTCGCGCGGCTCGCTTCAGAATCTCGTGAACTACTGTTCCGATGTGGCGGCCGGTATCGCTGACCCATTCATAAGTAACTTTGCGCGCTGACGCGGTAGCGCGGCGAAGGTCCGGCTGCCACTGGACAGACCGATCGAGTTGCGGAGTTCCCCAATTCGCGGGCAAGCGGTACAACAGAGTTTTCGCCGCTTCATCCTGAACTGTGAAGAGATTTGCCTGCTTAGGCACTCTGCGCTTCAGCTCACCGGCAAAAAGATGCTCGACACTGCCCCATATCAGACCTAAGAAGGTATTACTCGCAGCCTTTTGGCATTGTGTTCGGTCCCTATTTGCTCTTGCATTTCCAAGCAAGTAGAGCTCGTTCTTTGCTCGTGTCGCGGCAACGTAAAAAAGACGCTTCAGTTCGTGCTCTTCTTTAAGCTTGAGTTCGGTGCGAACACCTTCATAAGCGGTATCATCCGTCCCTCGCTGCGGTTGAGCCTCGATGAGGAGCTTCTTACTGCCGTCCGGCTCAATTCGTTCGGTCCAAACCAGAAGATCTCGCTCGGAACGCCTGGTGCCAGCGCCGAGTTGCGGAAGAATGACGGTATCGAATTCAAGTCCTTTAGCTTTATGAATGGTGGATACCTGGACGCGATCCGCTCCGGTGGCTGGCTTGGCGAAAAGGCATTCGAGGTGTTCATTGAGCAGACTGAAATCGCGGATGATGCCGCCCTGCTCGAATGCTTCGAGCAAGCTGAAGAACGTATCGGCGTCTTCGAGGTGGTTTGGTTGTTTCAGGATTGCGGCACCGCCTAACCGAATCCACGTATGTTCGACTAAGTCACGCAACGGGCAGCGGCCCACCTTCGAAACAGCATGGGACAGGATCTCTTGTACGCGAACTGCCCTGCTCCGGCCATCTGAAGAGAGCGAAGCGATTTTTTGAGGATCAGAAAGCAAGTCGAGAATAGTTCGGTCAGGCTCATTTTCAGCGAGTAAAGACAGATCGGACAGGGTTAAACCGCACCAGGGAGCGCGCAAACATGCGAGCCACGAAACACGATCTCCCAGGTGGAGGACCGCACGCGTAATCGAAATCAGGTCCAGAATATGCTGTTCCTGTTTCAGTTGATCGATTTCAACAGCCTCATATGTGATGCCGGCCGCCCGAAGCGTGCGGAGAATGGACGCGACATGCGTTCGACTTCGGACGAGAATTGCGACCTGTCCTCGCGGCAAAGCATCTTTAACAAGCTTTAGGACCTTGCTCGCTTCCTCTTGGCCGTTCTCATCGATAAACGGAATTACCAACGGAGCGAGACGGCTCTTTGCGCGTGATGCTTTCGATGGCTGGAACTTCACTCCGCCATGCGCGGGATCATCGATCGACATGATCGGCTCAAAGATGCTTCCAATCCAATTGACGATCTCCGGCGTGGAGCGGAAATTCGTTGTAAGCCGAAGTGGGGTTAAGCGAACCGATCCGAGCTGCTTTTCATTCCAGCATTGGAGAAATAACGACACATCGGCTTCACGAAACCCATAGATGCTTTGCAGCGGATCGCCCACCAGAAACAACGTATGGTCATCCCCTTCGGACCACTGTTCCGTTAAGGCCTTCAACAGCGCGTGCTGGGCGCGCGACGTATCTTGAAACTCATCAACAAGCAAATGCTCGATCCGGTAATCAAGCGAATAAAGAAGATCGCTGGGCCGATCGGGCGTGCCAAGAGCACGAATCGCGGCACGGGTCACTTCGGTGAAATCCACCTGCCCGCGCTCCCGAAACACCTCGGCTAGTTTGGTCTCGGCGAAAGCCAGGAGCTGGCAGAAATCCTCAACCAATTGGGGATGTGCATCGCTACTAAGGTTGCGCCACTGATCGCGACGCTCCAACATGCGAGCAACCTGCTCTTCAACCCGCGAGATATCGTTATCGAAATGGAGTGCAACACGCCTGAATAGGGCTGCTGTCCCTTCATCACCGGCCGCGAGATGGCTCAAAGCGCGCCGCGCAGCCAGATGATATAGCTCAGTTGCGGTCTCGACAACCTCAGCAATGCCGCCGAAACGAGATACAACCGGCATCTGACGAGTCAGCATGGCGCACAATGCGTCAATGGTTTCGATGTGCAGTCGCGATGGATCGCCGAGCAGGTTCCAGTTCAGTTCGCGATCCCGTTTTAAAGCCGCGCGGGCGAGATGCCGAACGCGTTTTTCGTACTCCTCCGCAAGGGATGAATCCTGATCGGCGTCCTTTAAGGCTGTGAGTACCCGCTCCTTGATTTCGCCTGCAGCTTTGCGAGTGAACGTTATGGCAACGACGGACTCAGGACGCTCGACGACGGCTAGCAAGCCAAGATAGCGTTGGATCAGGACGCCGGTTTTGCCCGAACCCGCGGGAGCTTCAACTATGAAAGAGTGCCTGGAATCGAGGGCCTGCTTACGTTGAAGCTCGTCGCAGATCATTCCTGGTCTTCCTGTTCGCGCTGGTTCGATTCATACACGCGGCAAAACGGGCCCATGCTGCAGTAATCGCAAGCACCTTTGATGGGATCGACGGTGGCAAGTCCCTCCACGAAACCTCGAGCGATTCGTTCTATATTGTGGTGGGATTCCTGCATGAAGGAGTCCCAGTCGTCTTTTAGCTTGGCTGTTCTATCGGAAAAATGCTTCTGGCGTGAAAAGCCGACTCCGCGAAGATCACGAGGCTTCAGTTGACCGAAGAAGATTCCGTCAACGTCTTGCTCCATTGCGGCTGCATAGACCAGCAGTTGGGGTTCTGCCGGGCGCTCACCTTCTAACTGCTTACCTTTTGGTTCGCCGCTCTTATAGTCAATCAGGACGAGCTTGCCGTTCTTCAGGCGGTCAACACGATCTATGCGCAACCGGAGATCGAGTCCGGCCATTTTGAAGGAGCGCTCCTGCTCCGTGGTTTCGATCGTAAACGGTTGTTTTCTATTGCGCTCGATGCGCAGCCAATCCAGGATTAACTCCTCAAGCCGCTCGCGCTCCGCAAGCACATTTTGTTTGCGGAACGGACTATCCTGTTCGATTTTTACCGCCTGATTAATCGCTTCAGTGACCAAACTGCGCAGTTGATCATCAGCTATGGAACACAGGCGGGCCAGGGTTTGAAGCTGCTGCCAGACGAGCTGGAGTGCTTTGTGCAGGCCTGACCCACGTTCACGAGCGTCAAGACCGAAGCAAGCGTCCTCAAGCGTACTGGCATTGAGGCGCATCTCGGCGAAGGCACGGAAGGGACATTGCGATTGCGCTTTGATGATGTAAGTTCCGCCTCGATTCTGTTCTCTTTGCCGGTACGGCGGGGCTTCGGAGTCTTCGATGTCATCGAGAGAAGTCGGTGTGTACGACTGGCGTGGCAGATTACCTCCCCAGCCGTCAAACTCGATGGCAGTCTCTTTTGCGAAGCGCTGGGCTATGGGCGAGAGGCGGCCAGAATACGTGGCCAGCAAAACGGGTGCGGTAGAAAACAACGACTGAGTCATGCGATCGCGTTCACGTTGAGCGCTCGCGGGCGAGCTGCCGGGCATTTGATGCATACGCTGCAGCTTCAGCGGAACGAGAGGAGAGACTTGAATGGGCGGCGGCCACGTCTCATCGGAGAGGCCAGTGAGAAATGCGCAATCGAACTCGAGACCGGATGCATCCGCGGCATCCAGAATCTGTACGGGCGAGAACCAATCACCTATTTCAGATCCGGCAGCAGTGAGCAATTGACCTAGATAGGCCAGAGCCGTTTCGTATGAAACTTCGCCGGAAACCAGGCCTAATGTGGCCAAAACAGAGAGTGCGTTTTTCCAGCTTTCGACCAGCTCTTGTTCTTGCAAGGTCAGTTCCGCATCACCCGGCCAGCCGACCGCTTCGAGCAGATCTCCGATGAATTCGCTCCAGCCCGCTAATTCCAGATGCTTCGATCCACTGCGGAGGGCCCGCCGCACGGCTGGCCACAGGCGTGTAAGCACAGGGCACTCTTTGCTTGCCCATTCCATCTGACCTAGGGAGATGTCAGGCTCACGCAATCTTCGCAACCGTAAGTCGGCGAGAGCCCGGACGCTCCGCTCGGCTGCGGCCCCGGTTATGAACGGACATCGAAGAATAGCGCTGGCGTCAGCGTGGCGGATGCGCGGATGTGCAAGTTCAAGAAGCAGGAAGGCGCTCACGATGAGCGGGTGCTCTCTTAACGGCGCTCTGCCGGTAATCTGAAAGACCGATGCGTCCGTATGGCTAGGCTGCAAGGCTGCAGAAGGGTAGAAGACTTGTTCGAAAGTTCGCCGGACGATTGCACGACGGCTAGAGAGATCCGGGACGAAAATGCCGATTGAGCGGGAGGGCTGCTGCTCAAACATGGCACGTGCCCAACGCGCAGCTTGCTCGACCTCGTGAGTGAAATCGGTGCAGGATTTCGCAGCGACGAGCAGCTGGGGAGGCTGTGATGAGATCGGCTCAGTCTCGACGCGATCTCCGAGTGAATGCTGCAATTGCTGAAGGGCGGGAGTAATCGTTTTGAAGCCGACAAAAACTACTCGATCGAGGCAGCAATGACCAGCCATGGTCCACTTCGGGAGTAAGCGCCATAGATCGGATCGCGTGATCCAGCCCTCGTCGTGGCACTTGCGGCGGAAGTTTTTGTACCAAACCTGAAACTGTTCTGCATCTTGATGATCGTTCCAAAGATCGCTTTCAGAGGGGATGCGCCACTCCGAAAGCAACTGGGCCGAACGCCGCGCCATACCAGCGATAGCATTGATATCGAACAGATCGGCATGTTGCTCTTCAATGATGCGTTGCCAAAGAACTCGTTCCTGGGCAGGCGAAAGGAGCAAAGGACTATCGAGTGCGTTATAGCGCACCTCCTGCCAGCAGGCTGCGAGCCAGGCGTTGACGCTATAAATAGCGGGGCGCTCCCAACTATCGAGGCCACGGGTGAGCTGATAGGCGGAAAACTGCTGGGCGGCTACCGCAGCGAGGAGCGGCGAGGGGGTGATCGTAGTTGTTCTTTTATCGAAGTAAGACGGGAGACCGTTACATGAAAGGCGGATCAATGGGCTCTATTTTCATTATGGCTGGTGAAGCGCTCCGCACAGCCAGCGCAGGTTCTCGGGCGGGATGCGGTCGATCAGATCGCGGATGGTGCCCGTCAAAGATACGACGCTAGCGTTCGTGTCGAACTGCGCCTCGCGCAGCTTATCGATGGCCTGCCAGATTCGCTCGTGCTCGTCCAAATTCGTGCGCGCCGCCGCGAGCAAATCGGCCACAATCTCCTCCATCCGATCAAAGCGCGACTCGTAGTCGCCATTGCAGTCAGGCATGTTCTGATCCAATATTACGCTGCGCCGCAGTTGCTAGCCTTATCTCGCAGCCGGCTGAACAGCTGCGTGGACGTTTAGTGTGTATCCGTGCAGAGCGAGTTGGCAGCCCAGCAGAATCAGCACCAGTAAAAGCCCGACGCGTAATGGGCGCTGCGCAATGCGTCCAGCAAGCAGCGAACCTGTAAACGCGCCGCACAGCCCGCCAACAATGAGCTTCAGAAGTAAAGCCCCATCGTAATTCCCTGCCTCAAGTTGGATGACACCGCCGACGAATGAGAGCCCGAGCCCGAAGCACAGATCCGTGCCGACAACTTCCGCCGTGGTGAGCGGCGTAAATCCGAGTAACAAGAGGGAACCGAGCGCGCCTGCACCGGCGGACGAGAATCCCACCTCGGCACCGATCGGAAACGCGAACCAGGGCAGTAAGCGCGAGCGGTTGTTCTGTGAGGGCCGGGGCTTCGGGCGAAAGACGCGATAGAGATGAAAGGCCGCGGTAGCGACGATGAGGCTGCCCAGCGCCGCATATAACGCACCGTTGTAGGGTCCGCGCTTCAGGCGATCAAGAAGGAACGCCCCAGCAATGACTCCCGGAAGCCCGCCCGCAAGAAGAAAAGACAAAACACGTGAATTAACCTGACGTCGCACCGCGTACATCGGCACAGATACGAGCTTCACAACTGCGCCAAAACTAAGCGCGGTGCCTACGGCAGTGGCAGGTGAAGCGCCGAGCAGCAATATGAGCAGCGGCGTCGTCATGCTGCCTGCGCCGACTCCCGTCAGCGAAATGGCAAGCGCGATGACGAAGCCTAGCAGCACCTCCATTTATCAGTGAGCCTCGGCGATATGGATGCCACACTCCAGCTTGCGTCCTGTCCAACGCCCGGATCGCGGGTTAGCAGCATCTGCCGGCAACGCAGTGCAGGGTTCGCATCCGATGCTCGTGTAACCTTGCTCGTAGAGTGGCAGTAATGGGATACCGTGCTCGCGCACAAAGGCCCACACGTCTTTATCGAGCCAGTCAGCAAGGGGACTGACCTTCAGTAACTGCTTGCCAGGAGGCAGCGGGAACCGATCCAGCGCTTTTAAGTTGGCACGAGTGGGAGATTGCACACGGCGCAGACCAGTAAACCAGACATCGTACTTTTCGAGCGCGCCAAACAGTGGACGAACTTTGCGCAATCTGCAGCATTCATCGGGCTGTGACTGATAGAGCACACCGAATTGGGATTCCTGTTCGGGAACGGTTTGTTCGGGAATGACGTTGACCAGATTGAGATTGTAGCGGGTAGTCATCTCGTCGCGGTAGCGATAGACCTCGGCAAAATGATATCCGGTTTCGAGAAATAGAACGGGGATATCAGGCAACCGTTCGCGAACGAGGTGCAGCACAACCATATCCTCGGCCTGGAAGCTGCAGGTCAGGCAGGCAGAACCTTCCTCACTCAAAGCAGTAGCGATGGATTCCTGCGCTTCCAAAGTTTTCAATTCCAATTCGGAGGTTAGTAAGGACATGGAGCTCCTTTACGTCCGTAGGCGACGGAGTAGGCGTTCAAGCGCATCGAGAGCTTCGGGATCATCAATAAGCGAAGGCCCGTGTTTTTCTCCAATGTCTTCCAGCCCAGATAACCGGAGCGAACCGTTTTCGAAATGCCAGGTGATCGGAGCGCGGGGAACTTTTGCGCGCGCTTCGCCGATAGAGGTTGGTCGATTGATCATTCCAGCGGCGACTGTGGCGTTAGTCGCCGCATCGATCAGAATGAAGCTTCCCAACGCTCGATTTCTCGCGTAGCTGTCGAACATCAGCGGCCGGCCGGTTTCAATCGCTGCGACGCCGATCGCATTCATTTCGAGCGTTTGCCCGGGTTCGTGATCGAGCGTGTTTACGTTAATGCGGTAGCTGATTTGTTTCAGGTTCGCCGATTCCTGACGCGTCGTATGCTTTAAGCGGTATTGTTTATTCAGCTCTGCGGGAACCTCGCTTAGCCATACGAGGGTCGCTTCGACCGAATTTGAGATCTGCGGTGGATCATCGGCCGACGCGATCATATCGCCGCGTATGACATCGATCTCGTCCGCGAGCGTCAAAGTAACGGACTGCCCCGCGAAGCCGTGCCCCTGATCGCCATCGAAAGTGACTATTTTCGCGATATTCGTCGAGTGGCCCGACGGCAAGATGACGACGGGGTCGCCTGGCGTAATGTGACCGGAAGTTATCGTCCCGGAATAGCCTCGAAATTCCTGGTTGGGACGGACAACGCGCTGCACGGCAAAACGAAAAGGCGCTTGCTGGACTCGATTACCTACGGGCACCCGCTCCAGGTACTCGAGTAGGTTCGGGCCGTGGAACCAGGGCATTCTGGCGCTGCGACTCACAACGTTATCGCCTTTGAGGGCGCTGATCGGAATGAAGTATGGCTCGATGGATTGGAAGCGCGAAATAAAATGGCGAAAGTCGGCTTCGATCCGCGTGAACACGCTCTGGTCGTAGTGGACGAGGTCCATTTTGTTTACGGCGATGACGACATGCCTGAGCCCGAGCAGTGAAGCGATGTAGGCGTGACGTCGCGATTGCTGCAACAATCCCTTGCGCGCGTCAACCAGAACGATCGCCAGCTCCGCGGTTGATGCGCCGGTGACCATATTGCGCGTGTACTGCTCGTGACCGGGCGTATCCGCAATGATGAACTTGCGGCGAGACGTGTTGAAGTAGCGATAAGCCACATCGATGGTAATGCCCTGCTCACGCTCGGCACGCAGACCATCGGTGAGCAGAGAGAAGTCGATCGTCCCAGCATTACGTCCAACCGAAGCCTTGGTAATGGACTCGATCTGATCCTCGTAAACGTTGCGCGAATCGTAAAGCAGGCGGCCAATGAGCGTAGATTTGCCATCATCGACACTGCCCGCAGTAGTGAAGCGCAGGAGATCTTTGGTCTTCTCTTGAGCGAGAAAATCCTCGAAAGTGTCATCAACGGGAATAACTCTTGCAGCCGCCATCAGAAATAGCCCTCCTGCTTCTTCACTTCCATCGAACCGTCCTGATCGTGGTCAATAACCCGGTTTTGGCGCTCTGATTTGCGCATTGTCACCAACTCCTCGATGATGCGAGGCACCGTATCGGCGTCGGACCGTATCGCCCCTGTGCAAGGAGTGCAGCCGAGTGAGCGCATGCGGCACATCACAAGCTGAGGTTTTTCGTCCGGCGCCCGAGGTATGAACTGATGCTCGATTGACAAGAGCGATTCGCCGCGTACAAGCATGGGCCGAAGCTTTGCGAAATACAACGGAACAATCGGAATCGCTTCGGCGTGGATGTATTGCCAAACATCGAGCTCGGTCCAGTTTGAAAGCGGAAATACGCGCAAGCTCTCGCCGGGGTTGACATGGGTGTTATATAGGTTCCAAAGCTCGGGGCGCTGGTTGCGGGGATCCCACTGGCCGCGAGTATCGCGCAATGAGAAGACACGTTCCTTAGCACGCGAACGCTCTTCGTCGCGCCGGGCGCCCCCGATTGCGGCGTCAAAACCGCCGATCCGAAGCGCATCCAATAACGCCGTAGTTTTTAGAGCGCCGCAGCAGCGCTGTGTTCCCCACGCGAACGGATTCGCGCCTTCGGCCAATGCTGCATGGTTGGTGTGAACGATCAGCTTGACGCCGAGCTGTGCCGTATAGCGGTCGCGAAATTCGATCATCTCCCTGAACTTGTAGCCGGTATCGATGTGCAGCAATGGAAACGGAATCGGTCCCGGATAGAAGGCCTTCTGCGCGAGACGAAGCAACGCAGAAGAGTCCTTTCCGATGGAATACAGCAGGACGGGGCGCTGACACTCGGTAACTACTTCCCGCAGAATGTGGATGCTTTCGGCCTCGAGCTGCCGCAAGTGACTGAGGGTCCCCACATGGGCAGAGTACCACAATGTCTATAGAGATGATAGAGCTACTCTATTGACCCGTGCTATGATTCACCCTATAGTCGATAAGAAATGCGGAGTTTCATCCATCTCGCTGTTGCGTCCGCCCTGCTCTTGGGGATCGGGATCTCAATATGGGGCCAAGTTGTCGGGGCGTCTTTATTCGGGACGGTGAAGGATGAGTTGGGAAGCGCAATTCCGGAAGCGATTGTGGTTCTCAAGAACCTCGAGACCGGCGCGGAACGCAAGCTTCTAACAGACGATGCCGGACGGTACGCGGCGCCTTCTATCGGCATCGGAAGATACGAACTCCGGGCAGAGAAGAAGGGGTTTGCCGCGCAAGTGAAGACAGGCATCGAGCTTGCGGTGGGGCAGAACGCCACGATTGACCTCGTGCTGGCGATAGGACAGGTCCGGCAGGTGGTTACGGTGGAAGAGCCGGCGCCGACCGTCGACTTATCGACTCAGGACACATCGGGGCTGGTGAGTGAGCGTCAGGTTAAGCAGCTTCCCTTGAATGGCCGCAGTTACGACGGTTTGCTGACGCTGAATCCAGGCGTCGTGAACTACACATCGGAGCGATCGGGCGGCGTGGGAAACTCGAACTCTGCTCTTGGGAACATGTTCGCGGTAGCGGGACGGCGGCCACAGGAGAACCTGTTTCTTCTGAATGGCATTGAGTTCACGAGCGCGTCACTGATCAATCTTTCCCCAGGAGGCGCGAGCGGGCAGTTGCTTGGTGTCGATGCGGTAAGGGAATTCAATGTAGTCTCGAGCACCTATGGCGCGGAGTACGGCAAGCGACCCGGCGGGCAGGTAAGTATCGTCACGGCGTCGGGCGGCAACGCGATTCACGGCTCACTTTATCAGTTCCTGCGGAATAGCGATCTAGATGCCCGAAATTTCTTCGATCAAGGTTCGATTCCGCAGTTCCAACGAAACGATTTTGGAGCTGCGCTGGGTGGTCCGATTCAGAAGGACAAGACGTTCCTGTTTCGAAATTATGAAGGCTACCGGCAGCATCTAGGCGAGAGTGATGTGACAGTCGTACCCGATACGGAGGCGCGTCTCGGATACTTGCCTGGCTCGAGCGGAAAGTTGAAGTATGTGGGGATTGCGCCAAGCGCTCAGCCCCTGCTTGCGGTGTGGCCTGCACAGAATGGTCCGGACCTGGGAGGCGGCATTGGGGAAAGTTTCAGCCATCCATTGCAGACGATTCGCGAGGATTTTGGGACGACTCGCATCGACCATACGTTTTCGGACCATGACACTCTTTTTGGCGTGTACACCATTGACGACAGCGCCGACAATACACCCTCTGCTAATCCTTTCAGCAGCGTGATCGAAACGCTGCGGGAGCAGGTAGCCAGCGTTCAAGAGCAGCACGTATTCTCACCGAGCATACTGAACACCGCGCGATTTGGATACTCTCGAGCGGGATACTTCTTCACGGGCGAGGCGCCCCTCAACCTGCCAGGGTGGGTTGCCGGCGCTCCGATTGGGGCCGTGGTGATTGGCGGTGGTACGGCGCTGAATGGGGCTTCGCAGATTACGCTAGCCGGCACAAACGCGGGAAGCAATTTACGCGCCGTGCGGAACTTATTCACGTATGACGATCACGTCTCTGTCATGCGGGGAAGGCACCAGATCGAGGCTGGCGTCTGGTTCGAACGCATCCAGGCCAATGACAACTTGGCGCAATATCAGTATGGGCAGGCTTCGTTTGGCAGCCTGCAAAGTTTTCTTGCTGGAAAGATCTCAACCTTCAGCGTGGTGCCCTCACCGACCGAACTGGGATGGCGATCGCTCGAGAGCGCCGGGTTCGTGCAAGATGCGATCAAGCTAACCAGTCATTTGAATCTTCGCATCGGCTTCCGATTTGAATCTACAAATGGCTGGAACGAGGCGCACGGCCGGGCTTCGAACTACATTTTCGCGAACGGGGTTATTCAGACCAACCCTCAAATTGGTGGCTCCGCGCTCGCGGTAAACCGGGCAAAGTTTCTTCCACAGCCGCGCTTAGGCATTGCCTGGGACCCCTTTGGCAAGGGGAAGACTGTCATTCATGCTGGCTTCGGCATGTATAACGCGCTACTGGACGATCTGGATTATCGGCTGGATCAGAACGCGCCCTTCAACACCACCGAAACTTTCAAGAACACAACCCTTTCGCAAATTGCACTTACACCGGGAATCGGAGCGCTAACGGGCAGTAAGATCTCGCCGAGCGGAATACAACCCGATCCATACACGCCCACGGTGATTGCATATAATTTCAAAATTGAGCAAACGATCGCTCCGAATACCTCGCTAGCCGTCGGATATAACGGCTCGCATGGTTATCACGAATTGCTTTCCGCAGACGCGAACGAACCCTTCCCGATGGTCTGCCCGGCAGCATTGGCACCAGGAGCGCTTTACTATCCCGCAGGCGCCGCGTTCGCGAATCCCAGGCTGGCAAATACAACGACATGGCTGACAGAGGGCCTGAGTTCGTACAACGCGTTGAACGTTGATGTGAGCCATCGGCTGACAAGCGGATTTCAATTGCGCGGTGTGTATACTTTTGCAAAGAGTCTTGACGATGGGACGGCTGTGAACAGTAGCGTGGGCACGAATGCGCCGGGATTCGTAATGTATCCGGGCAATCCGAAGCTTGATTGGGGACCGTCGACATCAGACGTCAGGCACCTGGCCGTGATCAATGGCTCATATGAGTTGCCGTTCGGTCATGGCAAATGGTTGCTCTGGGATCTGAGTGGTTGGCGCGAAAAGTTCGTGAGCGGCTGGATAGTGAGTGGAATCGAAACCGTGCAGTCGGGCTTCCCGTTTACACCTCAGCTCGGGTTCAATCCGACCAATAACGGCGACAGCCGAAACCCGATTCGACCTTCCTGGAATCCGAGTTTTGCGGGACCCTTGATTCTTGGCGGCCCCGATCAGTACTTCAATCCAAACGCATTCATCCTTCCCGCTAGCGGCACTTATGGAAACACCGGTAGAGACGTATTGATCGGACCGGGGCTGGCGGAACTGGATGCCTCGTTGCTGAAGAACACTGCGATTTCGGAGCGCGTGAACCTGCAGTTTCGGGCTGAGTTTTTCAATCTACTGAACCGCGCGAACTTCGCGACGCCAAATCCGGTGGTGTTCAGTTCGGCGGGAACGATTCCGAGCCCAACGGCCGGCGTGATCACCGCAACCTCCACCACGTCGCGCCAGATTCAGTTTGGACTGAAGCTGTTGTGGTGAGCGATTCAGGTTCCGATCTGGTGTAAGGCGGTTCTTGGAAAGTCTCGCGGGATAACGGCCAGCGTAGCGGACCTCAGCGAGAATAGGCAATGGCCAATATTGCTAAACCTCCTTGTGACGAAGCTGCGATTCTGGTCGCCTCATCGGTTCATTCATCTATTAGCTATGGCCCTTGGGTCCTCGCCGCAACGATACTTGGGTCAAGTATGGCTTTCATCGATGGGACAGTGGTGAATGTCGCGCTTCCGGCGCTCCAATCCGCTCTGGGAGCGACAGTATCTGAAGTTCAATGGATCGTTGAAAGCTATGCGCTTTTCTTAGCGGCTCTTCTCTTATTGGGCGGCTCGCTCGGCGATCTGTATGGCCGCCGCAAAATTTTCGGGGCCGGTGTAACCCTCTTTGCTCTCGCGTCAGTGTGGTGTGGGCTTGCCTCCAACGTCCGCCAACTCATTACAGCCCGCGCACTGTAAGGTGCCGGGGGCGCGCTTCTCATTCCCGGTAGCCTCGCATTAATCAGCGCTTCGTTTCCGGTGGAAGAGCGAGGGCGCGCGATCGGAACATGGTCCGGCTTCACCGCCATTACCGCGGCTATCGGTCCCGTTCTCGGGGGATGGCTTGTACAACACGCATCTTGGCGTTGGGTGTTTTTCATTAACATGCCGATTGCTGTGATTGTTCTGGCGCTAAGTTTGCTGCGCGTTCCCGAAAGCCGCAATCCGGAACAGAGCCACGAGAATCTCGATTGGATTGGTGCGCTGCTCGCCACATTTGGACTTGGCGGTGTCGTGTTCGCCCTAATTGAACCGTCTCATGCTGTAATCGCGGGCACAGGCGGTGTAGTGGGCTTGATCGCTTTCTTCTTCGTTGAACGACATTCGCGGGCCCCGATGCTGTCTTTCGATCTCTTCCGCTCGCGGAACTTCACAGGTGCAAACTTACTCACTCTGTTTCTCTATACCGCTCTGGCTGGAGTGCTTTTTTTCTTTCCCGTTGAATCTGATCCAGATTCAGGGATACTCGTCTACCGAAGCTGGCGCGGCACTCCTACCATTCATCCTGCTGATGTTCGTTCTCTCACGCTGGTCGGGTGGATTAGTCGAACGATATGGTGCAAAGCGGCCGCTTGTAATAGGCCCCTTGATTGCGGCGGCCGGCTTCGCCCTTTTTGCAATACCTGCCATCGGTGGAAGCTACTGGACTACGTTTTTCCCGGCGGTAGTGGTGCTTGGATTTGGAATGGCCGTAAGCGTTGCGCCGCTCACGACGACGGTGATGAACTCCGTTTCTCAGAACCACGCCGGAGCCGCCTCGGGAATCAACAATGCGGTTTCGCGGATCGCAGGCCTGCTTGCAATCGCCGTTCTTGGCTTCGTCTTGATAGGTATCTTCAATCGAGAGCTCGATAAACATTTGAATAGTCTTTCTGTGCCTTCCGAAGTTCGCCAGCAGATCGATTCGCAACGCTCCAAGCTCGCCGCCATCGAAACTACAAACTCCGATGCTCGCGAAGCGATCGGCGAATCTTTTGTTGCGGGATATCGCACTGTGTTGTGGATCGCGGCCGCATTGTCACTTGCGGGTTCTCTCAGTGCGGCATTCTTTGTTCGTCTGAAAAAGGCACGATGAGCTGGCGAGTCACGAATCGGCCAATCGGCGGTAATGCAGGAGGCCGAGTGCTCCCCAGAAACCGATGAGAACGTATAACAATGCCTGCGCAAAGAGAACGTATGCAATGGCGTTCGTGCGGCTGAATCCGAAGGGTCCGAGTACGCTGACAGCGACAAATTGATAGACACCGACGTAGCCGGGCGTCGAGGGAACGGCACTGGCAAGCCCGAGGCCGGCAATCAACAGGAATGCGACAGTGAGCGGCATCGAGAATCCGAGAGCCTTCGCGCCTGTTACCGTGCCGATGGCGTCGAGTGTCCAGATCACAGCCGTCAAGGCGAGAAAGCCCGAGAGCCGACGGATATCGTGGAAGCTTCGCAGAGCTTGCAAGCAACTTTCGAGAAGGTGGATCAGCTTCTTCTGAATCGGCGCTGATAAGGGCATTCGCGTGACGGTCCGCTCGGCGAGGGGCTCAAGGCGAGGCAGCATCGCAATCGCAAGCACGCTGATGAATGCGCCGGCGGCAAACGGTTTCGACGCGTTCGCCAGCCAACCTGGTTTCGACGGCAATATGATCAGGACTGTCGCGCTGATCACGACGAGCGCTATGGCGTCCGACACGCGCTCTGAAAGTGCAGTCGTCAGCACATATGTCTTGCTCAATTGCGAGCGGGAACTGATCATCAGAGTACGGACGAGTTCACCGGCCCGGGCGGGCAGAAAATTATTGCCGAAATAGCCCGCAGCGGTCGCCCAGAATGCCGTCCTGACCGGCACGTAACGCCCGGCGCAAAGTAGTAGACGCCATCGCAGGGCGCGCAACGTAAGCGAACTCGTGGAGATCAGCATTGCGAGCGCTACATAACGCCACTGTGCGCCAATTAGAAGTGCACCGACACGTTTCCAATCGATCCCACGCAGCGAGTAACGGAGCAGGACGATAGCGAGAAGAATTGCAATGACCCAGAAGAGCGCGGCTTTCAGGCGAGATCGCGGCGGTTGATTGCGAAAAAATTGGCTTGCCCCGTCACTTTGTTCCGGGCTCCGTTTCACCGTTTGAGTCATAAGAATTGCGCATAGCACCGGCCAAACCGCTCCTTACGCGGATAAAGAAAGAGTCGGCTAAACCCGTCGCTTCGCTCAGGGCTCCGTTCAATCACGGTTCTCGAGGCTAGTAAAGGTTAGGCGGCTTTTTGAGCTTTCAATTTATCCTCTTCTTCCACTGCGGCAACGAGTAGCGGCAGTCGCTGGTTTGCGGTCAGGACATATTGGTGATCGACTTTGGCTTCGGCGAGCATCACCGCGTATCCGTGCAGTTCCTGCTTACGAGTTTCGCGGGCTTCGCGGCGGGTTTCCTCAGCTTGCTTGTGCTTTTGCGATTCAAACCCAATTTCCTGTTTGCGCTTTTCGGCTCTTAGCTTTAGGAGGTCGTTCAAAGCTTTGTGGAAGGCGCGGTCGTGGGTGTTTTGGTAGCGGAGGTACAGAGCGAGATCCTTCGGTTCATCGCAGACGGGAGCTTCGCGGTTGAAGCATGTGTTTTGCAGGATCAGAGCGCGCTTTCGCAGCCAGTAGGACTGGGCCATGGCTTCGACGAGCATTTCCTCGGTCGGGGTGGCAGGCTGGTGCTCTTTCTGGAGCGAGAGATGCATGAGGCGATATTCCTCAGGGTTTTCTGTATCGAGTACCCGGAAAACGCCGGTAAGGCCGTGGCGGAGGTTGTTTTGCGCCACAATAGCTTTCCCTGCGGCGCTTCTGGGTCCGGTAGAGTGCTGCGCATTGGCCTGGTTCGCTGCGACTTGTGCTTCAGTTGCCATGATGAAAAAGTCCTTAGGAAGTGAAAAACGCCGGAGAGGCGCAACGGCTCATCCGGCGTTTAAGAATTTGGAAGCAAACGGCTTCCTGAGACCACGGTAGCATGGCGTGTCAAGTGTTTTGGGAGAAAAGGGCCGTAAAATCAGGGATTTTGGCTTGTGATCGGGGTTTGGCGTAGCGTGTGGAGGGCCAGGAACTAGGCAGGCATTCGCCGCGCGATCTCCCGAAGCGCCCATTGTTTTGCCTTATCGAATGCCTCTTGTGCTGAAGGATAGGGGGCTTCCTGAACCCAAACCGTAGGCTGATGTGCCTCTGCTGGAAACGTCAGGCTACAGTGACAGCGCCACAGCGTGTCCAGCTTTGTTGCGGTCGCGATCAGCGTGCATCCACGGTGCTCGAACTTGAATGTTTCGTGTTCGTTCATCGGCTTGCCCTAAGATGGCTTGGCCGAGTACGTTCTGGCTTTATTTTGTTGCTGCTTCATCCCCAATGTGCCCCCGAAGAATCTGAAGATGGTTGCCGTGTTAGAGCGTGTTAAAACGGTCTAGCTTATCGCAAGTCGGGCGGGGCTGGGTGACCGATGCGGCCAAGACATATTCGACCTTTCAGACGGTCAATTAATACGACGTCCTGCTTCACCGGGTCCGGGCCGGACTACGCGCGCCGCAACACCGAGGTCTCGCCGTGCGGGGAGCGGGAATAACGCAACTCTCATTCTTTGGTTTTGTTCGTATCGTCGATCAATCCGCAAGCCGTCCAGCCGCCATCTACAGGAAGGTTGATTCCGGTTATGTAACTGGACGCTGGATCGCACAGAAATGAGACCGCGTTTGCCACATCCGTCGGTTCTCCCCAGCGGCCCAGGAGTGTGTGCCGACGCCTTGTCGCGTGCAGCGAGGGATCATTGAACGAGCGCTCTGTCATGCCTGTCCGGATGTAGCCAGGGGAAACGCAGTTCACTCTTATGCCGAACCCGCCAAGGTCGTACGCGAATGCCATAGTGAGGCCCAGAACGCCTGCCTTTGATGCCTGATAGGCCGGGTTCTTTGGAAATCCGAGCTTTGTCGCCAGCGACCCGATGAAAACAATGCCTCCTTCACGGAGTCGACCATCGATAACGGACATTGCAAAGTACCGGGACCACCGAAAAGGTGCCGTCAAGTTTACGTCGATTGTGTCTTGCCAAACATTGTCCGGCTGGGGAAATTCCGGACTGGTTATGGCAGCGTTATTGACCAAATGAAGTTCAGCATTGCATTCGGCGAGCGCCTGATCGAATGCTGCTGCGATCGTGCCGTCGTCAAGTACATCACCCATCACCGAATAGTCCACACTGGCCTCGGGAATCGGCGCGCGATCTACGCCAACGACATAGTGCCCCTTTTCCCGGAGCCTACGGACAATAGCGAACCCGTTGCCGGCCGCTGCGCCCGTAACAATACATGCAGACATTAGGATTGTTTCTCCAAGAAGCGGATCGTGCGACGCCGAATCATAAGTTCAGGCTCAAACATATTTGATGGCGAGCAGATCGCCTCAACGATGCGTTCTGCTACATCTTCCGGTGCAAGAAAACTTGCTGGGTCCTGTTCTGTCAGCTTAACGCCCATCTCAGTGTTCATGGTTCCTACGGAGAACAGCCAGAACCGGGTGTCAGTGTGTGAATATTCATCATTCATGGCTCGCACAAAACCCAACAAGCCGTGCTTGACTGCGCAATACACGGAGGTATTCCGAAAGCCAGCGTATGCCGATGTCGATCCAATAAAGCAATAGTTGCGCCGCTCGCCTGCCGATGGGACATGGTGGGAAAGCAGTCTATGGGTGAGCTGGATTGGATCTGTCAGCCCGACGTCAACCTCAGCCTGTATTGCCGCGGCGTTCATAGATGCGAACGGCTTCGGCGAAAACAGGGCCTGCGTAAAGAAATAGGCATCGTAGGGCTGCGCGGGGGTGAAGTCCGAGTATTTTTCATCGACTATCAGCACGCGCGCCAATCCCCGTTCGGCTGCATTTGCATAGTGTCGCTCTAAATCCTGTTGCTTTCCTTTGCGAGTGACTAGGTCGATGAAGCACTCTCGCCGGAGAAGATCGTCCGCAATGGCCATGGCTAGCCCACCGGATGCTCCAAAAATTACTGCATTCACCAGGCGATCTCCGATAATGGCGTAGTGCGTGGCTTGCCATCTTCCCCAATAACGGTCTTCACCGAGGGTCCGCGATATTCAAATCGTTCGATCCTCAGGTCCACGAGAACCGGATCGTCATTTGCGCTGAGTTCCGGTAGCAATGCCTGCAGAATGTCCAGCTTCTCGATCTCCATATAGCGAATGCCGAAGGCGTCGGCGAGCTTGGCAAAACCGGGTATATAGACGCCGGAATCGCGATCGACTCCGCTCACTTTGCCAAAGTGTCTTGTCTGAGAAGCTCGGATGGACTCGTATCCCCCATTATTCAGGACGAACAGCACAAAACCTCTGGGCGCGTATTGCACTAAAGTTGCAAGTTCCTGAATGTTGAGCATGAGCCCCCCATCCGCCTCCAAACAAATCACTCTCCGTTCGGAACCAAAGGACGCCCCAATTGCGTGAGGCAGGCCGAGACCCATTGAGCCGAGGGCCGCGCCGTTGAAGAATCGCGTTCCTTCGCCCGGCTCGAAAAATCGCGTAAGGGTTTCTTCAGCATAGCCGGAGCTCGCGGGAACAAACACCTTCGCGTCAGACCATAGCGAGAGTAGTCGCGCAACACCGTAGACATTCATCTGGTCGGATTGAAGCCGGCGATGCTCTTCCGCGCGGTAAGTTTCACGCTCCCCCATGCACCAGGGCAGCCACGATGCGTCCCTCGAGCTTTGCACATTGGGCAGTGTTGCTGTCGCTCGCGGCAGTGCCCGAAGATCTGCTTTGATGCACGCGGTACGAGTAAACCCACCGAACTTCGCCAGCTCATTCGGGTCAGCATCAACGAAATAGCGAAGCGCCTGGGCTCCGAAATCACCTCGCTGAAATGCCGTTGTTCCGAGATCCAGTCTTGCCCCGAGAAAAACGATCGTGTCCGCCCGGCCAAGGATCTCATTTGCCGAGATGGGAGCTAAACCGCCTGGGCACCCAAAATGCAATCGATGTCGAGCGGGCAGAATATCGAACGACAGCCACGAGAACACGGCCGGAATATCGTGTTTGATGATGAAGTTGCGCACCTCTTTCTCAACTCCCGCAATGCGGCAGCCGTTCCCTACATACAAAAGCGGACGCTCAGACTTCAGCAGTTCCGCGAGACAAGTTGCTAGTTGCGAGCCATCTCCATCGGCAGCCGCAAACGCCTTACGGCGGATACTGCCTACATCACTCGTGAGGTCTGTTTCCGAGTAGTCTACTCGCGCACCTTGGACATCAAGTGGTATTTCGATGAATACTGGCCCCGGTCTGTCGGCGAACGCGTTAGCCAACGTTTCTAAGATCGCGTCCCGGAATCCTTCTGGTCTCAAGCGCGTGAACTGTTTTACGCAGGGCGCAATCAAGGCCGGTGATCGAATCTCCTGAACGCCATGCGTGCGGGTGGAAAATACATCAATGTCGTCCGTCTTCACTTGGCCCGCAAGCACAATAAGAGGGGCCGAGTCTCCATACGCAGAGATGAGCGACGTAACGCTATTAGACACACCAGGGCCGGCCGTTACAACTGCGAAGCCTGCCTTGCGAAAATCGGCGGCTTTGGCGTAACCCTCTGCGGCTGCGACGCACGCTTGTTCATGCTGGCAATATACCGGCGTCAATGCGGGATGACCGGCAACGGCCCGGTTTAGGTGCATCGCCATTCCGCCAGTCAGGGAAAAGACCGTATCAGAGCCAAGCGCAGCGACGAGATCAACAGCATAATCCGCGATGTTGCGTCTAAAGCGATCCAGCGGACTTGACATGCCTAATATGCTTCAGGCACCGCGTAGCACACGGTCTCCCAGATTTGTCCGTGTGCACGTAAATGAAAACGGTAATTGGGGTTGATTGAGTGAATCTGTAGCGGTAACTGCCAAAGGTGGTCCTGGCAATGGTAGACGCAAACGGCGAGCACGGGTTTACATCCTGAGATGATCCGGCGCGACCCTCTTAGGGCTTTAGGCTCAAACCCCTCGACATCGTACTTGATGTAGGAAGGGCACTCTGAAACTGCGCTGTCCAATGTAACGCATTCTGCGCGTCCTTCGCCTCCTACATATGAGCTCGCCCCGATACCGCCATTAAACGGCACAAGACCGTCGAAGTCGCCCACGGCTTGCTGGCGCCAGCAGATTCGGGATTGCACGGCCTGCGGCATGCGGGAAACTCGCTCCTGTAGGAGCCCGAAATTCCTCCCGTCTGGCTCAAAGGCGTAAATGCGACCGAATCGGCTCTCCGTGAATTCTAGAAATTGCGCAATGGTATCGCCGTCGAATGCACCCGCGTCCACAAACACGGCATCATCTCCTAAATGAATCAGATCCGATTGCCAATACTGCGCTGGCAGAGATTGTCCGAGGGTAGTGAAATCGAAGCGCAGGCACCACCGAAGCTGTGCAACGTACTCACGCGCAGACTCGTCATCGGCCCATAGGTGAGCACAACGTATAACATCCTCCCTTTGCTCGTGCACGCGGCTTGGAAGATCGATCTGAACGTGCGGCAACAGTGGGGCGGGAAACTTCCAAGCTAGGAGCGGGAATGGAATTACAGTCCGGCAGCCGAGAGATCTAAGGACAGCGATTTGATCCTGCATGCTGTCGTTCCATGAAGCCCAGATCGTAATGACAAATGCGGCGGTAGTACCGTACCGCGCGGCAGCTTCCGCCGGTGCAATGACGGGGATATCCTCAACGCGCTTCTCCCATAAGGACCGGTTATTATCGGCGAAGGCCAGCGGCACAATTCCGGCTGACCGAAGCGTAGCCAAGATTCTCCTGCCGAGACCCCCGGCGCCGAAGAGGACTGTCCCTTTTGTGCCGAAAGCGGCTTCGTCAAAAGCTCGTACTTCACGCTCGCGGCAGGACTCGAGTCCTTCTGCCAATAGAGCTTTCACGGCTATCTCTGTCCTGGCGCCGTGGTCTGCAGTGTGTTTCAATGGCCTCTCCTGAATTGGAAGCTGGAAGGCAAGTCAGACAATGTTCTCTCCAGGGCCGCTGGCATGGTTGTACAACCCACGCCCAACTATCTTGCTGCGTCTCCTGAACCACATTGCGCGCTGTAATTGGTCATTCGAATCCAAGTTGTTGACTCAGTGACGGCCGCGAAACAACTGTGCAAGCTTATATTTCTCTTTCCCTAGTTCGCTCTGGTGGAATTGCATAGTACACCATCTCCCAGCACTCCTCAGCATGGCGGCGAAGACGGATCTGATAATCAGGCAAAATCGACTTTATGATTAGCGGGAGCTGCCATAAGTGTTGACATTTGTGATACGCACAAATTGCGAGGATGGGCCGCGTCTTCCGTATTGTCTCCCTCGCACCTTCGAGAGCATCCGGTTCGGCCCCTTCGATGTCCATTTTGATGAACGTGGGTGCCCCGAAGTCGGCGAGGTCGTCGATTCGGCGACATTCGACACGTATGCAGCGCTCGCCTTTCGAAAGCGACGATCCCGCGGATCGGTTCGCGTTGAATGCCACTTTTCCGCTATGATCCGAAACCGCGAACGGAAGAATAGAGATATTATGAACTCGCTTTTCTAGCGACTGGGCGAACCTCGTCAATGCTTCGCGATTATCTGGGTCAGGTTCAAGGGCTATTATTCGACAGTACTGCTGTCCGGCTCGCTTTAGGAACAGACGAATACTGTCTCCGTCGAAGGCTCCGCAGTCCATGAATACCTCGTCTTCTCTCAATTGGACAAGGTCGTGGGGGAAATAGATCTCGGCGGCAGAATCGTGCTGTGGCAATCGGGAATCGTCAAGGGAGCAACGCCAGAATATTTGGCCCGCAAACTCACGGCGCGATCTTTCATCGCTCAAAAGGCGGTACGCCTTTTGAAACTGGGTGGCAGCGCTCAAGATCTGCGCTGGTAACTCCAGTCCGTTCCGAGGTATGTGCTCGAAAAATCTCCAGAACAGTGCCGGGTAGGAGGCTATCCTCTTGCACCCTAAAGCGGCCAATTGTTGGCGGGGTGACGATCCGTGATAGATGGCAACTACGAAAACAGCCCTCTCGTTGTGCTCACGGACACCTTCAGCAGGTGAAAGGACAGGTACGCCTTCAAACGTACTTCCCCAAAACGAGGCATTGTTGTCGAGAATTGCGAGCGGTGGATGACCGGCTTCCTGTAGGCCAGACACCGCTAAGTAGCCTAGGGGGCCACGTCCAAAGACGACGAAATCTCTCGCGTTTTTGGCAATGCCCTCGAACAGGATTGATGGTTGTGCAATCCGGTCACGGTATTCGCGGCTACCCAGCGTTTCCATGGCGTCAACGAGATAATCCGGCGTGTCTGGCGCTAACATCCTTAGCTCCTCACATCAGTTTTTGAGATGGCAGATACGCCATCCATTGCAGTTGCCGGTGCACCGGGCGGGTACTCGAAATTTACGCGTTCCTTTTCGATGACATACGGTCGCCTTAAAATCTGAGTATGGATGGATCCGATGTACTCACCTAAAATGCCCATGGAGACGAGCTGAACGGAGCCAAAGAAGAATAATCCAATGACGAGGGGCGCAATGCCGACGGAGAAATTGTTCCAGAAGAGTAGCTTGTAGATTAAGTAACCGAATCCCGTCAGCAGGGCCAGCAGCGCAGTTAGGAAACCAGTCAGGGTCACAAGTCGAAGGGGCACTTTCGAGAGATTTGTAATCCCCAGCATCGCCATGTCGTACAGACTATAAAAATTGTTTTTGGTTATGCCGTGTTTCCGGCGAGGCTGCCGGTACAGGATCTCAGCGTGCGGAAGCCCTATCTCCGCAATGATCCCCCGGAAATACGGATAGGGATCGTTGAGGGATTTGACAATGTCGACGACCCTGCGATCAAACAGACCGAAGCCCGTAAAATTCTCGAAAGTCTCTAAAGATGAAAGGCGATTGACCAGTCGATAGTATTGGTTCCGAACCCAGAACCTCAAGGCATTCTCGTCACTGGTTTCTTTGATACAGAGCACCATTGCGAAGCCCTCTTCCCATTTCTCCAGCATGCTTGGGATCAGTTCCGGCGGGTCCTGAAGATCTGCTACGATTCCGATAACCGCATCGCCGCTTGCCTGCAATAAAGCGTGCATAGGCGATCGAATGTGGCCGAAGTTGCGGGCATTGACGATCACTCTGACGTTTGTATCCCGCTCCGCGATGCTCTTCAGTATTTCGACGGTTCGGTCGCGGGACGAATTGTCAATGAAGATGTGCTCATACCGATACCGGCCAACTCCGGCGATGACCGCGCGGACGCGGCTGTAAACTTCCTGAACGTTGGCCTCCTCGTTGTAGCAAGGCGTGAGGATGGTAACGCTCTTCAATGAGGCCTCCCGATGAAGTAGACCCTGAATGATTCCGATATCAGATCTTTTAGGTCTCCGTGAATCGACGAATTCATAGCGAATCTGGCGGGGCCGGAGCCATGATGTTGGCCAGAAATTCATCCCGTTCGAAAATCAACCAGAGATCCTCGGCGCTCGCCTGTTCATGCGAATTGCAGATTGGTTCGATCTCGGAACACCGTGCAAGCGAGTCGTTCAGGTGCATGGCCCCACCGCCCGTTACTAGAAAAACGTGCCGCACGCGCTGATCCGCGATGAAACGCACTACGTAATCGGAAACTCGCTGCATTGTTAAGCCGAGCGAGTCTGGGGTTGAGTGCGCGCTTCGAGCACGGCGTCGATTAGTTCGCGTACCGCGCCGTTGCCGCCTCCGCTACGCGAAACAAACGCCGCCTTCCGTAGAACGGCCGGACGCGCATCCGCCGGCGCTGCGGCAAGACCGGCGATTTCCATTGCCTCCAGGTCGTTCACGTCGTCGCCCATGAAACAGATCTCGCTCAGATTGAGATTGCGGCGCTGAGCGAGCCTTCGGAGTGCGGCTGCCTTGTTCTTGCAGTTCTTGTCGATATCGGCGATTCCCATTTTCAATGCGAAACGATCGACGAGCGGGCTGTCTTCGCCCGAGATCAACGCAACGATTAGACCGGCTTTACGGGCGAGAGAAACACCCATTACGTCGGCGAAACAAAAGCGCTTCCATTCTTCGCCATTGGGACCCCACCAGAGCCCGCCGTCCGTAAGCACGCCGTCCACATCGAGGGCGATGGCCTTCACGTTGTGCACTTCGCCGAGCCTCCAACGCGCCGTAATTTTTGGATGATGGGCTGTTCCCGTTCGAAGACGCGCTTGACTCCGTCTCCCATGGATTGCTCGATCAGGCGAATATCGCGCACCAGCCGAGAGATGCCGTTGGGCTCGAGAGATGCCGCATGATCCGAACCCCACATGGAGCGGTCCATTGTGATATGGCGTTCCATGCAACATGCTCCCAGCACGACCGCCGCTACGCTCGAAGCAATCCCCGTCTCGTGTCCCGAGTATCCGACCGGAATCGCGTAGCGCTCACGCAGCGTCGGGATGGCAAGCAGGTTCAATTCCTCGTAGTACGCAGGATACGTACTGCAAGCATGCAGCAGAATGAGCTCCTCTTTGCCCAGGACTTCAAGGGCATGATCGATTTCCTCGAGCGTGCTCATGCCCGTCGAAAGAATGATGGGCTTGCCTGTGGCTCGTATTTGGCGGAGCAGGTTGTCATCGGTGAGCGACGCCGACGCGATCTTATGGCAAGGCACATTGAAAGCCTGGATGAAGTCAACTGATTTCTCGTCCCAGCACGAAGCGAACCAGGTGATCTTGCTCACGCGACAATATGCGTCGATTTCCTGATAGTCAGAATAATCGAGCTCGAGACCGTGCTTGAGATCGCCGTTAGTCGTGCCGAATGGACTTTCGCGGGGACGTGCCAGATCTTCGGCAGAATAGACAACGTCGACGGTACGCTTCTGGAATTTCACCGCATCGCAACCGGCTGCTACTGCAACACTGATCAGCCTCTTTGCGACGTCGATATCGCCATTGTGGTTGATTCCAATTTCCGCAATCACGTAGCACGGTTGGAAATTTCCCACCAGCTTGTTGCCGATGCGGACGGCCTTTAGCTCCATAGAAACACTGTTGCCGCCGATCTTTATATGTCTCAAAATCGGTGGAATTAATGCTTGTGCCAATTGAAAGTTCGACATATTGCGTCGGCAACCGGAATGCGGCTATAAAGCCCGAGTTCTTGCTCGGCGCGCTTCGTACACGGGACATAACGGAGTGCCGGCACGCCGGGCTGGGGCTGGCTGCCGATTTGAATGGCCGCCTCGGGCGCGGCCAGTCCCGCTACAGTCCGGGCTAAATCGAGTATTGTTAAGGCTTCCGGGGAGCCGACGTTGTAGGGGCGGTCTGACTCGCCTTGGGCCAGAATCGTCCACAGCCAAATCGCGAGATCGGCCGCGTATAAATAAGAGCGGTACGGTGTTCCATCGCCATTTATCCGGATGGCGCGTCCCGCCAGTACGTCCGCAACGAAGTTGCCGACCGCGAAGTTTAGGTCCAGCGGGAGATGAGGGCCGACAAATGCGAAGAGGCGGGCGATGAGCGCTGAAAATCCGTACTGGCGCGCGCACATTGAGCACATGAACTCGGACACGCGCTTGGCTTGGCCGTACGCGCTGCAGGTATCCGCGCTCGAAGGCGCACCGGTGTATTCCTCAGGCACATGGGTCAGATTTGGCGGCTGGTTGCCGTACACGGCTCCAGAACTGGTGAAGAGGAGTCGATGGGCGCCGTGCGTCCGTGCAAATTCGAGTACTCGCCGCGTACCGGCCACGTCGAGATCAAAAGTGCCTAACGGGTGCTGTGGGCTGGGGTCGAAGTGAGGCTCGGTAGCGGCATGGATGACGTAATCGAAATTGCCGCTGGGAAATTCGAAATTGCAGATGTCGCCGCGACGCAGGCGCACGGCAGGATGCTGCGCCAGGTGCGGGCTCTGTGCCAGGAATCTGTCTGGATCGCGTGTGAGTAGAAGAGCGGAAACGCCGAGGTTCAGGCGGTCATTCGCCCAGAGAAGGCTCTCGACCAGCCACTTGCCTATGAAACCCGTACCGCCGGTGATAAACAGGCGCGCGCCGGCGAGGGTTCGCAGAGCATCGCCAGCATGCTCGAGTACGTGATCAAGATCCTCGACCGGCAGTTTCGCCAATTGGTTCATTTCGCAGCGTGCGCGGCAGGGATCATGGCATGAAACGTCTCGGCGAAGTAATCCAGCATTTCGGCGGTGATTCCGGGATACACGCCGATCCAGAAGACCTGGTTCATGACGAAATCGGTGTTGTCGAGTTTGCCCGCGACGCGGTAGCGCACGTCTTTATACGCGGGTTGGCGGACGAGGTTTCCCGCGAAGAGCAAGCGCGTGCCGATTTTGCGATGGTCCAAATATTCAATGACCGCGTTGCGGGTTAGGGGGCCTTTGGGCCGAACGGCTAGAGGAAAGCCAAACCAGCTGGGGTCAGAACCGGGCGTGGCCTCGGGCAGGATGAAAAATTCTTCGAGATCACTAAGGCTTTCGCGAAGGGCGCGGAAGTTGGCCTTTCGTTTTTCGATGAACGCTGGCAACTTTTTGAGCTGCGCTACGCCGACCGCAGCCTGCATGTCGGTCATCTTCAAGTTGTATCCGATGTGGGAGTACGTGTACTTGTGATCGTACCCGCAGGGCAGCTCGCCCAGTTGCCAATTGAAGCGCTTGCCGCACGTGTTCTGGTTGCCGGGATCACACCAGCAGTCGCGACCCCAATCTCGGAACGATTCGACGATGGTTTTGAGGAGCGGCGTTTCGGTCAAGACGCAACCGCCTTCGCCCATGGTGATGTGGTGTGCGGGGTAGAAGCTGACAGTTGCCAGATCTCCGAATGTGCCCACGCTGACGCCTTTATACGTGGATCCGACAGCGTCGCAGCAGTCCTCGATGAGCCGCAAGTCGTGACGGCACGCGAAGTCGGTTACGGCGGTCAGATTGAATGGATTGCCGAGGGTGTGGGCGAGGATGATGGCGCGGGTGCGGGACGATAGGGCCTCTTCGAGCAAGGGCGCATCGACGTTGTATGTTGGCACGTGGACATCGACGAAGACGGGAACTAAGCCGTTTTGGATGATCGGGTTTACGGTGGTTGGGAAACCCGCCGCCACCGTGATGACTTCATCGCCGGGCCGGAGTTGGCGATCGCCCAATTTCGGAGAAGTGAGCGCTGTGAGGGCGAGCAGATTTGCGGAAGAACCTGAGTTGACCAGGGTCGCGGTGCGGATGCCAAGGAAGCGGGCAAATGCTTTTTCAAATTGGGCGGCGAACCGGCCGGTGGTCAGCCAGAAGTCGAGCGCGCTTTCGACAAGGGACTGCATGTCGGTTTGATCGAAGACGCGGCCCGAGACGGGTACGGGTGTCTCGCCAGGAACAAATTTTTGATTCGCGAAGGCAGCTTCGTGGTAGTCGGCAACCAGCGCCAGTATGCTGCTGCGCAGGTTGTCGCTATTAACGCTCATTAAAGAACTCCTGGTACCAGGAAACGGTCCGTTTTAGTCCTTCATCGAGCGTGAACAGCGGCTGCCACTCTAAGACCTCACGTGCACGCTCGGCGCTGAGGTACTGATGCCGAATCTCGTTGCACGCCTCGTTCCGTATGTCGGGCGCAAGAGAGGAGCCCGTCTGCTCGAGAATGCGCTGGACCAGTTCGAGCACGGTGACGTGAAGCTCGTTTGAGAAATTGAACGCTTGCCCGTGTAAACAGGGGTTCAAGGCCAGACGCTCAGCGAGCAGCATGTAGGCTGCCGTGCCGTCCTCGATATAGAAATAGTCGCGAACGAACTGGCCGTCGGATCGGATGAGCGGCCGTTCACCGCGAATGATCGAACGTATTGTGCCCGGTACGATTCGATTCCAGTTCAGATCGCCGCCACCGTAGAAATTGCCGCAGCGGGTGATCGCAACGGGCAGGCCGTAGGAAACTGCGTACGCCTGCGCAATCAGGTCGGCGCAGGATTTGCTGACGTCGTATGGGTGCTGGCCGGCGAGGGGCGTGGATTCGGAATAGGGTAGATGGTTCTGTTCTCCATATGCTTTGTCCGAAGACGCTACTACGATCGCCTTGACGGAGGGTGATCGACGGCAGGATTCCAGAACATTCCACGTGCCTTGGATGTTGCTCTCGAACGTTGAGATCGGGTTTCGATTCGCAATGCTAACGATGGTTTGAGCGGCGAGATGAAAGACCGTGTCCGTCTCGTATTCGCCGAGTGTGCGCTCGATGAGAGCGCGATCGCAGACGTCTCCGCGGACCACTTTCACAGTGCTCAAAACGCCACTGCGCACGGTTTCGCTTTGAGGAACCCAGTCGCGCACGAGGCAGACTACGTCAGCGCCTGATTCAATCAGTCGACGCGTCAGCCAGCTGCCGAGCAGGCCAGTTGCACCCGTTACCAGTGTGGGACGGTCCAGCCAAAATGAATCTTTTTTCACTGCCATACTGCCCAGGGGGCCTGACCCGATTTCCACAAATCGTTGAGCACCTGGTACTCGCGGTAGGTGTCCATTGCGTAGAAGAAACCGTCATGGTGATACGCCATGAGTTCGCCGTCGGCCGCGAGCCGCTCCAGTGGTTCGTGCTCCAGAATGCACTCGTCGCCGCCGAGATAGTCGAATACCTTGCGCTGAAAAATGAAAAATCCAGCGCTTGCCCACGCGTCTCCCTTGGGCTTCTCGATGAAGTTCATCACCCGGTCGGATGCGGTGATGTTGAGGATCCCGAACCGAGATGAGGGGCGAAAGGTGGTCACGGTCGCCAGTTTTCCATGGCTCCTGTGGAAATCGAGCAATTTACAGATATCCACATCACCGATTCCATCGCCATAAGTCACCATGAAGCAATCGTCAGAGATGTACTTTTCTACTCGCCCAACTCGCCCTCCGGTCATGGTGTCAAGGCCGGTCTCAGCAAGGGTTACGCGGAAGTTCTGCTCAGCGTGGTGGTCGTTGTACTGAATTTGTGATTTCTGTCCGAGGCAGATGGTGAAGTCGTTATTCATCGCCTCGTAATTCAGGAAATATTCCTTAATCATGTCGCCGCGATAACCGAGGCATAGGACGAAATCGTGAAAACCGTGACGTGCGTACAGCTTCATGATGTGCCAAAGGATGGGGCGGCCGCCGACCTCGACGAGGGGCTTCGGCCGAAACTCGGTTTCCTCACGTAGACGGGTACCAACGCCCCCGCACAGAATAACGATTTTCATCTCGCTGATTATGAGTGGGCGGCGGTAAGGAGAAATCTGACACGCAGAGTCGGAATCACGTAAGTAGCATAGAGTTGATGGTTATTGTGCCGGTCGTCAAGTAATGCTGGTGCGAAACGAGACGCGTAACAGCCTTTTGGCCGACTCGGCGGATGTAGCGGATTCGAGCGCAAAAAGACAGAAAGGATTGCTGGGGCGGGACAGCTTGCCCACCGGTTACGGGCTGTGGATTGTTCCCTGCGAAGCAGTCCATACTTGCGGCATGAGGTTCCCGATTGATGTCATTTACCTGGATCGCAAAAAAAGGGTTCGGAAACTTCGCCGGGCAATGGTGCCCTGGCGTCTATCGATGTGCGTATTGGCGCATTCCGTTTTGGAACTTCCCGCCGGGGTGATTCAGCAGACCGGAACGCAGACCGGAGATCAACTGGTTTTTGTGCCCCCTTTCATCTGACTTGAATCGTAAGCGACTCGGATTTTGTGTGCCCTGCCCCATCATCGGCGGTAATTGTGTAGGTGGTGGTCTTCTTCGGTGCGACCTGAAAACAGTGCTGGTAAGTAGGTTTGAGCTGCTCTACAGGCGGATCGATTTTCACCGTCTTGGCGTTCACCACTCCGTAACACAACTGAGTGGTTTGCCCCGGCGCTAATACGCCGGCGGCAGCGGACATAGCCGTAAACTTGATCTCGCCGGATCCGTATACCTGGTTCACGAATCGTTTGTTCTCTTCAGCCTTCCTGTTCTCCATCGCGGCCGCCGCGCGACGGTTCGCCTCGTAGCGCGAGTAGAAAGTCCAGGCGACATAGAGGGCGGCGGCGATCATTGCAGCAGTTGTGTAAGGAAGCAGGGCGCGCAAAAACGATCGTTGCGGCCGCTCGGGTTCGCTAGGCGGCTGAGTTAACGTCATGCTTGAGAAGACGCAAAATGGCGACACCTGGTACAAAATAGTGGAGCATGTCACTCCAACTGTTCAATCTGTCAGGACGCGCTGCAGTCGTAATGGGCGGGACCTCCGGTATCGGCCGCGCGCTTGCGTTGGGCCTGGCTGAAGCAGGCGCAGATGTGGTCTCAACAGGACGCCGGATTAGTTTGGTCAATGAAGTAGGCGACGAAATCGAAAAGCTAGGCCGAAAGACGTTGCGGCATCCGGTGGATGCTTCGAGCCGTGAATCGATAGACGCGCTACGCGATGCGGTTCTGCAAAAGTTCGGAAGGGTGGACATCCTGCTCAACTCCGCCGGGCAGGTTTTTCGAAAGCCGACGAATAGCGTCACCGAAGACGAATGGAATCGGATTATGGATGTCAATGTTACCGGCATCCTGCGCGCATGCCAGAGCTTCTATGAACCGCTCATTGCCAGTAGGCGCGGACGCATTATCAATATCGCTTCACTGACTTCGTTCGTAGGTTTTTTTGAGATCACGCCTTACGCAGCCTCCAAATCAGCTGTGCTTGGGTTGACGCGCAATCTGGCAATCGAATGGGCGCCAAAGGGTATCAATGTAAATGCGATCGCACCGGGCGTCTTTCGTACCGACCTCAATGCCGGTCTCCTGGATGGAACCGATCGCGGTCGCGAGCTGCTGATGAGGACACCGATGAAGCGTTTCGGCAACGTGCATGAGCTGGTAGGAGTGGCTATTCTGCTTGCTTCCGATGCGTCGAGCTTCATTGCCGGCCAGTGCATTGCTGTCGACGGAGGCTTTCTTGCTTCGGGCGTGAATTCGTAGCCTGCGGTTACGGCTCGACATTCACCTCAACATATGAGGCCGCGTTGCTGGACCTGTAAATACGCTCTGTCGCCTTCTGAAACTCAGACGGCTTGGCAGTCGGAATCTTCGTAAACGTCTGAGGGTTTCTGTCTACGAGCGGAAACCACGAACTCTGGATTTGGACCATGATGCGGTGTCCTGTTTGAAAGCAATGATAGACATCCGGCATGGTGAACTGAATCTGTTGAATCTCCCCAGGCTTGAACGGCTGCGGCTGCTCAAAGCTGCGGCGAAACTTGCCTCGGAATGGCTCTCCGCGCACAAGCTTCTCATACCCACTCAGCGCGACGCCCACATCGTCAGGGTAAACATCGATTAGCTTCACAACGTAATCCGAATCCGTTCCGCTGGTCGAGACGAACAGCGAAGGCGATATGGGACCGGCAATGGTCATGTGGCTTGTCAAAGGCGCGGTTTGGTAACTCAGTACGTCGGGACGGCTTTGAACGAAGCGTTGATCTGCATCCATATACGCGCGCGCCATTTTTAGAGTGGGTCTATTGGAAAATGGGACGGGATTATTGGGATCGCTGACGTACTCGTCGAAACCCGAAGCTTCGACCGGTGCATGATGCGTGAGCTCTCCATGAGCATGGAAATACAGCCGCTCAGGCTTCGCGCCTGCCGGCGGCCATTGGTCTTTCATTTGCCAAACGTTTTTGCCTGTCTCGAACACATACGCCTTCGGAAGTTTAGGATCTTCAGCGCCCTTCAGGTAATAACGAAAGAACGGAAACTCGATCTCGTCGCAAAAAAAATCAGCAGTCTTCGAACCGAACGAGATATTACCCAGCCTTTCTCCGCTGCCGTCTTCCCACCCGCCATGTACCCATGGACCCATCACAAGCTTGTCTACGGTTTCGGGAGATTGTTTCTCAATGGCGCGAAAGGTCTTCAGTGTTCCAGAGAGATCCTCCGCGTCAAACCAGCCGCCTACAACCATGACAGCCGGCTTGATGTCTTTCAAATGCGGCAAAATGTTGCGTGCCTTCCAGAATGCATCGTAATTGGGGTGATTGATAATGTCGGTCCAGTAGGGGTCTTTGAATTTGAAATATTTCTCGTCCGCGTTGACGAGCGAACCCATGTCCAGGTAGAAGCGGTATCCATCTTTGGTTCCGTAATCGAACGGCTTCTCGCGTTCCGGCAGTTGTGGATTATTCTGCTTTCCGAACGAGGTGTAGAAGCTAAAATTCGCAATCAGAAAAAATGCTCCGTTGTGAAAGGCGTCATCACCCATATACAGATCCGAGACTGGCGCTTGCGGAGACGCGGCAACCAGTGCGGGATGGGCATTGATGAGTCCTGCGCTCGTGTAAAAGCCCGGATATGAAATGCCGAGCAATCCAAGCTTGCCATTGTTATTGGGGACGTTCTTTATCAGCCAGTCGATTGTGTCGTACGTATCGGAACTCTCATCGACGTCGTTCGGTCCGGTTTTGACGTCCTTTGCCGGTGTCATTTCGAACCATTGGCCTTCCGACATGAAGCGGCCCCGAACATCCTGGTAGACAAATATAAATTTGTCCTGAGCGAATTTCAATGAAGGGCCGAGGGTTTTGGGATACGCATTGGGACCGTAAGGGGCAACGCCATAGGGCGTGCGGGTCATCAGAATCGGATATTTTTCGGACGTCTCTTTAGGCGCATAGACGGCGGTCCACAGCCGTTTTCCGTCGCGCATCGGAATTTGATATTCATGCTTCGTGTAGTGAGCTGCGACGTCGAAATCGCGCTCCGCGAGCGAGTTTCCTGCAAAGATCAACGACGAAAACAGCAGGAAAAGCCGATAACAGGACATAAAGAACCATCCTAGAGTGAGGTCGCAGAATTCCCGTGACATCGCTGACATTGCCGGGTATACTGGGCAAATAAAAGGCGAATCTGCCATGTTAGACACCGACGAACAACTCGCTCGTTTGAAACGGCAGATTGCAGTAATCAACCAGAAGTTTCAACCAGCGTGCAAAGACGAGGGAGGCTCCTATCGCGACCCCGCCGCTCGCCGCAAAACGGACCGCTCGTTGGTTTATCGAGGAATGGTCGGAAGGCCAGGTTGTCCAGAACGAGTTCGGCGAACACTTCCAGACTGAACGCCTATTCGCATCGCATAAGAACCATGGCTCGGCGGACATCGGTGCACTCGCGGATCTGCCTCACGATCTTTTGGAAACGTTGGGCGGCGGCGAGATTCGCACCTTGCCCCCACATCGTTGGGCATTCCTGGACACTGAGACGACGGGCCTAGCTGGAGGGTCCGGGACATACGCTTTTTTGATTGGCGTTGGGCGAATTACTCGGGACGGATTCGCAGTTCGCCAGTTTTTCATGCGTGAGTACGCCGAAGAGCGGAGCATACTGGCTGCTTTAGAAGCACACCTTAATGATTTTGACGTTCTGATCACCTACAACGGGAAGAGCTACGATCAACCTCTTCTCGAGACGCGCTATCTTATGGCACGGCGTAAGGCTCCTTTTGCACGACTTGGCCATCTGGATCTGCTGCATGGCGCGCGCAGATTGTGGAAGCTGCGGCTGGCAACCTGCCGGCTGATGCAACTGGAAGAGCAAATCCTGGGCGTGTACCGTGAGGGCGATTTGCCGGGAGAACTCATCCCGTATGTGTATTTTGAATACTTGCGGTCGCGGGAAGCTCAGCGCCTCGTGCCGATTTTCCATCACAACGCGATGGATATTCTGACTTTGGCTTGCCTAACCGCCATTGTGCCCGCAGCTTTTCGGGCTACGGATTCGGAGTCATTGGCGCGAGTCGGTGTGAGGCGGGGTGAGGATTTGGCCGGCATCGCTCGCTGGCTGCTGGCAGCCGACGAGCATGAGCAGGCTCTCGAACTGATGAAGAGCGCGGTAGAGGCGGGATTACCGGATCCTCTGCTATTTCGCGCGCTATGGGATATTGCGTCTTTAGAAAAGAAATTGGGACGTCTTTCGGCTGCATTGCGCGTATTTACCGAGCTTGCTACCTGCAGAAACGAGTATCGCGTCTGCGCTCTTGAAGAGCTCGCGAAACATTACGAGCATGAAGAAGGAAATTGCGTTCTGGCGCTCGAATTCACAAATCAAGCGCTCGAATACGGGGCGTCTTCTGCCCTGAGCCATCGTAAGGCCCGACTGGAGAGGCGTTTAGCCAAGCCTCGATCCCGACGATTGCTGTGAAATTCCCGTGATCCCCTGCGGGACCGGAAAGCATCTACAGGGAGTGACAGGCGACACGAAAACAAATAGGCGCGAGGTGCTTTTGGCTATGGGAATCAGTTTAGCTTCCGCGGGCTCCGGATCCGGTGGACAAGCAGGAGACAGTGGGATACCGCATCGAACTCTGGGACATACGGGCGAGAAAGTATCTTGCATCGGCATGGGTGGCTTTCATCTCGGGAGGCCAAACGTCAGCGAATCTGAGGCCATCAAACTGATTCATTCGGGAGTGGACCGAGGGATAAATTTTCTCGACAATTCATGGGATTACAACGACGGCGCCAGCGAAAAACGAATGGGTAAGGCCCTTAAGCAAGACGGCTATCGCAAGCGCGTGTTCCTGATGACCAAGATTGATGGGCGCACCAAAGAAGCAGCCGCAAAGCAGATCGAGGAGTCGCTGACGCGCCTGCAAACGGATCACGTGGACCTACTGCAGTTTCACGAGGTCATCCGCTACGACGATCCAGACCGTATCTTTTCCGAAGATGGCGCGATTGAGGCTTTCCTTGCGGCCAAGAAGGCTGGCAAAACGCGGTACATCGGCTTCACGGGCCACAAAGACCCGCATATCCATCTCTACATGCTCGAAGTTGCCGACCGTCACAAATTCCACTTCGACACGGTGCAAATGCCGCTGAACGTCATGGATGCACATTTCCGCAGCTTCGGCCACCTGGTTCTACCGGAGCTAGTGAAGCGCAACATCGGCGTGCTCGGGATGAAGAGTATGGGTGACACGACAATTTTGAAGAGCAAAGTCGTGACGGCAACTGAGTGCCTGCATTACGCGCTGAGCCTGCCGACTTCGGTAGTGATTACAGGGATCGATAAGCCGGAGATTCTCGATCAAGATCTTCAAGCCGCTCGCACGTACAAGCAGGTGACGAAAGAGCAGATCGCCGCACTGCTTGCCAGGACTGCGCCCGCTGCCCCGGAAGGAAAATGGGAACTCTTCAAAACTAGCGCGCACTTCGACAGCACAGCGACACACCCGGAATGGCTTGGGACTGAAAGTCCCCACGTAAAGGCAGTCGCTCCGCCGGCTTAGCCCTTAACGATACAAGGCGCGAGATCAGCTCACGAATACGCCTGTTTGCTAATCTTAGGCCGCATGACTCTTCGCCGCCTGATCATCTCGTTCGTTGTCTGATACTCTCGCCGCTCTCAGCTTCGTTTGGAGCGAGTACTACTTCGAAGCCCAAGTTAGTGGTCGGCATCGTCATCGATCAGTTCCGCTACGACTATCTGACTCGGTTCGGGAAGGACTATCATGGCGGCCTAGATAAGCTGATGTCTCAGGGCGCAGATTTCACAAACGCGTTTTACGCGCAGGTTCCGACTGTCACGGCCGTAGGTCACAGCATTTTCATGTCGGGGGCTATGCCCGCGGTAAGCGGAATTGTTGGAAATGCTTGGTACGACCGCGAAGAAGCGAAGCTTGTAACAAGCGTTTGTGACTGGGATGTGGCGATCGTTGCAGGACATGCAGACCCAAAGGGGTCGAAATGCACCGATTCCGATCCTTCCTCACCAAAGAGATTGCTCGTCAGCACCGTCGGGGACGAGCTTCGAGACGCAAGCGAAGATTCTAGAGTCATCGGCATTTCTATCAAAGGTCGCAGCGCAATTCTTCCTTCGGGCCATCGCGCAACGGGCGCTTTCTGGTTTGATGACGTCACCGGAAACTTCATCACGAGTACCTTCTACATGAACGAGCTACCGGGATGGGCAAAATCGTTCAACGAGCGCAAACTTCCAGATAAGTACGTGGGCCAAAAATGGGAAGGTTTTCCGAAGTGGAGTTTTCGTGCCAGCGCAACGAGTAAAGCTCGCTATGAAAAGCTGGCGGCCGGTCCATGGGGCAACGAGTTGATCGAGCAGTTCGCCGAGCAGGCCATCAGCGGTGAGAAGCTTGGGGTACGTGGCGCAACGGATCTGCTGACAATCTCATTCTCTTCGAACGACTATGTAGGGCACGCGGTTGGTCCAGACGCGCCGGAAGTTCGCGATATGTCTATTCGCACGGATCAACTGCTTGCGAAATTGTTTTCCGCCATCGACCAGCAAGTGGGACTAAGGAATGTTGTCATCGTGCTTTCGGCGGATCACGGGGTCGCTCCCCTGCCCGATCGTGACAAGGCGGACAAGATGCCTGGTGGCTACGTCCCGGAAGTTTCGAAAAAGTTGTTCAGGACGCCTTAACGGCTCGACTCGGTCCCGCTGACTGGCTGGTTCCCGCAGGTGAAACGAGTCTGTATCTGAATCGCAAGGCGATGCAGAAGTTCAGAACATCGGAAGGGAAGCCAGTGACAGACGACGAGGTTTATCGAATTGCAAAAGAGGCTTTGCTTGAAAGTCCTCAACTGCACGTCGCGCGAGTCTATACGCGTGAGCAACTCGATAACGGCGTTGACGGCGACTTCATCGGCCGGGCTGAAATGAATGGCTACTATCCGAAGCGCAGCGGTGACATCACCGTAGTGCTCGAGCCAAATTACGTGCCCGGCAGTCACGGTACTTCGCATTTTTCGCCCTATGCCTATGACCGCCACGTTCCGGTCCTGTTTCTCGGCCCAGGTATCAAGCCTGGGCACTACGACAACACTGTCGAGGTGAACGATATCGCACCTACGCTCGCTACGATGCTCAATATCCAGACACCGAGCGGGTCATCAGGACGAGTCCTGACGGAGATGCTCGTGCATTAAGAGTCATCGTCGATGACGAAGGGGCATATGGTCTTAGATCCACGGCGGCGTCGGTTCGCAAGCTGTCGAGTTTTACAGGTCAGCATTAGCGGCAGTCCGGACGCTGTCTTCGCTCAGGCGCTGAGGGCTGGCGCATCAGAAGTCTTCCCTGTTGGGGAGGAACACGGGTGGCGATTGGGGGCGCGTGATTGATCCATTCGGGTTTCACTGGGAGATTGGCCGTCCGCTTGCCGCTTAAAGCTTTCGGCAAGCCAACGCATGTTGACACTGAAACGGTTTTCCGGTGGAAGCTGTCTCCTAGTATGGATGGGGTTTGTACAAAATGAGGATTGCACAGATCTCTCCGCTGGTGGAAAGCGTGCCTCCGGTTCTGTACGGAGGAACTGAGCGAGTCGTATCCTATTTAACGGAAGAACTTGTCCGGCAAGGGCATGAGGTTACACTTTTTGCCAGCGGTGATTCCATCACAGACGCCAGGTTGATTTCGCCGTGTCCGACGGCCCTCCGGTTCGATCAGAGCTGTCAGGATCCTCTCGCGTTCATAACGCTGATGCTGGATGATGTTTTTCAGCGGATTTCAGAGTTCGATGTCGTGCATTTCCATCTCGACTACCCGCATTTGCCTCTATGGAGAATGCATCCCTGTCCCGCCGTCACGACAATGCACGGAAGACTCGATCTCAAAACCTCTAGTATCGGTGTACGAAAGATTTGCCGATATGCCGCTGGTCTCGATTTCGCTGGCTCAACGAACTCCGCTGAACTGGGCGAACTGGCGGGCGAACGTGTATCACGGCTTGCCATTGGATCTTTATCGACCGAGTTATGAAGACGGCAAATATTTGGCGTACCTGGGTCGAATTGCACCTGAAAAGCGTCCTGATCTCGCGATCCAAATCGCGATTCGTGCGGGCATCCCGCTGAAGATCGCCGCGAAGGTAGACCGCATGGATCGGGACTACTTTGAGCAGCAAATCAAGCCGCTGCTGGATCATCCACTTATTGAGTACGTCGGCGAAGTGACCGATGAGGAAAAAGAGCGCTTCTTAGGCGAGGCGCAGGCGCTTGTGTTTCCAATTGACTGGCCCGAGCCATTTGGCCTGGTCATGATTGAGGCCATGGCATGCGGTACTCCCGTGATCGCATTCCGACGCGGTTCGGTGCCAGAAATTGTAAATCATGGTACGACCGGGTACATCGTTGATAATTGTGATGAAGCTGTGAAGGCGTTGCGAGAGATTTCTAAGCTGAGCCGCCGTAAGGTCCGCTCTTGCTTTGAAAAGAGGTTTAGCAGTGAGAGAATGGCGCTTGATTATGTATCGCTGTATCAGCTAGTGCGATCGGAAGCGTCGAATTCGCGGTATTCAATAACACAATGTTCGTAGCGGATCCGGCCGCGCAGGCGAATCAGTATTACATCCTTTCCACTTCCCCCGGCCTAGGCGAGCGCTCGCTTGTTCTCAAACAGGGAGATCTCTTTGCCGTTTTTGATTCCTCCGGCAACATCGATTCTGAACTTCGCTACGACGAGGGCTTGTACTTCAAAGGAACTCGGTACTTGTCGAAACTTAGCCTTTCGTTCTCGCTTTTCGAGAGTCATGCAAAACCTCATCTACTTAGCTCCTCAGTTCGCGCCGATAACATCGTTTTGACAGCAGATCTGACGAATCCAGATGTTTATGCTTCGGGACGCATAGCCGTTCCGCGTGGCTCGTTACATCTCAGCCGGAGCGTATTCCTGTGGCAAGACATTTTGTACCAGCAGATTCTGGTCCACAACTACAGTCGAGGCATCATTCGCGCAGGCCTCATTCTCGAGTTCGGTGCAGATTACGTAGATATTTTTGAAGTTCGGGGACAAGAACGGCTCAAGCATGGCTCTATAGAGCCGGGGCTTCCAGAGAAGAATCAGCTCACGCTGGCGTATCGGGGCTTAGATGGCGTGAGCCGCTCGACCGTAATCAAATTCAAAAGCACCACAGAATTTATTCCGGTCGACGAAGGATCGAATGATCTATCTTTTTCTTTTGATCTCGCGCCTTCCGGCCAGCAGACATTGACGTTATCCGTGCTGTGCTCATTGGACAAGTCCATGCCGGAGGTGAAAAGTTTCAGTGACGCTCTGCAGTTGGCGGTACACGCGGAGACAACCCGCGTCTGGGACCATTGTGAACTTCACAGCTCGGACGAGCAGTTCAATTCCTGGATCAAGCGCTCTCAAGCAGACATCGGGATGATGCTCACCGAAACGCCGTATGGATTGTATCCATATGCAGGCGTCCCCTGGTTCAGTACTCCGTTTGGGCGAGACGGAATCATCACCGCCCTGCAGTGTCTTTGGATTGCACCCAGCATTGCGAGAGGAGTGCTGGCGTATCTCGCCGCGACTCAAGCGACAGAGGAGGACCCATCGCGCGATGCTCAGCCGGGCAAAATTCTGCATGAGGCCAGAGAAGGCGAAATGGCCGCGCTTGGCGAGATCCCGTTTGGCCGCTACTACGGCAGCATTGACGCTACGCCCCTGTTCGTGGTGCTCGCAGGAAGCTATTACCTTCGCACTGGCGATGTGGAGTTCATCCGTGGGCTTTGGCCAAATATCGAAGCGGCACTTGCCTGGATTGATGATTACGGCGATATCGATGGAGACGGATTCATCGAGTACGAACGAAGGTCAAAAACGGGTCTGGTCCAGCAGGGATGGAAGGATTCTTACGATTCTATTTTCCACGCAAACGGAGATTTGGCGGAGCCGCCGATTGCACTTTCTGAAGTACAAGGATACGTGTATGCGGCGAAGAAGCTTGGGGGCGAGCTAGCTCGCGTCCTCGGCTCCGGGCAATATGCGGAGAAGCTTCATAAACAAGCAGACTCATTGAAGGCTCAATTCAACTCTGCGTTTTGGATTCCGGAGCTGGGGACTTACGCTCTGGCTTTAGACGGACGGAAAAAGGCTTGCAGAGTTAGGACTTCAGATGCGGGGCAATGCTTGTTCAGTGGCATTGCCGATCCGATGAGCGCGGGAGTGGTCACGCGGACTCTGATGACGGAGCAGTCCTTTTCTGGCTGGGGTATCAGGACTGTTGCTGAAGGCGAGAGCAGGTACAACCCGATGTCGTATCACGATGGGTCTGTCTGGCCTCACGATAACGCTCTGATCAGTGCGGGTTTCGCGCGCTATGGTTTTAATCGAGACTCCCTTCGCGTGCTCGACTCGCTGCTGGCAGCATCCGGATATTTCGAGGGACAGCGGCTGCCCGAGCTCTTCTGCGGGTTCGAGCGTTCGAAGGGGAAGGCGCCCACGCAGTATCCCGTTGCATGTTCTCCACAAGCGTGGTCGTCGGGTGCTGCGCTTATGCTGGTGCAGTCTTGTCTTGGTCTCTGGATCAATGCTCCAGCGCGGCGCGTTGTGCTTTCGCGGCCTTGCCTGCCCAGCCAGATAACCCGGCTGGAAATTCACGATTTGCAAGTGAACGGCTCGTGCGTTGACCTTTTCATTCGGTCGGATGCGGGGCCGGTTTCGGTTTCCGTTCAAAAGCAGAAGGGCCAACTTGAAGTGATACTAACGGACGACCCGGCTTCCGATATGCTTGCGGTTGGAGTTTGAGCAGGCGATCGCCGGAAGGCTGTATCAGACCAGCGCACGAGACGCTTTGGCGTTTGTTTTGATTGCCCTGTTACTCTTGATTACAACCATTGCAGCGAGCGTTGTGCCGGCCTGGCGCGCGACGAAAGTTGACCCGATGATTGCACTCAGGACAGAATAACCGCTCGCAATATCAAAATTTGTGGAACCTTCGCGGCGATTTGCGGTAATACCTCGTGAAGGCATTGCAGATGGCGTGAAGAAGACACTGGCCCATGAGGAGCTGAGCGATAGCGAGTTGCTGCAGCTCTCGAGCAAAGGAAATGAGGATGCATTCCTGATCCTCTTCCGGCGCCATGAGGGTCCGGTGTTCCGCTTCGCACTGCACATGTCGGGGAGCCGGGAAACTGCGGAAGAAGTAACGCAAGAGGTGTTTCTGACGCTGCTTTCGGAGCGGAAGCTATATGCCGAAGAGCAGGGAGCGCTACAGGGTTATCTAATCGGAGTAGCGCGGAATAAAGTGCGGCGGCATCTTATGGATGCTCGGGTGTTCGATTCTGGGATGGCCGTGGAGCGGAACAGTTCCGGAGCTGACCTGCTTGATGATTTAAGTAAAGGGCAGGAAATCGAATGCCTGCGGAGCGCGATATTAAGCCTGCCGCCGAACTATCGCGAGGTGGTTGTGTTGTGCGAGCTGGAAGACGTGACTTACGCGAGAGCCGCGCAACAATTAGGATGCGCAATCGGCACAGTGCGATCGAGATTGCATCGGGCGCGGGCGATATTGGGCGCGAAGTTGCGCAAAGGCGAAAGGTGTTCAGTATGACTGAGGAGGAGCAGTTACAGGAGCGATTTCGAAGTCTCGCGAGGACGGTCCAGCAGAAAGCGAGCCCGGCTGTGGAGGAACGGTTGCGGGTGGCTTTTCGAGCTCGTCTGAAGGAGAAGCGGCGAGTTTGGAATCATATGGCGAAAGTGGCCGCCCTGGCCGTAATTGGAACGAGTTTGTACGTGGCGTGGGCGGATTGGACGCATAGGAGAAGCCCAGAACAGAAAGCGGCCGTGACTGCCCCAATGCGCCAGAGATCAGAATTTATCGCGCTGCCGTATGGGCAGAGCGAAGTTCCTCTGGAGCAACCTGTGATCGTGCGGGTCCAGATTCCGGTTTCAGAGCTGGGCGAAATGGGAATGCCCTTTGCTCCCACAATGGGTGAGGAAAAAGTTGATGCAGATTTACTGGTCGGGCAGGACGGGATCGCCCGCGCTGTGCGGCTAGCGGAATGACAAATCAATAGGTGAATAAGAGAGGTGAGCGGAATGCGTAAAGTATGGTTAATTTCGGCTTTGTGCACCGGATGTGCACTGGGGCAGCAAACGGCAGGGGTTGGGCAAAAACAGGTTGTGATTCAAATGGCCGACACGGCTGAAATGAGACAAATCCCCATCACTACGGCGCTGGCCGGACCGATGGGAACAGTCACGGGCGCGCCATACTCGGCGGAAACGGTTACGCAACGAGTACAGGAGTTGGCGGATGGAAACCGAATTGAGCAGACTACTTCGGGCAGCGTTGCTCGAGACAGCCAAGGCCGGGTGAGGAGAGACGAGTCGCTTCCGGGGTTGGGATCAAAAAATGAAGATGCGCCTCACATTGTGATGATTGACGATCCGGTCGCACAGGTGCATTGGACGTTGGATGCACAAACGAAGACCGCGATGAAGGTGCCGATTCCCGGCGGCAAGAATGGTGCGTTCGGCGCTCTTGGGATGGTACCCCCGCCGATGGGTGCGAACAAGACTTTCTTTTACGCGCAAACAGGGCCGGCTCCGGCTCTACCTTCCGGCGGCAGGGATCAGGGTTTTGTGAGTGTTGTAAGGAGTGGCGCTGTACCGGACGACCACGATGTGGCCAAGACAGATCTGGGGACGCAGACGATCGAGGGCGTTCCGGCGCAAGGCACGAGGATCACGCGAACTATTCCCTCCGGACAGATCGGCAATGTTCAGCCGATCGTAATCACGACAGAAAGTTGGTATTCGCCCGATTTAAAGGTTTTGGTGATGAGCAAGAGCAACGATCCGAGAATGGGCGAAACGACTTATAAGCTGACTAATATTCAACGTTCAGAGCCGACGCCCAGTTTGTTCCAACCGCCTGATGACTACACGGTGAAAGACCAGCCCGGAAAGATTGTCTTTAACCGGGAAGACAAGAAGAACTAGAACGACTGAGCTGAAAATCCGATGACAGGGCCGATGGCGTTCATCCGTTATCGGCCTTTGCTCTTTTGCGGGTAACGTTATCGCTCGACTGCCCAGGCGAGGCCGTCAGGTTCGTGACCTGCATCAATGTGGCCGGTTACTTCCAAGGTGTTCAGGTTAATCACTGCAACATAGTTGTCAGGCGTGCAAGCTACGTATCCGCGCGAGCCGTCCGGCTGCATCTGGATGCCCGCCGCACCGTGTCCAATCTTCACGCGCTTTACGTCCTTCCGAGTTGCTGCGTCGAGAATGGCCAAATCCGAACCGTGTAGCGAAGAGATAAACACGAGTTTTCCGTTTGGCGTGAACTTTAGACGATTTGCACCTTTGACGTTAGCCGCCACCGTCTGAGTGACCTTCTTGCCAGCAACATCGATGATGGACACGGTTCCGTCGGATGCATTCGCAGTCCAGATTTCCTTGCGATCAGGAGAGAGATCAAAACCCTCAGAACCCTTGCCAACAGGGACAACAGTTTCGTCCCAATCGCCACCTCTTGGGCCGCCAATGCTTTTTTCAATGATGCTCACGGTGCCAGAACTGACGTTCGTCGTCACGATGCGCTTCAGGTCGTCAGACACGAAGATCATGTGAGTTCTGTTCTGGCCTGTACCCAAGATCCAATCAACTTTCTTCATCGCAGGGTCGTAACGGCCGATGGCCTTAGCTGCTTCAGCCGTGAACCACGTTTTTCCGCCCACGAACGCTAGACCGTGCGGACCGCGTAAAGGACCTAGATCAATGGATGGCAAGGCTTTCTGCCCTATCAGGTCAATTACCGCGAGGGTGTTGTAGGCCCCGCCGCCGTAATTAGACACATAGGCAAGTTTCCCATCACTAGATGCGATCACTTCATGAGGATCGTTGCCGACGGGCATACGTGCAACAACTTTGAGATTCGAAGGATCGACGATGGCGAGAGTATGATCGCTCTTTGAAAGCGCCAATAGAGCTTCGCGAGGCGTGCTGCCGGCGAAAACGGTGCTTCGGACGGCGAGGCATACGAGAAAAACGAAAAGCGCCACTCTCATGATTACGAATTAGAACATGAGAAAGAGGTGAATACAAGATGGCTGCTGGTGGTGGTAGGGAGCGGCGCGTCCACTTGTCCACTTTGCTACTCTGAGAATTCTACCGGCTGCAAACTTGCTTGGCACCGGCCGCAAGCGCACAGTGCGGTTGGTGCGCGTTGTGCGCGGTCAGTCTGAGTCATGCCGGCTCGGGTGAGTGAAACCTACGTCCTGCGGACCTATCCTTTTCGTGAGTCGGATTTGATCGTCAGCTTCTTCACACGGGATCAGGGCAAACTGCGGGGCGTGGCGCGGCGAGCGCGAAAGCCAAAAAGCAATTTCGGCTCCGGGTTGGAGCGGCTATCGCTGGTGAATTTGTCGTACTCGCAAAAAGAAACACGCGAACTCGTGAATTTGAATTCTTGCGATTTATTGCAATCGCAATTCGATTTGCTATGTGATTTCGACACCGGCGTAGGGCTAGATTACGTTGCTGAAGTCAGCGAGCACATGTTGCCCCCGAATGAGCCGAACGAGCGCTTTTTTCGCTTACTTACTGCTGTTCTTAGTTACATGCACCAGCGTGCGCCGGGCGGCGTCTGGACAGCTATCACTTACTTCTCGCTATGGGCAACACGTCTTTCTGGTTTTCTTCCCGACCTTACGAATCATCCCGATCGGGCGCTGTCCAGTTCTTCGCGCGACCTGGCAGGTGCAATGCTGCGAACTCATATCACTGATCTTCCTATGCAAGCGTGGGATAAAGACACCGCTCTCGACTTGCGGCGGTTCCTTATCCGCCAGATGGAGGAACACGTGGAGCGGCGCTTCCACACACCAGCCTTGCTGGAGAGCCTTTGATGACATTCCAAGATACGATTTTCAAGCTGAAGCGCTACTGGGCCGATAGCGGCGCGGTCATTCAGGAAACCTACGACCTCGAAGTGGGCGCAGGCACTATGGCGCCCGAAACGTTCTTGCGCGTGCTCGGACCCAAGCCTTACAAGGTTGCTTATGTCCAACCCAGCCGCCGTCCTGCAGATGGGCGTTATGGTGAAAACCCGAATCGTTTATACAAGCATCAACAACTGCAAGTCGTTTTGAAGCCGACGCCGGACGATGTCATCGAGCAGTATCTCGGGAGCCTCGAAGCTATTGGAATCGACCTTAGAAAACACGACATTAAATTCGAGGAAGATAATTGGGAGTCGCCGACGCTGGGTGCGTGGGGTATTGGCTGGCAAGTGATGCTCGATGGGCTCGAGATCACTCAGTTTACTTATTTCCAGCAGTGCGGCGGCATAGATCTGGACGTAATTCCGGCGGAAATCACGTATGGGCTGGAGCGCATTGTCGCGTTTCTGCAAAACGTCGAGAGTGTATACGAGATCGAGTGGGCGCCTGGCATGAAATATGCGGATGTACGACTCGCGGAAGAGCAGCAGTTCTCGGTTTACAACTTCGAAATGGCCGATGTCGCCGCGCTTTGGCAGGAATTCGAGCTGCATGAGCGCGAATGCCACGAACTGTTGCGGAGATTCAAAAGCAGCAAATACAAAAGCCGATTTCCCGTGCTGCCCGCGTACGATCAGGCGTTGAAATGCTCGCATCTTTTCAACATGCTGGATGCGCGAGGGGCGATTAGCGTGACGGAGCGTGTCGGCATTATCGGCCGCGTGCGTAAGTTGGCAGTGGGCGTCGCTGAAGCCTGGATGCAGCAGCAATGCGTTGCCGAAGAGGCCGTGGCGTAATGGCCGATTTTCTTCTTGAGATCGGAACCGAAGAAATTCCGGACTGGATGATCGAGCCCGCGCTGGAGGATCTACGAAACCGCTTTCAGACTGCATTTGGAGCATTCGGCGGATCGGCGCTTATAGCGGAAGGGACGCCGCGCCGTCTCATGCTGTTGGCAGAGGATTTGTCGGAGCGCGAGCCTGACGTTCAAACCGTAATTCCGGGCCCATACGTATCAGCCGGCGAGAAAGCCGCGCAGGGCTTTGCTCGAAAGCACGGGACAACAGTAGAAGCGCTCGGCAAAATGCAAGACGCGAAAGGCGAGCGATTTGTGTTTCATCAGCTGGCGAAAGGACAGTCGGCGGCTCAAGCGTTAAGCGAGAAGTTGCCCGATGTCGTCCCAACATTCATTTTCCGAGAACGATGTACTGGAACGGCAAAAACGGTGTGCGCTTCATCCGGCCTATTCGCTGGATTGTCGCTCTTCTCGAGGATGCGGTTGTTCCATTCGAAGTGGCAGGCATCAAATCGGCGAATACAACCCGCGGCCATCGGATTCTGGGCTGCAAAGAACCGTTACGCGTAAGCGTCGCCACTTATCTCGACACTCTTCACAGAGATTTCGTGATTGTGCCTGCCGAACAACGCAAGCAGCGGATCGAAGCCGAGCTCGGGCAAGATGTTCAGCGCGATGACGATCTTCTTCGTACTCTGGTTTACCTGACGGAATTTCCGACGGCGATTCGTGGCAGCTTCGATCCGGCCTACCTCGAGTTGCCAAAGGAGATTCTTTCAACCGTAATGCGCCATCACCAGCGCTATTTTTCGGTGGTGAACTCCGACGGCTCGCTTGCGCCGCAGTTCGTGGCAGTGACGAACACAGATGGCGATCCAGACGGCCTCATACGCCAAGGCAACGAGCGTGTGCTGCGGGCTCGGTTCAATGATGCACGGTTCTTCTGGGACGTAGATCAGAAAAAGAAGCTTTCCGACCGGGTTCTGGATTTGGCCAAAATTACGTTCCAAGCCAAACTCGGCAGCTACAAGGAGAAGACGGATCGCGTACGAGAACTGGCTACGGAGCTGGCCCGTCAAACTCGCGCGAATGAAAACACGGTTCACAGAGCGGCCTTGCTCTCGAAGTGCGACCTCACGACCGAGATGGTCAAAGAATTTCCGGAACTGCAAGGCATCGTGGGTGGGCTTTACGCGAAGGCTCAGGGTGAGAGTGAAGGCGTGGCCACGGCAATTTACGACCAATACAAGCCCGTTAGCATGCAAGATTCGATTCCGCGGACGCCCGAAGGTCAGGTCCTTTCGATTGCCGATAAGCTGGATACTCTCCGCGAATGTTTCAGTATTGGACTGATTCCGACCGGATCAAAGGACCCATTCGCACTACGCCGCGCAGCTCAGGGGATTGTGAAGATTCTCTTCGAAGCGCGGCTACCGCTCGACCTGATGCGGCTGGTTGAGGGCGTGCCTGGGCTCGGACCATTTCTCAAGGAACGAGTTGAATTCTATTTGCGAGAGGTGGGGGACTACGATTTCGATGAAGTCAACGCTGTCATCGCCGCTGGGATTACAACGTTGGCCGACTTGGCAGACCGTGCGGAAGCAGTTCACGCGGTTCGCCGTACTCCAGACTTTGAGCCGTTGGCTGCCAGCTTCAAAAGAATTAAGAACATTCTCAGGCAGGCGCAGGTAGCAGAGGCGAACCCGCCTCAGGCCGACCTGCTTTCGCCCGGTCCCGAAGAAGATCTTTACCATGCATTCTTGCGGGTCCGTGAAGAAACGAAGGCAAGCGGCACTTACGCGGATAAACTAGCAAGTATTGCTTCCTTGCGGCCTCGAGTCGACTTGTTTTTCGATAAAGTGCTAGTGAACGATCCAGATCCCGTGATCCGGCAGAACCGCTTGGCCTTATTGCACAGTCTGCTGAGCGAGTTCTCTACAATCGCTGATTTTTCTGAAATCGTTACTGAAGGCGCGATCCCTTAAATCAAATAATCAAGAGACAGGACTAGAAATGAAGAAATACATTTACTCATTTGGTGCAGGCCGGGCGGATGGCGACGGCAGCATGCGTGACATCCTCGGCGGCAAAGGCGCGGGTCTGGCGGAAATGAGTAAGGCCGGCGTTCCCGTGCCGCCCGGCTTTACGATTTCGACGGAAGTCTGCAATCTCTTCTTCGAGCATGGCAATAAAGTGCCGAGCGAGGTGGACGAACAGATCCATACCGCTCTTGAGAGGCTCGAGAACGAGATGGGGAAGAAGCTCGGCGAAGGCGACGATCCGTTGCTGGTGAGTGTTCGCTCAGGCGCGAAGTTCTCTATGCCGGGCATGATGAACACGATTCTGAACCTCGGTCTGAACGATCAAGCAACAGAGGCGCTGGCCAGAAAGACCGGGAATCCGCGCTTTGCTTACGATTGCTATCGCCGTTTTATCCAGATGTTCGGTGAAGTTGCGCTGCATATAGACATGGCCAAATTCGACCACGTTTTTGATACACGGAAGGCGAAGGTCCACGCGAAACTTGATACGGATCTTACGGCTGAGGATTTGAAATTCGTTATCGACGAATACAAAAGGTTGGTGAAAAAGGACACCGGCAGAGAATTCCCGCAAGATGCCCACGAACAACTGACGCTTGCCCGCGACGCTGTTTTCAATTCGTGGAACACGCCGAAAGCAGTTTATTACCGCCGCATGGAAAAGATTTCGGATTCGATCGGGACCGCCGCAAACGTGCAAGCCATGGTTTTTGGAAATATGGGCGAGAACTCGGGCACTGGCGTAGGGTTCACGCGCAATCCATCCACTGGTGAGCGGACGTTCTATGGCGAGTTTCTGGTAAATGCACAGGGGGAAGATGTGGTCGCGGGCATTCGGACGCCACAGCCGATTGCTGAGCTCGAGCACGTCATGCCTGAAGCTTACAAGCAGCTCCGCGAGATCACCGCGAATCTCGAAAAGCACTATCGAGACGTGCAAGATTTCGAGTTCACGATCGAAGAAGGCAAGCTGTATATGCTCCAGACCCGCAATGGAAAGCGGACCGGTCCGGCCGCTGTGCGTGTCGCGGTTGATATGGTCGAAGAAAAGTTGATCTCGAAAAAGGAAGCCGTACAGCGCGTCGCACCGGCGCAATTGGATCAGTTATTGCACCCGGTCCTCGATCCCGCGATGCGTAAGGCGTTGCAGAAGATTGCTACCGGACTTCCTGCGTCTCCCGGCGCTGCCGTTGGACGAGCGGCGTTCACCTCAGAAGATGCGGTTGCGATGGCACCGAACGGTCCTGTCCTCCTGGTAAGAAAAGAGACTACGCCGGATGATATTCACGGCATGGACGTGTCGAAAGGTATTCTCACGGCGGTCGGTGGGCTTACTAGTCACGCCGCTGTCGTGGCGCGCGGAATGGGCCGCCCGTGCGTAGTCGGCGCATCATCGATTGCCGTCAACGAAGCGAAGAAAGAGGCGAGCATTTTATTTGAAGGCAAGAAGATGGTCGTCAAGGAAGGCGACTGGATCTCGCTGGATGGCACGCTCGGAGAGGTTTATCTCGGGCAATGCAAAACTAACGATCCGGACCCGAAGTCGCACTATTTTGCGACCTTCATGGAGTGGGCGGACGAGTTCCGCGGCGACTTTGGAGTGCGCGCAAACGCAGACATTCCTCGCGATGCAAAGCAGGCACGTCTTTACGGGGCCGAAGGCATTGGCCTCTGCCGCACGGAGCACATGTTCTTTGCCGAGGACCGTATTGCCCACATGCAGGCGATGATTCTCGCGCGTGATGAGAAGACGCGCCGGAAAGCGCTTCAAAAGCTCTTGCCAATGCAGCGGAAGGATTTCGCCGGCCTGTTTCAAGCTATGAACGGTTTTCCTGTCGTGATTCGTACGCTCGATCCGCCGCTTCACGAATTCCTGCCGAAACGCGAAAATCTAATGGTCGATATTGCTAAGCTTCCGAGCGCTTCGCTCAAAGAGAAGAAGGAAATGGCTGCAACCTATGGCGTTACGGTCGGTGAGCTGAAGAAGCATTTGCCGGAGTTGCTGAGCCGCGTGGAAGAGCTGCACGAATTCAACCCGATGCTAGGACATCGGGGTTGCCGCTTGGGGATCACTTACCCCGAAATTACTGAGATGCAGGCTCGCGCAATCTTCGAAGCAGCCGTCCTGGTTGCAAAAAAAGGAATCAATGTGATTCCGGAGGTGATGATTCCGCTCATAGGAAGCGTTAAGGAGCTCGAGAATCAAAAAGCGATCGTCGTCAAAGTGGCCGAGGAGGTTCTTGGCGCGGCTGGACTGAAGGATATGAAGTATTACGTCGGCACGATGATCGAGATTCCGCGCGCCGCGGTGACGGCTGATGAAATTGCTAAAGAAGCTGAGTTTTTTAGCTTTGGCACCAACGATTTGACGCAGACCACGATGGGACTTTCGCGTGACGATTACACGAAGTTTTCGAAGCAATATGAACAGTTGAAAATTTTCAAAGCAGATCCATTCGCGGCCCTGGATCAGGACGGCGTCGGCAAACTGGTTGAACTCGCTGTAAAGCTTGGTCGTAAGGCACGGCCGGGGCTTGAAATCGGTATCTGCGGCGAGCACGGCGGTGAGCCGAGTTCAGTTGAGTTCTGTTATCGGATTGGTATGGATTATGTGTCGTGTTCACCGTATCGCGTTCCGATTGCCCGGTTGGCGGCGGCACAGGCGGCCATTGCCGGAGATAGTCAAGCTGAGGCGCAGAGGACGGCGTAGGGAGCCTCCACAGCCTGACGTCGAGATTGTGACACACCTCGCTTACGCTCGGGGCTCTGATTGCGGGGTGTGGGACCGACATGTATAATTCAGCCGCGTCCAAGAATCGTTCCGCAGTCGAATCGCTTGGTCTCGTGGGTCTGCCTGCGCCAGTTCGGGAATTGGCAGCTCAATCCTGGGATGCAGTGATCGTCGGCGCCGGTCACAACGGACTCACGTGCGCCGCTTATCTCGCGCGTGCTGGGAAACGTGTTCTGGTTCTAGAAAGCCGGGAGCGCATTGGCGGCGCGTGCACGATTGAAGAGCCCTGGCCCGGTGTTCGGATGTCTCCATGCGCATATCTGGCTGGGTTGCTGCATCCGCTTGTTATTGAAGAATTAAACTTGCCCGAGCGCGGGTATTCATGGACACCTGCGCTCAATGGCCTGTTCGTCCCGTTTGAAGACGGCACTAGCATTCAGCTGTATGACGATAACGAACAGTGTGAAGCAGAACTGGCTCGCTTCTCGCCGGACGATTCGAGGGGGTGGCGCGCGATGTCGGACGTCATCCGCAGGTTGCGCGACGCTCTTCGTCCAGCAAATAAGCGCGATGTCTGGATTGGCGAGCCGCCTACAAGAGAACAGCTAGAAGATCGCCTGGGGAACGACGAAGAAGCGCGCGCATTGTTGTTTGGATGGTCGATGGCGGAATTCGTCGGGCATTATCTTTCAGACGAGCGCCTTCAGATTGCATATCTTGGCCAAGGAGTGATCGGCACAAATGCCAGCCCGTTCCATCCGGGCACAGCGTCCATTCGGTTCCACCACTCGTCTGGCAGGCTCGGTGGGTTGGCTGGAACCTGGGGCTATGTGCAGGGCGGGATGGGCATGGTCTCGTTCTTTTTGTGCGACGCCGCACGGGAGGCGGGAGCGACGGTGGCGGCGGGTGTAGCCGTTTCACAGATACGTCCTGGGGAAGGTGTCTTGCTCGAAGGCGGAGAGCTTATTTGTGCGCCCGTCGTTATATCGAATGCCGATCCGAGGACGACACTGCGGCTTCTTGATGATGCCGCGGACGAAAGCTGGCGGGAGCAAGTGCAATCCATTCCGATCGAAGGCTGCACGTTGAAACTCAACGTCTGGTTACGGGAGCTGCCTAATTTTCGAGCGCGGCCTGGTGGTTGCGAAGCTCATCATTTCGGGCAGATCAATACACCGCTTACAAAACAGGAGTGGAAGGTCGGTTACGAGGCCGCTCGCGAGGGCCAGTTGCCCGATCACCTTTGGACCGAGCTCTACTTCCAAAGCGTGCATGACCGCAGCATTGCACCGCCGGGAACGCATACCATGAGCGTGTTCTCGCAGTACGTGCCTTATACATTTGCGGATGGGACTTGGGACCAGCACCGGGAAGCAGCCAAGCAGCGAGCGCTCGCTGCTGTGGCACGTTTTTGCACAAACATTCCTGAAGCGGTTATCGACGCACAAGTGCTCGGTCCGCCCGATATTGAGAAAAAAGTCGGACTGACCGGCGGCCACATCTTTCAAGGCGAGTGCTTGCCTCAATATATGTGGAGCAATCGTCTGCGGGCAAAGACGCCCATGCCCGGACTGTATTTGTGTGGAGCTTGCACGCACCCAGGCGGAAGTGTGATCGCGATCAATGGGCGGAATGCGGCTATGGCCGTGCTCGCGGATTCCTAACTTTGCGGCTGGCCTTCAGCCATTGATTGAGGGCGAACAACCCGACTGCGACGGGCAATACCGCAAAATATGGCCAATGAGCGATCACGGGCGCCTCTTCCGGCAGGACCATCATGTCGCCAGCAACGCGAACTGTATTGCCTCTCGATTTGATCTCTACGGCTACGTGCCACTTGCCGGGCCGTTGCAGCACTGGGTGGGCCGCGTATAACAATTTATTTGTTGCCTGCGCGCGGGTAGCGGCAACGTGAATATCACGCTCGCCCGGATGGGACAGTTGCAGCACGACGGCGCAATCCAGCACGGCACTTCGATCTTCGATCTTTTGCACCATGGCGCTGAGATCGGCGGTCCCGGCTCGCAGCGGCACGGGCGCGCTGAAGAGTGTGATGAGGAACGGCCCGGCTTGCTTCTGAAATTGAACGATACCGCCATCGGCGACCAGAAAACACGTAGCGAGACATAAGCCGGCAAGAATGCGAATACTCTTCAATGGAGCATGCCGCGCATTTGCATTGGCTGAAACAGGATCCACACTCCAGCAGCATAGAGTCCACATGAGACCGCGATCCAAGGGGCGACCAGGCTCAGTGCAGAGCGCACGTTCGCCGCATATTGGATAGCGACACGCCAGGCCACATACAACGTGAGTAGTAGGCCGGCATCAAGGGCTAGTAACTGTGCCGATGAGAGCCAGTTCGGAAACACCGCGAGGTGATAGAGCAGGTGCGCGAGCCACATTGCGAATCCTATCGGCACGAGTGCGAATACAAAGCGCCGGACCACGTTAGAGAGGGCTTCCGCAGGTTGGGCGAGCCAGTTAAAAACTCCGCAAGTGAAGACTGCGGCGAGCGGCAGGACCAATACACCTGTAACTACGAACATTCCGATGGTAAGAGTGCCGTGCTCCCAGGCCTGGACAGGTGTAATCATGCCGGCTGCATTCACAAAGGCGCCAAATACAATCAGCAATGCCAGGACGGCTAAATCGCTTCGCTTCGACAGCCTTCCTAGTGAGGACCGATAGGGATCGGTTACCAATGTGCTCGCTGGCACAGTGGGCATTAGAGCGACGTTATCGTGCGGACAGGCCTTCACACAGTCCAGGCAAAATGTGCAATCGAGGTTTCCACTTTTTTTGGTTGAAACAGATACAACTCACATCCTCGCGAGTGGTCATTGCCGCGAATGCAATCGTGCGTTCGGCAGGTCTGACAAACTGCGCGGCTCCGCACGCGTATCTCTCCGGGCGACACCAGCGAGCTAATGAAATGAAACTGCCCGATAGGGCATACATATTTGCAGAAACTTGCACCGCGAAACAGGCCATCGATGACTAGGGCTGTCGTGAAATATGCCGCGATAATCCAAGCTGTCAGCCAGGGGCTGTCCCATAAGCTGAACGCCTCGTACGCCCACAAATAAATCACAAGCAGCGCTGCGGGCAACCATTTCGTTCGCAACCAACTCGGCCAGCGCAGCTTAGCCGGCAATACGATCCGCCCGATGTCGCGAACGAGAGTGAAAGGACATGCCATGCAGAAGAGATTTCCGACAATCAACAGCGCCAAAACAGAGAATGCACGCCAATGAATCCACGGCAGCACACCCGCGAGATTGAGCGGCGCTATTTGCGGCCCCCAAAATCCATCCAGCATGATCGCGATCGCAAGCAGCAGCATTACTGACTGTGCCGCTCGCCGTAGTGTGGGCAATCTGAAGTTGCGCGCTGCCAGGGGTGGCTGAGATATGCGGACAAAGCTCACAGCCGAAGTTGTCCTTCTTACTCGCGTTCCAGAAAGCAGTCTTACCGCAATAATGAATGCGGGTACGAGATAAATGATGGACCCTGGTACCCACATGATGAGTCCGGCCAGACTCTGATCGTCTTGCGCGCTCATCCGGCTCGCACGAACTGTCTCATATGCCGGATAGAGGAGCCTGCCCGAAAATACGAAAAACGCCGAAAGTGCGGTGTTAAGAATATCGCCAAACAGCAACTGCGGAATCGCCATCCATCGGGGCCAATGCGCGCGCCCCGGTCCCGGCTGCACAACCGCCCACCAGAAAAGAATGCCGGTCCAAAAGAATGACGCGTGCTGTACACCGTGCCACGAGGGTGATCGCAGCGCAAGCTCATAGAGTTTTGGCAGATGCCACGCAATGGTGCTTACGGTGAAAGCAAGTAAGGCGATGGGCGGCGACGTAAACCATCTCAGTATTCGCTGCAGCGCCGGCCAGGAGAGGAAAGGGCCTAGCCCCTCCTTTACAAACGTCCTCGGTAAGCCACGTAAGAGCGGCAGCATGGGATGTCCGAGCAAAAGGAGAGGCGGGGCGACCATCATGAGCAGGAAATGCTGCGTCATGTGGGCGGAAAGAAAGAGGCTGTCAAAAGCGTCAAGCGGCGATTCAGTCGCGAGGAATAGCGCGGCCAAGCCGCCGAGAAACGCGCTGAGCCGAACGTAGTCTTTCTCGTGATGAAGGATTCGCCGCCCTCGCATCCACCCGCGCATATAAACCGCGGCCGTGACGAGCAGTAGGATTATCACGTACGCGTTGGGCGTCCAGGATGTCAGCGCGGCGGTGATGACAGAATCCACGATGTTAACGATTCACGCGAGCGGAGTGAGGCCTTGCCAATGCGAAATCCCTTGGCAGAGGGTTCTCAGGCCTGTCCGAATTCCGAACCGGCGGTATGGTTGGCGGCCTCAGCGTCTGCATAAACGAAACCAGCGCATCTACTTCCGCAGGGCTCAGTTTCTTTCCATAAGCCGGCATGTTACCGCTGCCTTGAATCACCTGCCGGATCATTTCATCTCTGGTCATCACGGTCGCGATACCGTCGAGCGCAGGACCACGCTCGCCACCTACGCCGCCGAGAGAGTGGCAGTTGCGGCATTGCCTGTTTTGAAAAATGAGCGCACCATGGAGCTGCAGCGGCGTCCGTCCCTTTACATAGCCGATTGGAATTGGCGATCCGCTCCAGTCGGACATGCGCGGTGACCAGGGCGAGGTTTCGCCCATATAGGCTAAAACACCGATCACAAGCATGATGAGAATCACGCTTAACACGGCGACAGGCCTGCGTCGCGCGCTTTTTTCGCCGGTACCTGAAAAGAAGGGTAGCGCAAGAAGAAAGGCCAGGATCAACAACGGCGCGCCAAATAGTACAAACACCTCCATCCAGTCCGGCACGAGCGCTAATGCTGCAAAAATGGCAAGGAAGTAAAAGTCTGGGCGTGGGTTCGTATCGACGATGGTTGGGTCGGGAGGGCCGCCCGGTCCCTTCGGCCCGAAAACCAGTGCGCAGCCGAGGATTCCAACGATTACGATGGCAGCAAAGATCAGATCCTTGCCGATCGCGTGTGGCACGAACGGCACGCCTTCTTTTTGCAAGATTTCGGCATATTCGGCGTCGTAGGTCGATTTGCGAACGGGATGGCCGGGTCTTGGGTATTCGTTGATGCCTTTTGCCAGAACCAGGCGCAAGTGCATGCTGACGATAGCGATGATCAGGCCCGGAATGATAAACACGTGCATCGAAAAAAAACGAGACAAGGTTTCGCCGGCGATAATAGGGCCCGCCAACAACACATGTACGAGCTGCGCACCTATGAGAGGTACTCGGCCGGTAATGGATGCGCCAATAGTCAGACCCCAGTACGCATCCTGGTCGAAACGAAGAACCTGGCCGGTGAACGCCATGCCCAGTGTCAACAGTAATAGAAAGATGCCGCTAATCCAGGTCAGTTCGCGGGGATATTTGTAAGCACCAAAGAGAAAGACCTGAATCATGTGCAGCGTCATAATCGCCACCATGAAATTCGATCCCCAATTGTGCACGGCCCGCAGATACCATCCGAGAAATTGGGCGTGATTCAGATACTCGAGACTTGTCCAAGCCTCATTCGTCGAAGGAACATAAACGAAGGCGAGGCACGCGCCGGTGATGATCTGAATAATGAAGCACAGCAGCGTGGCGCTACCGAAGACGTAGAACCAGCTGCCGGCACTCGCGGGGACTTCGTGGCCAGCGGTGGATGCGAATAGCGCCGTAAGATGGAGCCTGTCGTCAATCCATACCGCGATGCTTCTCAGCTTGTCCATTCGAGTTCCCCCGGGGCGCTTTTCTGCCAGGCTAGGCCGGGTTCGCCAGAGTCGGCATTTCACCGCCCTTTATCCAGAGCTCGCCGTTTTCAACTTTGTAGTCGTACTGGAATAGTCCGCGCGGCGGTGGTCCTGAGGCGCGAGAGCCATCCTCGTAATACACCCCACCGTGACAGGGGCACATAAAGAGTCCCGATTCTTCAAACCAACGAACCGGGCAGCCCAAGTGCGTGCAGTTGATCGCGAAGACCTGAAATTGGTTGGCTTCAACATGGCGCACCCAGCAAGGAATGTTAGCTGTCTGTCCATCCCAGGGTCGAGTGAACGGATTGCGATAGGTCGCGATCCGCGTTTCCCGCTCTGGGAAACTCTCGAGCCGGCCGAGGGAAATCCAACTGCGCGGATCCTTTCTTTCGACGAAGCTCGAGAAAACGAATCCAACAAGCGGTATCGCAAGTAACACGCCCGCCGCCATGTTCGCGGCTACGCCTACAGTGAACAGCCAATTACGGCGCGTAGGGGGATTACTTTCCTTTACCTTCTCCGCTTCATTGCTTGGTTCGTGCATTCCCTACCCCTTTGCCTCCACTGCCTTGATTTCCGGTCTGGTTTTGCGGACTTCCCGGACCGTTGCCGCTGCCCTGGTTTCCGGTCGTCTTTTCGCCACTCTGACCGGTTCCATTTTCCACAACGTGTGTACCTGTGGCCAAGTATTGAGGGCGTAATGACGCAAGATAGGCGACTATGTCCGCGATGTCCTGGTCGCTGAGTGCGTGCCCAAGATTCAGAAACCGCCAGTCGGGCATGCCAAGATCGGGCCGTCCGATGATGATTGAGGTCCGCAGACCCTGATTGCTAACCAGCACCAAGAAAGAAGGATCAGTAACCGGACCCACCTTGGCGCCTTGGCCGTGACACATAAAACAATCTCTGATAAACAAGCGTCTGCCGTGAGCTGCATCTCCAGGGTCCTTTTCGGCGCCATATGGCGGAAGAGTTGCACGGTTCAAGCTCACGGGCTTGGCCCAATTTTGCTCGATTCCATTCACGAGAGCGCTTACCTGCTTCGGATATAGCGGCCCGCCTTGACTCCGTGCCCAGGGGGGCATAGCCGTACCGGGAACACCGTTCTCAATCGTGCGCTTCAGCGTATCCTTGGGAATGAGAGCAAGATACAGCGCATTATTTAATGGCCGGCCTGGACCGTTCTTGCCATTGATGCCGTGACACCCCTCGCAGTTATTCCGAAAGAGCGTAGCGAAATCGGTAATATCCGACGACGGGATCGGCCGTTCTTTCGGTTTTCCACACGCGATGAGGCACAGCAAAGAGGCGCATACAGCGGCCAAGCCTTTCATTCGTGGTCTTCCTCGCGGGGCGGTCTCATGCCTGGAGCTTCGAGAAAAGCACGCTCGGCTAAATCCCACGATTGCATTGTGTGGATCTTGGTGCTTCGCGCAATGATATATCCTGCCACCAATCCGAAGGCGAGCTGGCAAGCCACAAACCAGGGCCACTTAATGCGTCCAACCATTGCGGGATTGAGTATGTCGAGAGCCGTTGCGACCAAGCCAGTCCAAAGCAGCGGGACCACAATGCCAGCCCAGAACGGCGCGTACTTTGGAAACATCGGCAGCATGACAGCATAGAGGATGCCGACAAGAATCGAGATCCCCCCGTGTCCAACGAGCGCCGCGAAGAATGCGAGACCATTAAACGCCCTTAGTTGGTCCTCAGTAGCGCTGCCCATGGAAGGAATCACGACTCCGGCGAGCAGGTTGATCGGATACCAGATACTATGCTTGGCGATGAGCCCATAAAGGCAGGCGAGCCCGGCCATTACCGCGCCTCCCGCCAAGCCGCCCCAAAAGCCTGCTGAATAAGGATGAATCTCTTCCGGTACATGCACCCGATGTCTCCCTTCTCCTGTTTTCAGGCGAACCACCGAGCGTTCTTCCGCAATAATTGGCGCGGGGCGGAGCGCGGGATCAATCGGCACCTCTTCGTGCTCCTCAACCGGAATGACGTCCCGCCACCAGCCCACTGCCGCGCGAATGCCGATGATCGCTCCCACGATGCTCACTACATAATGGGTGACCAAGCCTGCAAACAGGAGCGTTATGCCGAACGCAAAAACCATCGGCCAGAAGGTAGGCGCCGGCATTTCGATATGGGTTTGTTCGCTGCGTTCTCCTGCTTCGCCGTGATGAGTTTCGTGCGCCATAGAGCCGATCCTGTTTACGCTACCTGCCGATGATGTACACCACGGTGAACACAACTACCCACACTGCATCGACAAAGTGCCAGTACCAAGACAGAAACAGCACGCGCCTGAGCTGCGTGTGAATTGGGAATCCCAGAAGCGTCACGATTAAGACCACCAACAGAAATGTCAATCCGACAATCACGTGACTTGCGTGCAGTCCCACGAGAGAGTAAAAAGTGGTTCCGAAGAGGTTCGTGCTGATTGTCAGGTGATCCGTATAGATCAGGTGATGCCACTCGATGCCGGTGTAGGTCAGGAAGACAGCACCGAGGAGAATCGTTGTGATCCACCAAAGCTTGAAGAGCGCCAGCTCACTCTTTTTAATGCGTGCTCGGCGAAAACGATGGTCAAGCTGCTCGAGAGCAGGCAGATTGTGGCCACGACGGGAATGTCGAGTACATCCTTTGGATAGGGCCCCGTGACGCTTTTGCCGATGTACACCAGATACACGGCCACAAACATAAAGAAGAGCGCGGTCTCTGTGACGATGAGAAAAATGATTCCTACCGTGCCGCGATCAGGTACTTTCCACTCGCTTTCGAGTTCGGCAGGAGACGGCGGCATTGCAATTGAGGCTGCCATGGCTTTCCCTATTCAAATTTCCAGTCGGGGTCTTGCGGATGCTTTAAATCCCACAAGGGCCGGCTGCTGCGCACGACCGGAAGCTTTTCAAAGTTGTACTCCGGAGGAGGCGACGTCGTGGTCCACTCGAGCGTCCAGGCGTCCCATGGATCATCGCCCGCCGGCTCACCCCATTTCGCTGATCGAATGACGTTCCAAATGAAAAAGAGAATCCCAGCAATCTGAAAGATGACACCGATAGAAGCGAGTAGGTTCCACAACTCCCAACCGCGCCCCGGCGCGTAGGTGTAGATTCGGCGCGGCATGCCGAGCATGCCAGCGAGATGCAGTGGAAGAAAAGTCAGATTGAAACCAATGCAAAAAAGCCAGAAGTGGCACCTGCCGAGTTTTTCGCTGAGCATTCTGCCGGTGACTTTCGGGAACCAGTAGTAAAATCCCGCGAAGAAGCCAAACACCAGCCCGCCCACCAGAGTGAAATGGAAATGTGCAACGACGAAGTAAGAGTCGTGAAGCTGCCAATCGAATGGCGTAACGGCTAGCATGATGCCGGTCAGCCCGGCGAGAAGGAATTGTAGGAGAAATGCGCAACAGAACAGCATGGCGGTGGTAAAGCGGAGTTTTCCGCCGTACATCGTAGCCGTCCAGTTGAATATCTTGATACCGGTGGGTACTCCGACCAGCATGCTCGACGCTGCGAAGAATGTGTTGGACCACGAGGTCATGCCGACCGCGAACATGTGGTGCGCCCAAACTCCCAAACTGATAAAGCCGATCGCCACGACTGCCCCGACCATGGCGGCCCTGCCGAATATCGGTTTTCTCGAAAAAACCGGGATCACCTCAGACAGGGTTGCAAAGGCGGGAAAGATCAGGATATACACTTCCGGGTGCCCGAAAATCCAAAATAAGTGTTGCCACAACACAGCGGATCCGCCGAACTGGGTGTCGAAGAAGTGCGCTCTCAAGCAACGATCGAGAAGCAGCATGATTTGTGCTGCCGAGAGAGGCGGGAGTGCGACCAGGATCAGCCAGGCATCGACAAGCATCACCCAAACGAAAACGGGCATTCTATTGAGCGTCATCCCCGGGCAACGCAGTGAAATGCACGTGGCAATCACGTTGATGGCGCTGGCAATGCTCCCGAACCCCGAGACCATTACGCCGAGGCACCAATATTCAGTGCTCCGCCCATGCGAGAAGGCAGGCTCCGTCAAGGGTGCATAAGCGAACCACCCCACATCGGGAGCCGAACCCGCGCCCGATAAACCGCTGCCGCCCAAATAGCTGTAATAGAGCAACAGGCCGCCGAAAAGGAAGATCCAAAACCCGAAGGCATTCAGCCTCGGAAAGGCCATATCGCGCGCACCGATCATCAGCGGCACGAGATAGTTCGACATTCCCGCAACTATGGGCATGCCAACCAGGAAGACCATGGTTGTGCCATGCATTGTGAATAGTCGGTTGAAGGTTGCAGGTCCAACTACGTGATTGTTCGGAAAGGCTAGTTGCAGCCGGATGACGGACGCCATGATTCCCGCTATCACTAGGAACGCCAGCGCGGAAACGATGTACATGAGGCCGAGCCGTTTGTGATCGACAGTCGCGACCCACTTATACAGTCCCTCGGAGAATGAAGGTTCGGGTCCCGCAACCGGTGCACTCTCAAGTGGATAATCTATCGATGCCAACTACGCCTCTCTTTATCTCAGCGCTTGCAGATACGCAACCACCTGATCCAGCTCCCGGTCTGTCAGTTTCATGCTGGGCATAAAGCAACCCGGTTTAGCGCCTTGAGGATCATTCACCCAAGCGCGAAGATTTGCCGTTGTATTCGTGAGAACACCGGCGCCGATTGTCTGCCGGCTCATCAAATGCGTGAGATCCGGACCAAATCTGCCTACGGCCGGTGTGCCTCTTACGGTGTGGCAATTCACGCACGATAGAGATTCAAATGTCGCTTTCGCATCCCTGAGTTGCGGGTTATCGTAGGCGGGTTTTTGCTGCTCCGCTGCCCAGTTGTTGAACTCGCCCTGATCCTGTGCAATCACTCGAAGCAGCATGTTGGCGTGTTGGGTGCCGCAATATTCGGCGCAATTGCCCAGATAGATCCCCGGCTGGCGCGGATCGATCCACAGATAATTGTCGCGGTTGGGAATCAGGTCGGTCTTGCCAGAAAGTTGCGGCACCCAAAAGCTATGAATGACATCGATGCTCTCCAGGCGTAGATAGGTTTCTGTCCGGCTGGAGGTCGACGATACGGGAACGTGAATTTCATTCGCTGTGACCAACCTGAAATCGGGATAGCGCACTTCCCACCACCATTGATGACCGATCAGAGTCAGCTTGAGGGTCGAAGGCGGTGGACTTGCATTTTGCACACTGGCGATCACGCGGGCGGTCACACCAATCAGCACGAAGACAATCAGGATGGGAATCACGGTCCAGGCAGCTTCGATTTGATTGCTTCCGTAGACCTGAGGCGGTTCCTGGCGCGTCTGGTCATCAGGGCGGCCCGGAATCGCACGATTGTGTAGATGATGAGGCCCGCGACAACCACAAAGATGGCGCCAGTAATCGCAAGCACGAAAACAGCGATCGCGTATTCGGAGGCGGCGGGGGTGGCGAGAGGCTTGAAGATATTTGCAATGCGATGCTCTGGTAGCGCCGGTGTTGAGCCTTGGAGCAGCGCCAGGGCGGCAAGCACAAACATCAAGTCCCCCTCCCGGAGGAAGTCTTAACCACTTTACCCCCGTCGCCGAGAGCTTACCCCAAGAACTTCTACTACATGTTTGCCGAGTGCACGGCACGCTAGGGAGTTGGGTAACCCGTCGCTTCGCTCAGGGCTCAGTTTGAAGGACAATGACGATCGCGAGGCCTTCTCTCAAGCTCGCTATAGTAGGGGATTCTATGCCGCTTGAGATCCGCCAAAAGGAAGTGGAAGGGATTGTGCTTCTCGAACTGCACGGCCGCCTGGTTGTAGGGCCGGAGTCGAGCGATTTCCGCCGCAAGATTACGCAGCTCATCAGCACAGACCACAAGAGCATCATTTTGGACATGAAGCATGTCGATTTTATTGACAGTACCGGATTAGGCACGCTGGTGATCGCTCATATGCAACTGCAAAAGCCGGGAGGTTCTGTGAAGCTGCTGAGTGTTTCGAAGCGCAATGTCCAGTTGCTGATCCTGACCAAACTCTCGACCGTGTTCGAAATGTTCGACGACGAGCAAGCCGCGATCAACAGCTTCTTCCCGGATCGCGAGAGAAAGCCGTTCGATATTCTCGAATTCGTCAAAGAGCAGGAAGACGAAAAGCAGCAGCTGGGGGCGGAGCCGGCCACCGACGGAAAGCCGAATACGTAGGCCGCGAGGGGTTAACTGAAAGGCGGCGGGCTAATCTGCGTTGAAAAACAGAGTCTAAAGAAGGTCCGCAAATTTGCCGATAATTTTATCGGCGAGATATAAATGATTGCAGATCAGGTGAGCGAGACCATATCAGCCATATGGCTACGCACGTTGGATGAGATATGTGCGCAGTGTCTAAGGGAGCAGCACAGCAAGTGCTGCGGTAGCCTGTGTCGCGTGGATCAAGAAGCCAAGGTTGCATACCATGTTGCTTGTGGATGCAGATGCCATAAACAGGTACCAGGGATCATAGCAGCCTGACCAGCCCTGCGCGTCAGACCACAAGCTCTGGGGCGTTCATCAAAGTACGATAACGACACTACGTAACTGCGGCGCTGCGCTAACCTGAATGCAGGATGGCGAAAATTGGTGAAGTTTTAGACTCGGCTGCGGCGATTGCCAAGGGCATGAGCATCACCTTCAAGGAGATGCTATCTCCTGCCATTACCGAAGAGTATCCGGACGGGCCGGCACATCTGGAAGAGCGGTATCGCGGAGCTCACGTTCTGCAGCGCGATGAGCATGGTCTAGAAAAATGTGTGGCCTGCTTCCTCTGCGCCGCCGCATGTCCTGCTAACTGCATCTACATAGAAGCGGCCGAAAATACGGAGGAACAGCGCTTCAGCGGTGCGGAGCGATACGCGAAGGTCTACAATATCGACTACAACCGCTGCATTTTTTGCGGCTACTGCGTGGAGGCTTGCCCGACTGACGCGATTACGCACGGACACGGCTTTGAGCTGGCCAGCTACGATACATCCACGCTGATTTACCGCAAGGAACAGATGCTTGTTCCGCTTCCTGAGACGGGTGCTCCGCCATCGCAACACAATCCTCTTCCTGCCGGTGCACCGTAAAGGCCTCTAGCCGGCCTGCGAAAAATTTATCCCAGCGGCACGACGATAATCGGCGTAGTTGTCGGTGCACTCGAACCTTGGCGCGGCTCGATGCTGACCGCCACAGCCGCAGTCGCCGTACTCACACCCTCCGTAGAAATATGCACCGATTCGCCAGACGCATTCGGGCGGAAAAGTCCGGCAGGCTGCGGAGCGCCTTTCGCAGGAACGAGCCACAACTCAAACGTTTTGTCTCCGGTGAGTGACGGTAACTGCGATCCTACAAATACCAACCCCCCCGTGCGGTTTACAAGGACACGCCCGTGCGGGACGTTTTCGGCGCGACCAAATTGGACAGCCCGCGTATCCGGCCTGGTCAATAGTTGAATTGCGGAGCGTAATTCGTCGCGTTCGCCTCTGAGTGAACTGAGTTGCTCACGCATTCTTTGCATCTCGGTCGTCGACCAGAGCGAAAACGCTATAAGCGCAACGCAAGCGACGCTCAGTGCGGCCAGAGCAAACGTCCATTTGCGGGAACGCGCAGGCGGTCTCAGGCTGCTCAGCACGCGTTGCCTTAACGCTTTCGGTGGCTTTGCCGGCTCGGCAAGCGCGGACAACCCCGCCGCCGTTTGAAGCGCTTCACGCACGTGCTCCAAGCAGTAAGCGCACTGATCGTGAAGGTGCGCGTCGATTTCAGCGGCCTCCTCGCTCTCAAGCACCCCGAGCACATACAGCTCGTAGAGCCCATCCATTTCGGCGTGTTTCATTTTGCCCCGCCTTCCTGGATAACTTTCCGCATTCGCCTCAACCCTGAGCGTGTCCAGCTCTTGACAGTCCCCAGCGGCTCTTTGAGACGCTCCGCAATTTCGGTTTGCGAGAATCCTTCGAAGTAAGCCAGCTCCAAAACTCGTTTTTCATTGAAGCTGAGACTAGTAAACGCGGTGCTCACCGCTCGACCGCGGTCGATGACAGATTCAGGTTCGCTCGCGTGCGCGGCCAAAGCTAACTGGTCTATATATTCCATGGGGCGCAACCGCATCGCAAATCGCGCCTGGGCTGACCGCACGTGATCTATCGCCATGTTCCGCGCAATCGAGAGAAGCCAGACTCCAAGCGTGGCCTTACTAGCGTCGAAGTCCCTCGCGCGGTTCCATAGACGAATAAATAACTCCTGAACCAGATCCTCCGCGGCGCTCTGGTCGCGTGTAATACGGAGGAAAAGTGAATATGCTACTTGCCCATAACGGTCGTACGCCGCGCCCAAGCCTTCAGGGTCCCGGTTTCGGAGGCGATCAATCAACTCAGCATCAGCGTTCTCGGGCGAAGGCATGCTCTACAGAGGTAGACTAACAGCGTTGCAAAACTGCGCTGCCTATCTTTTCATCTGATCGGCGACACACGATTGTCTGATATATAGGTACGGTTTCAGAACGCACTTAGATTTTCTAGCCCTCCCAGTACTTCAAATCTCACCGAAAGAGTCATCCGTTTGAAGTCAAGCCCCGTACAGAAGAGTAGTAGAACCTATAACCTAATCAGACGGAGTTTATGAATGGCAAATAAAAGTATCATTCCAGATGTAATCGCTGCAGCGTCTAACCGGCGCAGTTTTGTTCGGAAGCTCGGCATTGCGAGCGCAACGGCAGGCGCGGTGTTCATGGTCCGACCAGGGGAGGCGGATGCCGCGACGGGCCATCCCGACGATGTCGACATCTTGAACTTCGCGCTAAACCTGGAATACCTTGAAGCGGAGTTTTACACCAAAGCGACGTCGGGTAAATATATCAACGAGCCACCTTATTACATAAGTACGTCTGGTGTCGGGGACGAGGGTCCAACTACCGGAGGTAAGCAGGTCAATCTTGGCGCAAATAAGGTGATTTTCACCGACGAGGTCGCCAATCAAATCGCAGTTGACGAACGCGACCATGTCAAGTTACTTCGGAGTGCCCTGGGCAGTGGCGCAATCGCGAAACCGGAAATCAACTTGGATGCGGCAGGCTTTGGTTTTTCTACGGGAAGAGATTTCCTAAAGCTCGCCAGAATGTTCGAAGACATTGGTGTCAGCGCATACGGAGGCGCAGCTCCCCTCATCTCGAGCAAGGCAATCCTCGGAACGGCAGCGCGCATTCTGGCTGTCGAGGCGGAACACACTGGAAATATCCGGCTGCAAGTCGCCTATTTTGATGTAGCAACGAAGCCGATGGATAGCGTCGATATTATTCCTCCGCCCTCCGGCAATCTGTTCTTCTCCGTTAACGAGACCACAGGGCTTACTGCAGTTCGCACGCCCGGACAGGTCCTCTATCTTGCTTACGGCAATCTGGGCAACGCAAGATCCGGAGGCTTCTTCCCGAAGGGCGCTAACGGATTCTTCGTCGAGTCTAGCCCTTCGGCCGCTTAGAAGACGTCAATCTGCGGAACACTCGCCTACGCTACTGCTGGTAATTCTGCACGTAGGTATCGCGCGGCAGACCCAAGCGCAGCGCCCTTTGACGTAACGTGACCGCATCGTCCCGGCTCATCTGTCCACCAATCGCGACAAGATATGGTCCTGCATTGCCGTTGGGCGAAAACACTTCCGCTTTCAGATCAGGATGTTTCCCGTTGATTGCCTGTGCTCTCTTCTCGGCGTTTGCTGCAGTATCGTACGTGTAAATCACAACCCGCCAAATCGGTCCATTCGCATAATGTATTGCCTGCGCGCTGGCCATGGCCGCAGCCGCTTTGGGTGCAGGAGGAATTTGAGCGGGCACTGCTGGTTTCTGGACGGGAGTTGCCGGCTGCTGTTTCGAGGGAACCGTGTTCACTGCTGAGCTCGAGACAGAGCCGCGCTGCGCGGATTTCCTGGGACGCGCTAGCCAAATGAGCACCGCGACCACAAGCAATGAGATCGCCAAAATCGCCCAGGTCCGCCGTTGAAGGCGCGCTACTGGTGTCGACATGGAGCCGGGGACGAAGCGGTGGGTTTCCGGTTGCGCATGTCCAAGGGGCAAAGCCTCCGCCGGCTCGTCCTGAATTGGCGCGGGCATCACGTTCGAACGGCCTTCATCGCGCGAATCCCGGAACGCCAAACCCGCTCCTGCGCCTGCGGCTGCAGTGAACACACGCGGTCGTCGTTCGTAAAGCTGCACTATTTCCGGCAACGTGCATCGAGCGTCCGGGTTGCTGTAGAGACATCGATGCACAATAGAACCAAATGGCGCCGGAAGTTTTGCCGCCTCGCTGCGGCAGTCCGCCCCGCAGTTCTTCTGTGTCATTGCTTCAAACAGCGTCGCTCCGAAGCACCACACATCCGTTTCCGCCGTTACATTGCCGTTCACGCTTTCCGGCGCGCGATACTTAGCGTCCCTTACTCCCAAGCCATTTGACAACCCGGCTCTGCGAACGCCGTCCGTCGAAAGTTTGATGGAATCGCCCACTCCAAACACTTCCTCGGGCGAGAGGGAGCCATGAACGAATCCGGCGGCATGGAGATGTTCCAGCCCCTGGCAGATGCTCACAACCAGCTCCCCCGCCTCAACTGCATCGAGCGGCCGTTCGCGGACCACCTTGTCTAGCATTTCATCTGCTGGTTCCACAGCAACGTAAATGAGCTCCTGATCCCCCAGCTTCGTCCGCCCCGAACCCAAAATCGCCAACAAATTCGGGTGCTCGAGGTTCTTGATCGCTTCCCACACAGCGATCTGCTCGTCCGCTACGGTTGGGCTATTCGATTGAGCCCTGTAGAGTTTGACGATCGCTGCCCCGGGATGTTCGGCTTTCACGCGCGCCTTGAATGTGATCTTGCGCTCATCGGCGCCTAAACATTGGCCAAGTAGGTAAGCGCCATCGAGCGTCGTGCCTTCAAGGCTCATCCAGTTTGGGTAATTGGTCCTTTGTTGGATCGGCGTCATGAGCGGAAAAACATTCCTTTATTGATCGAATTTGGCGGTCTCGGATCCGATGCTCGAGCGTTTTCGAGCCGTAACTTCCCGTCACTATACCAGTTCGCCACAGGGCAGAGCCGGTGGCAAGAGGCGGAGGCCAAATACGCACTCGCCACGACATTTAACCGCCTTCTGGAGGAATCCCCCGGCGCGCCCGCGTCTTCGTAGTCAAATGCCTTTCTCGATCAGCCGCTTATCGATGTTCGTCACGCGCGTCTCAAGCGCGTCCAGCCGCTGGTCAGTGGCTGTGTCGAGGTTTCCCAGATCCGCTTTCATATGTCTGTAGCGCGTAGCTTGGGCTTGTTGGTAATCGCTGAAGGCGCTGAGTAACCGCGTTTCCGCATCGTGCGTGCGCTCGTCGATGTATTCCTGTAATTGCTGCGTGCGCTCGTCGATATAGCCCTGTAAGTGCTGAAAGCGTTCCTGGAGGCGTTGTTCAAGGGAATCCAAATCAGCTTTGGTAAGTGAGTTGTTGTTGGGCATAGCGCTTCTTAGATCGTAGCGGCTTTTCTAGGACTCAACCTATAATCGTTACATGAATCGCACTCAGTGGATTACGCCGCGTCTGGGGGACCCCGTGCGGACCCAAATCCATTACGCACGCAAAAGTATCGTGACAGAGGAGATGCAATACGTCGCGCACCGGGAAAACCTCGCTCCCGAACTGATCCGTGATGAAGTGGCGCGGGGCCGCATGATCATTCCCGCGAACATCCATCATCATCGGCTTGAACCTATGTGCATCGGCGTTGCGTCGGCATGCAAGATCAACGCCAACATCGGCAATTCCTCCACGACCTCAAATATTCAAGAAGAACTTGCAAAACTCGATTACGCGGTGAAGTATGGCGCGGATACGGTTATGGATTTATCCACGGGCGGGGATATTCCGCGCATTCGCCAAGCCATTATCGACGCTTCGCCGGTGCCTATTGGCACTGTGCCTATCTATGAAGCGCTGAGCCGGGTGCGCCGGGTCGAAGATCTCAACCTTAACGTGATGCTTGAAGTCATCGAAGAGCAGGCCGAGCAAGGCGTCGATTACATGACCATTCATGCCGGGGTGCTCGTGCAATACGTTCCGTTGACCAGGAATCGCGTCACCGGAATCGTCAGCCGCGGCGGCTCAATTCTCGCCGAGTGGATGGTCAAGAATCACAAGCAGAATTTCCTTTACGAACGCTTTGACGATATCTGCAAAATCTTTCAGAAGCACGACGTGAGTTTTTCTCTAGGCGACGGTTTGCGGCCTGGTTGTCTGGCGGACGCTAGCGATGCAGCTCAGTTCGCCGAACTTAAAGCTCTTGGTGAGCTAACCGCGAAAGCTTGGGAATACGACGTTCAGGTGATGATAGAAGGACCTGGCCATATCCCCTTGGATCAGATCGCCTTACAGGTTGAGAAGGAGCGCGAAATTTGCTTCGAGGCGCCCTTCTACACCTTGGGTCCACTGGTTACCGATATCGCGCCCGGCTACGATCACATCACGTCTGCGATCGGCGCCGCAATGATCGGTTGGCATGGCGCTTCCATGCTCTGCTATGTCACGCCCAAAGAGCATCTCGGTCTGCCGAATCTGGAAGATGTCAAGCAAGGCATTATCGCTTACAAGATCGCTGCTCATGCGGCCGATGTCGCCCGTCATCGCAAGGGCGCTCGCGACCGCGACGACGAACTCTCCCGCGCTCGTTTCAATTTTGATTGGAAGCGTCAGTTCGAGCTTTCACTCGATCCCGAAACGGCGCGCGCCTATCACGATGAGACATTGCCTGAAGAAGGTTTCAAAGACGCAGCTTTCTGCTCCATGTGCGGACCGAAATTTTGCTCCATGAATCACTCGGCAAAAACTCAAGAATTCACGGAAGCGGATGCGGCGGCCGTACTGCAGGCATCGGAGCTCGTCGATATTAACAAATGATTCAGCTGCGTGCTGATGATCGAGTTTTACTGTTAGCGATTCCATCCAGAACCGAGCTCGCGAGTATGGCGCGCGTACTGATGAACGGCGTCGTTATGGCACTCGGCGAGGGTGAAGAAATTCGCGCCGCACGCGAATCCATGGCCGAGTTCGATAATGTCATGTTTCTGGATGCCCGGCCGGACCAGATCCCCTGGCGCAAGGCGTATTTCACGAAAATCATCGTGCCTCCGCATTTAGAATCGCTGATGCCTTATGCCGGAGCTGAGCTTCATCGCGTTTTGGCGCCAGGGGGCCAGATCGTGCGAAGTACGGCCAACGCGTAGCGGTCGTGACAGAACGCCGCTTGACTGGCAGGATGCAAAGCGGACCGGCGCTTCTCTTAGCGATCGTATTTCTTACTCCCCTCCTCTCAAAGGCACAATTGAGCGCCGGGCTAGTCGAGGGCACGGTTCACAATGCGGATGGTCGCATTGGAGTTTCAGTAGCCCTTCACATCGAGGGGGGTGCGGGTTTCAATGCGATCATTCATAGCAACTCTGCCGGCCAGTTCGCAGCTTGGCTGCCGTACGGACGATACGTGTTTTCAGGTTCCGACTCATGGCAAGGAAGCCATGTTGCGCTGGTTGTTGTTCCAATACAAACCAATTTCGTCGTTTTGGTAATCGACAGATCAGGTGAGTTGCAAAGTTTTCAGCGAGAAACGCCGGGCTTTGGATTGTGGACAGATAGTACACGCGCGTCAATATTTCCCGAGGGGTTCAGTTTACAAAGTGCCTTGATCAGCCGGGAGCCAGGAAGCGTGACAGTGCCACTGAATTTTACAGGCCTCGGCGATAACCGGCTCGCACTCGTTTCGGAAAGAGCATTTTCCTGGACCGATACGCACTTTAAATTGCAAGGGCTGGATGCAACGGATTCCTATCAGCCGGGCCGCCCAGTATTTGTGCCAGACGTGCAATCACTCAGCGAAATCGTGATGCGGACAGATTCGGCTCTTCTTACGTTCCGGCAGCTACGGCAACGAGGTGGGCGCGTTTTTGGGGGAACCAGGGCCGAAGTGGCACGGTCAGGTCTCGACTTCTGTTACGGGCTCGGCTTTCTCTTCCAGCAATCTGCCGCCCTTGGAGAAACGAGGCGCAGTTCAGCAATCGGAGCGATTTAACTGGTTCACTCGGGACCGGTTCGAAATTGGTGGTCCGGTGACACGGTGGGCAGACTTCTTTGCTTCCGCTGCGGGCCAGTGGGCATCGCAGACTATTGAGGTTGCTCCCGGGCAGGATCAAAACACTCGCATGTTGTTTGGCAATCTCCGCGGCCGCATTCGCGCCGGGGCTCACGACCAGTTCGATACAGAATACAGTGGCTCACGGGTGAATCTTTCAAATTGGGGCATCCCGGCGGGCATTGAAGCGTTGGTCAGCCGCCGCATGTCGCCGGAATTCGACCTCCCGGATGGCTTTCCTGACGAAGCAGAAGCGGATCGCCTGACGTTTTTGCAAGTTGGCTGGACACACCTGATCGCGGCAAATGCCGGCTTAGGAGCGTTACAGGTGCGCTACGGATATTCGGTCGGGCACTTCGATACGTGGCCTGCGACGCAAATCATGCCAGCCCAAAGTCGCATTGAACTCTTGGGCAGTGCGGTTACTGGCCAGCCGCCGCTCGAGACGGTCGCAACTCGCCCACGTAATGAGATTGCAGCGGCGTGGCAATCGGCGCTGCCGGGTACCGGCGCTGTTCACCAACAGATCACAGCCGGCGGAAATTGGACCGCCTCCCCGCCCCGCAATCGCTTCGCGACACCGTCCGACATCAATCTCAACACCGCCAATAATGTAGCGGAGTATGTGGTGGAATACAACACCCCAGTCGATTCGCGTGAAAGAGTTCGTGCATTTTCAACCTATGTGGCGGACCATCTTCGATTCAGCAAAGGACTCGCGATCGACGTGGCACTCTTGGCCGATTTTTCGCGAGACTCTTTGCCCGCGCAAAGCAGTCCCGCTGGCGCATTCGTGGCAGCGCGAAGCTATTCCGCGACGGGAAATTTGATCTCTTGGAACAGTGTGGCTCCGCGAGCCGGATTCGTGTGGCAGATTCCTCACGGTCACGGATTTGTTGTACGTGGCACCTATCTCCGCTCTTATTCACCGCTCGCCGCGCGGTACCTTGATTACGCGAATCCGAACAGTCTTGGCGGAACCGTGTACCATTGGATAGATCGCAACGGCAATGGCTGGTTCGAGCCCGGCGAACAGGGCGCGTTACTGATGCGTTTCGGGGGACCATATTCGTCGATTTCGCCCTCTTTACGAAGGCCATACGCCGATGAATTTGACGTCAGTGGCCAAGTTGCCCTGACACGTAGAATCCTCGTCAGTATTCAATTGTTTCGACGAGATGAGAAAGATCGTATCGCCGCCGTGGATACGGGTTTAGGTGCGAGCGCATTTACACCAGTGTCATCCTCGACCCTGGGCCGGATGGCATTCCGGGCACGTTCGATGACCAGCGATTAACGGTTTATCAACAGAATCCGGCGACATTCGGCAAAGATCAATACCAACTGACAAACCCGCCTGGCCTTCGGACACTCAACACTGGGTTTGTGGCCGAAGTGCATTCGGAGTGGCGTGGCCTGACAGTGGGTGCTTCGTTCACCGCAGAGAAAGCCTGGGAACCTACGAATCCGGGGAATGCAGTATATGAAAACGATCCCGGAGTGATTGGTGCGTTATTCGCAGATCCGAATAGTGCGACTCTGGCGCTGGCGCGGAGCTTTGTTGATCGCGCGTATCTCGGCAAGATTCAAGCAATGTATCGGCTTCCTTCCGCTTGGGGTGGATTGGAACTGGCCAGCGTTGCCGATTACAACGATGGGCTGCCGTTTGCGCGCGAACTACTAGTTACAGGATTGACGCAAGGGCCATTTCTGGTTGCGACAACGGTTCGCGGCAGTCCGGAAGGCGGCAACCGCGCGCAATATATTTTGAACTGGAATCTTCGCGTTCAAAGGGAGTTTCGGATGCAGGTGGGCGGGATCGCCGTGTCGGCTGACATCCTGAACGTGACGAACGCGAATCAAGAGATCCAGCAATCTGACCTCAGCGATCCGACGTTTAATTCCCGGCTACCGATCGCAATTCAGCCAGCGCGTTTTGTGCGGCTTGGCCTTGCCTACAATTTTTGAGGCCATCGCGAAACGCATAGTGGATTTTTTCGGGGCGACAATGGCTCTATGAGCGTGCCAGAGATTCTGAAGAGTATCGGCGAGCGGTTTCAATCAAGCGCAACCGTGAAGAACATTTATGGCGAGCCGATTTCAGCAGGGGACCGAACCGTGATTCCGGTGGCTCGGATCTCGTATGGGTTCGGCGGAGGCGGCGGGAGTGAGGGGAAGCAAGCCGCTCAGGGAGTTGGCGGCGGTGGTGGCGGCCACATGACGGCGGTGCCGGCCGGGGTCGTCGAGATCACGCCCACAGGAACACGTTTCATCCCCTTCCTGGACTGGAGGAAACTAGCTTCGGTCATCGCGATCAGCTTTGCTCTGGGATTTGTAATCGGCAAACGTCGCGTCTCGTAAGGCATCATATCTCTTTTTTGTGCGAACCGGGAGCCATAAAAGCCAAAAGAGAACTAGCGCCGTGGCCGCGCCCGTGAATAGGTAAACGGGCCAAGGTCCTAACAGGTTCAGCAATGAAGCGCTCGGAGGTTTTCGGCAAAGATACATGTAATTGGTCTTAAAGCTCGCATCGAAGCCTGCCACAAACACTGCATATGCAATGAGGAGACCGAAGGCTCGCCATGGCGCACCGGGTCGCCACGGCACGACGTTTCCAAATGCAAGAACTACTACTGCGATAACGACTGTTCCGTGAGCAATAAAAAAATAGACCGCAGGGTACGAAGGCCAAGGAGACCAGAGGTTCGGAGTCAGAACGGCCATGCCTGCTCCCGCTAGCCCTGCGAAATATGAGAACTCGATCAGAACAGGATTCAGAATGATACACGCAAGAGCAGTAGTCCAAATCGTGATGTCGCAGAGTTGAAGAGGAAGATTGGCAGGGAACCGAACGCCCTCGTGCGCGTAGCGAAAAAGCCACCAGACGATTTCGTTCACGATGAGACCGCAGCCGAGAGCGAGACGTAGCGGACCAATCGGTATTTTCCGAACCCGGCAAAGATGGGAGAGCGTGGCAGCAGCTACCACGATGCCGAGCACCAGGGCGAGATGAGCGCGCCCGAACAGAGGCACAGATCGATTGTACGGGGAGCGCTCATCAAGGGCTGAACGCTCTATCATCAAGTTAAGGAGGGCACATCAGAGATGATCGTTTACAAGTGTGACCTTTGTGGCGAAATTCGCGATTGCAGCCAGAAAGAAATTGACCGAACCGAATACGATATCTGCTCGGAATGCTGGGATGCGCTGATGGCCAAGTTGAAAGGCAAAGGAAGAGCTAAAGGGCGCCGCGAAACGCTGAGTGTGCCACCGCTCGTAACCGTGCCTGAGATTCCAAGTGAGACAAAACAGCCGTTTCCAGGGCAGCCGCCGGAGATCATCGCCGGATCGGATCGAGCCAACTAGGTGACCGCAAAGTGCCAGAAACCGCTTCCTTCGGGCGCGGCTCGGGTAAGAGCGTCAGTTAGTCGAAAATCGGATTCACGCGCATCCCATTCTTGATCTCTACGTCCCCGGTCTGCTGCGCGACGCGATCTCCAAGCCGAAGACCGGAGAGTATCTGGACATTATTAACGTCGCTGACGCCAGTCTTAAGGGGCGTCCAGACGACCGATTTTCCGGTTAGTTTGTAGACGCCGGCCGCTCCGCGCATTGTTCGCAACGCCGCCTTTGGGATCGCTGTTGCGTCTTTCACAACCGCCGAAACCACCGTTGCATTCACCGTTACGCCTGGCAACAGGTCGTGATTCGGATTTTCCACAATCGTGGTCACCTCACCGACTGTGCGCGTCCCCTGCGCGACCACCTCCGTTGGCAGCCGATCGACGCGGCCCCACCACTCCTGTCCAGGACGCGCATCCCAAGTGATCCTTACCGGCATGTTCTTGGCGACGCGGCCGAGGTCAGGCTCATCCACATAGACGATCACCTTGACCCGGTCCAGCTTCCCGATAAGCGCAACCAGGTCGCCCGGCTGCATGTAAGCGCCGACTTTGAGATCGAACTGATAGACAGTTCCTGCGATAGGCGATTTCACGTCGCCCAACGCCACTCGGTGCTGCGCTAGCGCGACTGCAGCTTCTGCGTCCCGCAGTTTCGCCTCGGCGACGACGCGGTCGCTGGAGGTGACTAGCGTCCTTCTCTGATCCTCGAGCGATGCTAATTGAAGCTTTGCTCGCTCAAGCGCGTCTTTCGCGTCCTGCACTTGCAGTTTCGTAGCGGCCTGGTGCGCCGCGAGACGCTGCAGAATCTCATAATTCCGCTGTGCAATATCCACGGCAGCCTGCGCGGTCTTGATTGAATTGTTCAGACTGGCGAGCGTGGCCGCTTTGCCTCCTTGCCGCAAGGTCAAGACGTCTGTCCGCGCTTCCTGCTCTTTGGCCAGCGCCGCCGCCAGATCCGATTGCGCCGCCGTTGTATCCAGCGTCAGTAATATCTGCCCCGCTTCAACGGTTTGCCCCCGCCGCACGTTGATGGTTCGGACGACCCCCGCTGTCTCTGCCCGCGCAGCGGCCCACTCCACTGGCTCTACTTTGCCGTTTGTCAAGACTGTACTCTCGATGGTCAAGCGGCGGACTTCGGCGAAATGAACGTCTGGAGTGGATTCCCGGCTATCTAAGCCCCACCACAACAGGAGCAGCAATGGGATTAGCAATAAAAGCCAGGCCTTTTTCATTATTCTGAAGCTACTCGAAACTCTCGTCTATTGTGACAGACGTTTACAGATGTAAAATTCGTGTCGCATTCGCTCCCGTTAAGCGCTAGACTGTAACGTTAGATGACGCTGCGTTTCTAGTGGGGGATAGGAAAGGTATGCCGCGTTATCGCATTCACCGAATGAAGGAGTCGCTTAAAGAGAACTTTAGGTGGGCCCCACACACGGGCGGTCTTGCCGTCGTGAAGGCCAAAGATTACAACTTGGACGAAGAAGTAGAAGCATCGACGCCTTACGCCGTTTGGAAGGCGCTTTTGGCGGAGGGCCGCCCGCTCGGCCCTGGCGATTTACTCGAGACAAGCCACGTTGATGGCGCTCCAGGGCAGTTGCACATTGCTAAGTACATTGGCTTTGAACCTGCCTCATGGTACGTACCCGAGCCTCGGTCGGGTATCGATACAAATTCTGCAGAAATGCGTGAATCTACGGGAATGCCTCCTCAGTCTGATTCCGTATAGTTGCGCCTGAACATGAATGATATTCCGGACCGCCCCGGGTGGGGCGTCTTCGCACTCGTAACTTACATCCCTGGACCGCTTGGCTCATTTCTGCAAGAGCTCCGAGAAACCATGCCGGGCAATGACTGCTCACCGGCTCATATCACGTTACTCCCCCCGCGAGCGCTAAGGGTGCCGGTAGAAGCCGCATCGACGCAGGTACGCGAGATTTTATCCCGGTTTGCAGCTTTTGAGGTAGAGCTGTCCAAAGTGCGTCGATTCCCGCAGACTAGCTTCCTGTACATCGACCTGACGGAAGGTGATTCTGCGTGCATGATCTTCACGCGGCGCTGAACACAGGCGATCTGGCGGACCTGGAGGAGTTTGAATTTCGTCCCCACTTGACACTAGGCGGTCCTGTGTTGCCTGGGAAACTCGATTTCGCTCAACAGGAGGCCGAGCTCACATGGGATTCGGCGCATTGTTCGCCCCGCTTCACCGTCGATAAGATCGTGTTTTTATGGCTAAGCCCGGATAGCGCGCAGGGCGAATGGCGCCAGCTATGGAGTCAAAGCCTGGCTCCGAGTGCACGACGAAGCAGCGCGGCAGCGGCAGCAGCTCCTAGTCAAACATTGTTAACTGGCCGCCCCCGTCAGTAGCGCCCCTTTTCTTGAGCTGACGCGATGCTACCAGCGAACTTCCGACTACTCCACGAAGTTCGGTGCCGACCAATGCAGCGCGGGGCACGAAGACTCGCTGGCGAGTCGCTCCGGCCCGCGGCGGGGTTATAGAGTAGCCCCGTTGAGGCCAATCGAGTAGATTATGCGAAAGGATCCCGTCCAGGCGGTCCCCATCGCGAAACATGAATCGAGTCCACAGCCCCGGCACCTTCGGACGCCGTTCGAAAAGGTTGTGGTCCGTAAACAGGTCGGCCCTACCCGCCTCGGAAACGAAACAGAGGGCCTTCATTTCCGCGAATGGCACGGTTTGCACGTTTCCGTCCAAGGTAATTAGCTCTGTACCGTTCTCGAGCAGGTACGTACTAGGATTGACGATTCCCTTCGAGCGGTTGGCGGTCGAATCGGTATAAAACGACTCGTTTAACGGTACTAGGTGGCAAGGTGCAGAGGCAAAATCACTTTGTTTAAAACAATTTCGCGGATATTGTATCATTGACAGAATGGCAGGATTTACACCATTCCAGCAACGAATGCAGTGTTACCTGCACTTTTGCCGGGCTGAAAAGGGCTTGGCACACAATAGCTTAGAGTCCTACCGGCGGGATTTGACGAGATTTGCGGGTTTCTGAACACCTCGCCGCTTGAGAGTGTTACTCTCGATACGCTTCGTTCTTACCTCGACCAGCTACGAACCTTAGGCCTCTCCAACCGTTCCATATCCCGGCACGTCACAACGCTTAGGGGCTTTTTTGGCTTTTTGGTTGAAGAGGCCGCCTTGCCAACGAATCCTGCAGAACTTCTGGCGGCTCCAAAGATTGGATCGTCTCTGCCCAAGTATCTTAATACTTCAAATTTAGATCACCTTGTCCAGTCGCCTCGCGAAGATTCTCGGACCGGGCTGCGCGACCGCGCCATGGTTGACCTGCTCTATGCCTCGGGAGTCCGCGTAAGCGAGCTGATCGCTCTGCGTGTATCCGACCTGGATGACGCCCAAGGCATTGTCCGCGTGATTGGGAAAGGGAATAAACAACGACTGGTGCCAGTAGGCAGAGAAGCGCTAAGATCTGTTGAGCGCTACCGCACGGAACAGCGGCCGCGGCTTCTGAAGGGACGGGTGAGCCCTTATCTTTTTGTAACGGCTCTGGGAACGCGGATCACCCGGCAGGGGTTTTGGAAGCTGCTTCGGAACCATGGTAAGAGGGCCGGCATTTTCCGCGGCTTAAGCCCGCACGTGCTGCGCCACACCTTCGCGACACATCTGCTGGAGGGCGGAGCGGATCTCCGCAGCGTGCAAGCCATGCTCGGGCCACGCCGATATCGGAAGCACACAGATTTACACGCACGTCATGCGTTCGCGGTTGCGGCAAACCGTGGATCAACATCATCCGCGCGCCGCGCGCAAGCGAGTTGAGCACGCAGCGGATACGCCATCCTGAGGATCTTGGGACCTTATGAGCGACTACATGTTCATGCTCGACAGCCATCTTAGCGGTGAGCAAAGCAAAGTGTTAGCCGAGGTTCGCGCAGCGGCCGAGCGCGCCAACGTCAATCTGTTCCTCACTGGCGGCGCGATGCGAGACATGATGGGTGGTTTCCCCATCCGCGATCTTGATTTCACTATCGAGGGTGGAAGCGGCGCCAAATTGGCAAAGACGATTGCGCAAAAAGCCAAAGCGGAGATTCTCGAGATCGACGAAACCCGCAAGTCCGCCGAATTGCGGTTCCGAGGCAATGTCACTGCCAGCATTTCGACGGCGCACCAAGAGAAATACGCGAAACCCGGCGCCAAACCCCAGGTTCAGTTCGCGACCATTCACGAAGATCTGCGCGGACGTGACTTCACCGTAAACGCGATCGCACTGTCATTAAACAAGGCCTCGCGCGGGTTGCTTCTGGACCCGACGAATGGGCTGGGCGATCTCAGCCGCAAGGAACTTCGTGCCGTCAGCAACTATTCCTTGTACGACGAGCCGTCGCGAATACTGCGGATGATTCGGCTCCGAACGAGATTCGGCTTTACAGTCGATGAACGCACGCTCTCTCAGTATCAAAACGTACGTGAAGCGAAGCTCGAGACAACAATCCCTCACACAGCTCTGGAACGCGAACTTGGGGAGATCGCTCTCGATCCGCTTGCGGGTGACATCCTGAAGGCACTCGAAGATGAGAACCTTTTGTACTTGTTCTCGCCCGCATTGTCTGGACCCAAGTTGAACTTGCCAGGCTTTCAGAAACTGCAGAAGGCCCGCCAGCTGCTGCCGTCCGGCATCTATATACCGGTTGACAATTATGCGCTCTTTCTTTTCATATTTTTTGAAAAGCTGAGCTCGAAAGAGCGCACGCGAACTGATCAGAATAGTCCAAGTGCCCAAAGCGCGTGTGGATGCAGCCGCGAAATTGGAGGTTCGGGCGAAGAAAATCGAGAAGGCATTGGCGACTGCAAAGCTGCAGAGGCCATCGGCCCTCTACGGCATGCTTTCCAACGTGCCAGGCGAGATACTCCTATTTCTGCTGATGCGCTCGGACCAGCGACTGGTCCTTGACCGCCTTAAGAATTATTTGCAGAAATACCTACCGGCGGCACAGGAAGTGACGGAAAAGGATGTGCTCGAGCGCGGCGCGCAACCGGGCACTCCGAAATTTACCAAGCTGCAGCAGCAGATGATTGCAACGCGTTTAGATGCCCGGCCGAAGAAGGTTGTGGTGGAGGAGCCTCCTCCGGCTGCGCCCCTTCCCGGACCGGGGCGGCGATCGGCTAGCTTCGGCCGATAACGGTCAATTACGGGCGTACGCTAATTCGTGCTGGTAGCGCGCCAGCGTCCGAATCGGCTGCAAATTTACTGCTAGGCTGATGCGGTTCATGACAGTCAGAACCGATCCCGGATAGCTTTCATCGGGGTTGTACAACCGAAGCTTACCGAGCACGTCGCGGTCGCGATACAGCGGGCTTTTACCTAACTTGAAAGCGACTTCGTGAATACCAGCGCGGATGGTCGGAAATGCTTCCAAGCCCTGGTTCCATCCGAGAATATTGTTGTTCCTATACGCCTTCCCTCCCCCGGACTCTATTACGGCAATACTGGGGAGGAGACGCCAATCGAGTTGGTTGTCGTCGGCCGCGTGTACGAACTCATCGGCTAGATCGATAACCGGACAGTGCAATTTTGCAAAAAATTTCTTCAGCCGGACGGTACGTGGGTCGGGGCTGGCTGGCTCGGGCGGCTTTAGCGCAATCGGCCGAACCGGCGCAGGACGTTTTTCAGTGCGAACAGCGCAGGGCAAAGCGAGCAGAGCTGCAGCAACCGTCAGCCGCTTTGAAAAGGAGAAGAACCCTTTCCGCAGCAAGCTATAACCAAGTTGCATAGGCACATGGTATCAGATTATGTTATAAACCGCGCCAGGTATGTAGAAGGCGGCGGTACTGGTCCTCTTTATGCTCCTCTAATTGGTAAGAGTTAAGTGCCTCGGCCGTTTCGTGCCAACTATGCATTTTCTACTAGCTCATTGTTAGCTGGGTTAGGAACTGATTCAATTTGATAGTGTGAAGCCAATGGCGAGGGATCTGGAAATCCTAAAGACAGAAATAGAGGCCTACCTTCAAGAGCTGGGGATAGCTGTTTTCCATGGGTATTGCCGGCTTATCGAATCGCCAGTTCAGGTGCATTGGGATACGGAGCGGCATCCGGATTTTCGTGAGTTTGTGGAGGCAGGCCGCAAGGCGGGTGCAAAGCTGATTGTTTTCGCCCACGAAGCATTTTCGCTCGATGAGATCGATGAAGCGCTTGACCAACTAGAAGACAGTGAGCTTACCTGGGAGGAAAAGCACACGTTCGAGAATCGTCTGCGTGAGTTGCAAGCGTACGAGGGATTTACGTCTTCGCTAGAGCTTTCGTTTGACCTCGAGGGCGGCGTTTATTTGTATGAATTGCAGACCGAGTGGTACCAGACGCTGAGAGATATTGTCACAGAGTTAAACGTCAGCGCGGAGCAGGAAGAGGACGAGGACGAGGGGCCCATGCCGGGCTATTTTTCAAGAAATTAATGGCGGATACCGTTTCCACCACTCCCTGGGTTCGTCCAGCCGCTCGTTGGAATCTACCCTGCGTCTCGCGAGATGCGATTCTTCCAATTCAATGCAGTCTGGATCTCCAGCGCCTAGCGGCGGCGGTGCTGGTACGTCGCGGCTTCACCGATGTTGCTACGGCACGTGAGTTCTTGCACCCCAGCTTGGATTCATTACACGATCCGTTCCTGATGCGCGGGATGGAAAATGCGGCGGCGCGTTTGTTTCGAGCGGTTAAAGAGCGCGAGCCGATTCTGATCTACGGCGACTATGACGTTGACGGGACATCTTCAATTGTCGTGTTGAAAAGAGCCGATAGAGATGCTCGGCGGACAAGCTGATTTTCACGTACCGCACCGTTTGAAGGAAGGCTATGGAATGCGCGCCGACGTGATCGAATGCGCTGCCCAGAGAGGGATTCGGCTAATCGTGAGCGTGGATACCGGCATTCGGGCGAACGATGTCGTGCGCCATGCAAATGCGATGGGCATTGATGTAATCTTGACAGATCATCATTTGCCGCAGACCGAGCTGCCACCCGCTTTGGCCATACTGAATCCCAATCGGCCAGACTGCAGTATCCGGATAAGAACCTGTGCGGCGCCGGAGTCACGTTCAAGCTCGTCGAAGCGTTACTACATCGCAGTGGACTACCTCCGGCAAGGCAAGTAGCGCTGCTCGATTCGTTCTTGAAACCAGTCGCAATTGCGACCGTAGCCGATATCGTTCCTCTCACCGGGGAGAATCGGGTAATCGTGCACCGCGGCCTCTCAGGTCTTCGCGAGGTCAAGAATCCGGGATTAAGGGCTCTGCTGCTGGTAGCCGGTTTCGAAGATGGCGAGTGCCCTTCGGCCCATCAGGTCGCATTTCGTCTCGCGCCCAGGATTAATGCGGCTGGGCGAATGGCAACAGCGCGTGATGTGATCGAGCTATTCCTGACTCAGGATGCGGTACGCGCGCGGGAGTTGGCCGAACAACTGGATGCGCTCAACCGGGAACGGCAGCAAGTGGAGATCGATATCGTAGGAGTCAATTCTGAAGCAATGCGAAGATACGGCATTTCGACTATAGCGCGTCGGCAAATGTGTTCGCAGGTCCCGGGTGGCACTTAGGCGTCTTGGGAATTGTGGCAAGCCGCCTGGTCGAGCGCTTCAGCCGACCTGTATTCGTGCTCAGCGACGCTATGGAATACGCGGCAGCTGAAGAGGGATGCTTTTCAGGGTCAGGCCGCAGCATTCCCGCGTTTCATCTGCTCGAGGCACTGGAGAGCATGCCGGATCTGTTCAAGAAATTCGGAGGACATCGCCAGGCTGCTGGACTGACACTTCATCCCGGACAGCTGGAACAGTTCCGGCGGCGATTCGGTGAATTCGCCGCGGACCGGTTGACGATTGACGATCTAAGGCCTGAGTATACTGTCGATGCTGAAGCCGATTTCTGCGAGCTAACGGAGCGTTGTGTTCGAGACGTACTCACACTCGGACCCTTCGGGTTTGGGAATCCCGCGCCCGTGTTCTATTCCTCTCAGGTGCAAGTCGCTGGACCGTTCAAGACATTTAGTGAGGGAAAACATCTCAGCGTGCCACTTCGCCACCGAGGCCGCATGCTTTTTTGCAAGGCTTGGAATTTCGGAGATCGGGCCGCGCTTTTCGGGCCGGGAGAGAAGCTGGATGTTTTGTTCCAAATTGAGGATGATCCGAACTCTCGCAAGCGCGGGTACGGTTCATGGTGCGTGTCGTTGAAAGATGCGCGGCCGGCTTCAAAGTGACCCGTCGCTTCGCTCAGGGCTCCTTATGGACAAGTTGATACGAGCTGCTCGTGAGGTACGGGAGCGTGCGCATGCCCCGTTTTCCGGTTTTAAGGTAGGCGCGGCTATTGAAGATGAAAACGGACGAGTCTTCACTGGTTGCAACGTGGAGAATGCCACGTACGGGCTAACAGTATGCGCGGAGCGCGCCGCTGTGCTCAAAGCGATCTCGGAAGGCGCTGGAAAGTTAAAGCGCGTCGCCGTGGTGGCCGATACAGATACGCTCACGCCTCCATGCGGCGCCTGCCGCCAGATTTTGTGGGAGTTTTGTGGCGATGCAGAGCTTACGATGGCGAATCTCGCAGACAAACAGGAGACAGTGTCGATTAAGCAGATCTTTCCGAGGCCGTTCGATGCGTCATTTCTATAGCGCCCTGTGTCTTTTCGCGCTCCTGACACTACAGACCACAGCGGCTGAGGACGCTGACTGGGTAATTCGAGCGAAGTATGTCGTCACCATGGATGCGCAGCATCGCGTTATCGACGGGGGCGCCGTGGCGATCCGCGGCACGCGCATCGTGGGAGTTGGGCCGCAGAGTGAAATTGGACATCGTTTTCAACCTCGGCACACATTGGATGAACCGGACGCCCTGGTCGCTCCGGGGCTGATCGATACACACACGCATGCGCCGATGTCTTTGTTTCGCGCTATCGCCGATGACATGCGATTGCAAGATTGGCTCACGAATTTTATTTTTCCGGCTGAGTCGAAAAATGTCTCGCCGGAGTTTGTGCGGTGGGGAACGCGGCTGGCGTGTTTGGAGATGGTGCTCGCCGGTATAACGACGTACACCGATATGTACTACTTCGAAGATATCGAGGCAGAGACGGCAAAAGAAGCTGGCGTCCGCGGTGTGCTGGGTCAAACGATCATCGGCTTCCCTGCCCCGGATTACAAGACGTGGAACGCGTCGATCGCCGCTACGGATCGCTATATCCAACGCTTTCGCAACGACGATTTAATTGTTCCCGCCGTCGCGCCGCACGCGATTTATACGACTCCGGATGAAGCGCTGACCGCCTCGCATAATCTCGCGGTCAAGTATGGGATACCGCTGCTGATTCATCTTTCTGAAACCAGAACGGAGCGGGAGGATGCTCTGGCGAAACGGAAAATGACGCCGACCCAGGCGCTCGAGAAGCTCGGCGTACTGGACGGGCGTGTGGTAGCGGCACATTGTGTTTGGGAAGACGATAACGATCTGCAAATTCTGAAGCGGCACGGCACCGGTGTGGCGCATTGCCCTTCGAGCAATATGAAGCTCGCGAGTGGCATCGCGCCGGTTACCAAAATGTTGAAAATTGGTTTGAACGTAGGGTTGGGTAATGATGGGTTCGCGGGAAGTAACGATACTGCTGATTTGATTCTGGAAATGAATCTGGCAGCCAAGCTGCAGAAGATTAACGTTATGGACCCCCGCGTTCTTCCTGCCGAGCAAGTGCTGGAAATGGCGACTTCCGGCGGCGCACGCGTGCTTGGGTTGGAAAAAGAGATCGGATCGGTTGAGGAGGGCAAACGCGCCGACCTCATCACCATTTCCCTTGCGCGCCCCAACTCGGTTCCGGTCTACAATCTGTATTCTCAAATCGTCTATGCAAGCAAGGCCGCCGACGTTGAAGACGTATTCATCAACGGCCGCCAAATTGTAAGCGCGCGGCATGTGTTGACACTGAATCAGGAAGAAATCTACCGCAAAGCTGAGGAATACCGGCAGCGGATCGTGACAAGTCTGAAGCACTGAGCTGTTCCGTATCGGGCAAACTTCTACGGGCATATCTGGCGCAGAAAGAGCGCGCCAGCTTTGCACTCTGATTACACACAAATTTAGTGGGGAGGGTAAGTTATGTATCGACCACTTCACTGGCCGCTCGTTACGCTTGGAGCCGGATTGTTATTGGCTGCCGGGCACGCTGGAGCGACGACAATTACTTCAACGACTTACAGTGCCTGGACAGCGTGGCTCATCGGCCAGCCAACGGAGCTCGATTTATCCCAGATACAGACGAATGGCCATAGCTATAGCACTTCCACAGGCATCACGTTAAAAGCCAAAGGGAATTCGTCGATCGGGTTCGCCTTTACCGGGCCCGACAACGGAAGTTACAAATTAACTGGTGTGTCTCACAATAACTTCGCAAGCTTGGAGGGCGGCACCGATGACACAGCTTCAGTCAGTGTTGCCACGCCCATTGCGGGTGACAACGCTCTTTTCTTGGGCCTGGCAACGACCAACAGCACTCCTATAACTCTGACGCTTTCGGACGGTGAAACCTTCTCCTCGATTACGACGGCATTTTTCGGGGTATCGATTTCGCATCCGATTACCTGGCTCACTCTCTCGACAACCTCTAGCTCCGCTGTGATCGTTGATGATTTTTACTTTGGAGCGAGCGATGTGCCGCAGGACTCGCCGGTATCGGAAGGCGCCACGATGGCTATGTGTGGCGGAGGATTCCTGATACTGTTCGGATCGGTGCGTAAGAAGAACAAGCGACAGCCCATGTAAGAGTGCCGGAGCTAGCCTTTTCTCAGCTAAGCGGGCGCTGCATGTTACTTTAATGGCTGCATGGCGTGGTTCACGCGACAAAAGCCGTCGTTAGAGGGCACTCCGCCCACCAACGGAGAAAAGAACGTCCGAACTGAAGGACTTTGGCACAAATGCGAGGCCTGCGGGCAGATCATCTGGCGCAAAGCCATCGAGGACAATCTGCATGTCTGCCCAAAGTGCGGACACCACGTCCGGATTGGTGCGGCAGAGCGACTGCTACAGCTCTTTGACGACGGCAAATACGAAGAGCACGATGCAGGCCTGTCCTCGTCAGATCCGCTCAAATTCGTCGATTCCAAGCCTTATCCGCAACGCCTGAAGGAGATGCGGAATGCAACATCACTTCCGGACGCGGTAATTTCCGCAGCGGGGATGCTGAACGGGCGGCGTGTCGGAATTTGTGCTCTCGAATTGAAATTTATCGGCGGGAGCATGGGCGCGGTGGTGGGAGAAAAAATCACGCGCGCAATCGAACGCTGCCTCAGAGAGGAAACTCCTCTCATCGTCGTTTCAGCGTCGGGCGGCGCGCGTATGCAGGAAGGCGCGATCAGCCTGATGCAATTGGCCAAGCTCTCGGCTGCTTTGATGAGATTAGATGAAGCGCATATTCCTTACATCAGCGTTTTAACCGATCCAACAACGGGTGGCGTAACTGCAAGCTTTGCCATGCTGGGTGACTTGAATATCGCGGAGCCCGGCGCGTTAATTGGCTTCGCGGGTCCGCGCGTGATTGAGCAGACAATCCGCCAGAAACTTCCGGAAGGTTTCCAGAAGAGCGAATTTCTGGTTGAACATGGTTTCCTCGACGCCGTCGTGAGGCGCACGGAACTGAAGAGCTATATCAGTAACACTCTCGATTTTTTTCTCACTTAGAGAAAATGGTTGAGGGATGTTGCAACTCGCTGGGGCCGGCAAGCGGTTCGGACACAAACTGCTGTTTGAAGGACTGAACTGGCTCATAACACCGAGAGAGCGGGCTGGTCTTGTCGGCGCCAATGGCACTGGTAAATCAACCCTGCTAAAGGTAATCGCGGGCATAGAGAGCCTCGACTACGGGTCCATTTCCGCGATGAAAGGTATCCGGATTGGATATCTCCCGCAGGACGGATTGCAGGTGAGCGGGCGCAGCGTGTTCGCGGAAGCAATGAGCGTCTTCGCAGACGTCAAGGATCTGGAACAGGAGCTCGAAGCGCTCACGGCCAGGATGAGCGAAATTGATCCCTACAGCGAGGAATACCGGCAAGTAGCGGATCGGTTCGAGCGCGCAGATAGCGAATTCCGCGCAAGAGATGGTTATGCCATTGAGGCTCAAGTAGGGGCTGTGCTTGGCGGGCTGGGTTTTCGAAAAGAAGATTGGCTCCGCCGGACGGAAGAGTTCTCAGGCGGTTGGCAGATGCGAATCGCGCTGGCCAAACTTCTGCTTGAAAAACCCAATTTGCTGTTGCTGGACGAGCCGACGAACCATTTAGATCTGGAGGCGCGAAACTGGCTCGAAGAGTATCTAACAAGTTATCAGTTCGCCTACATCCTGATATCTCACGACCGCTACTTTCTCGACGTGACTGTAAACAAAATCGCCGAGATCTGGAACAAGAAGGTTCAGTTTTACACGGGCGGCTATGAGAAATACAAGCAGCAGAAAGCGGAGCGATTAGCGCAGATCGAAGCGGCTTACAAGAATCAGCAGGACAGAATCCAACAACTCGAAGCCTTCATCAATCGCTTTCGCTATCAGGCTACGAAGGCGAAACAGGTGCAGAGCCGGATCAAGGAGTTAGACCGAATCGAGCGGATCGAGCTGCCTCCAGAGGAGAAGACGATCCACTTCTCTTTTCCACAACCGAAGGCTAGCGGCCGAGTGGTAGCGCAGTTTCATGACGTCGCGAAGAGCTATGGCGCCAAGCAGGTGTTCAGCGGCGTGAACTTCACCATAGAGCGCGGGGACCGCGTCGCTCTAGTTGGAGTGAACGGCGCGGGAAAATCGACACTGATAAAGCTGTTAGCGGGGATTGAGCCGCTGACTGCGGGTGAGTACATCCTGGGCCATAATGTCGAGCCGGACTATTTTGCACAGGATCAATATAAAGAGCTGGACCCAAACACGCGCGTGCTCGACGATCTGAGCGAAGTGGCTCCGCGAACTTCCCAGACCGAATTGCGCAACTTGCTAGGGTGCTTCTTGTTCAGTGAAGACGATGTATTCAAGCGTATCGGCGTGCTGTCAGGCGGCGAACGAAACCGGTACGCTCTTGCGCGCATGCTGCTCCGTCCGTCCAACTTCCTTCTGCTTGATGAGCCAACGAATCACCTGGATCTTCGTGCAAAGGATGTGTTGTTAGCGGCGCTGGAGGAATTCACGGGAACCATCGTATTCGTCTCACACGATCGGTATTTTCTGGAGCATCTCGCGACGCGTGTTTTCGAAATAGCGGATGGTGAGGTTCGCGTTTACCCCGGCAATTTTGCGGATTACATGTGGCGTAAGCAAGGCGGCGCGGAAAAGGTTCCTACCCTCAGCGATGTACTGATCGGGGTTCCGCCTGCCGAGCCTATTACCATGCCGGCGCGACCGGCGGCGGCTAAACGAATCAACCCGATCAAGCTAAAGCAAATGCAAGACCACGCGAAGGAATTGGAAGAGCAGATCGCCGCTATAGAAGCTGAAATTCACCAGTCTGAACTGGAACTCTCCGATTTCGTGGGCCCAGAAGAGGCAACTCGCCGCTCAAGTATTTTGGAAACACAACGTGCTGAGCTCGAACGGGCGATGGCCGAATGGGAAGAAGTCACTCATGAGATAGAGGCGACAGCCTAAAGGAGCTTAATTGTCCTTCTTGCGGCGAAGTCGAGAAGCGAAGGCCGAAATATCTGGCCGGAATTCGTTGTAAACCGCCCTCATGAAATAGCTGCTATAAGAGATTCCCGCTAGTCGAAGGCCTTCTTCCGCAGTGTTATTCGTTCTGTAACAGGCCGTGCCCACAAAGCCGCTGCCGAACGCTCCAGCGATGGATGACAAAGCCGGACGGCCGTTCCCGTCTTGGTCTCTGATGACAATGACACTGAGCAATGCACTGCGAGTTCGATTCCAAACTCCGTTTTCCGTGGAATGTCGAGGCCGGGGGGCCTCGTGATTCAGATAACCAACAAGCAACTCACTGCTGTTCTTAGCGGCGCGCCGTGCGTAGTAGACCCCAAAGCGGTACGCATAATCGTCCTTGTCCTCGTGCGATTTATATGGTTTGTTCCACCATTGGGATATGCCGCTGGCGAACGCGGCCCTCAAAACCGTAGAGGTCGACGTCAGCTGCTCTCCGTAATAGCAGGTTCGCTGGCGCAGGGTCAGGTTCTGAGAATTCGCTAGCTCATAGCCATTGCATAAGGACACCTTCGGCAGAGGCGTGCTCAGAGGCGAAAGTGCCTGGGCGGCTATCGACCCAGTGAAGGCAACAAGAGCTGATACCGCGCGAATATAATGGGGAATTTTCAAAAAATCAGCTACTCACGCTCCAAACGCCTCGAGTAGCCGAACCGAGTATACCCTGATACAAGGGAAAAGGCACTCTTTTTGCGAAAATCAATCATTTTCCTCGTCGCGGTTCCGGGGCTAGTGATTATTACGGAGAATACAAGAATTCACTGAGCGGAGGCAGCTGGCAAGCGCCAGAAGACGCTTCCATGTCGTTAGTTCCCGAGATGGCTCGGGCCCAGCGCACACGTTCCTGGCCGCCCTTGGATGTGCAGCGGAGTGGGACATCGGTCGTAAAGTCTTCGTCCACGCCGGACAGATTGAGTTTCAGCTCTCGTCCTGCACGCTGTAGCCGGAGCTTTGGAATGCCAGTTCCGTAGACCCAGGTCTCGAAAAACAATGCGAGGGTTTTGTCCGGTTGTCCGTTAGGCACAAACTCACTTGCGACTTTCCGGAAATCCTCATTGCTCATGGGCTTTGCGGCGAAATCCCGGAGGATACGCGCCTCCATGCTTGCGAAACCGTCGTCACCCAGGCGCATGCGCAGCATGTGGAGAATCCATGTGCCCTTCTCATAAACGATGACATGCCACGCAGCCAGGCCTGCCGTCTGTTCCAACCGGACTCCGAAATCTACAGGACCGGTTGATTCGAGCGATTTTCCGTGTTGCTCTTTCGTAAGGTCATCGCGGTAGGTTGCGAGGACGTCATGCATCGCGGCCGTTCCTTTGCGACGTTCAAGAAACTGAAGTGCGGAGTAATTTGCTAAGGCCTCCATCAGCCAATCGGTACGATAATCAACGGGACTGACCATGTTGCCCCACCACTGGTGCGCTACTTCGTGTGGCAAGAGCATCTCCGAAAAAAAGGTATCCATTCGCGCGCTGCGCAGTACAGTGGGCCTATCCTGTTCGCGAAGATAGGAAACTGTGGAGAGATAGATCAGTCCTGGAAAACCTTGCCCGAAATAGCCTGGGATCGGCGATACCGCGACACTATGAATCGGGAGTTGTACCCATCGCCGTGTATAGTCGTCAAGAATGCTTTCAGTGTCTTTGGAGAGCTGCTGTAAAGCATCGCCTGAGGCCGGTGGCCCAAGAGCATGCTCGCCGACGTCCTGCTTTTCGAGTGACGCGACGGATGTCGCATTCGCGTAACACTCGACTCGATACCGGCCGTGCTCGTCGAAGACAGTGCTGTATTCACCGAGATTGAATCCGGCGAGGCGCTCGGGTACTTGCGTTTTCCGATGAACAATCCGAATGCCCCCGGCGACCTCTTCGCTGACGGGCTCGCCCGTTGAAACCAGCCGCAAATGCGCCGGACATCGAAACGTTAGGTCGAAGTTCGTCAGCATCAGTCCGCTATATGGAAACCACGCGTTCCGTTCATCGACAAAATATGAATTATCTGGGGTCTGCCGAATTACAGATCCCTCGTAGCGGACTTCGACGTTGTAAGACTTGCCCGATGTAAGAGGCACGTCAGAGACAAGCAGGAATGTACCGGAACTTTTCACATCCAGCAGGCGAACAGAACCGCGCTGAAAGACTTCCACCGGCTTCCCATCTATAGTTGCGGATAACACTTTCAGGCGGTTCGAGAGCCCAAGAGAAATCACACGCCCACCATCTACATTCGGAACGGCGGTAAAGCGAGCAGTAACGGACATACTGAGGTCGGGGTGGATGGCAGCTTCGATATGGAAATCGCTCAACCTGGAAAGTGCGGTCGTGTTAGCGGCGTCGTGGCGAGGTCGAAAAGCAGTCCAGAGCTGAAATTTCGAATGCCCATCACCGGTTGGCACGGAGCGCCCTGCAGCTACTGGCTCGAGTTCGTCGGGCTCATATATCACGTCGAAGGCGCCGAGTTCACGTCCGAAGATGGCGGAATAGAACAGGCCCCGTTCAGGTTTGTGATTGTCGAGCAGCGATTGGACGAGCCGAATGTCGATCCCGGAACTTATCTCTCGCACGGCAGCGTTCAATTGAGTAGTACTCTCAGCCGCCACTTCGGGTGCTTTGCGGATAGGCGCTTCCCGGATTTGAGCCAAAAGCTGGTTGAATGTGTCATCAGTGAACAGAAACAACGCAGACATGAAGTGTTCGTCCAGATTGGGTGTGTTGGTAAATGATGCCAACGAAGCGCGCTCGCTGGGTTGGGACGGTAGGAGTATGATCTCGGCATCTCCTGCCTCTACGCCAGTGGTTGTGAAAACTGCCGCTACGCAGCGGCCAGCAACTGGGGTGACGAATGAGAGGATTCCTTCGGTGAGGAAGAGTTTAATATCGCCGCGCGTCAGGCTCAGGTCCCGGACCCGGTACATCTGTTCCGGATCGATCGACATCTCGTGCAACGCCCGGGCAATCTCTGCTGCACTCGGCTGATGCGCCGAAGCGGGATCACTTATGGCTGCCGCATCGGCGGCGGAAATCAGACAAATCGAGGCGACAATCCAAAAGAGCGCTCGAAGCACTACTGACTGAGTTCGGCGCTCTGCTGAGTTGCCGGATCCTGCCCCCAATTTTCGCGGATGATCCCAGTCTGATCGGAATAAAACGTGCGCCGCCCGGTACTGCCAAAAGCCTTCGGGACCGCCGTGAGTGCATAACCCGTGGGTGATTGCGTTAGGGTGAAATTGAATCCACTGCCGGAACCGTTCGCAAGACTTGCAGGAATTAGCCCGGCCGCTTGGGGTCCTTCCGCTGCTCCGCTTGAGGTGGGAGGGCCGAGTTGGCTGAGCGTTGTCGCATACTGGCCGAATTGAGAATAGTACTGTACTTGGGCTTTCTGGATTGTCCCGATTTCGGCAATGGCGGCCATTTCTTGGGCATGCATCCGCGACTTGCTCATTTGCGGAAGCGCGATCGACAAAATGATCAAAATGATAGCGATGACAATTAGCAGCTCAATCAGCGAGAAGCCACGCTGAGAGGCCCGTGGCTTACGTAAGGAAAACACCATACCCGTTCATTATGATACGACGTACCGGCCGACTCGATCGTTGTCTCAGAGTAACCGAAAGCTCAAACCGTAAAGCCCTTCACAAGCGAGTCAATGGCACGCAGTTTTTCCAGGAACGGCGACAAGCGGTCGAGCCGGAGGGCGTTGGCTCCGTCTGAGAGCGCCCGTTCCGGGACGTCATGCACTTCTACGAACACGCCGGCTATTCCAAGTGCAACCGCAGCCCGCGCTAAAGGCTCAATGAATTCCGGCTGACCCCCTGAAGCGCTTCCCGCCGCGCCGGGAAGCTGGACACTGTGAGTGGCATCAAAAACTACCGGGTAACCGGTACGCATCATGATGTCCAGGCCCCGCATGTCGACAATCAAATTGTTGTAGCCAAAGGACGACCCACGTTCGGTGAGGATAATTCGTTGGTTTCCGGTGCTTGCGACTTTTTCTGCGGCATTCGCCAAGTCGGATGGTGAGAGGAATTGGCCTTTCTTAATGTTCACAGCGCGACCAGTTTTTCCCGCTTCGACTAGCAGGTCCGTCTGGCGGCAGAGGAATGCGGGTATCTGCAATATGTCGACTGACTCCGCCGCCGGCGCCGCTTGGTCCGGCTGATGAATATCAGTAAGCACCGCGATCCCAAGCTTGCGTACCTCGCTGAGTATGCGTAAGCCCTCCCTGAGACCTGGCCCGCGATATGAAGTCAAGCTGCTGCGATTGGCTTTATCGAAAGAAGCCTTAAAAACAAATGCACCCGCAACGTCGCGAATGGCCTTTGCCATTCGCAAAACGTGGTCTCTACTCTCAATCACACAGGGCCCGGCAATGAGTGCCAGTGGGGCGCTGTTCGCGAAAGTTACTTCGGCGGGGCCTTCGCCGACGCGAACTGTTTGGCTCATTTCGCGTGGGAATATTCGCGTGCTGCGGACACTTCCCTGGCCGGGCGGGACTTATTCCGCCTGTGCTCGAGAGCCGCGCCTAAGAAGGCTGTGAACAACGGATGAGGCTCCAGGGGCTTGGATTTGAACTCAGGATGAAATTGGCAACCCAGGCACCAGGGATGATCGCGTACTTCACAAATCTCGACGTAAACACCATCTGGAGTCTGCCCGGTAAAACGCATTCCCGCCTCTGTCAGACGCTCCTCGAAGTCGCGGTTGAATTCGTAGCGGTGCCTATGACGCTCACTGATTTCCGTTTTGCCATAGGCTTCAAGTGCAAAGCTTCCTTCCGCGAGATGGCAGGGATAAGCGCCGAGACGCATCGTGCCACCCAGCTCATCCACCCCTTTCAACTCGCGTAACTTGTATATGACGCGGTGCGGTGTTGCCGGGTTGACCTCAGTTGAATCGGCATCCTTCAGACCGCACACGTTTCGCGCAAACTCAACGACGAGCATCTGCATCCCAAGGCAGATTCCAAAGTAGGGCACCTTTTCTTCGCGTGCGAACCTGATGGCATTTATCATGCCCGGTATGCCGCGCTTGCCGAATCCCCCCGGCACGAGGATGCCATCGAAGGGTCGCAAAATGCTGCGGCACTCGGGCCATTCCATGCTTTCCGACTCGATCCATTCGATGTTCACGCGAGCTTGATGCGCGATTCCCGCATGTAATAGGGCTTCTTTCAGGCTCTTGTAAGAATCCTCGTATTCAACGTATTTGCCAACCAGTCCGATCGTTACTTCGCGGGCCGGATGTTTCAGGCGATCGACCATCTCTATCCAAGGCGGCGATATTGCGGGGACCTGCTTCGATGTGGAGCAGGCGGAGAATACTCTCGTCCACCTTCTGGTCTGCAAACACCATCGGAATCTCGTAAACCGAGTTGACATCCTTTGCCGTGATAACGTCTGAGACATTTACATCACAGAAAAGTGCGATCTTTTCCTTGACTTCATCGGGCAGCTGGCGTTCGGAGCGGCACAGCAAAATATCGGGCTGAATACCAATCGCACGCAGCTCTTTAACGCTATGCTGCGTTGGCTTCGTCTTGAGTTCTTGGGCCGCGGCGATCCACGGGACTAGCGTGAGATGAACAAAGAGCGTATTCTCGCGTCCTTCCTCATGGCGCATCTGGCGAATAGCCTCAATAAAGGGAAGAGATTCAATGTCGCCAACCGTCCCGCCAATCTCGACAATCGCGATATCGACGCCTGACCGCAACCTTTCGGCACGCCGCCTTGATCTCATTTGTTACATGCGGGATCACTTGCACCGTTTTGCCGAGGTAGTCGCCCCTGCGCTCGCGGGCAATAATGCTTTCGTAAATGCGGCCGGAGGTCAGATTGTTGCTTTGCGTGAGTGGCGCATGAGTAAAACGCTCGTAGTGGCCAAGATCGAGGTCGGTCTCCGCTCCGTCGTCGGTGACAAAAACTTCGCCGTGCTGGAACGGGCTCATCGTCCCGGGATCGACATTCAGATAAGGGTCGAATTTTTGCAGGGTAACGCGTAAACCACGGCTCTCAAGCAAGCATCCAATCGACGCGGCCGCGATGCCCTTCCCTAAGGATGAAACTACGCCACCCGTAATAAAGATGTACTTAGCCATGACACCTCCGCGAAAAAGTCGGGACAAGAATCAGCCGAGTCACAACCGAATTCGCTACAGCCGAAAACAACTGATTTACACGCTCTAAGTCTTCGGGCGTATCCACTCCCAGAGATTCGTATTCGGTGTCGACGACCCGAATCCGATAGCCGTTTTCAAGTGCTCGCAACTGCTCTAAACGCTCAGCCTGTTCAAGCGGGCCGACCGTCAAATCGGGATACGCCAGCAAAAAGTCGCGCCGGTAAACATAGAGACCGACATGCTTCGCGTAAAGCGATAATCCGCCTTCATCGCGCTGGTAGGGAATCGGGCAGCGGGAAAAGTAAATGGCATCGTTCAGAAGGTTAGTAACCACCTTCACGACATTTGTATTTACAATATCTGTCGGATCGACAATGCGCCGCTTTAACGTGCCCATGGAAACGGAATCGTCACCGTGGACCGAGAGAATGGCGGCGTCAATGGCCTCGGGATCGATCAACGGTTCGTCGCCCTGGATATTCACGTAGAGAGTAGCCGGTTCCGACGCGGCAACTTCGGCGAGGCGATCGGTGCCGGAGGGGTGGTCAGCTCGCGTCATGCGCACGCGGCCGCCGAACTGGCGAACTGCACTAGCGATCCGTTCGTCGTCAGTGGCGACGAGCAGGTCATTGAGATAGCGCGATGCTCTCGCACGCTCATAGACATGCTGCAGCATCGGCTTGTCGGCGAGAGGGGCGAGTGCTTTTCCAGGAAAACGAGAGGAGGCAAATCGGGCGGGGATAATCCCCAAAATCCGCGTCCGCACATCCGAGTGTAGCACGCAAAAGGACGGCGGCTGGTAGAGTAAATCTTAGCAGCAGAAGACGAAGGGCCATGTTAATCACAGGTGAAAATTGGGAGTAAACCTGTCTCCGATCACGATGGAGCCCGAGCGGGCAAATCAGGCCCAAAAAGCCCGTGACCTCATCCGCACGTACCGGCTTGCCCTGTGCCTCGTCTTACTGAAGCCGTTCGGCAATTTGTCACTCGCTTGGGGGATGAGACATCTTCCAGTTGCGCTTTCCTTCAATCCACTGCCTTACTTGCGGGCATTCCTCGATCCGTTTGTGGCCGTCGGAATCGGGATGCATATTCTATGGCTGGTGATGCGGACGTCATTGCTCAGCCTGGCGGACCTGAGTTTTGTGTTGCCGCTGACGGCGTCGGGGTATGTGCTGAGTGCACTGCTCGGTAAGTTTTTTCTTCACGAAGAGGTGAGCGCGGCGCGTTGGTTGGGGATAGCGCTGCTTTTTTGTGGAGTAGTCGTTACCGGTTCAACTGCACGAAGGACAATTGAAGAAGCGTAAGTCGCGAACCCATGTTAGGGTGTTGAGCCGAGTCGGGGCATACGAGTTTGAAGCTCGTTGCGCCATTCAGGGGGTAAGAGTATTTGTGTGGAATCGCCGGATTTACCCATGCGAATTGGTTGCCTGATCGCGACCGCATTCAAACCGCAGTAGCTTCGCTCATTCACCGCGGGCCGGACCAACAAGGCGTTTTTGAATCGAATTTCGTCTCGATGGGCGCCACGCGTCTGAAGATCATCGATCTTCATTCGGGCGATCAGCCCTTCATGTCTGAAAACGGCGACACAGTGATTGTCTTCAACGGCGAGATTTACAACCATGCAGAGTTACGTAGTGAACTCCAAGAGCGTGGCCATCAATTTCGGTCGCATTCCGACACGGAAACGGTTCTCGAGGCGTTTTTAGAGTGGGATACGAATTGTTTTTCACGGCTGCGCGGTATGTTTGCAGTCGCACTGTGGACGGAATCGAAAAGACGTCTGGTCCTGGCACGCGATCGGATGGGCATCAAGCCGCTCTATATCGCCACGTCAGGGGGGCGATCTTTTCTTTGGCTCCGAACTCAAGGCCATTCTTGCGAACCCGGAGATCGAGCGCCGGTTGAGCATGGCAGGCCTGGATTGCTACCTCGCCGTGAATTATGTGCCCTGCCCGTGGACGCTCGTCGAAGGGATCGAGAAGCTCCGCCCGGGTTATTGGTTGGAATGGCGAGATGGCAAGGTGCGCAGCGAATGCTACTGGCGTTTGCCTTTAGCAACAGAAACTCACTGGGATGTCCATTCGGCCGAAGAGAAACTCGATTTCCTTCTGCACCAGTCCGTTCATGAGCATCTGTTGTCCGATGTCTCACTGGGCGTGTGGCTCAGCGGCGGCATCGATTCTTCGACAGTCCTGCATTACGCTGCAAATGCATCCAGCACACGACTGAAGACCTTCTCAATTTCCTTTCGAGGGCGGAGTTTCGATGAAACGGCTTACATCCGTCAAGTCGCGGCACAATATGGCACTGAGCACGAAGAATTCGATCTCAACACGGATGTAGGCTTACAGGATGCAATTGAGGAATTCGCATATTATTCCGATGAACCGACTGCGGACGCGGGCGCACTTCCAGTTTGGTTCCTTTCAAAGTTGACGAAGAGAAACGCGACCGTCGCTCTGAGCGGAGAAGGCGCGGATGAGCTGTTCGGTGGATATCTTACCTATCGAGCAAACCAGCTTTCGCGCCCAGTGCGGCGATTGCCCGCGAGCGCATTGAAACTCATCTTCAACGCGTTAAATCGTTGGCCGGTGTCGGACGAGAAAATCAGCTTCGAATACAAACTGAAGCGCTTTTTGGAAGGGTGCCAGATGCCAGCGGAGCGTGCGCACGTCTTCTGGAATGGAACCTTTTCCGATCCGGAGAAGAAGGCGCTTGTTGTCCCGGTGCTTCCGAATGCGCTCGACAGCATTTTGCGCGAACTGTCCCAGGCCGGAGAGAATCTCGGCTCGTATCTGTGGTTCGATCAGAAATACTTTCTGCCTGACGACATCTTGACCAAGGTTGACCGGATGAGCATGGCTCATGCGGTCGAGGTGCGTCCGCCTTTCCTCGACCACAGAATTGTCGAATTCGCTGCTTCTCTGCCAGGGCACCTCAAAATCAATGGTCTGCGCCAGAAATTTCTTCTCAAGGAACTGATGAAGCGGTAAACTGCCGCCGTCAATTCTTCGGCGCAAGAAGGTTGGGTTCGACATTCCCGCGCACGATTGGCTGCGCGGTCCATTACGAACGTTGCTTATGGACACGCTGGCGGATGGCGCCTCTGAGCATGCCGAGTTACTCCGCTTTGCCGGTATAGACGCCCACATGCGCCAGCACATGAAAAGGCGGGCCAATACCGGATATCACCTTTGGGGTCTGATGATTCTGTTGCTGTGGATGAAAAGATGGGGGATTCAAACCAGTTCGGTTTTCGCGCAGGACCAGTACTTGACGCAAAACGCTTGACACGCGATAAGCTGTTCTGATCCCAGAGGTTACAATTAGATCTTAGGTTGGAAGAGCAGCACTGAAATCCGTGTTGCCGCGAGACTCCGCCACCTTGGACCAGACTCTGCGTAACCTCCTGATCGGGCAGGGAGTCGTTTAAGCACTTCGAATATGCAAACAGGGAGCAGATCGACACAACATGAACATTGCCGTGTTTGGCGGAGATGGGTACTGCGGCTGGGCAACAGCCTTGTACCTTTCGGGGAAAGGACATTCCGTTGCGATCATCGATAACTTTGTGCGACGTCAATGGGACCACGAGCTCGGGGTGGAAACACTCACCCCGATCCGCCCTCTATCGGAGAGGCTGAAGGTCTGGCAAGAGCTAACGGGCAATACAATTGAGCTTTTCGTTGGGGACGTTAACGATTACGATTTCGTCCACTCTACAATCGAAGATTTCGAACCGGACGCGCTGGTTCATTTTGCCGAGCAACGTTCCGCGCCATACTCGATGATTGACCGCAAGCACGCAGTTTTCACACAGGTCAACAACGTTGTTGGAACCTTGAACCTACTCTTCGCAATCCGGGAGCTTCAGCCTGACTGCCACTTAATCAAGCTGGGCACGATGGGAGAATACGGGACGCCCAATATCGATATCGAAGAAGGATACATAACCATTAAACATAACGGGCGGAGAGATGTGGTCCCGTATCCCAAGCAACCTGGCTCGTTTTATCACCTTTCAAAGGTCCACGACAGCCACAACGTCATGTTCGCGTGCAAAATTTGGGGGCTTCGCGCCACCGATCTAAATCAGGGCGTGGTCTATGGAACCGTAACTGACGAAGTGGCATTAGACGAAGCTCTTATTAATCGGTTCGATTATGACGAGGTATTTGGCACCGTTCTGAACCGGTTCTGCGCTCAAGCAGCGATTGGATATCCGCTGACGGTTTACGGAAGGGGAGGACAAACGCGCGGTTTCCTTGATCTTCGGGATACAGTTCGATGCATTGAGTTGGCCTGCACGACACCAGCGAGGCTGGCGAATGCCGCGTATTCAATCAGTTCACGGAGCAGTTCTCGGTTCTGGAACTGGCACGAATGGTACAAACAGCAGCGAAGAGGCTTAATTTGAGGGTGGAGATCGACCATCTACCGGATCCGCGGGTGGAATCAGAGGAGCATTACTATAATGCGAAGCACTCTAAGCTGATCGATCTTGGTTTAAGGCCTTATCTTCTTTCCGACTCGCTATTGGATTCTCTTATGAATATTGCTGTGAGATACCGCGACCGGATTGATACGTCGATGTTCCTACCGCAGGTCAATTGGCGGAAACCGCGCAACGACCGGCGGCGAAAAGGAACGGAGGCAGCGAGTGCTTTTGAGCTCGAACGCTCACTCGCTACCAGGGCTTGAAATCACCGGAACCAGAGTGCCGTCGCGGATTAAGTATTCACCATCGCGCCATCGCACACTTTGCCGCCAAAAACTGGCGCACCAAATGATTAGAGCTGCCAGGTCCCAGATGATAATCAGCGGCAATTTCTTCCACAGCGCATGCCAGTGCAGACCCCAAGTGCCTATGGCCCATGTAACCGCTATTCGGAGCCCGAGATACGCGCCGAAATACGATAGGGCAACTGTGGCTGTGGGATGTATCGCAATCGCGGCAAGAGACCATGGCAGTCCTTGCGTGAAAAGCAACCCGAAGTGACCGCAAGGACGCATGTGACGCATGACAACAAGCCAGCGCATGCGCTTGTGGATGAGCTCGCGAATTGATTCGTAATCCGAGACAGCGGAGATTGCATACGACGAAAGTTGAATTTGATAGCCTTGCTCGGCAATCAATCGGCCGACCAGAAGGTCGTCCGCTGGACGATTCTCGATTGCCTGGTATCCGCCGAAGCGCGCCAGGTGCTCGCGAGTGGTCGCGATCGTCGGCCCCAAGGCGAATTTCACTCCATCGAGCTGGGTAGCGACCAAGATGCCGGCATAAAAGTCGGAGACCATACCAATCGTCTGAAGATTGTCGGCGAAGGTCTTTTCACCTGTCGACACATAGAGGCAAGTGACAGCTCCTACATGGGGATCGGCAAGGGGCGCGACCACCTTGCGCAGATAATCGGGCCGCACTCGAACATCGCTGTCACTGATAACCAGAACCTCGTGTTCCGCTTCGTTTACAAGGCGGGCCAATTTCGTCGCTTTGTCATTGGATCCGCTGCGATCGGAGCCGAAAAGTACCCGAATGCGCCGCTCCGGGAAATCACGCTTGAGCTTCTCAATAACGGGAACCACCGGATCGTCGAGCTCTCCGACACAGAAGACGAGTTCGTAGTCCGGGTAGTCTTGACGGCAGAAGCTAGCGAAATTTTCGTATGCCTCTGGGTCAAGCCCACGGACCGGCTTCAGATTACTCACTGGCGGGGTGAAACTCGTGTTCGCCGGATTTTGCTTGCCGGAGCGCCGGAAGAATCGCCACGCGCTGTAGAGCGCGATCAGGTAATAGATTGAAGGAAACGCTGCTACGACAAGGAAAACATAAGCAGTCAGAATCAGAAGCATCGCACCTGTTTAAGGCAAGACTGCTCGGCTACGCATGGCATCTCTTATCTTAGACTTTCAGTTCAGACCTGCCTCTACTGTAACAGTCAACAGTCGTGATTTTCCGGCTTAGTGGCATCCTGTTCCTTTGGGCGATGAGATGAAAACCTCAATCGATATCCCTCCGCGGCACCAACTCTCGAGGCGAACGAAACAGGTCTTTTTGTCTATATAGCCATTGTGCTCTTCGCGGCCGCGGTGTATCTCGGCTGCATCATCTCGCCTCCATCCCTCATGGACGATGTCGACGCTGTTCAGGCGCAAATTGCACGTAACATGCTTACCTCCGGCGATTGGGTAACGGCACGGCTCGATGGCGTCGCTTACCTGGAGAAGCCGCCACTTGATTTACTGGGTCATCGCGGTGTCCTACGAGATCTTTGGCGCCCACGATTGGGCGGCACGCGTTCCGGTCGCTCTCTCCGTGATTGCGCTCTGCTGGGTGGCAACGGCGTTCGGGATCTGGGCCTTTGGAAAGCGTGCTGGATTCTACGTGGGTCTATGCATGTCCACTTGCGTCGGTTTGTTTCTGTTTACGAGGATTTTGATTCCCGATGCAATGCTCACGCTCACCATAACGCTAGCGATGTGGGCTTTTCTGCGGGCACTTGACGAAGAGGAGAAACATCCGCGCTTCTGGGCATTTGTATTGGCATTGAACCTGGGAGTCGGTCTCCTATTGAAAAGCCTGATTGGCATCCTTTTCCCGATGGCTGCGGCGGTCATCTATCTTGCCATTACTCGCCAATTGTTTTCCGCCAGAGTGTGGAAACGGCTTCATCCGCTGAGTGGTTTGTTGGTTGTGATTGCCGTTGCGGCGCCATGGCACATTTTGGCGACGCTGCGGAACCCGCCGTATTTCGCCTGGACATTGAACAGCGGTCCTGGCCATTACCACGGATTTCTTTGGTTCTTCTTCATCAACGAACAGCTCTTACGTTTTCTGAACATCCGCTATCCGCGCGATTACAACACCGTCCCACGTCTCTATTTTTGGTTGCTGAACCTGGTCTGGCTGTTCCCTTGGAGCGTCTATTTTCCCGCGGCCGTAAAGCTCTCATTCAAGCCGGTCGATCGCGCTGGACGTACCCGCCTACTGGCCCTGTGCTGGGCGGGTTTTTTGCTCGTTTTTTTCACGTTTTCCACCACCCAGGAATATTATTCGATGCCCTGCTACCCGGCCCTAGCACTTTTGCTTGGTTCGGCGATGGCGGCTGGAGGCGATTGGGTTCGGCGCGGGACTCGCGCGCTTTTCGCTGTTCTCGTATGTGCATTGATTGCTGTGCTCACGATTTTGTTCCTCGTGTCGGAATGTGCCGACACCGGCAGATATTTCTGTCGCGCTAACCAGGCATCCGAAGGTCTACAGCCTCTCTCTCGGCCACATTGAGGACCTGACACTCCAGTCGTTTGCATACCTACGGCTTCCCCTTGCCGTTGCCGCGATCGCTCTTCTCATCGGAGTTTTCGGAACGCTTCGAAATACTGGCCAGCGTGCGTTCCTTGCTGCCGCCGTGATGATGGTGTTGTTTCTCCATGCGGCTCGGTTAGCTCTAGTCGTTTTCGATCCCTACATGTCCTCGCGACCTCTAGCCGAAGCATTGCTCCGATCGCTACCTGGGAAACTGATAGTCGATCGCCATTACTACCTTTTTTCTTCCGTCTTTTTTCTACACAAACCGGACTGCACTGCTTCTGAACGGCCGCTTCCAGAACCTCGAGTACGGTTCGAATGCTCCCGATGCGCCTCCGGTGTTTATCGACGATTCACAGTTTGCGCATCTGTGGCTTGGGCCGGAGCGGTATTACATTGCTGCTGAAGACTCGGCCCTGCCTCGCTTAGAAAAATTAGTCGGGAGCGCGCGGCTTAACGTAGTCGCAACCAGCGACGGCAAGCTCCTCCTCACAAACTATCCGCTGCCTGTTTCTGGACATGCAAGCGGAGGCAGCAAGAGCGCCGGCGCTCGGGTTCCCGATGTTATGATCGAGTTCAGAAAGCAACAATTTAAATGCGGACGCGTCTTTTGTCTCGCATCTCTTCTCCCGGCGTCCGATCTTGGCGCCGAATCTGTCTCTCTCACGTGGTGGGCGGAGTTGCGCTCCTGTGTCTGATCGCCGGTATCAGGGCTTCGGGCCGATTTCAGAACGGAACCCCAAGCCCATCTCAAGCCGGTACACCCGTTGCGATTCCTCCTGACGAGCCGGTCTCGATTGAATCTCGAAAGAACCCTGCGTCTGAGCCGAAGGTTACTTCGCGCCCGGCTAACATTCGGGTCGATAAGACGCTGGTTCTGATCAATGTCACTGTCACTGATCCTCTCAACCGCTTCGTCACCGGCCTCGAGAAAGAACATTTCCGACTTTATGAGGACAAAGTTCAGCAGGAGATTTCACAGTTCTCGAGCGAAGATGCGCCTATCTCGATAGGGCTGGTATTCGATACCAGCGGGAGCATGGGATCCAAGCTGCAGAAATCGCGCCAGGCTGCGGCGGAGTTCTTCAAGACCGCAAATCCGGCGGACGAATTCTTCCTGGTCCAGTTCAACGATCGCCCCGAACTGACCGTGCCGTTTACGACGGATACGGACAAGATCCAAAGCACGCTCACCTTTACTCAATCCAAGGGGCGAACGGCGTTGCTGGACAGCGTTTATCTTGCCATGCACGAGATGAAGAAGGCGCACAATCCCCGGAAGGCGGTCCTAATTATTTCCGATGGTGGAGATAACAGCAGCCGCTATACCGAAACTGAAATCAAGAATGCGGTGCGAGAAGCTGACGTGCAGATTTTCGCGATCGGCATCTTTGAATCGATGGGCAATCGGGGGCGGACGCCCGAGGAAGCCTCCGGGCCAGGTCTTCTGAATGAACTCGCGGAGCAGACCGGCGGCCGCGAGTACGCGGTCGAGAATGTTGCTGAGCTGCCCGGACATCGCGGCAAAGATCGGGATTGAACTTCGCAACGAATATATTCTGGGATATACTCCGAAAAATCGGGAACGCGACGGGAAATATCGCCGGGTTCAAGTGAAATTGAATCAACCGCGAGGGCTCCCGCCGCTGAAAGCCTATTTCCGGCTCGGCTACTATGCACCAACCCAGTAGCGGCGCATTGTGCGCCCGGTCTGAATAGACAATATCTGACCGCCGCGCTTCTTGCTGAGCTTCCGTAGCGTGTCTTATTTGCCCAATTTCGCGCCGATACGCGGTTGGTGGTGCTGCATGCCAGCGTGACTGATAAGAAAGGCAAACTGATTACTAACCTCAACAGGGACGCGTTCAGAGTTTTCGAGAACGGGCAGCTGCAGCAGGTCAAAGTTTTCAGACGCGAGGACGTTCCGGTTTCGCTCGGAATCATCATTGACGACAGCGGCAGCATGCAGAGCAAGCGAGTCGGCGTTGAAGCGGCGGCGCTCGCCATGGTGCGTGCGTCGAATCCTCAGGACGAGGTATTCATCGTCAATTTCAATGACGACGCCTACCTTGACGTACCTTTCACCAACGACATGCATAAGATGGAGCAGGGTTGGCGCGCATCGACTCGCGTGGGGGCACCGCCATGCGCGATGCGATCAATATGTCGCTGGATTACATGAAGACTCAAGCGAAAAGGGACAAGAAGGTTCTGATGGTGATCACCGACGGCAACGACAACGCGAGCAATGTATCGCTGGAAAGAGTAGTGGCGCGCTCAAATCAAGGCGACACGCTCGTCTATGCAATTGGCTTGTTCACCGATGAGGAACGGCGCGAAGCGGCCAAAGCCCGGCGCGCGCTCAATGAATTGACGTCTGCAACTGGCGGTCTTGCGTTCTATCCGAAAGACGTGAACGAGGTTCAGGCTTGGCGGTCGAAATCGCGCACGATATCCGGAACCAGTACACGATTGCGTATTCTCCCAATATCCAGGCACTCGATGGCAGCTATCGTCAAATCAAGGTGACGGTGGAGGCGCCAGGCAAGCCGGTCGTTCGCACTCGTTCGGGCTATTACGCAACTCCGGATACTGAGACACCGAAACGGGCGTCCGCCGCGCCGGCGCCGCTTACGAACGCGGCCGCTTCTCCCAGACCCTAGTGCTGCGGTTTCTCTGGACTGCACTGCGGGGTTATTGGTTGCGCCCTTGGCGATCGCCATACCTTCGTTGGCGAATTGAAACCTACTCAGGCATACCCGCCGAATCCATCACTGCAACATTCTTTTTTCCGCTTCTTGTGGGCTGAGCGGAACTCGCTTTGGCGCTACTTGATAGTGGGTGGGCCATGAGCGCGTGCACTGAAGCCGCGTTCGGCGCGCTCGATAAGTAAACGTCGACCGAATCACAGACGCACGCGTAGGACGAAATCGCTGCCTTGTTTTTTTCCGAACGCTCGCCGCGAGATTTTCTCCACATAACCACTGTCATATAAGGCTCGCAGCGGATTTTCGAGGCAAGCCCTTTGATTTGCGCCAGGCCTCGATGATCGGGCGCACATCCGTCGCAAACGCGTCTCGCAGGCATTCTTCCGCGCTGACAATATCCGCCTTGCTCTGCGCTTCGGCCAGCAGCTTCTGGTCAACCAGCGCAGCCTTTGCAAAAAGCTCTTGGGCGGTCATCACCGTCTGGACCATCGCTTCCATCTTGCCTTTTAGGTTGTGGCTTTGGTCGATCATATAGGCGATGTCCGCTTTGGTTCCTGTTTCCCATTCGAATAGCGCGATCTCATGGAAAATTCGGAAAACTTGATAGGGATCGATTGAGCCGATGGTCAGATCATCATCGGCGTAGCGGCGATCGTTGAAATGGAATCCGCCTAGCATGCCTTCGCTCAGCAGCCAAGCCACGATCTGCTCGATGTTTTGAGCTGCATAGTGGTGTCCTGTATCCACAAGCACCTTCGTTTGCGGGCCAGCCGCTCGCGCGAGCAGCAAAGCCATGCCCCAATCCGCGATGTCGGTGTGGTAAAAGCAGGGCTCGAACGGCTTGTATTCAAGGAGAAGCCGCTGTCCTTCGCGCAGCCTGTCGTGCGTCTCTCGCAATCCTTCAACAAACCAGCTCTTCCGCCGGCGAATATTCGCGCTGCCGGGATAATTTGAACCGTCGGCAAACCAGAGTGACACATCGCGGCTTTCGAGGCGCGTGGCGATCTCAACGCTATCGATCAAGTGATTGAGAAGCGCGCCTCCGCACGGCTTGCGTCTGGATTGCCCAGCGAGCCATGCTTGTAGTCCTGATCTTGAAACGTGTTCGGATTGATAGAGCCGGGCCGAATACCGTTTTCCGTTGCGAAGCGCTGGATCTCAGCGGTGCTGGCTTGCCCATTCGGCAGATCCCAGAGAACGTGCAAGGCAATCGTGGGGCATACGCCTGTTAGCTTATGGACCTGGCCCGCGTCCGCAAACTTTTCTTCGATGCAAGTAGCGGCAGCCGGCTGTAGAAATTTTCCAAAGCGTGTGCCGGTATTCGCGAACCCCCACGAAGGAAGCTCGATTCGAAAGGTTTCCAGCGCGCTCCAGACTCGGCTTTCGTTTTCGTTTTGGCGCAAAAAAAAGATCCTCCTGACTAGCAGTCAGGAGGATCTTACTACACCTGAGTCAGCCAAGTGGGATTTTTACTCAGGTGGGCCAGGATGCCCGTGCGCGCTTGACGCGTCTTGAATTGTGTAGTCGGAGGGCACCTGAAACAGCGATGGGTTGGGCTCGCCGCGCTGGATATTACTCAGGGAATAGGTTGACTGGCCGGTTCGCGGATCATTGTGCTTCGATAACACGACAATTTGAAGATCAGGCGAATACCAGATTTCGCTCGTGGACACAATCGGCTGAGCGTTTCCGATTTCACCCGCCGGAATGGTATGAGTAATGCTCTTGCCTTGAGCGGTACCCGCGCTAGGGATGTCTTTCGAACCTAGGTCGGTTTCACTCACGTTCCTTTCGGGTCCTGCGCCGTGATGCGGCCTACCTTCGGCATCCGCACCTGATTCTCCGGCCGCCGGAGGCGTCTTTATGGCCCGCCGAATGGCCAATTTCTTGTCAGGATGTAAAGCGTAGATGTAGCCGGCGACCGGATCGAAGATAAAGACGACTGTTTTCGAACCGCCTTCCGCCGCCCAAGGTCCGCCCGTCATGCTCTGTTGAGTATATGTACGGCCTTGGCTGTCCCGCGCGACTTGCGCCGTCGTGGTGTGTTGAATCGTGTTACCGCCGCTCAGGGTTTGGAAGAACTGATCAGTCGCGGTTGCCGAATATGGGGCCCCTGTCACCACTTTCCCGGAATGCATGAAACCAGGTCCACCCGGCCCAAATCGATGCGGTGGTCCGCCCATCAGAGGCGGTCCATCCGGTGGTGGCGGCGGCCCTCCCGTTTGCGCATAGCCCGCAACGCATACAAGCAGCGCTGTCAAAATCACAAAGCCAGATGTTTCTCATTTGTATCTCCTCGCGACGATTTCCAAAACTCTATCTATTCGACACCCGTTACATGGACCCCAAGCGGCTGACCGTCGATGCCGAGCAAAACATCGGCAAGCACCGAATCCTCGCCCGCTGAAACTCCACTGGAAATAGGTTCAAAGGCGACTCCCGCTGCGGCCAGCGAAGAAACAGGAACACGCATCTGCACAATGTGCGGGGCGTTCAGGGGCAAATCGGCATTCGAATATGGCAGGGCAACAAACGTCTCGCCGTCCATTTCAAAGGTTTCAGTATTCGCCGCTTGTACCAAGGCAGGTTCATTATTTTTCGGGACCCGCTTCGTGCGAGGTGCGAACGTAACGCCAATCGCGAGGGTTGCGGCAATTGCCATGGCCCAACCAAAACGCCGCAAGACCTTTTCAGGAGTGTATGCTGCGACGACGCGGGGCGTTCTTGCGGCTCCAGTTTCTCTTTCAGAGATTCGCGATGCCTATATGAGGCTGACGGTTGGGATGCTACCGATCAGCGTCTCGAGCCGGCTTGACAACATCGCCAATTCTCGATACTTCTGATTGCATTCCTCGCACCGCGATAGGTGCGACCCCACGACGGCAGCCTCGCACTCGGGCAGCTCGTCGTCAATCGCCATCGCCAGCAATCCATTCGTGAGGTGATCACGGCTTGTCATATCGTTTCCTTCAATTTTTCAAGCCCGCGCTGGACGGTTTCGCCAACCGTAGACACGGAAATACTAAGAACCTCCGCGATTTCCCTATATTTAAGCCCTTCTGCCCTCAACACCAGACACTGCTTTTGTGCCGCGCTCAATTGATCCATTGCACGCCGCAGCCGCACAATCCGCTCTTCGGCTAGCAGTTCGTCCTCCGGAGATGGCGTACTCGCAGCGACACCAGCACCCGCGCCTTCAGCGGGCAAAGAATCGGTCTTGCGGGAATGAAATGTCATCTGCGCATTTCTGGCCAGATTGTGCGCCACCCGATATAGCCAAGCCCGCAGGTTCGAACGATCACCATCCGCAAGCAGATGCTCATGCAGCTTGAGAAAAGCCTCTTGCACGACCTCCTGCGCCGTTTCAGAATCTACGCTCAAAAACAATAGATAACGGCGTATCGCCACGTGTTCTCGATCATAATGCTCGAGCACCAGGCGGCGAAGCGAGGTATCTTCCAAATGCTTCGCCTCCCATACCGTTCCGGGCAACGCAAGTAGATTTCCCCGCTCCATGGCGCTATTCCACTTTACTCAGCGCCAGGTAAGCGAGGGCCACAAGAAACTTTGTGGGAGTTGCACTTGGGGTTGGGGAAAGCTTCTCGTGGCCTGCCATCTCGCATGCTGTGGTGCCCATGAAACAAATCAAGAATCGAAAATTCCGGTTTTCTGAGCAATATTTTTGCTGAAGCCGGCACTTTGCCCGATGGCGCCACTGCGCTACGCTTGATTGTCAGACCGTATGAGTGCAAAAAGGCCGCCTCTGGCCAGGATCTTCGATATCCGATAGGCCCATTCCAACCGCCAACGCATGTGACTCCACTGATAGAGCAGGGTGGTTGCGCGATCTCGAGGAATTGCCCGTGAACTTGAGGCGGGCTGTTGCCGGACTGAGCGAGCCGCAACTCGACACGCCATATCGCCCCGGCGGTTGGACTGTTCGTCAGGTTGTCCACCATCTCCCCGACAGCCACCTGAATAGCTATCAGCGAGTCCGGCTCGCGCTCACCGAAAATTCCCCGGCGATCAAGACCTATGAAGAGGGAGCTTGGGCCGAGCTCGCGGACGCAAAAACTGCGCCAATTGAGCTCTCGCTTTCCTTGCTCGAAGGGCTGCATGCCCGATGGCTTGCACTGCTGCGTTCCCTCAGTGAATCCGATCTCGCGCGCACGTTCCGGCATCCCGAATGGGGCGAGCTTGACTTGGATTGGACGCTCAGCCAATACGCCTGGCATAGCCGGCATCACGTTGCCCACATCACAAGCCTGCGAAGACGCGAAGGCTGGTGATTTGCTCTAGGCTTTAGGTTGGGGCTTACGACTGGCCCGCTGTTTGGCAGGCTTAGCTTTGCAGGTTAAATTATGAGCGGAATTGACTAACGCAAGGTGCGAGAAGGCCTGCGGGAAATTTCCCAGTTGACGGCGCTCCTTCGGGTCGTACTCCTCCGAAAGCAGCCCAACGTCGTTACGAACCGCAAGCAAGCGCTCGAATAGGGCACGAGCTTCGTCATAGCGCTTCTGCAAAACGTAATTGTCCACAAGCCAGAAGCTGCAAGCCAGGAACATCCCTTCCGCGCCCGTTACTCCGTCGACGGCTGTTCGGGTGTCGTATCGCGCAACGAAACCATTGTTCATCAAATTTTTTTCGATTGCGGCAACTGTGCCCCGGATGCGCGGATCCTCGGGGGGAAGAAAGCCCACTAGCGGCAGCATTAGCAAGCTGGCATCCAGATCCTTGCCCCCGAAGTACTGGACAAAGGATCCAAGCTCTTGACTGAATCCGAATCGGCAGACTTCATCATGAATGTCGGCACGCAGCCGCATCCAGCGCTCCAGCGGTCCCTTCTCTCCAAACTCCTGGATCGTCCGCACGGCGCGGTCTACCGCTACCCACGCCATTACTTTTGAATGTACGAAATGTCTGCGCTTGCCCCGGACCTCCCAAATTCCGTCGTCTGGTTTACTCCAGATCCTTTCGATATGGCTTACCAGAGCTCGCATGAGATTCCATGCTACTTCGAGGGGAGCCATTCCTTTCCGCTGCGCTTGGTAAAAAGCATCCAGGACCTCACCATAGACGTCCAATTGCAGTTGCTCGGAGGCGGCATTGCCAATTCGCACCGGCTGCGAACCTTCGTACCCTGGCAGCTCCGGCAATTCGAATTCGGTAAGCCGCCGCTCTCCGGCCACGCCGTACATGATCTGCATTTGACCGGGACTTCCTGCTACCGCACGATGCAGCCAGTCTCGCCAGGCTTTCGCCTCATCGATAAATCCCGCTTCTAGCAATGCATATAGGGTGAAAGTCGAATCACGAAGCCAACAGAACCGGTAATCCCAATTTCGCGCTCCGCCTATCTCTTCGGGCAACGATGTCGTCGGCGCGGCCACGATTCCGCCAGTCTTGTGGTGAGTCAGAGCTTTGAGAGTGATAAGCGATCGAAGCACAGCTTCAGACCAGGGTCCTTTCTGTTTGTATTTCCTTGACCATTTCTGCCAGGAACGCGTGACATTTTCAACCACGGCTGCTACATCCGGCGGGCTGGGATCTGAGTTATACGAATGGGACCAAGTCAACGAAAACGGAACCTCGTGACCCTTTTCGACAACGAACTCGGAGCGCGTCCTGAGATCTTCCCCGCGCAAAGGGGCAGGAGTTGCAAACGTGATTTGGTCGGGACCGGCGACTGCGCTCAATGTGCCGTCAGGCCTACGGCTAACCCACGGAATCACCGATCCATACTCGAAACGGATGACGAGTTCCATTCGCATCTGAACCCGGCCGCGTACACCGCGAACCAGCCTCAACACGTCCTGGTGGTCACCGCGGCGGTCCATGCAATCGACGACGACCACAGTTCCGTCCGGAGTTGAAAATTCAGTTTCTAAGACCAGAGTTCCCGGCCTATAGCGCCGCTCGATGCTCGGGCGCTCGGCTTTCGGCTCGATGATCCAGTGGCCATTCTCGCGAGTTCCAAGAAGTGCCGCAAAGCAAGCTGCGGAATCAAAGCGCGGAAAGCTTAGCCAGTCGATAGATCCATTTCGTCCAACCAGTGCCGCCGTGGCGTTATTCCCAATGAGCGCGTAATCTTCTATGAGCTGAGTCATCGCAAGGCAGACTTCGGAATTCGTTCTCGCTCAAGCGGCAGCAAATTGGATTACCACTTTGATGTCGTCAGGCTTCCGCTTCAGAGCCTCTTGCCAATTCGAGAAGGGTTCTTTTCGCGTAATCAGCCGCGAGAGCCAATTGCGGTCGGCTTTGCACAGCGCCTGCTCCGCCATTTGGTAGTGCCTTCGATTTGCATTCACGGATCCGAAAATGACGCCGTTTCCAAGTACCATCGCGCGGCTGATCGTTCCAACATCTATGGTCTGTTCCTGATGACGTGAAGACACGCCGGCCAAGCACAAAATACCGTCATTTCCTAACCGGTCAACGGCCTCAACAATGACAGAAGCAACACCCGTGCATTCGATGATAATGTCCGGACAAAATTTAAGGTTGTTCAAGGGCCCGGTGTGATACGTTGCGCCCAGATCGTGAACGAGCTGCGGCTTAGGACCTTGTTGTACTCGATCCAGAACGTGAACCTCCAGACCGCGCTGGTGGCCCATGAGAGCCGCCAGCAATCCGATTGGACCGGCGCCGGTAACAAGCAGCGTCTTTGGCTGCCATTTCGCGCGCTCGCCAATGCGCGTGATGTGGTCCCACACTTTGGCAAGAATACTCGACGGCTCCATCAGCACCCCTACTTCTCCAAGATTCGGATCCAACTTCACGAGGAACCCTGGTTCGTTGCGAAAACGCTCGGACCCAAAGCCGTTGCGCTCTTTGATGCCGCGTTCCGTGTATTTTCCGTTGCGGCACATATCCCATTCGCCGGCCGCACAAGCGACGCAAGGGACTGGATCAGGGTGGCGAACGATTCCGACTACAAGATCATCCTTCTGGAATCCACTATTATTCGGCGCTTCTTCAACTCGGCCCAGAGACTCATGGCCCAAAATCAGGTGATCGCTTCCCGGCGGCGGCCATCCGTAGTCGGCGGAAATCAGCTCAAAATCAGTGCCGCAAATACCAAGAGCAAGAGAGCGAACTAATACGCTCCCATCACTCAAGGGCGGCTCGGGGACATCTTGAAGCGATGCTGAATCGGCTTTGCCAGGGACAATGGTGAGGGCTTTCATGTGGTTTTACCGATGTTAGATAGCGATAGAAGGATATCGTAACAGCGTCGGAACTTACTGACGCCCCGGTAGCTGAGGGTGAGGGGACGTGCACATGATTTTTTGTTAGCCTGAGGTTTCACGAGGTCTGCCCGTGTTTTCCGGCCAGAGGAGGCCGGTTCTGCCATGCTGAAGACTTTCATTATGCTCGCCACAACGATTGCCGCTGGAGCGCAGATCCAATCCGCTGCATCCATTTATGACTACAAACTGAATTCCATTGACATGGACTCCGTGCCGCTTTCGCAGTTCAAAGGCAAAGTGGTCATGCTCGTGAACGTAGCAAGCCGGTGTGGATATACGCCCCAATACGCCGGATTGGAAGCGCTCTACCGCAAATATAAAGACCAGGGGTTCGTGATTATTGGCGTTCCCGCCAACAACTTCGGCCAGCAGGAACCAGGGACGAATTCAGAGATCAAAACATTTTGCAAGCGCAAATACGATGTCACGTTTCCGATGATGGCGAAAGTTTCAGTCGCGGGAAATGACATAAATCCTCTGTACGCTTATCTGATCGACAAGAGTGCGAATCCAGAAACGGGCGGTGAAATCAAATGGAATTTCACGAAGTTCCTGATTGGCAAAGATGGCAAGATACTCGCGCGATTTGAGCCGAATGTCACTCCTGACGATCCAGCACTCGTGAGTGCGGTTGAAAACGCGTTGAAATAACGCTATTACCAGGCGAGGGCACGCCACTGACACCCAAGCTTCCTCCAGCCCGGACGCAATCCCAGCGGTTTTGACAAAAACTTTACATCAATCTGACAAGTAACGTTCCTGTTGCTGACTAGAGTTGGAATCAGCGGACGCTAAACCAACTCTTGGTCAGCCATGTCATCCATCCTTAAAGCTGTTCCGAATTTTTTCGTTGTTGGGGCACCGAAAGCGGGAACTACTTCTCTCTACCACTATCTAGACCAACATCCTGAGGTCTATATGAGTCCCATCAAGGAGCCTAACTACTTTTCGTCAGAAGTTCGACCGGAGAACCTGAGCGAAGAACTTCAGGAACGCAGCAAGAACGATCTACAAGCGCTCAAAGAGTACCTTCGCGGCCCGATGTCCGAAAAGCGTTTTGGAGGAATGGTCCTGGAGTGGGAAGACTATTTGAAGTTGTTTCAGAACGTCAACGGTGAAAAAGCAATTGGTGAAGCAAGTGTCTGTTACCTGTGGTCAAAAACTGCGCCCAGAAGCATTGCGTCAAGAATCCCGAACGCCCGAATCATAATGATCTTGAGAGATCCAGCCGAGAGGGCGTTCTCTCAGTATTTGCACACCGTAGCGAACGGTGTCGTATGTGAATCCTTTCGGCGCCATATCCAGAGGAGCATGCGCTGGAAGAGCGAAAAACTTGGTCTCCGCAACCCGTTTCTCGAATTTGGACTTTATCATGAACAGGTCAAGCAGTACCTGGAGTTATTCCCAAGAAGAAACATAAGCATCCTCTTCTTCGAGGATTATCAGAGGCGACCCGCCGAAACGTTGGCCGGCATTTTCCGTTTTGTAAATGTCGATGCGAGCTTTGTACCCGACACATCCCAAAAGCAACTGGAACCCAGGGTACCCAGGTCTATCCCAATCGTTCACTTTCTGAAACGGTATGGCATATGGCAGCGTATGAAGGGTCCGAGTCCGCTCGCGTTTCGAGCTCGTCTTAAACACATCGCTTTTAGAAAGCGCGAGTCTCTGGTGATGGACGAAAAAGATAGGCGGTATCTGCGTGACTACTATCGGGACGACATAAAGAAATTAGCGAGTTTATTGAATTATGATCTTTCTACCTGGCTTAATTGAAATGCAAAATCGAGCCACTCGGCCTGTACGCAGGAATATCTCGGCCTTTGTCGCTTGGCTGCTAATCGTCACCTCTGTCCCAAACCTCGGCGCTCAGAGTCAGACCTATCAACTTCCTCAAGCGGGTACGCAATCACAGCAGCCGTCACAGCTACAGCCATCGTTCTCAGGGTCGGAATCGGACTACTGCTCACAGCCTGAAAATGCCATTTCACCCGAATGCGGAAGTTTTCGTCAGGATGACCGAAGACAACTGCTTGAGCAGCCTACTCTGGACGGCTTCCCCAACGCGATGGGCAACCGCTCTTCATATCCGATATTCGATTCAAATGGCGAACCGTCACTCGACTCTAATACGAATCCGAGACAGAAAACTTATCGAGGCAATACACCTGAATACCGCGTAACCGAACCACCAACCGAATTTCAGCTGTACGTGCAGTCTTCAGTTGGGAGATTGCTACCCATTTATGGCGCCCGGCTATTCGATCGCGTTCCGTCTACGTTCGCACCGGCCGATCTGGTTCCTGTAACACCCGATTACGTAGTGGGGCCGGGCGATGAGATAGATGTTCAGGTCTGGGGACAACTCAATTTTCGACGCCGTCTAACAGTAGATCGGGCGGGCGCGATTTTCTTATCGCAGGTCGGTTCTGTCAATGTCGCTGGCCTCAGATTCGCGCAATTGCAGGACGCTGTTCGTTCCGCCATCGGTCATGTGTATCGAAACTTCGACATGAACGTGAACATGGGGCAGCTCAGATCGATTCAAATCTTCGTTGTAGGTCAAGCGCGGCGTCCTGGAGCCTACACCGTAAGCTCCCTGAGCACGCTTGTCAATGCGCTGTTTGCCTCAGGTGGCCCTTCTAACCGCGGCTCTTTGCGCGATATCCAGCTGAAGCGGGGCGGGAATGTAATTACGGATTTCGATTTGTATGATCTCTTGATGCATGGTGACAAATCGAAGGACGTGCCTCTGCTGCCTGGTGACGTCATTTTCATTCCCAGCGTCGGCCCCCAAATCGCCATTTCCGGTAGCGTCGAATACGCCGCAATCTACGAGCTAAAAAATCATACGAACCTAGCCGAGGCGCTCGAATGCGCCGGCGGTCTATCACCAATCTCTGCAGCACAACAGGCGATTCTCGAGCGTGTGAATCATGGCGCCGCGCTCGAGGCGGAGAACTTGCAGTTGACTGAGCAGGGCTTGGCAACTCCGCTTCGAAATGGAGACATCATTCGGCTGCTGCCAGTGGTCCCGCGCTTCGAAAATGCGATCGTATTACGCGGCAACGTTGCGGATGCCGGCCGTTTTCCATGGCACGAAGGAATGAAAGATCAGCGATTTGATTCCAGACAGAGAGTCGCTACTGACTCGGGACTATTGGCGCGAGCGGAATAAACTTGGAGACGACCGACCAGGCAGACAATGCTGGCAGCATGGCTGCGGACCATGCTCCAGGCATGGACAATGCTCCAGGCGCGGTTGCTCCCAATGGTCTCGGAGATTCGGAAGCTACAACGAATGCACCCGGGCGCGGCCGTACGCTACTCGCTGGATTGCAGCCTACGGCAAATGTGCTTGCAAGTTCACGGAATTATCGAGAAGAGACTCGCAACACAACTGCTGATCGATCGCTCGGCGCGGCTCTTTCCGGGGAGAATGCGTTGCCGACGCGACAGTTTATTGCCCGCAATGACGTGCAGCCGGCCGGACCGGATATTAATTGGGATTACGCAGTTATCGAACGTCTCGACAAGCGGAATCTGACGACGCACCTGGTAGCATTCGATCTCGGAAAAGCTGTTCTTGACCATGACCCAGGAGCGGATTTGGCACTTGAGCCCGGCGATATTGTCACCGTCTTCTCGCATGCCGATCTCTCTGTTCCGCGCGCCCGGCAAACCAAGTATGTACGGTTGGAAGGCGAAATCAAGATGGCTGGAGTGTATTCCGTCGAACCGGGCGAGACTTTGCGTCAGTTGGTGATCCGTGCTGGCGGCCTCACACCTAGCGCCTATCTCTTCGGAGCGCAATTCACGCGTGAATCCACCCGCCGGGAACAGCAGAGGCGTTACGACGAGTACTTAGACCAATTGGAGCGCGATATAGACCAGAGCGCGGCCAATCTTCCGGGACGCGTTGTCTCCGTCGAGGAGGCCGCAACAGCTCAAACCTCTATCACAGGCCAACGCTCTATGATCGAGAGGCTACGCCAGATTCCCGCGAGCGGGAGGATCGTACTGAACCTGGAACATGATAGTAGCGGCGTCAATTCCCTGCCTGACATCGCTCTTGATAACGGTGATCGGCTCTATATCCCGAACGTTCCCCCGACTGTCAATGTGGTGGGGACGGTTTACAATCAGTCTGCGTTTTTGTATTCTCCTGACCTCCGCTTGGGTGACTATCTTCAGGACGCAGGCGGTCCGACACGCTCTGCCGACAAGTCTCATCTCTTTGTAATTCGGGCTGATGGTTCGGTGGTCGCGCGCGAAACCCATTCCGGTCTTTTCACGCGCAACTTCGATTCGCTTCACATGTATCCCGGAGATACATTAGTTATGCCAACATACGTCAACCGGACGACTTTCCTGCGCGGCTTGCTCGATTGGTCGCAGGTGTTGAGTAACTTTGGCCTTGGCGCCGCAGCCATAAACGTACTTAGATAGACAGCGTGCGACCTACTTAGTAGATGACCAACGCCATCCGGGATAGTAGGTAAACTGCAGTCCTAACGCAAGATCTTTTTGCAGTCCCTGCGCAAGAATAGGCGCCTTCCAAAATTCGATCTGCGCGAAAGTGTTCACCTCAATATTCTCGCCGACGCGATAGACAAACCGCGTGGAGAAGTCGTTCTGGGTTGTTCCGCCGGGCACAAAGTCCTTGGCACTCTTTGCATTTCGATATTCGAATTGCAACATATTCTGAGGCGAAAAATGATACGTAAGCCAGGCTTGACCGCCCTTCGCCTCTCGACCGATCCAGTCTCCCAGAATAAATTGCTTGTTCGTGTACGCGTCGTGATACTCCTGTTCAAAAAAGAAGAAGTGCCCGCCGTTGCTGCGCGATGTCGGAAAGTCGGTGTAAACAGCTTCGGCGCGAAAATCTAAGCGGGGAAGTTTTGGAAAACGCGACAAGTAAATGCCAGGCCGGAATGCCGCTCGGCGCGGTGCGGCTAAGGGAGATACGTCGTCGTGCACCAGCGAATCAGTATAAAGAGTAAGCCAATTCCGCAGAAACGGCACACGATAAGAAAAATCGAAGCTACTGTAGCGAACGCCGGGATCGTTTCGGGAAAATTTTATGTTTTCCGGTACACTGCTGAAACTTGTAAAACTGTTCCAAAACGAGCCAAAAGTAAGGGGAACATGGCCTTTTCCAGCGAAAATAATCGTACGTGAAACCCCGAACTCAAAATTAGGAGTCGGTTTGAAGCTGAACTTCTGACCCTGGATCCATGGACCAGGCGGCGAGATATGTCCCTTCAGACTGCCAAAAAAGAGATCATAACGAACAGGACCCAGGAGCTTGGAAAGCAGTGGAATGATAAGTGGCTCAACGCGATTGATGCGAAACATGTAGATGGGTTCGGCATTGTCGCTATAGGTAAGCGATCCTCCTTCGTCCGGCCCCCACCACAGTTCGCTCTTGCCAACAGAAATTTCGTTCCCTGCAACATTCGCAGAAAGGTTGGCATCAATGAGACGAAAAACATTCGTGGCAGGAATTGGGGTTGCTGGGAGCACGGGATTCGCGTCCATAGCGGCGATCGCCTCGCGTACCGAATCAGGGTACGCTGAGCGACCGGGCGCATGCTGGTATTCCCCACGGACGGAAAGACTGAACCGTCCGTATTCGGCGCGGCCCTCGAAACCGGCTATCTGATTAAATCCTTCTTGGTATGGACGCCCGTAGTCGTTTATCAGCGTTTGCCCGAAGTGAAAGCTGTCGTTGATAGGAGGACCCGCAATACCCAGTGAGCGCTCGTAAAACGAATCCAGTTCGGCATGAAATTTTGGCGGGTCTTGGGTAGCCGCTAGATAGTCAGGTTCAAATTCTCTTCGGAGTACATTCAAAACCAGCCGCGCTTCGGGGTTCGGATGTTCTGGTTCAATGTCCTCCGAACGCGCTAGCATGCGAACACAAGACAGACGCGTCCACGGACGTAAGCCGAGGTACGCGGAATCGATGTATCCCCAAGCGATCAACCGCTCGAACGCGGGATAAATCCAGCTATCCAGCGGGACGTAGACCGATCCCGTCGCGGTCGTTCCATACCGAAGGCGTTTCCAGTGCTCTGTAACGGGCGGAGATGAACTTGTCTGTGCGGCCGCTACCAGACCGAACGTCAATAGCAAGGCAATGTCCAGCACCCGCAGGCAGCGCCGAAGCCTTAAGCCATCGCTTGTTCGTAAGTGATCACCGAGCGTGCGTATGCAGCGATTCTAAATCGCGCGTTCGTAATTATGCGTGCGCTCAACTAGGATTTTGCAGCTTTTTTACAGATCATTTGCAAGCTGAGCTCACAAGTGTTTCCGCCCGGTAAAAGGCTTGTAAACTCTTGCCGCCGGGCTTCCAAACGCATTTCTGCAGCCTTATCATCAGCTTGGATTGAAGGCAACATCGAACATTCCGGTGGCGCAACCCGAACAAGATTCTGGACGTCGTAATTTCCTCGTCGGCCTGATCTACGCCATTACAATGACGATCTTTGCGGCGTTCGGCGTTCCTGCATTTCTGTATCTGTTTCTGCCGCCGCGAGGACGAAAGCGGGCACAATGGGTGGACGCGGGTGAAGTTCCTGAACCAGCGCCAGAGACGCCGGAGGAGGTAACTTTCCGGCGCAATCGGATCGACGGCTGGAAGATCTTCAGTGAAAGCGCAAGCGCCTGGGTGGTCAAGAAACCGGACGGGGCCATCACAGCCTTTTCGCCCTGGTGCACGCATTTAGGGTGCGCGTATCACTGGGACCCATCGCAGCACGAATTCGCTTGTCCTTGTCACGGATCACGGTTCTCGGTGGATGGGAAAGTACTTACGGGGCCGGCGCCGCGGCCTCTTGATCAGTACGAAGTGAGGATCGAAGGTACACGGATGTGGCTTGGGTCCGTCCGGAAATCTGGCGAGACTCGAGAATGAACCTTTCCTTCAGACGCGCTACCGACTGGCTTGACCGGCGTACTGGACTCGAAACCGCCATTCGTAACTTCCTCGATGAGGACATACCAGCATCAACCAGCTGGCCACAGGCCTTTGGAAGTGTGGCACTCTTCTTGTTCCTCACGCAGGCCTTCACGGGCATTCTTCTCGCGCTCAATTTCGCTCCGACTGCGGGCGACGCTTACAACAGCCTTCAATACATCGTTCGGGAGGTGGTTGCGGGACAGATGATCCGCGGCTTGCATCACTGGGGAGCAACTCTGATGATTATCGTCGTGGTGCTCCATATGACGCAGGTCTTTCTCTACGGCGCATACAAGAAGCCGCGCGAGGCTACGTGGCACATCGGAGTGGTATTGCTTTTGCTGACTCTCGGCTTCGGCCTGACGGGCTACCTTCTGCCGTGGGATAACCGCGCGTACTGGGGCACTGTTGTAACTACTCAAATTGCCGGCAGCATTCCGGTCGCCGGATCGTATCTCGAACGGCTGATCGGGGCTGAGGATGGCGTGGGTGTGGTGACGTTCGCGAGGTTCTACGGGCTGCACGTGCAGCTGCTGCCAGCCGTGATGGTGCTTCTCATTGGCATTCACATTTATCTCGTGCGCAGGCACGGTATCACGCGGCCCGCACTTGACGATCGGCCGGACAGAAAATTCCACCCCGAGCAGACGTTCAAAGACATCGTGGCCGTATTTTCCGTATTCGTTCTTCTCTTTGCTTTGGCAGCATTTGTACGTGTTCCGCTGGAGCGTCTGGCCGATCCGACAGATACCAGCTATATACCGCGGCCGGATTGGTATTTCCTTTTTATGTTTCAGATGTTGAAGGTCTTCAGCGGCGCGCTCGAACCGATCGGGACGGTTGTATTGCCAACGCTGGGCGTGGGACTTTTGTTCGTTCTGCCGTTCCTGGATCGCGGGCGCGTGCGGCGAATTCGGGAGCGCACACTGGCAATCGCCTTCGTGCTTCTCGCATTTGTAGGCTGGGGCACGCTCACGGCAGCCGCGATTATTAGCACGCCACAACAAGCCACGCAGCCTTTGGCTAGCATCGCCACCGCACAACAGTGGACGGAGTTATCGCCAGAGGAACTTGCGGGCATCGGGTACTTTCGTCAGGAGCATTGCGAAAGTTGTCACAACTTAGTCGATGGCGAACCGAAGCCTGGGCCCGATCTGGCCCAGACTCATCGCAGGACGGCTGACTGGCTGATCGAGCATTTTAGGAATCCGGGGCGAATGATACCTGGAAGTAACATGCCCCCCATTCACCTCACCGATACACAACTGAACGTGCTTTCCGCTTTCCTGCTCAAGTTAACGCCAGATAATGCTAACGCTCTGTATCAAGCTCCCAAGTCTGCGGTACTCGGCGCGCAAATCTATCTGGCGAATGGCTGCTCAGGATGTCACCGAGTAAATGGCATGGGAGGAGCCATAGGTCCAGCATTGAATGGTGTTGCCGCACGCCACTCTAAAGAGTGGATCGAACAGCATTTCCTGGATCCAAAGGCTCTTGTGCCAGGGAAGCGTGATGCCGCCATTCCGATTTTCTTCTCAAGATCGCGATATTCTGGTCGCCTACCTGCTTTCGCTTCCAGGTCACTGACAGTAAGACAATTACTTCCGCCACTGTTTACTGCGTTTTTACAGAAGTTCAACAACTAGAGAGGATAATCCACGTTACTCTCGGGCTGGATGTCATCGCAGCCTAACTCATACGAAGCATTTCGCTACAACATATTCCCGATCACTGAGCCTTCCCTGCTCTGGCGCTTCATCGATGTATTCGAGCGAAGCTTGGCCTACTTCCTCTTAGCAGTCGGGCTTCCGGTTCTAGTGGCGGTGTCCTTGATCATTGTTTTACTGTCACGGCGATCGCCGCTCGTGGCTCACCGTCGAGTCGGGAAAAGAGGTCAGGACATTTGGGTGCTCAAGCTGCGAACTATGTGGAAACGGCAGCCCCAGAAATGGGGTGGCGTGTCGTTCGTCGAATACCTGCACGGAGACGTCGTTCCGGATTGTAAGTCTAGATTTGATCCACGAATTACAAGTTCGTTCGCGGCTTTCTGCAGAAAGTACTCAATCGACGAACTTCCGCAGCTATTGCTGGTAGCTCGGGGTGAAATGTCAATTGTAGGCCCGCGCCCCATGACTCACGGAGAACTAGTGAAATACTACGGTGCGGATGCATCACGCCTACTTCGGATGAAGCCGGGCCTGACTGGTCTATGGCAGATAAGAGGACGGAGTAATCTCAACTATCGACAGCGGCGGCGGCTTGACATGTTCATGCTCAAGAGGTGGTCGTTATGGCTGTATACCGCAATTCTGATTGCTTCAGTTCCCAAAGTCTTGACCGGAAAGGACGCCTGGTGATGCGGCTTACTGTAGCAGGTTGGAACGACGCTTCTCTGAGGCTCAGATGAACATTTTGTTCCTGGATCAGTTCAGCACGGTCGGTGGCGGACAGCGCAGTTTGTTGGAACTGCTTCCCATGGTGGCGCAACGCGGGTGGAACGGACTGGTAGCTGTTCCGAGTGAAGGCGTGTACTCGCGGCAGCTGAGAGCAAGGGGGCTTCCAGTGGAGCTAATTCCCTGCGGCGCTTACACGAGCGGCCGCAAGAAAGCCTCTGATGTTGCAAGATATACGTGGGAAACGCCTCGGATAACACGAAAGATTCTTGAACTTGTTACGGCGAATAACATTAGTCTCTTGTACGTGAACGGTCCGCGCCTGCTGCCGGCTGCGGCGCTGGTTGCGCGTCGGCTTTCTATTCCACTGCTTTTTCATTCTCACCATCGCATTTTGCAGGACGCAGGAGTGCGTGTGGCTGGAGAATCGCTACGCTGGGCGCAAGCCGACGTGGTCGCCTGCTGCAGTTTTGCCGCGGAACCGTTACAGTCTTATCTAGCTGAGGATAGAGTTCGGATCGTGTATAACGGCGTACCAGAGATGTGTAGCCACCGAGCACGCGGGAACGGGCGACCGCGCCGCATTGGAGTTATCGGGCGAATCGAGCCCGAAAAGGGCCAAATGGAATTTGTTCAGGCGGCTCGCGTGCTGAACCGAGAATTTCCCGATTGCGAGTTTCTCATCGCGGGTGCTCCTTTGTTTTCGAATGGTAGATATTTGGAACAAGTAGTTGCCGCGGCCCGTGATTTGCCGTTTCAATTCTTCGGATGGGAACACGATATCTCACGCGTGATGGCCAGCCTGGACTTGCTGGTTGTGCCTTCAACGCCCGCTGATTCAACCCCGCGCGTGGTCATCGAGGCCTTTTCTGCTGGGGTTCCGGTGGTCGCTTTCGCAGCGGGCGGAATTCCCGAAATCGTCAAGGATGGGCAAACCGGATTTTTGGCTACAGGCACATCTGCCGAAGCATTGGCGGGCCGTATTCGGAGCGTGCTGCAGATGGAATCTGGAACCCTGCAAGAGATCGTGCGACAAGCCAAGGAGGCCTGGCGGGAGCGGTACACGCTGTCTCGCTTTCAACAAGAGGTGGCTGATGTAATTGCTCAAGTCTCTTCGCGAATCAGGATCCAGAACAGAGCAGCTGCAATGATTGCCAGCACTGCGGCACTACCCAGAACCGCAGAGTAGCCGAAGCGTGCAATTGCCGCTCCGGAGACCAGTGCGGACAAGCTCCCCGCGAGTGAAAGGACAAGGAAGTTCAGTGCGGAGGCGCCGCTCCGCTCCGACGCCTTAACGCGGCTCATCAGCATGCTGAACAGTCCCGGTTCGCTCATGTACTGGAAAGACATGTAGCCTACGTAAAGTAGTGCCGCGCCTGTCGGCCCAGCGAATCCCAGACCTAGGAACCCGAGCGTGGCCGCAGTGGCGAATTGCATGGAGGCAATGCCTCTAACTTGGCCTAACTGTCTGAGGACCGCAGGAGCCAGCAGAATAACAAAGACTTGGGCGATTTGGGAATACGAAAACACTAATCCAATGCGTTCAACGCTCATGTGAAGGTAACGTGAGAAATACGCGTTAAAAAACGGGTTGAAAGCACCCGTTGCCACGCTCCACACAAAGAGGGCTACGAGAAAACCAAGAATGAATCTCCCGCGTGGATATGCGCGCTTCTCGGTTTTAGGAGGGTCCTTAAACTTCAACCAAAAGGCGGGAATAACGCCCAACGATGCTATTGCACAACCACATAGAAGAGCAGTGCGTTTCGCTTCCAAGGAGTTGAGCGAAGGCGTCACTTGCATCAAAAAACCCGGCAGGCGACCACCTACGATGCCAGCTAAGACTCCGAGTCCGATACCCATCGAGCTCACAAAACTGAAAGCAAACGTTCGATTCCGTTCGTTCGTCAAAGCAGACACAGCCGGAGCAAACGAAATCGCCCAGAGCGACATGAATAATCCATTAATAAAGGCACATACCAAAAGCGTGGTTTCGTTCACTACGACGGCGCGTAGCACCGCGGTAACCGGCGCGCCAATAAGTGCGACTAGCAACGCCCACCTAAGCCCTGCTCTGCGCGTAAGCGCGACCGCAGGAATCGCTCCCGCGACGGTGCCCGCAGTCATTGCCGAAGAAACCTGTCCTAGGAATTTTTCGTTATAGCCTCGCTCCAGTAGATAAAGGTTGAAAAGAAGGTAGAAGATGTATTCACCGAAGTCAGATAGAGCAGATGTGAGCTGAAAGACGAGGAAATCCCTGCCGAGCTGCTGACGAATCCACCACCATTTAAGACCGCCCGCGAATGTCGGAATCAGGGTACGAGTGTGATGAATTACCCGGGAAACAAGAAATCTGCGATCCAGACTGAGCGTTTCTGGTTGCTCAGGTGCATCACCAACGGATCCTGAATCTTGCTTCGGCGGCAGATGTATTGGAAAGACGCGGCGCACAAACGTGCCGATCTTGTCACCAGACGAATCGAGCAGCGATAGATTGAGCCAAAGTTCGTCTTTATTAGGGTGGAACAGTCCTTCTAGGGGCGATGAGGCGTAACGTTCTATCCAGAGCTTTACATCATCTGGAAGATTCTCCATCTCTTCTGCAAGCAGGGCTGGATATCTGGAACCGAACCAATCAGCCGCCAAGGCGAAAACGACGACCTCGAGTTTTCGCAGGGGAGCCGGATGAAGCTGGCTCCAGGACGTCCAGAAATCGTCCTCACAGGCTCGACTATGGATAAAGTGAGCGATCTCCCAGGCGCGTTGCAGGGGAAGATCTCCGTGAAGCAGGTGCATGAGCAAATGCAGGGCTGCGAAAGCGAGCGTATCGGCGACGCAAAGCACTGGTATGGAGCGGCCGTCAATGTACATCTGGCAGCGCCTTTCCCAGAACTCATGCTCGGAAGGGCCAGGGATGTGTTCCGCACTTTCGTCCCAAAGTATGTAGTGCAAATCGACAGGTATCGGTAGGTCCGGTGCGAAGTAATCGCCGCGCCATTGCCAGTCAGTCCGGCGAGCCATAGGCGACAAGTGTCTGCCCTTTGCTTTGCAAAACGGGAAGTATTCCAAATCGAGCAATGCATCTCGAGCTTGAAAGACAGACTCCGGAAGACACCAAAGGTCGATATCACCCTGCGGGCGAAGAAGCGGGACTAGGCGTGAAATGTGGCGAATGAGACGGGCCTTTAAGCGTTACGAATTCAATATCGCGCGCATGAAGCGAGTCTGAGATTTCGAATAGAGAAGCCTTCAGGCGCGCGAATCGCTCCGCATTATCCCGGTAATTGCCATCGATACGGCTACGTACCCAGTCGGGTAAAGAACTTCGACAGGAATCGCCGAGGATCAATGTGAGCTGACTGGAATCACAGAAATGAAGGAGTTTCTTCCATTCGTTCTCGCTTAGTGACTGCAGTAACCCCGTATCGGGATCAGAGAATTGCAGCGCTTTCAATAAAGCAATTGCATACTTCGGTAGCCGAGCACCCCGGTAAGGCATTCCTGCTTGAAAATGCGCTCCCGTCTATGACCTGGGGAACAAGAGAAGACCCCATCAGAAATCGAGTCTAGCGCCAAATTGAAATCGCCTCGGATCGCCGGTTGAAAGAATTTTGCCGAATAACGATCCTCCATCGGGGTAAGGGCCAGGAATCCCGAAGTTCGGATGATTGAAAATGTTGAAGCCCTCAGCTCGAAACTCAAGGCCCGTGCGTTCGGTAACAGGAAACCGGCGGTGCAGCGCTATGTCTACGACTTCATTGCCCGGGCCGGGGACGATATCGCGGCCGGCATTGCCGAACGTATATGGCGCTGGAGTGCTGAAGGCCGCGGTGTTAAACCAATGATCTGCGGTTCGTTGGCTGGGGGGCAAACTGACACTTTGTCCCGGAACGACGTTCGGCCTATTTGGCGTTCCGGAGTTCGCAATATCCGACCCGATGTAAAAAATATTAATCGGCGTTCCATCTTGAATTGTTATGACGCCGCTCATTTGCCAGCCATTCAGGAGAGGGCGCAGGACAGGGCTTCCCGGTAGGTTATATACGAAACCGCCACTGACCCTCCGTGGCACGTTGAAAAACGAGAGTCCGCGCTCCAGATTGCAGATTATTCTCATTCTGCGCGCCGACAGCCTCGAAGAACCCGATATTAACGTTATCGCCGTCATCGATGGACTTCGACCATACATAACTGGCCAAGAATGTAAGTGATTTTCGAAAACGTTTTTCAGCCTTTAACTGAAACGAATTGTAAGACGAATTACCGATATGCTGGCGCTGAAAAAGAGTCCCGAGGTCTGGAAATGTACGCAATGACTGCAGGTCGCCGGGACGCGGATTCAGGTCTTGACCAGTCTCGGTGTGAAGAGCTGTATTAAACCTACGATATAGGCCGAGGTCCGTTCCTTTGCTTCCGACATAACTTGCTTCGAGCAGAATACTACCCGGAAGCTCGCGTTGAAATCCCGCATTCCATTGTTGAACGTAAGGAGTTGGCGCGTGCGGATCGAGCCCAAAATAGCTCGGAAACCCGGCACTCGAAGTGCTTGGGAAACCATTGCGAGTAGTTAATGTGGGCAGCACGATGCCGTTAGTCTCGTTCATCTGCGTTAGTATTCCATTGAGAACCAAGTCGTACGCTTCAACGGCAATTTCCTGGCTGAAGTAAATCCCATAACCAGCGCGAAAGATAGTCTCGCCGCCTCGGGATAAAAAGCCCGGCAGCCGCCAGGCAATACCTGCCCGCGGAGCAAAATTCTTGCGATTGGGATCTGAGGCATCATGAACATTCACTAGTTGGGGTGCGGCTGGAAGAGTCGAGTAGTCGAGATTCAGCAGCTTGTTTCTTGTCTCTGTGTACGGAGAGTTGTACTCGTAACGCAAGCCTAGGTTTACGGAAAGGCTGGAAGTTGCCTGCCAGTCTTGCTGGAAGAATGTCGAATAGATATGCTGGCGAAGATATGCCAGTGGCGAACCAACTTGGCGCATTGTCTGTTCGGGATATCCCAGCAGAAAATCGGCGAACGGTTCACCCGATGCGTTAAGGGCGCCAGAGGTAAATGCGCCGTTGTAAGTGTACTCTCCTCGAATCCCGTTACTTTGCTGGTAGTTGAGCTGGAATTCACTCCAATCGAACCCGAATTTCCAGGTATACCGGCCATGGATCAGCGAAACCGATTCCGCGATGTTCCACGTGTTATCGCGTTGAGTTTGCGGAAGAGTCGGGTCGTCCGTGACAGTCGCGAAATCGGTCACGTTAAAGTACGGCAACCCAAACGCGAATGGATCTGTGGGCGGATTCGCAATGCCAAGCTGCGCGGCTACATTTTTCTGGAATGCGCTTACTGGAACATCGAAGAGACGCAAGCGAGTGAAGGAAGCGCGTAGCTCGTTCATCCAATTGGCGCGAGCGAAAGTATGACCTACTACCACTTCTTGCGCGCGGAGCTGTTCGGAGGTTGGCCGCAAGGGGAAATTCCCGGCGAGATCGCCACGTTCATCGTTGATCGTGTAGCGGCCAAAGAGCAGACCCGCGTTTCTGAACTGGTGATCGATGCGTCCGGAAACACTGTCATTGTGGTTAGTGCTCGGTGTCGTATCCAGATAGTTACTCGAGGAGGTCGGAGGAAGATTCGGAAGAGGCTCATATCCAGCGAGAAACTTTGCGGCAATGGGATCGATACGTCCCGGCGGGATTATGTTTCCCGGAAAGGGAGTACGCGCGCCAGTTGCCGGATTCAGAGTGAGCGGATCATAAATGACGCCATCGCCTTGGAAGTTGCCTTCGCGGAAGGCTTGATCGGGCACCAGTTGGGGGGAAGGCTTGGCGGATTTGCCGCGTAAACCTTCATAAGCAACGAAGAAGAACGTAGACGGGAGCGGGAATCGCCCCCCCAGACTGCCGCCGAATTGATTGCGCCGGAATATTGGACGCGGCAGGGTTGGATTATCGAAAAAGTTGTGGGCATCGGTAGCCTCGTTGCGGAGAAACTCGAAGGCACTCCCATGCAGCGTCTGGCTGCCCGATTTGGTCGCGATATCGACCACTCCTCCGCCAGCTTCAGGGAAAGCGGCTGCGGCGAGAGAAGATTGAATACGAAACTCTTGAACCGAGTCCATGGGAGGAATCACAACCGGCGCAAACGTATTCCGATCTGTGTCGTAGCCGCCATCCAGAAGGAAAGCGTTCATCGAAGCGCGACCACCGTTGATGGGCGGATTCAATGCGACTGATCCGCGTGACCCCTGCTGGACATCGTTGTCTGAGTCGTGCGTGAACCCGCCGAGCTGCCGCGGAATGGCTCCGGGTCCGAGGGTGACGAGCGAGAGCACATTGCGCTGGTCGAGCGGAAGCTCCGTAACAATAGCGGAACCGAGGCGGTAACCTTCCGAGCTATCATCTGTCTGAAGTTGGGAGACTGAGGCGGTGACATCGACTGAATCGTGCGCAGGTCCCACTTTGAGCTGAAAGTCCAGTCTGGCCTGCTGGTTGATTTCAAGCGTGAGCCGTGACGCTACGTCTGGCCGGAAGCCCGGATGTTCAACGGTGATGGAATAGGTACCTGGTGCGAGGTCGGCTATGCGATATGAGCCGGATTCGTCGGTTGTAACGGTGCGTGTGAACCCGGTGCTCTCTTGTCGCGCTGTGACGCGCACCTTCGAAACCATACCGCCCGATTCGTCCTGAATCTGCCCATAGAACGATCCGGATGAGATCTGCGCCACCCCGATCGAAGAGAGCATCAATAATACGATGATGTATTTCATTACAAACCTCGACTAACAAGATGTTCAAGGACGTCAACCGCCGCCTCTAAATCGTAATAAGACATCTCGCAGACTTGAGCTTCAAGCAGCCGCTCGACAGCCGCCACGCGTTGCTGGTGAATTGGCAGCTCCGCCGGAAACACATCTAGCAGCAATCGGCGAAGGGCTCCTTCTCGCGGGGCTGGCACTAGATGCGACGATCCACGTAAAGCGCTGTCCCGTTTCAGAAAGACAATATAATCGACTGTGCATTCCTCGGCTACGCGTATGTTCGGTAAAAATTCCGTCCGAATTTCGATCGTGGGTTTTCCGTTTCTCGGTCTTCGTATTATCGGTTGGCCGAGCCCTGGAATTTGCGCTCGGAGCTCTGGAAAGAGATCTGCCGCCGTCGGGCGGAAACGGAAGAGTTGAGGATTCCCGATTACTGTGCGCCCGGTTCCGCGATATAGCAATGAGCTAGCGTCATCGGAGATGTACGTCCACTCCCGGCGCGCACAAGCGTAGGAAAGCGAGGACTTGCCAACGCCCGAATCTGCCACGAGCAGCACGCCGTGGCCGTCTTTTGCCACCGATGCGGCGTGAAGAGAGACAAAATGCTGATTTTCTAGGAGGGTAGAAACCATTCCTTCGAGAAATGTGTAACGAAGATAGGATGTGGCGTTGACAGTGGCCTTTGTCAGCCAAGCTGTTCCAAATCCTCGATTCAAATCGCAGCACGCATAATTGTGCGCGTTCGCCACCATTGTCATGAAGTAGTTCTGCGCGCGGAAGATAGGAGGAGCGGGACAGCGCTTTCCAGGAGCATCAGACACGAGATAACGCACCTCAATCTCAAGCCCGTCGAAACGTTGCGAGAGTCTCCTCCAATTCTGCTCAGCGGCTTCCAGAATCGCTGGATCATTCGATTTGATCTGAACGGGGAACCCATACGGATAGAAAACGCGCTGAAAGGATAGCGGGACGAACGCGAGTAGCACATCGTTGGCAGGAGTCAGCCGCGGTTGGGCGGCGTCCGGCACGGCCTGCTCACGGGACAATGAACGGGACATCGGATAAGAACTGGAATCACACGAGTTCATTTGTTCTGGGCCGCATACCGGAATGGGTAAAGGAAGCTTATCTCGGTTATCAACAGCAACGTGCAAACGCGTTGCAAAAAAGTTGTAAAGACCGAACTACTCAGAAAGATTACTGGAGTGATGCTCGATACTGGGTTATTCATTTGTAATCGTTTTGTTAATTTCTTGCTTGTCTCGCTCTAACTCGGACCGAAGGACAAACTTCGATGAACTACCTGTTCCAAAAGATCAACGGCCGCGTCCAGGTTGCAATAAAACATTTCGCAGATCTGAGCCTGGAGCAGGCGCTCGACGGCGGCGGACCGCTGCTGGTGAAAAGGCAACTCAGCCGCCCAGGTTTTGGGAAGCAATCGACGTAGCGCGGTTTCGCGAGAAGCTGGAATTAAACGAGCCGATCCGTTAAACTGGCCGTCGCGCTTCAGAAAAACAATGTGATCAACTCTAGCTTCCTGCGCCAACTGTATCTTTGGTAAGGATTCGGTCCAAATTTCAAGGGTCGGCTTTCCCTTTCTAAGTCTCGTGTGAGAGCGAAGACGTAAAATCGCTTCGGAGCGCAGTTCTGGAAACAGGTCTACCGCCGCGGGACGAAAACGGAAGAATTGAGGATTGCCGATTACTGTCCTCCCGGTTCCGTGCAATAGCAGGGAGCTAGAGTCATCGGAGACATACATCCACCCGCGGCGTGCGCACGCATAAGCGAGCGAGGATTTACCGACTCCCGAATCCGCCACGAGTAGCACCCCATGTCCGTCCCTGACCACACATGCGGCGTGTAGTGACAAGAGGTGCAGGCTTCCGAGAAGGATCAAAACCATGGACTCGAGAAAGCTATAGCGGAAGTACTCTTCGTCGATGACTGTGGCCTTCGTCAACCACGCCGCCCCAAACCCTCGAATCAGATCGCAACACGCGTAGTTATGCGCATCCGCCACCATCGTCAGAACGTAATTCTGCGCGCGAAACACGGGAGCCGCACAGCGCCTTTTGGGACCTTCGGAGATAAGATACCGGACTTCAATCGGAGCTTCCTCAAAGCGTTGCCGAAAGATACCCCAACTGTGCTCGGCGGCTTGCAATGTGGCTTGATCATTAGATTTGATCTGAACGGGAAAGCCGTAAGGATAAAAAACATGCTCAAAGAGCAAAGGAACGGACGCGAGCAACGGATCGTGCAGAGGCATCACGCGGCTTTGAGCACGGGTGGTCATATAATCCACGAGCTTATCTGCGTTCCACGGGACCATGTGCAACGAAATCGCAAAAACCTTGTAAAACGCGCCGCTCGACATCGGGAACCGTGTCTTGTAATTATTTTGTTACTTTCTTGCTTCGGCCGTTCCAACGACGATCAAAGGCTTTAGACTTTGGCTGTGCCGCGCTGCGCAATCATACATTACTGGCTTCTCGGGATGCGAGGCGGCGAAAAGGTCGTTGAAGCGCTTTGCCGGCTCTTTCCGGATGCGGACTTGTTCACATTGTTTTACAATCCGGAGTCCGTGTCACCGATCATCCGGTCGCATCGTGTGAAAGCATCCTTTCTGAACCCGCTAAGGCGCCATCACCGTTCGCTTTTGCCTGTAATGCCACTCGCGCTCGAGTCGTTTGATTTGCGGGAGTACGACCTCATTCTCAGCAGTGAATCGGGACCTGCGAAAGGTGTAATGGCGCCGGCAAACGCTCTCCATATCTGCTATTGCCATTCGCCGATGCGGTATTTATGGGATCTCTACCCCGCCTATCTTCACGATTGGACGACGTCGCGAGCAAAGCGGGAAGTCTTTCGGCTTTTGGCGACACCTCTGCGACTGTGGGATTACTCCTCAGCTGCGAGAGTAGATCAATTCATTGCTAACAGCCGCAACGTTCAGAAGCGTATCTGGAGAACCTACAGGCGCGAATCGCAAGTGATTTACCCGCCAGTACCGGTTGAAACGTTTTACCATCGCCCTCCGGAACCTTTCTATCTAGCCGTATCCGAGTTAGTGTCCTACAAACGAATTGAGGATGCTGTCCGCTGTTTTTCGCGCACCGGACGCCAACTCAAGATTGTTGGTGATGGGCCAGAATATAACTCGCTCAAAAAATTGGCAAGAGGAAATATAGAATTCTGTGGCCGCGTTTCGGATGAACAACTGCAAGCGCTGTACGCCCGATGCCGTGCGCTGATTATGCCCGGAGAAGAAGACTTCGGATTGGTAGGAGTGGAAGCCGTGGCCAGCGGGAAAGCAGTCATTGCCCTGGGACGCGGCGGTGTTCTAGAGAGCGCGCCCCTCGAGAACCCTCGGGCCGGTTTCTTCTATTACATGCCGGGGGACGAATCGCTCGAGAAAGCGATTCTGGCGTTCGAGAAAGCTGAAGCGTTCGTCTCGCCCGTGGAGTTACAGCGCTGGGCCGCGCGGTTTTCCGAAGCTCACTTCAGCAATGCGATAAGCAGAGCGGTTGCAATTTATTCAGCAGCTCAGTTTCACAATAATTTGACAACTTCCTTACGACAGGCGGTCTGAATCCCTCTAGACTGAAACCCTGATAGGCTCATCTGTGCTCATACACGGACGCTACAGGAATTATTCGAAATGCGTATTCAGGCGACTAAGGCTTACGCCCGTACTTGCACTGGCGCTGCTGGGAGTTGCTCAAGACAAGCCGAAAAACGACTACGTCGGAAGTACACCCTGTAAGACCTGCCATCCCGATGTATGGCTGAAGTTTTACAAAAATCCTCATTTCGCGAGTATTGCCACCGGTAAGGAAGCTCCCGAGAACACCGGTTGCGAGGGCTGCCATGGGCCTGGGGGAGCGCACGTAAGAGCTCACGGGGGCAAAGCGACGATCGTTGCGTTTTCTCAGCTCGGTCCCAGACAGGTTCTCGATACATGCCTTCGCTGTCATGGTGGCACATTATCGCGCGCCAATATTCGTCGTTCTGAACACACTTTGGAAGGTGTTGCCTGCACGAGTTGTCATTCCATCCACAAATCAACCGCTCGGCATTCATTGCTTGCAAGGGCCGAGCCCGAGTTGTGCTACGGATGTCACGCCGACGTTCGTGCCCAATTCTCAATGCCTTTTAAGCACCGGGTGAATGAAGGATTTATGGCGTGTAGCGACTGCCATAACCCGCACGGAACCTTTGCACCGACCTGGAGGATGGCCGCGCGTCCCAGGATGGTAGACCAAGCGCTTGCAAATGAAGAGGCGTGCTTGAAGTGTCACTCTGATAAGCGCGGCCCGTTTGTGTTCGAGCATCCGCCCGTGCGAATCGAGGGATGCGAAGTATGTCACAACCCACACGGCTCCGTGAACTCGCGGCTGCTAAAGCGGCCCGTCGTGTTCACGCTATGTCTCGAATGCCATAATGGCGCGGGCAACTTCGGTCTTCATGGAACGGGCGATCCAAACCCATCCGCGCAGCACAACATGGCGGATCCCCGCTATCAAAATTGCACGAATTGTCACGTTCGTATCCACGGATCCAACGCGGATTCGCTGTTCCTTCGATGAAACGCCATCTGCGATCCCTTCCAGCATTATGTGGCTTGCTTGCCATGACGGTCACGGCCCTTGCACAGGAGGTGGTTGCCCCAAGCAACGAATCCATTGGGCCGTCGCGCGGGGACAACGTAGGAAACTACAACATCGACAATTCATTCGAAACCGGATATCGCTTTGCAACCATTGGCGGGAACGAAACGAATTATGACAGCCAAGTAAACTTTCGCGATGGCCTTCGCCTCCTATCGAGTTATCTCAACGTAACTTCCAAAGAAGGTCACGGATTGTTATTTGACCACATCGTTCTGACAACTCAGGGATTGGGCGGAGATCCTTACGAGTCGGCGGTGCTTCGCATCGACAAGAACCGGGTTTACCAATATGACTTCTCCTGGCGCCGTAACGATTACGTCAACCCTGGCCTAACCACCGGCGATGCAAACGGCCAACATTTACTCAACACAACCTACGATCTTCAGGACCAAGATCTCGAGCTGTTCCCACAGTCAAAGGTGAAGTTTTTTCTCGGATATACGAATAGCGGCCAGACAGGCCCTAGTATTTCTACGATTGCCCTCTTCCAGCCACACGGTGATTTGTTCCCCTTATTCGCCAATGTCAAGCGGTCTCAAAACGAATATCGATTGGGGAACGAGCTCGATTTTTTTGGCCTGAAGCTGAATTGGATGCATGGGTGGGAAGACTTCAAAGAAGACACCCCATACGCACTCAGCGTCCCAAGCTTGGGCGATCAACCAGCTAGCGGAACAACGTTAAACTTCTTCCGGAGGTTCGAACCCTACCATGGCACCAGCCCGTTCTGGCGCGTAGCGCTTTTCGCCGAGCGCCGCTTTTTTAGCCTGAATGGAAGGTTTACGTACACCGGAGGTCAACGAGCCTTCGTGTTGGACGAATCGGCTTTCGGAACCGTGTTCGGCGCCGCGGCCAACCGGCAGGTTTTGACCTTCGGTAATGGGGAACGTCCTGTTGCAACCGGGAATCTGACCCTCAGTATATTTCCCTCCTCGAAAATTACGGTGGTCAATCAAACCTCTGTCTATAACATCCGGACAGAGGGGAACAACGTTTTCACACAATTCGACAACACCACGCAAACCGCTGATGTTCTCAATTTTCAATATCTTGGCATTCGCACAGTGGCGAATGACACGGATCTAAATGTCGAAGCGACTCGTTGGCTGAATTTGCGATTTGGCTACGAGTACTCGAACCGAGTGATCAACTCTACTCAACAAGTTTCTACCGCTGGGAAGCACCTTTGCGGCCCCGTACTCGCAAACCAATGAGCTCAATTCCGGACGTTTCGGATTTCGACTTCGTCCTTTGAAACCGCTGACCATCTCAGCAGATGTCGAGGTGGGTCGCGCAAATCGTCCCTTCGCTCCGAAAAGTGACGCCAATTATCACGTCATCGAAGGCAGAGTGGAGTACAAGCTAAAGACACTGCAACTGTCCGCATCCTCAAATGCGGACTACAACGTGAACTCGGTCAGTCTGTCTTCTTACAGTTCTCATGCACGGACATATACGGCCGCCGCATCCTGGACTGCGCTCCATTGGTTGGCGCTCGATGCGAGCTATTCAAAGCTTCACTTGAACACAGTAGGCGGAATCGCCTATTTCGCGAATGCGCAATTTATCAATAGCGATCAATCGTACTACATCAGCAACATACACACGGGCTATCTTGGCGTCCGGATTCCGGTGCGCAGGCGTGCCGATCTTTATTTGGGATATAGCCACGTCCAGGACACAGGCGACGGCCGTAGCAATCCGCTTGGGGGGAATCTTAACGTGAGTCTTCCGGCTCTCCGTGCCGCCCAAACTTTCCCATTAAGATTTGAATCTCCGTTGGCACGCTTATCGATCCGCCTAAACGAAAGAATTCGCTGGAATGTTGGTTATCAATATTACGGCTATCGCGAAGATTTCTATTCGCAAGAAAACTATCGCGCTCACACGGGCTACACTAGCCTGCTTTGGTCTTTCTGATGAATGCGGTTCAGGAGATCGCAATTGGAGAAACTACATCGCGGTCACACGCCATGACGAGCGTCTTGCTCTCCGATGCCCGCTGGATTGGCCCGCACGGAATTGGGCGATTTGCACAGGAAATACTTTCACGCCTGCCGGGACATACTCTGCTCCAGAGTGGCCCAAAAGTTTTCTCTCCAGCCGACCCGTTTTGGCTGACTTATCAGGTCCTCGCCGGCGGCCTCGCGTCTTCTTTTCTCCGGGATTTAATCCGCCCCTCATTTGTCCAGCTCCATTCGTGTTCACAATCCATGACTTGATTCAAATCCAAGTGCCCGAGGTGGCGACGATCGACAAACGCCTTTACTATGGAGCGGTCGTTAGGCGTGCGGCACGCCGGGCGCACCGCGTGCTTACGGTCTCGAACTACTGCCGTGATCAAATTGCCACCTGGTGTCGACTCCCAATCGAGAGAGTCGTAAATGTGGGTAACGGCGTCAGCTCGGTCTTCCATCCTGACGGCCCCAAGTACCAACCTGGATTTCCGTACATGCTTTATGTCGGAAGCCACCGCCCACACAAAAATTTGCCTCGATTGATCCAAGCTTTCCGTAAAATTGATTTTCAGGGGTTGCATCTGCTGCTTACGGGAACACCCACGCCCGAGCTCAGCGCGTGCATTGAGGTTGCGGGTATTGAGGATCGCGTTCGATTCTTGGGTTGCGTCTCAGACGATGTCCTGCCAGCGATCTATCGTGGGGCGATTCTGCTGGTCTTGCCCAGTTTGAGCGAAGGCTTCGGGCTTCCTCCGCTGGAAGCCATGGCCTGCGGGACGCCGGTTGTTGTTTCGCAACGCACCGCTCCCCCAGAAGTGGTGGGCACGGCCGGGATTCTAGTGGATCCTTTCGACGTCGATGACCTTCGCCGCGGTTTGGAACGGGTTCTGGACAACGGTTCCCTTCGATCCACAATGCGCAAATTGGGGATTGAGCGTTCGCGCCAGTTTTCGTGGGATCAAGTCGCCGCGCGGGTGCGCGCAGTTCTGGAAGAGGCCGCGGGAATGGATCTCTGATGAAGATCGCCTGTCTTATTCCGTCATTTTCCGGGTCGCGTAATCCGGCCATTCCTTTGAATAGTGCTGCTGCCTCGTTCCAGCGGCCTCGGGCCAGGCGTTTTGCAATGCGCAACGATAACGAGAGAGCTATCGGCACAAGAGGAACGCGGGAATAACGGGAAAAAAATCGCGTGCTTGACCGAGCGGAATGATAAAGCTGAAGTGGATTATTCATCGTGAGCGTCGCAGATTCAAGATGGACAAGCTTTGCATCTGCCGCAACCGCCAACCGATATCCAGCTTTTCGAATGCGATAACACAGGTCCGCATCTTCCCAATACAGGAAAAAGCCATCGTCAAAAAAGTTCACCTTCTTCATCGCATCCGCTCGAACGAGCAAGCTGGCTGCCGTAAGGAAAGCCGTAGGTCCTAGCGCGTTAGGGACATTGAAAGTGGCGGGCACGGCCCGAGAACAAGTTAATGGTGCCACCACCCCAGGCTTGGGTATGCTCCGGGTTTAGAGAATAGAAAAGCACGGATCCCACGGCACCATAGGCGGGATCCTCCTGAGCTTTAGCCACGAGGCGCGTGAGTGTTTCAGGAAGCACGAGCGTATCGTTGTTCAAAAGCCACAGATACTCTGCGCCGCTCTCCAGTGCACGCTTTACGCCGCAATTATTGCCCCCGGCAAAGCCGAGATTCGTTCCCGTCTCAAGGATTTCAAGATTAGGGAAGGCCGCACAGATTTGCGCGACTGAGTCATCATGAGGAACCGTTGTCCACGACTAGAATGCGGTGATTCGGATAATCAAGCGCCTGCAGACTATCTAGGCAATCGATGGTCAGCGCCGGACGGTTCCAGTTCAGGATGATCGTATAGACCAAGGGTGGAGGCATGTTTTGCCCAGGACTGGTTCACTCGCGGTCACAAATCACTTCAATCGTGTCGCCGACTTTGAAAGCATCGAGAAGGCGAGCTGCGATGTGACATGGCGGGATGAGCATGAGGGTTTCTGAGGAGTGGCCCACCATCAGCGGGATGACGGGTTTTTCGGTTGACAAATATCTGCAGACTGCCGAGAATACTGGCGTAATTTGAACTGAAGTAGCGCTCCTTCAAACGGAAGCCGTGCTGGGCCAAGATCGATTGAATGTTTCCCAAAGAGTATCCGTAGGCATGAACAGGCACACAGAGATGCCACCAGTACTGTTTGAAGAGGCGAAACTCTAGGCTGGCTGTATTTGGCAGGCCAATAAAAAGTTTTCCGTGGGGTTTTAGGATGCGCGAAATCTCGGCAAGTGCTTGATGAGGATTCGGCATGTGTTCGAACGAATGATTGGCACGAACGTAGTCGAAGAATCGGTCCGGGAACGTGGCCTGAGTTACTGTGCCGTGAAAAATCTTGAGGCCGTCATTCTGGCCTGCAATTACTGCCGCACGGCTTGGTTCGACCCCGAAGACGCGCCACCCTTTCTTGCGCATCTTTAAGAGGTACTCACCGCTGCCACAACCAACATCAAGAACTGTACCTGGAGCAGGAAAAGCGGGATCGTGAGTGGGAATTGGCAGCCGGAAGAGACGTTTGCCGATCTTCCGAATCCAGGACGTGCGCGTTACGGCCGGTTGGTACGCGTAGTAATCGTCTGGATAAAGCCTTCGCAGCTCCAATTCCGACAACATCGGATCAAGAAAGATAAGGCCACATTGACGGCAGCGGGCAATGTTGTACTCGCCCTTGATGCCATAGTGCCTGTCCCAGGTTCGGAACAAGAATTCCATGTCGCCACAGCCGCAAATAATGCAAGAAGTCTCTGACATGAATTAGTTTCAAATCACCCTCCTCGATGGCTCATTCAAAGGCTGAGGCGGATGACCGAGCAGCAGCGTAAACCGTCGCGAGAATAGCGATATGAATCCATAAGTAAGGACGCAAGATGTTCTGATTCAGTTGGAGAATCGCCCATTCGAAGATCAGAGCGCGAACCAGTGCCCGCAGCCAAGCCGAGTAGAACGGCGAACTTGATCTGGCTAACTTTAGCGGTTTATAGATCGTGAGAACCAAAAACACAATAAATGGGACAATGCCGATGATTCCGCTTCCGGCAAGAGCTTCGGCAAAGACGGACATACCTTCAAAGGGCTTTGAGTCTTTGAAGGATGTCACATTGTAGCCGTGCAATTCTGCAATCGCCGAAGAGACACCACCGATGCTGCGCCCAATTAATGGATCTTGTGCAAAAACCGTCATTGTGTCGGCGAACGAGTCTTCGCGCGCAACGACAGAATGTGCTGCTGTTCCATATACGCCCGTGCCAGCAACGAGAATAGGAACAATCTGCGCGTTTTCTTCCACCATTCTTTGTGCAGCGTAAATGCCCGTTACCGTCACGCAAAGGAAAATAGCAGCGGGCAACACCGCCCTCAGTCTGATGGGAGTAAATAGAATTCTCCGCGGGTATCTCGCTAAGCGAAACGCTTCGCGAATCGGGTACGAGATGACATCCAACAGAAGAAAAGTGATTCCCATTCTGCTCGATGAGAGGACGATTGCGGCAGCTGTAAGCCAGTAGATACCGCACATGACACTTGGATGCAACACTCGGAGCTGTGAACGCCGGAGAGCCGCGACAAGCACAAACCCGATTAGCAGATAACTCGCATAGTAGGACGGTTCGTAGCTGAATCCGTTGACTCGCGCGACGCGTCCGAATATCCACCACTCTGCGACAAGCGGAGCGGGTAGACCGGCTAGCGGGAGTAAGAACTGAACGATCCCAAAGGCCGCGATGATTCCAAATGAGTATAGATACCAACGCAATAAAGTCGTGAGGCTTCGCCGATCATCGCTGAATAACTGTACTAGAGAAAACACCAAAGTGAGATCGAGCAAAAGCCAAAAACAATAGCCGAGGCTTTTCGGCCAAAAGTCTGTAACGGGGAAAAAAAGCAGCTGAACCAAAAACCACGCAAGGACCGGAATAGCGCCAAGCGTCGGAGTATAGCCGCCCGAGACAGCCCTTAGGATCGCGAACAACGCCAGAATAGGCACTAGGAGCTGTCCGAATCGGAAGTTACTGCCGGCTTCAAACACTAGAAAGATATCGAATGAGCTGGTGACCATAATAAGAACGGCCACCAAGAGCGCAAACCGGTTCAATGGGGGGCTGAGGCGCGCCCGCCGCGCAATTAAAGGGGACACTACTGAGTCCAAAGTTCCACCGCCGCAATAGGCTCTTGCGGAATTTTCCAAAAAGCTAACTGGTTGCGCCTTGCAGCAGAAGCCATGGAGGTGCTCATCAGAATCGCTGTCGCGACGAGGGCTGCGGCCGCGCCGACCGCTCCAAACAGCACCGAGAGTCCGGCAGTCAAGAATGCGTTTACAAATGCGCAACGAAACAGAATCCGGCTCATCAAAGCATCCATTTCGAAAACGATTAGTGTTAGGTTGCCAAAGACACCAGTGAGCGCATAGAGAAAGGGGAGCGGCGATAAACATCTCAGAACGTTCGCGGAAGGACCGAAACCTGCGCCAAATACCACATGGCCAATTGGACCCGCGAAACATAGAGTTATCAACGAAGTCGTCAAGCCGAATAGGCTTATCCACAAGGAACTTTTTCGGATGAGTTGCAAAGTAGACTTTGTCGATTGGGCTCGAAGCGCGCTCAAATGCGGGAAAAGAGACTGTGTCAATGGACCCCACACGGTAGCAGCCGCGCGAATCAGCTTCTCGGCAGCGCTGTAATAACCTACTTGAGCTTTGCCGGCGACCAAGCCTAGAATCACCACCGTGGTAGATGAATACGCGAGCCCAGCGATATTCGATAGGAATAGATGCCAACCATTTCGATAGGCGGAAAACAGTTCAGCAGGTGAGGGTAGATAAGGTCTGACGCGGACGCGCCGCGAAGTAACCGGCGCCACAAAGATACTCGCCCAAATGAGTACGCTGCCCTGAATACCGGCGGCGATCACGTAATCCTGAGGTTTATGGACGAGCAGAAAAATGGCCGGGATTGTGAGTATCCGCGCAGAAGCCTGAGCCACGACCGTAAACTTCATCTCCTCGAGCCCTTGGAACAGCCAGACCGGAAACAAGGCCGTGCCTATCACATTGAGAAAGGCGGCTGCGTAAAGCAAGCCCGTTTCTTGAGGGCGATCACTGAATAGAACCACAACGCCGAGAACGATACCGCTCGCGGTCATCAATACCAGTTTCGCGACGATCGTCAACCAGAAGGTGCGAGAAAGGGCTTCATAGTTCTCGCGCGAGCCGGCCACAGCCCTTGTGGCACTCAGATTGAAACCGTAATCCGTGACTATATCGAAAAAGAGAATAACCGCCTGCGCGAATGAGAGAAGGCCAAACCCGGCTGGTTGCAATACGCGGATGAGATAAGGCACGCTGATCAGCGGAACACCGTAATTGATGACTTGCAAGAACGACAAGGCCACAATGTTTCGACGAAGTTTGACGGCTAATTTCATGAGGAGAGTCTGGCCATCGCCGAGTGATATTTGACGAGAAGCCAAAACCAAACCGCAAGACCCGCGAAGAGAGCGCTCAAGAGAGTGATCGCAGTGCGAGGCGGCCCACTTTTTCGATCCGGACGCACCGCGCGATCAACAATCTGAATAACAGGGGCGAGCTTGGCCTCGTCTATGCGCGCAGCCTCATACTGCTTCTGCAGAAATTCGTATATCGCTTCGTGGTACTTAAAGTCACGTAACTTGCGTGCGTATTCGAGGCCGGCCTCGGGTAACTTCCCCGCGGGGATCTCAATTCCATCCGTTGATTGATTCCCGTTTTCGTTTTTGAGCCGACGCAACTGACCATTTAGCGTATTGATCTCGCTCTCGAGTACCCGAACTTGTGGATTTTCCTCGGTCTCATAGGCCCGGATTGCCTGCAATTGCACTTCACGGCTGGCGATCTCTGAACGAAGCAAAATTCCCGAACGCACTAGCCCTTCCGCTTGTCCCCCCGGCACAATCAGTCCGGTTGTCTGTTGGATATTCTTGAATGCGACCTCGGCGGAGGCCAGCGCATCTCGCTCCTGGGCAATCTGCTGCTCGAAAAAAAGCCTTCGCTGCGAGGCTTCGGTGAGCGCGAGGTGCTGATTCTGCTCGAATAAGCGCTCGACGTACGCGTTCGCCAGCTCGGAAGATCGTTTTGGATCATGATCTCTAACCACGATGTGAATCAATTGGTCTTTGCCGCTTATGAAAGAGGAAAGTTTTGCTAACCGCTTTCTTGCGTCGGATCGCTTCTTGACACCGTAGACATCCTGCAGCTGGAACTTCTCGACAAGCGAATCGGCGATAGTCCGGCTCTCAAGAATGCCGATGTAGAGATCCGCGGGATTTTTCCACAGCATGCCCGTGAGTCCTAGACCCGCAAGGCCCCCGAGTTGCGCTGCCTGAGCCGACATCATGGAGGTTGAGGATTGTGTCTGCTGCGGAGGTATGATCACGGCCTCTGCCTTATATGTCGGGGGGAGAAGGAGTGCTATTCCAGCCGCCACGAGCCCTGAAATAACAGTTACAGAGAGTATCAGTCTCTTGCGCAAATAGAGAATCTTCAACCAGACCGCAAGCGATATCTCGTTGTTCGAGAGTGAGAGTTCTGAAACGGCCGACAGAGCCACATTCATCCTTTATTCAGCTGCGATAACGTGCCCAGAAGCCGCTTCCGCGGTATGCTAAGGCTCTGAATTATTGTGTGCTGATGCGCGCTCCCTTTACCAGCGACACGCGGCGTTATTACCTGCTTTTTACAACGTTTTTACAGCGTGCGAAGCTAGTGAAATTTTGGTCAAGAAATGAGGCTTGTGCGTGGGCGCATGGCGTTCGTGATATCCCGTTCATATGCAACATGAGGCGAGCGCGTTAGTCTTGAGGTCCGGCGAATTCTACCGCCAGAGAACATTCGGTCCGGATACAGTCAATCAGGGCGCGGCATTGCTCGAATGTGAGTGGGACGGGGGACGCTTCGAGGCTGGCTTATTCACGGGCGGCATGTTTCGATCGGGACAGTTCGTTGGCGGGATTTTTCTTGGCGGGATCTTCTGGGGCGGCACGTGGCTGGATGGAACATGGGAGGGCGGTTTCGATCGCAACGGAATATACCGCTCGAGAGGCGCCAGTCCCACTCCTGCGTGAATCGTGTGCCACGCCTCCTCATCGCCAGTCCACATCGGTATCCTGATCTCGCACGCTTGTGGCATCGATTCGTAATGCGAGATCTTGCTCCTGCATTCGCGCATCGCCAATTGGAAGTAGAAGTAAACATTTTCTGCGATGCCAATGCGCCTCAATTCAGTCCTCACTTGTTCCCTGGAGTTGTGTTCTCGGAGAGTGGACCGGGCATGCGCGACTTCATGGAATTCTACGACGCCACCTTGAATCGAGAGTGCGATTTTCTCTTCTTTCTGGACGCTGATACGTTTTTATTGAACGGTGAGTGGGCTTGCGCTCACTTCGAGGCATTTAACGACCCGAGCGTAGCCGCAATCTCCTTTGTGCCGCGGAGAGGCGCCCCCGCCATCTTTGCACTGCTATGCCGCAGCCAGACCTATCGCGCCTTGCCTTCACCCGTCTTCGCTTGTCGTTACGAGTTTCCAGAGAATTGGCCGGACGGAGTCAATCTGCAGCCTGGAGACTTTGCGGCTAGAGAGCTGATTCAACGTGGAAAGAAGATCATTAATATCAAGGCGGACGAGTCTTCGCAGCACGTTGCTAATTTTCGCGGTACAACTGGTCTTCGAGCCAGCCGTGAGCACATTACACGTGCGGCAGGTGAGCAAGCCTATCAGCGGTGTGTCGCTGAAGAACCCGCCTGCATTGTCGCTGCTTACGACAACGTACTCCTCGGTTGCCTTTATGAGACTCTTTTCCACGAGCCCTTCGCACCTGATCTCGCCGGTACACCCCTGGGCGGCAGCATGACCCTAGCCAATTTGAGACGCGTTCTGCCGAATGTTCGCGACGCGAAACAACTGGAATCGCTTCGGGAAAAATTTCAGCGATCCCGGCGAAGCTTATTACAGATGGCAGCTAGGGAAGGAATAGAGCTGTCGATTCCTTCCGTGCTGTCATCGTGAACAGCGCTTCCCACCATTTACGGCAATCGCAAATTCCAGATCGTGATATTAGGGACGTTGTCGTCCACGGCTGCAAAGCGGACCTGATCATCATGAGCTTTCGAAAAAGCGAGTCCGAATGATCCGCCTTCTGCTGGATCGACAGACAGCTGAGTGACAAATTGGCCTCCAACCGTAAATTCGACGATTTCGCTTGGCTGATTCGCATCGGCATTAATCACGTCACTATTGCTCACTACCAGGTGGCCGTTTGGAGCCATGGCCATGGCTAGCGGTCCATGCAGATGTTTGTCATCGCTGTAAATCAACGATCCTCTACCCTCATCGTGCGTGGTTGTTTTCGCATCGTGAATCGCGAATACTGCATTGTCGTCCGTTGAGGCGACATAAAGAATATCTTTTTCATCGTCGTAGACCAAGCCCGTTGGACCGACGACGAACGCCACCGGGTCGCAGCGATTCCTGTAGCCGGAAGCGATCTGAGTGGCCGATTGCAATTGTAAACCGCCTGGCCCAACGTTGAAGTCCAAGCGAATCACCGATCCGGAAAACTCTTTGCCGGGCAACGCATTAGTAACGAATAATTGAGCTCTATTGCCCTCGTCGTGTATGGCCATGTCCCAAGGCCCATCGATCTTCGAATTTGTGAAATTAGTAACCAGATTGCCGGAGCGATCCAGAATCAGAAGGGAACCGGGGGTCGCGGTGGTGCAAGTACCATCTGTACTTGGGAAATTACCGACGATTACGAATCCAGCTCGCAGAAGACCAAGCGCGGTACTCAGTCCAAGATTCTTTCCCTGGAAGAAGAGCGAAGTTTTGCCGCTAGGATTTATGTCGATGATCGTGGTGCCAGTGCCCTGCAGATTCTTGCTGTTATTGAAATTCGAAACCAGAACGTCTCCTATGTGAACCTTTCCGCCAGACGGAAAATCCGCACCGACGAATACGACTCCGTAAGGGTTCACGTCGCCATTGGATGGAACCGTCGAGGCTACGATTGGGCCGGGAAGAGGAAGAATCGCGTCTATATCCCGGTTGGTATCACCTTCGGCCTGCACCGTACCTGTTTGCGGGCTGTGTGCCCAAGATGCAATCGCAAGCAGCGCACCCGAAAATAGTACTGCTCTAAGTTGATAAAAAGTTTGCATTGTATTGTCTCCTCGTAACGAGTCGAAGTAAGTCTAAGCCCGAATGGGCAAGAGTTGGTGACGATTTCGTAAAACAGCTGTAAAACCCTGAAACTCGACGACAGGATTGGACCAGGGCGCGTCTCCTGGCCCGCGAAGTAAACTTGTAAACACTGGATTACTTCTTGGCAACTGAACCGAGAACACTGCCACAAGCCGTACGCCTCTCAACGGAGAGTCGCCGGATTGCGCAATTGGCGGAACAAACTGCTTTGTTCAACGCGCAGCGCTGGTTCACTCGCGAGCGCGCCTGGATCAACGAAAAGCAGATGCAGCTTTGCCGCATTCCTGCTCCTACGTTTTTCGAGCAGCAGCGTGCTGAGTGGTTCCGCGTGCAACTGGAATCACTTGGATGGAAAGCAAGGCCAGACCGCGCGGGGAACGTGCTCGCAACATTCGACACCGGGGAGAGTGAGCTTTGCTTCGTGGTTTCCGCGCACTTGGATACGGTTCTCGCGCCAACGCGGCCAGAGGAGATCTATTACGCACCGGATGGGCGGCTGTGTGGGCCCGGCGTATCAGACAACGGTTCTGGGCTGGCGGCTTTGCTTGCTCTAGCCAAAGTGCTGAGCGAGACATTTGAGTTACACGAACTGGCGTCATCCGTGATATTGGTTGCGAACGTCGGGGAAGAGGGTGAGGGCAATTTAAACGGCATGCGGTATCTGTGCCGCCAATCGATATCGAACGCGGCGAAACCGGCGCTTGCGGCGCAGCCTAGCGCGGTCCAGCTAGAACGCATGCAAGCCTTTATCGTCCTAGATGGCCCCTCGATCGAGCACGTGACGGCCCAAGCTCTAGCCAGCCGGCGGTTCGAAATCAGCTTCAATGGACCGGGTGGACATAGCTGGAACGATTACGGTACGCCCAATCCGGTTCACGCCCTGGCAGAGGCGATAAATTTCTTCGTTCAATCCGCCGACTCGCGAATAGGCGGGGAACGCAAACGGCGATGCTCGTATAATTTCGGACTCATTGAAGGTGGAACCAGCATTAACTCCATCGCTTCGAGCGCACGCGCTAAGCTCGACTTGCGCTCAGAGGACCCAGGCATTTTTGACGATTTTTGCAATCTGCTGAACTCCGCCGTGGAGCGAGGGCTCGAGCGCGAGAACAGAGGCGCTCGCGCAACACGGCTCACCGCAAAGATACGGGAACTCGGCTCGCGTCCGGGAGGGAAGCTGGCGGAACAATCGCCGCTGCTTCGAGCCGTACAGGCCGTGGATGCGCACCTCCATATACGCTCGAGGGTGGATTGCGCCTCGACAGACGCAAACATTCCGCTTTCGCTCGGCGTGCCAGCAATCTCCATTGGAACAGGTGGCCAAGGAGGTGGCGCACACACATCTCAGGAGTGGTATCACGCGGAGGGCCGTGAATTGGGCTTGCGACGCATTCTTCTGATCCTCGCTGCGCTTGCTGAAGCAAACGAGTTCCCGCAAGAATCCGGAACATCTACCGGGCTGTGAGCAGCACGATTACCGGAGCCCTCGCGAAAAGAGCCCCGGCGCGCTGGCAAGCTGATTTAACGTTGGCCGTTATCGCTTTGATCTGGGGCGCGACCTTCGTGGTCGTGAAGCGTGCACTCACTGAAATCTCGACCATGTACTTTCTGACCGTTCGATTCGGATTGGCCAGCTTTTGCATATTGCTGATGTTCGCTCCTGCCTACCGCAGGGCCGGATCGCGCGCGGTTTGGCGGGGATTGCAAGGGGGCGCGGCTGCAGGCGTTTTCTTGTGGCTTGGATATGTTCTGCAGAGCTTCGGTTTGAAGTACACGAGCGCCGGAAATTCAGGGTTTCTGACCGGCCTCTATATAGTGCTGGTTCCGCTGATTAGTGCCTGCCTATACCGGACATGGCCCCAGATGGTCGAACTAGTTGGAATTGCCGTCGCCACAATCGGCATTGTGCTGTTGACCATTCCTTCATTGGATCGGAATTTCCACTTAAATCGAGGCGATCTCCTGACGATAGGTTGCGCTGTCGCTTTCGCTTTTCAGCTGCTCGTTCTTGGCTATTATTCGCAGCGCGAACGGTTCGAAGCTGTGGCGTTAGGTCAGATTGCGTGTGCCGCGATTCTATCGGCGCTGTCACTTGGAATCGAGCCAGCGAGGGCGGTATGGAGCAGCAGCGTGATTTTTGCGGTAGTGCTGACTAGCCTTTTCGCTACAGCACTGGCGTTCGTTCTGCAAACCTGGGCGCAGCAGTATACGACCGCAACCAGGACAGCGCTGATCTTCGCCTTGGAGCCGGTATTTGCACTAATCACGGCGGTATTGGCGGGAGGTGAAAGGCTGACGCTCGCGGCAGTTTGCGGGGGTGGGCTGATTCTCGCCGGAATTGTGGCTGTAGAACTGAAACCCGCGCGCCGCGCTTGACATCGAACTACCAAGAACATATTTCAGCTCGTAGCCGCCCCCGTACGGCCCGTTTGAGAGTGGGGGAGTCTGAACTTCTCTATACTTATAGCTACTGCCGCCGAAAGGTTCTTCTCGAAACATGCCGTTCCTCCAAAGAATGAAGCAGCAGAAATTGCTGAGCGTAACCCTGTTGCTATTCACGCTCATTTTGGGCATTGTAATCGGAACGCTCATAAACACCGGGGTGCAAGCTGGTAAGCAGACTTCCGCGATAGCGCCGGATGCAACTCCCCTCGCGGTGCCGCAAGCTGTTCCGATCTCCAACGAATTTTCGAAATTGGCCAAACGGCTTGAGCACTCAGTGGTTTACATTGAATCCGATTATTTACCGAAGGCGGGAAAGGTTAAGAAAGAGCAGGATCCCGAGGATGAAGATAAGAAGGACGAGAATCAGGACCCACATAATCAGGATCCGTCCGATCTATTCAAGCGTTTTTTTGGCAAACCCGAACCGCGCAGCTTCCGGACGGAAGGTACAGGCACCGGATTTATAGTTGACCGAAACGGCTATATCCTGACCAACCAACACGTGATTGAGAAAGCCGATCGCATCAAAGTGAAGCTGAATGGCGAGATGGCCGAGTACAAGGCGCGCGTGATCGGGTTCGACGGCGAGACGGATGTGGCCGTGTTGAAGATCGATGCCAGACGCCCACTCGTGCCAGTGCAAGTGGGCAACTCGGATAGCGTAGAAGTCGGCGACTGGGCGATTGCAATCGGCTCGCCATTTGGACTTCAGGCGACTGTCACGGCCGGCATTGTAAGCGCGACCAGTCGAGACTTGCCGGGCGCTCAGCAGTTCCAGCATTTTCTTCAAACGGATGCGGCCATCAATCCCGGCAACAGCGGCGGTCCTCTGCTGAACATTCGCGGCGAGGTGATCGGCATGAATACTATGATCGCGACACGAAGCGGGTCGTACGAGGGAATCGGTTTTGCACTGCCCTCCAATATGGCGGTTAAGGTATACAACGACATCATTCGCGAAGGCCGCGTGGTTCGTGGCTCGATCGGGATTAAGTGGTCCAGGGAAGGCAGCCAGACGGACACTTTGCAAGCATTTGGGTTGGATCATGGAGTGCTGGTGGAAGTGGTTGCGCCAAATGGCCCCGCGGCGAAAGCGGGCATGAAGGCGGATGACATCATTGTGGCGATGAACGACCGGCCAGTGAAGGATGGCGAGGAGCTTGTGAATAAAGTCGCTGATCTACCCATTGGCTCGAAGGCCTTGTTTACCGTTGACCGAAATGGGAAACGCCTCGATCTCAAAGTCGATGTTGAGGAACGGGCCATGGTATGGAAGGACCGCCCGGAATTCGCTGAAAACCGTCCGGAACAGCCCGAACACTCTAAAGAGGTCACTCAGGCCAAATTTGGGGTCACAATCATGAGGTTGACGGATAAGGAGCGGGAAGACTTGGGAATCGAGGAGAAGACGGGCGTGAAAGTGGTATCTGTCGATCCAGGTTCATTTGCCGACGACATTGCCCTTCAGGAAAACGACGCAATTCTTTCGATCAACCGCCAGCCCGTCACTTCCCCGGCCGATGTGATGAGAGTGCAATCCACTTTGAAGCCAGGGCAAGCGGTAGCGCTGCACATTGTGCGTAGTGGAACTGTAAGCGGCCGGCGCATACCACCGACGCGTATCTATCTTTCGGGCAGATTGCCAGACCAATAGATATCGCGTGCCTTCTAGCCAAGCAGTCTGCTCGCGCACTTCGCAAAATAGGTCAGGATGAAGTCTGCGCCGGCGCGACGAATGCTGGTCAGCGATTCAAGAATGGCTCTATCGAGATCCAGCCATCCATTATTGGCGGCCGCGGTGATCATGCTGAATTCCCCACTCACTTGATACGCGCCTAACGGGACATTGAACTGCTGGCGGGCTTCGCTAATAACGTCGAGGTACGGCATGGCGGGCTTGACCATTATCATGTCCGCTCCCTCTTCGAGATCCAGGGCGATTTCCCGCACAGCCTCGCGACCGTTCGCAGGGTCCATTTGATAGCTTCGGCGATCGCCGAATTGAGGCGCAGATTCCGCTGCCTCGCGGAAAGGTCCATAAAATACTGAGGCATATTTCGCTGCATAAGACAACACAGGAGTGTTTGTGTGCCCGGCGGTATCGAGAGCTTTGCGGATGGCAGCAACCCGGCCGTCCATCATGTCGCTCGGCGCAACAATGTCTGCCCCGGCATTTGCATGGGAAACAGCCGTCTTCACCAGCCATTCCAGAGTTGCGTCATTGTCTACTTTGCCATCCAAGTCGCCATCTTTGATTAGACCGCAGTGACCGTGGCTCGTGTACTCGCAGTTGCAAACATCCGTTATCACAAGCAGCCCGGAAACTTCTCGCTTCACCGCGCGAATGGCGCGCTGCGTGATGCCGTCATCCGCGTATGCTCCGGAGGCAAGTTCGTCCTTGTGCTCTGGAATGCCAAAGAGAATCACCCCGCCCAGCCCAAGAGCTCTACACTCGGCGCATTCGGTCAGCAGATTGTCGATCGAGAGTTGTGCGTTTCCGGGCATCGCTCCAATTTCTCTTCGCACGCCTTCGCCGGGGCATACAAAAAGGGGAAGAATGAGTTGCGACGGAGAAAGATGCGTCTCCTGGACCAGGCGGCGAATGAGTTCAGAGGAACGCAAGCGGCGCGGGCGTTGAACAGGGAAAGCCATGAAGATTCATCTTCAGTGTGTCAAACAACAATGTTCAAAAATGTGTTTATATGGACCGCAAAGCGGCGAAACGATGGTTTGTAAATGGGAACGTGCAGGGCGTCGGGTTTCGGTTCTTTGTGCAGCACAAGGCGAGCGCTCTCGGCTTATCTGGATGGGCGCGCAATACAGACGATGGGCGGGTGGAGGTTTATGCGGTTGGACCGCCCGAGCGGCTTAACGATTTGGCCGCTGCGCTGCATGTTGGTCCCCAGATGGCAGACGTTCGGTCCGTTGAGGAAAAGGAAGAGGGCATACAGAACGTTTCAGGATTCGCGATACGTTGAGAGTCGGCATTAAGCGGGGCTTCCTCGACTCATCATCGCAACCAGCATGACCGAATTATTGACTTTAACTCGCTCGCTCCCCAAAGAGGTTTTCAATTGTCTGCATCGGTAGAAAAAGCCGGTTTACAGTCTCGGGGAAGTCCAATAAAGCCGAACTCGGTATAGAAGCGATGCGCCTTGTCATCCTTGGCATCCACCATCACGGCGGCAGAAGCGATTTTCCGGCTCATTGCGAGCGCCATTTTCAGAGCGTCAACCAAAAGCAGTTCGCCAATACCCTGCCCCCGAAATGACAAGTCGCGAGCCAGCCGCCCGATAAGCGTTGCTCCAATGACCGGATAGCGAGGCAGCTTGAGTTGTTTCACCAGTTCGGGCGGAAGGTCATCTGCGCGGATGTTATCGGAAGAAAGAGTGTAGTAACCTGCAATCCGGCCATCATTCCGAAACCAGCACGTAAGGCACCGCCGCGCGTTTCTTGGCGTCTTGGCTGGCCTGCTGCTTCAGGTAGCGGTCAAGCGGTTCCACACCGCACGAAAAAGCCGCCCGGAGCTTACCATGCTTAGCGCCGAGCGGCTCAATATCAACGAAAGTGCGGGGCGGAAATTGATTAACCCGCAAACATCTGCGCGTGCCGCTCGCGGCCATTTGCAGTCTGGCGTTTGGGGCAGGCGCATTCAATAGCGCTTCTATAAACGCTACTCTATCGCGCTGCGTCAGGACAATAAACTCATGTTCCTGCACGGTGCGCGTTGCAGCCTCGACAGCACTGTTCACAACAAAATCGGTCAAGGACCAGCCCTGAAACGTAGCCGCCTTTTGGCAAAGCTCCTTCGTCTCACGACTGACCCGCGCTTCCAAGCGCTCGACTCGTGTTGCCGTCCGTGTCCTATGTTCAGCAACTGGCATAGTCAGACCTCCTTCTCCTCAGTTAATTCGAGCAGCCGCACGTAATGCTAATACGAGTGTACGGCAAACAGTCGTACATCTCAAGCCCCAAAGTGAGAATTAGCCGGGTTTTTACTGAGCCCATATTTTTCAATCACTTGTGATTCACCACTGAGGGAAAATCCACTTGCTTAGAGTAGGAAATTCGTCGCGGAGCTCGTGCCTGCAGGCTTGAAGATGAAAAAGCAGAGCGATCAGTGAGTCGCAGGATTCATTGGGACTCATTTTAGCGCCGCTCAAATCCCCACCTTGGCGTACTCACCGGACGAGTCTGACTTATTGCGCCGGTCATAGAGCTTGGTGGTCCGCGGCGAGGAATAATTCGCCATCTGCTGGAGCGTTTTCCGGCGTGCCGTCGTACTCGAGATAATCGGTAACGTCGGTGGCGCGTCTACATCCGCCGCAATGCCAGGAACGCCGATATATTCAACGAGGAAAGGTTTCGAGCCGCCGAGTGTTTTTGTTACGGACGTTGGTGAAGAAATCAAAGAACCGCTCCGCCGCTTTTGCAGAGGGAAGGAACAGCGCGGGTAGTTTGGCCGCAATAGTCGCCAAGCCGCCTTGCACGTTGAAGGGAATTACATGTGCGCTCAATCGGTTTCCTCCTTCTCAAGCCCCTCCAGTTCGTTCCTGATCATCTTCAGCTCTCTTCGGTATTGTTCCTTAAACGTTTGGTACTCCCGAAATCCAGCTTCATCCTGCGTAAGGATGTCCGATGCCCTCTCTCCTTCGCGAATGCGTCTATTATTCTGTTCTTTCACCACCTGCCTGTTTTGCTTTAATGCCGCAAGGCAGCGGCGTATAACCTGGATTTCCTCGAGTAATTCGTTCAATGTCATGACCCGTATGATAACCTCCTTTCTCACGGATCAGAACAATTGGGAGGAAAATGTTTTAGCGCGCGCTATGGGCTATCCGCGCTACGGTATCGTGTCCTGCATGGCAGACCCGCAACAGCTTTCCCTACTCCGGCAAGGTTTCAAGACGTGGAACCGATGGAGGAAAGAGAATCCACTTTTATCCCCGAAGCTCCAGCAGGCAGACCTCCGCGGGGCGGACCTCCGCGGGGTCGATCTCACCGTGGCGAACCTCATTGGGGCAGCCCTCAGCCGGGCGAGCCTCCTGGACGCGGACCTCGGAGAGGCGAACCTCACTAACGCCGACCTCGCGGGGGCGAACCTGACCGGCGCAATACTTATGGAGACTCTCTTTGTCAATTTAGACCTGACACAAACGCTGGGATTAAATTCGTGCACTCATTTGGGACCGAGCGTACTCGACCATCGCACGCTCACTCAGTCCGGCCACCTCCCGCTTGCCTTTCTTCGGGGCTGTGGTCTACCCGAGCAGCTCATCACTTATTTGCCATCGCTTTTGAGTCAGGCCATTCAATTCTATTCGTGCTTCATCAGCTATACCCACACCGATAAAGCGTTCGCCCGTCGTCTCCACGATATGCTTCAGGGCCGGGGCATTCGCTGCTGGCTTGACGAAAAACAACTCCTTCCCGGCGACGATATCTACGAGGAAGTGGACCGCGCCATCCGCCTCTGGGACAAGGTGCTGCTTGTTGCTCGAAGGACTCACTGACGAGCTGGTGGGTGGACAACGAAATCGGAAAAGCATTCGCCAAGGAACAGGCGTTCATGAACGAACGAAAAGACAAGGTCCTCGTGCTCATCCCGCTCAATCTCGATGGATACCTGCTCAGCAAATGGACCAGCGGCAAAGCTTCGCAGGTTCGTGAACGGCTGGCGGCCGACTTACCGTGGCTGGAAACGGAGCCACTCCAAGTTGAGGAACAGGTGGAGAATGTGATTCGCGCGCTTCGCGCTGACGATAGCGTACGAGAGCCTTCCCCAAGGTCAAAACTCTGATGCAGGTTAGCCATAGACGGCCGGATATAACGTCCTTTATGTCGTGGTAAGGAAAAAGCACTCGGGACTCTGCCCGACATACGCTTCCATGTCTGCCGCTCGAATGATAATCCCGCTACAGTCCGGAAGCCGCAGAAACCGCGTCATCCACGACTTGGTTCAGATCAACCAGGCACTGCTGCAAAACTTGCGTCTCCTGCTGAGCAAGTGGCCAGTTCTTGCTGTCTACCGCCTCACGAATGCCGGGGAGAGTCTTGACTCCGTAGCCAGTGTAGAAGCCCGGCGCGTATATCTGATGTTTGTACCACTCGCGATTGGGCAGCCCTTCCGGCCGCGTCAACACGCGTTCGCTGCGGACCAACGCATCATTCAGCGCATTCAACTTACTGCCGTCCAGCGATTCCTTGCGGCTCGCTATGTCTAACAATGCGTCATATTTCGCGCCATCATTTTTGAGGAGATCCAGTTGCTTGTGCAAACTGGAGAAATCCATCTTCTGCCCACTTTTCTTTGCCTCATCCCGGATTTCATCCACGTACCCGCTGACGGTGTTTGCAAAATGCCCGAATTCAAACGGCAGAACGGAAGAATCGGCAAGCCGCAAAAGAGCAGTTGCCGTGTACTCGGAGAGCGCTTTGCCATCCACGAATGTCGTATCCGAAAAGTGCGTGTACCAATAGATGGAATCGTAAACAGAATGATAAATGCCGCTTTTCGTTTGGCCCCCAAACTCCTCATTCATACTGGCTACACCCAAGTAATCGAGAAAGGCGACATAATCAGAGCCTGCACCGAGAGCGCCAATCGTGAATGTCTTATCTTTCTTTACTGGCTCCGGCTGATCCTGGTCCTCCGGGGGCGGATGGTGCAGCGAGTAGTCGGCCAGATTTTTTGCCGTACCTGGCTGCTCTACCGCCCCAGCAACTTCCGTAACGAATTCTTCAAGCGTATGAGAGCCGCTTACATGGAGCCAGCCTCGGCTGTTGCTATCGGAATTCAAATAAGCTACCGCTTTGCGTTTAAGTTCATCTTGATGCTTTTCGGCCCATTCGGTCGAGCCCAGCAGCCCGAACTCTTCGCCATCCCAAAGAGCAATCTTAATGGTACGTTTCGGCTTCCATCCCTGTTTTCGCAGAGTTGCCATTGAGCGCGCGGTTTCCATGAGCGCAGCGGCTCCAGAGACGGGATCGTCCGCGCCATTCACCCATGCATCGTGATGATTGCCCGCAATGACCCATTCGTCTGGGGCTTCAGAGCCGGGAATAGTCGCGATTACGTCATAAAGCGGCTTGCTTGTCCAGTCGTAATCGGTCTTCATGTGAACGCGAGTTGCTCCCGGCCCGGCATGATACGTGATCGGCAGAGAGCCACGCCAGTCTTGAGGGACGACGGGTCCGGTGAGTTGTTCCAGAATCGGCTGAGCGTCGGAATAGGAAAGAGGCAGCACTGGGATCTTCATCAGCGTTTTGGCCTCGGCCATCGACAAACGCTTTGAACCTTTCTCGGATGCCCATCCGGGCGAAAGCGGATCGCCAGGATACAACGGCATGTCGACTACACTGCCTCGCTGCACACCTTCGGGAGGCCGCATGGGGCCTTTGGGATAAACGTCTTCTTGGAAGTAACCATCCTCATGCGGGTCGGAGTAAATCAGGCAGGCAATCGCTCCGTGCTCGGCGGCGACTTTGGGCTTGATCCCGCGCCAGCTTTTCCCGTAACGCGTAATTACGATTTTTCCTTTAACGCTGATTCCCTGCTTGTCCAGCCATTCATAATCCTCCGGGACACCGAAATTTGCATACACGACCTCGCCCGTGACATCACCGCTAGCTGCGTAAGCGTTGAATGTCGGAAGTTGGTGCGCATCGCCGCTGTTTGGATCCTGCGGAACGACGGGCTCTTTCAGCTTGCAAGCATATGGCTTCGGACTCAGGATCTCAACTTGGCGAAGAGTGGGGTATGGCATGAGAGCTTCGAACTCCTCAATGTGTGCGTCAAGTCCCCATTCCTTGAACGTTCCCAAGATGTATTCGGCAACCGCCTTCGATCGCGGCGATCCTGCATTGTGCGGCTCTCCGGAGATGAAATCCATATACGTTCGGAGCCGCGCGGGGTCCGGAACAGCCTGAGCCTTCTGCTCCAGGTTCTGTTCGCCTGATATGTCTTTCGCAAGAAATCCGCGCATCGCTATGCTCTGTGCATAAATGCATGCGGGCAGCACTGTGCATAGCGTAAGCACGAGTCGAGATCTCATAGGTTGGACCTATTCTAGCCCGAGTCGAATTGCCGCAGGAAGCGCTGATCTTTTACGCTGTCCTAAGCAACTGGTGCAGCCACACTGCGCTGCTCGCCTTCCGGCTGCATAAGTGCATCGTTGAAGCTATATCCGAAGCCACGCACTGATCGAATGAACACGGGGTTTGCCGGATCCGACTCAATTTTTTGGCGCAACCGGAGGATGTACACGTCCACTGTGCGATCCGTCACGGCGCGATCGTGTCCCCAGACGGCATCGAGTAGTTGCTCGCGGCTGAAGACAACGCCGGGCCGGCTCATCAGGAACTCGAGTAAGCGAAACTCCGTCGCGGTCAGAATGAGCGCCGTCCCATCCAGCCGGGCACGGCAACTGGTGCGGTCCAGTTCGAGAGTCGCAGCTTTCAGCAGCCGCGCACCGCCCGCCTGCTCTCGAAAATGGATCTTGATCCGGGCGATGAGCTCGCGAATGAAAAAAGGTTTGACGATGTAATCGTTCGCGCCAAGCTCCAGCCCCACAATGCGATCTGTTTCGGATGCGCGAGCCGTCAGGAAGATCACGGGAATGTGAGCGAGTTCCGGATTCCTGCGAACGCCCTTGCAGATCTCCAGGCCATCAGAGTCCGGCAGCATGATATCGAGCAGGATAAGATCGGGCCGTTCGCGCCGGCATAAATCAACAGCACCTCTTCCTGTCTGCAGGCCCACAAAAGCAAAGCCTTCCTTTTCGAGGTTGTACTTCAGGAGAGCGTACAAATCGGCATCGTCTTCGAAAAGCGCTATTTTTCGCATAGATAGGATCGCTACGATCTAAGTCACAGAGTACCGGAGATAGTATGACAATTGCGTTACGGCATGGTTAAATACGTTTGAATTCGATTCGCAGCGGCATCCCGGCTGTGGTGCAATGAATGATAGTAGGTACGCTTTTATGAATAAGTACGAACAGCGTGCCGTCCAAGAGCGCAAAGCAGCCCTGCGCTCTTCGATGATGATCTGGACGGCGGGTGCCGCTCTGATCGTGGTCGCTATCGCGATTCTGGGCCTAAGCAGTTCCGCATCGCCTCGATTTTTCTCAAAATCCGCAATCGCCGTGGCAATTTTGCTGCTTGTGCTCCGGCAGGTAACCAGGCGATTAAAGAGCAAGAGATCTCGGGCCGCCGAACCGGATCCCCAATCCAGGTTGAAACTGGATTGATAAAGGGGTATAGAATGCTCCGGAACCCTCATCTGAAGGAAATGAAGGCATGACCGGAATCCAATATGTGACCGATGAGAAGGGCCGCAAGGTGGCTGTTCAAATCGATCTAAAACAGCATCGGGAACTTTGGGAGGACATAGAGGATGTGCTCGTCTCCCGGTCGCGGCGGCATGAAAAACGGATTCCGCTTGACAAGGTAAAAGCGAGCCTAATCAAAAGCGGCAAGCTCTCACGTGAGTAGCTATCGCGTTGCGTTAGCCGCAAGCGCAGAAAAGAATTGCACGGGCTGCCCGCGAAAGTGGTTGGCCGCATTATGGCGCGTCTGGAACGTCTTGCATCGCCTCCCCGGCCTCCGGGCTGCAGAAAACTTAAGGGAGGTGATAACGAATGATCGCTGACCTGCGAGGTCTATGACTAGCCTCTATTTTGAGACTGAGATTTGAAGCCCCAAAGGGCCAATTTTGTCGGCCTAATCTCAGCTTGTAAGCCTTACCATTTCGAGACGTAGCCGGAGAGACAATTTGAATACGGCCCAACGCGTTGTTGGGAAAAATCACTGGGAACGCGGTGCGTGTTTAGTCGCCCGCAATGCTGACGAGGCTTGATAGTATCATCGGGGGTTTATGAAGGGAATTGTTTTGGCCGGGGGAACAGGCAGCCGCTTGTTTCCGCTAACGAAGATTACGAATAAGCATCTGCTTCCGATCTTTGACAAACCCATGATCTACTTCCCGATTCAGACGCTTGTCGATGCTGGGATTCGGGATCTGTTGATCGTAACCGGAGGCCGGAACTCGGGTGATTTCTTGCGATTGCTCGCCAACGGCAAGGAATTCGGGCTGAAGCACATCAATTACACCTATCAGGAAGGCGAAGGCGGCATCGCCGAGGCATTAGCGCTCGCGGAACACTTCTCGGAGGGCGCGAAGACATGCGTCATTCTCGGAGATAACATTATCGAAGGCTCGATTGCGCCAGCGGTTCGCGATTTTGAGCGTCAGGAGCGCGGAGCAAAAATCCTTCTCAAAGAGGTTCCGGATGCCGAGCGATTTGGCGTAGCGGAATTGGACGGCAACCGAATCGTCGGCATCGAAGAGAAGCCCAAGCGGCCAAAGTCAAATTACGCCGTAACCGGCATCTACATGTATGACGGAACGGTGTTTGACAAGACAAGGACGCTGAAGCCTTCCGCGCGGGGGGAGCTCGAGATCACGGACGTCAACAACGCATACATAAATGAGGGCACCATGACTTTCGGCTACCTCGATGGTTGGTGGACCGATGCGGGTACCTTCGAATCGTTGCTGCGGGCAGCGAACTTGGTGAGTGCCACGCGCCAAAAGCAGGAACCTATTATGGCTGCGTCGGAGCGCACGTGAGCGCTGTTGCTTTGGGCGTGACAGGATCGGGTGTGGAGATCGAGATTCCCGCAGCGGAGCCGGGCATCGGCAAAGTGATTCTGTCGCCATCGAGCGACGACTTGATCCAGGGTATACAAATAAACCCATTCGCGTTGTGGCCTGACGATCGAGGTTACTTCCTCGAAATAGCTCGCTTGGGGAAAGGACTGGTTGCCGATTTCCCGGTCGATTCAACACAGGTCTCAGCGGCGTTGAACTATCCCGGCATCATTAAAGCGTTTCACTTCCACCGATTTCAGACCGATTATTGGGTGCCGGCAGCGGGGCTGTTCCAGATTGCGCTGGTCGATTTGCGCCGCGAGTCCAGAACGTATGGGGCGAAGAACACGTTGTATTTGGGCGCATTGCGGCCTTGGCAGTTGCTGATACCGCCCGGTGTGGCTCACGGCTACAAAGTGATCGGGGAGCAGCCCTCGGTACTGGTTTACATAACCAATCGGACGTACGATCCTACGGACGAGGGACGTATTCCGTATAACGACACTGCGATCGCCTACGACTGGGAGCTGCAGCACAAATGAAGTTGCTGGTGACGGGCGGGGCTGGTTTCATCGGCTCTTGCTTCGTGCGTATGGCCTTGCTCGAGCGATGGGCAGAGCAGGTCGTCAATTTGGACAAGCTGACCTACGCAGGTAATCTCGAGAATCTTCGGGCAGTCATCGAACACCCTGGCTACAGCTTCTCGCAAACCGACATTTGCGACGCGCGAGGCGGTTGAGAGTTGCTCGGCAGCGAATCGCCTGATGCCATAATTCATTTCGCGGCCGAATCGCACGTGGACCGCAGCATACATTCACCCGCTCCAGTAATCAAGACGAACGTCAACGGGACGTTCACGCTATTGGAATCTGCGCGAAGCCATAAAATCGCCCGTTTTGTTCACGTATCGACGGACGAAGTGTATGGCAGTATCGAAGCGCCGCATGAAGCAGACGAAAACTATCCACTGCGCGCTAGCAGCCCCTATTCAGCTTCGAAAGCCGGCTCGGATTTGCTGGCGCTGTCCTATCACACAACTTATAAGCTTGAATGTTTCGGTGACGCGAGCATCGAACAACTACGGCCCATTCCAGTTCCCGGAAAAGCTGATTCCGCTGATGATCTCGAATGCGCTCGAAGACAAACCACTTCCCGTATACGGTGATGGCCAGCAGGTGCGGGACTGGTTATACGTAGAGGATCATTGCCGGGCGGTATTTTCGGTTCTGGAGAAAGGCGAACCCGGCGAGATATACAACGTCGGCGGCAATTGCTCATTGCCGAACCTCGAGGTTGTCCGGCGGATATTAAGAGCCACCAAAAGCCTAAGACCCTGATCACGCGCGTGGCCGACCGGCCGGGGCACGACCGGCGTTATGCGCTTACGAGCAAGAAGTTGACACGGCGAGACAGGGTGGCGGCCGCAGATGGATTTCGATACCGGCCTAGCCGCCACTATCGAGTGGTACCGTGCCAACCAGGACTGGGTTCAGCGCATAAAAAGCGGCGAGTACCGGCACTTTTATGAGTTGAATTACGCGCACCGAGCCGAGTAATTGAGTGAATATCGCATATAATTCCAGCTAGGGCACTTCTCTTCGGTGGACTCGTCTAAATACACATATTCTGCTCTGGACGAGTTGAAATACATTCAATTCGAAGCGCGTCAATCGAGGTCGTTGGACGATCTGCGTCATTACTTCGAGCGGGTGCAAAACCTCAGGCGTTCCCACAGCGATGATTTCGATCTGCAGGTATTCATTGCCGAAATACAGGAACAAATTATCGACCGTGCCCGTGTTCTTCGCGAAGAGTCGGCCCGGTGCTGGTGAGCGAAGAATCGCCCCGGACTTCTGACGTGTTACCTTCTGCACCCGGACGCGAGGACCGCATATCGCCAATCGAAATACCGCCCGAGGTGCATCAGCTGGACGCAAAGAGCTGGCAGCGTGCGATCTATTTGGCGCTTTTTTTCACGTTCATCATTTGTGCTGCAGGGTTCTATTTAATTCAGGCTGCTCGAAAGCTCAATTTTGGTTCAACTGCGGGCGGCGCTGAAGCGCCGCAAACAACTCAGCAGAACGCTAAAAACAACAACACGTCAGCACCGACCCCGGCCAACGCACCGGCCGCGCTTCCCACCGAGCCCACCCTGCGCCTTTACACTGATCTCGTGCCCGGCACGGTTTCCATCGACGGGAACGAGCCGCAGGACTTGAAGGACGGCGAATTGGTTTTAGACAATCTGGAGCCCGGCCAGCATTCGATCAAAATAAGCGGCCGGAGCGGCGATGCGGAATTCAGCTATGACGTCGCCGAAAAATCGGCGCCTCGCCTGGTGGGGATTCCTTCAGCGTCGAACGCCATGGCGGTGCTGGTTTCGGAGCATGACGGCGCGGCCCGGCTGATAACGAACGCCGAGGATTCGGAGGTGCTCCTGGATAGTAAACCAGTCGGTCACACCGGGCCGGACGGATTGGCGTTGGACAAGCTCGGCACTGCAGATCACGAGTTAGAAGTGACGCAAGGAAAAGACCGGCAACGTTTCGTGCTGACCTACACGCCGGCTCCGACGCTTACTGCTTACGTCAAATCCGACCCGAACGCCGGCACGGTTGTGATCATGGCCGGGCAGGACGGAGTAGACGTTTATATCAACGGCAAGCTTTACCGCCGCAAGACGGATCGGGGGCAGCTTCGTATTCCGAATTTGAACGTTGGTGAATACACTGTTCGCGTGCACAAACAGGGCTTTATCGATCCACCTTTGGAAACCGTTCAGGTGAAGAAGGCAGAGGAAACGGCGGTTGAGTTCCATCTGCAGCCAGCGCCGGCGATTGCAACCCTCGAGGTGAAAGGCGCGCTCCCCGGCACGATGGTCTATCTGGATAACGAGCTCGCTGCGGCAATCGGCGCCGAAGGTGCCGCGACAATTTCAAACGTAAAGCCTGGGGACCACATAGTGGAGCTTCGACGCGATCAAGCGTTGCCTAAGCGCTTTGAACGCACGTTTCGCGCGGGCGATGTGGCTGTGCTCTCTGGACCTGATGTGACTCTCGACAAGGTCGTAGCAGAGAACAAACCTGAGCCGTCGCCCCCGCCCGGCGAAGCTACTGTCTAATCCGGCTCTTGCCAACAACAGCATGCAGATTGACGGTGAGCAAATCCGAAAGGGCGGAGGGTTTGTTCCTTATCACGTCCCGAAGATCGCTGGGCGCTACACATTCACAGCGCAGGCCAGAAAGGGCGGTTTCCTAAGGCACGGCAAGCTCCAGTGGTATGCAGCCTACCAGGACAGCGAGAATTACATTCTATTCACCCTCGATGGTAAGCACGCAATCATCCGCGAAGTTCGGGACGGACAATCGAGCGAGATTAGCCGCATTCCCTTCAGTTCCGGTTCGAACGAGTGGGTGCAGGTAGACCTCTCGGTCAAACCTAAATCGATCGATGCGCGCGTGAAATTGCCGGATACGGCGTGGAACGAACTTGGCACGATCAGCAGCCCCGGCTGGGACTTCACGCAAGGCAAAGTCGGGTTTTACATCCCGGGAAGCGACGAAATAGCCGTCTCGAATTTCCGCTTTTCGGCTCACTAGAATCCAGCGAGGAATCGAGCATCGTGGATGAGCGCGCGTTTTATCGTGAATCGCAGATGGTCAAGCAAGCCACGCTGAACTGTCCATACTGCAGGACTTCGAACTCCTATGACCTGCGCTGGCTGGTGCGGCGCAAGATCGACAAGCTTCCGCGGCAAGCCGACGAGCGCGATCGAGCTAAGTTTGCGAAAGCAGCGAGTTATATGGTGTTGCTGGACGACAAAACATCTTGCAAGAACCAGCGGTGCCGCAAGACGTTCGACATTTCCGGAATCAAGACGACAGCCTTCCTAACGGACCAATAAAGCCTTTAAAGCCATTAATTTTGGTTTAGAAAGCCTGGTTTCGAGGAGTGCCCGAGAAACGGCCTAAGATGAGGCTACATCTATCCTGCAGGGAGGCGCCGTTATGGTGCACGCACTTAGGACAAAAACAAAACAATTGACCATTGCCGCGAGCCTTTGCGCACTTTTCGCGCTGGGCGCTTTCGCGCAGCAGGACCCGCCCTCTCGCGTTGCGCGGCTCAACTACACGAACGGGAACGTTTCGATGGAGCCGGCTGGAGCAGACGATTGGGCCCCAGCGGAAAAGAATCGACCGTTTACTACTGGGGATTATCTGTATACGGACCAAGGCGCTCAAGCCGAGTTGCACTTGGATGTCGCTGTAATGCGGATGGCGCCGCAGACCAGCTTTGGTTTTCTGAATCTGGACAATCAAACTGTTCAGATCAAGCTCTCTGAAGGAGAGATGTACTTCCGCGTCCGGAACTTTGGACAGAACCAGGTCTTTGAGGTAGACACTCCGAATGCCGCGCTCACGCTATTGCAGAACGGCGTTTACGTGGTGAGTGTGGATCCAAATGCCAACACAAGCTATCTCACCGTGCGAGAGGGACAAGCGCAGGTGACGGGCGGTGGGCAGGCATTTACGGTGGATCAAGGCAGCAGCGCAAACCTTTCGGGCACTGACCAGTTGGGGTATGACGTCGAGACTGCGCCTCAGCCTGATCAGTTGGAAAACTGGGCCGCTCAGCGCGATCAGCACGAGTCGCATTTGCAATCCTCTCGTTATCTTCCACCCACTGTAATCGGCTATGAGGATCTTGATGATTACGGAGGGTGGCAATCATCCGGTCAGTACGGGAATGTATGGTATCCCAATAACGTCGAGGCCGGTTGGGCGCCATACCACAGTGGGCACTGGGGTTGGGAGGATCCGTGGGGCTATACGTGGATCGACGACTCTCCTTGGGGATTCGCGCCGTTCCACTACGGACGGTGGGCATATATAGGGAGCAGATGGGGTTGGTGTCCAGGACCGATTGGGATCGGCTACGGCGGACCCGTCGTGCAACCTTATTATGCCCCTGCATTAGTCGCCTTCTTTGGCGGATCCAATTTTGGCGTGTCCATTGGAATCGGCTTCGGAGGCGGAGGGGGTCTGGGCTGGGTTCCGCTGGGTTACGGCGAAGTTTACACACCGCCCTATGCCGTTAGCCAAAGCTATTTCAGAGAAGTCAATGTCTCGAACACGAGAATCACGAACGTGACGAATATCACGAACGTATACAACAACGTTTACGTCAACCACACCGCATACAACCAGACGTATGTAAATAGCAGAGCGCCGAACGCAGTCATGGCCATGCCACAGTCGGCGTTTGCGAGCGGGCGGCCCGTGGCGCAAGTGGGCGCGACCCGTGCCGGCGTCCGCAGTATCCCGCATCCAGTCAGCTGCTATCGTGGCGCCACGGGTTGCGCCTACTCGCCAAGCTTTGCTGCCCACCGCTGGACGTGGTCCCGCAGCACGTCCTTCGGCTCAGGTTCTTCAGCGTCAGGTCGTGGCGCGAGCACAAGCCGCCTGCGCCGCCTGTCTCCGTTCGCAGCCAAACAGGCATACTTGCAACAGCATGCTGGACAACCATATAGTCATACCGCGATGCGTCAGGCGGTAGCGCCTCGTGCAGCGCCCGTAGCGGCAGTGCGACAGGTATCCGAATCCGGCAGCAAGGCCCGTGGCAGTGCGGCCAGGGCAGCGTGGTGGAAATGTCGCGGCGTTGCCAGCCGCGAGACCTGGTCAGCCTGCGTCGGCTGCTAGGCCGGGTCAGCCCGCTCCAGCAACAAGGCCGGGTCAGCCGACTCCGGCTGCTCGCCCTGGACAGGCCCGGCCGCCCGCGGGACACCTCCGAATATGCGCCAGAGTGCTCCCGGACAGCCCGCGACGACAAACAACCGGACTGGTACCCCGGCAGACCGCAACGCGACCTGGTCAACCTGCGCCCGCGGTGCATCCCGGGGAGCGAGCTCCGGCAGCACAACCAGCTCCGAGTCGCGGGACGCCGCCAAATATGCATGAAGGTAACTCAGCGCAACCCGCAGCCCGGCAACCGGCACCCGCGGCTCGTCCTGGTGAGCGAGCTCCAGCGGCACAGCCTGCCGCTCGACCCACTCCAGCGCCTACTGCCATCCGGAAGTCCTGTAGAACCAGCTCGTCCAGCGGCGCGAACGACACCTGAATCTAGAACGGCTCCGGCTCCCGCGGCCCGACCCGCACCCGAAAGTCGTTCGGCTCCAGCGGCACGGCCGAGCGCGCCCCGCACCCGAGACTCGAACGGCTCCGGCGGCACGGCCCGAGCGAGACCCGCTCCAGCAGCCCGGCCCGAAACTAGGCCAGCTCCGGCGGCGCGGCCGGAAGCTACTAGACCCGCACCGCAGCATGGAACTCCGCCTCCGGCCCGCTCGGAGCGTTCGACAAAGGACACCAAAGAGCCTAGGTAAGGCGCACGCCGAGCAGTTAAGCCAAAAGGGCCAGGCTGAATCAGTCTGGCCCTTCTTTCATTTCCAAGCGTAAACTCAAGGACGACGTAGTGGACTACGCAGTGGCTGCGAGTTCGTGTCGGGCTTGCTTGGATCTAAATGATTCTATACCTACCACGCGCGTACCCGACTTTCCGCATGGACAGCCAGCAGTTTCGATAGAGCCGAGCAGACCCGTGTGTTGCGCCTTTTGACTGAGTGCATTTACGATCAGTTCGTCATGGCTGAGGGAAGAAATTCGCATATGGCTGGACGTGCCAGCCGTCGTGAGCTTCGCAATTCGGAAGCCAGCAGAACGCCCCCCATGCCCACGAATAGTTCGTAGACAGGAACGCCAAATGTTTGCCACAGGAGCACTCTCGATATATCCGAAAGTGGTTTATCACCGCACTCGATCAATACAAAAACGGCATGATCAAGGGTCTTGAGGTCGACTAGTCCAAGTTCCACCTGTTCTCTGAGGTTTTGAAGCTCCGGGCCCGGGCCAACCAATACTTGTGGACGGTACGTCTCGAGTTCTTGCCATCGGTCCGACGGAAACGCCGCCACGCGGTCGAAGGGACTTGTTGCCGTTATTTGAGCCACCCGCAACTCAGGGCTTGCGGGAAACGGTAGTTCGCAAAGGCGCGTGCGCTGGCGACCCAATCGCCTGATCTTTGCAGGAACTTGCATAGTTGGCCTCCAGGCTACAGGGATGAAGTGCCGCGCGCCGTCCAATGTGAACGTCAGGTTTATTCCGACATTTTTGTTCCACTTTGGACAGCTGACATGCGGATCTTAAAGAGGCCTTCAAGATTCTGGCCGAGAATCTGTTCGGCCTGCTCTTTGTTAAACCCAAGCTCATAGAGCGCCGTGGTTTGCTGCTTGAAGATTTCGGCCTGCCAGCCGCGCGGGAAGAAGCTCGAATCGGTTCCGAAGACGAGCCGTTCAGCACCGATCAAGTCAATCGAACGCCGGAATACAGCTCGCAGATCAAGATTCTCATACAACATCCAGCGATTGCTGCTCGACGTATCGAGCCAAACGTTGGGGCAAAGATCCGCCAGCATCAACGCTTCGCGAAATAAGCCAGCTCCGAAATGGGGAACGATGAATCGTATTTGCGGGAAATGCATAGCCACAGGATGAATATCGAGCGGATTTGAAAAGCGCATATCGAACTGGCTGGGCAAGCCGAGTTTATTACGCACGCCGACGCTGATCGCTCCGCAATGTACGAAGACGACCAGGCGATGGTCAGATGCGATTTCGAGTATTGGTACCAATCGCCTATCCGCGATGGAGTACGTGTGCATGGCCGGGAACAGACACATGCAATGCAAATGCGGATTTACCCCGGCCGAACGCACACGCTCTGAAGCGTCGGGCTGCAGCGGATCAATCATGAAAGCGCCGAAGAAGCGCGTCGGGATAGGCGGAGACGGCTGCGGAGACACTCTCTTCATCGCCGTGCGTGCTGGCAATCAGAGAAGCACGATTAACGCCATAGCGATCGAGTTCAGCGGCCCAAGTTTGCGCGAGCACGGCCGGATCACCGGGCGGAATGTCCCAGGTGAGCAAAGGCGCCAACGCTTCGGCGTCTTCCAGCTTCTTCTGGCGCGCGAGCGTGGAGTAAAACTTGTGCGAGAAGAAATGAACGTGCGCGTCATTAACGGGCAGTTCGCCCCAGGGAGTTTGCGCCATGCAGAGTCGATGATACCTGACTGCTGAGCGGAATTAAGACGGATTCATTCACGCTCACTGTTTTTCGTTGGTGCCATGAAGAGGCAGGAACACATCCAAAGGCCAGGAAGCAGGAAAGAATGCTTCCAGGAACTTAAAAGGAGGTTCCCATGTTGAAAAGAGTTGGAGTTCTTGCTTTGATTTTGTCTGCCGGTGCAGTGTTCCTGCAGCCGACTGTCGCATTCGCGGAAGACCGTTCCCATCACTCCGCCTATGGCGGGGACGCGTCGAGAGGATTCGCGAGTCGTGCGCGAGTACCGCGAACCGGTTCGCCACGATGATCGCGATCGAAATTGGGGCGAGCGAGTACGCATCAATCGCGGTTACTACGCCCCAGCGCCGAACTACTATTACGCTCCCGTGCCCAATTGCGGATACCGCTAATCCCGATCATGCGGACACCTCTCTGGGTCACCATTGCGGTCGTGACTGAGGGAGGTGTTCGCTTTTCGCATACCGCGGTTCATCAATTGCTAAGATCGACCGAGCGTGTCGGCTTCGTCTCCATCTCCACTGAGTTTCAAAGAAGTTCTCAGCATCACCGCGCTCCGGCGTCTGTGGATTGCACAACTCGTTAGCGTCTTCGGCGATTTCCTTGCCGTCTACGCCATCTTCAGCATCGTTTCATTTCGGATGCGTGCCTCGGCGACCGAGGTCAGTCTGGTGCTTGTGTTCTATCTTCTGCCACTCGCAGTTGTAAGCCCGCTGGCCGGAGTTTTCGTCGATTCCTGGAATGTGAAGCGTACGATGATCTCGAGCGATGCTCATCCGCGGCGGTCCTGTTTTTGTTACTGCTGTTTGCCCGCGCGGTTTGGCAGATCTATGCAGTGCTGTTGATTGCAAGCACGGTTTCGAGTTTCTTCTTACCCGCTCAGTCGATCACGGTTCGAACGATTGTGCCCCGCACCGGGCTCATGAGTGCGAACGCGCTCATCCAACAAGCCTTTCAGATGATGCAAATCATCAGCCCGGCGATTGCCGGCTTACTGGTTTCAGCATTTGGCCCGCAATCCTGTTTTTGCCTGGATAGCGCAACGTTCCTGTTTTCGGCGGGAATGCTGTCGACGCTGGTGATCCCGCATGAGCCTTCCCCAGCACTGAAAAGCTTACGTTCAGTGGGCACCGAGCTCGCCAGTGGCGCCAGGTTTATCCTGACCCACTCTGCAATTTCCTTCGTTGTGATCGCGATGACGGCCGGGATGTTCGCGGTCCGCTGTTTCGGCGCACTGATAGCCGTTTATGTGCGAGACGTCCTCAAAGGAGGCAGCTCGCTGTTCGGCATCCTAGGATCGCTGGTGGGCTTCGGAATGATTATCGGGACGCAATTGGTACGTCAAGCGAGTCGAAACCGCCCGGGATCGCACATTGTGACGGGCGGTCTGGTGGGAACCGGGATCGCGATTGCAGTTCTCGCGACCTTCGGCTCGAACGCTATGGCGGTTGTTGGAACGCTCGGGGTCGGGTTCTTTGTGGCCTTCATTTTCGTCCCCGCGCAGACGCTTTTACAGGAGCACACACCGGCGAATATGCTGGGACGCGTGAGCGGCAGCATGATGTCGATGATGTTCTCCTCACAAGTGCTGGCGATGCTTGCCGCAGGTGCGCTCGCGACTTCATTTGGAATCCGCAACGTGTATTTCGGTAGCGCCGCGCTGTTGTTCGTGATCGCCGGTACGGGCTATTACTACCTGTCGAGGCAATCCACAGGTCAACAGACAGCGGCAGCTTCGTAGCTCTGGCACACTGACAATGATGCGCACCAATTCGTTTGCTCGCTCGTTATCGCCGTCAGCTCAGCAGCGGTTTTAGTACCCGCAGCAGTCTCTAAGAAGCCCATCACCATCGAAGCCGTGCTTGCGCAACATCCTGCCAGACCTCTGACGCCGATATGGGCTCCTGATGGGATGGCTTTCGCGTACGAGGAGCACGGTAAGGTCTACGCCTATGACATCGGATCACGAAAATCTAAAGTGTGGTTCGAAACAGCGCCGCTCGAAAAGGCCGCGAAGAAGCCTCCCGAATCCACGGCGTTCGGATGGCAAAATCGGCGCGTCTCATCCGACTCTTATCAGTGGTTTCCGAATAGCAAGGATCTGCTTGCGTCAGTGAATGGCGACCTTTTCGTTGTCCATCCGAATGGCAAACATGACCAGATCACCGCGACAGAGATCGATGAAGAAGATCCGAAGCTCTCGCCGGATGGGAAAGCAGGTGCTGTATCGCACGAATTCTAACCTGTTCGTCATCGACCTCGCGACGAAGAAATCGCGGCAGCTCACGTCGGATGGATCATCAACGCTAATGAACGGCGAACTCGATTGGGTTTATCCGGAAGAGCTCGATCTGGGCACGGCCACATGGTGGTCGCCTGATTCGAGGCAGATCGCTTATATGCAATTCGACGTAGCGCGCGAGTTCGTGTATCCGCAGGTAGATCTGCTGGGCGAACGCGCGGCAAGTGAGCCGGAACGCTATCCGCAAGCCGGCACGCCGAACGCGCAGGTCAAGATCGGCGTGATCGCAGCACAGGGCGGCGGTACGAAGTGGATGACCGTTGGAGACACTTCAAACACGCTTTTGGCGCGAGTATTTTGGTTGCCCGATTCGTCGGCAATTGCCGTCGAGCGCCTCACCCGTGTGCAGGACCAACTGGATCTTTTGTTCTGCGATCGCTTCGAGCGGCGCCGTGCGCACGGTGATCCATGAGCAGTCGAAGACCTGGATCAACATGGCCGACAACCTCTACTTCCTGAAGTCGCGTCCCGAATTTCTATGGACGAGCGAGCGCAGCGGCTTTCGTCACATCTATCGCTACTCGTATAACGGCGAACTTCTCGGTCAATTAACCAAAGGTGATTGGGAAGTATTGACGGTTGCAGCCATCAACGAAGAGCAACAGCGCGTTTACTACACATCAAACCAAGCAAGTCCGCTGGAATCGCAGCTCTACAGCGTAGCTCTTAACGGTTCTGATGCTTCGCGCGTGACAAAGGATGCGGGAACCCACTATATCCATGCGAACCCGAACGGCACTTATTACCTTGATTCGTTTTCGAGCTTGAAACGGCCACTTGAAACTGTCTTACGCAGTGCAGCTGGTGAGCAGATTGCAGTGTTGCGCCCGGCCGATCTGAAGCCGCTCGAACAGTATGACGTGCTGCCAAGGGAGATCGTCCAAGTGAAGGCTCCTGATGGAACCATTCTGTATGGTGGGCTAATCAAGCCAGCAGGCTTTCAACCTGGAACGAAATACCCGGCGGTTGTTGAGGTGTACGGCGGGCCGGGCGTGCAGACTGTTCATGACATGTGGTACGGGCTCGATTTGGCGCAGGTGCTCGCGCATCGCGGGTACGTGATTTGGCAGCTGGACAATCGCGGATCAAATGGTCGCGGTCGCGGTTTCGAAGAACCGATCTATCGCGAGCTCGGGAAGCAGGAAGTAGCCGATCAGCGGCTAGGCGTTGAGCACTTGATCGGGATGGGTTTTGTCGATCCAAACAGGATCGGAGTCACGGGCTGGAGTTATGGCGGCTACATGACGATCCGTTCTCTTTTGCTTGCGCCGGACGTTTTCAAGGTTGGTGTTGCCGGCGCGCCGGTTACGGATTGGCACAACTACGACACAATTTACACAGAGCGCTATATGGGACTGCCCGAGGAGAACAAGAAGGGCTACGACGCGAGTTCGAATGTGGAGAACGCTGCACGACTGCAGGGTAGATTACTGATCCTCCACAACCTTGAAGATGACAACGTGCTGTTTCAGAACACAATGCAAATGGTCAACGCGCTCGAGCACGCCGACAGGCAATACTTCCTACAGCTCTACCCTTCGAAAGAGCACGGTGTTGGTGGGCCGCTGCGGAAGCCGCTATACGAAGCCATGGCTCAATTCTTCGATGATCACTTGAAAAATGGAAAGTAAGCAGCTGTCAATCCAGGTACTTGATCATCACGACCTGGTTGCCTTTTTCGTTGTAGATCAGTTCGTCGGCGATTTGTTTGACCATCATAATTCCGAATCCGCCGGGGCGCATTCCATTCTGTGATCTATACTCCACATGACGCAGAGGCTCTTCAGGCGGATTGTTCAGCGCTGCGTGCGGTATATCGTCGAGAGAAAAGCCTGTGCCAACGTCCTTCACCTGGAACAGCAGCATGCGCGATGTTCGGATAAACATGAACTCGACGCGGCAGTTGGGACCCTCGCAGCCATGCTCGATTGCATTACCGAGCAACTCGTGAAGCGCGAGAGAAAGTTTTTCGCACAGATCCGTTGGCAAATTTTCCATCTGCGAACGGAAGAAGTCGACAACCCGAGCCCTGGCTTCGAGATTCGGCGCGATGCGAAGACAGATCCAGCCGGGCAATGCGGACTGGACCTGCACTTCGGTGCTGTCGCGAAAAACTTCTCTTGCGTTTAACACGGTAGACTCTCAGTAAGGCTTCCAAGCCGTGGGCGTCTAAAACTCCTTATCTTCTCACTATGTGGAACGATATCCGCTTTGCTCTCCGGAGTTTCTGGCGCACTCCCGGGTTCTCTGCGGTTGCCGTTTTGACGCTTGCTCTAGGGATTGGAGCGACGGCTGCAATTTTCTCACTCTTCTATCAGGTTCTTCTGCGCTCCCTACCTGTGCGGTCACCCGAGCAACTTGTCGTGTTGCATTCGAGCGGTCCTGAATTACCCGGCGGTTCATACAGTGACAGCTACGAAAGCGTCTTCTCCTATCCGATGTACAGACGGCTGCAAGACAGCTCCCAATTGTTTGACGGCGTGGCCGCTCGTTCGGGTGCAACCATTCAAGTAGTCCGTGAGAGCGGGAGCGAACGCGGCGAGGCGGAGATCGTTTCCGGAAATTACTTCGATGTTCTCGGCCTAAGGCCGGTGCTGGGCCGCTTACTCTCGCGCCAGGATGATCGCATCCGCGGCGGTAATCCGGTAGCGGTTCTGACGTTTCGATATTGGACGGAACACTTCGGGAACAGTGCTGCCGCCCTTAACCAAAAAATCGCCGTCAATGGCCATCCATTTTTGATCATCGGGGTAGCACCGAGAGAATTTAACGGCTTTTTAACAGGCCAATCTCTCGCCATGTTTCTGCCAATTTCGATGATGCTTCAGATCTCGCCTGGTTGGGAAGACTTCGATCGCCCCGGCATGCACTGGCTCAACATTATTGGTCGACTGAAGGCCGAAGTTTCCAAGGCGCAAGCAACGGCATCGCTTCGGCCACTCTGGGTTTCGATGGTTCGAGACGATATCGACCACGTCGGCGTGAAGGATCAGGCCGCCCGGCAGCGGTTGCTTGCTAAACCCATCGAGTTGCATTCCGCCGCACAGGGCATCAACGAGCTCGAAGCGCAGTGGAAGAAGCCGCTGACCGCGCTACTCGCGATGGTGGGCTTGCTGCTGATTATTGCCTGCGGGAATCTGGCGAATCTCTTGATCGCACGCGCGGTAGCGCGAACTCGCGAGATCGCTGTACGCGTGGCAGTCGGAGCGGATCGTTGGCAGGTGATTCGGCAAAGTCTAGCCGAAAGTCTGGTGTTGGCTGTTGCGGGCGGAATGATTGGGACTGTGTTGTCGTTTTTTCTGGTTCGCTCGCTGACTGCCTTGCTGCCAACAGACGTGACCGGCGATTGGCTCACTGCGAAGCCGGACATCACGGTCCTGGCGTTCAGTGTGCTGCTGATGTTGACAACGATTGTGCTGTTCGGAGTGTTGCCAGCAATGCAAGCCGCACGAGTCGATCCGATGCCCGCGCTTAAGGACCAAAGCTCCAACGCGTCTCCCAGGGGTGCGCAGACAAGATGGCGATGGGCGCTGGTTGCCGGCCAGTTAGCCGTGTCGCTGTGCCTACTCGTGGGCGCGGCTTTGTTCTCGAAAACATTGGTGAACCTGCTCGCTCACGACCCGGGTTTCCGGCCCAATCATTTAATGACATTCTCAGTTGACCCCAGATTCAGTGGCTATTCCGTGGACACTGGACGAAGTCTCTATCATGAGATCCGGGAGAAGTTAACTCAGCTCCCCGGGGTGCAGTCGGTTTCGATTGCTGAATTCAGCCCGCTGTCACAGTCTGAGGCGTCTTCAAACGTAACTGTCGAGGGGTTTCATCCGCGTGCGGATGAGGACACGTATTCGGATGAAAACGCGGTTGGGCCGGGGTTCTTCAGGACCTTGGGCACTGCTCTAGTGGGTGGCCGCGAATTCGACGATCATGACCGGGAGGGGTCGGCCAAAGTCGCTATAGTCAATGAAGCATTCGTACGCCATTTCATACGCAATCGCAATCCCGTCGGTACGCGCATGGAAGTTGGAGCAGGTCAACCTCTCGATACCGATATCGTCGGCGTGGTGAAAGACGCTCAGAATCTGAGTCTGCGCGAGACTGTCAAGCCTACGTTTTACGTGCCTTTCGATCAGTCATACAAACAGCAGAAACAGATCCGGCAGGCAGCTTTCTTTATGCGCGCGCAAAGCGATTTGCCCGCGCTCGAACGAAGTGTTCGTGCCCTGGTGCGAAACATCAATTCGGCCCTCCCTGTGTACGGTGCCCGAACCATGACGGAGAAGGTAGACGAATCGATTTACACCGAGCGATTGATTGCAACACTTGCTACAGCGTTTAGCGTGCTTGCCATGCTGCTTGCGGCGATCGGGTTGTACGGATTGATGGCCTATTCGGTTGCGCGGCGCACTGCGGAGATTGGCATTCGCCTGGCGTTAGGAGCGATGCCCAGACAAGTGCTGCAGATGGTGATGAAGGAGGTCCTGCTACTGGCAAGCGCAGGCGTTATGATCGGCTTGCCCGCAGCTTACGTTTTGGCGAGGCTTTTGGAATCTCAACTCTATGGAGTCAAGGCTGGGAATGCGGCGAGCTTCTGCTTCTCCGTTGGGATTCTAGTGGCGGCTGCGGCGATTGCCGGTATTGTTCCTGCCTGGCGCGCGACATCCGTCGATCCGAAGGACGCGCTACGCTACGAGTAGCGGGATTAATAATGCAGTTTCGAGTGGGTACCGGAATTCTGATGTTAGCGGCAGCGAGCCTGTTCGCCGAGAAGAAAGTGATCTCGCCGACGACTAGCGCGAGCAACGATCAAATTGATGTGGTGGCTACGATCTCGCTGACCGAGGAAGAGATTGCGCAGAAAATAGGCGCCGATCCGGGCAAGGGCGTGGCGCTGTTGGATGTGCGCGTGACGCCCAAAACTGACAGGCCTGTCCAACTCAGTCCCGATGATTTTATCTTGCTGGCATACGACGACGGCGAGCGATCGAAACCATTTGATCCAGCCGAGCTCGCGGGGCAAGGAGCGCTGCTTGTGAAAACATCGCCCAACGGCACGCCTAGCAAGACGTCGGGCTTCGGTGGACTGGGCCCGATAGGGATGGGTTCGGGCCCCGGCGTAAAGAAGGCCGATACGCTGAATTCGAAGATGGACACCGGCAATGAAGGCAGTAATAAGCTACTGGAAAAGCTGAAGGCAAAGCAGTTCCCCCAGAAGGAAACTGCGGATCCAGTCGAGGGCTTTTTGTATTTCCCGCTTGACGGCAAGCACAAACTGAAAAATCTGGCGGTGCTGTATCGAGGCGAAACTGGAAAGTTAAAGCTGGTATTCCAGCACTAAAGAAGAAACCCGTCGCTTACGCTTCGGGCTCGGATTGAACGCGACATCGCCATTCTTCGGCGCCAGCCTTTTCGATCAAAGAGATGGTTACTGTATCGCCGCTCAGCGTGCCGAAGAAACCTGTCGCTTACGCTTCGGGTTCAGATTGAACGCTATGTAGCTATTCTTTGGCGCGGGCTTTTTCGATCGAAGATACGGTAACAGTGTCGCCGTTTAGCGTGCCATCGATCTTGACGTTCTCTCCCGCGTGAGCCACTGCCTGGTCTTTCGAAGCGGCATCAAATTTGTAAATCTTACCTTCACTGACGAGGACTGGGTCTGAGCCGCCCTTCAAACAGGTTTGAATGCACTTTGTGTTTGCCGCGCTCGGGCTGCTGTGCTTGGCGGCGCAATGCGACTCAGAAACGTAGCCCGTTAAGTTATCCGCGAAAGCAGCGAACGAGCAGAGCGAAAGAGTAAGAACAGAACCAAAAACGAATTTTTTCATTTGGTATCCCTCCAGTGGATGTACGAGTTTCATTCTATTATGGATGCTGCCGGGCGGTTTAGATTTCAAGGATAACGGGCATAATAAGCGGCCGGCGCTGGGTTTCCTTAGCCAGGAAGCGCTTCAAATCGGTCCGTATTTTTTCCTGCATCACGCCCCAATCGCCTCGCTCTTCAGGAGTTGAAGTTTCGAGCGTCTTCGCCACGACTGCGCGAGCTTGCTGCAGAACCCCGGAGCCGTCACTGCCGACAAAGCCACGGCTCACAATTTCAGGAAGACCCTCGCTCTTGCCGGTGTGCTTGTTGATGGCGATGATAGGGAGCACGAAGCCGTCCTCTGATAAATGGCGGCGATCGCGGATGATGATGTCTTCCACGACGTCATCAAGCGAGCCGGAATCGATGCAAACCCGGCCGACGGTGACACGCTCACCGCGGCGCGCACCAAGATGATCGATCTCGAGTGTTTCGCCAGTCTCGAGAACGAAGGTTTCTTCGAGTCCGGCAAAACGGAGATGTTCTGCGAGCGCGGCGTGGCGTGAAAGTTGGCGGTACTCGCCATGAATGGGGATGAAGTACCTGGGGCGAGCCAGATTAAGAATGAGCTTCAGCTCCTCTTCACTTCCGTGTCCCGAGACGTGAACGGGCGGATTCATGGTGCCGTAGACGAGATCGGCGCCCCGGCGGGCAATGTGATTAATCATGCGGTAGATGGCTTTCTCGTTACCGGGAATGATGCGCGCGCTCAACGCGACAGTGTCGCCAGGCTGTAAATAGAGATGCTTATGATTGTCAACGGCAACCCGAGATAAGGCCGACATGGGTTCACCTTGCGTGCCGGAAACCACTACCGCAACTTTCTCCGGAGCCATTTGCATAATGTCCTGAGGGCGAAGCAGCGTGTCATCGGGAATAGTTAGGAGTCCCAGGTTATGCGCGATTTCGGTGACATTTAGGATGCTACGACCGAGAAAGGCGACCTTGCGACCGTTTTCATCGGCGAGGTCCAGAATCTGCTGCAGACGATGAATGGAGCTGCTGAAGCAGGAGATGATCAGGCGCCTATCGCTGCGCGTGAAGAGCTCTTCCAAGCGGGGCCGGACGGCGCGCTCGCTTTCGGTGTAGCCCGGCCGATCGACATTGGTCGAATCCGATAGGAGCAGGAGAACACCGCGTTTTCCGTATTCAGCAAACGTGTGAAGATCGAACAGCTCGTTGTCGGTCGGCGTTGGATCGACCTTAAAGTCGCCTGTATGAATGATGACTCCGAGCGGGGTCGTGATAATTAACGCGACTGCGCAGACGATGGAGTGCGTGACGCGAACGAACTCAATCTCGAAGGGGCCGACGGTGATGCGATCTCCAGGTTTCACAACATTCAGATTCGCCTTATCGAGCAGCTCGTGCTCTTCGAGGCGCCGCTCGACCAGAGCGAGTGTGAACCCAGTGCCGTAAACGGGGAGGTTCAATTGAGCGAGCAGGAATGGCACGCCGCCGATGTGGTCCTCATGGCCATGGGTAAGAATGAGGGCGCGAACCATGCTGGCGTGCTGCTCAAGGTAGCTGAAATCGGGAGTGACTATATCGACACCGAGGAGTTCGGACTCAGGGAACATCATGCCTGCGTCGATCACGATAATGTCATCGCCGTATCGCAGCGCCATGGAGTTCATACCGAACTCGCCGAGACCTCCGATTGGTACGACTTGTAGCTTTCGATCAGCCATACGTCATTCCTTTACGCGCACAACAGCAACTGTAGTAAGCATAGATGAGGTGGTCTACACATGCATAAACGCGTGCTGATGCCGTACCGGCATGAGAGAAAGGTGAAGCCGTACGAGGATGCTGCGCGAGCCGGAGGGGTGGAGCCGGTGCCGATTCTGGCGAAGGGTGCAGCTTCTGTGGAAGGTTTCGCGGGTCTGCTGCTGACAGGTGGCAGTGATGTAAATCCCAAACGCTATAACGAGGCTGCGCACGCCGAGACCGAGCCGCCGGACGATGAGCGCGATGAGGTGGAGCTGGAGCTCATTCATGAGGCGATTGAAAAGGAGCTGCCGATTTTTGCAATTTGCCGAGGCCTGCAAATTTTGAATGTCTATCACGGCGGAACGTTGATTCAGCACGTTTCTTCGGCGGAACGGCACGCGAGAAGTGGCGGGAATGCTGCGTCGCCTGCGCATGAGGTGACGATCGAGCCAGGTAGTCTGCTGGCCGACATTGCGGGTAAGAGCTGCTGGCAAGTAAATTCCAGGCACCATCAGGCGGCGGCGAAGATCGGGGCGGGGCTGCGCGTTTCTGCGCGTGACAGCGAAGATGAAACAATTGAAGCCCTGGAGCGGCCAGATAAGCGGTTTGTCGTGGCCGTTCAGTGGCATCCGGAGGACCAGGCACTCACCGATCCCGAGCAATTGAAACTGTTCCGGCGTTTTGCGGCTGCGGTGAGGGATTAAGCGGACTAACCTGTCGCTGCGCTCCGGGCTCCGTGTCCGCATCCGTTCACCTTACCGAGTGGCGACCTGGTGTTTAGCTTGTTCGCGCTCCTGTTTCAGGCTTTCATTCAGGAGATGGGCGGCGCGTGCACCTTTGAGATAGTCCTCAACGTCAGCAACTGAAAAATCGAAGCCATATTCGGCCGGATCGAAAGGCATGTGGTCGCGTTTCGCTGTCGTATAGAGCCCTGCGGCGGTCTGGAGGTTTTCCTTTTCCCTTTGGATGCGCTCTTGTTGTAGCTGGCGAAGATCTGCAGTGTCCTTTTCTCGTTGACGGCGCAGACGCATTTCCTGAAGCTGCAGGTTACGGAGCTGTTTTTCGTATGCAAGGTAGGTGTGGAGCTCGATTAGGCCGGGGCGGACGGCGGGATTCTCTGCCTCGAACTGCTTCGCAAATTGGACATGGCCCTGGGCATAGATGGCCATTTCGAGCGCGGGAATGCGATCGAGACGCCAAGCGGTGTCGGCAAGCGCCTGGACGAGGGAGTGCTCGCGAAGACCGATGGGCTGGAGTTCCTTGAAGTAGTCGCGAATATGGTTTTCGTAAATGGCGGCATCATCGCTTGGAAGGAGGACAGTGCGGCCGGTGAGCGCGGTTTTGACGGCGTTCAGAGATGATTTGGCTTTTCCTTCGGAAGTTTGCGGACCCGTAGAAAGTTGGGAATTGGCGCGATTGGCGGCCAGTTGAGAGGAGGAGATGGGTGGAAGCGCCGCTAGGGTTTCGGAGATTACATTGGACGAATCGGCGGCCTCGGAAGTGGGGGCATCCTCGGGTGAAAAAACGAAGCCATTCGCGGCTTTGCGGGCGGCCTTATTTGCTTTGCGCTCAGCAGCGCGGCGGACTTGACGTGGAGTCATAAGCGGCTACAACGTAGCACGCGGAAGGGCGAAAACGTACTATGAAGCTTCGAAATTGGTTGGAAGTGGGTGATGGGAATGGGAATAGAGGTTGGGAGGTTTTTGTGACCGGCTACGAGCACGTCCGGAATCTCGTTGAAAATGAGGCAACCCAAAATCGATCTCGAGCAATTAAAGCTGTTCCGGCGTTTTGCGGCTGCGGTGAGGGATTCAGGGGACTAACCCGTCGCTGCGCTCCGGGCTCCGTGTCCGCATCCGTTCACTTTACTGAGTGGCGGCCTGGTGTTTGGCTTGTTCGCGCTCGTGTTTCAGCGCTGCATTGAGGAGATGGGCGGTGCTTTCCGGGAATCCGATAGAGCTGTTGGCCAGTTGCTGGACCAGGTTCTTGTATGGACGGCACAAAGAGTTATCCTCCAGAATGATTCGAGAAGGCCAATTATGAACCGACGAACATTTTCCAGGAATCTTGCGGGAGCAGCAGTGGGTGCCGCCGCTGTCGCTCGCGGACCGAAACTTGCCGAAGCTGGACAAGACCAAGCTGGTGTGCCATTCCAGCTTTCCGTCATGCTTTGGACCGTTTTCAAAAGCTGCCATTCGAAGAACGCCTGGAGAAAGTCGCCCAAGCGGGCTATAAGAATGTAGAGTTGGTGGGCGAATATGCGCATTGGTCAGAAGACGAGTTCAAGCGCGCCAATCGTAAACGCAATGAACTTGGCATCACCTTCGACACCACGGCTGGACTGAAGCATGGGGTGGGCAACCCGAACGAGCGAGAGGCGCTGCTGGCCGATGTGCGGCATGAATTGCCGATCATGGAGAAGATCGAATGCCCGGCCGTCATCATTATGTCCGGCAATGTTGTTCCGGGCATGCCGCGCAAACATGCAGCATCAGAGTTGCATCGAAGGTCTGAAAAGGGCGGCGCAGCTAGATAGATGGCAAAAAGATAAACGGCCAACCGGTGAGGCTGCTGCTTGAAAACATCGACCCGGAAGAAAATCCCAAATATTATTTGACCTCGGTGGCCGAAGGATTTGAAATCATCGGGCTGTCGATCATCCGCAAGTTCAATTCCTGTACGACTTCTTTCACGAACAAATCGCCGAAGGCAATTTGATCGAGAAGCTGGAGAAAAATATCCAGTACACGGGGCTGGTGCACATTGCCGACGTTCCCGGGCGTCATGAGCCAGGAACGGGCGAAATCAACTACGGCAATATCTACCGCAAGCTGGCTGAACTGAAGTACGATCGCATGGTAGCGATGGAATTTCTCCCTATAGGCGATGCCGTCGCCGAGCTGAGTCACGCCCGCGAGATGGCGTCTGAAGCTAGGGCGCGCTTAATTCATTCGATGTAGTAGCACAGCAGTGCTGTCGTAATCGCCTCGGAGATTCAGGTCGATTCCGTTTTGCATCAGATACGCGCCGCTCAACTGTGGCTGCTCATCCATCACCTTCCGATCAATAGATTCGAGCCTGTAAACTGCGTGCGCATCGAGTCCTTGCAGATAGATCGTCGGCGGAGGCGTGTTGTATTGCTGCGAATGGCGGAACGCAAACAATACAGCCTGCTTGCCGTCGAAAGAAACGTACTCATTCGCCGTCACATCGTTCGTGCGAGGCGACAATAGGCGATAAAGACTGCCCAATTGAACCGTGCCTCGAATCTGCTTATCAAGAGCGATCATCTGCTTGGCGAGTCTGGAGTCTTCGTCAGACCACTTGTTCAGGTTCGCGCCAATCCCAAGCGCACCCTGCATCGCAACTAGAAAGCGATATTGCAAAGGCGTGCTCCGCCCGTTCGTGTTTGGCACATCAGTGACCCACGCGGACATGAATTTTGCCGCATAGGCTTGCGAGAAGCCCTCCTGAATCCGCAGGCGGTCGAACGCTTCCGTGTTGTCCGAAGTCCAGAACTCATCCACGCGTCTTAGAATGCCAAGATCGATGCGGCCACCACCGCCGGAGCAGGATTCGATCTCGAGATTCGGGTGCTTAGCCCGTAAGCGGTCCATGATCTCGTACAGATTCAAAACATATTTCACCCACAATTTCCGTTGGTCCGCGGGCGTTTGCTCGGGCCATCCAGGCTCCGAGAAAGTCCGGTTCATGTCCCATTTGAAGTACCGGATCTTGTACTCGGTCGCAAGCTTGTCGAGGACACCGAAAATGTATTCCTTAACATCATCACGCGCGAGATTCAGTACAAGCTGATTGCGCAATTCGCTGCGAGGCCGGCCCGGGAAATTCATCACCCAATCCGGATGAGCGCGGTACAGATCGCTGTCTGGATTTATCATTTCGGGCTCAACCCATAGGCCGAAATCCATTCCAAGCTGGTTTACGTAATCGATGAGAGGCTTCAAGCCGTTTGGAAATTTTTGCGGGTTCGGGAACCAATCGCCCAATCCTGCTCTATCGTTGTTCCGCTTTCCGAACCAACCATCGTCCATGACGAACAGTTCGACGCCTAATTTGGCGGCCTTTTCTGCAAGCTCTTTCTGACCGCTTTCGCTCACATTGAATTCAGTTGCTTCCCACGAGTTGTAAAGCACTGGGCGCAGCCGGGATTTCAAGCCGCCCGGAGCGATATCCTCGCGTTCGAGATTGTGCAGCAGCCGGGAAGCCTCTCCGAATCCGTTTTCCGCAAATCCTCCATAGAACGCGGGCGTTTCCAGAGTCTCGCCCGGTTTCAATGGATAGGAAAAATCGAACGTGTTGAACCCGCCGGTGACTCGCACCTGACGGTATGGCGTTTGTTCGACCGTGATCCGCCAATTACCGCTCCATGCAAGCGCTCCAAACCACACGCGCCCATGTTCCTCGCTCGCGTCGCCGTTGTCGATTGCAAACCAGGGATTCAGGTTATGACCAGTGTGTCCCAGGCGGCTCTCCAGAACTTTCATGCCTTCATGAATAGGCTCGCGATTGAGCTGCGTCTCCGCAGCCCAGCGCCCACTCAGATAGGAAAGGCGGTATCCATCTCCCGCCGGCAAGTACCACGTGCCGATTGAGCGCTCTCCACTGTTATGGATTGCCCGGTCCGATTCCGAATCGTAGCGGAGCGGCTGATGATTCCTGTTCCGGGGTAGACGTGATAGTGCAGCGTCGCCTGTATGTCGTCACGAATATCTTTCAGCGTGATATCGAGGTTGTCGTCCTGAATCCGGTGCGAGACATAGCGCAACACCAGGTCGCGATCGCCATCCGGTCGCGTGATTTTCAGCGCCGGCTCGTAATAGCGCGGACCTCCCCAACCGGGAAACTCCTCGTTCTCGAGCATCTCGTGAGGATCAAACGACGAGATGTCCTTCCGCTCCGTAGCCTCGGGGACATCCTCGATTCGCCACAGCGAGCCGCCCCAGTAGAGGTGCTGCAGTTGTCCATCTGGGGTTAAGCCCATGGCGTACGAGCTATGAGGCGTGGTCAGCAGCCAGACTTTACGGCTCTCGTCGAATCGAATGGTTTGCGCGATCAGGCGAAGAGGCGATTAAGAGCCCGACGGAAGCCAAAAATACAATGCGGCGCATGGTTTCGATTGTACGAATCGACGCAGGTGAGCTGCGCAGATGATCTAATGTTCCAAGCATGACCAGACATGGGCGATGTTTGACACGCTTTGTTGTCGATTCTTGCGCTAGCGGCGATAGCGCGCGCGCAACATTCTGATTGGTTTCCAAAGAATCAGATGCTCACGGTCGGCGTTTACTACTACCCAGAGGCTTGGCCGGAATCGCAGTGGTCACGAGATATGACCAACATTCGCAAACTAGGCATGGAGTTCGTCCATATGGGCGAATTCGCCTGGTACTTCATGGAGCCGGAGGAGGGCAAGTACCAGTTTGACTGGCTCGAAAGAAATGTCGACCTCGCCGCGAGAAACGGATTGAAAGTTGTGCTGTGTACACCCAGCGCAACGCCGCCGATTTGGCTGACTCGCAAGCATCCCGAGATTCTTATGGTCAATAAGCAGGGCCGAACGATGGATCACGGCAGTCGTGAGCACGCCGATTGGAGCTCGCCAGTTTATCGGGAATACGTCACGAAAATCGATACGGAGTTAGTGAAGCGATTCGGAAACGATTCACGCATCTGGGGCTGGCAGATTGATAACGAACTGAGCCACTATGGAAGGCACTACTCATACTCGCAAGCGGCAACTACGAAATTTCGCGCTTGGCTGCGTGAGAAATATGGCACGATCGATCGTCTGAATCAGGATTGGGGCGGCGCGTTTTGGTCGGAGATGTATCAAGGTTTCGATCAGATCGACATTCCTAATCCCGATACGCTCGTCGCCGATCCGAGCCCGCACGCCATGCTCGATTTCGAGCGCTGGTTTGCACATGAAGCGGCCGATTATTTGAACATGCAGGCAAACATTATTCGCCAATACTCAAAAAATCAGTGGGTCACGACGAATTTCATGACGCTGCACGAAGACGTCGATCCATCGCTATCGGCCAAGACGCTCGATGTGTTTAGCTGGACGCACTACCCTGTTCATGGCCAGATGAACGAAGGCGCTCTGGGATTTCGCCTGGGAAGCGCGGAGCAGATGTCATTCATGCACGATTTCATGCGTCCCTTCAATGGACTCTCGGGTCTAATGGAGCTGCAGCCGGGGCAGGTGAATTGGGGAGAGGTGAATCCTTGGCCGCTTCCGGGTGCCATCCACATGTGGATCTTGCGTGCGTTCGGCGCAGGTGCACGCTTCGTTTGCACCTACCGTTACCGTCAACCGCTATTCGGCTCCGAGCTCTATCACAAAGGGCTTGCGGAAACGGACGGCGTAACACCCTCACCCGGCGGGCGCGAATATGCTCAGGCGATGCGTGACGTAATCGAGCTGCGAAAGCACTACGATCCAAGCGCGCGTGAGCCTCAATCGTACGCTGCGCGCCGCACTGCATTTTTAATCAGCTACGACAATCGTTGGGACATTTCGAATCATAAGCAGACTACGCGTTGGGATACCGTCGAACATTGGATGCGGTATTACCGAGCTCTGAAGAGCATGATGGCGCCTGTCGACGTTCTCACATCAGAGCGCGATTTCAGCCATTACCCTTTTGTGATTGCTCCGGCGTATCAGTTAATCGATCACGATTTAATACGCCGCTTCAATGAGTACGCACAGAATGGAGGACACCTCGTTCTCACGTGCAGAACGGGCCAAAAAGACCCGCCTGGTCACTTGTGGGAAGCGCCATGGGCAGCACCTATTTATCCTTTGATTGGCGCGAGAATTCCTTTTTATGACGTGCTGCCGGTCAACGTGAATGGCCACGTGACTGCCGCGGACGGCAAAACCTATGCTTGGGGTGCTTGGGGCTGATGTACTCGGGCCCGATGCCGGGACTGAAGTCTTAGCTCAATACGCCGATCAGTTCTATGCTGGACGCGCCGCCGCTGTTACGCACAAGCTGGGTCGTGGCACGGTGACTTACATCGGTGTCGACACCTTGGATGGCGAGTTGGAACGCGTATTGCTGCATCGCGTTTATGAGTCCGCGGGCGCAGCTCCTGCGAATCTGGACCCAAATTTCCTGGTCGACTGGCGTGATGGCTTCTGGGTAGCGACCAATTTTGCTAGTCAGACCGAAGACGATTCCGGCGAATCCGCGTGCGCACATTTTGGTGGGACAGCGAGATGTGCCGCCGGGTGACGCGACTGTATGGATGGAACCCTAGCTGCCGGCCTCGCGAATCGCGAGCACTCGATCGCAGGGCTGATTCCTGAGAATCTGGTGCAGCCCGCTTGGCCACGTAATTTCGATACTATCGATTTGCATAGCCGAGCCGAGACCGAAGTGTAGGCGTAAATCATTCTGCGAGAGATAACTTCCACCGCTTCGTACTTCACCGTACTGCGCGTGCCCGTTTGCGAGTAGCTTCACCCGTGCACCGATCGCGCTTCGATTTGACCGCGTGCCCGTCAGCTTCAGAATGACCCAATGCCCGGGAGGATTTACTGCCTCTTTCAACAGCGAAGGCGGTTCATTCTGGTTATTGATCGCGATCTCCACCGCCCCATCATTATCGAAGTCGCCGAACGCAGCACCGCGCGAGGAATGCTTTTCCAGGAGCGCAGGCCCCGCATGCTCAGAGATGTCCCGAAACTTGCCATTGGCCAGATTCTGATAAAGGATCGCCCGATCCTTGTAGTGAATATCGATATGCAGAGCTTCCACCTCCGGGAACACGTGACCATTCACAAGAAGAAGATCTTTCCATCCGTCGTTGTTGAAATCGAAAAATCCGGTGCCCCAGCCGACATAACGCGTGTTCTGTCCAAGTCCGGCATCCAGAGTTACTTCATCGAAGTTGCCATCGCCCCGATTGCGGTAAAGCGTTTCGAACTCATCTGAAAAGTTGGTTCGAAATATGCTGGCATGTCCATCTCCCATGTAGTCGGCCGCATCAACGCCCATCCCAGACATCGCTTTCCCGTTTTGATCGAACGCCACGCCGCGCAGCACTCCCTCCTCTTCAAATTTTCCGTTTCCTTTGTTGATGTATAGCAACGAGGGAGTCTGATCACAAGCCACGTAGATATCGGGAAGCCCGTCCTCATTGAAGTCCGCCGTCAACACGCTGAGTGAGTAGTGACCTTCTGACGCCGCAATACCGGACGCCTCTGAAATATCGCTGAATGTGCCATCGCCGTTGTTTCGATACAAGATATTTCGATCGAACGGCAACCCTCTCGGACCGCAATTCACGGGTGTGCCGCGATAAAAGCAGTACGGATTCGCGCCTGGTTTGGGAGTTATTGCCGGATCGAACTTCACATAATTAGCGACAAAGAGATCCAAGTGCCCTTCACGATCGATATCCGTGAAGGCGCAGCCAGTGTTGTACCGGACACGGTCTTGCGTTAGATGCGCACGTGCGGTGACATCCTCAAAATGTTTGCCCTCAATATTGCGATAGAGATGATTTTGGCCCCAATATGTGACGAATAGGTCCGTAAACCCGTCATTGTCGTAATCACCGGCACACACGCCCTCAGCCCAACCTGAAGAATGCAAGCCCAACGCATCGGTGACATCGCGGAATCTGCCGTTACCCTCGTTGTGGTACATCCGGTTCGTTCCTCCCTCGCCGGATAGAACGAAAATATCGAGCAAGCCGTCATTGTCGTAATCGATGAATGCGATTCCGCTACCCGTTGTTTCAATGATGTATTGCTTCGAAGTCGTACCGCCGTTGGGAAAGGCTTGAACCAAGCCGGCTTGTTTTGCGATGTTTCGGAAATCGGGGGAATAAGATCGTTGGGTCTCCGGCAGCAAGCACCCACAGCCATAGCAAAAAAGGGAGTACCTTCACTGCGTCAGGTCGCTTCTCACCGAGTCTTTTCAGAAAATCGGCGAACTCCCCTTCAGGCGCTTTTTGAAGGCGATCGAGTATCGCTTTTTCACTCTTTGCTTTATCCAATTGCCCTGTATCTCGATACGTCGGTGAGCAACGCATAATGCGCGCTTTCGCTTGCGGGCTGGATTTGAGTTGCCCGTGTGAGGACAGAGATAGCTTCGGTGTACTGCTTATCTCGCGAATAAATGTTGCCAAGCGCGATCAGAGCTTGAACGAAACCTGGCGAAAGTGAAACTGCGCGCTGGAAGTGCGATTTCGCATCGGCCGTGTTGCCCTGTGCCTGCGCGATTTGTCCCAATTGAAACTCAGTGGCGCTGTCTTCTGGACTGAGCTTGAGCTCCGATCTGAACTCCGTGCTCGCCTGTTGCAGCGCCTCCGGACTATGGCTCTGTAACAAGATGGCACGGCCAAGCTTGAAGTGAAGATCGGGCGCATTCGGATTCAATTCGATGGCCTTGCGATATTCCGCTACAGCATCGGAATAGCGATTTTCTATCTCGAATATTTCGGCGCTGAGCTCATGCACTCGATACGATGCAGGAACCCGTTGGAACATTGCGAACGTCGAGTCGTTAAACGCTCGCATATGCAGTTTGGCGGACGAATACAACACATCGGCATCGTTCGGGAACCGCGCTTCGAGACGCTGGAGCAATGACAACGCGGAGGTGCTATTGCCATTCAGGCTATAGCACTTCGCTGCAGCCAAACCTGCCAGGCGATATAAGACAGGATCCAGTGAATCTGTGTTTGAAGTCAGCCCGGGTAATGCGGTTTTGCACTCGCCCAACGCGGCTTCTGTGAGCGCTAAAAATATGCGCGCTACGCTGTCGTGCCGGGTCTGTTGCCGCTTGCTTTAGATTTTTCAGAGCCACAGAGTAGCGGCCTTGTTTAAACGCGGCAATTCCTGCGTCACGAGCGGCGTCGCTAGCAATCAGTCCTGCCGAGAGCAGCGCGAAAGTAAAAATTCGGCTAATGGCCAGCATCGTCCAACATCAGATCTGCGTTCTCGAAGCGGTGATGCAGTTTACCTTCGTAATACCGGAAGCTCAGCACTGGCGGCGGTCCAGGCGCAACTGCCGGCAACGGCAAAACGCGATTATCGGGATCTTGCGACAAATCGGCACATTGTCCCAGATTCAGCGACTTCTTTGATCAAAGCCTGCTCGGAATCCGAACCCATCACATTCGGCGCTACTGACTGGCGGTGCCATGGCTAGCAATAAAGCGAAGAATCCTGCTCTCACCATTCCTGTTACCGGCTGTTCAGTTCCTGGAGCGCATGTCGAGCTGTCACACTGTCTGGTTTGCGATCAAGAAGTTGCTGCATTACCTGACGCGCATTATCGATTTTTCCGAGCCGCGTATACGTTCGCCCCAGATTTAAGTAGAGTATATCCGCATCCGGCGCCACACGCATTCCGTACTCAAATGCTGCAATCGCGTCGTTCACCTTACCTTCTTGTAAATACAGCACACCCAGGTTGTTGATCGCCTCTGAATAATTGCGCCGCAGCGCGATTGCCTGTTCGAAGTATTGCCGAGCTTCTTCGGCATGTCCCTGTTTGGCAAGTGCCAACCCCAGCCCATTGGCGGCCTCCGGCGATTGCGCATCGAGCTGCAGAGCCTGGCGATACCACGCCTCTGCCTTTTGTTGCTGATCAAGCTTATCCGCCGTGTGTCCCGCATTCAATAACGTATAGAGCAGGTCCGGTTTTAGCGCCAGCGCCTTCTCGTAATTTGCGATAGCTTGCCGCGAGATCATTTCGGCTCTCGCAAACATCTGCCAGCCCGGACCAGGCCTCCGCGTAATCTGCTTTTGCTCCAAGAGCCTCGCGGAAATACTTCTCAGCGAGATCTAAACGGCCAGCCTGCAGATGAATCTGCCCGACCAATACCAGAACGCGCGCATTTTGAGGGCTCTGCCGCAGTACTTGCTGTAGGTAAGGTAAAGCTTGCTCAGGATAACCCGACCAAAGAAACGCCGCGCCAAACTTGAAGAAGTCCCGCCGCGGCTGGCTTACATAGCTGCCTTCAAAAGGCAAAGCCGCACCTGATGACCAGTTCGATAGCCGCGCCAAGTCGGTTTTGCACTGCTGCTCTGATGGCGCGTGTGCATACACTTTCACCGCGTGACCCGAATCGTTCAACAGAAATGCCAGCGGGGTGGAAAGCGAGGTCCGCCAATCGAACAGATAGCGCCGAAAGATCTCGTACTTGCGACGCCGGTCTGCGGATTCCTTTGAGAAATCGATCACAGTGATCAAGACACCGGAATGAACCGGCATCTGTTGACCGTCCAGTAACAGAAGTAAGCCCGGCCCACGCTGCTGTTCAGGTAAAGGCACAGGCTCCAAAAACCATGTGTCGTCGAGGCTGACCGAGTTGTTGGCAGGTGCAGGTTGAGACGGAAACGGGCGTGGCGAACGAAATGGTTTCGTTTCGAGCTCGCTTGACCCTTCAACGATCGAATAGCTCTGACCTGCCTGAAGATTTTCAACCTCCTGAATAACACCGGAGGGCCAAGTTATCCGCACATGTTTTGCCGCCTGTGAATCCTTGAGGCCGAACATAAGCTGCTTGCTGTGTTGAGAAAGAAAGCCGGAACCAGCATCCAGCCATTTCGTTTGCTGATCCACCTGAACCCGGACTCCAATCGCATCTCGATTCGATTTCGTTCCCCGCAACCGGAATCCTATCGATTGGTTCGATTCCGCGCAGTCGTTTTGTAGAACCCGCACTTGAGGCCCCATCCGGCTCTTGAGAACGATGTCAGGCCGGCCATCACCGTCAAAGTCGGTTATTGCGAAAGCGCGGCTATCCTCCGCATAATCCAAGCCGCTAACCCCGGAGAAATCGAAGTATCGGTCGCCTCGGCGCACATGCAGCACGTTAGGCTCGCGGCCGTTCCAGCTGTAGTCTTCGCGCATGAATTGGTTGAGAGCGTTCCAGCCATTCTCGTAGGCAGCCGAGGGCGATTGCGTAACTGGCGAGCGGTCCACAACCTGACGCCAGAAGAAGCTGTTTAAGTCGTTAGTCGAGGTATTCGTCAGCATTCCACAAGTGACGAAAATTTCCGCGTCTCCGTCATTGTCCAGATCGTGCCCACCAGATGCCCAGGCCCATCGGCCGAAATTCACGTGCTGCGTAAGAGTTGCGTCGTCGAAAGTGCCATCTCCGCGATTGCGGAATAGCGAGTTGCCCATGGTGTGCCGCCTGTAAGCCTCTTTTAGCGAATCGCTATGTGCTGGGGCGAAGTTCTTGTCCTTGACAACACGCTGTCCGGCGGCCGTCCACATATTGGCAACATAGAGGTCCGGCTTTCCGTCCTTGTCGTAATCAAACCAGCAGGCACTCATTCCGGGGCCAATATCCTCTACGCCCGCGTTCGCCGCCACGTCCTGGAATCGGCCTCTGTCGTTCACATAGAAATTCTTGCGCCCAAAGTCATTTGCGACGTAGAGGTCAGGCCAGCCGTCATCATTGAAGTCGCACCATGCAGGCGCAAAACTGAATCGATTGTTGTTCTGATTCATTCCTGCTTCTGCTGTGCAGTCGTCCAGGAAGCCGCTGCCGTCTTCATTCAGCCGGTTGCGAAAGAGGTAATTGGGTGGCCCGTTCTGTGCGTCGTGGTAAGGCGATGCGTACGTGTACTGCGCCTCGCTTTGGAAGTACACGTAGCAGCAGAGGTATAAATCCAGTTTTCCATCGCGATCAAAGTCCGCGGCTGCCATTCCCGTGAACGCTCCAGCCGGGGAGGTTTGAAATCGAAATGCGTCAGCTCGTAACCTGAACCGTGTTCCTTCGTTCAGGAACAGGATCGGACCGCTGCTCCGAAGGACGACGAGATCCTGTCGGCCGATGTTTCGAAGATCGAGGAACAGAGCCATGGAACTGTCGTCGAGCAGACCGACGCCCCAAGCATCCGTGATGTCCGAGACAGAACCATCGGCATTGAATTTCAGAAGCCTGTTTGGCAGACCTCCCGGTTGGCAGACGTAGATCTCGTCGATTCCGTCGTTATCCAGATCGCCCGCGGCAATTCCGTTACTCCCATAAATGTCAATGCCGGTTGCTGGATCAAGTCGCGCGCGCCAATACGGAGTCCCATGCGAAAGCTGGTCTTCAGCGGACCTAGCATTTCGAAACACGGCTACAGTGACATCGCGAAAAAACGGTTTCGCGGCCGATGCAACATGTTCTTCGAGTGGGGAAAGCGCGACAAGCTTGCCTCCCTCCCAGCTTTGCTTCCATTGGCCAACGCGATAAAGTAATTTTCCGTCCCGCTCGCTCGCTACTTCATATCGGACTATGCCATCCGGCAGAACATAAAACTGAGCGCGTCGAATATTACCCAACAGTTGGATCCATCGCTTCCATCCCTCCCTAACGCCCGTATCCGAAACCTCGTAAACCGCCTCTTCCAGATCGTGGGCCAGACTTCGATAACTCTTAGGGCAAGGCGATGAGCCTTGTAAAGATACTCCCATCGGCAATTCCATCGACCGGAGAGCTTTACCAAGCGACTCGACAATGTGGAGGGCTGTTTTCTCTTCTGGGAATTCATCGTTGCCGGGCAGAACAAATTTCTCGAGCGCTAGATACGGTGGATCATGCCGCGGCTCATCGGCGAACGCGGGCGCACCCGCTAAACACGTCAGCGCCGGGAGCGCTGCAGCAGAAAACAAGAATTCGCGCCGGCTGAAACCTTCTTTCACTGTTTCGATGCTTCGCGGATTTTGATAGTCTGATCCGCGGCGATTTTACCTCTCGTTTGAACAATTCCACTCGGCCAATGAATCTCAATCTGATCTGCTTCTTGCGCCTCTCCCAAACCGAAGTGCAATGTGAACGAATTTTGTGAGTAGTAGCTGCCGCCGCTCATCACTTCATCGATCATCTTGCGATTTCCCACTGTCACGATAACTCGCGCTCCGATCGCGCTGCGATTCGATTTTGTACCGGTGAGCGACACATTGAGGAAATGGCCATGGGGACCTTGATTCTTCAGCAGACTCGGAACCGAATTCATGTTAACGAGCATGATCTCTTGCCGCCCATCGCCGTCTAAATCTCCAAGTGCGAGTCCGCGGGCCGGCCGAGGCACCTGAAAAGCCGGACCAGCTTGCTCCGTGACGTTTTGAAACTTGCCCGTACCCAGATTTCGATACAGGATCGTCGGCTCCAAATAGGTATCGCCAAGCTGCTTGCCTTCCACTTCGGGATAGACGTGCCCATTAGCAATGATTAGATCGCGCCAGCCATCGTCATCCACATCCGAAAACGCAACGCCCCAACCGAGCAATTGCCTGACTCCCAGGCCCGCCTCTCGCGACACGTCCGTAAAGAACTTTCCATCGTCGTTGTGATAAAGCGAAGTGAGATCGCCAGAAAAGTTGGTCTTTGCGATGTCGAGCAGCCCGTCTCCATCGTAGTCGGCCACCGCGACTCCCATACCAGCCTGTAGCGCGCCATCGAAATTGTAGGCGACACCGGCTTCTGCGCCGCGCTCCTCGAAGGTGCCGTTATGCAGGTTGTGGAACAGCAAACTGGGAGTCATATCGCAAGCCACATAGATGTCCGGCCAGCCGTCGTTGTCGAAATCCGCAGCCGCAACGCCGAGCCCGTACCGGCCGCCCGGCTTATTGATTCCCGCCGCTTCTGAGACATCCGTGAAAGTGCCATCGCGATTATTGTGGTAGAGAATGTTGTGCCCCAGCGGCAGTCCCCGCGGCCCACACATCACGGGAATGCCCTTCCATTCGCAGTATTCGCCGTGGCCGGGTCGAGGCGTCTTATTCAGATCCAAATCCACGTAATTCGCGACGAAAAGGTCGAGATATCCATCCCGGTCGTAGTCCAAAAACGAGCAGCCTGATCCGTAACGAGTCCCGGTAATTGGCAGCTTCGCCTTTTCTGTAACGTCTTCGAATGTGCCGTCACCCCGGTTGCGATAGAGGACATTATGGCCGTAATAGGTGACCAGAAGATCGGGCCAGCCGTCATTATCGTAATCTCCAACGCACACGCCCTGCGCCCATCCCTCTCGCTTGAAACCCGCTTGGGCCGCAACATTCTTGAAATGGCCGTTGCCTTCATTATGGTAAAGCTGCGGTAAATTTGCGTTTTGCCCTGGTGACCCGTTCAGGCGAGTGCCATTCGGGATAAACACGTCATTGTGACCGTCGCCATCGTAATCGAAAATGGCAACACCGTTGCCGGTTGTTTCCAGAATGTAATCCTTCCGGTTCAGGCCGCCATAAACGTTCCTCTCAGTCAGGCCTGCGGATTTCGCAATGTCGTGAAATTCTGCCTTAAAGGTTGGAACGATGCCCGCGGCTAGGGCCGAAAGCGCGATCGAGGCCAAAACAGCTTGTCGCCTCATGCATTGGTTATCATAGCGTCGGCCGCAATGGGTACCACGCAGACGGCAAGACCGTCGGCGCCACAGACCCGTCCGCGCCATCCACCCACCCCTTAGTACATTAAAGGCCTTGAAACTAATGTCCAGACGTGATAGTTTCGAGTCCAGTTTTCTGTTTGTAGCCTCTGGGTCGAGGCTCAGCTTGGGAGGGAACATGCTGCGTTTGCGTGCGTGTCTTTGCGGCTGTCTATTCATTGCTGCTGTTGAGCACCGTTGCTCTGGCACAGCGAGATCTTGGAACTGTCACCGGAACGGTTGCTGACGCGCAAGGAGCTGCGGTTCCAAACGCAAAAGTCACGATTACAAATGAGGCGACTGGCGTCTCCTATGACACGGTGACAAGTGCTGAGGGTACGTACACCCGTCCGGCCGTTAATCCGGGGAGCTACACCGTCAAAGTGGAAGCTCCGGGGTTCCAGGTAGCCGAGCAAAAGGGCGTCATTGTCAATCCTGGTGCACCTGTTAGTGTCAATCTCACTCTGGCAGTCGGCAATGCCTCGCAAACCATAGAGGTAACGGCGGCTGCGCCGCTGCTCCAAACTGAGTCGCCGGCTATTGGTGAAAACCTGAATGCCTCCCAGATGACCGAGTTGCCCCTCGGTGGACAGCGAACGTTTACGTTTCTCGCGCGCATGTCACCGGGTGTCGTTCCAGCTGAACAGGGTGCTCGTGATGCGCTGGGAGGAGGATTTTCAGCAAACGGCGTTCGTTCGACGGGAGAGAACAACTTCCTGCTAAACGGCGTAGACAACAACGTCAATGTCATTGATTTTATCAATCAGACTGCTTTTGTTATCGGCCCATCAGTTGAGGCCATCGGGAATATGCAGGTCATTACGAACGGTGCCAGCGCGGAATATGGACGCGCGGCGGGTGGCATTCTCGACATCAGCCTGAAATCCGGCACGAATGACGTGCATGGCGTATTGTTCGAGATTCTGCAGAACACGGTTCTCGATGCTAACCGCTGGGAGAATAATTTGGCGGGGAATCCCCGCAATTCATTCAAGCAGAATCAGTTTGGAGGTGCTGTCGGGGCCCCCATCATCAAAAATAAGTTGTTCATCTTCGGCGATTATCAAGGTACGCGAATTGCCACGGCCGGCGGCTCAATCCAGAATCTCGGTTATGGCCGCTTTGACACGATTCCGACGCCCGCCATGGTAAACGGCGATTTTTCCGCGATCCCGGTGCAACTCTACGATCCTACGACGACAACGTGTACCAGCGGCTGCGTCCCTGGAACGCTGACTCCGCAGTCGGGTGCAACTCCGGTATACACGCGCGCTCCTTACACGAACAATCAAATTCCTGTGTCACAAATGGATCCTGCGGCACGGAAAATCGCGGCCCTCTATCCGGCTCCGAATACCTCGAGCTCAAACTGTGCGGTCGCTGGCGCTGGCTGCCACTACACAGTGACTCCCGGCAAACTGGTGACTGATCAGGGAGACGGCCGCGTGGACTACCACATGAACGACTCCAACAGCATCTTCGGAACAATTAGCTGGTCGGATACTTCGAAGAGCAGCGTTCAACCTTTTCGCCGGAGCACTGGACGGTGGCGATTTCAATGGGGTGAGTGAAGTGGACCTGGGACGCAACGCCATGCTGAGCTGGACGCACATTTTCTCGCCGACCTTGGTGAATGAGGCGCGCGTAGGTTTTTCTCGCTTGGTCACCGAGCGTACCCAGGCGAACGCCACTACCGACGAATTTAAAGCCATTGGTATTGGCGGCTACGATCCGACCGGGGCTGCAGCTTTGAACGGAGGATTGCCGCAGTTCGGTTTGGGCCGATACAGACAGGTCGGTGCCAATGATTGGCTGCCTACGAAGGAATTTAACAACGAATGGGACCTGATCGAGAACCTCTCTCTCACTAAAGGTACTCACTCGTTCAAATTCGGCGGCGAGTTCAGAGAGCTCCACTTCCCGTTCTTCCAGGTTCCGTATCCTCACGGAGAAATGAACTTCTCCCGGAACGAGACGGCCTACCCAGCACTGTCAGGGCAAAATGCCCTTACTAATAATTCCAATACCGGCGACGAGTTTGCTTCCTTTATGCTCGGCGCGATCGATACCGGGCAAATCTCGACAACCAATTTCATCTCGTCTACGAAGCAGGGCTATGCTGCCTACGTCCAGGATACTTGGAAGGTTACTTCTAAATTGACCTTAAATCTCGGTGTTCGCTACGAGCTGTTCTCGCCTATCGGAGAGCAGTTCGGCAGACAGTCTAGTTTCGACCTGCAGAATCTGACTCTCTACATTCCGAAGGGAAACAACCAAAACGCACCCTTACCCCCGAACTTCAACGCTCCAGTGACCATAAATGGTGTGACTTTCCCGGCGCTGTTTACGACTCCGATCAACGTGAGCCGCGGTCAAGTTAGTAAGTATATTATTCCTTGGGACAAGACGGATATCGGTCCGCGTATGGGTTTTGCGTATAACGTCAAGCCAAAAACGGTCGTGCGCGGGTTCTATGGAATCTTCTACGGCGGCGAGGAGAACCAGGGCGGAAACCCGAACCGTGGGGAATCGGCGCCTTTCAACGAGTCTCCGCAGTTGAATCGGCCGAACGGCTACAGCCCGTTCCAGCCAGATCCGCTGTTTGCGAATGGAAATCCGACAGGTGCCATCTCGATTGGCTACCCAACCAACGTATTTACCGGGTTCCCGGTTTCATCCTTGCAGTTCCGAAGTGTAGCCGAAGACTTCCGCAACGCCATGGTGCAGGAGTGGAACCTTGCTATCCAACAGGAACTCCCCGGACAAATGGCACTGGAGATCGGATATGAGGGTAATCATCAATCGCATCAACTCTTTCAGCCTGATCCCAACGCCTGTCCGACGGTCTTCACGACCAATTCGGCCATTACGTGCCAGAGCCTGCGGCTCTATCCGGATATTGGCAGTATCTCAGGAACAGCGAGCATGGGTTTCGGCAACTACAACGCCATGACGGCTTCACTGCAGAAGCGCCTGTCCAGCGGACTCCAGTTCCAGGCATCGTACACCTATGGCCACGCCCTCGCGGATACGGGCACCACCCTGTCCGGCTCCCAAGGCTTTTATACACGAGACGGGACGAATATCAACTCCTCTTATTCCTCGGCTGCCTGGGACATACGTCACAACTTTGTTGGGGCATTCAACTATGAAATTCCGTTCGGCCGCGGCAAGCAATTTGGAGCCAGCCTGAACACGGTCACCCAAGTTCTGCTCGGTAACTGGCAGGTCAATGGCATTCTGTCGTTGCGAACTGGCCAGCCTTTCACCCTCCGATCTAACGGATGCTCTTTCGTCAGCGAGGACAGCGGCGCATGTGGTCCTACTTTGGCTTCTGGAAGTCCGAACGATGCTCCACCTGGAGGCCGAAGCCCCAACGAATGGTTCAATACAGCAAACTTCGTGCCCATATCCTCGTTGACGCTCGGCCAAAAGTTATCGCAGGGGAATGTGGGGCTGCAATCTAACACCGGGCCGCCGACTCGAACCCTCGATTTCTCCATCTTCAAAGATTTCCCGTTCACGGAACGATGGAAGCTGGAGTTTCGGGCAGAGGGCTTCAACATAGCGAATACGCCGCAGTTCTGGACTAATAACCTGGACTCCAGCCAACAGGACTCGAATTTCGGAAAGATCACCGGCACACAGAGCGGAAGCGAGCGGCACATTCAGTTCGCCTTGCGATTGATGTTTTAGTTGACAATTAGTAGTTGTTAACGCTAGTTCTACTGTTTCGGCTCTTTGCCGATCCGAATCCGGTCGAAACGCTTCTTCAGCGCGGACTCGTGGCGTTGCAGCATGGCCATCTCGTTGAAGCGCGCACTGCATTTGAGCAGGCCTCACACATCGATCCGAAGAATCCCTACGTGTCGGCTTCACTCGCCGAAACCTATTTCCGGCTAAAGGAGCCTCAGCAAGCGGCTGTGGCCGCACAGCAGGCGGAAAAGACCGGCTCCGAAAATCCCATCGTCTGCCACGCGTTGGCTATATATTATTCAGAGTCAGGGCAACCTGCACGGGCCGCGCAGTTCGAGACCAAATACGCAAAAAGCGCCTGGGAAGCGGTGAGATCCGATCCACAGGCCGCATTCCATTACGCACAGGTGCTGCTCGATCAGGAGCAGTTCACTCAGGCGGCTGAGGTGGTTCGCTCTGCTCTCGACGCGCATCCCGCCGACGCGCAGCTTACGCTCACCCTGGGTGTCGCGCGTTATGGGCAGCGGCGCTTTGAAGATGCCGTGGTCGAATTTCTGAAAGTAATTCAAATCGATCCGTCGATCGAGCAGCCATACATCTTTCTCGGCAAGATGCTCGATCAGGCCGGACCGCATCTTCCCGAAATCACGCGCGCCTGTGAGCAATGGGCCGCACGAGATCCGAAGAGCGCTATCGCGCAGTTGGTGCTAGCAAAAGCGCTTCTCGCAACCGATCCCGGCAGCGCGCGTGCTGAGCAGCTCCTCCGAAACTCCATCGCGCTCGAATCGAAAAATTGGGAGGCGCATTACGAGCTCGGCGTTCTATTGGCCAACAAACATCAATACCAGCAATCGGCTGCTGAGCTAACGCGGAGTATTGAGCTGGATCCGAAACAACCCATGCCGCACTATCATCTAGCGCGGGTGTATGATCGCCTTGGCCAGCCGGAGCGCGCGAAAGCCGAGCGGGAAACACATGAGCGCCTCACAGCGCCAAGCCCGCAGACGGCAAGACCGTCCGCGCCACCTAACTAGTTCCTACATTTTCTGGAGAAAGACAGGGCATGGCGCATACCCAGTTTTTGTGGTGGAGGATAGGATTGATTCGCAGAGACGTCTGCCACATTGGGTACCGGAGGCAGTGCCTGTATTCGTGACTTGGCGCTTGGCAGACACTTTACCTCGTGTTCTGGAATCGCGAAAGAAGCAAGCGGGTGCTGGAGAGCGCTTTGTTTCCGCGGATAGTGAACTGGACCAAGCCAGTTATGGTCCAGTTTGGCTGGCAGACCACCGTGTCGCCGACATGATCATCGAAGCTTTGCATTATGGCGAGCGTGTACGAAACTTCTATGAGTTACATGCCTACGTAGTTATGCCCAACCACGTACATGTGGTGTGGGAGCCGAGAATCTCGCTGCCCCGTATCCTGCAATGGCTGAAAGGCGTCGGCGAAACGCGCCAAAGGTTTATTAGACCTGGACGTCAAAGCGTTTTGGCAGGATGAGTCTTATGACCACTGGGTCCGCTCTGAAAGAGAGCTACAGAAGATTATCCGCTATGTGGAGCGGAATCCCGTTAAGGCCGGTCTGGCGGACTTCATCGAAGACTGGCGTTGGTCCAGTGCACATCTGACGGCGACAGGCAAAACGCAGACGGCAAGACCGTCCGCGCCACCCACCGTTTTGTAGTAGTCCAAAATATAGAATTGCCAAAAACGGGCACTATCATTAATCCGGCAAAACCCAAGCCAGTATTATGTCGCCAGCAGACGTGAGCAAGTACTGCCGTCCGTCGAGTTCATATGTCGGAGGGGCGGTCTGCATTCGCTCACCCAGATTAACGTGCCACAGAGTCTTGCCCGTGCTTGGGTCCAGTGCCAGTAAGTTGTCCGAGTTATCAGCGGTAAATAGAAGATTCCCAGCCGTCGTCAGTATGCCGGCGCTACTCTCGTCCTCGCCAAGTTCGTGCTTCCACCGAACGTCGCCCGTTTGATAGTCGATCGCCTCGAGCACTGAATTCGCCCAGAGATCGCGATCGCGCCCGGCCCAGCCTTCAGGCTTGCCCTCGGCGGTCATGTAGAAAATGCTCCACTGCCTGCGTGCGCTCACATAGAACAGTTTTGTGTTTGGGTCGAAGCTCGGGGCCAGCCAGTTCGTCGCGCCGTCCGAGCCGGGTGAAACCAGCGTTCCATCCGGTTTCGGCTCTTTCGCTGGATTCGGAATCGGTTCCCCTCGCGAATCGATCCCTTTCGCCCAATTTGTGGGAATGAATGGCGCTGTGACGATGTGCTCGCCTGTCGTGCGATCGAGCACGAAGAAATAGCCGTTACGGCTGGCCTGTGCGAGTAGCTTGCGAGTTACGCCATGGTAGTTGTCATCGAAGATGATCGGCGTTTGAACGGCATCCCAGTCGTGCGTGTCATGCGGTGAGGGCTGGAAGTGCCAGTTCAATTTGCCTGTATCCGGATTGAGCGAAACGATGGAGCAGGTGTAGAGATTGTCGCCCTTGCGAATATCGCCGTTCAGCACCGGGTTCGGGTTTCCGATGCCCCAGTAAAGCTGATTCAACTCCGGATCGTATGTACCGGTCATCCACGTCATGCCGCCGCCGTGCGTGATTGCGTCGGTGCCTTGGGGCCAGGTCTCTGAACCGGGTTCGCCAGGCCCCGGCTCCGTATTCCATCGCCATTGCACTTTGCCGGTCTCCGGCTCTACCGATTCCAGGAATCCGGGAATGTCCGTGACGTCGCCAGACACTCCCACAATCACGTGATCGCGAATGATCAGCGGAGCCATCGTCGCGAAATACCCGAGCTTCGGATCTGCCAGTTCGATGTCCCAGCGCATCTTGCCATCTTTCGCGTTCAACGAAATCAAATGGCAGTCAGGCGTTTCGAAGTAGAGCCAGTCCTTGTACATTCCCACGCCGCGTTGCCCGATGTGATCTCCCTGCGGACTCGCGGTAGTAATGCCAGATAATGCGGCCGCTGCGCGCGTCTGCAGCCCAAACGTTGTCGGGCGTGGTCAAATACAGAATCCCGTTCACTTCAAGCGGCATCGACTTGATCGAAGCCGACTTTCGGCCGCATAACCCACGCCAGGGTCAGGCCTCGAACGTTACTCTGGTTGATCTGCGAAAGCGCGCTGAAGCGCTTTCCCGAATAGTCGCCGTTGAAAGTCGGCCAGCTGTCCGAAAGTGTCTTCGTCAAATCTTGCGGATTCAGACCCTCATCTGCGCCTAAACACGAGAGTGCAACGCAAGCCAGAAGCAATGTGGCGCAAGCAAGTTTCTTCATAAGCTACCTGTTACCTCAATGTCTCGAGATACGCAAACAGGTTGTGAATGTCGGCGTCAGTGTACTTGTTCACCAGTTCGCGGTGTATCTCTAATGGATCGTGAATCTTTACTCCCACATCCTGCCGCGGCCATGAGCGATACCAGCCATCCTGGCAAACGATCCCTATGAGGAATTCATCGCTGTGCACTATCCTGCCTTCGTAACGCGTACCATCTTTTAGCGTTACGACCGCAGTGCCCTGAACGTGCTGCTTTTCATCCGAATGCTTCTCGTCCGACGGATAAACCATTTGCTGCTGCAAGTCGATCGGCGAATACTTTTTTGCGATTCCCTTCAAATCTCCAGTCACAGAGTGGCACTTTGAGCAGCCGCCTGGGCCATCAAAAAAGACTTTGCCAGCTTTCGCATCTCCGGTCAGAAGCTTAGCTACAGGGTAATCGCCCGGCACATCACCACTCTTGAGCGCCGCTTTGGCCTGATGATGCAGGAAGCTTACAATATCGGCAATTTGATCGTCTTTCAAAGTTGAGAAGCTCGGCATGCCCTTATCCGGCCGGCCATTGCGAATCACCGGTCCAACCAGATTGCCCTGATCATCATGGCTCAGTATCACCGAACGCACTAAATCAGGGGCGCGTGAGCCCGTCGCATCGTTGCCGTGACAGAAACCGCAACTTGATTTGAATACAGCGCGGCCACGCTCGACCGATGCTGGATCATTCTCGCTCTTCTGCTCCCGTGGTTGTGGCGTCGGCTGCTTCGGCTGCTGGGCAGCCACAGGAAAGCAAACCAATCCAGCCGTTAAACACAATTTCCAAATGCGCATACAAGAACTAAGTATTTCAAGTTGCTTTCAGGGCTCAGACTGATCAATTTGTAGACATGTCCGGTATAGCCTATTCTGTGTGGGGAAAAAAGAGGCCGCAGAGGCGCTCTCGATTGAGGGACGCGAGGTCCGTATAACGCATCCGGACAAGCTCTATTTTTCGAAGCAGATCAAGCTCTCGAAACTCGATCTCGTCCGTTATTACCTGTCGATCGCGCCCGGCGCTCTCGGCGGAATCAGGGATCGTCCGATCGTACTCAAGCGTTTCGTGAACGGCGCCGAACAGGAAGCCTTTTATCAAAAGCGCGCGCCGACAGACCGGCCTGCATGGCTGCGAACAGTAACGCTATCCTTCCCTTCGGGGCGGACGGCGGAAGAGCTTGTGGTGGATGACGCAGCGGGGCTCGCATGGATTGTCAACCTGGGTTGCATCGAGTTACACCCACACCCGGTACGCTCGGGCGATCTGCAACACCCGGACGAACTGCGGGTCGATCTCGATCCAGGTCCTGGCGTGAGTTGGGCAGACGTTTGCACGGTCGCGGGCGAAGTGAGATCGTTTCTCGAGGAGGTGGGCCTTCGTGGTTGGCCGAAAACCAGCGGGTCGCGAGGAATGCACGTGAATGTGCGAATTGAACCGCACTGGAGCTTTGCCGAGGTACGCCGCGCGGCGCTCGCGCTGTCGCGTGCAGTCGAGAGACGCGTACCCACGCTGGCCAGCTCGAAATGGTGGAAAGAGGAGCGTCACGGCGTGTTCCTCGACTACAACCAGAACGCGAAGGACCGGACGACATGCTCTGCGTATTCCGTGCGCCCGCTCCCGGATGCTCGCGTGTCGGCGCCGCTCGACTGGCATGAGGTTCCCGATAGCGATCCAGCCGATTTTACGGTGCTCACGATTCCGAAACGCTTCGCGGAGCTCGGGGATCCGCACGCGGGTATGGACGCGGCGGCAGGCTCGCTCGAGAAGCTGCTGGAACTCGCGTCGAAAGACGAGGCTGCGGGTCTCGGCGACGCGCCGTGGCCGCCGCATTTTCGCAAAATGGAAGGCGAAGGGAAACGCGTTGCGCCTTCGCGCGCCAAATCCCAAGCCAAGCCACCGCGAAAGAAAATGCCGCTCCTGGTCGTGGCCAACTCTCCGGATAAAGACGCCGCCCTGGCGGGTCTGGAGAGGTGGAAGAGCAAGCATGCCGAGGCGGCCAGGCATCTTGCCGTGGACGACGTGCTGGTGGATTCGATGCGAGGCCGGTCCTCCACCTGGACGCGCATACGAGTGAATTTGCGCAACGTGCCTGAGGCGGTGCGCCCGGCGCAAGAGACTCCCGACCCGGATGACGATCCGACGCAGGAGTGGCGGAGGATGCACGCGGCCAAACGCACTTCGAAAAAAGAGGGCGCGTGAGCACGTCTCAAAAGGCTCAGCGGGCGATTCCGAAAATCTCTAACAGCTCCTGAGGCGGAACCACTTCGAGCTGGGCATAGGTGCAGTCACTCGGCTTCTTATCCGGACGCCATCGCCGAAATTGCGCGGTATGACGGAAGCGGCTGCCCTGCATGTGGTCGTAGGCAACTTCGACGACGAGTTCGGGCCGCAGAGGCTGCCACGAGAGATCTTTGCCTTGGCTCCAGCGGCTTTGGCCTCCAGGCATGCGCTGCCCGGCTTCAGCCATTGCTGGACCGTGTTCGGCCCATTGCTTCCACGGGTGATCGGCCAGAGCGTTCTCGCGGTAGGGCGCCAGGAATTCGGCGAGTTCGAGGCGCTTCTCTGCGGAGAAGCTGGAGCAAACGCCGACATGCTGGAGCGCGCCGGAATCGTCGTAAAGGCCGAGCAGGAGCGAACCGACGGCGCCGTCGCCCTTCTTGTGCCATCGAAAGCCCGCGACGACGCAGTCGCAGTCGCGCTCGTGCTTCACTTTGAGCATGACGCGTTTGTTGGGCTCATAGGTGCCCGAAACCGGTTTGGCCATAACACCGTCGAGACCCGCGCCCTCAAAGCGTCGAAACCAATCCGACGCGATGGTCGAATCGCGGGTTGCTGGCGTGAGATGGATTGGCGAAGCGGCGGAAGAGAGCAGCGATTCGAGGATTTGACGCCGGAGTTCAAAAGGCTGGCTGCATAAGTCGCGATCGCCTTCGCAGAGCAGGTCGAAGAACACGATGGATGCCGGGCTTTGCTGCGAGAGCAGGCGCACGCGTGAAGCTGCCGGATGAAGGCGGAGTTGTAGCTCCTCGAAGTCGAGCCCGTTGTTCTTTACGATGACGATTTCGCCGTCGAGCACGCAGCGAGAGGGCAGGGCGGAGCGCAGCGGATCGAGCAGCTCGGGAAAATAGCGATTCAGTGGTTTCTCATCGCGGCTCTGGATTAGGATTTCGTCTCCGTCGCGGAACACTAATGCGCGGAATCCGTCCCACTTGGGTTCAAAGATCCACGTGCCGCCGACCGGCAATTCGTCGACTCGCTTGGCGAGCATCGGTAAGACCGGCGGGTTTACAGGAAGCTGCACGAAGCCATGTTATCCCGCGGCACTCAGTCTTTAACGCGCTGTCCACCCGCCGTCTATGACCATCGTGTGGCCCGTAATTAGAGAGGCCGCCGATGAAGCCAGGAATACGACCGAGCCCGCCACGTCCATGGGCTGTCCTATGCGGTGCAAGGCGGCGATCCGTTCGACGACGTCGGCGCGGAACGCGGGATCCGCGAGACATACCTCAGTGCCCGGCGTTTCGATGAAGGTTGGAGCGACCGCGTTGACGGTGATGTCGTGCTTGCCCCATTCGACGGCAAGGCACTTAGTGAGGTGCACGATGGCAGCCTTGGTTGTACAGTATATGGATTCGGTCGGCAGAGCCACGAAGCCGGCTTGCGAGCTGAGATTTATGATCCGGCCGCCCTTCTGCCGAATCATGACGCGTCCCGCAGCCTGACTTGCAAAGAACGTTCCCTTCAAATTCACTGCCAGCGTCGCGTCGTAATCTTCTTCCCGCACATTTTCGGCGAGATTGTCTGGCGCAATGCCTGCGTTATTGACGAGGATATCGAGCCGGCCAAAATGTGAGACCGTGTCATCGACGGCGCGAAAGATCTGGTCAAGGCTCGTTACATCCATTTGCAACGGAAGCACGCGGCGACCCAGGGCCTCGATCTCACCCGGGACGCCACCGTGAGCGCTGAGGTCACGCAATCCCAAAGCGACGTCTGCGCCGGCATGTGCCAAAGCGAGTGAGATGGCGCGTCCGAGGCCGCGCGCAGATCCTGTCACCAGAGCGATCTTCCCGGACAGATCGAATTGGGGAAACTGATTCACAGAAACCAGACTAGAGCATAGTAGGGAACCTTGGCTCGTTCACTGCGCGAGGCTGCGGCTGTAATTTTAAGGCGTTCGCAGACGCCTCGTGACGTCCGGTCCGCATTGCGCATAATGGCGACCGTTCCACGTATAGATCGTTTCTGATTTAGCTTTGATGGCGCAATGCGCGAGCATGGCGTCGTAGATTCCACCGCCAATGATGCCCAGAGCAGCGGAACCTGCCAATGGGTCGGCATATTCATCGCCTTCAAGAGCGATAATCGAGAGCCGCTCACGTATGCTGCCGATGAATAGCATTGCCTGCTCTCCGCTTACACGGTGTTTCCCGGGCATTCGCGTCAGCGTGGAGTAGACCTCGGCTAGACTGTGCGCTCCACAGCAGCCGTTTGCTCTATTGAATTGGATAAATAGATCGAGACTGGCCTTGTGGTGAACGTGATCCCCGTAAAACACCGGCACCAACACTGACGTATCGAAAAACGCCTTCATTTGCGTTTGCCGAGATTAGCCAAATCGCGTTCCTCGCGAATTTGATCTAGCATCTCGTCAGTCGCCGAAGCGGGTAGTGATTGTCCTGTGTGAAATACCCAGACCCCATGCTCTTTCATCAGCGGTCCCGTTCCTCTAACCGGGCGCAAGGTGATCTGCTCGCCGGCACTCTCCATCTCCAACGCATCGCCTGGTTCCAGATGCAGCTCTTCGCGAAGCGGCTTAGGAATCACTACACGGCCAGCCTTGTCAATGGTGAGGCGAATGCTCATTTTGGTAGAATACTGTGGGTCAACCCACAAATCAATACCATTATACCCGACAAACCCTTCGACATCCTCACCGCCCAAGCCTCTCCATAATCAATCGCAGACGCTCTTCCTCCGCCGACGTGCTTGCACCACACGCCTTGATTCGAGCCTCCCAGATCTTTTCAGCAAGCCCCAGTGTTTCCTCCGCAACCTCATTCGTCATCTGTACTGGAACCTTCTGAGAAAGCCCGTCCAGAGCGGCTTTCAGCAATTGTTCCGTTTCGTTTGAGCTAACAGTTGGGTGGCTCGCGATGCAGCGTTCCAGCCTGGCGCGGCTCAGATCCAGAATGTGCAGGCTACGTCGATATTTTTCCGCTGACGAGAGCTGCCGCGGAGTCGGATCAAGTGCAGTAAGCGTGTTCGCCAACTGCATGCCTTGGCGGAAGGACGGATCATCAGGCTTATAGGCGACGGCCTTGATGAACGCGCCTTTTGCCTCCTGATATCGCCCTTGCTCCAACTCGGCTTCACCTAGGCCCGCGTACGCTTCGGCATCTCTCGGGTCCTGCTGGATCAGAGCGTGATACACCTCGGCGGCCCGCGAAGGCGAACCCGCGATCAAAAACAGATGTGCCAGTTTTTTTTCGATGACTGGATCGTTCCCAGCCTCTTCCTGGAGCGGAAGCAGCTCAGCAAGCAGTTCCTGCTTCTTGCCATTCGCTACCAGAAAATCAATCAGCTCCATCCGCGCTACTATGCGATACTGAGCGGCTTGGCCGCCGTCATCCGCGTTCCCCGAGCTGTCCGGCCACTCGCCGTAGATTGCGCGGTGATAATACGCTTCCGCATCGGCCGTTCTGCCTTTCCTGACTGACAATCGTGCAGCGATCAGGTTAGTCCGGCCATCATTCGGTTCGCGCTGAAGAATGTCATTCATCAGCGGCTCAGCTTCGTCTATTTTTCCGGCGGCCATCAGAGCATTGATCAGCTCGAGCTCATAATTTGGGTTTTCGCGAACAAGCGCGTGTGCCCTGCGCAGCTGCTCTACAGCTTGCTCCGCTTTGCCTTGTCTCAAAAGCCGGCGGCCTTCGAGATAGAACCGTTGTGCCGAGCTTTCTATCTCGGCTTGCTGCGTCTTCTCGAGAAACACATCGAGCGCGGTGAGCCCGGCGATGGCAATCACGATCATCGCGATTAACCCCAGTGTCGGACCTCTCGTCCTTGCGTCTGCGGTCAGATTGCTCGTGCTCATCTCACGTAGTGACCCTGTCGGTGCTGTCGACACCATATGTTGCCAGGATCTCTTTGAGAGTGACTACGCCGTACATCTGGTGAATATTGGCGCGGCTCACTACGGGCACTACGTCGACACCCTTCGCTCCCATCCGTTCCAACGCGTAGCTCAACGGATGATCCAAATGTACGTAGGGGTATTCGTCCGCGGACTTTACGAGATCCTGCACTGTACTGGGCGCGGGCTTTGCCGTTTCAATCTGATGGCTGCTGATTACGCCTAGAAGCTGGTTGCCGTCCGCTACCGGCCATGAGTTGCTGTTCTCGTGCTCGAATCGCTGTTTGGCGTTCGCCATGTTCGCATCTGGCGGAAGTGGCTGAACGCCGGCACGCATCACCTCGCTTACACGAATACCAGCTAGCTCATCGCGTGATTCGCCGGTGGGCAGATAAACGCCTTCCTGAAGTGCGAGCGCTTCATAGATCGGCTCGCGCTGCAGTTGTTGGGAGATGAAAAAGCTGATCAGATTAGAAATCATCAGCGGCACGATGATCGAATAATCGCGCGTCATTTCGAAGATCATGATCACTGATGTCAGAGGCGTGCGTACAATGCCGGCGAATGCCGTTCCCATGCCAACCAGCGCGTACGCTCCCGGATTACCCGTTACATGAGGTAGCAAACTATGCGCGATACTGCCGACGGTTCCGCCGATCATAGCGCCAATGAATAGACTCGGTCCGAAGATTCCCCCGGCATTGCCGGAGCCGTAGCATGCGGGCGTTGCAATCAACTTCATTACCGCCAGCAACGCGACAGTCTTAACTGGAAAATCGCCCTCTAGAACGCGGTCGACGTAGTCGTATCCCACGCCCAGCACTTCCGGCATAAACCACCCAAATAGCCCGACCAGCAGGCCTCCAGCCACCGGTTGTAGCCAAACTGTCGACTTCGGCAGCCGCCTGAACCAAATCCGTATCTTGAGGAGCAGTTTCACGAAGCAAACGGAAGCCAGTCCGCCCACCACGCCGAGAATCGCGTAAATGCCGAACTCGAGCGGGTTCACGAGTTGGTAAGCGGGGACATGAAACAGCGGCTGATCGCCGAGAAGGAGGTGCAAAACGATCCAAGCTGTCGCCGAGCTCAGAACTACCGCACCGAGCACAGGTGCGTGCAGATCGCCTAGTATCTCCTCGAGCGAAAACAGAACGGCCGCAATTGGCGTATTAAAAGCGGTAGCAAGTGCAGCCGAAGAGGCCACCGGCAAGAGCGCTTTCACGTTCGGAACGCTCAGTGCGAAACGCCGGCCCAGGACTGAAGCGATGCCCGCCCCTATTTGAACGGAGGGTCCTTCGCGCCCTAGCGCAATTCCGCTCGCAAGCGAAATTGAGCAGCATAGAAATTTGCCCACGACCGTACGGAATGAAATATAGCCATCCTGAATGAATAGCGCAAATTTTGTCTGCGGGATTCCGCTTCCACGCGCATTCGGGAAATATCGATATAACAAATATCCGCTGACCAGGGCACCTGCAGTCGGAACCAGTACTCGCCGCCAGGCAGCGCTCCCAGGCGGATACATGCGAGCCGCAAGGCGTCCTGTGAGCAGGATGAATGCGACAATCGTGAGCCCGACGATTACGCCGATCACCAAACTCAGGATGATCGTGAGTTGATCCTCGCGCTTGTGGAATCCCGTCCAATTCCGTAGCGCGGCGCGCAAACGCATTCTCGGCATGCCTTCTCTATATTCACAGACCAAATTCTTTTGCTTGGTACGCTGAGAGAGCTATTGTTTTTGTGCAGCAATCAGGTACAACACAGATTCTTGGTCGTCGCGCAGACGCGCTTATGAGCCTGAAGCAACTCATTCGGGAAATTCCCGATTTTCCAAAGCCGGGTATTACCTTTTACGACATCACGACGCTCCTAAAGGACAAAGAAGGTTTCCGCCAAACCGTCGATGCGCTTGAAGAGCACTATCGCCACACCGACGTCGATGTAGTCGTCGGAATTGAAGCACGCGGCTACTTCTTCGCGCCCGCCATGGCGCACGCGCTCGGGGCAGGATTCGTTCCTGTTCGTAAACCCAAGAAACTCCCGTTCACCGTGAAAAGCGTCGACTACGAGTTAGAGTACGGAACAGACCAACTCGAAATCCATTCAGATGCGATTGAACCCGGTCAGAAGGTCTTGATCATCGACGATGTCCTCGCAACAGGCGGAACCGCCTCGGCCGTCGCGCGGCTTATCGAACTTCTGGACGGCAAGGTTGTCGGCCTTGGGTTCGTAATCGAGCTTGCGTTTCTGCACGGGCGCGAAAAACTGGCGAACTACGATGTTTTTTCGTTGCTCCAGTATTAAGCCGTGCAGGTCACCGTCCCGTGTTTTGCCAAACTTAACCTGGACTTGCGCGTGCTGCACAAGCGCCCGGACAACTACCACGAGCTGCGGACCATCTTTCAGGCCATCAGTCTGAAAGACACACTGGTCATCGAATTCAAACGGCAAAAACGAACCCAAATTATCCTAACTAGTTCTATCGACATTGCGGACAATGTGGTAGTTCGTTCGGCAAAAAGCGTCCTAGATCACCTCAAGGTCTCGGCATGGGTTCGTTTCGTATTACAGAAGAAAATCCCCTTAGGAGCAGGCCTGGGAGGCGGATCGAGCGATGCCGCTGCCGTGCTGATTGCGCTGCCGGCGTTAGCTGGCAAACAGATCCCTCTCCCTGACTTAGTTCGTTTGGCAGAATCGCTAGGCAGCGATGTTCCCTTTTTCCTCCACGGCGGCACTGCCCTCGGGCTCGGACGCGGAACCGAAGTCTACAGATTGCCCGATCTCCCAGCTCTTGCCGCCGTTGTCGTCTCGACTGGTATCCATGTATCTACCGCCGAGGCCTATGGTGCTCTCAGCCGCCCTGCGTTGACTTCGTCCGCCGAGTCTCCTATTCTGAGAGAGTTTCAGACGATCGCCTGGAATCTAACTGGTTCTAGTCTGGACCAACTTCCGCTTAAAAACGATTTCGAGAAAGCCGTATTTGGGATTCATGGAGAACTTCCGGCACAGATGCGAAAACTGCGAACACTGGGAGCGAAACCGGCGCTCATGACCGGGAGTGGTTCAGGCTTGTTTGGAGTGTTTGCAACGCCTGGCAGCGCGCGAACCGCCGTTTCGAAATTTCCGCCCGGATCGGCTCATTTCGTTCGCTTTGTCCCGCGGCGGCAGTATCGAACTATGTGGCGGCGTGCCTTAGGATCTGCCGCTGAGGCAAGTTGCTTTGCTCGGTAGCGAGGAGATTAACCGCAAGATGGCCGCTGCTAAACCTGTTAGAGCATTGTTCACCGATTTCAAAGTCTTTAGCGGCACAGCCAATCCCGCCCTCACGAGAGAGATTTGCGACGCATTAGGCTGTCCGCTGGGGACGGCCATGATCAGGACTTTCGCGGACGGCGAAACGTACCTGCAGATTCAGGAAAACGTGCGCGGTGCGGACGTTTTCGTCGTCCAGCCAACCTGCACGCCCGTGGACCACAACTTAATGGAGCTACTGCTGATGATCGACGCGTTTAAACGCGCCAGTGCGGAACGCATCACGGCAGTGTTACCCTATTATGGGTATGCGCGGCAAGACCGTAAGGATCAGCCGCGGATGCCGATATCCGCGAAACTGGTAGCCAGCCTGCTGGAAAGATCGGGAGCAAGCCGGGTTTTAGCGCTCGATCTGCACGCCGCTCAAATTCAGGGTTTTTTCGATATTCCTGTCGATCACCTGTTTGCGTTGCCGGTGATGATCGAGTATTTTCAAGACCGTCTCGACCGGCGTGAGCTGATTATCGTTTCTCCGGATGCGGGGGGCGTGGAGCGCGCTCGTGCCTTCGCCAAGCGGTTGAATGTGCCGTTGGCGATTATCGATAAGCGGCGAACGGACACGAACGTAGCCGAGGTGATGAACATCATCGGTGAAGTTCGCGGTAAGCATTGTTTGATGGTGGACGACCTGGTCGATACTGCCGGGACGCTCATAAACGGAGTGGAAGCGCTTTTGGAACAAGGTGCGAAAAGTGTGACGGCTTGTGCCACCCACGCGGTCCTCTCAGGACAGGCAGTGGAGCGCATTAGTGCGTCTCCTCTCAAAGAACTGGTGGTGACGAACTCCATTCCGCACGCATGTCACGCTGATAGGTGCCGTAAGATCCGGACACTTTCGGTGGCCCCGTTACTGGCGCGAGCCATCCAATCGATTCACGAGGGTGGCTCGATTAGCACGTTATTTGTGTAAGGAGATTTAAAGGATGCAGAAGGAACTTACGATTGTCGCGGAGGCACGGGATTCCCGTGGAAAGAACGAGGCACGCCGCTTGCGCGCCAAGGGTTCTATGCCTGCAGTCGTGTATGGCGGTTCGAAGGGGCCGCTGCCGGTCGCTGTCAGCCCTAAGGAAGTTGGCAGAATTCTGCATAGCAAGACGGGTCACAACACGATCTTCAATTTGAATGTCGTCGGAAGCGAAGACACGCCCGTCATGATCGTCGATTGGCAGTATGACCCAATCAAAAGTTCGTTACTGCATGTCGACCTGAAGCGAATCGACCTTAGCCAAAGGATCACGGTCAACGTTCCGGTAATTACACAAGGCGAGCCCAAGGGTGTCAAAGTGCAAGGAGGCTTGCACGAAATCGTCACTCGCGAAGTTGAGATCGAGTGTTTGCCGCAAGAGATCCCGGAGCAGTTTGTCGTGGACGTGTCCGAACTGATGATCGGCCAAGGCATACGTGCCGGAGAAATTCCGCTGAGCGGCTCGATGAAGCTCTTGAGCAATCCGGACACGCTCATCTCGCACGTAGTTGCGCTGAAGGTCGAGGAGGAGCCCGCTGCCGTAGCAGCAGTTGAAACCGCTGCTCCCGCTGCTGAACCCGAAGTAATCAAGAAGGGGAAGAAGGAAGAGGAGGGCGCCGCTGGCGAACCCGCTGCTCCCAAGAAGAAGTAGTGTTCTCCTTGTTTTTGAAAACGAATGTTTAAGGGATCAGTTCTGCTGGATCCGCCGGAAACCGAAGTCCTCGATGGTTCCGCAGAGCCGCAAGTGCGAACATACTGCATAGTCGGGCTCGGAAATCCTGGCGCCCGTTATCAGGAGACGCCTCACAATATTGGCTTCAAGGTCATCGACGAGTTAGCGAAGCGCCATCTGGTTCGTGTCTCGAAAGACCAAGGGCCGGCCGCAACGGGTGCGGGCAAAATTCGAGGCAAAGATGTTGTCCTAGTGAAACCGCAGACGTTTATGAACAATTCCGGTGCGGGAGTGAGCGCAATTTTGAAGTCCCGCAGCCTCACGAATACTGACCTGATTCTGGTCTACGATGAGCTGGACCTTCCCTGGACGGCATTGCGGATCAAGAGGAACGGTTCCGCGGCGGGACACAATGGTGTCAAGTCGGTTATCGGCGCGCTCAACACTGACTTCTTCACTCGGGTCCGCGTAGGTATACGCCCAAATCATCCGATTGATGACGCGGCGGTTTATGTGCTCGCTCCTTTTGAGCGAGAGATGAAGGATGAGGTGAATGAGGTAGTTTCTTATACTGCCGATGCCATCGAATCCATCGTTGCCGAAGGCGCCGTTAAGGCCATGGCGAAATTTAATCGCCGCGCCCGAGGCATTCAAGAAGAGGAACAATGAGGATCTACGAAGAGCTGTTCATTGTTCGGCCGGACGCCACTCCAGAAGAGATGGATCCGTTTATCGAACAATTGAAGAATGTAATTACACATACTGGCGGCACGCTCGAGAAATTGGACAAATGGGGTGTTCGCAAACTTGCATACCGAGTCGGGAAGTACAACGAGGGGCAGTACATTCTGCTTCAGTTCAACGCGCAACCCGAAACGGTCAAAGAGATTGAGCGCCGCTTGCGCGTAGCCGATTTAGTGATGAAATTCATCACGGTTCGCATCGATGAGAAGCTGAAGCGGATTGAAAAACGCAGAAAAGCTCGCGCCAAACGAGCGGCTCGTAGGCCCGCATCTCCATCCGCTCCGGCAGTTGCCTCTCCGTCGTTGCCAGCCGAACCGGCTGCTCCGGTCCCTGGCGCACCTGGAGCACCAGCGTCATCCGAGACCGCAGCAGAGCGACCACAATAAACACCGGAAGGAGAACTTACAAGGAGAATCATTATGCCAGAACAAAGAGGCGGCCGTCCAATTGCGGCCTCACAGCGGCCTACCGGTGGTGATAAGGCAATTGCGACCGGCAAGAAACAATATTTCCGGCGGAAGAAGGTTTGCCGGTTTTGCGTCGACAAGATCGACGACATTAACTACAAGGACGTGCGACTGCTGTCTAGCTTCATATCGGAACGGGGAAAAATTACGCCCCGCAGGATATCGGGCGTCTGCACCCCGCACCAAAAGCGGTTGAGTCAGGCCATCAAACAGGCACGCAATATTGCGCTGTTATCCTTCGCCGCTAAACAGTAGGAACCAGGAGCAAGTCATGGAAGTCATTCTCAGAGAAGATGTGGAAAAGCTAGGCTCCCGGGGGTCGGTGGTAAAGGTTGCCGACGGATATGCCCGCAATTTTCTGTTACCAAAACGGTTGGCCGTTACGGCTACGAACGCAAATAAGAAGATTGTCGAGCAGGAACGCGAGGCTCATCTGCGCCGTGAAGCTAAAGCAAAGACCGACGCGGAGGATCTGGGCAAGCTGATGGCGAATGTGAAGCTAACGTTCCGGCAAAAGGTAGGCGAGAACAATCAGCTTTTTGGTTCCGTCACGGCAAAAGACATTTCCGACGCGCTCGAGGCGCAGCGCTTCCATATTGAGCGCCGGAAGGTTCAGCTCGACGAACCGATCCGCACGCTCGGGGATCATAAGGTGACTTTGCGGTTGCATCGCGACGTCACGACTGAGATCGACGTGGTTGTGGAACCCGAGCAATAAAGCTCGAATTTCATTAGTTGTTTCTCGATCCCAATAAACTTGCTGAGGCTACACCGGCTGAAATACTGGAGTCGGTGGCGAAAGGTCATCTCGGCTTAGATCACCGTTTTCTACATTCACTCCTGGATCGGCCGGCGGAGTCACTGCCGGCAACTTTACAGTTTGCGGAGCGCGATACCAGCCACGATGCCGTTGATCTGGAATCCGAGCTCATTGCGCTTTTCCGGTATTGGAAGACTCCGGATGCGCTTCCTTTCTTTATTCGATGTATTCGAGAAACGCCGGAGGAGATACCCGATGAGATGGTTGAAGCCCTCGTCGAACTCGGGCAACCAGCGTTGGAATCGCTCCTCACTCTGTACAATGATTTGGACGAATCTGAAAGCGGTGAAGTAGCGTTCATTCTCGCGAATCTAGGCGTCCGCGATCCGCGCGTGTTGAATATCCTGCTGGATCGCCTGGAAAGTGATCCGCCAGACGGAATCTTTCTCTTGAGCCTTTACGGTGACCCGGCGGCAAGGCCGGCGATTGAGAAAGAGGCCAGTGAACTGGGCGAAGTCTCGGAAGCGCTCAAGAACGAAATCTCGGAAATTTTAGAACAGCTCACTGAAGACATCGAGCACAGAGAGATCCCAGGGGGCCACGCGAAGACGAGCCGTTCGATATCTGGCCCTGTATCCCGAAGAGGCCGAGCTTCCGGTCGAGCTACTCGATGAGGATGAGCGCACCGAGCTGTTCCAACATCCTGTTCCGTCGATGCGGGCGGCTGCCGCTTCATCATTCTTCAATCGGGAACTAAGCGCAGATCTGCGAAGCAAGCTGCTGGCTTTGGCCAGGAACGATTCTTCACCAAGCGTTCGTGCGCGGGCTTGGGAGGCGTTGACGAATGCGACTGAAGAGACAGGAAGTTGTAGAGGCCATGCTTACCGCACTGCGGAATCCGGAGATTTCTATTGAGGAGCGCGGCGGCCTGTTGGTTGGGCTTGCGCCGGAGGCGGACCGTAATGAGGTTCGAATAGCGATCGTGGATCTCTATACAGTTGCACAAGGGCGTGCGAAGGCGTTGGAGGCGATGTGGCGTTCGCTTCATCCGAGCTTCCGCGAGTATTTCGCGAAGCATCTGGACGACTCCAATCTCGAAATTCGGCGCGGGGCTGTGTGGGGCATAGGTTATTACGGGTTGAAAAGCGAGCTCGATCGTTTGCGGGACTTGTTCGATGACGAAGATCTGCGTTCGGACGCGCTGTTTGCTTACGCGCTCGCCGTACCGGCAGAGATATCGCGAGGCCGTATCAAAGGACTACTCACACGGATTGAGAAAGAGGCCGATGGTCTTTCCGAAATGGAAGAGGAACTGATCAAGGCCGCGCTTGATGAACGCCTGATACTCGCTGGTAAGGAACCGCTCTTCAGCCAACAGCGAGACTGATGGCGAGGAAGCCAAGCTCGGCGCTATGTTACGCTATCGGCACGAAAACCACCGAGGTGTGTTGAATGAATTTATTCACGAAGAAGCCCCTTGACCGGCTCTTGGCCGAATCGGAAGGCGTCGGTGAAAAAGGCGCCGGTCTCAAACGCACCCTGAGCGCCACGTCGCTGGTTGCCCTCGGCGTTGGCGCAATCATCGGCGCAGGCATTTTTACGCTCACCGGCGTGGCTGCTGCTACTCATGCTGGTCCCGGGCTTGTTTTTTCTTTCATCCTGGCCGCCATCGGCTGCGCATTCGCCGGTTTCTGCTATAGCGAATTTTCGACAATGATTCCCATCGCCGGCAGCGCCTACACGTATGCATACGCGACAATGGGCGAGTTGCTTGCCTGGATCATAGGCTGGGCGCTGGTATTGGAATACGCCGTCGGAGCGGCAACCGTTGCGGTCAGTTGGTCGGCGACAATCGCCTCAATACTGGCCGATTTCAGCATCAAAATCCCTCATGCGGTACTTGGGTCGCCTTTCGACAATATGCCGGGGAGGGTGAACCTGATCGCTGTGATCGTCGTCGTGGCTATTTCGACCATCTTGATCATCGGCGTACAGGAATCTGCCCGATTCAATGCGGTGATCGTATTTATAAAGGTTGGCGTAGTGATTACGTTTATCGTCGTCGGATATTTTTACATTAATAAGGCCAACTACACGCCGTTTCTTCCGCCAAACACAGGCGAATTCGGGGCCTTCGGCTGGTCTGGTGTGCTTGCCGCGGCAGGACAGATCTTCTTTGCATACATCGGATTTGACGCTGTCTCGACGGCAGCGCAAGAGGCCAAGAATCCAAAGCGTGACATGCCGATCGGCATCATCGGTTCGCTGGCGATCTGCACGGTGCTGTATATCCTCTATTCGTTGGTGCTCACGGGTGTCGTCAACTACAAAGAGCTCAACGTGGCCGCTCCGCTCGCCGTTGCTGTCGATCATATGAAGGGCGTGCCTTGGGTGGGCAAGCTCATGAAACTCGGTTCACTGCTGGGCCTGACCAGCGTGATCCTGGTGATGCTGCTTGGCCAATCACGAGTGTTCTATTCGATGTCACGCGATGGTTTGTTGCCGAAGCTCTTCTCAGACGTGCATCCCAGATTCCAGACGCCCTGGCGTTCCAACCTGCTGTTGATGGTGTTCGTTTCGCTAGGAGCAGCGTTCACGCCCATTGCACAACTTGGAAATCTGACGAGCATCGGGACCCTGTTCGCTTTTGTGCTGGTTTGTATCGGCATCATTATCATGCGTAAAACGGATCCGGACCTGCCGCGCCCCTTCAGGACGCCTTGGGTGCCACTGTTGCCTATCTTGGGAGTGCTCGTGAATTTTCTGCTAATGCTTGGTTTGGGTAAGCTGACCTGGACCGCATTTCTGACGTGGATGGCTATCGGCTTGATCGTCTACTTCAGCTATAGCCGGTTCCATAGCAATCTGCTCATGAGGAGCGCGGCCCCGCCCGTGCTGCGATAACGTTTCGCCGCTCTCGGCGTGGACTCCTCGGCCGGTTTAGGCCGACGGAGGAGCGTTGATATGCGCGGATGTTAATTTACCTGCAACAGTTGAAGAAATCCGCGAAAGCCTTCCCGTTGGGCGTACCTAAGCCTGTCACATCGTCCCAACCGGGAGTGACCACCAGCGATGAATCAGTGCCGAAGCTGATCACATACGCCGTGTCAGCGACGAAGGGGTAGTCGGCAAGCACGCTATAGAATTTCGTCGTACCATCTAAGGGGGCCACCAGTTCGGCTGCAGTGAAGTGGGTTGCGTGCGAGCTGGATTCATGGATGGTCCCACTAACGTTGGTTGAAGAAGTGACGGGAACCACATCCGTGATGGTCCCCTTCGGCATCGAGTATAGGTAGGGCGCGGCTTGACCGAGTGGGAAGGCGAACTCTTCGTTTGCAATCGCCCACAACGCGGAAAACATAGGACACGCTAAGCTGGTGCCCCCCACGCTAAACCATACCTGTGGAGGAAATTGGCCAGGTTCGGTGATCAGGAATACCCCAGGCGTGAATGGATCGGCCAACCATGAAATGTCCGGAAGCTGACGGTAGCTACCGGGCACCTTCGCTTGGAACGACGGTTTCGAGAACAGCTCACTTGGGCCTCCACCCGAACCGCCGGTGAACCCATAATTGGCTGGAGGATCGAAAATGAGCCCCGCACTCGTGAGTTGTGTCTGGTTAGTGCCCCATCCCGTTTGGAAGGCGATTGTGTTGTCGGACTTTAACGCCAGACTCACGCCGCCAACCGCTGTTGCGTACTGAGAATCGGCCGGAGCGCTGACCGTCGGGAAAAAGCCGGCCACGGTGTAATCGCCCAAGTCGCCGGTGGCAAAATTGGCGCCCACACCCATCACGGCCGCAATTTCATTAAGAAGGTTCTCGTTTTCCAACTCCGTCAGAGGAAGATCCGCCTCAGGAATCCCATAGCTACCTGAAATGACATTACCCAAGCCGTTAATGATGGCGAAGTATTCGGCCTCGTCGCCCTGGACCACCAAACCCTGTCCTGCAATCAGCAGTTCGATTTTGGCGCCAGGCGCGATTGCATGAGCCCACTCCACATCGAGGTTGATTTCTGCATCCGGACCTTGGCATTCAGTCGGCGCGAAAAGGGTCGTGATATGGAAATTTGATGAATTCAGAGGAGGTAGGCCAAATCTCTCCGAAAAGACATTCGCATCCTGCAAGATGGTGGGCGAGCCACAAAAGTCGATGATAACGATGGTTTGCCCCGCACCGTCAAATCCCTCCTTGTAAAGGCCGTTTAGGTTGTATGCCGTTCGGATCTCCGGAGGCGTGTAGCCGCAGCCAGGCTCCGTCTCACTAGTAAAGTAACCGTTGCCCGTGTATGTCGCGGTGGGAAATGTGCCACTCGTCGTGAACTTCTCCGTCCTCACACCCGTGAAACAGTGGGAAGTGAAGAAAGCCGGGTCGGCATGAGCAGCGGCGGTTGCGAACTGCGAGGGAGAGTTTCGGTTCTTAAAGGCCTGCATTTGCATGGGGTGCTCAAATTTCAGGTTCGCCAGTCCGGCAACCGACTGAACCAGTGCCGCCGCTGGGCCCTCCACGTACGGATCCGTGGCGTTCGCACGGTAGATTTTTCCATTCACCTCGAAGTTATTGATTTTCACATGAAAGGCTTTCTCGACATCGGCAAGCGTTCCTTCTGCTCGCACGAAAACATTATTGCGACCCACCGTCAGTACCCGCAGGTTATGGGACACGAAGAACTCCTCAACCGTCCTTGCTTCCTGGGGCGTGGGAGCAAATTTAGTCGCGAAGTCTGCTCGCGTGAGCCAGCGGTGATAATTCACGGACGTCGGGTCGTAGAGTTCCTCAGCCAAAGAGTCCATCGCGCTGCGATTATGCAGATTCAGCCAAATACTGACGTCAATGCTCTCAGCCGGATTTGCCGGGCCAAGATTCTTCGCCTTGGCCACAAATTTGGGCGTGTTGTTATGTATGAATTGCCCAGTTGCTGAAGCCGCGATCTGAGCACCTCCTAACCCTGAGCCAACCAACAGCAGTGCTATCCCAAAATTGATTTCTGTAAAAAGTCCTTTGCGGGTCATAATTATCTCCAAACTCAAAACCTCCGGCTTTGAATGCCAAATCACACGAGTATGCGGAAGATACAAAAGTAATCCTGCGTGGTTAAGAGCATAACCGCGCTTTTTTTCAAATACTAGATGTTTTTGGTACTCGGGGTACTTTCGAGTAAATGGCGAAATCTGACAAAAAAAGCGGCCTGATAAAACCTGCTGAAGAGAGGTATAGTTCACACTTCACGAGATCTCGCTTCGCACGACTACCGGGTCGTGAGCTGAATCCACTGTTCGGCTCGGCGCTTCAGTGTGATTCGATTGCAGGTCTCTGGAAGAGCCCTGAGATTACCGCTACTGAGTCCGCCCCGGCGTCGAGGACGTCCCTCGTATTCTCAGTCGTTATGCCTCCAATTGCGACCAATGGTTTCTCCGTCAATGGGCGAAGGCGGCGCAAGCCTTCTACGCCCACTACCGGATCGGGTTTGCTCTTAGAAGTTGTCACGAAAATCGGCCCGAGCGAAACATACTCTACCGGCTCTGCATCCGCGCGTGTAAGTTGCACTTCATCATGTGTGGAGAATCCGATTACTTCATCGCTTACGATGCGACGCGCAGCCACGGGCGGCAGATCAGCTTGTCCGAGGTGCAGCGCCGCTCCGAGGAGCCGCGCGAAATCCGCGCGATCGTTCAGCACAAATAGAACGCCACGGTCGTGACAAAGCGTCGCAATCTGTTTGGCTTCCTCGAAATGAGCTTGGGTCCAGTCATCTTTGTGCCGGTACTGCAGAATCTTCACTCCAGCCTCGAGTAGCGCTTTCGTCGCGAGGCGCATCGAACATCCGCGATCGGAAAGCGTCATCGTGTCAAGGATGGGATAAAAGCGCGGAAGCCGGAATGGGATCGGCATTAGGCGATTAGAAGCGAGTTATCGTTGTGCCCCGCATGAACGGTCTGACGTAACGACGGCAGCGAAGGGAATTTGTTCTGTGATCTGGATGCCAAATCCTTCCAGCCCGACCACCTTGCGCGGATGATTTGTTAGCAGACGAATAGTCGATAATCCTAGATCTGACAGGATCTGCGCGCCGATACCGATTTCGTGTTGCAGCGGCTTGTTGCGCTGTGAGGGAGTGAAGCTTGAATGGCTACGGCCATGGGTAATTAGCTCGGAGTGGCCTTCATGCCATGCAGATTGCAGACCAGATCCGGTCTGGTGAAGGTAAACAAACACACCGCAATCCGCGCGCGCAATACTTTCAAGAGCTGCGGGAATCAATTCGTGGCAATCGCAATCCAGTGAATGAAAGGTGTCGCCGTAGACGCAGTGGGAATGCACGCGAACCAGGACGTCGCTCTTGCCGGTGATGTTGCCGTGGACCAAGGCCAAGTGAGCTTCGCGATCAATGCGACTGATGTAACGGATGGTTTGAAACTCGCCCTGAGCCGTACGAACATGGCCGGTCGCTTCGCGCTCCACGAATTTCTCCGTTTGCATGCGGTAGCGGATCAGGTCCGCTACAGAAATCATCTGGAGATCGTGCCGCCGGCAAAATTCGATCAGCTCGGGAATCCGCGCCATCGTGCCATCTTCGTTCATGATTTCGCAAATTACGCCACCGGGTGAGAGGCCAGCCATGCGAGCCAGGTCCACAGCCGCCTCAGTTTGACCTGAACGCGCGAGAACGCCGCCTGGACGAGCGCGTAATGGAAACACGTGTCCGGGCCTCGCCAGATCTTCAGGTCGCGTTCGCTCGTCTATAGCGACGCGAATGGTGTGGGCGCGATCGTATGCGGAGATGCCGGTCGTTATGCCTTCAGCCGCATCAATCGCCTCGCAGAACGCGGTGCCAAATCGAGCAGTGTTTACGAGCGACATCGGCTGAAGATTTAGCCGGTTGCAGATCTCCGAATCCAGTGCCAGGCAGATCAGGCCCCGCCCATGCGTGGCCATGAAGTTGATCGCTTCCGGAGTGATCTTTTCAGCGGCAATGGTAAGGTCGCCCTCATTCTCCCGGTCCTCATCATCTACAACGACCAGGATCTTGCCGCGACGGAACTCTTCTATAGCTTCAGAAACAGAAGCAAAAGCCATTCGTGCTCGACGGCCACTACTCAGGCGACAGCGGCGGCGCTATACTTCGCATGCCAGGGCTTTGCGGACTTGATTGCGGCGTTCACCGCGTTTATGTTTTTTACGCCTTGATCCGATAACCAGTCTTCTAGCGCTTTCACGCCCTGCTTCGCGTAAACCGGTATGCCGTCTTTCCAGGTGGCGCGTCCGCAGAGTACACCCGAATAGTCGGTTTCTGCTTCCGCCGCCATGTGCAAAGCCTCGACGAATTCAGGGTTGCTTACGCCTGCGCTGAGATAGATGAAGGGCTTTTGCGCGACGGCGGCTCGCCGTACGGAAATAATCAAGAGCCTTTTTTCTGTTATATGCTGCTTGTCCTTTGAAAACGCTGCTGCCTTCCACGAATTGAACATTCACGGGCACTTCGACCTTCAACACATCCACCTTGTACTGCGGTTTCCCAAACTCTTCCATCGATCCAATCACAATTTGGGGTTTGTGCTTGGCGTACTCAAAACCCTTTTCATCGCCGCCTTTCGGATCGTAGCCGACGAATTCCAAGAAGAATGGAATCTGGTAGCACTCGCACTCCGCGCCAATCCGTTCGATGAAAGCGTGCTTGATATCGTTCACGTCAGCCGTGTCAAAAGGCGTGTAATAGATGAGGATCTTCACGGCGTCCGCACCCATTTCTACAATGCGTTTAACAGAGAGATGAGGAAGCAGATCGGGTAGACGCCCCGGCTTCGTATTGTCGTATCCGCTTTCTTCATACGCAAGGAGCAGACCGGCGTTGTTTGCCCTCGCTTTAGCGGCGGGCAGCCCGAATTCAGGATCGAGCAGAATGGCGCTGGCGTAAGGAGTTAGGATCTTCGCGACAGCCACTTTGAACTCCACCATCATGTCGCTGGTAATCTCATTCTGAGACACACCTTTACCTGATGCGATTGCTTTCCGTAAACTGCCGCGCTGGTCCATGGCTGCTGCGGCGATGACGCCGTTCTTATCAGAGAGTGCGTTTAAATGTTTGATTTTGCCTTCGGAAAGCTGCATCGGTTTACTCCGGACTAGAGGTGGGTGCTAAACGATCTCAGTATATCGAAGGAGCGGGTTCAGCTAATCTTGCTACTCGACGCCAGTAGCTCTGAGCCCTGGAAACATCTTGAAGGATCTGCGCTTTTAAGGCCTCGGGGTTGGGGAATTGCCGCTCTGCGCGTACAAAGCGGCGAAACTGCAGTTGAATATGCTCAGGCGTTTTGCCTTCGAGCGGAGTGAGCAGAAAAGTCTCGATCGTCAGTTCATCGCCGCCAAATGTTGGTCGAACGCCGACATTGGTGATGGAGGGCCAACGACGGCTGGTGGACGGATCGACAGTTTCCGTAATGTACACGCCGCGCGGGAGTAGCTGGCCGGGATGGGGACGTAGATTTAATGTTGGGACCGTCTGCTTGGCACCCACGCCGTGACCGGTCACAACTGGCCCATCGACAAAAAAGCAGCGGCCGAGTAGCCGTGCAGCGCGGGAAACCTTACCAGAGGCGAGATAGCGCCGGATGAGTGAACTCGAGACAATCTCGCCGCGAAAGCGGATCGGTTTCAGGAATTGCGAAACGAACCCAAACTGCGTTCCCAGCGCCCGCAAAGTTTCGGGAGTGCCGGCCTGTTTGTAGCCGAAGCGGAAATTTTCTCCCACAAACACAGCTCGCGTTTCTAACGCGTCGACCAGAATTTGCGAAACGAACTTATCCGGGGTCAGTCGGGCAATGTCGCCAGTAAACGGGAGCACGAGAATGCGCTCGGCTCCAGCCGACCTTAGCAGCGACAGTCGTTGCTCTAGGGTACAGATCATCTCCGGAACCCTCTTCGGCGCCACGATTGTAGCGGGATGTGGATCAAAGGTTAAAACTCCCGTAGCGAGATTTTTCGCCTTACCATAAGCTACGGTTTCGGCTAGGAGCACTTGGTGCGCGATATGGACTCCGTCAAAGTTTCCGATTGCTAGCGCGCAAGGGCCGAAGCTGCGACGTGCTTCTTCAAGCGAGCGGAAAATAATGCCATTCATGCCTGATCGCTCCGTCCGATCGGGATCTCCAGCCCGTCATAGGCAATGTGGACACGCGCCGGCAAACGCGATTCCACTGTTGCATGAAGAAGATCATGCGAAATGTGTGTAAAGAAAGCCCTTTGCGGGTTCAGGGCTTCGACCGTTTTTAACGATTCCTCAACCGTAGAATGAGTGGGGTGCGGATTATTTCGCAAGGCATCAAGAAAGAGAACATCCAGATTGCTCAGCCGTTCGCGGCTCTCGGTCGGGATCTCGCTGTGGTCGGTAAGGTAGGCGCAATCGCCGAAACGAAAGCCGTGAACGGTTCCTTTCCCGTGGGCCGCTCGTATGGGTTCGATCTCTATCTCCTCGACAAGAATTGGTTCGTGCTCGAAACAGTGGAGCGTCAGGCGGGGACGGCTTGACTCGCTAGGATTCTTATCGAACACGTACAGAAAGGTCCGTTCGATGACCTCCAGCGTTTCCGAAGAAGCATAGATCGGAATGTTCCGTTTATGCATGAAGTTAAAAGGCCGCACGTCATCCAAACCGAGAATGTGATCTGCGTGCGAGTGGGTGTACAGAATAGCGTCTACACGATCGATGCCATGGCGCAGCGCTTGATACCGAAAGTCTGGTGACGTGTCAATCAGGATACGTTTGTCGCCCAGCCGCAAAAGCACGGAAGGGCGGAGGCGCTTATCGCGAGGATCATTCGAAGTGCAAACCTTACAGCGGCAACCGATCATGGGGACGCCCACGCTGGTTCCGGAGCCGAGCACAAGGATAGATGCGTGCTCGAATTGGTCGAGCATCTACTCGGTCTTCGTTCCTTTGCCCCCGTCGGCTGTAATGATGCGGGGACCCTCATCTGCAGCTGCGCCTGTGGCCTTGGGTTCGCTTCGTTGTTTTAGTTGATCCGCGACCTGGACGAAGCGGAAACGGAGTTCGGTGAGCCCGTTCTCAAGAAGCCTCTGCTCTTCCACCGTGAGATTGCCTTGCGTCTTTTGTTGCAGCATCGCCAAAATGTCGATCGAATGGCGAGCCAACGGCAGGTTGGGTTCGGGAGGGTTTTCTTCCTTCTCGCCAAAATCCAGTAAACCCAGTTGGATCTGGGTCTGCATCAAGATGGATTCGACCAGAAAGGAGAAGCTGGCCGGGGGGATCGGAATTTCGTAGGAGGATTCAGTGCTCTCTGCCATATAAACCACCATCTTATATATTCGGACGAGGGAATTGATGTCAAAAACTTTTCAGGAGGCGGGAGAAAAGTTTGCAACGCTGGTAGAAATGATGGCTCGGCTGCGGGCGCCTGGCGGCTGCCCTTGGGATCGGAAACAGAGCTTCGACACGATCAAGCCATATTTGTTGGAAGAGACATATGAAGTGATGGACACGATTGACGCGCGAGACTGGAAGGGATTGGCCGAGGAATTGGGCGACTTGCTTTTGCAACCTGTTTTCTTTGCGGAGATGGCGGCGGAGCAGGGCCTGTTTACGATCTCAGATTCGCTGGACGCAATCAATGAAAAACTGGTGCGGCGCCATCCCCACGTGTTTGGAGATGCTGCGGCCGAGACGCCGGAAGATGTAAAGCGGCGCTGGGACGAGATCAAGAAAGACGAGAAAAGCGCGACAGCCATCGAGTGGTGAATCGGTGCTGGATGGGGTTCCGCGGAATCTTCCGGCACTGGTTGAGGCAGACAAGATCAGCCATAAAGCGGCGAGCTTAGGTTTTGAATGGCCGGACATCAGCGGAGTTGTGAAAAAACTTCAAGAAGAAGCGGCGGAGCTAGCAATGGCGAGGCAGTCTGGCGATCCGGAGCACATCCAAGACGAAATCGGAGATCTGCTGTTTACAATTGTGAACCTGGCGCGGTTCTTGAAAGTAGATCCTGAGCAGGCTTTGCGGAAAACGAACGGGCGTTTCCGAAAGCGCTTCGCACATGTGGAAAAAGAAATGAGTGCTGCACCGGCGGAGCTCTCACTCGAGCAGATGGAAGCGTTGTGGCAAAACGCGAAGCGTTTAGAACAAGAAGAGGCCCACTAAGGCTTAGCTTGCTGTAGTTGAGCCGCGACTTTTTCGACCTGTCGCATGACTCGCAGCGTGTTGCCGCCGTAAATTTTCTTGATATCTGCGGCAGAGTAACCCTTTTCCAATAGCGCACGCGTCAGGTTCGGGAACTTGGAAACGTCATCGAGTCCTTCCGGGCGTGCAAGTAATTCCGTCAAAATCGGTACCGATGCCGATCGCATCAATGCCCGCGACTTGCCTGACATGATCAATGTGAGCGACGACATCAGCGAGCGTAGCCCGCACTTGCGCCCTCTTTTCTTCTTCCGCCAAAGCGTCTGATTCGGCTTTCAACTTTGCCGGGTCGTTCTCATACTGCTTCTGCAGCGCTTGATATCTCTCGCGCAAATGCAATTGCGCCTCGGCATCCGCTGACTTCTGTGAAATGAAGCTGCAATAAATGTTGATTTGAATGACACCGCCCTTCTTTGCCAAAGCGGTGATCATGTCATCTGTCATATTGCGGGGAACGTTTGTTACTGCGCGGCAGGCCGAGTGCGAAGCGATGATCGGCGCCTGACTGGTTTCGAGAGCATCATAGAAAGTCTTGTCGGCGACATGCGATATATCGACCATCATGCCGAGACGGTTCATTTCACGGACAACATCCTTTCCGAATGGCGTGAGGCCGTTATGGTGTTGCACTTTGGGATCGTCGATGTCGCCCGAAGAATCGGCCCAGTTGTTCGTGTTGAAGTGGGTCAGCGTCATATAGCGAACGCCGAGCTTGTAGTAGTCGCGCAAAAGTCGCGGGCTGTCTTCAATGGCATGCCCGCCTTCGATGCCCAGCAGCGCGGCAATTTTGTGCTTGCGGTGCGCTTTCTCTATATCATCGGCCGTGAGAGCGAGGATAAAATCGTTCGGATACCGGTTGACGATGTCGTGGTAAACGGTATCGATCATCTGAAGAGCACGATTTGCCGAATGATTACCGTTCACATACTTGGCGTCGACGTAGACCGAAAAGAAAACGGCACCTACCCCGCCCTCGCGCAGGCGCGGGATATCCGTGTGGTTCTTGGGAGCTTTCGCGATATCAGTGCCGTCGATTGTAAAGCTCGGAATATCGTTGTGCGTGTCGATTAGAATGGCCGATTTCGTGATGGCTTTGACCTGAGCGTCAATTTTTTTTTGCTTAGGTGCGTCAGCAGCGAAGGTGTTGGTCACAGGCAAGAGAACTAAGGCGATGAAACAGCAAAGTTTTGTCATTCGTTCAGTTATTCTTTTTTGAGCCGATGCTTTAGAAAGATTGCCACATCTTTGCGCTTGATTCCCAAAAATACATAAGCGACAAGCGCGGCAATCGCGATCGTAAAGACATTTATTGCGAACGTGCCGATGCGCTCCGCAGTGATGTTCGGTTGCGGAAAGCCGTGCGCCAGACACGACCCAAACCAAACGGGGAAGATTCCGTACTGGACGGCGGCGGCAACTCCAATCAAATAGCGGCGACCCGCATCGTCCGCGGTAATGGGTCCGGCGGCGGCGCCGATGACTGCCGATATCGCGAAGCTCGGAAGTGGAGAACCGAAGTGAGTAAAAAGCATGGAGCCGCCTGCGGCAAGCGTGACAATCGCACCCGCGAAAATGGAAACAATTGTGCTCACCGTGAGTGCCTTGCAGCCTTGACGTGCGAGGCTCCAATCACCGGCCCAGATTCCGAAACTCACCGCGAGAACCTGCGACAGGAAAGGCAGGAATAGTGCTGCTACAACAATCGTGATCGGATTATCGTGCAGCATTCCGTAAGCGAGCAGAATAGCTCCGGCGAGCGCGCGCGCGAAGTAGCTGACCGTCAGGTCGCTCAATTGCCATAAATCTTCGAAAACGTTCACGGGTGGCTCGACCATCGGCTGCGTGATTTCGCGCGGGTGAGCATCTGTAACAATCGCTCGCAATTCACGCGAGCTGAGAGTGCACTCGGTGGGATCGAACCAGGGAGCGGTTAGCACGGCATCGGCGAAGTGTCTGGCCTCTGGCGTTGACGTCTCGGCGCTGAGGACCTCTTTCGGTTGATTTGGTCCGTACGCGAAAACTGGATACATTGAAACCTGCTTTATTCCGGCTCGTAGGGCGAGTTCTGCGACATCTTTGCCTCTGCCTTCCGGGACGGTCACGCGAATCTCATGCATGGCTTTGCCTGTTGCCTATCACGATCTGTAACGCATTCGTAACAGATCAGAATATACAATCAAGGACAGATGGTGGAAAACACAGCAGGCTGGAGGCGCACAGCCGCGGCCATTTCGGCGATCTTGATGGGGTTGACCTTTGTTGTCTCGGGCGGATGGAAAGTCCTGAGCCCGTTCAAAACAGGTGAACTGCTGGAACAGGCGCGGGTACCCGCGGGATTGGGCGTCTTGGGAGCGGTGTCGCTCGGCACAGTAGAGCTCTTCGCGGCGTTCCTGCTGTTCGTGCCGCGGTTCAGGCGCTGGGGTGGATTGCTTGCCTCGGCATTGATGATCTTTTTCATCGGATGGGTGTCATCTAATTACCACGCCTTGGCCGGACAAGAGTGCAGTTGTTTTCCACTTATCAAGCGCACAATCGGGCCGGGATTTTTTATTAGCGATGGCGTAATGTTGCTGCTTGCCCTGATGGCGTTTGCGTGGTCAAGACCGGTGGCTCGGTTCAAAGTGCCCGCAATCGCATTCGTAGCCCTAGCGGCGCTGGCAGCCGTGAGTTTCGGTGTGAATGCGGCCGAGCGGCGGAACGTCCAGGTTCCGACGCCTGTCGTGGTGGACGGTAAGCCGCAAAGCCTCGCGGACGGTAAAGTGTTTTTATTCTTTTATGATCCTTCGTGCCTGCATTGCGATGCCGCCTCGAAATTCATGTCAAAGCTGAATTGGGGCGATACGAGGATCGTGGCTATTCCCACCGTCAATCCACAGTGGGCCGGATCGTTCCTGCATGACACAGGTCTGAAGGCATCCACGAGTCTAGAAATCGACAAGCTGCGAAACGTTTTTAGATTTGTCGATCCGCCGTTCGGCGTGGCCCTCGAAGATGGGCGCGTGAAAGAGACCTTTGGGCAAGCGCAGTTTTACGCGCCGCTACCCGAGCCGGATTTGAAGCGGTTAGGTTTTGTGAAGTAGCGGCGGAGCGCTCTCTACACATGCCTTCTCCAAAGAAGTGCACCAACTAAACCCGCCCCCAGCAACGTCACAGGTAAGCGGTGCAGATTAATCCAGCTCTGGATACTGAAGGTCTTCGCCTCCGCACCGAAAATTCCATGTGCCGCATAATCTCCCGGAACCGGTTCGAACAAGTTATTCGGACGATCCGCTATCACTGGCTGAGAGGTCTGTTGTGAATCGTATCCGTGCTTACCCAAATACCAGTCTGCAAATCCGGGCGCGACATCTTGACCATAGATCGCTTCAACGGTGGATCCGCCCACGAAGATCTCCCGTCTCTTGTGATGAGCTGCCCAGTAGATTGCTTCAGCGGCTACCTCCGGCTGATAAATGGGCGGCACGGGCTGTGGATGACGCGGAAGACGAGTCCGGCACCAACTAAACTGGGGTGTGTTGATTGCAGGCAGATGAACCACGGTGAGATGGACTCTGCTCTTGCGATGGATCAGTTCACAACGCAAGGAATCTGTGAACCCGACGATAGCATGCTTGGCTCCACAGTAAGCCGACTGCAAGGGAATAGAACGGTAGGCGAGAGCAGATCCCACTTGCACGATTGTTCCGTGGTCCGCCGGCAACATGCGCTTCAGCGCCGCCATCGTGCCATGCACGCATCCGAGATAGGTGACCTCTGTGGCTCGCTTGAACTCATCCGGATGGATTTCTGTGACCGGCGCGAACACGGTAGTCATGGCGTTGTTTACCCAGATATCGATATGGCCGAACTGAGTCTCGACCGCTTGCGCAGCCTGTTCGACAGCTTCAGCATTTGCTACGTCCACTGACAAGGTCAGCGCTTTGCCACCCTGTTCTTCCACCTCACGTTTGGCTGCTCCGAGGCGCTGCTCATCGCGCGCGATCAATCCGATTGATGCCTTGCGGCGCGCAAACTCCCGAACTACCGCCCGACCTACACCTGCAGTCGCACCGGTAACCACGGCCACTTCCGCTCTTCGTTCAGCCAATGTTTCTGCCTCCCTTTCGGTGATGCCCACAGGCGGAGAGCGTTACGCAGCAGTGCGCGGCTGCTTCGGCGCTGACAATAGTCACGCAGCTTTGGCGCGTGCTCGTTTTAGGGGTGTAAGAAGTGAGAGCACGATCTGCTCGTACAAACGCGCGCCGCTGCTTTCGCGATATTTTTCCGCAACTTCGCGCAGATTGCCGGCCGAGTAGCAGTCGAAGACGGCCGGATGGATGTAGTATTTCTTGCAGGTTGCTGGTTTATTGCCAAGCTTGCATGCTACTTCCTTCACGACGTCAACCAGAACCGACTTGACCTCTCGTTTGAGCTCCGGATCGCCCCCCTCGGCATATTTCTCGAGTAGGCACTCAGCGGCGAGGCACGTCCCTCCCCAGGTCCGGAAGTCTTTAGCTGTGAAATCGCCCAGGCTGATTTCTCGGAGATACTCATTCACATCTCCGGATTCGATGCTCTGTGGCTCGCCATTTTCGTCGATGTACTGAAACAGAGCGCTTCCAGGGATATCTTTGCACTTGCGGATAATGCGTGCGAGGCGTGGGTCGGAAAGAGTGATCTCGTGTTTCTGTCCGCTCTTGCCGCGGAACCGGAATTTGAGCATCTCTCCCAAGATTTGGACATGCTTGTTCCGAAGGGTGGTAAGGCCGAACGATCCGTTCTCCTCCGCGTACTCCTCGTTGCCGATCCTGATGTAAGTGGTTTCGAGGAGCTTTACAACGGCCGCGAGGACCTTTCGCTTGGGCAATCCCTGGCGGGCCAAATCTCTGCTGACGATGCGGCGGATTCGGGGCAGGAGTTTTCCAAACGCACGCATGCGATCGAATTTCACAAGATCCCGGATTTGACGGTAAGCGGGGTGGTAACGATACTGTTTACGGCCGCGGGCATCCCGGCCTACGGCCTGTATGTGACTGTCGGGGTCGGGACTGATCCACACGGAGGTCCAGGCGGGCGGGATGACTAGGGCCCGAATTCGGTCGAGGAGCGCAGGATCTTGAATTGGGTTATCGTCTGCATCCAAATAAACGAAGCCGCTTCCGGCGCGCCGGCGGCGGATACCCGGTCCCTTCGGAATGACGTATCGCAGCCCGGCTTTCCGGGCCGACTGCACTTCATCTGGCACGCGGACAACGGTGTTGGACCCCATCCGTATCATTGGACGCACTTAACGGCAGAAACACTACTACATGGTTAAGGTGATGGGATTCAGCTCGGGACAGCGCGATGGAGGACAATAGAACAGATGAGCGCGCGTGATGGCGCCGATTTGGAAAGCCGAGTGACAACGCTAGAAAAGGCGAGAAAGGAACTCGAGGACGCGATGCTGGTTCACGCAGTTCTAGAAACCAAAAGCGCGGCCCGCATGAAAGAGCACGCAGAATTTATCGGAAGGCACGAGGCCTACAATAGCCGGCACGAGATGATGATGGCCGAATTTGACCACAAGCTCGACGCGCTGATCGATATCATGAGGAGACGGCATTAAACCACACTGTCACCAAGCCTGGTGCAGAACGCCATCATCGAAAAAGTCAAGAACAGCAGATCGTTGTTCCAATACACGAAGGCCGTAACAAGGCACATAATCGCAAGTTGAGAGCGGGGGTCGAGAAAACGGTTAAGCATCAGGGCTGAATTGCTAGTGGCTGAAACGTGAGTTGGCTCTCTTCAGCGTTTAGAGATAGCTTTTTCGAACCGAACTGGGGTGTGAACTGACGATACCGCCGCGGCAGGTGCAAGTCTCGACTTGAAACCGCTCAAAGCTGCGCGAAGTTGGGTTTCAGCTTCGTATACGTGTCTTCAAGCGTTTCCGGAATGATTCGCGTATGGCCAACGGTACTCATGAAATTCGCATCGCCCTTCCAGCGTAGAAGCACGTGCAAATGGATGTGTTGCTCGACACCCGCGCCAGCGGCCTCGCCAAGATTTATCCCTAAATTGAATCCGTCGGGGTGGTAAACCTCCTGAAGAACGTGTTCCGCGCGGCGGGCGATGCGCATCATCTGTTCCGTGGTGCCCTCGTCGGTTTCCATAAGCCGCGAAACATGTTCATATGGCGCGATCATCAGGTGCCCGCTGGTATACGGATAGCGGTTCAGCATCACGAAACATAGTGCATCGCGATAAATGACAAGATTCTTTGCGTCATCAGTGCCCATCGCCGCTTCACAGAAGATGCAGCCGTGCTTGCCGGTTCCAGCATGCATATACGCAGAACGCCATGGCGTCCACAAGTGACTCGTCACTTCCGCTCCGGCCAAAGGAAGCTTAGAATTCTGTGTCCTTAATCGTCGAAGCCGGCTGCGGCTCAGATTCGGTCGATGGAGCGGGTGAGCCTTCCACACCGTTTCGAGCTCCAACGCTTCCGGCGGTCGCCGATTGGTTCACTAAGTCACGCAATTCCTTACTTGGCTTGAAATATGGAATTCGCTTGGATGGCACTTCAACGCGCGAACCAGTTTTTGGATTTCGTCCTACCCGCGGCTGGCGCTGGCGTGTTCGGAAGCTGCCGAATCCACGGATCTCGATCTTATCGCCTTTGTGGAGGCTGTTCACGATGCTTTCAAAGATCGTCTCTACAATGATTTCCGAATCCTTGCGAGTCATTTCGACAACTTTGGACACTTCCTCGATCAGCTCAGCCTTCGTCATACTTTGCATATTCCTTATGTGGTTTTCTCGTCTGATTTGTACTGCTTGATAACATCTCCCACGGTGGAAGTGGCGGCAGCAGCCTGGCGTTTATAATCTCCCAGGCGAATCCGTTCCTGATCTTCCGCGAGCGCACGGAAGCTGAGCCCAATCCGCTTTTGAGCCTCATTCATTTTGACGATTTTAAAATCGAACTCGGCACCGATCGGCAGCGCGGGCTCAGCTGCTTCCCGGCGCGGCTTGCGGCGTTTGCCAGTTTCGCCGGGTATCTCGCTGGAATGGCAGAGACCTTCGACGCCGGGAAGCAACTCTACGAATACACCAAAAGCAGCAGCCCGGCAAACGCGTCCTCTCACGACGTCTCCAACTCGATGCGTGCGGAAAAACGTCTCCCATGCGTCCGGCTGTAGCTGCTTCATTCCTAGAGAAAGGCGCCGCTGAGGTGCGTCGATGTTGAGGATAACAGCTTGCACGATTTCGCCTTTCTTGACAATCTCGGAGGGGTGCTTCACGCGTGCCGTCCAAGACATATCGGAGACATGAACCAGGCCATCCACTCCCTCTTCAATCTCGACAAAAGCGCCGAAATCTGAAAGCTTTCGGACGCGGCCTTCGACAACGGACCCGACACTATAACGATCTGCCACCGTAGTCCACGGATCGGCCTCGAGTTGCTTGATGCCGAGCGAAATGCGGCGTTCCTTTGGTTTGATCTCGAGAACTACCGATTCCACCTGATCGCCCGGTTTCACGACTTTCCCCGGGTGCTTCATGCGGCGGCTCCAAGTCATCTCCGAAATGTGGATCAGGCCTTCGACCCCAGGCTCCAGCTCCACAAATGCGCCGTAATCTGTCACGCTGACCACCCGGCCAATGACACGACTATGCCGCGGATAGCGAGCTTCGATATCGATCCAAGGGTCAGGATGCATCTGCTTTAGTCCGAGCGAAATGCGTTCCTTCTCCTTATCGAATCTCAGAACCTTGACGGTGATTTGCTCGCCCACGTGAACAACCGCGGCAGGATGTGTTACGTTGCCATAACTCAGATCCGTGACATGCAGCAGGCCATCGATACCCCCTAAATCGACGAACGCACCGTAATCGGTCAAGTTCTTGACGGTGCCAGTCACTTCGGCGCCCTCGTGGATATTTGCTAAAGCCTTCGACTTTCGAGCCTGTAATTCGTCTTCCAAAAGAACTCGGCGGGAGACAACGGCGTTGCCGCGGCGCGGATTCAGTTTCAGGAGGCGAACTTCGATTTCGCGGCCTAGATACGCATCCAAATTATGTATGGGGCGCGTCTCCACCTGGGAACTCGGCAAGAACGCGATGATGCCGATATCAACGGCCAATCCTCCTTTGATTTTGTTGACCACACGGCCCGATACCGGCGTGCCTTCAGTGGCGGCCTTTTCGAGTCGTTCCCACATCTGGCGTCGATGCGCCTTTTCGTGGGACAACAAGATGTAGCCCTCCACCGGCGGGCCAGTGCGATCGAACATCACCTCGATGACATCACCAGGCTTCACAGCGGGTTTTCCCTCAACGAGAGGAAATTGCGAGGCAGGGACCAGGCCTTCACTCTTGCGCCCGATGTCGACGATTACCTCTTTATCGGAGACACTCAGAACGTGACCGTGGAGGATTTGTCCTTCATGGGATGTGAATTGGCTGCTGTAGTCGTCAAGGAACGCCTGATAGTCTTCGCTATCAGAGGCTTCAGGCAATTCGATGTATTTCCCAGATGGGCTGGCCATGTGTCGCTCTCATCCTGAATCCGGCCACCGCCTTGGCTGAGCAGCAACCGGAACTAGCCGCTACGGACCCATAAGATCTGAACTCGGAACCGGGATGCCAAAATTCGGCTTCAACTTATTGACAGTTCAGTACTTTTGAACTATACCGGACGCCTCTGAGGATGTCAACCACACTGTAAACCTCTGCAATTGTCACTCCGAGCGAGCCCAACGGGCGGGTTCGCCGCCGCTTTTTTAAGAACAAAAACATTACAAACACAACTGGCACAGGAGGCGTATACTCAAGGTAACGGGTATTAGAGGCCCGCTATTCTCCTGGAGAACCCTCATGTTTCACGATCTATTGCAGCCGCAACATCTGTTGATCATTTTGATCGTTGCGTTGTTCGTTTTTGGCCCTAAAAAGCTTCCGGAGCTTGGACAGGGTCTCGGTAAGGGTATCCGCTCATTCCGCGACAGTATGAAAAACATCAACGAGGATCCGGAGAAAATCGAGACCCCTCCCTCGAACCCGGGCGAAAACACAAAATAACTCGCTAATTTGCTGGTGAGCTGAGTTGTAGTTTTCCGCTAGCGCAGACCGAAGCGTCCGGCGCTCGTAGTCATTATTTCCACCTTCATCTCGCTTTTACACCTTTCGGACCAGCAATTTTTGCACCGGGCGGAAAGATTTGCTGCGATATGGAAGCGAGCGGAGCTGCGCCGATGAACAACTCTCCGGGGTAAATTCCTGAAATCATTAGATTTCGTGCGGTCATTTCAATACCGGCTCACCCGTAATACGTTGTTTACAGGTTGGCACGAAAACTGCCTATTACCCCCATGGTGATAGAGCGATTGATCACTAAAGGCGGTCCAGAAGAGATCGTCAATCCCACACCGGTTCACGATCAGAGTTCGAACTGGAGCGGGAACAGAGAAAAAATTCAGGAGCGGTGGAAAAAAGTAATGACAAAGGAAGAATACGGTAAAGCTTATCAACGTGGCTTCAACCTGACAGTGCGCTTTCTGGTGTCTCGTGGTCTCTCTTACGACGCGGCGCTCGATACGGCACAGGCGGCTTGGGCCAAAGGTTGGGAACGCAGGGAGCAGTTGCGAGATCCGAATCTCGTACTTACGTGGACAAATAGCATCGCGCTTAACATTCACAGGACATTTTTGCGACGTGAACCGCAGACCCAAACGTTGCCAGAGTTGCAGGCGCCACCGCGAATGAACGTGGCTGCCATCGATGTAAAACGCATTCTGAAGGAATGCAAGCCGAATGACCGAGTGGTGCTCGAAGGACACTATATTGAAGGGTACAAGGTGCAAGAGATCGCACGGCAGCATGGATGGTCGGAGACGGCGGTGCGGATCCGCTTGCTTCGTGCGCGGCGGAGTGTCGAGCGTCGCTTGAGCCGTCCGAAACATGCTCGTCTTCGCAATCTCGCGGAAAAAACCAAACAAGCACTGGCGAGCGCTCTAGACGTATCGCCGTACGAAGCAAGAGTAGCTTAGATTTCAGAATAGGGCGAAGCCTAAAGCAGTTCGGCCGCGCTAAAAAAGAATGGAAGTTCTTGCGCGGCCGTTTCCGAGCTGTCCGAGCCATGTACGGAGTTGCGCTCAATATTCTCAGCAAATCGTTTTCGAATTGTGCCCTCGGCTGCGTTGGCCGGATTGGTAGCGCCCATCACCTCGCGCCATTTCGCTACTGCATTATCACCCTCTAATGCCAGCAAGAGCACCCGGCCTTCCGTCATGAACTTCACCAGGCCGGGAAAGAACGGGCGCTGCTTGTGGACCTCGTAAAATGCCTCGACCTCGGGCCGCGAGAGACGCTCCATCTTCATCCCAATGATCCGGAACCCGCTCTGTTGGATTGTCGTGAGAATCTCACCGATGTGGCCGCCCGCGACCGCGTCAGGTTTGATGATTGCGAGAGTGCGTTCTAAAGCCATTAAGAAGCTCGACCTCTCATCGGTTTTAGTTCTTGCGTTCCGAGCGCTTCCTGTATCTTTTTGGCCCATCAGGGCGGGCGAGGGGCACACGATGATACCGGCGTCTTCCATCGCGGTCAATTTGTTCTCTGCTTTGCCTGAGCCGCCAGAAATGATCGCACCGGCATGTCCCATCCGGCGTCCGGGAGGTGCGGTCTGGCCGGCGATGAAACCAACCACCGGCTTTTTCACGTGTGTCTTCACGTAAGCGGCCGCTGTTTCCTCCGCGTTACCCCCAATCTCACCGATCATAATGATCGCGTGCGTCTCCAGATCCTCGTTGAAGAGTTCCATGGCATCGGTGAATGTTGTGCCGATGATCGGGTCGCCGCCGATACCGATGCAAGTCGACTGTCCGATTCCAAGGCTGGTCAGTTGTCCGACAGCCTCATAAGTCAGGGTGCCTGACCGCGAAACGATGCCGACATGACCGGCCTTGTGAATGTGGCCAGGCATAATGCCGATCTTGCACTTACCCGGGGTAATCACGCCCGGACAGTTTGGGCCGATTAAGCGGGAACGCTTCGTCTTTAGGAACGACCATACACGTACCATATCGTTCACGGGAATGCCTTCGGTGATACAGACGACCAGCGGAATACCGGTTTCAGCCGCTTCCATAATTGCGTCTGCTGCAAATGGAGGAGGCACAAAAATCACAGTGGCGTTTGCGCCCGTTTCTCTGGCGGCCTGCTCGACGGTGTTGAACACGGGCCGATCTAAATGCGTTTGACCGCCCTTGCCCGGCGTTGTTCCGCCAACTACCTTGGTGCCATATGCAATTGCCTGTTCGGCGTGAAATGTGCCTTCGCGACCGGTGAAGCCCTGAAACAGAACCTTTGTCTTCTCGTCCACGAGCACGCTCATTTTGCCAGCCTCACCACTTTCTCTGCGGCATCCTTCATCCCGTCCGCTACCGTGAAGTTGAAGCCTGATTCCTTGAGAATTTTTTGGCCAAGCTCGACATTCGTGCCTTCCATTCGCACGACGATGGGAATCTTGATATCCAATTCGCGTGCCGCTGAAATAACACCAGTCGCGAGCGTGTCGCAGCGGAGAATGCCGCCGAAAATATTGATGAGCACGGCCTTGACTCCTGGATCGGAGAGCAGAATGCGAAAGGCATTTTTGATCTGCTCGGCACTCGCGCCGCCACCCACATCCAGGAAGTTGGCCGGCCGGCCCCCAGCATATTTGATGATGTCCATGGTTGCCATAGCCAAGCCTGCGCCATTCACCATGCACGCGATGTTGCCCTCGAGCTTGATGTAATTTAGTCCGAAACGCGAGGCCTCGACTTCAAGAGGATCTTCCTCATTCAGGTCGCGCAGCTCGACCAGGTCTTTGTGCCGGTACAGCGCGTTGTCATCGATGTTGATTTTTGCGTCTAGCGCGTACACCTTCTTGTCTTTCGTCAAGATGAATGGATTGATTTCGGCCAAAGAGCCATCAATCGCCTCATAGGCTTTTGCCAAGGCGGTCATAGCGTAGGCGGCAGCATTTACACTCGCAGTCGGCATCTCCATTCCGAACGCCAGTTTGCGGGCCTGATACGGCTGCAGTCCGCTACCTGGCAACAGTGGCTCTCGCAATATCAACTCGGGCGTGGTCGCGGCGACCTCTTCGATCTCCATGCCGCCCGCCTTTGAAGCCATAAACACCGATTCGCGGAGCGAACGATCTAGAACTATTCCGAGGTAGAGCTCGCGTTCGATGGGTAGCGTTTCTTCGATCAACAAGCGCTGGACGACGCGCCCTTCGGGGCCGGTCTGGTGGGTCACAAGCGTCATTCCCAACATTCTTTTTGCGATCTCCGCCGCTTCGCTTGCATTCTGCGCGATTTTGACTCCTCCGCCCTTTCCCCGACCACCCGCGTGAATCTGCGCCTTGACAACCACGCTACCTCCGATTTTTTTTGCAGCCGCCTCGGCCTCTTCGACTGTATAGGCAACTTCTCCGCGCGGTACCGGGACGTCATACTTGGCGAGAATCGCCTTCGCCTGATACTCATGAATCTTCATATATGCTTTAAACCCAATGAAGAAGAACTGCGCTTTTGGGCCAACCGCCAGTGTATCTCGCGAGGTGAAAAAGTCACGGTCTGCCGGATGCGGTTATTGCTGAACGCGTTACTAGTTCGGTAATAGATGAAGCAGGGGCTAATTAGTGCGCGCCTACGGCCGTTTTGCGGCGTGTCTTGAGTAGTGCTGCAATCGCGCGGCACTCGTCCGCCATTTCCCTAAATTCGATCGGATCCAAGGACTGATGTCCGTCTGATAGTGCGTGCTCGGGTGCGGGATGTACTTCAACCATTACTCCAGATGCACCAGCGGCAATGGAAGCTAGCGCCATCGGGATCACCTTATCGCGCTTACCAGTGCCGTGGCTGGGATCGACGATGATTGGTAAATGGCTCGCCATCTGCACGGCGGGAACCACGCTCAGGTCGAGTGTGTTGCGCGTGTGATCGGAGAACGTTCGGACGCCGCGCTCACAGAGGATGACATTGTAGTTGCCCTCGGAAAGAATGTACTCGGCCGCCATCAACAATTCTTCGAGTGTTGACGACATCCCGCGCTTTAATAGAACTGGTTTTCGGGAACGTCCGGCGCGTCTCAATAGCGAAAAGTTCTGCATGTTGCGCGCGCCAATTTGAATGCAATCTGCGTATCCTTCCACAAGTTCGAATGTCTCGGTATCGACGGCCTCGGTGACTATTCCGAGTCCGGTCTCGTCGCGAGCATCGGCCAGATATCGCAAGCCCTCTTCCGCAAGACCCTGGAAGCTGTACGGAGATGTGCGTGGTTTGTAGGCCCCGCCGCGCAGCAACTCGCCCCCAGCCTCCTTCACCACGCGCGCCGATTCCAGAATCTGCTCGCGGCTTTCAACCGAGCATGGGCCGCCGCACAGTACGATTTCTTCGCCACCCACAGCGACGCCGTTTACCAGGACCACCGTGTTGTCCGGCTTCGTCTCGCGGCTTACCAGCTTGTAAGGTTTCGAGACACGAATCGCCTCCGCCACGCCAGGCAAATGCTCGAATTCCGCAGTGTCGATAGGCCCGCTGTTGCCAGTGATGCCGATCGCGGTACGCTGTTCGCCGGGAATAATATGAGGTTTGAGGCCGAGCGCTTCAATTCGCTCGCAAACCCGGGCGATATCCGCCGGCCCCGCCTGGGACCTCATCACGACAAGCACGCTGGGAATCCTCTCGCTTCTTAGCGTAGCGGAAGGTGTACTCGAATAGCGCGCAAACGCCGGTCCTGCGCCAACTGCGCTAGGCTGACACTGCAATCACGAAGTGCGCTCCTGAATAGCGTCCTCAATCTGTTGATCCGGAACATTGCTCTAGTGTGCAATCGCTTGTACACTTTCGATGTGAGGACATTAAACGTAAGCGAGTTTCGGGAACAGTGTCTCCATTTGCTGGATGACCTGCCTGCCGATGGCATTCTCATTACAAAACGAGGACGACCCGTGGCCAAAGTTACGCCGGTCCCCTGCTGCTGTTCAGATCTAATTGGAAGCGTCAAAGACCTTGCGGCGGATCCACAAGACGATCTCTTTTCGACTGGAGCTGCCTGGGATGCTGAACTTGGATACTCATATTCTGATCGAGGCGCTCGAGTGAAACGTTACGCTACACGAGCGAAGGGGTTCCTCTTCTGACGCGAGACTCCCGCATTCGAAAATCAAGAGCTGTGAAGTGGATCTGAGCTCGATCGTAATCCCGATGTCTCTGAACCTAGCGGAAAACCAGTACTCTAATAGCCACCCAGCTCGAAATTTTGACTAGTTCACAATATGACTTGTGCGTGATGGCAACTGGAGCAAAACTCGCAAATGCGTGTGATCGAATGAATGGCGGAGCTATGGCTCATCTTCCTTTCCGGAATTTCGTTCATCTGACGCAATCCGAGGCCTATGAGCTCATGCGCAATATGTTGTCGGGCAGCATGAGTACCGAGGGTATCGCCGACGTCCTCAGCTTTCTGCGGCGCAAGGGTGAGACGATTCCAGAGCTGGTAGGATTCGCCAGCGCCATCCGTGACATGGCCCCGCCCGTTGAGCTTGATCAGTCGGATGAACCGGTGCTCGATACATGTGGGACTGGCGGCGATGCAACCAATTCCTTCAACGTGTCTACGGTAACGGCCTTTGTTATTGCGGGCGCGGGTTTGCGCGTGGCGAAGCACGGGAACCGCCGGATTTCAAGCCAATGTGGAAGCGCGGATGTATTAGAAGCCCTGGGGGTCTCTGTAAGCCTGTCGGCCGAGCATGCAATCGAGTGCATCCGCCGAATAGGGATTGGCTTCCTTTACGCTCCGTTGCTTCACCCGGCAGTGAAGCACGCGCAAGAGGCGCGTCTGATGCTGAAAGGCCGGACGGTATTCAACCTGCTCGGTCCGCTTACCAACCCGGTCCATGCCCGCGTACAGTTAATTGGCGCGTTTTCGGTGCGTGCAGCGGAAATGCTGGCGCACGCTTCTGCACGCCTGGGCATCGAGCGGGCATTTGTCGTCCACGGTTCCGATGGGCTTGATGAAATCACGACCACTGGACTGACGACGGTGTTTCAAGTTGAGGACGGCCGCGTACAAAAGGGTCAATGGTCGCCGAATGACTTCGGTGTGCCGCAGGCTGTCATCGACGATTTGAAGGGCGGTGATCCAGAAACCAACGCGCGGATCATTCGCTCCGTGCTCGACGGAGAACCCGGCCCGTGCCGCAATATTGTCGTGGTGAACGCTGCGGCGGCATTCGTACTTGCGCACAGAGCCCCCGATGTGAGGACTGCGCTCGCCATGGCGGCAGAATCGATCGATACGGGTTCTGCGCGTATCAAGTTGGACCAGCTTACGGAACTGACGAGTCAATTTAAAGCATGAAATGTTTCGAAGTACAGGAGTTCGGGATAGACAAGCTCGCGCTTGTGGATCGAGAGATGCCTCGACCGGGCCCCGGCGAAGTGCTGGTCAGGTTGACCGCCGCTTCGCTCAACTATCGCGACTACCTGGTTGTGCAGGGAGCCTATAATCCAAGGCTCAAACGCCCGCTGGTCCCGCTTTCGGACGGCGTAGGCGTTGTTGAGGACCTCGGGCCAAACGTTACCCGCTTTAAAAAAGGCGATCGCGTAGCCGCCTGCTTTATGCAGAGCTGGATCGAGGGCCGCGTGAATCGCGAGAAATCTGTTTCGGCACTGGGTGGTGCTATCGATGGGGTGCTTCGAGAATTTGCAGTTTTTTCGGAGCAGGGCTTGGTTCACGTGCCGAGTGCGCTGACGGATGAAGAAGCTGCCGCGCTACCGTGTGCCGGGGTTACTGCCTGGCATGCGTTGTTTGAACACACTCCGAATGCACCCGGTAATACTGTCCTGATTCAAGGCACAGGCGGAGTTTCTATATTTGCGCTGCAGTTCGCGAAAACCGCCGGGCTGCGCACAATTCTGATTTCCAGCAGTGATGCCAAGATTGCTCGGGCGAAAGAGCTTGGCGCGGACGAGACCATAAACTACAAAATCAACCCTAAGTGGGAAGAAGAAGCGCGCCAGTTGACGAATGGGGAAGGCGTAGACCACGTGATTGAGGTAGGTGGAAGCGGCACCATGCCACGCTCTTTGCGAGCTGTCCGCATGGACGGAGCAATTAGCGTTATCGGCGCTCTCAGCGGTGGTGATCCAAGTGTCAGCCCCGTGCCGATCCTGATGAACACTATTCGAGTGCAGGGCATTTACGTTGGATCACGTGCAATGTTCGAGCGCATGAACCGGGCGATTGAGCTTCATTCCATTAAGCCCGTTGTCGACAAAGTTTTCAAGTGGACCGACATTACGCGAGGGCTTGCGCTACATGGAAAGCCAGCAGCACTTCGGAAAAATCTGCCTGAGCTTCTGAGCCCAGAGTGAAGCGACCGGTCGCTTACTCAAACGGCACTTCGTCTTCCCCTGTCTCTGTCGCGAGATTCTCGAATTTCGTGTAGCGGTTAAGAAACGCCAGCTTCACTCGACCCGTCGGTCCGTTGCGCTGTTTCGAGAGAATCAGCTCCGCGACTCCCTTCAAACTCTCTTTGTCAGGGCGGTACACTTCTTCCCTGAAGATGAAGGCCACAACGTCTGCATCCTGCTCAATACTTCCGGATTCGCGAAGATCGCTCAGCATGGGACGATGATCGCCCACCCGCGTCTCAGGCGCTCGGCTCAACTGTGACAGCACCAGGAAGGGCACGCGCAGATCCTTCGACATCAGCTTGAGGCCGCGCGAGAGTGCGCTGATTTCCTGAACTCTGTTTTCAAACCGTCCTCGGCCTTGCATCAACTGCAAATAATCGATCACGACCAAACCGAGATCGTGTTCTGCCTGAAGGCGGCGCAGCTTGGAATGTACGTCCATGAGGTTGGTGCCTGCGCTATCGTCGATAAAGAGCGGCGATTCTACCAGCCGATACATGGCATTGCGCAGCAGCTTGCGCTCTTCTTCGTTCAGGTATCCGGCGCGGAAGCGCTGTTGATCCACGCGAGCCGAGGTGCAAATCAGGCGCGTCAGCAATGACTCTTTGGACATCTCGAGCGAAAAGATGGCCACAACTTTTGGATCTTTGGGATTCGTCGCGATGTGCTGGGCCATATTCAGCGCCAGCGCTGTTTTTCCCATGGCTGGACGCCCCGCGAGGATGAACAGTTCGCCCTCCCGGAGCCCGCCCGTCATTTCATCGAACTTTAGAAAGCCAGTGGTTATTCCTTTGACGCGTCTGCTCGTGTCGAGGAACGCGTTGATGCCGCCTTCGTATTCGGTGATAATGTGCGCCGGACTGGCAAGTGAGTTCTTCGCCTGCACATCGCTCAGCTTTATAAGCGCGTCTTCAACGGCGCCTAGTATCTGCTTCGCGTCCTCTTCGGAGGTCAAGCAGCGATTGATCGTGTCCTGAGAAACCGATATGATCCTGCGCAGCAGAGACTTTTCTTTAACGATGGTGACGTAGCTCTCGAGATTGTGAAGCTGCGGCAATCCGTCATCGAGCGAAACAAGATAACTGAGGCCGTCAACCGACTGCAACTGGCCGTGCTTCATCAGCTCATTGGCCAGCGTGACGCGATCGATGCTCTCACCCCGCTCGTGCAGTTCTTCCATCCGTAGGAAAATCCGCTTATGCTTCTCGAGGCTGAAGTCTTCTGGCGTCAGCGCGCCCGCAACCTGAAGGAATGCCGTATCGTTGCTCATAATCGCGCCGAGCACGAAGCGTTCGGCGTCGAGATTGTCGGGAAGGGTTTGCTCGATGCTGAGATCGCGTACCGCCATAGAAAGGGAGACCCGCTTAAGTTACCTGAGATGACCTGTGATTCTCAATCTCTTCAGACACAATTCGGAGGAAAGTTTTTATTCACAGGAAATGTCAAATGAGCTTTCAACTTAGACCCGTTCCCGAACCACATTTCCACAACTGTTCCTCACTACATTTTTACCTCAAATTGTTTTAGAGGAGAAGTAGCCGTCTTGCGATCAAGAAAGCGCATGCAGAGCAGAGTTGCTATACTGCGGCTTGATGATTCGACACGCTCATCGCCCTAACCATCGCTTGGTGGCCTAGAAGGCGGTCTTTTGCGTTTCGTTTTCTGGTTGGAATCGCAATAGCAGGCCCGCCATATGGTGGGCTTTTTCATTTCCACGGTGCTGAATGAGTGAAATTCCCGATTTCGGTAAGCCGGGCGGTTTGATTACGGCTGTCGTGCAAGATGCCGCTACACATCGCGTGCTGATGGTGGGCTATATGAATCGCGAGGCTTTCGACAAAACCCTGGCAACAGATCACGTCACGTTCTTCAGCCGCTCACGCCAAAAGCTTTGGACGAAGGGAGAGACCTCCGGACACTACCTCGCGCTGAAGTCGATCGCGGCAGACTGCGATGGCGATGCACTCTTGGTTCAGGCAGAACCGATTGGCCCTGGTGTTTGCCACAAGGGCTACCGAAGCTGCTTTTACCGTACCTTGGAAGCCGGCAAATGGGCGGAGACAGAAGAAAAGGTTTACGACCCTGAAGCAATTTACGGAGCGATGCAGTGATCCTGAAGCTCGGCATTCCGAAAGGGAGCCTGGAGAATGCCACGATTGATTTGTTCCGGCGTGCAGGTTTCAACATCACGACCAGCAGCCGGAGTTATTTCCCCCTCGTCGATGATCCTGAGATCGAATGCATGCTGATTCGCGCTCAGGAGATGGCGCGATACGTGGAAGACGGCGTGTTGGACGTCGGCCTTACGGGCCGCGACTGGGTAGAAGAAAACGAGGCTCAGGTTGAAACAGTCGCCGATTTGATTTACGCGAAGCAGAGTTTCGGGAAAGTGCGCTGGGTGCTTGCGGCTCCCGAAGCTTCTCATTACAAAAGCGTGCAAGATCTCGAAGGGAAGGTCATCGCTACGGAACTTGTTTGTACCACCAGGCGGTATCTGGCCAGTAAAGGTGTTCACGCCAAGGTGGAATTTAGCTGGGGTGCCACCGAAGTGAAGCCGCCTGAGCTTGCCGATGCAATCGTGGAGGTGACCGAGACAGGTTCATCGTTACTTGCGAATAAGCTGCGGATTATCGAGACCGTGCTCGAATCGAATACACAACTGATCGCCAATCGTGATTCTTGGGCTGATGATTGGAAGCGCCGCAAATTGGAAGACATCAAGATGCTGCTCGAAGGCGCGATGAATGCGCTCGGCAAAGTTGGATTGATGTTGAACTCAAAGCGGGACGATCTGGCTGGAGTGCTTTCTGTACTTCCTGCGCTCAAAAACCCAACCATTTCCCAGTTGAGCGACGAGTCATGGGTCGCGGTGAACACGATATTGGATGAGGCAACAGTGCGCGACATTATTCCGCGGCTGAAAGAGGCGGGCGCACAAGGCATCGTCGAGTATCCGCTGAACAAGATTGTCATGTAGGCGGGTCATGATCAAGATTGTTCCCGTACGCGAAGTTTGCGATGCCCGGCTCGAACGCCGCAATGACCTGACCAGGTACGAGACGGTCATTGGGCCGATCTTGGAAGCCGTGCGAAAAGAAGGAGACGCTGCTTTGCTTCGCTACGCCCGCCAGCTCGATGGGCTGAATGATGCACCGTTGCGCGTAACAGAGAACGAACTCGCGGATTCGGCGGAACGCATGCACCCGGAATTTTGTAGGGCCGCGGAAGCAGCGATTCACAACATCCGCCAGTTCGCCAAAGCGCAATTACCGTGCGAGCGCTTCGAGGAATTCGGACCGGGACGAAAACTGGGGTGGATCGTTCGGCCACTCGAGGCTGTGGGATGCTACATCCCGTCTGGACGATATCCGCTGCCCTCCACGTTACTCATGACCGCGGTACTCGCACAAGTGGCTGGCGTACGACGCACCTGCGTTACGTCACCGAAGCCTTCGATCGAAATTCTCGGTTGCGCCCATATTCTAGGCATTCGCGAGGTATACCGAGTCGGTGGTGCGCAGGCGATCGCCGCAATGGCGTTCGGCACAGAAAGCGTCCGCAGGGTCGACCGCATCGTCGGTCCGGGAAACGTGTATGTCGCCGCTGCTAAGAAGCTGCTGGCCGGTGAAGTGGGAATCGACTTTGTGGCCGGGCCGACCGAGATATTAATTCTTGCGGAACGTGGCGATCCTAGGATCATCGCCTCCGACATGCTTGCCCAAGCCGAGCACGACACTAGCGCTTCGGCCGTTCTCATCACAACATCGCAGTCTCTTGCACAAGCAGTTTCGGCTGAGATCGAAATCCAGCTTAAGAGTTTGCCAACTGCTTGCGTGGCAAGAGAGGCCATCGATGGCAGAAGTGCGATATTCGTAGTACCCAATCTTGAACTCGCAGTGGAGCTCGTCAACACCATTGCTCCTGAGCATCTCAGTTTGCATGATCCATTACTGTTGCCGAAAATAAAGAATGCGGGCACGGTGTTTCTTGGTTCCGATTCTCCGGAATCAGCAGGTGATTACGCTGCTGGTCCGAGCCACGTATTGCCCACTGGCGGAGCGGCGCGATTGCGAGGTGGGCTTTCGGCTGCGGATTTCGTGAAGGTGATTGCTATTCAGGAGCTCTCGCGATCCGCGCTGCATGAGCTAGCACCTACAATCACGACGCTAGCTCGAGCGGAAGGTCTAGAGGCGCACGCACGCGCCGTGGAGGTTCGATATGTCCATTAACTCGGTAAAACTGGAAGCAGAGATACAGACGGAGTCCCAGCAGCAACCGCTGACCCCGCGCGAGGCCGTGCTGCGGATGGACCCATACCGGCCGCCCACGAATGGCCGCCGGAACAAACTGCGCCTCGACTTCAACGAGAATACGGTCGGCGCTCCGGCACACGTGCTCGATTTCCTAAAGCGCTATGTAACCGCCTCCGATCTGGCGATTTATCCCGAGTACGATCATGCGCTCGAAGATCTTTCTCTGCATTTCTCGGTTGGAATAGACGAACTCACACTTACGAACGGGACTGACGAGGCAATCCAACTGCTCATCAACACTTATGTCGGCGATGGCGATGAAGTGTTGATTCTGCGCCCGTCGTACGCAATGTATAGGTTCTATAGCCAACTCGCCGGTGCAAACGTTTGTGAAATAGATTACCGGCCCGGCACACTCGAGTTCCCATTTGAAGAGCTGTTGGACCGAATCACGCCCGCGACTCGGGCAGTGCTCCTCAGCAACCCCAGCAATCCAACCGGGACCGGAACCAACATGCGCGCGATTGAGCAGCTTCTCGCAAAAGCCGTGAATGCCGCGGTGCTCGTTGATGAGGCGTATTACGAGTTCAGCGGTGTCACCGTGCTGCCGCTGATCGATACTTATCCGAATCTATTCGTAAGCCGAACCTTTTCGAAGATTTATGGCATGGCTGCGATGCGTTGCGGGTGTCTCTTCTCTCAGCCGGTAAATATGGCGCACGTGTGCAAGACACAATCGCCTTACAGCGTGAATGCGCTAGCCGCTATGGCCGCGCGTATTGCAGTGAAGGATCAAAAGTTTGTTGAAGACTACGCTCTCGAAGTACTCACCGCTCGTGAGCTGCTTTACTTTGGTCTTGAACAGCTCAAGATCCCATATGTAAAGAGCCAGGCGAATTTCGTTCTGTTCCAGGCAGGTGCACGCGCCGCTGAACTTTGCGATGAGTTGAAAAATCGCGGGATACTCGTCCGGGACCGCAGCTATGATATTCCGGGCTCGGTACGCGTAACGGTGGGCACGCGCGACCAGGTACAACAATTTCTGGACGAGCTGGAGCAAATTTGGTAGGGTCGCCCAAAGCTCCTGACGTCATCGTGTTCGACATGGATGGCGTGCTCGTTGAAGTGATGGATTCCTATCGGGAAGCGATTCGAGAAACTGTGCGGCACTTTACCGGGGAGCTGGTGTCGCATGATGTGATTCAGGACTTCAAGAGTGCTGGCGGTTGGAACAACGATTGGCTGCTCTCTCATCGTCTGATCAGCGACCGCGGCAAAAACGTGGAGTATGCCGATGTCGTTGAGTATTTTAATCAAGTTTTCCTCGGCGAACATGGCGATGGGCTAATCCGTCACGAGAAGTGGATGCCCGCGAACGGACTGCTTGAACGTCTGGCGAAGCGCGCATCGTTGGCAATCTTCACTGGCCGGGCGAAATACGAGGCTGACGTCACTCTGGGCCGTTACGCAGGCGGCATCGCCTTTAATCCGCTGATCACTGATGAGTCGGTCAACCATCCGAAGCCGGCTCCGGATGGTCTCTACCTGATCATGCGTGAATACCCGAACAAAAGTCTCTGGTATCTGGGTGACACGGTCGATGATGCGCGCAGCTCGCAAGCCGCGGGTGTTCCTTTTGTTGGAGTTTCCACACCGCATAATCCACGCCATGCGGAGATTTCCGAGACACTCAGAGGATTTGGCGCATTCACTGTTCTCGACGATATCAATCAACTTGAAAGACTCGTGAATGGAGCTACTCACGAAGAACCCCCATCGGAGCCCAGAGCGCAGCGACGGGTTTAACTGAATGAGGGAAGCGGTAATCGAGCGCAATACAAAGGAGACTCAGATTACGGCATCTCTGCGCATCGAGGGCACAGGCAGTTATCGAATCTCAACCGGCATTCGCTTTCTCGATCACATGCTGGAGCTATTCAGTAAGCATGGCGCATTTGACATTGAACTCACAGCACACGGCGATCTCGATGTTGACCAGCATCACACTGTCGAAGACACCGGCATTGTGTTAGGCGACCTTTTTACGAAGGCTTTGGGCGACCGGCGCGGCATCAATCGCGCGGGCTATTTCGTCCAGCCGATGGATGAATCGCTGGCTGTAGTTGCGGTCGATCTCGGGGGCCGTCCGGCGCTCGCATTCGATCACCAGGTGAACGTTCTGCAGGTAGGCGACCTGCAAACCGAGCTGCTGGAAGATTTCTTTGGCGGATTCACGAATCATGCCGGCGCGAACCTGCACGCGAAGGTTCTGTATGGCCGCTCAAGTCATCACAAGATCGAAGCCATTTTCAAGTGCTTCGCGCGAGCCATGCGCTACGCGTGCTCTGCAGACGAGCGATTGAAAGATCAGCTTCCTTCTACAAAGGGTCTGTTGTGACCACAATCGTAGATTACGGCGCAGGCAATCTGCGCTCCGTGCAGAACACTTTGGATGAGCTTGGCGCGGAATACGAAATCACAAATGTGCCGGAGATCGTCATCGTAGCGGACAAGCTGATTCTTCCCGGTGTTGGGCATTTCGGACACATGATGCGGAGACTCGACGAGCTCAGGTTGCGTGAGCCGCTTTTGGAACGTCTTTACACCGGCGTGCCCTTTCTGGGCATTTGCGTCGGGCTGCAATGTCTGTTTGAAGAGAGCGAAGAATCACCGGGGAGCAAAGGACTGGGCGTCTTTTCAGGTTCAGTAAAGCGTTTCAACGGTAACGCTCGAATTCCGCACATGGGCTGGAACTCTTTGTCGCAAACGAAAACTTGCCGGCTCATGAAGAATCCGCTGACGGGACATTCACGTATTTCGCTCATAGCTATTACGCAGCGGTTGTAAGCGCCACTGCGGCTACGTGCACTTACATTCATCCATATACAGCGATTTTGGAACAGGACAATATCTTCGGGCGTGCAGTTTCATCCTGAAAAATCAGGGTCAACGGGCCTGCAGGTCATGAGGAATTTTCTTGATTTCTGATGCTGGCGAAGCGAATCATTCCTTGTCTCGATGTGACAGGAGGTCGCGTCGTCAAGGGCGTGAATTTCTTAAATTTGCGCGATGCGGGAGATCCCGTCGAACTCGCAGAGCGCTACAGCTCAGAGGGTGCGGATGAACTTGTGTTTCTCGACATCACTGCATCGAGTGATGCGCGTGAGATTCTGGCAGACGTTGTGGCCAGAACTGCGCGCAAGGTCTTCATTCCCCTTACTGTAGGCGGCGGCATTCGGAGCGTTGCTGATGCACGCAAAGTGATCCTGTCCGGGGCCGACAAGGTGAGCGTTAATACCGCGGCTGTGCGTCGCCCTGAATTGATTCGGGAACTCAGCGAAGAATTTGGCGCTCAAGCTGTAGTGTTGGCGATCGATGCGAGGTGTGCACGTGAACGTAAATGGAATGTCTTTACAACCGGCGGCCGGCATGACGAAGGCATAGACACGATCGAATGGGCGCAACGTGGCGAGTCTCTGGGGGCAGGTGAAATCCTGCTCACTTCCATGGATACCGACGGCGTGCAGACAGGCTTTGATTGCGTCTTGACTAGAGCTGTTGTCGAAGCAACGACCGTCCCCGTGATCGCCTCTGGGGGCGCCGGCAGGCCTGAAGACTTCGTAACTGTACTCACCGAAGGCAAAGCCGACGCAGCGTTGGCAGCTTCCGTGTTTCATTACGGCAAATACACAGTCGCCGATTTAAAACACGCTCTCCAGGCGGCAGATGTTCCCGTAAGGCCTTCGATGATCATTCCTTGTATTGATTTGATGGACGGGAAGGTGGTGCAGCTTGTCCAAGGCCGCGAGAAAGCGTTGGAGGCGAAATCGCCCGATGATACGCTCGCGGACATTTTCAGGTTTTCCTCAAATCCAAGTGATCGATCTCGATGCCGCCATGGGTAAAGGCTCGAACGGCGCAATCGTTGAACATCTCGCGCATCGCGCCACTGTGCGTGCGGGCGGTGGAGTGCGCACGGTCGAACGAGCTCAGCAGCTCATCACCCAAGGTGCATTTCGCGTCATAGTTGGCACCTCTGCTTTTTCGAATGAAGGTCCCAACACCACGTTTTTGAATGCTCTGAGTAAAGCCATCGGCGCAGAACGCGTCACTATCGCGCTCGACAGCAAAGCGGGGCGGATAGTTGTCAAGGGCTGGCAAGAGCCCACGCGCTTGTCAGCCATCGAGATAATTCCCGAACTCGAGCCCTATTGCTCCGGCTTTCTCTGCACCTACGTTGATAAGGAAGGAATGATGCGAGGCACCGATCTCGCGTGGTTCGAAAGCTTGCGAGAAACTACTGACCGCGAATTGATCGCAGCAGGAGGTATCACGACGCTCGATGAGATAAAAGCGCTAACGGGTATGAACATTCATTGTGCTATTGGAATGGCAATTTACACCGGCCGTTTGCGGCTCGACGATCTTCGGGCCATTATAGAAGCGTGAGAGTCGTGGTATTCGCCGCAATTTTGAGCGGTCTGATCGCCTTTCAAGCGCTCGGCGCGTCGTCTACGACGAAGTCCGAGGCGGATTTCAACAAACCGCGCGAGGTTAAGACGGTTCCACCCGACAATGCTCTGCGATCCATCCGCGTCGTTACCTGGAATATCGACCGGGGCAGCGCATTCCAGAAAATCGGCTCAGAGCTTGCGAAGAACTCCGCCGATCTGTATCTCCTTCAAGAAGTAGATTGGAAGACGAACCGGACGGGACAAGCGGATGTTGCTGCTGAGCTTGCCAAACGTCTGCACTTGAATCTGTCTTATGGAATCGAGTTCGAAGAACTAAGCCAGGAGAGTGGCCAGCGGGCCTTTATCGGGCAGGCTACGCTGACCAGACTGCCCATTCGGAAGTCGCGCATACTCCGCTTTAGAACGCAGTCAGGATTTTGGAAACCGCACAGTTGGCTTCCGTCATCCTTGCCTCTTATGCAGCGGCGGCTGGGTAGCCGCATCGCGTTAGTGACGGAGCTCGATTTCGCGGGCGGCTTACTTGTGGTTTATAACGCCCATTTGGAAAGCCGCAGTCTGGGACGAATTCAATCGGCGCAGTTGGATGAGATGCTGGCGGACCTGAAACAATATCCGCCCGATACTCCAGCCATTATCGGTGGCGATTTGAACACGAAATACTTTGCATCCAGCTATCTCAAGAAGCTCGAGTCGCAAGGCTTTCACAGTTGTACTGGCGAGCACATCGAGAGAACGCATACTATCGCCATGGCTCTGGATTGGATTTTCGCCCGAGGGCAAGTAAAACTTGAGGACGGCAAGGTCCGCAGAGATTTCAGCGGTTCGGACCATTATCCTGTTTACGCACGGCTGATCGCGCAGTAGCTGTGGCCGAGGCGACCAGGCGTGCCTGCTGATGAGAAGCTGAAGTGTATGGCCCTCTCCGGGTTTGATCCGATTGTTGAACAGTGGTTCAAAGAGCGTTTTGGCTCTCCTACCGAGCCGCAAAGGCTAGGTTGGCCCGAGATCGCCGCCGGACACGATACGCTCATTTCCGCGCCGACAGGTTCGGGAAAAACTCTGGCCGCATTTCTGATCTGTATTGATCGTCTGGTCCGCTTGGCCCGTTCGCAGAATCTTCCGGACGAAACGCAGGTGGTGTACGTCTCGCCGCTAAAAGCGCTGAGCAATGACGTGCATCGGAACCTCGAACTGCCGCTTGCCGAGATCGCCGCTTTGGCAAAACAGGAAGGCATCCCGTTCATGCCCATTCGAACGGCCGTCCGAACCGGCGACACTCCGATACCGGAACGAACGCAGATGCTGAAGAAGCCGCCACACATTCTGGTAACCACACCGGAATCGCTGTTCATCCTCTTGACGGCTGAAAAATCGCGTCAGATGCTGCGAACCACCTCGACCATCATCGTCGACGAGATTCACGCCATCGCCGACGATAAGCGCGGTTCGCATTTGGCGCTGTCGTTAGCCCGCCTGGATGCCCTAACGGCTGCGCGTCCCCAACGCATCGGTCTCTCGGCAACTGTAAAGCCGATCGAGGAGGTGGCCTGTTTCCTTGGGTCGGAGACCCGTATCGTCGATGTCGGACACCGGCGCGAGATGGAGCTTGCCGTCGAGGTGCCGCGGGACGAGCTTGGTGCGGTTGCGAGCACCGAGATGTGGAATGAGATCTACGATCGTGTCGCGGAACTGATCCTCGCGAATCGTACGACCCTCGTGTTTGTGAATACCAGGCGTCTTTCCGAACGTGTTGCGCATGCGCTGGGAGAGCGCTTGGGTGACAACGCGGTACTTCCGCATCATGGAAGTCTATCGCGTCAGCTAAGGTTTGATGCCGAATCGCGATTGAAGCGCGGTGAATTGCGGGCTGTCGTGGCTACCGCGTCGCTCGAACTCGGTATCGATATCGGCACAGTCGATCTTGTCTGCCAAATCGGCTCACCTCGATCCATCGCAGTCACGCTGCAACGCGTCGGACGTTCGGGACACTGGATTGGCGCGAAACCGAAGGGCCGCATATTCGTAACGACGCGCGATGAACTCATCGAATGCGCCGCGGCTCGTATCGGCCATTGGGAAAGGCGATCTCGAGCGGATCGAGATTCCGCAAAACGCTCTCGATATCCTGGCGCAACAGATTGTTGCGGCCTCGGCAGCCGAGCCATGGAAAGAGGATGATCTTTACGCGCTCTTTCAATCGGCGTATCCGTACCGCAATCTCCCTCGACAAGATTTCAACGCCGTTGTCGAGATGCTTTCAGAAGGAATTGCAACTTCGCGAGGCAGAAGTGGCGCTCTGCTGCATCGGGACCGGGTGAACGGCCGTATCAAGGGCCGGCGCGGCGCGCGCCTTGCTGCCATTACTTCCGGCGGCGCGATTCCGGAAAACGCCAACTATGCCGTTATTTTGGAGCCGGATGCGAAGACGATCGGAACTCTGGACGAGGATTTTGCAGTGGAAAGCCTGGTCGGAGACGTCTTCCTGCTTGGGACTCACTCATGGCGCATCAAACGAGTCGAACCCGGTCGCGTTCGCGTGGAAGACGCACACGGCGCGGCGCCGTCGATCCCTTTTTGGCTCGGCGAGGCTCCCGGCCGCTCGCGTGAGCTGTCGGCAGAAGTGACGCAGGTACGTGAACGGATCATCGCTGATGCCGAACCGATGCCCGGATTCCTAACGCAAGATTGCGGTCTCGATGAAGCTGGCGCGAAACAGGCCGCGACCTACGTGCGTGCCGGCGTCGCCGAGTTAGGCGCGTTGCCCTCGCAAATGACTGTCGTCGCGGAGCGCTTTTTCGATCAGGCAGGCGGTATGCAACTCGTTTTGCATGCGCCGTTCGGTTCACGCATTACGCGGGCCTGGGGACTCGCTCTTCGCAAGCGCTTCTGCCGCACCTTCAATTTCGAACTGCAGGCCGCAGCGACAGATAACGGGCTTGTTCTATCACTCAGCGACCAGCATTCATTTCCGCTCGAGTTGGTATTCGCATTCTTGAAAGCGGGAACTGTCGAAGACGTGTTGCGGCAAGCACTTCTCGCAGCGCCCATGTTCGGTGCACGCTGGCGCTGGAATACGACGCGCGCGCTTGCCATTTTGCGATTCCAAGGTGGAAAGCGAACGCCAGCGCCAATCCAGCGGATGCGAGCCGACGATCTCCTTGCCGCTGTTTTCCCCGATCAGGTTGCTTGTGCAGAGAACTTGACTGGCCCGATCCGCATCCCCGATCATCCGCTGGTTAAAGAGACCATCGACAACTGCCTGAACGAGGCCATGGATCTCGACGGATTGCGCCAGATCCTGGAGGCGATTGAAGACGGGCATATTCGCACGGTCGCGATCGATACCGCGCAAGCCTCCCAGTTCTCGCACGAGATTCTGAATGCAAATCCATACGCCTACCTCGACGACGCTCCGCTCGAAGAGCGCCGTACGCGGGCGGTTCAGTTGCGGCAGACGCTCGGAACCGATGTGACGGGCGGAGAAGGCGTGCTCGATCGAGCGGTAATAGACCAGATTTCTGCCGAGTCGTGGCCTGAAGCCCGCGACGCGGACGAGCTACACGATGCCTTACTCACGCTCGTAAGATTGCAGCCTGCTGGCGAATGGCGAACGTTTTTTGACGAACTCAGTGCGACCGGACGTGCTTCTACAATCGATCGAGCGGGCACCACTTTTTGGGTCGCGACGGAACGTGTCACCGCTTGCCGACGATCCAAATGCCGTCATATCCGGATGGATGGAATCGAGTCGGGCCGGTTACCGTTCCCGAGCTCGCAGAGAAGCTCGCGTTTTCATCCGAAGCGTTGAAGCGGCGCTATTGAAACTCGAAGCGCAAGGCCAAGTGCTGCGTGGGCATTTTCGCAATACGGCAGGCGAAATCGAGTGGTGCAATCGCCGGATTCTCGCCCGTATCCATCGCGCCACGCTGGGCCGTTTGCGGCGCGAAATCGAGCCGGTAACGGCCTCCGACTTCGAACGTTTTCTGCAGACCTGGCAGCATGTCTCGCCGGGAACCCAGCTACATGGAGCCGATGGCACACTTCAAATCATCACGCAATTGCAAGGCTATGAGATTCCTGCAGTGGCTTGGGAATCGGAGATTTTGGCGCGGCGCATCGCCAAATATAGTCCCGATTTTCTCGATGAGCTGTGTTTCGCAGGCGAGGTGATGTGGGCGAGAGTATCGCCGCATCCCGCGCTCGGCAGAAAATCGCCGTGTGCGGCCCACTCGAATCGCTCCAGTGACACTATTTCTCCGTGAAGACGCGGACTGGTTGATGAGTGCAACTGCCCCGGCGGACCAGTCCTCGCTCTCACATCCTGCGCGAGACGTGCTGCTCGCCTTAGAGCGAAACGGAGCCAGCTTTTTTATCGACCTTGTCCGCCAAACCGAAAGATTGCCGAGCGAAGTGGAAGACGGCCTCTGGGAACTGTTAGCAGGAGGATTCGTCACGGCGGATGGATTCGATAATCTCCGCGCGTTGATCGACCCTAAGCGGCGCCGCGGTGAGGGTCGCGGTAGCCAAAAGCGGCCGCGCCATGCGGCGGGAAGATGGGCGCTCGCACGTCACCTTTCCTCGCCTCTCAACCGCGAGCAGCGAGTCGAGCGCTTCGCGCGCCAATTCCTCACGAGGTGGGGAGTCCTGTTGCGTGATTTGCTCGTTCGGGAAACACTAGCGCCGCCATGGCGGGATCTGCTTCCAATACTTCGAAAATTAGAGGCGCGGGGCGAGATTCGAGGAGGACGCTTCGTCTCTGGCTTCACAGGCGAGCAGTTTGCGCGACCCGAAGCTCTCGATTTGTTGCGGGCGATCCGCCGGCAGGGCGAAAAGGCCGCGAGGGTCCCGGTTTCGAATGCGGACCCGCTGAATCTCACCGGCGTTATTTTGCCCGGCCCGCGCGTGAGTCGTTTGGCCGCAATGGGTCTCGTGCCGGCTTAAAGACACAAACGTGTTCGGTTGGAAACTGACGTTCGATGCTGAGGGTTAGTCATGACGGAGCGCGGTCATGGGGTCCAACTGTGCCGCCCGGCGAGCTGGAATGTAGCAGGCAAAGAGAGCTGCGACGACTAGACAGAGCGAGACAGCTACGAACGTCAACGGATCGCGTCGCCCGCACTCCGTAGAGCAGGTGCGAAAAGCTCGATAGTACTCGGGTGAGGATTGAGGCTGCCACGGCGCCGATGGCGACGCCGGCAAGAGCGAGTCGAAGACCCTGCCCAAGTAGCATTTGCAGAACGTCCCGCTTTGCTGCCCCAAGCGCCATGCGAATTCCAATCTCCGGCACACGCTGGGCCGTCGAGTAGGAGATCACGCCGTAGATTCCGACGGTAGCCAGCAACAAGGCCAAGACGGCGAATGCAACCAGCAGAATCATCGGAAAGCGCTGGCGCGCCATCGACCCCGAAACGAGATCGCGCATCGTGCGGATGTTGTAAACCGGCTGATCGCCGCTCGCTCCATACACTGCGTTCTTGATGGCAGGCATCACAGCGGCAGCATCGAGCGGAGTGCGTACAGCGAATGTGACCGCGTTGCGAAAGATGGGCAAAGCCTCATCGGGAAGCTGATAGAAGGAGTAGTAAATCTGCGGTTTCTCGCCTCCCGAGCCATCGATCCCATACTGTTCGACGTGACCGACCACACCCACGATCCGAGCCGCCGACAGCGCTCAGCTGCGCCCCAATGAGGAATCGTTATGGTCTGGCCCAGAGCGTCGCGATCAGGGAAATAGGTGCGCGCCAGCAGACTGTCGATGAGACACGACCAGTTCCGAATGGACATTGTCCGCCTGCGTCAGAAAGCGGCCGCGCAGGAGCGGGATTTGCATGGTGCGGGGGTAATCGGGACCAATCGGATAATAGAGTCGCTCGCGGGATCTCCGCCATGGATGCCGGCTGATGTGGGCCGAGCCAGAACGGGCCGGAATTGTCGCCTCGGCCCAATGGCACGAGCGCCGTCATGTCCGCCGACTCTACGCCAGGAATCTGGCGGATGCGCTCGCGTGAGTTGTTGATACGCGGCGCGCGTGCCTGACGCGGTCTGCGTGACGGAAGGGGAAAGTCCAACTTGGAAGGTAATGACGTGCTGCGTGTCGAAGCCCGGATTCACGGCCCACAGGTTATGGATGGTGCGAAAGAGCAGTCCGGCGCCCGACAGCAGGACCAGCGCCAGCGCGATTTGCGCGATTGCGAGAACACCTTGCGTGCGCTGATGGCTGGCGGTCGAACCACGGCCTCCTTCTCTTAGGCCCGCCTGCAGATCGGTATTTGCATGTTTGAGCGCCGGCACGAGACCGAATAACATTCCAACCGCGGCTGAGACGCCAAGCGCGAATAGGAGGACAGAAGCGTTTACGCCGATGTTCTCGATACGCGGCAGACTGCCCGGGACTGCCGCCAGCACCGCGCTCGAGCCCAACTTTGCAACCGCCAGCCCGAGAACTCCGCCGGCCAAGGACAGAAGCACGCTCTCTGTGATCAATTGCCGGACGATTTGCATTCGGCTCGCGCCCAGCGCTCGTCGAACCGCAAATTCTCGCGTGCGTGCCGCCGAGCGCGCCAGTAACAGATTGGCGACGTTCGCGCAGGCGATGAGCAAAACGAAGCCGACAGCTCCCAGCAGCAACAGAAGCGTCCCGCCGACGTCGCCAACGAGCTCTTGCTTCAGCGGAACGATAGACGTTCCCTGCCCTTTTTCTGTGGTGGGGTTGAGTTCATCGATATGCTCCTGCAGCGTGTTCATTTCCGCTCGCGCCTGACCGATACCCACCCCGTCTCGCCAAGCGTGCAACACAGAGGATGTCGTGAACGGTACGATCTTTGCGGAACAGCGGATCGGCGCGGCCGATCGGGGTGTAAACATCGGCTGGCTGGTCTTCGAAACGAAAGGCGGGCGGGAGAACGCCGACGATCGTATAGCCGGCGCCATTCAAGGTGATGGACTTGCCGACAACCGCCGGATCGCCGTGAAACCGTTCTTGCCATAGACGATTGCTGATGACGGCGGCGGGCATGCCGCCGATCCGGTCTTCGTCGGGAGAAAAGAACGGCCCGCGGCGAGCTTCACGCCGAGAGTGCTGAAGAAATTGGAAGAGACTTCGTAACCGTTAACGTGCTCGGGCGAGCCGGGATTCGTCAGGTCAAAGCCGACAGGGCTCGAACGCGGCAATTTGCTCGAAGGAGCGTGCATCGCGCTGCCAATCGAGAAAGTCGGGATAGGAAAGATCGGTGGGGTATTTGAGACTCCGATTGTAGAGCGCCACGATTACCAGGCGGTCCGGTTCGTGATACGGCAGCGGCTTCAGGACCACGCCGTCTAGCGCGCTGAAGATCGCGGTATTTGCTCCGATGCCCAAGGCCAAGAGTCAGAATCGCCGCCGCGGCATATGCGGGGGTCTTGCGCAACGAGCGGGAGGCGTAACGAAGATCGCGCAGGAAGCGATCAAGCGGTTCGAAAGCTCTTTGGTCCCGGCATTCGTCTTTCGCCAGCTCGAGCGCGCCGAAGTCCCGGCGAGCACGCAACTCCGCGTCTTCTCGAGTCAGTCCCTGTTGCATGTAATCGCTGACCTGATTTTCCAGGTGAAACTGAAACTCGGCGTGCATCTGCCGTTCCCAGCGCTGCCGCTTTAGCCAGGAGCTCCATTTCATTGCTTCCGACTCCTCACTCTGCAGTTTCAAGAACCAGCGAAATGGCTTCACAGAGACGCTTCCAGCCGGCCTTCTCGGCGTCCAACTGACGACGTCCGGCTTTGGTCAGGCTGTAAAACTTTGCGTCGCGCCCGCCTTCGGTCGTCTTCCAATCGGACTTGAGCCAGCCCCGCTCTTCCAACCTGTAAAGCGCGGGGTAGAGAGATCCTTGGCGAATCTGGAGCGCATCTTTCGAAAGCTGTTGGATGCGCTGGACGATCGCGTATCCGTGGAATGGGCCGGAGTGCGGCCACCCTCAGGATCAACATGTCAAGTGTTCCTTGGAGGAGCTCAGCGTCGCCGGAGGGATTTTCGGGTTGCCTAGGCATTCGAGGTATCGAATATCAGTATACCTAGAATATCTGAGGGCTTCCGCGTCACCTATGGTTGTCGCGGACTCTCGCAATAGTAGTAATCTCCTAAGAAAACGGAGATGCCCGAAGCAACCTCAATGGAAAGATTGCGACTTCATCGCGTAGTGGATGCGCTACTGAGCCCTGGCCGCGCCCTGTTCTCGCTCGCGATCATCGGCTTAGGCATCGAGACGTGGATATGCGCACGCTATGTCGGTCACTCGCTCGGCCGTCGGTACGATGTCCTTCCGGTCCTTCCTTGGCTACCTGCGATTCCTTGGCTGGCGTACCTATTCGGAGCAATCTGGGTGGCTTGCGGCGTGGGCCTTCTATCTGAACGCACGTTACGAACGGCTGCGATGGCCCTGAGTGGTCTGCTGTTTCTGTGTGCGCTGATTCTCGACGTGCCGAAAAATGCGGCGAACATCGGCAATATCTCGTTACGCACGGTTGTGTTTGAAACTCTCGCGCTCGCGAGTCTTGCTTGGCTCTTGCAGGGCCGGGGTGCGAGACCGAGTTTCCTTACCGCGCGAGTCGCTATTTGCTCGCGTTATCTCTGATCGTGTTTGGAGTGGACCATTTCCTCGCTCTCGCATTCATCGCGACGTTATTACCGGGTTGGATTCCGTGGCACGTATTCTGGGTCGCCTTCTTCGGCGCTCGCATTCATCGCTGCCGGCTTAAGCATCGGCCTTAATTTCGTGTCACGCTGGGGCGCGGCCTGTATTGGTTTGATGTTTGGGATCTGGGTCGTCACGCTTCATCTCCCTAGAGTTCTTGGACTCTATGCGATTCCAGGCGCGCCGCGCGATCCCAACGAGTGGTCCAGCCTCTTCATTGCGATCGCTCTGTGGGGAGGTTATGGGCCTTGGCCCGTTCCCACGGCCCTCTTGCGCGGCTACAAGTTCCTCAAACATTTGCAGGGTCAACTAGAGCTCCGCAGTAACTTAGGAAATCCGGTGGAAAACACGAGAATTCCGCCGGCGAGGTCTGGCTATTCCGCGGAAAACAAGTGACTTACATGCCCCACCCCGATATCCACAGAAACTCGACGGGTTTCCTCTTGCGCGCCTGGATACGGCTCTGTTATGCTCGTAAAGCCGTCGTAGGCGAAAGCAAGCGGCGGAGCGATTGACGCAGGAGGCAGGAAATCTTCCTGAATGCTTGCAACAGTCGCGGTGGATTTGATAAGCTAACTGATGGGCGATGTTCGTGTCGCCGACGGCAGTCAGAAGTTTAGCTCGGTCCGCGGGACTGAGCAGTTTTTTCGGACTCCATAGCAGTTTTCAAGCAGTCCTGAAGTAATTCCAAGCTACCGTTTTTCGGGATTCCCACATTTCGGGTGGCCCTTTTGGGGTCAGACGACAATTTGGGCTGGATTCCCGGCAGTTTTTTTCTGAGTGATGCGCCACTCGGACCGGAATCGGTTGGGTCGGGCGCAGCTCAAACGGCTTTCGAGGCCGGCAGGAATTGGATCTTGCGAAGCAATTCGTTATCGTCCGATCGCCTGCGCAGTTGATTGACAATCTGGTTGGACGCAATGAAGTATTTTCGTCAGACTTTTTGAGTAATAACCGGAGCGATCGGTCCCGCGCTTTTTGAGCGGGGCCATTTACTCTACAAGATCAAACGAGAGTTTGATCCCGGCTCAGAATCAACGCTGGCGGCGCGCTTAACACATGCAAGTCGAGCGAGAAAGGGGAGCAATCCCTGAGTACAGCGGCGTACGGGTGAGTAACACGTGGATTATCTACCTTCTAGTGGGGGATAACCCTGGGAAACCGGGGCTAATACCGCATAAGCCTGTAAAGGGAAAGCAGCAATGCGCTGGAAGAGGAGTCCGCGGCCGATTAGCTAGTTGGTGAGGTAATGGCCCACCAAGGCGACGATCGGTAGCCGGCCTGAGAGGGCACACGGCCACACTGGCACTGAAACACGGGCCAGACTCCTACGGGAGGCAGCAGTGGGGAATCTTGCACAATGGAGGCAACTCTGATGCAGCGACGCCGCGTGAGCGATGAAGCCCTTCGGGGTGTAAAGCTCTTTCGGCAGGGACGATAATGACGGTACCTGAAGAAGAAGCTGCGGCTAACTACGTGCCAGCAGCCGCGGTAATACGTAGGCAGCGAGCGTTGTTCGGAATTACTGGGCGTAAAGAGTGTGTAGGCGGTGCTCTAAGTTCGGTGTGAAATCTCCCGGCTTAACTGGGAGGGTGCGCCGGAAACTGGAGTGCTCGAGCATGGGAGAGGAAAGCGGAATTCCTGGTGTAGCGGTGAAATGCGTAGATATCAGGAGGAACACCTGCGGTGTAGACGGCTTTCTGGACCATTGCTGACGCTGAGACACGAAAGCGTGGGTAGCAAACAGGATTAGATACCCTGGTAGTCCACGCCCTAAACGATGCATACTTGGTGTCGGCCATTCAGTTGGTCGGTGCCGGAGCTAACGCGTTAAGTATGCCGCCTGGGGAGTACGGTCGCAAGGCTGAAACTCAAAGGAATTGACGGGGGCCCGCACAAGCGGTGGAGCATGTGGTTTAATTCGACGCAACGCGAAGAACCTTACCTGGGCTCGAACGGCTGCTGACGGCCGGTGGAAACACTGGCTTTCCCGCAAGGGACTGTAGTCGAGGTGCTGCATGGCTGTCGTCAGCTCGTGTCGTGAGATGTTGGGTTAAGTCCCGCAACGAGCGCAACCCTTGTCCTGTGTTGCTAACCCCTTAAAAGGTGCACTCTCAGGAGACCGCCAGCGATAAGCTGGAGGAAGGTGGGGATGACGTCAAGTCATCATGGCCTTTATGTCCAGGGCTACACACGTGCTACAATGGACGGTACAAAGCGCTGCAAACTCGCGAGAGGGAGCTAATCGCAAAAAACCGTTCTCAGTTCGGATTGCAGGCTGCAACTCGCCTGCATGAAGCTGGAATCGCTAGTAATGGCATATCAGAACGATGCCGTGAATACGTTCCCGGGCCTTGTACACACCGCCCGTCACATCACGAAAGTGGATTGTACTAGAAGCCTGCACGCCAACCCGCAAGGGAGGCAGCGGTCCAAGGTATGATTCATGATTGGGGTGAAGTCGTAACAAGGTAGCCGTAGGAGAACCTGCGGCTGGATCACCTCCTTTCTAAGAGAGACAGTGGCTGGAGCTACCGAAATCAAGTAAGTAGCAGCCTTTCCAGTCCAATCCGTCTCCGGATCTCCACTTGAAGAGTTTGATTTGCTTCTGGTTGCTCATGCCTGTCGTGAGTGGCTGCGTCCAATCGGCCTCGATTACATCTCGTATGCAGGGGCTGTAGCTCAGCTGGGAGAGCGCCTGATTTGCATTCAGGAGGTCGCCGGTTCGATCCCGACCAGCTCCACCAGTTTCCAATGGGCCTGTAGCTCAGTTGGTTAGAGCGCACCCCTGATAAGGGTGAGGTCGGTAGTTCGACTCTACCCAGGCCCACCAACGCCGCCGAAAAACAGAAGTGAGCGTTTGATACCCTATCAGACGTTGACTTGTGCCGTTCGGCAGTTCGAATGGCAAATGGGTTCGTTTCGCAAGAAGCGCCCAGGATGTAGGTTCTTTGACAATTGAATAGTTATTGACGGGCAACTACAAGTTGCTAATGCTGTCACGCAACCAGTATGTGGCAGCAGCGCCGCCCGGCTTGAAATTGGGTTCGTTTCGCAAAACGAGCGTATTCGATTGAAAGCGCGGGCACAAGAGAGAAAACTCTAAACGTAGAGTTAATTTTATGGTCAAGCTACTAAGGGCATGCGTGTGGATGCCTTGGTGCAAGTAGGCGATGAAGGACGTGGCTAGCTGCGATAAGCCTCGGGGAGATGCAAGCAATCTATTATCCGGGGATTTCCGAATGGGGAAACCCAAGCCAGGTAACTGGCTTACCTTTCGATGAATTCATAGTCGACTGGAGCGAACGGGGGGAAGTGAACCATCTCAGTACCCCTAGGAAGAGAAAACAACAGTGATTCCGATAGTAGTGGCGAGCGAACTCGGAACAGCCTAAACCGTGCGATCCGCAAGGAGAGCGCGGGGTTGCAGGACCACAAAGAATAAGGATTGGCTGAGGGCTTCGGTCCTCAACCAGGCCTTATTCTAACGAGGTTATAAGAGAGCGTTAAGAGAACGGTTTGGAAAGGCCGGCCAAAGAAGGTGACAGCCCTGTATCTGAAAATGCAATCTTAGCTTCAAGTGGCTCCTAAGTACCGCGGGGCACGTGAAACCCTGTGGGAATCCGCCGGGACCATCCGGCAAGGCTAAATACTCACTTGCGACCGATAGTGAACTAGTACCGTGAGGGAAAGGTGAAAAGAACCCCTGTGAGGGGAGTGAAATAGTACCTGAAACCGCATGCCTACAAGCAGTGGGAGGACTATGGCCGTAAGGCAATGTCTGACCTCGTGCCTATTGAATAATGAGCTGGCTAGTTAGTCTCAGTGGCAAGGTTAAGCGAAAGCGAGCCGTAGCGAAAGCGAGTCTGAATAGGGCGTTCAGTCGCTGGGATTAGACGCGAAGCGGGATGATCTACCCTTGGCCAGGATGAAATCCGTGTAACAGCGGATGGAGGTCCGAACCGGTGTTGGTTGAAAACAGCTCGGATGAGCTGAGGGTAGGGGTGAAAGGCTAATCAAATTCCGTGATAGCTCGTTCTCTCCGAAATAGCTTTAGGGCTAGCCTCGTGTGGTCCGTCCCGGTGGTAGAGAACTGATTGAACTAGGGGCCTTTCCAGGTTACCGAATTCAGCCAAACTGCGAATGCCGGGAACGAGTAACACGGGAGTCAGACGGTCGGGGCTAAGCTTGATCGTCGAAAGGGAAAGAGCCCAGACCATCAACTAAGGTCCCCAAGTACATGCTAAGTGGGAAAGGAAGTCGAGTTCCTCAGACAGCCAGGAGGTTGGCTTAGAAGCAGCCATCCTTTAAAGAAAGCGTAATAGCTCACTGGTCGAGGGATTCGGTGCCGACAATCCAACGGGGCTCAAGCATGTCACCGAAGTTATGGACTCAATTGGAGTGGTAGGAGAGCGTTCCTAGCGAAGTGAAGGCATACCGAGAGGAGTGCTGGATTGCTAGGAAGTGACTCTGCCAGCATAAGTAGCGAAAAGCCAGGTGAGAACCCTGGCCGCCGTAAGTCTAAGGATTCCTGAGGAAGGTTAATCCGCTCAGGGTTAGTCGGGGCCTAAGGTGAGGCCGCAAGGCGTAACTGATGGACACACGGTTAATATTCCGTGACTACGTTTGTTCGATAAAGACCGATGGGGGGACGCACCGCAAAGGCTCATCTGCGAGAAGGGTCAAAGATGAGTTCAGCGAGGCCCGGAACGGCAAATCCGCCGGGTCGTGTGCCAGGAAAATCCTCTAAGGAGAATGAACGTACCCGTACCACAAACCGACACAGGTGGACGAGATGAGTATTCTAAGGCGCTCGGGTGATGGAGTTGCGAAGGAACTAGGCAAATTAACCCCGTAACTTCGGGAGAAGGGGTGCCCACTTCGGTGGGCCGCAGTGAATAGCGTCAGGCGACTGTTTAACAAAAACACAGGTCTCTGCAAAGTCATAAAAACGACGTATAGGGGCTGACGCCTGCCCGGTGCCGGAAGGTTAAAGGGAGAGGTTAGCCGCAAGGCGAAGCTTTGAACTGAAGCCCCGGTGAACGGCGGCCGTAACTATAACGGTCCTAAGGTAGCGAAATTCCTTGTCGGGTAAGTTCCGACCTGCACGAATGGCGTAACGATCTGACGACTGTCGGCGCGCTCCGCCCGGCGAACTTGTGGTTCCGGTGAAGACGCCGGATGCCCGCCACTAGACGGAAAGACCCCGTGCACCTTTACTATACCTTTGCAATGAACTATGGTGCGGTCTGCGCAGAATAGGTGGGAGGCTTTGAACCCAGGCTTTCGGGCTTGGGGGAGCCACCGGTGAGATACCACCCTGATCGTACTGTGGTTCTAACTTCCTCCCGTGATCCGGGAGAAGGACATTGCAAGGCGGGTAGTTTGACTGGGGCGGTCGCCTCCTAAATTGTAACGGAGGCGCTCGAAGCTTGGTTCACGCTGTTTGGAAATCAGCGGTCGAGTGTAAAGACATATACCAGGTTGACTGCAAGACCTACAAGTCAAGCAGGTGGGAAACCAGGACTTAGTGATCCGGTGGTTCTGTATGGAAGGGCCATCGCTCAACGGATAAAAGGTACGCCGGGGATAACAGGCTGATCGGAGTCAAGAGTTCATATCGACGCTCCGGTTTGGCACCTCGATGTCGGTTCATCGCATCCTGGGGGTGCAGAAGCTCCCAAGGGTTAGGCTGTTCGCCTATTAAAGCGGTACGTGAACTGGGTTCAGAACGTCGCGAGACAGTTCGGTCCCTATCTGTGGTGGGCGTAGGAGATTTGAAGGGGCTTGCCCTTAGTACGAGAGGACCGGGGTGAACGAACCTCTTGTGATTCAGTTGTCACACCCGTGGCACAGCTGAGTAGCGAAGTTCGGTCAGGATAAGCGCTGAAGGCATATAAGCGCGAAACCTTCCCTAAGATGAGATCTCCCTGAAGAGCCGTGAAAGACGATCACGTTGATAGGACGGATGTGTAAGCAGAGTAATCTGTTGAGCTGACCGTTACTAATAGCTCGTTCGGCTTGACCATAAGATTAACTGTACGTTTGGTTTTCTCTAGTTGCCCGTCAATAACTATTTCAAGAAAGTTTCAGTCTGAGCCCCGCGAGCAGCGGAGTTTCAGCAAATTTCGGGTGATCACAGCGAGAGGGATCCACCCGTTCCCATCCCGAACACGGAAGTTAAGCCTCTCAGCCCCGATGGTACTGCATGCGCGAGTGTGTGGGAGAGTAGGACGTCGCCCGATTAAGAAAAAACCCCGGCCAGTTACCACTGGCTGGGGTTTTGTGCTTTGCGGCTTTTTAATTGATGACTTTCAAATGTTTAGCCGTTGCGATTTCAGGGCTGCTGGCACTGGCACTGCTAACGCTGGCGGTCACCGATGCTGCCGCTCCGCAGGTAATGGTTCAGACCAACACTATCGCTTTGGACCAACTCACCGATCCCCATCGTGGAGACATGAGGTGGAGCCACGGTGCTTTCCTCTTCGAGACTGTCAGCGCAGGAGCCGGGCTCCCTCCGACCTTCTACACATTGGACCGTGAGGGTCGATTGGTTTCTTCGGTGACCGTGTCCATGCCAGACGCAGGCCACGTTGTCGTTGTCGGTAGCGACCGGCGGGAGGATAACTCCATAGTTTTCATTGGCCAAGCCTGGTCGGCCTACGGTCAGCCAGCACCGTTCATCGCGCTGATCTCGGCCGATAGCAGTACGCAGCGGGCCATGCGCACAGCCCCCTATTGGCCGTACATGCTCAGCATTGCGCCGGATGGCACATTCTGGACACTTGGATTCGAGATGGTGAACCATAACACTTCCGCCCCGGAACTCGATCCCAATGCGGGCGTGCTGAGACATTTCGACCGCGCGGGCAAGCTTCTTGGCTCAGCCCTTCCGCAGTCGCACTTCGTCAAGGATTCCGCAAGCGAGTTTCGGCTCACGTCAGGGTATATTGCCACGACGCGCAATCGGATCGGGTGGTACGGACCGGCCACGGGAAGGGGCAGCCAATATGTCGAAATAGACTCCGATTCGATGACGATGCACACTTACCCTGGATTGCCGGACCTCCCGGAGAGTAGCCTCCTCGTGTGCTTTAGCCTGACGGAGTCTGGAAATGCGTTTTTGTCACTGTACGACAACGCGGCTCAGCGCTCGACGACCTTTATGTTTGATCGCGCGGCGTTAAAATGGCTGCCGATGAAAGGACCGGCGGCCAGCGCATCTCGCGGATCGCACCTCATAGGTGTGGACGGGGAACAGCTTGTGTTTTGGAGCATAAGTTCGGCCATTTTCTTCAGCCTGTCGCACTGAGCGAGCAGGCAGAGGATCCACCCGTTCTATCCCGAATACGGAAGTTAAGCCTCTAGGCCCGGATGGTACCGCATGCGCCAGTGTGTGGGAGAGTAGGACATCGCCGATTAACGATTTATCATTAATGACCCCGGCTGGTCACCACTGGCCGGGGTTTTGTGTCTTATGCTTGTGAGTAGCTACGACGAGAGACGAATCTGAATGGACCTGCTGAAGATGATCGCCGAGCTTCAGACGGAGAAGCAGCGTCTGGATGAGGCGATACTGGCGCTTGAACGCCTTTCCTCTGCCAACAATCGGCGCCGTGGCCGGCCACCTCGGTGGTCCAAAGAGGAACCACAAACCACAGCCGAGATGTCCGAAGAAGCAGAGGAAGAAGAGAACGGAGCGAGCGTCGAGGAGGGCTAAACCGCCCGTTTCGCGACTAGCTGATGCTTAGGTAACGGAACCCGGCGCGGACGAGCTTTTCCCGATCCAAGACGTGACGGCCGTCCAGGATGAAGGGAACTCGCATTCTGCTCGCTAGCGTTTCCCAGTCCAAATCGCGGTATTCATTCCATTCCGTAATTAGCACCAGCGCATCACAGCCCTCAGCCATGTCGCACACATTTTTGCAGGCTTGGACAGACATTGCTGAGTGTTCGCGTTGAAACCGATCCAGCGCGATGGGATCGTGCACCTTCACTCGAACCCCCCGATCGATCAACTTCTGAGCGATCTCGACCGCCGGCGCCTCGCGCAAATCGTCTGTATTAGGCTTGAATGCGAGACCTAGCAGGCCAATCGTCCGCCCTTTGAGGATCTTAAGTTCGTGCAAGAGCTTCTCGACAACACGGTCCCGCTGCCGGCAATTGATCTTACGCGCCGCCTCCACAATGGGCATGGTCAAGCCATATTCGCCCGCAGTTGCGATCAAGGCGGCCGTATCTTTCCCGAAGCACGAACCGCCCCACCCAATTCCCGCACTCAAGAACCGTGACCCTATCCTGGAATCCAGTCCGATGCCTCGAGCGACTTCCGAGATGTTTGCGCCGACGCGCTCTCCAAGTAGCCCGATCTCATTGATGAAGCTGATTTTCAGCGCCAGAAACGCGTTAGCCGCGTATTTGATCAGCTCAGCCGAGGCCAAGTCGGTTGAAACCAGGGGAATTGCGCTCACCCACTCCGGCCGCGGCAAGTAGGTTGGAGCGCTGAACGTTTGGTCGAGAATGGGCCGGTATAGCGAATACAACAACTCCAGCGCGCGCGTTTCGTCCGCACCGATAACGATGCGGTCCGGATATAAACTGTCGTGCAGCGCGGAACCCTCGCGAAGAAACTCTGGATTCGAGGCCACAGCGAAGTCCGCAGGTTTACCTTGGTGGCGGTGCTCGTAGGCTTCGCGCAGCAGGGACCCGACCCAGTTGCCACTTCCGATCGGCACGGTAGACTTGTTCACAACTACCGTGAAATCGCCATTTACGTGTTGCCCGATACACCGGGCTGCTTGGGATAGGAACTCGAGATTCGGCGCTCCCGACGGAGTGGGCGGGGTTCCGACAGCTATGAAGATTACCTCCGCTCCCGGAATAGCCTCGGCGTAGCTGTTTGTGAAGTTTAAGTTCGGACGGACCTCTTCGAGCAAATCGGTCAGGTTCGGCTCGTAAATGGGAACTTCACCTGCCCGCAGAGCTGCGATCTTCGAATGATCCGAGTCCAGGCACGACACTGAATGCCCGATGGAGGCGAGACAAACACCCGTAGTGAGGCCGACATAGCCGGTTCCGATAATAGCGACACGCATAGAGTAGAGGGGGAATCAGACCACTAGGGGCAATTTCGTATCATATCCTCTCGTGTCCGCAAGTTCAACAATTACTATGGAATACCCGAGAACTGGTAGAATTACCAGATCAATTACGTATAGTTCACGCATCCTATTCCACGAGGGAGCAGGGATTTGAGTTCAGCAACAGCAGCAACAACCGGATTCGAAGCAGGTCTACCAAAGGTTTTAGTAGCGGACGATCATCATCTCATTCTCGATGCGTTAAAGCAGATGATGAGAACGCAGTTCAACATTTTTGCGGTTGATAACAGTCAGGCATTTATCGAGGCCGTTGAGCGTTTTCAGCCGGATGTAGCTGTCTTGGACGTGAGCATGCCGGGCGCTGACGGTTTTCTGACGGCACGAAGAGTGCTCGAGCGTCAGCCCTCATTGCCGATAGTGTTCCTTTCAATGCATGGGGATCCGAAATACATCGACCAGGCTGTTCAGGTAGGAGCCAAAGCTTATTTATCCAAGCGCCTTCCAGCTCAAGATCTCATCTCGGCCATCCAGGCCGTACTCGAAGGCGAGACCCTCCTGAATTCGTCGGTGGAAAGGGCCCGCTGAGAATCAGGACGGGAAAAGCGAGCTTACTTCCCGTCAGCGCGAAGTCCTCCGGCTCATCGCGCGAGGATCTAGCGCTAAGGACATTGCCAACCAGCTGAATATTTCAGTGCGCACCGCCGAATTCCACCGTGCGGCGATCATGCAGAGGCTTGGCTTACACTCGACCGCTGAGATGACACGTTATGCCATTACCAACGATCTTGATTGAGGCGCTGCCGTAAGATGTCCTCATCTCGCGGCCTATCAGTTTAGTTGGGAAACCATCGGTCTGCCGCTTCCATTTTGTCCCTTTAAGAAAAATGGCTGAACACCAATCCCGGACGCAAAAAGAATCGCGCGCCTTAGCCTGATTCTGTAGTCAGTGGTCAGAGCTATAAAGGCAGCGAGCGCCTCGTTCCGGCTTGCGAACTTGCACTCTTCCCACTCGCCGCTCAGTTCAACTTTCAGCACCCATTCGCCCAAACGTTTGCTCCCGATATCCAGTCTCATTGGCACGCTGATACGCCTGCGAATCCATTGTCCGCCCGAACCAGCTTGCTTCAGAAGATCGCAAATGTTCAGATGGAAACCAACCAGTCGAAACGTAACGGGTCTCGGTCAGAAAAAATCAACCTAAAAGAGGATCGTTGTCGTCTACAAAACAGATATGAAATATAGAGTCGTAATCCGGGAGCGTTCAAATCGGGGAGGCGAAAAAGCGGACGATCCTCCCAGCTTTTTGGACGCACAGTTGGACGACGAAACCGTGCTGAACGCCACGTTTGTCGAGCGCACCGGTCCTGACGCAAAACATTCCTCAGACGTAATTGAAGAAGATGACGATTTTCTGAGTTTGGCCACCGAGGTATGGGAGTACGACATCGCCGAAGGCAAGGACCAGGACTTCAAGGATGCGCTTCTGAACTCGGAGATGGTGATAGAATTCGAACCACTCGAAGCCAGCGATGAGCTTGGAGTATCTTGAGCGCCGGGGCACAAGGATACCGGTCTGATACCTTGGAGCGAGTCATTTCGGAGGTAATCTGATCTATGCTGCGTCTAGTGCTAATTATCCTTGTGTTCTTGCTGCTTCTGGGAGCCCTACCCACTTGGCCATATAGCAGCGGCTGGGGCTATTACCCGAGCGGCGGCCTGGGTCTTCTTCTCATTATCGTGTTGGTCTTGTACTTGGTTGACCGTCGAGCCCTCTGATTCTTAGGAAAGGGCGCGCCAGCCTGAAACCCGGCGTTCGCGCCGGAATCCAACGTTTCGAGAGCGGAAACAGCTCTCAGGAAGGACACAGATCGTAATGAGCGATAAGCTGAAAAACAAACGCATCGCGATACTGGCTACGGACGGCGTTGAACAGGTCGAGTTGATCGAGCCTAAGAAAGCCCTGGAAGAAGCAGGCGCCCAGACCGACGTAATTTCCCCTAAGGACGGGAAGATCAAAGGTTGGAATCATACCGACTGGGGCAAGGAAATTCCCGTCGATGTAAATCTGAAATCTGCGGATCAGAACAACTATGACGCTCTCCTGCTTCCCGGCGGAGTTATGAACCCAGATACCCTGCGAATGGATCCTTCTGCGGTTCAGTTCGTGAAGGCTTTCTTCGACAATGGAAGGCCTGTAGCGGCAATCTGCCATGGCCCGTGGTTGCTAGTAGAGGCGGACGTAGCAAGAGGAAGAAAACTTACCTCTTGGCCATCCCTGCGAACCGATATTCGGAATGCTGGCGGCGAATGGACCGATCAGGAGGTTGTAACTGATCGCGGTCTTGTTACAAGCCGTAAGCCTGCTGATATCCCCGCCTTCAACAAGAAGGTGATCGAGGAGTTCGCGGAGGGCAAACACAAAACACAGCCGGCTTATGCCTCTGCTCGCTAAAAAGCGAAAAGCGCCCGGTAACTGAAGGTTGCCGGACGCTTTTCTTTCTTTGTACCTAGGTTAGCGGTTAAAGCGGGTTCACACAGCGGTTCCGCCACGGCTCAGATGCATAATGAGCCCCACTAAAAAGAGAACGAGGAACACTCCGAACAGGATCTTCGCGATGCCCGCAGCTGCACCTGCGATGGCCCCGAAGCCCAGAATCCCAGCGATAATCGCAATTACCAGAAAAATCAGCGCGTAACGCAGCATTACTCTCCTCCCTCCTTTTCTCCCGACAGTGTGACTCGGTTTGTGATTCTTACGTTTCGCTCTAACTCGGATCTAGTACTTGCACCAGCTTCGGATGAAGAGGCAGCTCTCGGCTTCTTGCCGGTATCATGTTAGTAACTGCGCTCGCAAACTTCGAGAAAGTCATGAATTTCACACAATTGTATCGGTCGCAAGTTCTGGACGCGATTTCTTCCGTAGACCTGGACAAAGTTGAGCAAGCGATTGCCTGGTTCGGCGAAGCTCGGGACAATAATTGTCACATTTTTGTCTGCGGAAATGGGGGAAGCGCTTCAACAGCGTCACACTTCAGCTGCGATGTTGTCAAGGGAGCTAGCTTCCAGCGCGATCGGCGGTTCCGAATACTCGCCTTAACGGATTCTTTGCCGACCCTGACCGCTTACTCCAATGATGTTTGCTATGACTGCGTGTTTGAAGAACAACTCAAGAATTTCGCCCAGCGCGATGACATCGTAATGGCGATCAGTGGCTCCGGTAATTCACCTAACGTCTTGCACGCGGTCGAGTACGGTAACAGCATCGGCTGTAAGACGGTCGCTCTTACTGGCCGCGATGGTGGAAAGCTCGGTAGCTTGAGCCCAACTCAACATTCAGGTTCGCGCCGAACACATGGGCCGGATTGAAGACGTGCACCTGATTATCTGCCATATGATTGCGTACCACTTCATGGAAAATTAATTCGGACCTAGCCGCTTTTATGCACGTCGTTGGATCAAAGGAAACGTCTCACCGGTAGCGGTTGAGAGGAGAGCCAATCAATATGAAGGCGTTCCGAAGATCATTAGGCGTATTTTCGTTGGGTTTGGGATTGATGATGAGTGGCGCTGCGCCATCGCCTGCTGCTGGACACTCCGCGTTCCAGCAATATGGAAATGATTGGGGCGACATTCGCGGCCTAGTCGACAGGACTCAAAGTGATCTGCGAGCGGCTGCGGATCTGGAGCACGGGAAAAAAGAGCGCCAGCGCTACTATCGTGCTCAAAAGTCTCTCTCGGCGTTTGACCGCCGTTTGACCAAGGGACACTTCGACAAAGGCAAGCTCAATCAGGCGATTCGTGAGGTCCAAAGCGTCCTCGACCATAACACTCTTCAACCCAGCTGGCCGCGATGCCCTACTCCGCGACGTAGCGGATCTCCGTGCGGCCCGTCAGCGACGGTAGTTAGTCTTCATCGGGCGCTCTGTCCCTGAGCCACACCCGCTAAACCCAATTCGGCTGCATGCGGTTTCATGGCCTCAATGCAGAACGCAATGTGTTCGTCAAGCGGAATACCCAGCTCTTGTGCTCCATTGAGGATGTCATCACGGCTCACGTTTCGCGCGAAGGCCTTATCTTTGAGCTTGCGTTTAACGGAAGCGACGTCTACTTCATAGATACTCCGGCCCGGCTTGACGTAAGAGCAAGCAGCCAGGAAGCCGGCGAGTTCGTCGCAGGCGAAGAGTGCCCGCTCCAGTCTGGAATCCCGGGGAACGCCACTGTAATTGGCGTGCGAAAGGATCGCGCGGCGAATCTCCTCAGGAACTCCGCGCTCCGCCAGTATAGGTTCGCCCTTCATCGGATGATCGGGCGCGGCCGGATGGATCTCCCAGTCAAATCGTGGAGCAGCGCCGTGACAGCCCACAGTTCCCGGCCTTCTCCAAACTTTTCCGCGTACGCGACCATGCAGGCTTCCACGCTCAAAACGTGACGCCGCAGATTTTCGCTTTTGACAAATTCGCAAACAATGTCCCAAGCTTCGTCTCGATTCATCGGCGGGCGTTATGCTTCCTCGATCTTCACGGAATTCAGCTTATCGCCCTGTTTCACGGAATTCACCACCTCCTGCCCGGAACGGACTTGGCCGAAAACGGTGTGCTTTCCGTTTAGCCAGTCAGTTGCAATGTGCGTGATGAAGAACTGACTTCCGTTGGTATTGGGCCCCGCGTTGGCCATCGATAAGGATCCAGGCTGATGCTTGTGCGGGCTACCTTTGAATTCATCCTCGAAACGATACCCGGGTCCTCCGGTGCCAGTTCCGGTCGGATCGCCTCCCTGGATCATGAAATTAGAGATGACGCGATGGAATACTGTGCCATCATAGAATCCCTCGCGTGCCAGAAACACGAAATTATTGACGGTCTTTGGCGTTTCTTTCGGGAATAGATCAGCAACAATTGTGCCCCGCGACGTCTCGATCGTGGCCACATATTGCTTGCCTGGGTCAATGGTCATGGGGGGCGAGCGTCGAGTATTGTTTGCTCATTATCATCAGTGTAGTTGGAACATAGCTTCTGGCCGTAGTGGTTCTTGGGGAATTCGATCCGGTACACTAAACTGTTTAAAGTTTGGAGTTCCGCGCGTTTATGGTCACACGTGTGTCGCCTGTGCTGAAACCAGTCCGAGGGATGCAACGTCAGGGGAGTTTCGCCAGGCAGGAATGGAAAGGATTCGCTCTTAGATGATTCAACACAGGCTCGGACGCCTGCGTACGTTGGCACTGCCAACCTATTTCATCTGTAGTGTCTGCCTTCTCACCTCACCCGTAGTATCGCGCGCATTCGCAGTGGTGACGCCTTCAGGTGTTGGCCAGCCGATGGAGCAAGCGGCATCGCCGCAGAATCCAGCCCCGCCTCAGAACCCCCCGCAGAATTCGTCGCAAACGGCGCCCTCACAGCAGGGCAGCAAAATCCACCTCAGCAGCAGAAGCCACCACCTCAGCAGAAGCCACCGCAACAGCCGAATCCATTCGAGAACATTCCGCAGACGCCGGAAAAACCAAGTCAGCCCTCCAATGTCCAGGAAGCGAAACCTGCCCCAATGGGCGAGAACATCATCGAGGCGGTAGAATTTCGAGGCCAGCACCGGGTGCCTCAAGACACTTTACGCGCTCTCATCTATACAAAGAAGGGCGACGTCTACGATGAGGAAGCGATACACCGCGACTTTATCGCTTTGTGGAATACGGGCCGTTTTGACGATTTGCGAATCGAAAAAGAAAAAGGGCCGAACGGCGGCATTATTCTCCGCTTTATCGTGACCGAACGCCGGACGGTCCACACCATCGACTACACCGGTAACAAATCCATCAGCAAATCTGAAATCCTGGACCGCTTCAAGGACCGCAAGGTCAATTTATCACCTGAATCGCAGTACGATCCCGGAAAAGTGCAGCGGGCAAAGAATGTCCTGCAAGAGTACCTTGCTGAAAGGGGACACCAATATGCGACGGTTACGCCTCAGATCCGGCAGGTACCCCCGGGCGGAGTCGATATCATCTTCGCCATTAACGAAGGTCCGAAGGTGAAGGTCGGCAACATCATCATTCAGGGAAATAACGCGTTTACTTCGCGGGATGTTATTCGAGCCATGAAGAATTTGAAGCCGATCGGCATTCCGCACTCGTTGCTGTTCGAAAACTTATTCGCGCGTACTTACGATTCGACTAAGCTCGATGAGGATTCCGAGCGCATCCGGCAGTTCTATCAGGGACGCGGCTACTTCGAAGCGAAGGTCATAAACCATTCAGAGAGGGTCTATGATGTGGACGGGAAAGGCATAAAGATTCCGCTATTCAATCCCAAGAAGCCGGGCAAGCGCGTTGATATCACGATGGTGGTTTCCGAAGGCGACAAGTATTTTCTTCGGAACTTCAACTTTGTGGGGATGAAGTTGTTCCGCACGCCTGACCTGATCGCGCGGCAGGTGTTTGGAATGGCACCGGGGGACGTGTTCTCGACCGAAAAGCTACAGAAGGGCTTGGATAATTTGCGCAAGCTATATGGCGATTTCGGCTATATCGATTTTGTGCCCTCGCCTGATCCCGAGCCAGTTCCCGGCAAAGACCAGATCGATCTCACGATCGATGTAGATGAGGGACATCAGTTCTTCGTCCGTCGAATCGATTTTCAGGGCAATACGACAACCCGCGACAAAGTCATTCGCCGCGAGCTGCTGATCCTCGAAGGCGACCTGTTCAGCAACCGCCTATGGGAAACCAGTATTCTCAGGCTCAATCAACTCGGCTACTTCGATCCTTTGAAGCCCGAAGATGCCGCTGAGATCAAGCGCGATACGAAGACCAATACAGTAGATCTTCTGCTTAAAGTGCATGAGCGCGGAAAGAATTCCATCCAGTTGAACGGCGGCGTTTCTGGAATCTCCGGCAGCTTTATCGGGTTCTCTTATTCCACAAACAACTTCTTGGGTTTGGGCGAGACACTTAGCCTGAATAGCCAGATTGGGACTTTGCTCACCGAGCGTGTCATTTGGATTCACTGAGCCGTACCTCTTCGATAAACCGATTCAAACCGGTTTTACGATGTTCTATCAGCGATACAGCTATAATCAGGGACGGCAGGCCTCCATCCTATATGGGCAAAATCTGATTGGGTACTACAACTCACTCGGGCAGCAAAACCTGCTCAACTATGTCTCGAATGGAAGAGGTTTCACGACATTCATTACTCATCAGCTGAAGCGTTCTTTCGCTCGAGTTGGCCTGACCTATGGATACAACATACAAACTCTGACGCCACTCACCACGCTGCAACTTCCTACTTCGACTATCTCAATTTCGAGGGTATCGGAGGGCCAAGTTCGATTACGCGTTCAGGTCTTTGCTCGGGCGTAAATGGCGCAACAATTTCTGGAACGGGCTGTAATTCTCTGAACGGCATTCGGACCAGCACGATTACCCCAACCTTCGCCTACAACACCGTCGATCACCCGATCATTCCGACCCACGGCTTACGCGTCAATTTCAGCGCCGGGTTTTCCGGAAGCGTCATTGGGGGGAACGTAAACACGCTGCAGCCTGCTCTCGATATCGCGTATTTTCGTCGAGGAATCTGGAGGCGCAACGTGATGGGCTTCCACCTGAACGCGCGAGTTATCACTGGCTTTGGCGGAAAAGTCGCGCCCCCATACAGCCGCTACTACATGGGCGGAGAAGACGATATTCGCGGCTTTGATCTCTTAACGATTAGCCCGGTTGCCTACATCCCGACGTCGGCGCCTGCTACGGTCTATAACGCCGACGGAACTCCACGCTACCAAAGGATTGGCGGTATCAGCACACCCGTAACGCAAACCATTCCTGTCTATCAGTTGATTTTGCCAGGCGGCGATACTGCGACGGTATTCAATTACGAGTACCGCATTCCGATCATTGGACCCGTCACTTTGGCGCCGTTCGTAGATGCTGGCATCGATAGGCTCTCACTGCCAAGTCAGCTCGGTCTTAATGCTTCGCGAGTATCGCAATTGAACGCCCTTTTCCCACAGGCTGCTTTCAACCCTCGGGCTATCATCGCGCCGGGAACTCAGAAACCGCGTGTTTCAACCGGAATAGAACTGCAGGTCTTGATGCCGGTGGTAAACGCACCATTTCGCCTCTATTGGGGCGTACAATCTGAGTTACGTCAATACCAATTTGCAGCCGCCCTTTATAGCGGATCGGTCGATGTTTCCGAATAACGCTACTTACCAAAATGCGGTACAGCTCTATGGAAGCCCACTTCCCGGGGGACTCGATGAAAGGCGCTCAATCTTTCGCTTCTCTATCGGGCGAACATTTTAGCCGGTTGCAGGTAATGCTGGTCATAAGTGTGTGAAGATATTAAGGAAGACGGAAGGAATTAGGAAGTAGATGGTAATCAGAAGTAGTTTGATCCCGGCGAGCGCAGTGTTGGCCCTGGCTTTCAGCGCATATGCGCAGCAAGCACCGCCCAAAGTGGGCGTGATCAGCGTGCAAGGTGCGATCGTCGGAACAAAGGATGGCCAAAAGGCGTCGCAAGAACTCGAAACGAAGTTCGCTCCCAAAAAGAAAGATATCGACACTCGCCAGACCGAGCTTGCGCAGATGCAGGATCAGTACAACAAGGGCGGCAATCTGATGAGTGACGACAAGCGCAATCAGCTTGCCCGCGATATCGATGAGAAAAAGAAGCGCCTCGAACGGGATACGCAGGATGCCCAGGAAGAACTCAACGCCGAGCAACAGCGCGTTCTGCAGGGCTTGGGACAGCGCATGATGGCGGTTATCGAAAAATATGCGAAAGATAATGGATATACGGTGATCCTCGATGTAAGCAACCCGAACACCCCTGTGCTGTACGCATCCAGCGGAATCGATATCACTCAGGACATCATCTCGTTATACGACAAGACGTCAACTAATGGTGGTCCTACGGCTAAGCCTGGCGCATCTGCTACACCTCCGCCGAGCGGAGCAGCTACAACTCCGGCTCCTCCCGGCAGTGCCGCCTCCACCAAGCCGCCGACTCCGGGCAGTAGGTAAGGGTCAAGTCGGCCCACGGCCCGGCAAACGAAGTCGAGCGTTCGATTCCCTAACCCGGACCTAACCCGTCGCTACGCTCCGGGCTCCGAATGAGCTGAAACGGAGCCCCGAACGAAGTGAGCGGGTTCTGGCATCTTGCGATGAAGACTAATCCAGCGCACGCATCGGGTTGGCAAGTTAGCATGGGTGAGTGTTCACCCAGAAAATCGTAACTCTGTTCTTGATCGTGGGCAGTTCCGCGTTTGCCGAAGTACATTCGCTCACGCTTCAACAGGCACTGGACCTCGCCTCGCGCCAGAATCCGGATGTAGCTCTTGCGCGGCTCGACCAGGAGCATGCGGAAGAAGGCATCAAGGTAGCACGCGATCCCTTTCGTTCCTAAGCTTTATGGCGGCAGTGGACTTGCGTATACATACGGCTATCCAAATGCCATAAACGGTAATGCACCCAGTCTGTTCGAAGCCCGAACGGACATGGATATCTATAACCGGCCAAAGAGCTACATTCTTGCCAGCTCTAGAGAGAGCGCGCGCGGCTCGCAACTTGGCGCACAGGCCAAAGCAGACGAAGTAGCCTTTCAGGCTGCGGATTTGTTTCTCAATGCAAGCGAAGCTGCCCGCGAGCGTGAAACATTCTCAAATGAAGTTCCGAGTTTGAAACAGGTAGTCGAAGCTATATCTGCGGGGGTAAATGAAGGAAGCGAATTGCCTCTCGACCAGAAACGCGCGCGTGTGAATTTGGCGGTTGCGCAACAACGGCTCGAATCGACTAGCCTCGATCAAGACTATTACGAAATGATGCTGGCCGTTGTGCTTGGCTATCCTCCATCGGACCGCGTGAAACCGGTGGACACCGATATTTCCCTGCCTGTCGCGCCCGAGTCAGAAGACGAGGCCACCGATATGGCCTTGCGTAATAACCGAGAGCTGAGACAGATGCAATCTAACGTTCTGGCCAAGCAATTGGAGCTTCGGTCGTACAAGGCATCTCGCTTGCCTCAAGTCAGTCTGGTAGCGCAATATGCGTTGTTTGCCAAGTACAACTACGTGAACTACTTTCAGAAGTTTCAGCGAAATAACTTTCAAATAGGCGCTGCCGTCACCATTCCGCTACTGATCGGATCCGCCTCGCAGGGCTTGGCGGAGCAGGCGCTGACGGACATGCAGAAGATTCGCATCCAAATGGATCAAGTGCGCAACCGCATAATCACCGATACGCGGCGGAGCTATCAACAATGGAAGAAGGCGGAGAGCCTCCGCGACCTGGTTAGGATGCAACTTGATCTTGCTCGGGAGCAGTTGACCGTATTTCTGGCTCAGAACGCAGAGGGCCGGGTTCCCATACGCAGTGTGGAGCAGGCCCGACTTGAGGAGAGCGACCGTTGGATAGATTTCTATGGAGCTGAAACGCAGGTGAAGCGAACCCAACTCGCGATATTGCGTCAGATGGGTACGCTGCTTGCATCGATGCGGGCCAGCTCTGGAGAGCATAACCCCTAATGTCGCTTGTCTCCGAAGATGTCGCGCCGCAGTCAATTGAGCCACCCGCGATAGAGATCCACGATCTACACAAAATTTATAACGGCTTTCACGCGGTAAACGGGCTTTCGGTTGAGGTGCCGCAGGGCTGCTTTTTTGGCTTTCTTGGGCCAAATGGAGCGGGCAAAACCACCACCATCAAAATGCTCATGGGCCTGGCTCAGCCGAATTCCGGAAGCATTCGCGTGCTAGGCATGCTAATGCCGGAACAATCGCTCGAGATCCGCAAACAAATCGGCCTCGTACCAGATGACACGCTGCTTTTTGATTACCTGACCGGTTCTGAATATCTCGAATTCGTGGCGCGGCTATACGATCTTTCTCGCATCATCGCGAAGGAGCGCGCACGCGAGCTGTTGGATCTCTTCCAATTGAATGAAAACGAGCGGAAGCTCATCGGCGAGTACTCGAAGGGCATGCGCAAGCGCCTGGCGATGGCGGCGGCACTGATTCACCGGCCCCGGCTGTTTCTTATGGACGAGCCCTTCGAAGGTGTGGACGCAGTGGGTGCACGGCTTATGAAGGACATTTTGCTGGAACAGGTGCACCGGGGGGCCACGGTCTTCTTGACCTCGCATGTCCTCGAAGTCGTGGAGCGTCTCTGCGATCAGGTAGCGATTATTAATCAAGGCAAGGTGGTTGTGCAAGGCACTATGGCTGAGCTGCGTCAGCAAGCTGCTGAAGGTGCAAGCACGCTCGAGGATATCTTCGTCAACCTGGTGGGTGGCGAACGCTACAGCGAAAAGTTGGAATGGCTTTAAACCCAATGTGGGGACAGATTCTCGCGATTGCCTGGGCGCAGTTCCGCATAATGCGCAATCATCTCCCGCGCACGAATGCCGGCAGCATAATGACATGGCTGCTCTCAATGTTTGGTACGGAATGTATGCGGGATTCGGAACGGCTCTTGCGATCGGCCTTCCTGGCGTCTCCCTTATTGCCATTCAGGAATGGTTGCCGGTCGGGCTTCTGGGCGTGTTTCTCTTTTGGCAACTGATTCCGCTATTTACGTTGAGCAGCGGCTGGTCGCTGCAGTTAAACAAGCTGCAAATCTATCCCGTGAGCAATAGCGCACTCTTTGGGCTTGAGATTCTGTTGTGCTTGACTACTGCTCCGGAGATGATTCTTGTGCTTATGGGCGCCCTGATCGGGCTCGTCCGCCATCCTGACGTCCCGTTATATGCGCCGTTGCTTTTTACTCCTTTACATTCCGTTCAATCTGTTTTTGTCGCTTGCAATTCGCGAGTTGCTTCTGCATTCCTTCGAGCGAAATCGTTTTCGGGAGCTTTTCGCCATTCTGCTGATCAGCATTGGCGTGCTTCCCCAGACTACTGCTCCACACGCAAGCGGGACGGAAATTTCAGCCGTATTTACTCTCGGCGTCGAAGGGCAGGGGCACACCGTGGCATGAGGTTGCGGTGCTTAGCTCGGGGCGGCCCTCACTTTTCGCCCTAGCCATTACACTGTTATGGATTTGCACTGCCTACGCCTTCGCGAGGTGGCAATTCCAGAAGACGCTTCTACAAGAGGAAGGATTTCGCGGCAGTCCTCCAGTTCTCGCACCTTCGGGGGCCCGGCGAGCGGAGACCGTCTCTCTTTGTACAAGTGCTTGATTTGCCGAGTCGTCTCTTTCGCGATCCAACCGCTGCCCTAGTGGAAAAGGAGTTCCGATCTCTGCTGCGTATGCCGCGTTTCCGGGTCATGTTCGGAATGGCTTGCATCTTCGGTGTTCTTATTTTTGTACCAATGACTCTGCGCCGGGCGGGTACCGGTTTTATTGCAAACAACTTTCTTCCCGTGGTAAATGTCTATGGCTTGCTCCTGCTAGGAGACGTCCTGCTGTGGAATGTATTGGGGTTTGATCGCCACGCGGCGCAACTCTACTTCGTGACACCCGTTCCATTTGAGACTGTGTTGAGGGCGAAGAATTTGACCTCCGTCATCTTCATGCTTCTACAGACGTTTGCCGTCCTGATTTTGGCAGCAGCCCTTCAGCTATCAGTTACAGCGCTGAACGTTGTCAACGCATTCGCGGCGACGGCTGTAGTGGGCATCTTTTTTCTCTCGATCGGGAATTTGAGCTCCGTCGCAATCCCGAAACCAATGAACCCGACCCAGACTTTTCGAAAGCAGGCGAGCGGGAAAATGCAGCTTCGGCTTACGGCCACCAGCCTTGGTATCTTTGTGCTGCTCGGTTTTGCGTTCGCCGCGCGATGGGCATTGCAGACGAACTGGGCACTCTTGGGAGTGCTGGCGTTCGAGTTCGGAATTGGAGTGATTGTATATCGCCTGGCGACAGAATCTGCCGTCGCACGCGGCATGCATGAACGCGAGCGCATCTTGGACGATCTCTCGAAAGGCGCAAGCCCGATAAGTTACGGCGCACTTTGAAACTGAGGCGAGAGTTTTTCTATTTCGCGCTTAATGGCATCTCGCACCTCCTCACACGCAGCGTCGTTATCATATTGGCGCCGCGGCCAGAAGAAGCCCTTCAGGCCGTCGCGGCGCTTTCGCGGCACCACATGTATGTGCAGGTGTGGCACGGTCTGGCTAACGCGATTATTGATGGCAACAAATGTTCCTTCGGCATTCACAGCCGCCTCGACCGCCCGAGCCAATAGCCGAGTTGTGGCAAAAATTGGACCCGTAAGACTGAGCGGAAGATCAGTCAGAGTCTGATAATGCTGGCGAGGACAGAGCAGGACATGCCCGGGGAAAAGCGGATGACTATCCAGAAAAGCGATCGATTCCGAATCTTCATAGACGATGTATGCAGGAATGCTACCTGTCGCTATCTTGCAGAACACGCATTGCGAGTCTTCCACGGTCAATATGTTAATTCAGCACCGGTTGTAAAGGCGCCGGTTCAATACTTCCCACCTTGTTGACCTCCAGGCGCAGGTCTCCGTTTGGCTCTATCTCGAACGCGGGTGCAAATTTTGCTCCCCACGTTATTTCGTCGTACCGGTACGAATTTCGAACTTGTACCGTCTGCCCGAAGGTATCGTCGAAAGCCTTGATCATGATCAGAATCTCAGCCTGAAGCCGCTCCATGTCTCCCGCAGTCTTACCGTATAGCGGACTTTTCTCATCGATTGGGTGCACGACGGTCCATGTTAACGGGAAAAATAGAACGTGTTCTCTCTCTAGTTCGAGGGGTACGTATTTGCGTTGCAGTGTTCCGTTGGCCTGATCCACTGTCATCAAGAGAAGCTGAGCGTTCAAATCAATGAGGTTGTTTGAGCGTCGATTTACAATACGAAATTGAAGACTCGTTCCTCCCATATAAGGAGCGACCAACATCGTCTTGCTGAAACCGATGCGTGCTGAGGGACGCGAGAACCGCCCAAAGACTAGCCCAGTAGCAATAGCAAATGACAGAAGCCCGAGCAGCGCCTCGACTACCGCGATACTGTTTGCGGCCGAACCACTTGGATATATGTTGCCGTAACCGACGGTGGTCAAAGTATGTGCGCTGAAGAAGAAGGCATTCAGAAATTGCAGCCAAGGAGAAGGCGCCTCCGCTCCTTTCAAGTGCTCTATTCCAATCCACATGTACATCGATCCAAACACCACATTGGCTATCAAAAAACCGAGTACAACAAGCCCTATGAAAACTGGCCAGGATGCGTTGATGAGGTAGAGATACGGGTGGAAGTCGTGCCAAGTCACCCCGGTACGACGGACATTAAAGTGTCCATCCGGATTGATGGCGCGTTTTAGAACGCCTGTGTATTGCTGCGTAAGTCCAGGATCGAAGGTCGGCTTCTGCATACCAAGAGATGATACGCTGACTTGGGCGGTAATGTGTCGCAAATCAGAACTTCAAATGGCGTCAGCCATGTGCGACCTTTGCCGGCTGCCGTTTCGCGCCTGATTGCTTCTTTGTTGCGGCCGCGGCAGGCTCGTTGGCTGCAGCTTTGGAAGCCGGTTTGCGCTGGGGTAGTTCTCCCAAGCTCTTCTGCAAAGCTTGCATCAGATCTATCACAGGAGCGCGCCTCTTGGGCGCGGCAGCTTCCACCGTTTGACCCTCGCGCTTGGCTTCAATCAACTCTTTCAAGCGCTCCTGGTACTCATCGTGATACTTCGAAGGATCAAAATCCGACGCTAACCCTTCCACGAGCTTCTCTGCCAACGCGACTTCCTGGGGCTTGACGACTACGTTATCGTCGCGGCCGAACTCGGGAACCTCTCGAACTTCCTCGGGATAATACATGGTGTGCAGCACGAGCCCGTTCGGGTTCGGCCGTACCACGACGGTGTACTCGCGCTGATGCATGGCAACTTTGGCAATGGCGCTGTAACCCGATTTGCGCATCGTCTCGAGCAGAAGGTGGTAGGCTTTCCTGCCAGCCTCCTCAGGAACCATGAAGTACGACGCGTCGAAAAAAATAGGGTCGATGCCTTCGGCCTTTACGAACTCCAGGATTTCCATGTTGTCGCTGGAAGCAGGAGCAACGCTCTTGATCTCTTCGTCAGTGACAATGACGTACTGATCCTTTTCGACTTCATAGCCCTTGACCAGCTCGCTCCGTTCCACTACGCGCTCGCAATGTGGGCAATACGTCTGTTGCTTGATTCGAGTCCCGCAGACGCCATGAATTTGGTGGAAGCCGACGCGCTCGCCACGCGCCGCGGCAAACAGGCGGATCGGAATAGTTATCAGGCCAAACGTGATGTAACCCTTCCAGACTGTTGAAGCCATGAGTGTCTCCTCTGGACGCGACTATTGGATGCTCAACAGGCCGCGCAATTACTCACCTAAAACAATACAGTTTAGCTATGTTCTTTGCAACCTAGTACTTAGCAGTACTATATGAGGCGTGAGAGTTCTCGTTTATTACATCGGGAAGCCGCGCGACACGCACGCGAACGCGATTGCCGGCGAGTTCCTGAAACGAAGCTTACGTTATGGCGACTGCAGCATGCGCGAGATTGTGCCGCAACGTTTCGATCTGTTTGCGAAGCACCCAGGTGCGCGGAAGATCTTTCTCGATCCGGCCGGCCGCGGCATCGACTCAGCCCAGTTCGTAAGAATAATTGAGAAAGCTGAACGCGACGGCCAAGACCTGGTATTTCTGATCGGGGGGCACGACGGCCTTCCATCCGAATGGAAGCCCGGTGCAGACTTGTTGCTGTCACTCTCACCGATGACCTTTCCGCATGAGCTTGCACGGGCTATCTTAGCTGAGCAAATTTACCGCGCCTTCACCACTCTCCGGGGCCATCCCTACCCAAGATGAAATCGCGATGTACTAAGCCGCTTCGCAAGTTATACGTGGCCTGAAAGCCAGTAATAACACGTGCGATGTCTCCCTTCCCAGGTAGCGTTACGGATCAATGTACGTGTAAAGAAACAGAACAAGCTGACCGGCGTCCACCTGACGAGGAGAAACGAAACAGGATGCCAGTGTTGGAAGAATTGCTAGTTGAGGAGATGCAGGACCTGCTCCACGCAGAGGGCCAGCTAGTAAGGGCCCTGCCGAAGATGGCCAAGGCCGCGCGGGAGCCGAAACTCAAGCAGGCTTTTGAAAAGCATTTGGAAGAGACCAAGGGACACGTCGAGCGCCTGAAACAAGCTTTCGAACTGCTTGGGGCACGACCCAAGGCGAAGCCTTGTAAGGGAATGCAGGGCTTGGTGGAAGAAGGGCAAGAAAGAATTACTGAAGGCAAGCAGAAAGAGGAGATCGAGGCCGACCTGGCACTCGTTGGGGCTGCACAAAAGGTAGAGCACTACGAGATCGCCGGTTATGGGACTCTTCGGACAGTTGCAGAGAAGATGGGACAAACGAAGGTGGCCAGGCTGTTAGCGCAAACGCTCGCAGAAGAAGAGAAAACGGACAAGCTTCTGACCGAATTGTCGGCTCCGCTGCTAGACCAAGCAGGCCAAGAGCCGGAAGAAGAGGAAGAGGAACTAGAGTAGGGATGTTAGGTTCTGCCGAAAGCGCGGCCTTACCTGCCGCGCTTTCGTTCCAACTCCGGACGGCTTTCAATCTACTAGCCCGTGTCTCACCGCAAAGCGAACGAGTTCGCCGGTGCTATGCAGATTTAATTTGTCCATAATCTTTCCGCGGTGTGAGTCCACGGTATAGACACTCAGATTCAAGCGCGTGGCAATCTCCTTGTTGGTTTTGCCCTCTGCGATGAGCTGCAAAACCTCGCGCTCGCGGCTTGAGAGAAGATCGATCGGGTCCGTGACGTTGTGCCGGTAATCGCCCAATAGGGCACCCGAAACCGCTGGGCTGATGTAGCCGTCTCCGCGCGCAACAGCGCGTACAGCGCTCAAAAGTTCCGTATCGATCGCGTCCTTCAGGATATAGCCGCGGGCGCCCGCCTTCAAAATTTCCCGAACGTACACCGGTTCCTTGTGCATACTCAAGACGAGAACGCGCAGGCGCGGCGCTGACTCAATCATCCGCCGTGTGGCTTCGATGCCGTTCAACTCCGGCATCGCCACGTCCATCAAGACAATGTCCGGTTGCAGTTTCTGAGCCAGGTCTATCGCTTCGCGTCCATTTGCGGCTTCGCCGACTACCTGCAAATCCGGTTGAGCCGAGAGAATCAGCTTCAGACCTTGGCGCACAATCGTATGGTCGTCAGCAAGTAGGATCTTAATTAGGCGATCGGGCACGTCACCTCGATTTTGACTCCGTTGCCAGCTGCTGCTTGCACGACTAATCTGCCGCCGCAGCCGCGAGCTCGGGTCTCCATTCCCGCTAGCCCGAGCCCCGGACGCGAGTGATGCTCCTTCATCTCGAATCCACGCCCGTTATCCCGAATCGTAAGCACTAGTTCGTCTCCACGGGATAGTAGGTTGATCGCGACCGAGGTTGCCTCGGCGTGGCGGGCTACATTTGTCAGCGCCTCCTGCGCAATGCGGAATAGATGGGTCTCAGTCTGATCGCGCAAACGCCGGTTCGCGATATCGCTCTGGTACTTCACCTCTACACCGGTACGTTGGGAAAAGCTCTCGGCAAGCGATCTCAGTGCGGCATCCAGTCCAAAATCGTCCAGGATAGTCGGCCGTAACAATTGCGACATTTCTCGGACATCTTGAATGGCCTGATCGATGAGGTGCAGGCAGTCTTCAACGCGATCCCGTTCCAATGCGCCCCCGCGCAGCGCGGATAAGTTCGCTTTTACAGCCGTTAGTGCTTGCCCTAACTCGTCGTGCAGCTCATGTGAGAACCGGCGTGCAACGTCCTCTTGCGTCTCCAGGAACTGGTACTGCAAGCTGGTCAGCTCACCCGCCTGTTGCTCCAACCTGCGAAACAGTCCTGCCGAGGTTCGAACCGCCCAGGTAGCGAATACCAGAGATAACCCGACGCACACGGCAAACAGCCAAACCGTCCACCGCAGGAGGCCATGGCCTGCCTGGTAAATACTCTCACGTAGCAGCTCGGTCTGCGCATACGCCGATTCGAGCGCGTTGCTCATCTGCTGCCGCGATTCGGCCAACTGATCCAGAATCTCCTCGCGCCTCACCAGATCTTTCTTCCGTGCCAACTCCAACCACCGTGTGTTCAACTGTGTCTGTTGTTTCTCAATGTCATCAATCGCGGCCTTAGCCAGAGTTTGCCGATCTGCAAACGTTTCGGTGTTCCGCTCGATCTGGTGAACGGCCCGGAAGGCGACGAGCAGGGCCGAAAGCAGCAGCATCGCCGAAAGACACAGTGCAAGCAGCAGCAATCGCTGCAGGTGAGCTTGCGTAATTGAATTCGCCTGGCGCACTGTATCTTTTAGAGGCTGCGATGACGATTTTTTCATTAAATTTTCGTTCCGGCTATCCCGAAAATACGGGATTGAGATTCACCATTCGAGGCGATGGTGCGAAAGTTCGCTAACAGGCACAGTGGAGATGTGAGCGGCAAAGGAAGCGAACGGACGGCGGCGGCAAATGAAAACAACAAAGAAAACGAACACCGCAGCCCACGTCGTTCGCTTCCAAATCAAGGCCCGCCACGAAATTGAAGGAGAAAAGCATATGAAAAAGCTATTTACATCGACTCTGTTGACCGTAGTTGCGGTTCCCTTCCTGATGGCTGCTCCAACTGCAGCCAAGAAGGCACAGAACCAGCCGCAAGCTTCGACCGAGACTCAGAGCACCACGACGAAGACCAAGACTCGTAAGAAGCACACCAAAAAGGCGCAGAAGAATACGGGCAGTACCGCTGACAATTCGGCTGCCGCATCGAGCTCTTCGCCGAAGAAGTAACAACCTCGCTTCCCTCGACCGGCCCGGGCTTGCAGTTTATGGCTCGGGCTTTCTTTTTCGTGCCGCTATATTCGCAACTAGTTGACTTGCGTATACTCAGGAACGTGTTCGGCGGGATCGAAGCAGGTGGCACAAAATTTGTTTGCGGAATCGGGAGCGGGCCCGAGGATATCGAAATCGCTCGCTTTCCTACTACATCGCCCGAAGCAACCCTTCGTAGGGTTATCGGCTTTTTTCAGACGCGTCGTGAGAATCAACTCAGGGCCTTAGGTATCGGCTCGTTCGGTCCAGTTGATCTCGATTCGGCTTCCCCCTCATTCGGCCATATCACTTCCACGCCCAAGACGGAATGGCGGAACTACGATCTGGCAGGAACCATAGCGCGAGCGCTCGGCGTTCCCGTGGCTTTCGATACGGATGTAAATGCCGCTGCCCTGGCAGAGGCGCGGTGGGGAGCAGGACGAGGGTTGCCGGATTTCATCTACATGACCATCGGGACGGGGATCGGCGGAGGTGCCATGGTCAATGGCCAAGTTGTCCACGGATTAGTGCACACCGAAATGGGTCATTTACGCATTCCTCACGATCTCCTCAGGGATCCTTATAGGGGTTCATGTCCGTATCATGGGGACTGCCTGGAAGGAATGGCCTGCGGTCCGGCGATGCAGGCCCGTTGGGGTGTGACGGCTCGAGAGCTGCCGCCCACTCATCCCGGATGGGCTCTGGAGGCGCACTATCTCGCGCTGGGCCTTGTGAACCTGACGTGCGCTCTATCACCGCGTCGCTTTTTACTGGGAGGCGGAGTAATGCAGCAACCGCATCTGTTCGGCCTCATCCGCGAGGAATTCGCTCGTCTGCTAAACGAATACCTTCAGCACCGTGAAATTACTGAACGCTTGGACAAATACATAATGCCCCCGCAACTCGGAAGCCGCGCTGGCGTGCTGGGGTCGCTGATCTTAGCTGAGCAGAAGTTCCTGAGGCAGAAGTCATCGGCAGTTGGTGCGGATGGGGAGACTTGAACTCCCACGCCCTTGCGAGCGCTGGAACCTAAATCCAGTGCGTCTGCCAATTCCGCCACATCCGCGTTTGTATCAGCGTAGCATCGCCGCCTGATTCTTCGATGTAGGCTTGGTTTGTAGGAAGCTCAGGAACTCCTGAGAATTCCGGGTCAACTGTGGAAACGTAGCGATTACGCTTTGATTGGGATCGATCAACGCGTAAAACGGAATCGAGGCGGTGCCGAACTTTTGATCCTCGAGCTTCTGATTCTTTTCCGATTCCGAATCGGTGCCATCCGTGTAGAGATCCACGATGACGAGGTCTTTGAGTGCCGACTGAATCTCAGGCCGCGGGAACATATTCGCCTTCATCCAATGACAGTTCGTGCACGCGTAACCGGTGAAGTTCACAAGCACCAACTTGTTCTGCTGGCGAGCGGCGGTGAGCGCAGCGTCCAATTGATTTTTGAAGTAGCTTGCGGGAGCGGCTTGGGCCTGCGCGCCGAACGTGATGTTCGACCCTTCCGGGACGAATGCATCTAGATCGCCGAGATGTCCGCCGAACAGGCCTGGGACCAAACTGATGGAAAAGATCAGGAACAAGGAGGCGATGAGCGCCCGGCTCACACCAATTGGCTCATCATTCTTGATGCCCTCCATGCGCAGGAGGCCAAGCAGGTAAAGGCCCGGTAACGCGAACAGCACGATCCAGGCAGCGAGAAAACGTTCCCGCGTGAGCCAATGCCATTGAAGCACCTGGTCGATATTACTGAGGTACTTCAACATTACGGCCAATACGACAAAGCCGAGCACGATTTTGACGCGTGCCATCCAGCCGCCACTGCGGGGCAATCTGCTCAAGTAAGAAGGGAAAAGCGCCAGAAAGAAGAATGGCGCCGCCAGGCCAGTTGCAAATGCCAGCATTCCCAAGATGGGCAGAGGACCTTTGGATTGGACAGTGGCTATCAACAGCGGTCCCACAATGGGTCCAATGCAGGCGAAAGAGGTAAGTGAGAAGGTCAGGCCCATCAGCAGCGTGCCTGAGTAACCGCCGGCCTGCGACGCGCGGCCGAGTTTGGTGAGCAGCCCTGACGGTAAGCGAAGCTCAAAAGCGCCGAGCAAGCTGAGCCCGAATATGCAAAAGACGATCGCGATGAAGCCGTTCACCCAAGGACTCGAACCTAGCTGTACAACACCAAAGGGTCCCGCGACCGCGGTCACCAAAAAACCCAGGCCAGTGAACAAACCGATAATGCCGAGACAAAAGACCAGCGCTTGTGTCCAGCCGTTTCGTCGGGCCCGGTCGCCAGTTGTCGCACTTTGGTTCAGAAAGAACGACACAGTGATGGGAATCATCGGGAAGACGCAGGGCGTGAACAGAGCTGCGAGGCCGAAGCCGAACGCGGTCAGAAGAAACGGGAACAGGGCCTCACTTCGTTCAGGACTCGGTGTGGGTGCTGGCGCGGGACTTTGTGACGGCGTTTCTGGCCCATGGACCAGCGCATAACCCGACGGGATGCTGAAGTGAGCGGCAGGCGCTTCGCTGCTGAACACAATCTCCGTAGGCGCTGTTTTCTGAACCGGGTTGAGGCACTTGGTATCCGTACAAGCTTGATACCGGGCAACAGCTTCTATAGTCGACTTGCCGATTGCCGACTTGCTGGTCGCCGCTTCAATCAAAAAGGTTGCGCTGTTTGTGTAAGTTTCAGTTTCGAGCTGAAAATTTGGATCTACTTTGCGAAGGGGCTGCGGCCGGTAAACGTTATAGCTCAGAACGGCTGGATTATCCTTCAGCTTGATTTTCGTGATGATCGGGCCGCCTGCAGGCGTGGTCGGAGAGTACAAATGCCAGCCTGGCTGAATGCTAGCCGTTAGCTCGAGATAGACTTTGCTCCCTGGAGCGACTTGACTCTTCCCCGCCCCGGGCTTGAGGGTCCACTGGACCGGGTCGTCTTTGGCGGCGGGCAGTGAAAAAGCGCAGAGGATGAGAGGAAGCAGCAAACGGCAAAGGCGGAGCATACAGAACTACCCTGCTTGTGCTGATGCCCAGTCGTCCAGTTCCGTTGCGATTCGCTCGTTGATTTTGCCTTCTGCGAAGTCCTTCGCAACGCGAATTGCGTTTTTGATGGCGTTGCCGTTAGAGCGGCCGTGACAAATCACACAGATGCCGTTCAGACCGAGAAGCGGCGCGCCGCCGTATTCCGCATAATCCACGCGCTTTTTAAACTCATTAAACGCGCCTTGGGCGAGATAGCGCCGACTTTACGCGTGATGCTCACCTTAAGAGATTGCTTAAGCAGCTGCCGAACCACATCGACCAGACCTTCGCTGACCTTCAGAGCGACGTTGCCGACAAAACCGTCGCAAACGATGACATCGACTTCGCCCGTGTAGACGTCCCGCCCTTCTACATTACCGGTGAAATTCAGGTGCTTGAGGCTCTTGAGGAGAGGGCGCGCTTCGTGCGTAAGAGCGTTTCCCTTATGTTCCTCCTCACCAATCGAGAGAAGGCCAACACGTGGTTCCTTGGTCCTAAAGATTACACGGGAGTAGATGTCGCCCATTACCGCAAACTGCGCAAGCATTTTGGGGCTGCAATCCACGTTCGCGCCGACATCGATCATGATCGCCGGCTTGCCACTCAGCGTGGGAAAAGCGCCAGCAAGAGCTGGCCGATCAACGCCGGGGAGCATGCCCTGTACCAGCTTGGCGGTTGCCATCACGGCTCCAGTGTTGCCTGCAGAAACAAAGCCCTGTGCAACTCCTTCACGCACGAGACGCGACGCGACCCGGATGGAACTATCTTTCTTGGCCCGAACAGCCTTGCCGGCACTTTCCTCCATCGTGATCTGTTCACTCGCGTGTTTGATCTCAATGGACAGCTCTTTCCAATGCGCGTGTCGATTTAGCTCCTTGTAGATGACGTCCTCGCGTCCCACGAGAATCAGCTTCACGTCGGAGGCCCTGGCGGCTTGGAGAGCACCGTCGATTTCCGGCTTGGGAAACTGATCGCCTCCCATTGCGTCGAGGGCTATGGTCACCATGTAAGGGGGTTTGTTGGGTCCAGGTGGATGCGCGTCAATGAGCGAGCATGGGAGCTTAAGTGTTAGCTCTCAACCACCTCGAGGACTTCGCGGCCTTTGTACTTGCCGCAATGAGGGCAGGCGCGGTGGGGACGAATTTTTTCATGGCAGTTAGGGCATTCGGCAAGCTGCGGGATGGTCAAAGCGTCGTGCGCGCGACGAGTCGAGGTCCGGCGCTTAGAATGGCGGCGTTTTGGATTCGGCATGGTAGCTTCTAGTTTCTCATCTCGAGTCAGAGTTTCAACGGCTTGCGGGCCGCAGTTCAGTTTGGCTGCGGGCTCTGGATCCGAAAACTCTTCAGTTTGCTCCAGCGATCGTCGACCGCTGCGGGGTGGCAATCGCAATCCCGCTGGTTCCGATTCTCCCCGCATTGGGGGCAAATACCCTTACACGCTTCCATACAAACCAGTTGCATGGGCAATGCCAATAAAACGACTTCGCGAAGGACATCGTTCAGCGGCAGACCACCACCTTCGTAATAGCCTACCTCGATTGCGGCTTCTCCAACTTCATTTTCGGGCGCAGTGTCCGCTTCATCGGTCGGCATATACACAAGATCGAACTGGTTGTCGATCGGAAAGGTTGCCGCTTCCAGGCATCGATCACAAAGCCCCTGACCGGTAACCGTCAGTATCCCGCGAATGCGTATTTCGCCCAACGAATGATTCAACAGTTGGGCAGTTCCTTCGGCGTGCAGCACAGATGATTGGGTCCATGCTTTCCACGGGCCGGCATTTCCACGGCTCTTTTTCTCTACTGTGCTTTGGCTCCTTTCTTCTGCCTTTCGAGAGGTCCGTCGAAAGCGATACGATTCAGTTCCGGTCTCGAGGATATGCGCTCGATCGGTAATGCGATCCAGCAAGGCTTTGCATAGCCGGGCATTCGGAATCACTTGCGTCCATTCGGAGAAGGGTAAGTTCGTGGTTAAGATAACAGCCATCCTTTCTGGGGGCGTTCGGCAATCACCTGGAACAGGAACTCTGCACCGACTTCCGCCAGTGGCACGTAACCAACCTCGTCGATGGCGATCAGGTCGTAGCGGCTCCAGCGGGCCATCACTCTTCGCAGCTGAAGTTGATGTTTTGCCTCTACCAGTTCGTTCACCAGACCCGCAGCCGTGGTGAACCGGACGCGCCGCTTCTGCCGGCAAGCGGCGACGCACAGTCCACTCAGAAAGATGGGTCTTGCCTGTTCCGCT
>CAVYUB010000003.1:0-214818 GCA_963771565.1 uncultured Acidobacteriaceae bacterium
AGAACTCGAGTCCTCCCTGGATCTCTTCGATAGCAGCAGTAGCAGAATCTGAAACGGCTGGCCGGCAGCCGCACACGAACGCCGCTCTTCAGCAGTTCCTCCGCTGCGGCATTCACATTAAACGGTCCGAAGGCTAGCCGAGCCGCGGACTGTGGCTGGGACGCCCGACAAAACCGGGAGGCCGGAAGGGGGCCACACCTACGCACAATTTCTTGAGACCATCCGGACTGGCGTAGACTTGGACCACCTTCATCCCACCTGTACAGCAGTTTCGCCAACTCCCACCCCACCAAACTGCATTCCGCCTCCCGTCGACGGAAATCTTCTCCAAATCATGCCCTGGCCCGACTTTTCAAGATATGACCGATCATGATATCCGGGCCATTTACGAGTATCTAAGCGCGATCCCTTGCATCGCCGGCCCGCCTGCGCCCAGTCCGCTGCACAACGATTTGCGGTAGCTGAGACTAAATATTGAGGAGCAACGCCCGAATTTGGGCATTAACCGCGATCAGATTCTGCTCTGCCGCTCGGACATCCGGACGCCGCTCAAGCTACGCCGACGGCAAACCCGGAGCCACCTCGGGCAACTCCTGCTGTGTCAGGGCTACGACCCCGGATTACCGCGCCAGGATTTTTTCCCAGTAGTAAGCTGATCTGGTTCTCGGTCTGCTCGGCCTGTTGCTGAATAGTCGGGATGGCTTCGGCGGCTTCGTCGACCAATTCCTCCCCCTGCCGAAGATCGAGCAGCGTGGCGACACCGCCTGACTGCCAAGATGGATCAGCCGAAGCGATTCTATGCGACTTGAGAGCGTGCCTTCCGAGATTTCGAGTTCGGAATCCAGTTGACGAAGACTGAAGTACGAAGTGGCCACATCGCTGACGAGCGTTGTAATAACTGCTTTGCGGTTTTCCTCTGCGCCAAGAAGATTTGCACGCGCGCCTTCTGTGGCGCGCCGTAGTCGGCCCCAAATGTCTACTTCAAAAGACAGCAAGTTGAGGGAAGCTTCACCGAAAGCGCGGCTTTGCGAAGGTACGACCGATGCGGGCAGCGGCAACGAGCCGTTCCGAGAAATACGAGTGGCGGTGACATCTCCCTCGGCACCCAGCTGAGGAAATTGGTTTGAGCGTGTGATGGTCAAATTCGCCCGCGCCTCCTCCACGCGTGTTACAGCCTCACGGAGATCGTAGTTCTGCACCAATGCCGTGCGGATCAGCTGCTGCAGTTTGTCGTCCTTGAAAACCTCCCACCACTTGAGATCCGCCAGAGAGGCGGGTTCATATGGCGGAAGCGGCTCCGGGGCTCGGAAAGTCGGCGGTATCTGAACCGCAGGCCGATGATAGCTGGGTCCCACCGTGCAGCCGATGAGTAAAGTTAGAGCTAATACGGCAAAGATCAAGGACGCGAAAGCACGCTTCATTTCAGTCCCCCTCTGCCGGAACGGTCCCCTGAGGCAGAGGTGCGGGTACGTGCTCTCTGCTGCCGCCCCAGAGTTTTTCCACAAGATAAAAAATTGCGGGGATGAAAAAGATGCCGATCGCGCTTGCCGCAAGCATGCCTCCGATAACTGTGGTTCCCATGATCTGGCGCGCCACCGATCCAGCGCCTGAAGCGGTCCACAACGGCACGCAACCGAGAATGAAGGCGAACGAGGTCATCAGGATGGGCCGCAGGCGAAGTCTGGCGCCCTCCAGGGCAGCGTCTATTAACGGCTTTCCTTCCTCGTATTGGTCTTTAGCGAATTCGACAATCAGAATCGCGTTCTTCGCTGCGAGTCCGATGAGCATCACAAGACCGATTTCCGAGTAAACATCATTATCAATTTGGATCGTGTAGGCAGGGAAGAAAAGGCTCCCGATGGTGCGACGCAACCACAAAATTACGAAAGCGCCAAAGACAGCAACCGGCGTGCTAAGGAGAACGCTGAACGGCAACGACCAGCTTTCGTACAAAGCGGGCGAGAATGAGGAAGACGAACAGCAGTGAGAACCCAAAGATCACCCAGGCCGGAATACCCTGCTTCGCTTGCTGCTCTTGAAAGGAAATGCCTAGGTAGTCGAAGCCCATTTCGGGCGGCATAGTCTGGGCGAAGACCTGTTCGAGGGCCGCCGTGGCCTGATCGGCGCTGTAGCCCGGCGCAGCGTTACCGTTGAGCTGTGCGGAGCGATATTCGTTGTATCGCATGGTGAACTCGGGACCGGGACGGGACTTGAATTTCGTTAACGCAGAAAGGGGCACCATATCGCCCGTGCTGTTTCGTACGTAGAATTGGCCCACGTTCTCAGCTTTGGTTCGATAGTCGCCTTCAGCCTCGATATAGACCTGCCACTGTCAGCCGAAGCGGTTGAAGTAATTCACAAATAGCCCACCCATGAAGGCCTGAATGGTCCGGTAGACGTCGCTGATCGGAACGCCTTGCTTACGCACCTTATCCCGGTCGACCTCGAGAAATTCTTGCGGCACGCTTGGCAGGAAGGTAGTACTCAAGCTTGCAAACTCAGGACGCTTGCGAGCTGCCGCGAGGAATTTGTTCAAGTTGCTCGACAGAAACTGGACATCTTTGCCGGCGCGGTCCTCGAGCACGAAAGTGAATCCGCCGGATGTGCCTACGCCGGGAATCGCTGGCGGCGAGAAGCTGAATGCGACTCCTTCCGGAAGCCTGCTCAATTCACGATTCAGGCGGTCCTTAATCGCCTGGAACTGTTCTTCTTTTTTCTTGCGATTGCTCCATTCCTTCAAAGTGACGAAAAAGAAGCCGTTGTAACTAGTCCGCACGTAACTAAGTAGGCTGAAGCCGATCACGCTAGTCGTATATTGAACGCCCGGCACACCGGCGAGGACCTTCTCGATTTTCCTGCAGACTCGTCCGTGCGCTGGAATGACGCTGCGTTCGGAAGCTGAAGATTTACGTACGCGTAACCCTGATCTTCATCGGGCAGGAAACTTGACGGCAGCTTACCGCCGAAGAAAGCGGCTGCGACCCCGAAGATCACGAGCATAATCACAGCTACTCCAGTTTTGCGAATAAGCACGCCCGAGAGGCGCACGTAGCCTTCGGTGGCGCGTCCGAAAACACGATTGAACCAATTGAAAAACCTTCTGAGCAGACCTTTACTCTCTCGTTTCGGCCGAAGCAGAGTGCTGAAAGTGCCGGGCTGAGTGTGAGGGCGTTGAACGTGGAGAGGACCACAGCAATCGCGATTGTGACCGCGAATTGCTGGTACAGCCGTCCGGTAATACCCGGAATGAAGGCCGTAGGGACGAACACTGCTGAGAGCACAAGCGCGATGCCAATAACCGGGCCAGAGATCTCTTCCATGGCCTTAAAAGCAGCATCCTTCGGAGCCATACCTTCTTCGATGTGGCGCTCCACGGCTTCGACAACAACGATGGCATCGTCAGACCGATTGCCAGCACCAAACCAAATAACGAAAGTGTGTTGATCGAAAAACCGAATAACGGGAAAAATACAAACGTGCCGACGAGTGAGACGGGCACGGCGAGCAGTGGAATCAGAGTAGCGCGCCAGCCTTGCAGGAATATGTAGACGACAATGATCACGAGGATGATGGCAATCACGAGAGTGACGATGATTTCCCGCATGCCCTCTGTGACTGCAGAGGTCTGGTCGAGTGAGATGGCGTAGTCCACATCGGGCGGGAAGCGTTTCTTCGCTTGCGTAATCAGCTTCCTGATACGCGCCGCTGCCTCGACCGCATTAGAACCGGGCAATTGATAAGCGGCAATGATGGCGCTCGATTTCCCATTCAAGCGGCCAGCAATACTGTAGTCCTGGGCGCCGAATTCGACACGTGCCAGATCCTTCACGCGAACTATTCCGCCGTCAGGCGTTCTCGCGAACCACGATTTGCCCGAATTCTTCAGGCGACGCCACGCGGCCCTGAGCACGAACCGAGTAGGTGTACTCCTGGCCTTTTGGCGCAGGCTCGCTGCCCACCTGCCCGGCCGGATTTACGGTGTTCTGTGCCTGAATGGCGTTGACAACCTCAGGGACGGTAATGCCGAGCTTCGAAAGCTGGTCGGGCTTGACCCACAGCCGCATAGCGTATTGACCCGCGCCGAAGACCTGAACGTTGGCAATGCCGTAAGAGCGAGTGAACTGGTCGTTGAGGTTGATGTAGGCGTAATTTGCCAGAAATTTCGCGTCGTAGGTATTGTGCGGCGAGTAGAGTGCGACCAGCATGAGCGGGGCCGAAGTCGATTTCTGCACCGTCACACCATAATTCGTAACGTCTGCGGGAAGCTGGGAAGCAGCTTGTGTTTCGCGCGACTGACTGAGGATCAGGTCCGTATTCGGATCTGTCTTCACGTCGAAATCGACGATCAAGGGTCATCTGGCCGTTCGCCGTAGCGTTCAACGAATACATGTAGTTCATGTTGTCCCACGCCACTCATCTGCTGTTCGATGGGCGTGGCGACCGATTGCTCGATCGTCTGCGCATCGGCGCCGACGTACGTCGCCGAGATCTTAGTTTCGGGTGGCACAATGTTGGGGAATTGCGACACGGGAAGGTTGCTATCGTGACTGCGCCCACGATCACCAAAAGAATCGAGATGACCATGGCCACGATGGGCCGGTTCATAAAAAATTTGGACATCTGAGATTACGCCCCCTTGAGCTCCACAGGCGACGTAAATGGCTTGGGATTTACCTGAACACTGGGACGAACCTTCTGCACACCTTCGGCCACGATTCGCTCGCCCGGTTTCAGCCCGTCGGTGACGATCCACTGATTGCCGATCCGGTCCCCAACTTTGACCGATCGGATACTTACTTTGTCGTCACTTCCAACCACGGCTACCTGGTAGCTGCCTTGTAGCTCGGTGACTGCGCGCTGTGGAATCAAAAGAGCGCTATTCTGGATTCTCGTGATCGTCCGGACTCGACCGTACTGTCCGGGACGCAAGATATTCCCCGAGTTCGGGAAGAGTCCAGCCAGCCGGATGGCGCCAGTCTTTTCATCTACTCCGCGATCGGCGAAGTAAAACTTCCCCTTTTCCGGGTATTCAGTGCCATCGGCTAGGATCAGCTCGAGTTGCAGTTGCTTGGTCTGGGCTTGGCGGCTAGCTTCGCTCGGATAGCGCCTGTTGAACGAGAGATACTCCTGCTCACTGACAGTGAAATAAGCCTTGATCGGATCGACGGTGGATACTGTAGTGACCGCTCCGCTGCTCGGACTCACTAAAGCGCCGACCTGCTGCTGCGCCACTCCGGCAATGCCATCGATAAGCGAAGTAAGGCGCGTGAAGCCGAGATTCAACTGCGCCGTTTCCACTGCGGCACCAGCGGCCTGAACCGCAGCCTCCGCCGCCTCGATCTGAGCCTTTGCGGTTTCGACTGCAGCTTTGGCGGCCTGAACCTGAGCTCTTGAGGCAAGATTGTTTTGAGTGGCATTGTCGAGATCTTGTTGAGTGATCGCTTGCTGCTTGGCGAGCGGCACATATCGGTCTTCATCAAGCTGAGTTCTGCCTTGGTTCGCTTGCGCGACCGAGAGCTGCGCTTCGGACTGCAAGAGCTGCGCCTTGGCTTAAGCTAACTGGCCGTTGGCCTGCGCGAGCTGCCCCTTGGCCTGATCGACCCCAGCCTGAAATGGGCGCGGGTCAATTTCAAACAGCAATTGACCCTTCTTGACGAACGAGCCTTCCCGTGTAGTCCTGCTTCATCAAATAACCAGTCACCTGGGCTTTGATGTCGGCGTTTACCATTCCATCCAAAGTTCCGATCCATTCGCCGTAGATGGGGACAGCTTTTTCTTCGACTTGAACTACTTCGACATCGGGCGGGGGCGCTTCTTTGGCCGCGCTCGTAGTTCTGGCGCACCCCCAGTGACGGCCAGGATTAGAACCATGAAGGAAATGGCCGTACCTGTGACCAGCTTATGTTTCGCTTTCATTTCGTTTTGGTGGTTAGATTCAGAGACTCCGTCGCGAGTCGCAACGCAGTTTGTGTGCAGCGTAGCACATTCTTTGAGGATCGAAAAACGCGCCTGAACGGCAATTTGAAGTGATGAGCGGACCGTCCAGGGCCCCTAATGGATCGCTTCCAACGCGGGCTTGATCCAGGAAAAAAAGAATTTTCCAATCGCCGGAACGTGAGAGCCCAAAAGCGCAACTGACGGAATCGCGCCGTACGAAATCAGGCGGAAAAAGAAATGTCGGTCCAGCTTGCCTTCTTCCGTGCGTGTGATACGGCTGAGTATTGCGTCGCGGTCGATTTGCGAGAACACGGTTACAACCACGGCCCCGAGGAGTACGAAGAGGGCCGCCAGGTACCAATCAATGAGTGTGCGCGCGCGAAATACGTAAGAGTTCATAGCTGTAAGGAGAAGAATGAAACCAATGCTGAGATAACTCGCGAGGTTCTGTAATTGCAGCAGAACGTAATTTATGAAGGGCACAAAGCGCAGCGCCAGCAATTCACTGCAGATGGTAAAGGGCTCCTCCGTTTCGAACTCTCCCCGTGTCACTCGAAGGGCATCTTTGTTGATATCTCGAGTGGACAGTTCCGAGCGGGCTTCGTAGCCGCCACGGTGCCATTTGCCGAGCTCGAGTTCCATCGCAGCGATGGTTCCAATTTGCGCAAGGCGGTTCTGAATCAAAAAGTAGAAGGGAGCACGCACTCTCCTACGAGCGGCGGAGAACTGCAGCAGCCGCTTCAACAATCTGGTCAGCTGAGGCCGTGCTTGAAAGAGCATCAGTTTCAGCGCCGGCGGGGTTTGCTCGCTCTTAATAAGAGCAAGAATACATTCAAGCGATCGAGTGATTGCGACGTGCGTCCGTTTTTTATTCCCGCCCTGCCAGATGGGAATCCAGAGAAATCCTCTGGGCAGGCAATTGAAGATTTCGCGAATCGGATGTCGCTCGAGTTGTTGAAGGAATTCACGGAACGCCGACCATATTAGGACGAACCGCATGGAGGCCAGAAGTAACGATGCTCCTACTGAGGACGTAAGCGCAAGGATAAATGCGTCCATCGCGCGGCTTTCCAGCGTCTGGCGCCTTCCTTCAATACACAAACACAGCGTCAGAACTACTGCCCCAAACACGGCGACGTTAAAAGCGGGATGAAAGAAGCTGGAGCCAATCCGGTTCTTCACGTCCTGGGCGACTGTGCTCAAGGTAGGACAAAAGACATCATCGGGCAGGCCTGGAAGCATGGGACAGCGGTCTTCGTGATAGCTGACGCGACGCAGCTGAATAAAACACCAAACGCAAACCGCAAAAACCAACAGTGTCAGCGGCGAGAGAGGACAAACTCCGCTCGTAATATCGATCGAGCGGCAGGCCGCCAAGAATCTTTCTGGAGCGGTGCGAGGGTCTTGGATCGCGAAGAGAGTGCAAAATAGCAATACAGCGCCGCCTAGCGCTGAAGCAATGCTGAAGTATAGGTAACTCATAACCGCAATCACCTGTATCCATTTTTGTGAGCCCGCCGGGTGCTTGCGCTTCAGCCCCTGCATCGCATATAAAATCGGAAGCGCTGCCGACGCGAGAGTTGCACCCAAAACGGCGGAGCCACCACACAACAAAGTCCAAAGCCGGATCAGGACCAGAGAAGGAGTTTCCGCGGGCTTGACGGGAAGCGCGCATAACTCAACTACTTGCCAGATGGCAACGATTGCAGCCCCCAGGACGATAGATTGCCATAAGGCCGCGACGACTCTTCTGTTCAGTCGGATGGCGCCAGTTGGGAACGTGGTGCGCCCCAGGGCCATAACGGAGGATGACAGTAATATGCCTCCGGCATAAAGGATGGTAGCGATCTCTTTATGGAACTCAATGTGAAACATCCGCGACCGGCAAATCAACAGCACGCCCTGGGCGCCCATGATCGAAGCCAATCCAGCCCACCGCATCGGAGTGGGATGCCGCATGACTTTGCGGCGTGCCAAGAGCTGGACACAGATTGCGAGTGTCACTCCCGAAATGCTCGCTAGGAGAGGCGAACGCTCCCAGCCAACCTTTAATAACGGCGCATTCTGCTTGAAGATTATGTACGGAACCGCTAGCCAAAGTGCCAGGAGAATCGATAGGCACAAACCCATCGAGAACAGGAAGTGCGCTCTAGGTGCTGGATTCGGCTCGCTAGGTTTTACCGAAAACATCCCCAACAGCCGACTGCCACTCGGACGTGCGAATGACACAGCGCCACTATAAAGCAGGCATAAACACCAAATTCCAACAAACGAATAGCCCCAGCTCTCCCAATACTCTGGTACAAGTCGGTGTCGACCGCTCTGGGGTAACTTCATCAGGAAATCGTTGTGGTGTGCGTCAGGCAATATGGCAACCGGCGCATATCCGCTACGGCTGGCCACGGTGATCCAAAGTGGTGGTCGAGTATCGGAGCTGTTCAATGGATCAGTGAATTCGCGCAGATCCGTGTAGCTGGAGCTTGCAGATTGCCATGACTCCTCTAGCAATGCAACGACAGCGTTGTAACTGGATTCCGAGTTGCCGCTTGGGAAAATCCGCAGAGTATTCTGAGCCGAACCAGTCCAGATCTGGTTGAACGCAAACAAAGGATAATTCGTAATCGCGAGCACGCCTTGATAATCGGAACCATCGGCGCCGTGTTCGAAGAGTAAATCCGGATCCAACGTAAAGAGCCGCGTATTTGGACAAGCCGACCGTAAGAAACGGCTTAGAAAAAGCAAGTCCAGGGGATCTGTCGCAATGATGCCGGCGTAGTGCAACGACCCTTTTTTCATCAGGGATGCGATGCTGAACAGCACCGATTCCTGCGACACAGGAGACTGTTCTCCCGAGTAAAAGGGCAGCTCCGAACTTCCGGCCCCATCATCTTTGAGAGTGAACGGGAGTTCCCGTCGCGCGAGGGGCGAATTCTTAATTTCACTTGTGAATCCTGGAATGCGTTCCTTGTTTTCAGTGGCGTTGCGAAGCTTCGAAATGCCGCGTGGGAACTTGAGAATGTAGATCGGAGCGACTAGCGGATCGTTTAAGGTATTGAGAGTTATGCCCCCGCCCAAAGCCGTTCCTTCCTCTACCAAGAGAACGATCGGTCCCTTTTCATCCCAATTTTCTCGTACGTAATGAAAGAACCCATCCAATTTGATAACGCTCGGATCGTTCGTCGTCCTAAGATGCGCTTCAGGCCGCTTCTCGTGAAATGCGCCTTGTGAGCCAAAATCTGCGGTCCACGTCCGGACAATGTATCTCTGGTCTTTATCGGTTAGCCGAAGGAGTGAAGAAAATGATCCGGAGAATCCCGGCCCGGCGATCTTGATCACATCATTCCGGACCTGAGGCGTTGAGAGTCGTCCAAAGCGAATTGCGCTATTGAACTGGGCGCTTACAATTCCGGACGTAGGCGTTTCTCCGACCAGAAAAACTGCCAACGGTTTGTCATGCCCGGGCGATGGGTGGTCACCATTCCGAAACAGCAGCACACTCGGTAGATTTCGCCTCTCTTCGATCTCGGAAGTTTGGCTATCCTTACTATTCTGCTCAGCACTATTCTGATCAGCGCTTCCGTGCTGTTCGTCGGGTCTCCAAGAAAACCAATATCGATCAAAATGATAGCCGCACGACTCCGCTGCATTCTGAACACTTTCAATTTCGCGGTCGAAATCGAGCTGCATTTGCGAAAGCTCGGGATCGGGAACCGTCGCGATTATCCAGTCAAAGCAGCCCTTCAAATGCTTTTGCCACCAGGCGTCCGAAAGAGTTCGCCCGCTGCGAGTCGGAATTTCCACCTGACACACGTCTGCGAAACTCTTGAGCAGGCTCTGCTCGCTCATTTGTTTGCCGTTGTCAGTGTAAGCGCGACGTGTATGCGTGGCGACAGGCTTCGAGCTGCCAGAAACAGGACCACTTTGATAAAGGACTGCTCCAAGCGCAAAAACTGCTGTCACTAAGCCGCCTCTTCCACGCATACTTCAAAAATCCGCCTTTGAGCCCGGAGGATTGCAATCTACTGGCCGATTCGCGTGCTGTATTCTTGGCTACAGAAGAGGCCCGAGGTGGGAATAAATGGCCTAGGCAGTTAGCTATTTCTCGTAAATGCCGTTAATTTCGATACCCGCTATTATCCATTTCGATAGCGCAGCGCCGGATTATTCCAGATTCTTGAGACTTTGCTCGAGCAGCCGTTTCGTTCCTTCGTATGGGTCGCCGGTGCCTTCCCACTCCATAGAGAAGTACCCGCGATAACCGGTCTTCTTAGTGATGGCGAAGATTCGGTCTACATCGACCCGATAAACTTTTTCCTCGTCGCTTTCCATATCTTTTACGTGACTGATGTTGAATGCATGGGGGAATAATGCTTCGAGCGCGCGCTCGTTATATTGCTGATCGTTCTTGATCAACATCGAATTGCAAAAATCCGGTAGAGCGCGTAAGTACGGATTATTTACGGTTTCGATTATCTTGAGAATGCGGTATGGATCCTCACTGCGAGGATTGTCGTTTTCCAAGTTGATAACGATATTCTTCTGGCCGCCGTAATCCGCAAGCGCCTTGAGGCCCTGTATAGCGCAATCTATTTCGGGCGAATTTCTCCGTGAGGGCGCATGCACTCGAATGCCCGGTGCGCCAAGGATCGCGGCGCCATTCACCCACATCCTGTAGTGTGCTTGCCCAGCAGCCCGGTCGCTCTCGTTAGCGCTGCAGAGATCGACGTTATGCGCATCGACGGGAATATTCACAACGCGGAGGCCAGCCTTCTGAAAAGACGAATGCAGATCCTGCACATAATCCGGCTCGATCGACTTGAAGTGCGGACTCCAAGGTTCGATGCCGGACACCTGAAATTTACTTTGGACCGTTTCAGCAAACTGCTCGAGCGTAATAGCGGGCTTGCTGCGGTCGCGGCCACGGCTAAGCGCTGACTCAATCAACGACCGAAACGGATAGGTTGAAACAGCCAATCTCTCACGGGGCTGCGCCGGGAAATTGGCCTGCGGCTCGGTCGCTCCTAGAGGAGTTACAAATGCGAGAGACATTACCAAAAAGTCGCGACGACGAACGATTGATTGCATCTTCTTCTCTTTTACGCGAGTGGATTTCATGATTTTTCCGCTAAAAAAGGCCAAGCGGCACCTGTCAAAGTCGCCATGGGTCCTAAGACGGCTTGACATAAAGAGGTACCCGATCGTGCAAATTCGCTTGCGGAGCTATAAAAAACACGTTCGGCTGGCTTCAACAAAAGATCTCCCGCCGCAGACAGGCCGCCGGCGATGGCAATGCGGTCGGGCAAAAGAATGTTTGCTATGGAGGCGGCCGCTGATTCCAAGCGATTTGCCGGCTTCATCGAGGATGCAGATCGCAAGATCATCGCCAGCTTTAGCGGCGGATATTACGTCGCGTAACGAAAGGTTTGAGCTCAGGCCGCGCCGTTCTCGGTAGTGATCCGCCAACACAGGCGCGGAGATCAGGATCTCAGCGCATCCTCGCCCGCCGCAAGTGCAAATCGGGCCGTCCCGCTGCCACGATAACGTGCCCAATGTCGCCGAGACACTCGTAAGCAAACCGCAGCGGGAGTCCGTCAATGGCCATTCCACCTCCCAATCCGGTGCCTGCCGCAAGACAAAGGAAACGGCGCGAGCCGCGACCGGAACCGAAGCAATACTCAGCCATGCAAGCCGCATTAGAATCCACCTCCAATTCGACGCGCATTCCGAACCGCCGGACGAGGTAATCTCGAAGCGGATAGTTTTCCAGCCAGGGAAAGTTTGAGTTGTATATCATGCGGCCGCGATCCGGATCTAGGAATCCCGCAATCGCGACGGCAAGGCCCATTATCTGACGCTGCTCTGCGAGCGCGGCTTGCAGTACGCGATCGATTAGCCGGCCAAGTGCATCGGCAAATGAATCTGGATCCGGGCCTCGCGTGGGAATAGAATCGAGCAGAGCCAATTCGCCTGCGGCGTTAACGATGCCCACTTTCGTCGATGTTCCACCGATGTCGGCGCACAGAATGGATGTTTCGGCGGGAAGAACGGCCATGGAATCTATACCGGACCTGGACTCCGGCCCGTCGCTGCGCTCTGGGCTCCGGTGCCAGATAACTTGGACTCGGAGCCCGGAACGGAGTGACGGGATTCTGGGCCGCTGAAGCCCGCTTCCGACAAAGTGATCGTCGGAGCATGACGAAATTCACCCGGGATAATGCCGCGGCTTTCCGCGATGCGATAAGCGGCGATTTGTATGGGAATAATTTCGAAAACTGGAGCAAATCGATCCGGGACATTTGCCGGCCAGGGACAGAGCGGAACAATATTGCGGCCAGCTACACGAGGTCCAATCCAATGGACATTGCCCTTCATCCCAGCTACGTCTTCGGCGAGAGCGGCATCCAGTTCTGCTGTTTCTTTCTGCGAGCCGAAGATGATCCCGTGAAATCGGCCGTCGACCACCTCCACGGGACCATGCCTGAAATCCGCTGCTGACATACCCACCGCTGGAGCCTTCGCGACCTCGTGAAGCAGAAGCACACTTTCGGCAACAGAGGCCAGAGAGGCACCCCGACCTAAGAAATATAAAGGCGAGGCAGCTTCAAGAAATGAGGACCATTTGTCGCTCAATTCGAGGCACTTAGGTATCCAATTGGAAAGCGCATTCACGGTTCCATCGAGCTCTGATCGCAGGTTTGCATCGAGCTCATTCAGGAAAGCCGCGCCCAGGAGAAGCAGCACGAGCACCGTCGCCGTGTAGGTTTGGATCGCCACCAACTGATCCGGAGGACTGTGTAACCACAGCCATTGCGTCGAGCTCGAGCCAAGCGTGCTGTGCGGGACATTCGTCACGCCGATTACGGCCGCCTTCCGCTGCTTCAGAATGGGAACGAGTTTTGTCACTTCGACAGTCTCACCCGAACGCGAGACGAGAATCACTGCAGTCTTTTCATCAATAACAGGCGCATACGAATGCAGCAGCTCCGATGTCTCGATCATCGGGACGAGAACACCTTTCGAAGCCAGATAGTGGCTCAGCGGAATGCATGCAGATAAGGAGGCGCCCATGCCACTCAAAATGATGCGCTGGCTGGACCGCAACAGAGCCGATGACTGAAGCAGCGCGTGTTTGCCTTCACCTAACTGATGCGCCGCTACGGTTCGAACGGCTTCCGGTTGACCGAGGATGTTCTCGATCAGAGGAAGTGTCATTTCCCTTTCCTGGACAGCCATTCTTCAATGGGCGTTTTCGCTTGGGGCTTGTACGGAAGTTTCACTTTTTGCCCTAGCCCAGCCGACGCATAGGCAGCGTATAAAACTTCCATTACGACGCGTCCGTCCTCGCCCGTCGCTTGGGGTGTTTCTTTGCCGCGCACGCAGCGGGCAAAATGATGTAGCTCTTGTGGGGTGCCGTAATTCCACAGTTCTTCGAACACCGGATAACTCCAGCCTGTCGTTGTCGGCGCTTTCTCCACTGCATAGCCGAAGCCGTATTCGCTATAGGTCGGGAGCGCATTTCCCATGTGCAGGTCGGCATAAGTTACGCCGCCTTCTCCGTAAACCTCAATGCGATCGAACATGCCGCCGCGGCGCGCCCAGCTATCCTCGACGAGACCTACCGCGCCATTTTCGAAATCAAGAATGCAGATCGCGTCATCATCACCCTTTGTCTTGTCCGCGTGGACGTAAGTGCCGAGATGGCTGAGCACGCTGGTGATCTTTGGGCGGCCCAGAAACCAGTAACAGAACGCGATGCCGTGACAACCGAGGTCCATCAACGCTCCCCCTCCAGAGCGTTTCACGTCCCAGAACCATTCGCTATGGGGCCCGAAATGCTTCTCACTCTGCTTAACGAGATAAACCTTGCCCAAGCCTCCCTGATCCGCCATTTCTTTCGCCTTCAGGTACTTTGGCGTGAAAAATAACTCCTCACCGTACATCAACAGGACGCCTTGCTTCTTGCACGTCTCAATCATCTGGTCGGCTTCTTCAAGCGTCACGCACAGAGGTTTTTCGCACATCACGTGTTTACCTGCCTTCGCGATGTCGATCGTCATATGCGCGTGCAGGTAGTTCGGAGCAGTAATCGTAACCAGCTCGATATCCGGCTCCTTTAACATCTCGCGATAGTCGTGGAACACACGCGGAATAGCAAATTTTTTCGCCAACTCCTCCGCATGGCCCGGGCTCGGTGAAGCCACAGCGACGACTTCAGCTTCCTCCGGCATAATTTTGAAAGATGTAGCCAGAATGTCTGCTTGAAACTGCGAACCAATGATTCCAACTTTTACTTTTCCTTGTTTGGACACGTTGGTTATCTTACTCTACGGGTCGAAATGGGGCGAGCTATCATGCGGCCCGATGGCGCAGACTACTGACGTGTACTGTTCTAATAGCCAGGAACTAAGGTGACTCCGGGTCCGATCACGCGTGCTTTAGCCACGGACTGAACGTTGTTACTGGCTGAAACCACCTTCAGGCCCGCGCCGGCACCCAATTGATAGCTCAATCCAATGTCGCGTGCGCTGCCGCTACCGAGTATCGTATTTCCGACCACACCGACTTGTCCGATATCGTAATTCACCTGCGGTATGCCGATGTAAACGAAGTTACCCGTGGAGGGTTCAGTATTAAACATGAAAATTTTGTTCGCGTTGATAACGCTGGCGACATCACCTTGCGCCGTACACGCGATGCCATACCAGGTGTTGCCGCTGCCTCCCGAATCGCCGAAATCTTCAATATAGTTTCCTTCAATCGCGGTTCCGAAACAGCGATTCGCAAAGATGGCGTTTTGCGGCACGCCATACAGGTGATTTCCGCGAATTTTCCAACCAGCGGCGTTGTCCATCGTGATCCCGGACTGGCCCGAGCTCGCGATCCAACAATCAAGAAGGTCCCAATCCGTAACGCTGTTGCCCGTATCGACCACATGAATGCCGTTGGCCCCTGAGTTCGTAACGAAGCAGTTGCTGATACGGCCGTTCACTTGCGTGTTCTGGAGCGCAGTTCCGTTCTTACTAAGATTGGTGATTTGAATGCCGTCTCCCGGCGCATTTTGCACCACCACATCTTCGATCACGGTCAGCCAGGAACGAATGACCAGCACGTTCGTCTGGATATTGTTCGATGCATCGCCGTCAAGCGTCAGATGGGCGATTCGAATCGGCAGCCCCGTAGTGCTCGAGTCGAATTTCCAGCTGTCGGAAGCAAGCAATGCCGGTAGATTCGCGGCATGGTCTTGTTTGATCACGGTTCCAGTCCGCGAGTCGCCGGCATACGTCCTGTCTCCATACAGCACGATCGTTTCATTCACAAGGCACTGCCCATGAATGCTGATATGGTCTCCAGCCCTGCTATGCGAGATCGCCTCGTTGAGCCTCGCGGCATCGGATATCGTGTTCTTGCAGTCGACGTTTACCTCAGCAGCCCGCGCATTCCCGCTAATCGCGACAACGCTGGCGAGCGCGACCAAAACGAGGTACATACGCGACCTCTTCATGTTTGACAAAATCTTTGCGATCATATGCTCTGTTCTTATATCCAAAACCAGAGACTGTCAAGGGCAATACAGTTACTCAAAGCGACGCCAATGGGGACTGACTCTCCTCTGCCGCAGAAACCCTTCATTGTGGGGCGGACGATCGCCTTTTGTCGTCTGCCAGTTTGTCGCCGACAGAGCGGCCTGTCCCCGTTGCCTGGGCCGGTCCCGTAGACTCACGGATTACTAACTGCGTTTCGACAATTTGCTCGATACCGAGGTGGCGTTTAGTCCGCAGCATCCGTTCCAGGATTTCGAAACATAACTCACCGAGACGATCTCGCGGAACGCGGATAGTCGTGAGCGGCGGGTTTGTATAGCGGGCCAACACGATATCATCGGTACCAACGATCGAAAGGTCTTGAGGAACTCTTAATCCCATGCCGAAAGCAGCGCTCATTGCGCCTATCGCCATTCGGTCATTTCCGCAAAGCAGCGCTGTGGGTCGCTTTGATGAGCTCAGCAACTCTGTTGCGGCCCCAGACCCGCTTTCGGGACGATTATCCCCCTCAACAATCCGAAACGGTTCGCATCCAACTTGGTGTAGCGCCCGTATTAGGCTCTCGCGGTGAGTAGCGGCCGAGATGCGATCCTGCGGCCCCGTAAGAACGGCAATCGCCCGGTGGCCTAGATCGTAAAGATGTTTTACGGCCTCGGAGATCCCGCGCGAGTAGTTCACCGCAATGTTGCTCCGGCCGCTTCGCTTGGGAGGAGAGTCTAGCAGCACGACTGGCATGCGATTCGCGGCGAGCTGCGCTACCAAATCGCTGTCGAGTTGAGACGTCAGTATGGCAACTCCACGCACCCGGCTTTCGATCATTCTCTTGATAGCTGTTTCAGCCTGGTCGCGAGCGTAATTCGTCGTGCACAGCACGGTACCCATGCCCTTTGATGAGCATCCTTGCTCAAAGCTCTTTATGATTTCTGGAAAGAACGGATTCTCGATGTCGGAGATGATTAATCCGAAGGAATCGCTTACGCCCCTTACCAAAAGCCGCGCAGAAGCATTTTTGTAATAGCTAAGCTCTCGAACCGCCTGGAGCACCCGATCGCGGGTCTCGCGAGCCACCGGCCGAGTCTCATTAATTACGTGTGAGACCGTGGTGGCCGAGACGCCCGCTTTCCTTGCTACGTCGTTCATCACACTCGGCATATTGCGCAAACGCTTGCGGCAAAGGTTTGCATCAGTATAAACCTAGGACCATTAGATCTCCAACTTTTTGCAATTTTTCCCCTTGACACTCGGTTAAGCTGCACCTATATTGCTAAACAGCAGTGGTCTGTTCTTTGCCGCAATACGTTTGCTTTGGGCGGCATGATTAAAGGCTTTTGGTCGAGCTAAAGAGGAGAGGTCTCATGAGGTTTTTTCCCAACTACATCGTCATAGCGTTGGTGAGTCTTGCCACGGCAGCCAGTGCCTGGGCCCAGACCGGCGATGGTTCAATTGCCGGTAGCGTGCGCGACAGCAGCGGCGGGGCCATCCCGAACGCCACGGTTCAAATTTCGAGCAATCAGCAGGGGTTCACGCGAACCACAACCTCGAATGCGAGCGGCGACTATCTAGTACCAGGACTGCCCCCAGGTACTTATAACGTCGATGTTACTGCTAGCGGATTCGAGAAGTATCATGTCGCGAATCTCGTGCTGCGTGTCGCCGAAAAGGGCCGTGCGGACGCGACGCTTACTGTGGGCGCGGTAAGTACCGAGGTGACTGTCGCGGGAACGAATGTAGCGCCGGTGGAGACGGAATCCTCCGAACTGTCCGGAGTAGTAACGGGCAAGCAGATCGATCAGCTCGTTCTAAAGGGCAGAAACTTTACGCAACTGATCATGCTTGTACCCGGCGTGAGTAATCAAACCGGTTTTGACGAAGGAAAAGTTGGCGTGTATGGGAACGTCGCATACAGCATTAACGGCGGACGCAATGAGTACAACAACTGGGAGCTGGACGGCGGCGACAACATGGACAATGGCAGCAACTCGACGTTGAACGTTTACCCGAACGTGGATGCCATCGCCGAGTTCAAAGTGCTGACGTCTAATTACGGTGCTCAATATGGGCGAAACGGATCGGGCACCATTGAGACCGTTACGAAATCAGGAACTCGTGACTTTCATGGCGATCTCTTCGAATTTCTCCGGAATGAGGACTTCAACGCACGCAATTTTTTCCAGACGGAGCGCCCGGCCTATAAAAAGAACGACTACGGGTATACGATTGGCGGCCCTGTTTTTATTCCCAAGCTCTTCAACACCAGCCGGCAGAAGACATTCTTCTTCTTCTCCGAAGAATGGCGCAGAGAACGTGTTCCGCAGCAGACCTACCATCAACAGGATGCTTCAATCGGAGAACGAAGCGGCAACTTTTCAGATATCTGCCCGTCGGCGGGGAGTGCGGTTAACAAGGCCGGTTTTCCGGACTGCCCGGTTAATCCAGCTACCGGGGCCTATTTCCCCAATAACCAAGTTCCTGTCGATCCGAACGCGCAGACCCTGCTCAGCCTGATCCCGGCGCCGAATGCAGGTACCGGAGCTGAGTCCTTCTTCAATGCGGCCCCCATCACGCCCACCAACTGGCGAGAGGAACTGGTTCGCGTGGATGAGAATTTTAGTGACAAAGTTCGGTTCTTTTACAGATTCACCCACGATTCCTGGAATACGGTCGTACCAAATCCTCTTTGGGGCAATTCTACGAATAGCTTCCCGACCGTCCAAACGAGTTTTATAGGGCCGGGAGTCAGCATGGTAGCGAACCTTGCGATCAGCGCTTCGCCTACATTGCTGAATGAAACGGTTTTCAGCTATACCACCGATCACATTTTCCTGAACGCGCTGGGCAATGCTTCCGTGCCATCCAACTTTACGATGGGTAGCCTTTTCAAGAACGGTTTCGGAGGTCTTCTGCCCGCTGTTGAAATTTCCAATGGGACACCGTACGGCGGTGGTTTCGGAGTAGATACGGGTTATTTCCCGTGGAATAATGCCAATCCAACGTTCACATACAAGGATCAGGTGACGAAGATTGTTGGCGCTCATAATCTGTATTTCGGAGCATACTTCGCGGCCGCGCAGAAGAATGAGCAGAACAGTCCGGAGCTTCAGGGCACACTAACCTTCAGTAACACCGCGAGTATTTCTACCGGTAACGCATTCGCCGACTTTTTGGTCGGCCGTATTTCGTCATATCAGCAGACGAACGCCAAAATTAAGTACTACAATCGTTACAAAATTGTAGAGCCGTACTTTCAGGACGATTGGCATGTCTCGAAAAAGCTAACTCTGAACCTTGGTCTGCGCCTCAGCCTGTTTGGAACTTATTATCCAAAGTACAAGACCGAATATAACTGGGAACCAGGTGCCTACAACCCAGCTCAGGCGCCGGTGATTCAACTCACTGGACCAGCAGCAGGTGCGTTACTCCCCGGCGTTGGCAATCCGTTTGACGGAATGGTGCAGTGCGGAGCGCCAGGTGTTCCTCATGGATGTCTTGCAGGACATCTGTTTAATCCCGCGCCCCGGTTCGGTTTTGCCTATGATCCGATGGGTGATGGCAAAACCGCAATTCGAGGCGGCTACGGAATCTTCTTCGAGCACACAAATGGCAACGAAGGAAATACGGAATCGCTGGAGGGCAGCGCGCCGCTGGTGCTCAACTCGACCCAGAACAACATCGTGGGCTATAGCGCCGTCGGCGGCGCGGGCCTGCTTTTTCCGCTGGGAGGCGGGTCGTTCAAATCTATTCCGACGAAAGCCATCTGGCCGTACGTGCAGCAATGGCATTTCGATGTGCAACGGGATATCGGGGAAAATACCGTGCTTACGGTTTCCTATGTGGGGAGCAAGGGCACGCACTTGACGGACCAAAGAGATTTCAACCAAATCCTCCCGTTGCCGGCTTCCCTCAATCCCTATCACGCAGGTCAGCCGATCAGCTCCGGTGATTGCAGCTCGCTAACGGTAAATGGAGCCCCGGTCACCGGGCAAGCAGCCGTCAACCTGAACGTCGCTTGCGGCAATGTGGTGACTCCGTCTATTTACCGCCCCTTCCAGGGATTCGGAACCATCACGGGATTGGAAGATCAGGCCAACTCGAGTTACAACGCCATGCAGGTCTCAGCTCGCCACTACATCGGACATCTGAACGTGAGTCTTGCCTATACCTGGAGCCACTCAATTGATGACTCTTCCGATCGTGGCGACAATTCGTTCGTCAACTCGTATAATCTGGCGCAGAGCCGCGCGAGTTCGCAGTTCGATCAACGGCATATTCTGAACGTTAGCTACGTGTACGATCTTCCGTTCTTTACGCATTCAGGATTTCTGCACGCGGTACTCGGCGGTTGGCAAACCTCTGGCCTAATTACATTCCAAACGGGGACGCCATTCAGCATCATCAATGGGACATTTGGTGACAATGCCGGTGTTGGAAACGGTGTCGGAACCGGTTCCTATGTTGACGTAGTCGGGAACCCGAACGCCCCGCCACCGGTAACGAACGTGCCGGGAATCGTGGGGCCGCTGCTCTACAATCCCGCCGCTTTTGCTGCTCCCACTGGGCTGACGTTCGGCGATGCCGGCCGGGACATTCTCAATAATCCTTCTCGTACGAACTGGGATGTAGGGTTATTCAAGCACTTCCCGCTTAAATCTGAGACGCGGGCAATTGAGTTCCGCGCGGAAGCCTTCAACGTCCTGAATCACACACAGTGGAGCAGCGGCGGGCAGGGCGGGAGCGCGGTCTCTAACACGGCCTCGTGCTATGCCGGCGCAAACAACTCGGCAGGTGATCCAAGCTGCATCGCCAGTTCGACGTTTCTTCATCCGACTGCGGCACACGACCCTCGCATCCTGCAGCTTGGAATGAAGCTTATTTTCTAAAGTCTTTGCGGGCCAAAGAGCGATAGCTGTACGCCTTTGGCCCGACTTTCTATCCCAGCGAGGTGTGCCTTGAACCCTCTACGCCTTCGTCTAGCGATGTTCGTCGTGCTTGCGCTTCCGCTGATTCCTGCACTTGCTCAGGAGATCACTGGCAACATCGGCGGTACAGTTACGGACCCTAGCGGCTCCGTAGTTCCTAACGCCACAGTCAACGTGACAAACACCGGCACAAGCGTTTCCCGTACCACGAACACGACCTCCGCCGGCGCCTTCAACTTTAATGCCTTGCCGGTCGGGAATTACTCGCTTAGCGTCGAGAGCCCAGGCTTCAAACGATACGAGACTACGGGAATCCGCCTGGATGTGAATGATCGGCTCAATTTTGACGTGAAGCTCGAAGTAGGCGCTATTGGTCAACGCGTGGAAGTTTCTGCGGCCGCCGTGCAAGTCCAGACTGAGACAGCTGAGATCTCAAACCTCATAGGCGCAGCCCAAACACAGGCCATGCCGCTGAACGGGCGTGTTTTCAGCCAGCTCGTTGAATTAGTACCGGGCGTTGTTTCAGAGAATGGACGAGTCGGCGGCGGCACAGGAATCGACAGTGATACTACGGTTTCGATCAATGGAAATCAAAGCAACTCGAATCTTTGGCTGGTCGATGGCGAAAATAACATGGATATCGGCTCGAACGCTCAGAACGTCGTTACTCCGCCACTCGATGCTTTGGAAGAGTTCACTGTTCTCCGAAACAACTTCAGCGCTGAATTCGGCCAAGTGACCGGTGGAGTAATCAATGTCGTCACAAAGCAGGGAACGCGCAACTTTCACGGAAGCGTCTATGAATATCTGCGCAACGACAAGTTGGATGCAAACGACTTTTTCCTGAACTCTTCGGGTTCTCCGAAAAATGAGTTGCGATTCAATAACTTTGGCTACACGCTGGGAGGTCCGTTCTGGATTCCTGGGCTATACAACAAGGACAAGAACAAGGACTTCTTTTTCGCCTCCTATGAAGGCAGGCGGGAAGTGCGCGGCAACGTTGCTACTGATACCGTCCCCACAGCACGTCAGCGAGCGGGCATTCTCGATCCGACCTGCCAAGTGACGCCCGCGCCTTGCACGCCGCAGCCTTTCGATCCACAGGAGCAGGTGCTTTCGCAGGAAGCAAATGTTCCGGCATCGCTGATCGACCCTAATGCGAAGGCCATTTTGGCGCGCTATCCCTTGCCTAACGCAAACTTCAACGGCTTCAATTTCATTGCGAGCGAGCCGCGGAATACAGTCGATGACATTCAGTTGTATCGCTGGGATCACAACTTCAGCGAAAAGGCCATGCTAATGGTTCGCACGATGGAGGAACAACAGGGGCTCGGCAACATCAACAACCAGCTTTGGGGCGATGATAATTTTCCATCCGTCAGCAGCGATTGGACTTTTCGAGCATGGAATACCGTCGCCAAGCTGACGTATTTGATCACGCCGCATCTGGTAAACGATTTTCAGGCCGGGTATACGCAAAACTTCATCCATTGGCAGACCAGTAGTACTTCTGATCCGACGCTCGCGTCGCGCGCCGGCTTCACGTATACCGAGCTATTTCCAGAGACAAGCGGTTCATTTCCAACGATCAACGGAGTCGACGGTTTCGGGACGATTCAGCATCAGGCTCCATTTACCAACCGCGAGGCCCTCGTTCAACTGAAGGACGATATTGCGTATACGTTCGGCTCGCATAATTTGAAAGCTGGCTTTTTTCTTGGACTGAGCCGGAAGCGAGAGCCGGCCAATGGCGGGGGCGACGATACGGCGGGCACCTTAACATTCAATGATTTCAGCGGTCTTCTTCTCGGTAATCTTGCAACCTACAACGAGGAACAGACGCTAAATCCGGTCTACGACCGTTGGCACGACGGCGCCCTTTATTTACAGGACACTTGGAAAGTTACTCCGAGCCTGACATTCGATTTCGGACTTCGGTGGCAATATTTGGGTCAGGTCTTTTCGGCTCACAACAACATTGCCAACTTTTTCCCGAGTCGATATGATCCCTCGAAGTGTTCCGCTCGCGGCTTTCGATGCGAACGGTTTAGTAAATCCGGCCCTCTGCGACACGCTGAACGGGATAGTAACGCCACAGTCTCCCGATCTCCCCAGCCGTGCACTCGTGCGCAACCACCTGAACGACTGGGAGCCACGCGGAGGAATCGCTTGGGCGCCCGGGATTCCTCGCGAAGAAATTCGTATTCCGTACTGGGGCCGGCATGTTTCACGGTCGCGATGCAATTTCGCAAACCAGCGCGTTAGGCTTGCTTCCGCCGAACGACCGCACAGCCAGTCTGAACAACATCACGTTTTCGCAGCTTGCGCCCGGCCAGCTTTCACCGTTTAATCCGAATACACCGCAGCCGCCAACGCTGCTTCAGACGCTCGAGCCGAACTACAACAACCCGTTGGCTTATCAATATAGTGCCGGCATTCAGTATCAGGCGGCTCGGGACACGGTGCTCGAACTGGATTACGCCGGGAGCCATCAGATCCATCAGGGCCGGAATCGGGACATCAATCAGACTCCGGACATCTATCTGCCCAGCATTTATCAGGGCATCTTGAACCCCGATCTCGTGCGGCCGTATCTTGGCTTCAGCCATATCTATGTGAACGGGCGCGATGGCACCAGCCGCTACAACGCTCTGCAGTTTTTCGCGAATCACCGGTTTACGGCAGGCGTGGAGTTCCAGGTCGCTTACACATGGAGCCGATTGATCTCGGACACTACTAATAACGATACAGAAGGCCGCGCAAATCCGGTGCAAGATGCTTACGACTTACCGGCTGAAAAAGCACTTGGCACCCAGGACGAACCGCAGGCGATCTCCGTTAACTACATTTGGGAATTGCCGTTTTTCAAGAAGAGTTCAAATAAGCTGCTGAAGGGCAGCCTTGGGGGATGGGAACTGGCCGGCATTTATATTGCCCACTCCGGTCTTCCCCAGAATGTGTGTCTTGATCACGATGTAGTCGGCCTGGCTGACGGCGGAGCGGTCTGTCAAAGGCCCGATCTTGTCGCGAACCCAAATCTGGACCGCAGTAAGCAAACTATCGCCGAATACTTCAATACAGATGCATTCGTCCTACAGGCGCCGGGTACGTTCGGGAATGCCGCGAGAAACGTCGTTCGCGGCCCGGGAATTGACAACTTGGATTTCTCTGTCTTCAAGAACTTCGATCTCCCATATTTCCTGGGTCATTCGGGCGACGAGGCACCCAGATTGCAGTTCCGTGGCGAGTTTTTTAACGTGCTGAACCATACTCAATTCAACTCGCTCAATTTAACGTTCGTGCCGACAGCAGATGTCCCCGGCGCCCTAGCCAGTCCCTCATCCGGCTTTGGGACAGTAACCGGCGCAGCCGCACCTCGGGAAATACAAGTAGCTCTGAAACTGATATTCTGAAAACAGGCATTGTTGAAGTTGGGGATATTTGCTGTTCTGCTAATCTGCTCGCTTCTAATGCGGCAACCAAGTCAAGCGGCAACGGCAGCGCGAGCACTACAAGCTTGGCATTAAGGCAGCCGAAGAAAAAGAATTCACCGTTGCTGCTCGCGAATTTCAGGAGACGCTAAGAATTGATCCTGGGTTTCCCGGCGCTCACAAGCAGGCTCGGACTGGCACTGTTTCAGATGGGCAAGTATGATTCAGCGATTCCCGCTGCTCGAACAAGCGAAGAGCGGAGCAGCCCGGAGACGCTCAGGTTCTCCTGGCTCTTGGGACATCGCTGGCCCGGACGCATCAGCGCGAAAGAGCACAGGAAGCCTTTGTCGAACTGTTGAAAGCTCAGCCAGATTCTCCAGAGCTCCATCTTTTGTGGGGTGAAGCTTACGCGAGCCAGTTTCAGGATGCAAACGCCGAGCGGGAATTTCGCCGCGCAATTGAACTTTCTCCCAAGCTCCCCTGGGTGCATTTCGATCTCGGCCTACTTACAAATCCACCAACATCGACTCGATGATGCGCGTCAGGAATTTGCAGCGGAACTGCGCGCGCATCCAGAGAACGCACGCGCGCGGTATCATCTGGCGTTTGTGCTGCTCGAGGAGAATAAGCCAGAGAAAGCGCTCCCCCTACTCAGGCAGGTAGTACGTGAAAAGCCTGATTACGCTGAAGCACACTATAGCTTGGGCAAATTAATGCTCCAAGAGGGCGAGGTGAACGACGGCAATTACGGAATTGGAAGCCGCGGCGAAGTACGGACCGTCTAAGGCGTACTCTCACTATCAACTCGGAAGAGCATATGCGAAGGCCGGCCGGCAAGAAGATGCTCGAAAAGAGTTTCAGAGAGTGAAGGATTTGGAAGCTCATCCAGAGCAAAACACGGCGAAGTGACTGAAAAGCCCGTATTCACCGGCCGGCATACAATGAAACTTCGCCGCCGCGAATTTTTCGGCATTTTAGCCGCTCCGCTGCTGCGCGGGCAAGGCGTGGCATCGCGTAACATTAAGGCGAGTCCACGGCCCAAACCGTCCGGAATTCCTTTTCTGGCGTATTTCACCGACATTGCCGCTCAGGCCGGACTTCGATATCCGACCATCTACGGCCCGGTGGATCACAAGGATTACATCATCGAAACCGTCGGGTGCGGTTGCGCCTTCTTCGATTACGATAACGATGGCTGGATGGACCTGCTGGTTCTCAGCGGATCGCGTGTAGCGGATGTTCCTGAAGGCACCAGCAGCCGTCTTTACCGGAATAATCGCGATGGCACGTTTACGGATGTCACGGCGAAAGCCGGGCTGTTGCGCACGCTTTGGGCTTCGGGCGTCACGGTCGGCGACTACAACAACGATGGATTCGACGATCTCTTCATCACCGCCTACGGTCAGAATGTGCTCTACCGTAACAATGGAGATGGGACGTTCACCGACGTGACTAAAGACTGCCGGGCTGCTCGATCCACAAACACGGTGGGGCGCCGGTTGTTGTTTCGTCGATTACAACCTCGATGGCCATCTCGACCTGTTCGTCTCGAACTATCTCGATTTCGATCTTGCTCACGCACCGAGGCCCGGCTCCAGCTTGAACTGCACGTGGGCGGGCGTCCCAGTGAATTGCGGACCGCGCGGCCTGCCTTACTCCCATCACTCGCTATATCGGAACAACGGGCACGGCGTCTTCATCGACGTCAGCAAAGAGGCAGGAATTGCGAGCGTACCGCCGGGATATGGCATGACCGTCGTTGCCGCCGATTTCGACAACGATGGTTGGCCTGACATCTACGTCGCCTGCGACACGAGCCCGAGCCTTCTGTTCCGCAATAAGCACGACGGCACATTTGAGGAGGTCGGCCTGTCGAATGGCTGCGCTCTCAGCGACGATGGCATGGAGCAGGGAGGCATGGGCGTGGGTGATCGGGGACGTCAATCTGGACGGGAATCTCGACATATTTAAGACGGACTTCATGGACGATACGAACGTCCTTTACGTGAACAACGGTAAGGGGTACTTCGAGGATGAGACGATTGCTGCCGGCCTCGGCGTCGAGACGCGGTTCGTGAACTGGGGTGCGGGAATCGTGGACCTGGATAATGATGGCAACCCGGATCTCTTTTATGTCACCGGAAACGTCTACCCCGAAGTCGAAAAAAGACGTTCACAATATGCGTTGAAAACACCTCGCGTAATCTTTCGCAGTTTGGGTACCGGCAAGTTCGAGGAATTGGTAGATCAAGGCGGTCCAGGTATTTCGGAACCTCATTGCAGCCGCGGCTGCGCGTTCGGCGATTTCGATAATGACGGCGATCTCGACATTCTGATCGTCAATCTGAACGAGCCTCCATCGCTTCTACGCAATGATCTCCGCGGCAAGAATCACTGGCTCAAGCTGAAGCTGATCGGCACAAAATCAAATCGCAGCGCCATCGGGACGCGAGTTACATGTTTCTATGGTGGAAAGCGCCAGGCGCAGGAACTCGTGGCCCAGTCGAGCTTCTATTCCTCAAACGATCCGCGGCTCCATTTCGGGCTTGGAAGCGCCGTAACCGCGGACCTCGAGATTCGTTGGCCTACCAGAGCTAAGCAGCTGCTGAAAAACGTCAAAGCCGATCAAATTCTCACGATTCGTGAGCCGTGAGAGCGGGTTGAACTTCAAACAGAGATAGCTGTTGGCCCTTGGCCGCCAAGTTCTCAAAAACCGATCTGCCGCGAGATGGCGTGTTCGCATGCTCAATCATACGCGTTCGAAATTTGCCTCGGGCTTATAACGGCGCTCCACCATCTGAACAAAACCATCCAAGCGTTTGAATCCGTCGATCTTCTCCGTATCACCCAGCTTCGCCGCGTCCAGTGAACGGCGTAGCACCGAAAGAGACTCATCATACGTCTTCAATGGCACAGGGAACGGGTGGCGGTCCTTGCCGCCCAAGCAAAGGAGAAGCGGGCCGGATCAGAAAATCGCGTGGGCGCGCCGTGCACCACTTCAGCGATCAGCGCCAGAGATTGAAGCGTGCGCGGGCCGAGGTTCTCCACCAATAAAAGTGAAGCAAAGTCGCGCAACTGCCGCTCATAGCTAACTGCAAGCACAGCACCCAGACGCTTTAAGTCCACGTTCTCGACTCGGACATCGTGGTGTTTGGGCAAACTCAGCTTACGAACTTCGCGAATCGTTTTCTCCGGGTCTTCGGCCGCAATTTCGAGTAGTGCGTCTTGGGCTGGCTTTGCACGGCGGTCCACCAGATTCAGAATCGTGCCCTCATGCTCGCCCACGATGCCGGTATGAGGCTCGCAGATGAAATCGCGGACTGATGCCGAATGCCAGTGATAACGCCGGGCGAGACCGGTTCGCTCATTCATACCTTGCTGAACAACCGCCCAATCTCCAGATGCACTCAGGACGAAATTATGCAAATAGATCTGGAAACCGTCACCGATCGCATTATTGTCGATTTTCGCGGTGAGGCGGCTGGTTCTGACGAGCGCGTCTCCGTTCAGATTGCGGCGCTCCGCAACCGTGCACAGTTCATCGGGTGTCTTGCGGGACTGCTTTCCCCGACCGCCGCAAATATAAAGGCCAAGCTCATTCGCGCGAGGATTCAGACCGCGCTTGAGTGCACCGAGTACGGATGTTGTAACTCCCGACGAATGCCAGTCCATACCCATCACGCACCCGAGCGCTTGAAACCAGAATGGGTCGCTCAATCGGGAAAGAAATTCCGGCGCGCCGTAATGGTAAACAATACTTTCGACGATGGCGGTCCCGAGCTTTTCCATTCGCTCGGAGAGCCACGGCGGCACGCGCCCGCCATGTAGCGGAAGATCAGCGAATCCAGAGCGCTTCATCGCTACTCTTACGCTAGCTTCACCTGTTTCGTCAGAATCTGCCCCACCGCCCGCCGAGCCTCCAGAATAGACGTCCGATGATCCATGATTCCCGTAAGATCGGAATTCGCAAATGCGATACGCCCATACGGCGTCTGGCGAAGAACGTCTCCGGGACCTGGTTTGCCATCCTTGCCGAAGAAAAAGCCCGGCTGAGGGCTGAGGTACGCATGTCCCCAACGGTTCAGAATAATACCAGCAATATCACGATTCGCATTGAAACCCGACGCGGGCGAACATGGCCGTGAATTGTTCGCGAATCCGCCGCTCGTATACGCGAAAAGGGGTCGAGAGCAATTCCGCGCGACCACGGCTGGTTTGCGCCTCAATGGGAAGTCCCGGGTATGAGAAAAGAATCTTCAAGGTCAGTACAGTCGGCGTGTCGGGGTTAATGGTTGACAGGATCGGTTCCGAGCGTAGCCATCTTTCGCACCACAACATAGTTTCCGATTCCTTCGAACCATTGGCATTCCGTAAGACCGAGCTTGTAAAGAAATCTCCAGTTGCGTACAGCCACGTTCGCCATCAGACAAGGCGAGCGATGAAATTGTGCATACGCATCCCGGCAAACGGCGGGAAGGTCGCGCACAATGTGTTTCGTCGTCCAACTGCCGCCCGCCATCACAACGCTTTTCGCTCTGAGCCGGTACAGCTTTCCACCATTCGTGTAAAGGATTGTTACGGCTTCCGACCGTTCGGGTTCGCCCTCATGCTTTACAGACATCACAGTTGAGCCGACGCGAATGCGCGTGGGTTGATTCTTGCGATCCAGAGCATCGAATCGCACTCGGCTACGGCAGATGGCGGACATTGTGGAGCCTGAGATCGCATCGGGAATGAGTGTCTTCAGCATCTGCCGCGCAATCCCCGTATTGCCGCCAGGGAACATTTGTGCGCCCTGTTTGTAGTCCCAGGGCAGCAGCACATCCGCCGCGTAATCGGCATAAGCGGACAATACGTCTGCTCCAAGACCCGATCCGCCGCCAGTGATCGGAGATAAAAACGTGCGGGTCGTCTCAGGACTCAATCCATAGGTCTCCGTCAAATGCTGCTCGATAGTGATGCTGTCGAGATGACGAGAAGCCGCATCGCCATGCTCTTTGGGCTGATAGCGATGCGCTGAGAACGGCTTTCGATCGGCATCGCGCATATTGAGCAGTTCGTTTCGAGCCTTCTCCGAGATCGGCGCGCCTTCCAGTCTCTTGCCCCACGGATCGATCAGCCAAAGCCCTTCGGGATGTCCAAATTTGGCGCCGAAAAAGAAGCCTGATGTTTTGCCGCCCGCCGGGTACGGTGCGGTTTCGAGCGGCATCTCAGGCTGTTGGCCCGTCCACGTCTGATACTTGAAATTGGCTCCAGTCTACGCCGATCGATTTATAGAAGCTTTCAAGGAAGCTGCCAGGCAGAGGCGGAAAGCATGCGGCCGAGCCCTGGTGAACCATCAAGCGCTGTCCATCGACCTCGAATTCGTTCCGTTTCGCCTCACCGCCAAATATCGGGTGGTTGTCGAGGACAAGGCAGGTTCGATTTGACGCCCTCTCGCGTTGAAAAAAGAGCGCAGCCGCCAGACCGCTGATACCGCCGCCGACGACCACGCAATCGAATTCTTCCCGAGTGTCGATAGCATCCGCCGATGCACGTTCGAAGACGTGATCGCGGATTTTATGGCCTTCGGTCATCACCTCATACGTGTTGCCGTTGGAGTGCGCATAATCGCCGACACCGCCGTATCCGGTCCAATCCTCTTCAGCCAGAAGCTGGAACGGCGCAATTGAGCTGAGCAACATGCTGCCCGCAGCGAGCAGTGTTGAATTCAAAAGATCGCGCCGCTCAATAGGCGTATTTAGCCCGAGAGCATCATCGCCTGATTCGTTCAGTTTGGAATCGGACATCGGAACTATTTCAATTTCAACGCAGGAATTCTGGCGGCTGCTTCAGGAAGCGCCGGGAAATCAGTGTATGGCTCAGATTGATACCAGTATCCGACCGAGTAGAAGCAATCGGCCGCGATCATCCGCATGACCATGCTCGATCGTGTGCTTAATATAATTTTGAAATGCGATGGGATTATCGGCGTGCCATCGATAGAGGCAATAGCGCCCGCCGGCGTGCTCCGGAATGGCTATATAGGGAGCGCCATTATAGAGGTGGTGAAATGGAAGACGTCGCCTCCAAAATCCCAAGCTCCACAAAAATAATCTTCGGTTCCCGTACCCGTGATCACTGGGTTTCGATTGATTGTCGATGAACACCATGTCATCGCCTTCCCCAAACCACCGTTCACTGTTTTGGAGCACGCCGAGAGTAACGCCCATCACGTGTCCTTTTCCGCGAGCCTCCAAGAAAGACATAATTGCGCTCTCCCTCAAGATTCACTTCGCGCTGGCCCGCGGGAAACGAAACCGCCTCATTCGGCGTCGCCTGCCGGTATTGCGCGTGAAAATACATCGCGTCCTCGGGAAGCGACGAGAACAAGCTGATAATCGATGTTCGAGTAGAACGCGTCAACAGGTAATTTCCCCTCGTTCGTCACCGTAATATCGCGCCGAGCGCCGAAACGGCATAGCGAAATAACAATTCAACGCCTTAATCGATGAGCAGTTCAGAAAGGCAGATTGATAGACGAAATACTGTCCTAGATTGAGCCCGAAAAAATCGCCGACCGGCGCCTCGACACTCGGCTTCGGATTGCCTTCCCAATACACACGAAGCACCAGTTCTTTGAGGTGGTTCGCGCTCTCGGTCGCAATCGTGAACCAAACGTGCGTGATAACTCCGGGTCCTGATGCCTGAAATACCTCGAGCGTGCCGCCCGGTGCAATCTTCCGAAAATCCTCATTTCCTCCCGTTCGGTCGTAGGTGGATTGCTTCAGCGTCCGGTAGTCTTGAACGCGAGCGTAGTTCGGGAGCGTAACTCCGCCGGCGGACTGTGGCGCTGCGTCCGGCTCGGCCAGTGCGCCGCGACCTCCTAACAGAGCGGCAGCCCCGCCAAACGACGCAAGAAAGCGCCTTCTTCGAGACAGTTCATTCATATGATCAATTAGTTGCCGTGCTCGCTCCAGCGCGCGTGCAGCATCGCTGGAACTCCTCCATTTCGAGTCTGGCTGCCGAACACAAGCGGCGTACGCTGATGAATCTCACGAGGCTGAATTTCTAGAATGCGCTGCCGTCCATCAATAGCTGATCCACCGGCCTGCTCCGCAATAAACGCGAGCGGGTTTGCTTCGTAGAGGAGCCTGAGTTTTCCGTTCGGGTAACCTTTTGTAGGTGGATATAAAAACACGCCGCCTTTGAGCAATGTGCGATGGAAATCGGCCACAAGCGAGCCCACATAGCGCGAGCTATATTCGCGTCCTAAGGCTCCGTCGCGCAAACGCGCCAAATAATCTTGATAGGCATCCGGAAAGCTGTGAGCCTGCGCCTCATTGACTGAATAGGTGTTGCCGTGATCGGGCATGCGCAGATTCTCGTGACTCAAGACATACGCCCCGACGCCTGGGATCCAGAGTAAAACCAAACACGCCTTTGCCAGTTGTGTACACGAGCATGGTTGAGGAACCGTAAACCACGTAGCCAGCCGCTACTTGCTTTGAGCCGGGCTGCAAGCACGCCGCATAGACATCGCTCGCCTTGGGACGTGCGGAAGACGGAGAAAATAGTCCCCACACTCACGTTTACGTCGATGTTAGAAGAGCCATCCAGCGGGTCGAAAAATACCACATACTTGCCGGTTTCGGGCGCGCGATCGAAGGTCACAGGTTCTTCGTTCTCTTCCGAAACCAGAATGGCTACAGTATCGCGCAGGCCCAGGCAATGTAGCAGCGCCTGATTCGCATACACGTCGAGCTTCTGCTGCACTTCGCCCTGCACGTTCTTCTCACCGGCGGTACCGATAATATCGAGCAGTCCCGCGCTCCGAACTTTCGCCTGGATCATTTTGGTCGCGAGAGTGATGCCCGCTAATAATGACGAAAATGTACCGCCAGCTTCGGGGAAATGTGTTTGCTGCTGTCGAAGGATGTGCTGCTCGGCGGTGACTATTAGCGGCGCGCCTGTTTCCGTTGGCTGACATTGTTTTGGCCATGATCTCTGAAACTCCTGCGGATGTGGCGTCAGTATAACAGTCGCAATCTCGACTTTGTCGGGTAGCCTAAAGTTTGTTGCAGGATGCACAGAATGGACAGCCGCTTCACGCCACCGGCATGCGGTGAAGCGCTTTTCGGCACGACAATATTCGTCAGTGCGTTCCTTTTATTCTCGGTTGAACCGCTAGTTGCAAAGAGGATTCTGCCGTGGTTTGGCGGCTCCGCGGCTGTCTGGTCTACCTGTCTGGTGTTCTATCAGACCGCTCTGCTGGTCGGTTATCTGTACGCGCGTTTGTTGACACGCTACTGCAAATCTCGAACATGCAATCTGCGATTCACATTCTGCTTCTGGTTGCCTCGCTTATTCTTCTACCGATCGGCCCCGGCGAACGTTGGAAGCCAGGCCCTTTTCAGGATCCGACTTGGCTCATTTTCGGCATGCTGGCGGCGAGTATTGGCTTGCCTTTCATCGTGCTCTCCTCAACAAGTCCATTACTTCAGGACTGGCTTGCTCGAACTGGATATAAGGCTCCGTACCGCCTGTTTGCGCTCTCGAATCTCGCCTCATTTCGCGGCGCTTCTCGGCTACCCATCGCTATAGAGCCCGTTTTGGACATCCGCGCTCAAAGCGTGTGGTGGTCCGGCGCATATATTGTCTTTGCTTTCCTCTGCGGATTGACTGCGTGGCGCACTCGAATGGATGCGCCGGCATCGCGCACACAAATCAGCCGACTAAAGAGACCCCGGGCATTCGGAAGGTTTACTGGTTCGCGCTCCCGGCATGCGGCTCTATGCTGTTGCTCTCAGTAACAAATCACATCACGCAGAACATCGCGGCCGTGCCGCTGCTATGGGTGTTGCCGCTCGCCCTGTACTTGCTCACGTTTGTTCTAACTTTCGGCCGAAAACGAGTTTACAAGCGCGCAATGTGGCTGCGATTGCTGGCGGTTGCCCTGGCAACGCTCGGGTACGCAATTTACGATATCCGCGATCATCGGAAATCATCCAGGTTAGTCTGCCCGATTCCCTGCTGTCTCTCTTTGTCTGCTGCATGTTTTGTCATGGCGAGCTCAGCCGATTGCGGCCCGACGCTCGAGATCTCACTGAATTTTATGTGATGCTCTCACTCGGAGGCGCAGCAGGCGCCATTGTCGTTGGACTTATTGCTCCTCGCATATTTGGCGGCATTTATGAGTTGCCGGTCACTCTTGTAATTACGGCGGCCCTTGCGCTGCTGCTTACATGGCGCGAAGGAGCATGGCCGATTCGGCTCTTATGGATCGCAGTCACAGCCAGCATGGTTGTGGTTCTGGGCGACAAACGTCAAGGGATATCAGGAGAATGCGCTATCTGTGAGGCGCAGCTTCTACGGATCGCTTCGGGTTGTTCAGTCGCCGCATGCAGGCAAGGATCAGACGAGGACGCTATATCACGGGACCATCGAGCACGGAGCGCAATTCTTGTGGCCGCCTTCCCGTTTTCAGCCGACGACGTACTACGGACCTGATTCGGGAATTGGCATCGTATTACGTGAATGCTTTACTAGCCCGAAACGCGTCGGCATCGTCGGTTTGGGCGTGGGCACAATCGCCGCTTACGGCAAGCCGGGCGACGTTTTCCGCTTTTACGAGATCAATCGTCAGGTGGTCGACATCTCCGAATCACTGTTCTTTTATCTCAGAGAGACACACGCCGATATCGAGATCATTGAGGGTGACGCGCGGCTCTCGCTCGAGCGCGAGAATGCCCCACCTTACGACGTGCTTGCGCTCGATGCGTTTTCCGGGCGATGCGATTCCGTCCATCTGCTGACGAAGGAGGCAGTTGCTCTTATACCTGAAGCACCTAAAGCCGCGAAGGCGTGCTGGCGTTTCATGTATCGAACCAATATCTGAATCTGTCGCCCGTTATTCGCCAGCTTGCTGAAGGAGCCGGATATCAGGCAGTCTCGGTGAGAGGGCAAGGGCAATGATGACGAATCTCATATTGCCGAGCGATTGGGTACTAGTTACTAAGAACTCTGCAGTGTTGAAGAATGCGGACGTAACCACGCATTCAGCGCGTATAGCCTCACGGGCCGGTATGCGCCCGTGGACCGATGATTACAACAACTTGTTTCAGATCCTAAAAGCACCACGATGGAAATGAACGTCGTGCTGTTATGGCGAGCTGCACTATCGTGCGCTGCGCAGCGGCGCAAATCTCTTTGCTGAGCTCCAAATGCAGCCGAATGCTCCAAACCCAGAGCTGGGCCGCGATCATGGTTGAAGGCTGGATTCGCAACGTGCTGGGCGTCCAAGGTGGTAAAAAATCCTGGGAACAGCCGCGCCGAATAGTAGCTTTCCCAGACGTATTCTGGCGCGTAATTCAGGCGCCCATCGCCTATTAAGAAAGTCGAAACCGCCATGCGCCAGGTAAGACGCATGTACGCCTGAAAGACCACTGGCGATAAAAGCAGTCGCAAGCACATCGTCCTTGCGTCTTCCATGACCGTCCGCCGATCGAAACCCCGCCACTCGCCATGCGGTCAATCGCCGTGAAAGCAAAGCTCTCCGTCTTCCCGTCGTTCCAGCCGAGCCGAGAAAACACACCAATGTCGCGCGTCAACTCCTGATCCGATATTGACGCCGACGCCATATTTCAGCGTTCCCGGGCGGCGAGTCGCGGTGACATCCGGCCTTGTGCCTGTTGCTTCGCTGAGCCGCAATGCATCCGCGTAGGTACCCGAATCGGTATGCAACAGGAAGTCAAGCACGCGGATCGCGCCGGGATGCTTCCTAATTTCATAGCGTCCTCTCGCCTTCGAACATATCCCCGCGATCCCGAAACAGGCGGCGATCAAAACGCAATCCGTTCGCCACTTTCGGTTCGGCCGCACTGCCATATCGGAGCGACCAGTTGCGCGTGTGAAATTCGTGGACCCAGCCCCAGGTGTAGCCGCGCGTGTCCGCCGGGTAATCCCATGCGCCGTTGTACATCAAGCTCCAGCCCATGAACTGGGTCCGGGGATCGTGCGAATAGCGATTGTTATCAAAAAAATCGGTCACTGTAAATCGGCCCACGACGATCGTGTAACGCGTCATGGGGCGATCGCCTGCAAACTGATTCTCATCGCTGTCGAAATGCTCCATTTCGTCACCGAATCCAAAATCGTGAGAGATGTAAAGCCGGGCCAAATACGGCTTTGGCGTTGCGCTTGCGACCCGAGGCAACTCGCCGTTCGGGGAATCGGCGATTCCATTCACATCGCTGAAACCTCTGCCGCCGGCGATTTCGGGATCGAAATACAACTGCGTGTTCTGCTGAGGCGCAATCCCAGAAACAACGTCGTGGTAAGAGAGACGTCACGTTCCGTAAGTATCCAAAAGGCTGAATGGGCCCCTCATACGGCGAGTTGAAGGTTCCATGATATTGGCCGATGGAAGTGGCTTGATAAAACAGATTCCAGTTCTCGGTTGCGGGCTGATCCCCGGAGGCAGCGGCCGCAGGAGTCGTCGCGCTTGTAGGCTTATGATCGTCAGGCGGCGGTTGCTGCTGGGCATCTGAGAGCGAACTCGCGGCGAATGCAGTGCTCAGGCACAAGAATATCCACGGGCGCAAACGCAACCAGAGTCGGTGTGCCCGGTAACACATCTTTTCAGTGTGACTCGCGTACATGAACATGATGTGCGTGGTTTATGAATATCGGGTTAAGACACTAAGGCTTCCGGAGTCTTAAATCCAATCGGAAGCGTTGAGGTGGGCCGATTTGAATGCTTTTCATCTCCGGATGCGCTGGGTTAAGCAGATAGTTTTTCTCGATCGGTATGACTGCCGAGGGCACCGCAAGCACGGCCGTTTCAGCGGCCTCCAACCAGGTGTCCCCAAGCCTGCAAACTCATCGGCGCGGGAAAGCGGTGCCAGCGTCGAGGCAACTGCGCCTGAGTCACCGTCCGCATTGCGATCCGAGGGGGATTTCAGCGGGGAGTGCACACAAATCGTCGGGCCAGTCTTCGCTCGCTCACGTGCACCAGAACTTCGAGACTGGTCAGTGATAGCGTTGCCGAAGTATAGACGACCGGTTTTCCCGGGGAATTCCAGCGGCCCCCGTACAGCCTAGCGCCATCGCCTGAGAACGCGCGCTCGGGCATGGCGACGCGAGCAAACTCTCCAGACAGTCACTTAAGCTGTAGATGCCATATTCAATTCGCCCGAGGATTTCGCTCACCTGCTGTGCTCCGATATCGGTATCCAGCAGCGGAAATGGGTGCAGTACCGTCCAAAGCACGATTGGCCGTGCGGAACCATTGCGCAGCCTTGTCCCGGGAACCGAGCACCTGTATGGCATGCGCCATCACGCGTGCCACACGAACCACCCGGTCGGATTCATCCGCCGTTAGCCGCGCCTGTTTCTGCCGCCGGGCGAGAGTCCGCTCCGGCATGGACAACATACGCGATAGACTCTCCCGGCTAAGCTGCAAGCTCTCCTGCAATGAGTGCAACGCAATCAGCGGCAATCCTGCACGAACAGCTTCCCGCAAATCCTCAGCTTTGTCAGGTGCCCGAGAGCGGCGCGGCCGCCTAAAATTTCCGCGATTCCTGCCCATGGTGCCATGTGTCCTCTATTATACTGCCAAAAGGCAGAAGAATTCGTGCGGCCCGTAGCTTACCATCTAACTTGATGACGCGCGGAAGCGGTGTTCACGGCGAGTATCATGTTTCTCTCGTCATCCCGTGTTACAACGAGGCGGCCAGGCTGGATGTTCAACAGTTTCGCAGATATCTAGCGGAAAATAGCCAAACCCGAATCCTGTTTGTGGATGACGGAAGCACCGATGATACGGCCCGCGTTCTCGAGCGGGTTCGGAACGGTTACGAAGATTGCACCCAAATTTTAAGAACTGGCAGGAACAGAGGCAAGGCGGAAGCGGTTCGGCTCGGAATCATCTATGCGCTCGACAGCTTTCGAGCAGGAATTCATGGGGTACTGGGATGCCGATCTCGCGACTCCGCTCGAATCCATCAGCCGCTTTCTAGGGGTCCTCAATGGCAGCCCACACATCGAGATGGTCTTTGGCTCACGCGTCAAACTGCTCGGCCGTCATGTGGAGCGCCGGGCGATTCGCCATTATCTTGGCCGGGTGTTCGCGACCGTCGTTTCGCAGATTCTGCATCTGCCGATCTACGATACTCAGTGCGGAGCCAAGCTGTTCCGCATGATGCCTACAACCCGGCAAATCTTCGCCGACCCATTCCTTTCACGATGGGTTTTCGACGTAGAGATAATCGCGCGGTATTTGAAACTATATGGAAACAGCCCAAAACATTTGGAGCAGATAATCTACGAATATCCATTGGAAACATGGACAGATATCCCGGATCCAAAGTCCGTCCCAAAGATTTCTTCAAAGCCTTTCAGGACTTGGTGACCATCAAGCGTAAATATCTTTCGTGAACCTCGCTCATGCGGATCTTATCCACTCTCATCTTGCTTGCTGCCGGCCTAACCGTGGCTTACACCACTTCCAAAAATGAGTTCCAGTTTGCGATCCTCGGTGATCGTACGGGGGCGCCGTTCCCGGAGTATATGAGGAGGCGTGGCGCGAAACTGATCGGGATCATCCCGATTTCATCACCGCTGTCGGCGACACAATTGAAGGCGGAGACGACTTGACCCTCGACGCCGAATGGCAGCAGATCATGCACACGTTAGCACCCTACCGCCGTTATCGCTTGTTTCTGACACCAGGCAATCACGATGTCTGGTCGGTCGCATCTGCACAGGCGTTCGAGAAGTATGCGAAGCACCCGTTGCACTATAGTTTCGATTACAAGCAAGCGCACTTCACGATACTCGATAACAGCCGTAGCGACAATATGCCCGCTGAAGAGCTCGCGTATTTAGAAAAGGACTTGCAGATGCACGCAAAGCAGCCGGTAAAGTTTATCTTTTCGCACCGCCCCTCATGGATTCTACAGGTCGTGCTGGCGAATCCCGATTTTCCGCTGCATCGCCTCGCGAAACGTTACGGAGTGAAGTACGTGATCGCGGGGCACCTGCATGAGATGTTGCATTTTGAAGTTGACGGCGTTACGTACTTATCGATGGCCAGTTCCGGGGGACACCTTCGCAGCACGAAGCGATATGAGGATGGCTGGTTTTTCCAACACACGTTGGTTACGGTTCGAGACAATTCGGTGAATTTCAAGATAGAGGAATTGAATCCACCGTTCGGCCACTCCCGCGTGACGCAGGTTGCGGATTGGGGCCCGGCAGGTCTGCTGAAAAAGTGAAGGGCCGATATGCGATACGTATTGCTCAACTGAGCGGGACATTCTAAGCTTCCCAAAGGCTTCAGTTGCTTCGCGACCAATCAAACGCGCATCGTTGGTGGATCGGCGGCCTGGCTGCCGCGATTCTTGCGATTCTGATCGTCGGAACGTGGTTCGCGGGCCGCCAGTCAGCGATCATTCAGGGCGAGGGATTGAGCTCGGGGCTAAACCAGGCCACTAGGCAACTCGCTTTAATGAAGCTTCAGCTCGCTGATGAGCGAGCAAAGCTCCGTGAAGCCGAGAAAGCCCTGAACTCCGGCGGAAGCAGTAATGTGCTCGATCAGCAAGCCCGCATGCGACGGCAAATCCTGGAGCTACAAGCTGAGATTGGCCAATATAAGGCCATCATGCAGCGTCAAGAGCGCGCGCTAAGCGACAACCTGCGGCTCCTCAACGCGCTTTCCACCCCTGGAGCGCATTTGTTTTTTATGAAAGGCACCGGCACCGCTGCGAATTGCACGGCCTACGCGCTGATTGTGGAGAATTGCAAAAATCAGTGTTGATCGCAAGCAACCTCCCAAAGCTCAATGAAAAGAGGCAATTTCAATTCTGGGTGGTACGAAGGAGGAACCGAAAATCGTCAGCGCCGGGATGTTTACTCCGGGAGATGACAACCGCGTGGTTTTGGAGTTCGAGGATCCATCGCTTATTTCGAACATTTCTCTCATTCAAGTAACCGATGAGCCTCCGCGAAGGCAGCTCCGAACCAACCGGGCCGAAACTTTTGTTCCTGAATCTCGACAACTCGCCCGAACACTGATCGTTACTCGTAGCGCAGGGCTTCTGTGGGATTCAGCTGCGAGGCGCGGCGCGCGGGCAGCAATCCAAAACCGACTCCAACGGTGAAAGAAACGGCAAAGGCAACCAAAACCGAGAGCGGAGAGATAGGCACGCGCACTTGATCGGTGATCAGACGAACACTCAAAGGCAAAATCAGGCCGATGATAATGCCGATGATGCCTCCTGCCAAGCTGATCAGCACAGACTCGACGAGGAACTGCAACATAATTTCGCGCCGTGACGCGCCCACTGCCATCCGCAGCCCAATTTCACGGGTCCGCTCAGTCACGGTGACGAGCATGATGTTCATGATGCCAATACCGGAAATGACCAAGGCAATGGCCGAAACAATGATGAGCACGATCGTCAGCACGTTCGCAATTGTGTTCGCGGCCTCCAGAAATGCCTGCAAGTCTTCCACGCTGTATTGGGCACCCTGCCTGTGCCGTCTTGCGAGAATGTCGCGTACTTCTTGCCTGACATCTGGTACGTCCGCGGCATTGCGAACCTCGATGTAGACGGGCTCGATACGCTCATACTGCACGAAGTACCGCATGACCGTGATAGGGATCAGAATCGTCTCATCCGTAATCTCTCCCTGGTTATGGGTGCTGGTCTTTTCGCGAAAAGTACCAATCACAGTGAATTGAAGCTTGCTGATTTTGATGGTTTGCCCTAGCGCCGCCTCCTGGCTTCCAAAAATGCGCACTGCGAGCTTGTCGGTCAGCATCGCAACGCGCTCGCGCAAAGTCATATCGCTCTGATCGAATGTGCGCCCATGCAGGATCACGAGATTTCGCACCTCGCGTACTGCTCATCGACGCCGTTGATCGTAACCTCGCGGACTTTCCCATTAACCACAATCTGATCGTTGTTCTGCATTACGGCGGTAGCGGCGACGATGCTGTTTCCGAGCGCGTCGCGTATCGCTTGCACATCGGAAAGCTTGACGAAATCAGCTTCCACTTTCGCGACGTTTTGCCCGCCCGTGACATAGTTCGCGTAGACGAGATTCGAGCCGATACCCCGAATTTGATCGAGGATCAGGTCCTTGCTCGCAAGAGAAATGGTGACGACCAGAATGACGGAGGCATTGCCGATGATGAGGCCGAGAGCAGTAAGGAAAGTTCGCAGCCGGTTCGCCCGCAACGCCTGCAGACTGAAGTTGACAGCCTCGGAGAAATTCAGTTATCGGACTGTGCTGACGCGCTTGTCCGACGAAGGTTAGCGCGGTGATCGCGGTTGACAGGCTTAAGCGCCGCCGACCTGCTTCAGCAAATGTAGCGCGTCTTCCTTCGGAGGATCGTCGACCGTATTGGTGCCCGCATGTACTTCTGAAGAAGATTTCTCGCTTCATCTAAGTTGCGCTTCTGCTTGATCAACACATCGGCACGGGCAAACCAGAGCTTCGGGGCGTTCGGATCAAGCCTTTGGGCCTGCGTGAAAACAGCATCACTCTCGCGACGACGTCCTTGATCGGCCAAAAATTTCGCCAAGTCGATCAAGCGGCCCACCTGATGAGGAGCAGCCGCGGCAGCTTTGCGCAAATGCTGCTCGGCGTCTCAAATTCGCGGCGTTTTTGGGCCAATTGCGCCTTTGCGAAAGTAGCCTTCGGGCGGATCGATGGCAGCAATCTTCTTAGCAACCGCCAAAGCTTTGTCGTATCCGCCGCCCAGAAAGCCGGGAGCTTCCAGATAGTACTCGAACAGATCGCTCAGAGCTTCCGCGTTCTTCGGGATCCAGCGCTACAGAACGTTCAAACGCCTGTCGAGCCTTCGAAGCGAACGCAGGCGCCATGAGCGGAAATCGCAGTCTCGGCTCGTTTTCCGTATGCCCGCCCCAACCAGTCCATATACTCGCTGTTGTGCGGCTGGGCAGCGGCGGCCTTCTGAAGGTAATCGGCTGGCTTTCTTGAAATCTCCCAGCATGAAGTAGTCTGCGGCCGATCAGAAACATAGTCTGCGGCTCAGCAGCTGTTTGCATCGAGTAGAGCCAAAGACGCCTCGTATTTCGTGTGCTTGTAAGATCCTCCGCCTTCGTCAGCGTCTGGCCGCAGAGGGCGGCCGCATACCCGAAAAGCACGCCCGACAACAGCCAGTCTTATGAAACCCCGTCCCAAGAAACATCCCTTCTCGCTACACTAATTTTATCTCTTTTAAAGATAATCTACTCAGCCAGATGCGAGCAAACAGGCCTGCAGGTTGCGGTTGTGGCCGCGTAATCCTGCTTACACTCAATTCCACTTGGCTGTACTCTGGATTACCTAAATCCAGCCCAAGTTCGGGCCTGACGATTTCCGAATGGTTATAGTATGGTTAGGCTGGAATTTCGGAAAAGGAGAGATGAAAATCATGTTCGCGCAGCTGCGACGTTTGCTTCTTTTGAGTGGGTTCGTTCTCCTCGTAGCCAGCTCGGCTTGGGCCCAGGTTACGACGCTCGAGGGCGATGTCAAAGATGAAAACGGTCAGCCCGTGCCCAAGGCTGTCATCAACTTGGAGCGCACGGATATCAAAGGGCACTATCAAGTTAAATCGAACAAGAAGGGCCATTGGTTCTACACTGGCCTCCCGTTAGGCACCTACAACATTACATGCGCAGTGAACGGCCAAGTTGTCGACAAGGTGGACGGCGTAAAGTCCAAGTACGGCGACTCCACTACGGTCGACTTCAATACGGGTCGAGGCAAGCATGGCGCAAGCCGAAGCACAAAAGGCGGCCGCCACCGGCGAGCTCTCGAAAGACCAAGAGCGGGGCATGACTGCCGAGCAGAAGGAACAGTTCGAAGAGGCGGCAAAGAAGCAATCCGAGCCGATGAAGAAGAACAAAGCTCTGAATGACGCTTTCAATGCTGGCCAAGATGCAATGAAGACTTGCCGCTGCTGACACGGACCCGGCCAAGAAAGCGACCGATTACCAGACAGCAATTGACAACTTCAATAAAGCCGGCCAATTGGATGCGTCTCAGGTTGCGGTTTGGAACAGCCTGGGCGAGGCCTATACCGGGCTCGCGGGTACTCAGAAGGGCGATGACAAGAACAAATCGTACGACGCGGCTATTGCAGCTTACAACAAGTCATTGGCCCTCAAGCCTGATGACGCAAGCGTCTACAACCAGGAAGGAAATATCTATGGCGCCGAGAAGAAGATTCCCGAGGCACAGCAGCTCTAACGAAGGCGGCCCAGCTAGATCCAGCAATGGCGGCGAAGGCGTACTACAACATGGGCGCGAACCTGGTGAATAGCGGTCAATCGGATCAGGCTGTCGAATTCTTTCAGAAGGCGATTCAGGCAGACCCGAACTACGCCGATGCGCATTACCAACTCGGCATCTGTCTAATGGGTAAGGCGCAGGTAGACAACAAGACGGGGAAGATTACGCCGCCCGAGGGCACGGCCGAACAATTCCAGAAATATGTCGAGCTGAAGCCGGACGGACCTTACGCGCAGTCTTCAAAAGATATGCTGGCGTCACTGGGGCAAACCGTAAAGACGAACGTTACGGTTCCCAGCGCAAAGAACAAGAAAAATCAGTAGCAGCTAGCTAGGGTACTCGCAGGAGTGTCCTTCGCTCGCGGAAGTTTCTCGCTCAATGTTTCGCGCCATCTTCGAACTGCTGTTCACGATTTTTATTGTCCTGCTGGCGCGGGCGTTGCTCACCAGTGTCCTCAAGGGCATCTCGAAGGCTTCCTCGAATTCGTTTCGGAATCCGCCGATGAACCACCGCTCGGCTTCGTCGCCTTCGGCGGCTTCCCCGCCCGCGGGTCCGCAGCTCGGAGGCGAGTTGCATAAAGACCCTGTCTGTGGAACCTATGTTGCCGAATCCACGCCCTTCCGCCGCCAGAGTGCCGGTCAAACGTTCTATTACTGCTCGTCAGATTGCCGCGAGAAACATGCGCTTGTCGCGCGGTAAAGAACGCATCTCAGCCCATCCATTGCGGGTTCTGTATCGTCCCGTCAAAGTGTGTGCTGATTTTGAACAACTCATACTTGCCGTTCATGGCTGCTTGCCGTGTTTTGTCGAGTATCGCTATGACTTGTGCCTCTGTCATGGGCGTGAACGTTCGCGCCGCCTCAAATGCTTGATCGAGGATTTTCATGCTGTCGCATCCCGTGATAACGACTGAAGTCGGCAAGTTAAGTGCGTAGTGCAAGCATTCGATGGGAGTGACAGTGTTGCTCTCCAAGATTATGCCGCTACCCATAGGCTTCATGCCGAGCACTGCGATGCCCTGCTCGACCAGCTTGGGCAGAACATTGTTGCCGAAACTTCGGAAATGCGCATCCATCGGATTTAGAGGCATCTGGCATGAATCGAAATGAAAGTCATGTTGTTTCGCGACTTCAAGCATGCGCTCATGAACAAGGGGATCTTTGTGTCCCGTGAACCCGATATACCGAATTTTGCCTGCCTGCTTGGCCGCCATCACGGCTTCGAGCGCACCGTCTTGCGCGAAGAAGCGGTCCGGATCGTCTAGCCGGATGTTCTCGTGATATTGAATCAAGTCGATGTGGTCGGTTTGGAGACGGCTCAGGGATTCGTCGATTTGTTGTGCGGCGGCTTTTTTCGTTCGGCCGTCGAATTTCGTCATGAGAAACGCTTTTTGACGATAGCCGTCGCGGAGTGCCATGCCCATGCGCTTCTCGCACTCGCCATCCGAGTAGTCCCAGCAATTGTCGAGAAAGGTAATGCCTCGATCAAGCGCTGAGCGAACGATCCGAATTGCCTCCTGCTGATCCGGCTTTCCGAGATGGGCACCGCCGATTCCGATCGCGGAGACCCGTTCGCCCGTGCTGCCGAGCTTGCGATAAATCATCCCGTTTGAGGTGGTGACTGATTGCCCGCGAGCCAACGCTGCCAGACCAGCGCCAGCGATTATGTTCAAGGCTTGTCTTCGATCCATATTAAATAGGGTAGAGCTTTCGGCTGGCCACAGAGCCCGTAATGTTGCGAGGTCGTTCATTAGTAGCTGATACAACCGTAAGTGATGAATTGGAGTGCAATCGGAGCGGTGCTGATGGCGCTGGCTGTTGCGATCGGCGCATTTGGCGCACACGGGTTAAGGAATAGGCTGGATGCGTATTCAATGTCCGTATACGAGAAAGCAGTGTTCTACCACTTTATTCACGCGCTCGGAATTCTGCTGGTATCGTTGTTGGCTCGCACAAGCGCGATCTCGATTGCTGGACAAGCGCGCGTGGCATGGCTCTTGCTAATTGGAATCGTTATCTTTTCTGGCAGTCTGTATGCACTCGCGCTTTCAGGCGCGCGGATTCTCGGTGCAATCACGCCTATTGGTGGGATTGCGTTTATCGCGGGATGGCTGCTACTCGCTTACGAAGCGGTTCGGGCGAGAGGTTGAACCCGAATTTGAACTAGCGTTCGGGTCCCCAAGCCATCCGGCAGCTCGTAACGGCACAGGAGTTCGGCATCGAGGCGCTTCTTCTTAGCTTCTGCAAGCTCAGCCTCAATATCCGGACCTTTGTAAAGAATCAGACGCGTGCCTTCTTTGAGCGCGTTACCGAACAGGTCAATGATTCGACTAATTGGGGCCATTGCGCGAGCCGTAATGATGTCGGGGTGACGGCTAGCGGCCCTTTCCTCCGCGCGCTGGGCAACGATGTGTACGTTCGGCAATTCCAACGACTCTACAACGGAATCGACAAAGCGCGCCTTTTTGTGCACGGATTCAGAGAGCGTGAAGCGAATGTTCGGCAATACAAGCGAAAGTGGAATGCCAGGAAAACCCGCGCCGGTGCCGGCGTCCAGGACTTTGTTCACGCCGCGAAAATGGCGCCATGGTGCGACAGAATCGTAAACATGTTTGATCGCGGCCTGCTGAGGGTCGGTGATACGAGTAAGATTCATGTACGCGTTCGCTGACGTCACAAGAGCAAGATGCTGGGCCGCCTTCTCGATTAAGCGCTCGCGGTTGGGGATGTCTTGCGGCAGTACCCGCGCAAGTTCCTCGTCGAACTTCACATGATCATGATGGCATTCAGGTAAAGCAGCGACTGTACGCGAAGATAAGGGTGAATGCTAAGAGCCGGAATTGTGGGGCTTCCAAATGTAGGGAAGAGCGCGTTATTTAATGCAGCGACACAGACGCGAAAAGCCGCCACGGCGAACTATCGATTCTCCACCCGCGAACCAAACACGGGCGTCGTTACTGTGCCGGACAAACGGGTGGACGTGCTCGCGAATATGAGCAGATCGAAAAAGGCTGTGCACGCTACATTTGAGTTCGTCGACATTGCGGGCCTGGCAAAAGGCGCAAACACGGGTGAAGGACTTGGAAACCAGTTCCTCGGTTTTATTCGTGAAGTGGACGCAATCATTCAGGTGGTCCGGTGCTTCGAAAACTCGAATGTTGAGCATGTAATGGATACGATTGATCCGGTTCGCGACATCGACATCATTAATACGGAGCTGGTGCTGGCGGATTTGGAATCAGTCGAGAAGCGAAAAGCGAAGCAGGAGAAAGCGGCTAAAAGCGGAGACAAGAAGGCAATCGCCGAAGTAGAGCTGCTGAAGAAGTTGGAAACTCACCTGAACACGGGACGAACCATCGTCACACTCGACCTCACGCCCGAAGAACAGACGCTTGTGAAAGGATTTTTCCTGCTCACGGCGAAGCAGACTCTATTCGCTTGCAATGTGGCGGAAGAAGATCTGGCCACCGCGGATAACAACAATTACGTCCAGCAAGTCCGATCCTATGTGAAGGAGCATCATGACACGGGCGCGGTGGTGGTTTCGGCTGACATTGAATCCGAACTCGTGACGTTGCCGCCGGAAGAACGCGCTGAGTACCTGGCAGGCTTAGGGGTCACGGAAACTGGAACGGACAAACTGATCCGGGCAGCGTATGACTTGCTTGGTCTACGTACTTATCTAACGACCGGCGAGAAAGAGACGCGCGCGTGGACGATTCACGCCGGTGACAAAGCGCCGCAGGCGGCGAGGGTTATTCACTCGGATTTCGAGAAAAGTTTTATCTCAGCCGAGTGCGTCTCGTATGACGATCTGGTCGTGGCCGGCTCATTTGCCCGGGCTCGGGAGCTTGGAAAACTGCGGACCGAAGGCAAAGAGTACGTGGTACAAGATGGCGATGTGATTGAGTTCAAGACGTACGTGTGAGCGCGTTCAAGGCAGACGACGCAAGGCGATCGTCCGCCCCACCTGATGAGATAACCTCATTGTTTGTCTTGGTCCAATAGCTCGGAGCGATCGACTCGCTCGCCGCGAAACATGACATCCGCGATTCGTTCGGTATTCGAGATGTCTTGAAGCGGATCTCCATCGAGCAGGACCAGCGTGGCATCGCGTCCTTTCTGGATGGAACCGATGCGATCGTCCGCGCGCAACACCTTGGCAGCGTTGTACGTTGCCGCCTGCAAGGCTTCGGCAGGTGGAATGCCTGCTTTCACCCAAAGCTCGAGTTCGTGTTGAACTGTCGGCCCGTGAATTACCAGCATATTGCCGGCATCGCTGCCGGTTATTAGAAGCACGCCTGCCTTGTAGGCATTCATTAGATTCTGATTGTCACGATCCAGCATGGGTTTGAAATCTTCGAGAGTCTTAGAACGCTTCTCTTTCCCGAATACCGCGCGTGTAGAGGATAGAAGATCGGCGGGGCCAACTTGCTGAACGAGAGAACGATCGAGCGGCTCGAGATTGCCGGTTCCTAAATCGGCTAACGCTTCGAAAATGCTCAGCGTCGGATCATAAGCGATCCCTTTCTGCTTCATCTCCAGAAATAACGCGTTGGGAATCAGATCAACCATCGAGCCATGCTCGATGCTATTTGTATCTGCATCCACCGCGTCCTTTACATCGGCGGCACTGCCGGTATGTGTTGCGCTCGGCAGCCCGTCTTTAGCGGCTTCCTGGATGACTGCACGATAGATGCCGGTGTCTAAGCGGTTAAATACGCCCCACGCGGAGTTGCCGGACTCGAGCACAGCCTTGATACCGTCGACTCCAGCCTTTTTCAGGTCGTCCACCTGCTTACGGGCTTCATCCGCCGACTTAGGCAAGCGGACAAACTGTTCTTCCGCGATTTTCCTTTGGGACTCAGGGAAGTATTTGATCAGCTCCGTTGGATGTCCGCCCGGAGCGGTAAATAGAGGTCCGTAGGCGAAGAATTCGGCACCGAGATATTCGCCTGAGTTGATAAGAGCTCGTAATTTCAGCGATGAGTCAAGGAAATCACCCGTGCTTCTCACTGCGGTTATGCCGCAGTAGAGGTAAGCGGCCAGGCGCCGCTTGCCTGCATTCGGATCCATATATTTCTGCGGATCCTGATAGACACCGCCGGGCGCGCCGATGTGCACGTGCATGTCGATGAGCCCTGGGATGAGCGTTTTGCCAGCGGCATCAATCACCTCGGCATCGAAAGATTTGGGCTTGCTAGGAGCCTTATCAAAAACTCGGGCAATTTTTCCATTCCTGATCAGCACTGCGCCGTCCTGAATGACCCTGCCGTCGCCCACAAAGATCTTCGCGTTCTGGAAGAGGACGGACCGGTTGCGCATGGCGCTGCGCGTCATCATTTTGGCTTTTTCGATGTTTTGTTCGCTACGGGCTTGATAAATGCCCATGAGCAGGAAGGGAGCGAGCACCGCCAAAATCCAGAGCTTCGCACCGTTCTTGATCTTTTCCTCTTTTTCCCAGCGAAAGAGCTTGATACCGATAAAGACGGCAACACAGAGGGTGATCAACAGCGCAATAACAGAAAACAGGTTTGCGGCGATGCTGTCGCCTGCAATCAGGATCGATTGCATGCCCTGGAACAGGTAAGTTGCTGGCAGGAATTGCGCAATCTTTTGAATCCAGACGGGCATGAAGGTCATGGGAAATGTGGCGCCACTCATGAAGAGCATTGGCAGATATAGAACCTGGGTCAGAATGCCGGCTTCTTGCGCTGAGTTGACGGTGGCCGCGATAATCATGCCCATGGCGCGGAAACTGACGACACCGATACACACAAAAATCAGGAGTGACAGCAGGTTGTGCGGAACAGGCATGTGATAAATGACTCGCGCGAAGAAGATGAACAGGAACACGGTTGGCAGGAAAGCCACCAAGCCGGAGACGAGCGAAGCGATTATGATGGGGCCGGCGCTAATGGGCGCAACCTTAAATCTACGCAGGACGTTGGTTTCCCGATCTTGCACGGCGCGCATGCCGGCCCCGAAAAACCCGCTCCCAAGAATGCCGATCATCAGGACCATGGAGATCACCTGCGACATTGCCGCGGGACTCTGTTTACCGCCAAACATCTGGGCAAAGGGGAAAAAGAAGACGAGCGGGAACAGATAACTGAAAAACAGAACTGTGCGGTCACGTCCCATCAATCGCAGGTTGCTTCTGATCTGGGCAAGGTAGGGTTTCATTATTCGCGGAGCCTCTTTCCAGTGAGCTCAATGAACACATCTTCAAGCGTAGGGCGTTTCAGGTGAATGTCGACAAGGCGCAAACCGTGCTGGTCAATCCATTTCACAAGCTCCACGATGCTCGCGGCCGGAGCATCTGTTTGCAACGAGAGGGTGCGGCCTTCATCGCTAGTGGCGAATTTCTCGTTACGTAAAGCCTCGGGCAGTTGGTCCAGCGGCATGGCCTCATTCGTAGTTACCTCGACGAACGAGTGTCCAAGCACTCGTTGCTGGATCTCTCGGGGAGTCCCCAGCTCGATGATTTTTCCGGCATCGATAATGGCCACTCGGTCGCAAAGCCGCTCGGCCTCTTCGATGTAGTGCGTGGTGATCAGGATCGTGCGGCGGTTCTCCTTTAGCTCCTGAATTACGCCGTGAATCTCATGACGCACCTGCGGATCGAGACCGGTTGTGGGCTCATCAAGAAAAAGTAGCGAGGGGTCGTTCAATAGAGCGAGAGCGAGCGCAACACGCTGCTTTTGGCCGCCGGAGAGCGATTTATAGAGAGCGTCTTTTTTATCCCAAAGCTGCAGCCGCTTTAATATCTGGTCACGGTCAGTGTGCCGCGTGTAAAATGCGTCGAAGAGCTCGAGCGCCTCATGGACTTTCATTTTGTCGGGGAGATTGGTCGCCTGGAGGCAGACGCCGATGCGATTCTTGATTTCTTTGGTCTCAACCGCGGGGTCAAAGCCGAGCACTGAAACCTTGCCACTAGTACGGGGCCGTAATCCCTCCAGAATTTCTATCGTGGTGGTCTTCCCCGCCCCGTTGGGACCAAGGAGTCCGAATACCTCGCCGCCGGCGATATCGAGGTCAATTCCTCGAACGGCTTCGACGGAGCCGTAATTCTTACGAAGGTCCTGGACAGAAATTGCAGGAGAGTCGGTCATGTTCTAGTTCAGTATCGAGGATGGCAGACTCGTTCTCCTGGAAGGCGGATTCCCCGCGAATCAGGTCTGCATAGCTCTCGCGCTTCCTTGCGACATAAACTTGGGTCCCATCGACCAACAGCTCGCAGGGACGCGGGCGGGAGTTGTAATTCGACGCGCTGACGAAGCCATAGGCACCGGCGGTCGAAATTGCCAGCAAGTCGCCAGATTTGAGCGATGGAAGCTCACGGCCGAGCGCAAAAAAGTCGCCTGTTTCGCAAATGGGGCCAACGACGTCGGCTTTGATCGGTTCGCGGCCGCTTGACTCTTTCACGGGGAGAATTTCGTGATAGGCGTGATAAAGAGCGGGGCGGATGAGATCGTTCATTGCGGCGTCTACGATGACGAAGGTCTTTCCGCCATTTTGCTTAACCAGTAGGACACGCGTGAGTAGCATACCGGCTTCGGCGACGATCGAACGGCCTGGTTCGAGCAGCAGAGTGAGATCGAGACCCTGCAGCTTTTCGCGCAAGCGTTGGATGAAGCTGCCCACCGGCGCTGCGCGATCAGTTGTGCGATAGGGCACGGCCAGACCGCCGCCAAGATCGAGATTACGGATCGGCAGGCCTTGCGCGCGCAATTTTTGACCGAGAGCCAGGGCTCGATCGGCGGCTTCGAGCAATGGATTGAGTTCTACGATCTGCGAGCCGATGTGGCAACTGACTCCCTCCGTCACGACCCCGGGCAGAGTGGAAGCGCGCTGGTAAATCGCCTCGGCGGCGGCAATGTCGATGCCGAATTTGTGCTCGCGGAGGCCAGTTGAAATGTAAGGATGGGTTGCCGGGTCAACATCGGGATTCACTCGAATCGAGATGGACGCCGTGCGCTGAAGCGATGTTGCGAGACGCGAAATCAACTCGATTTCGGTTTCGGATTCACAGTTGAAGCTATGAATCTCTTTTTCAAGGGCAAATCGAATTTCGGATTCAGTTTTGCCCACTCCGGAAAAGACGATTGAGCCTGGATGGCCGCCGGCGGCCAGAACGCGGTAGAGTTCGCCACCAGAGACGATGTCGAAACCGGCGCCCTCGCGGGCTAGTGCGGCGAGGACGGCGAGATTGGAATTGGCCTTTACAGAAAAGCAGATGCGATGCGGCAAACCAGTGAGTGCGTTTTCATATTCGTGGAACCGGCTGATGATGGCTCGTTTGGAATAGACGTAGGCTGGTGTCCCGTGCGCCTCGGCGATGGCGGGAAGGTCAACGGTTTCGCATGCAAGTGTGCCGTTGACGTATTGGAATTCGCCTGCCGTGAGCATTAAAGGACTCTGAGAGCGATCGCGGTTTGATCGTCGGTGAGGGGAGTTGGGCCGCGAAACGCGTCGAGATCCTTGAAGATGGCGTTTACAACCTGCTGCGGCTCCTGATCGCCGGTGGATTGCAAAAGTTGCTCCACCCGGTCGTGTCCATACTCTTCGCCGCTGTCCTGCAGCTGATCTTCCACTCCATCGGAGTACAGCAGCAGCAAATCGTTCGGTTGGGCGACGATTTTAATCTCTTCGTATTCCTGTTCTTCGAGGAGCCCTATGGGGACGCCCTCGACGCGAGGCTCGATGATCTTCCCATTGTGAAAAAGCAGAGGCGGAAGAGTTCCGGCGCTGGCAATGGTAAAGGTGCGATGGCGCGCATCCCATAACAGCAGCGACAGGGTGGCGTACTGGGCATCTACTTTTCTTTCGAGTAGCGCTTCGTTGAGAGATCTCATCACTTGTGAAGGGCTGCGGCGGCGCGGCCCGAGAGTGCGGAGAAGACCGGAAATAAGAGCGCCGAAGAGCGCAGCTGCAGCACCCTTTCCGCTGACATCACCGAAAGCGATGAGAGTGTATTCGTCTGAATGCTCGAAGAAATCATAAAGGTCGCCGCTGATTTCGCGAGCGGGCCTTCTCTTGAGCCCGACCTCAAGCCCGATGATGTCGGATACGGTACGCGGCAGTAGAACGGACTGGAGCTTGTAGGCGGCATTCAAATCCTGCTGCATGCGCTGTTCGCGCTGGGCCAATTCTTCGTAAAGACGGGCGTTCTCGACGGATGTTGCAATCTGAGGAGCGAGCAATTTGAGAAGACGGACATGATCTTCCGTAAAGAAGCCGAATCGCACACTTTCGAGGTCCATGACGCCAATCGCGCGATCGTGCAGGACAAGCGGCACGGCGACTTCCGATCGTATTTCGGACTCCGACGGGATATAGCGCGGGTCTTGAGTGACATCCGGGACGTTGATGACCTGGCAAGATTCGGCGGCAGCGCCGGTGATTCCCTTGCCCATTTCCAGGTTGTCCTCGGCAGCTTTCTGATTGTCGTAGCGTTGGCTGAAACGGCACAGCAGCCTGCGCTCCTGTTCGACGAGATAAATGCTGAACGCATCGAAATTAATAAGCGCGCGAACGCTGATGGCAATTTTCGTGAGCAGCTCGTCGATTTCGAGAATGGAACTGAATTCCTGCGAAAGATGCGCCAAGAGCCGCAGAGTACGGTTCTGACCTTCGACACGCCGATACAAGCGTGCGTTGTCGATTGTGACGCCCACGCGGCTGGCGATCAAGGCAAGCAGTGCACGGTCCTGATCGGAGAAGGCGTTCAGCCGTGTTGACTCAAGATCTATGACTCCGACGAGCTTTCCGCGCACGAGCATGGGAACAGCCAGCTCAGCGCGTACGGCATCCAGTGCGTTCAAATAGCGGGGATCTGTGCGCACATCAGGCGCAAGGACGGGCCGCTGGCTGGCGGCTGCAAAACCTGTGATTCCCTCGCCAAGCTTAAGCAGCAGGCTCTTCACAACTTCATCGCGGTGACCGATGGAGTAGCGCACTCTGAGGCCGCCGGCGCGCTGGTTATAGAGGAGGATGGCAAACAGGTCGTAAGGGATGACCTCTTTTATGATTTCAGCGAGGTTTGCAAGGAGGCGATCGAGGTCAAGCGTTTCGGCAGTAATGGCGCTGACTTCGAGAAGGAAATCAAGGAGCTCGGCGCGCTCGCGGAAACGCGGTTTTGGAGTCTGGGCGCTGACGCGCGGCGCTTTGGGAGGAGCAGCCATTTTTAGGATGCGCCTTGACGACTGGCGCTGGTGGGAGGGGCGGTTACTTCGGCCACGATGCTAACACCGGAGCTTGTGCCGATTCGATTAGCGCCGGCCGCGACCATGAGGCGCAGAGCCTGGAGAGTGCGGATTCCTCCGGAAGCCTTCACCCCAATAGAAGGCCCAACAGCTTGCCGCATAAGCTGCACATCTTCGAGCGTGGCGCCTCCGCTCGAGAAGCCAGTGGATGTTTTCACGAAGTCCGCTTTCGCCTCGAGGGCGAGAGTGCATGACGTAATTTTCTCCTCCTCAGTGAGCAAGCAGGTCTCCAGAATTACCTTCAGGATTGCGCCACGGGAATGAGCGAGATCGGCGATTTCTGAGATCTCTTTGCGAACCAAGTTGAAATCTTGCGAGCGCAAAGCGCCGATGTTCTGGACCATATCCAGCTCTTCCGCGCCATCGGATAAGGCGAGTTGTGCTTCGGCGATCTTGGCGCGCGTATCATTCGCGCCGAGAGGAAAACCGACGACCGTACAACTGTTCACGGATGAATCCGTGAGCATTTCAGCAACTGACCGAATCCAAAATGGGTTCACACAGACGGAGGCGAAACTGAATTGGCGAGCTTCGCCGCAGAGGCGAACTATGTCGGCTTGCGATGCTTCGGGTTTGAGCAGAGTGTGATCGATGAGCGACGCAACGGTTTTCGGGTTATCCAACTGGTTGTCGATGGTCACGGTTTGTGCAAAGCGAGAGGCGAAAGCCGGGCGTGGTTGGCACCCACGCTGGTCAAGGATAACATGGGCGTTTTGCGAAACGAACTCCCTCTGGCCGGAGGCGGCACGGTGCGCGAGTGGCAGGGGTCATGAATAAAGTTCATGTCTTTAGAATCAGTTGCTTAGAAGGTATTAGACGGCCATTGGGCGTAGGCCCGTAAGCCATACTCGGCCGAGTTTACCAATGTCAGATTTGCACAAGGATGCCGCTTCGGAAAAACCTCGGGCGCGGCATTCGACCGGACCCAAAACGGCAGCTGGGAAGGCGATCTCGAGCCGCAATTCGACCACGCACGGATGCACTTCGAAACAGCCGGTTATCAAGGGCGAGAGTCAGGAAGAGTTCGACGAATTGCTCGAGGATTGGATGGACGATTACCGGCCGAAACGGAAGAGCACCCGCATGCTGGTGCAAGACGCGGCGGAGGCGCAGTGGACCGTGAATCGCAATCGCAACCGTTATAACGAGCTGGAGGAATCGTTGCAGGAGAAGAGCGCGCTGGAGTGGACCGAAGAAGAACACAAGGAAATGGAGCGGTGCTTGCGCTATCGGACCACGGCGGAGCGGAGGCTGACGCGCGCGTTGAACACGTTAGAGCAGGTTGCGAAACGGCGGCGACGGCAAGCGGAAGAGCGGGAGCTCGCGGCGGAAGACGAGCAAGCAGCGCAAGAAGATTTAGACGAAGCGGAAGAACAGGTGGCGGAAGTGACGAATGTTGTTAAGCGGGAAATTCCGGAGATTGAGATTGGGGCGATTCACGTTCTGGATCAATGGGTGGATGTGGAGATCAAGAACGGGAGGACGCTGACGAAGCTCGATCCATCGAATGAGCAGTTGCTCGAAGATCGGAAGATCATGAAACCGCCACCGGAGCAAGTGAGGCGGCGATTTGATTTTCGGGATGGCATTCCGGATGAATACTCGTGGTGCCTTGAAAGAGAAGAGCAGCGCACGAAACGGCAATGGGCGGTGCAGCAGATCACGTTGGAGACGTGGCTGGAAGCGATCGAGCGGGAGAAGGCCGCGGGCACGGGGCATTTGAGCGATACGGGCGAGGATCTGCCGGATCCGAAGCGGCGGACGTGGTGCTACTGCAAGGTGTGCGCTCGCACTTCGGAGACTCTGTGGGCTCGGAAGCAGGAGCGGGAGCGGGAGAAGCGGGAGGGGAAGTAGGGGACTGGGGTCCGCGTGTACGGCGCCATCGGTCGACGCTGTGTAGGTGATTACAGCGGCGTTTGTCAGGACGAATCGGATACCATAATCAGCGGTGCATGAGGGTGTAAATCAGAATGTGTAAACGGTTTTTCTCGAAAGAAGAAAGAGAGACTGAGAAGAACCGATGGCGATCGACAAGGAAGTACTGGACAAGCTGTTAGCAAACTATCAGAAGCCGGAAGACATTATTGGCGAGAACGGGCTGCTGAAGCAACTCACCAAAGCGTTGGTGGAGCGAGCGAATGGAAACCGAGCTGACGACACACCTGGGTTACGAGAAGCATGATCCGGTTGGGTACGGCAGCGGCAACTCGCGGAATGGCAAAAGCAGGAAGTGGCTGAAGGGCGACTTCGGCGAAGTCGACATCCAGGTGGCACGCGATCGGCAAGCGAGTTTCGAGCCGCAGATCGTGCCCAAGGGCGAAACGCGTTTCGCCGGCTTCGACGACAAGATCCTGTCGATGTACGCACGCGGCATGACCACGCGCGAGATTCAAGGGCATTTGCAGGAGATCTACGGGGTCGAAGTTAGTCCCACGCTGATCTCCAACGTGACGGATTCGGTGCTGGAAGAAGTGCGTGCCTGGCAAACCCGTCCACTCGATCCGCTATATCCGATCGCGTATCTGGATGCGCTGGTGATCAAGATGCGCGATAACGGGCAGGTGCAAAACCGGGCCGTGTAACATGACCTTGCGCAAGGTGATCAAAACTTGCGGCTCATTCCCGAATGAAGAGTCCGCCATGAAGCTGCTCTACCTGGCGCTGCGCAACGTGGCCACCCAGTGGCACACCATCCAAGGCTGGAAAGAGGCGCTCAACCGCTTCGCCATTCTTTGGGAAGCTCGCTTCCCAAAGACGGCCAGCTAAATCTATGGCAAAAGCCGTTTACACAATTTGTTTGACACTACCCGGTGGATTGCGTCGCCTGACGCTTAGCGGCTCAAAACCTGACACAAAAACTCTTCATCGGAGAATCCAATGCGGAAGCACAATATCAGGATCACAGCGTTAGCATTCGTTATTCCGATTCTTTTCCTCTGGCCGGCCTGTGCACGAGCGCAAGCTGCGAAGGCACCCTATCCGGTCATGGCTCCTCTCGATCAGTATTTGATTCCGGACGAGAAGGCTGAGATCGCGCTGGCTCGGAGTTCCGCTCCGGCATCGATTTCGGATGCAGCCGAAGTGATGGTGCTGCGACGGGAAGGCTACGTAACTGCGGTGAAGGGCTCGAATGGCTTCGTCTGCATCGTCGAGCGATCCTGGGCGAAGCCGACCGATGACCCGGAATTCTGGAACCCTAAGGTCCGCGCTCCGAATTGCTTCAATTCGGCAGCCTCAAGGACGTTTCTGCCCATCTTTCTGCAGAAAACCAAACTTGTACTGGCGGGAAAATCGAAAGCACAGATCCTCGCGGCTGCTACGTCCGCATTGGAAAAGAAGGAACTACCCGCGCTGGCTCCGGGAGCGATGTGCTACATGATGGCGAAGCAGCAGTATTTGAGCGACGACGACAAGAACTGGCATCCCCATCTCATGTTTTTCGTTTCGGGTGATGCCGTGAAAAGCTGGGGAGCCAATCTGCCTGGCTCTCCAGTAATAGCGGGGAACGATCCGGAAGAACGGGTGACCGTCTTCATGGTTTTGGCCGGCACTTGGTCCGATGGGACGCCGGGACCATCCACGATGCACTGACGACAAATCGATTCGAGTGCCCACTTGTCTGAGAAACGCTAGCTTTGATCGGAAGCGTCGCAGCAAGAATTTGCTGAACGGGCGGATACACTTCGGGCTGCGACGGTTTCGATAAGGACGTTTTCAGGTGAGCCGTTCACGTTTGCGGCGGGCGCGGTCTCAGCTATGGGTTTTCAATGCCATTTTGGTACTTTCGTACCCGCTGTGGCGGTTGCCGATCCCTAGACGGAGCTTTGCGGCAGCTGGCATAGCCCCAATATTACACCGGCAACTCGTACGCAGGAAGAACGCCTCCGAGATAAACTGAATCGCATGGGTTAACATGCGCAGCGTCCGCCGCGTGAGCGGCTTACTTGGTAACGGGCTTAGTGGACAACGGATGGCAAGTGAGACTAAAGTATCGCCCGTTGGGGTCGTCAATGAACAGCGTACAAATCGAAGAGAAGAGCTACGAGATGCCTCCGCGCGACGGGTTCAGCGTCGCACACTTTCTCACCGTGAAGGACATCGAGCGATCGGCTCGCTACTACGAAAAGGTCTTCGGCGCTCGCATTCTGAGCCTGGGAGACGGCAACGCGCCTGGGTACCTTCAGCTCGCGAATATCTGGATGATTGTGAACGTGGGGGGCGGGCCGACGCCCGACAAGCCGACGGTAACGCTCAGCGTCCCCGACCCGAATCACATCAACAGCTTTATGAATTTCCGGGTTGCGGATATTCAAGCGTGCTATGAATTATGGAAAAGCCGAGGAGCCGAGTTCATCACGGAGCCGTTGGATAAATACGGCGAGACACGCTGCTACATCCGCGATCCCGACGGTTATATTATCGAGGTCGGACAGAGCAAGCCGGAATTCAGGTACGGTTGATGCTCGGCCTTCTCGGCTCATACCGCATCGCCACTGCCCCCGAGCTGAACTCCAGCGGGCTCACGAGCTTCAAGTCGACCCGCTTCGATAGCCCCGCGAACAACGTGGGCCCATGACCCACCAGCCTGGGCTGCACCACGAACTCGTACTCATCGATCAATCCCAGCTCCGCCAACGCCCGCGGAAGCTTCACGCCTCCCACGAGCAGTCCCTTACCCGCCTCCCGCTTGAGCTCCTGAACGGCCTTCCCCAGATCCCCACGCACGAGCTCCGCGTTCCAATCGACCCGGTCCAGGGTGCTCGATACGACGTACTTCTTTGCCGCGTCGAGCGTCCGGGCGAAGGATTCCATCCAATCAGGCAGTGTTCCCGTCCGCGGCGGCCGAAACCCTGGCTCCATCAATTCGTAGGTCACCCGGCCAAAGAGCAGCGCATCGGCCTGGGCGAGGTTCTCGGCCGCGTGACGATGCAAGTCTTCGTCCGTGAACATGGCACGATGATCGCAGCACCCGTCCAATGTGACGTTGATGGAATACCGAAGGGGTCGCATGACGTAAGCAGGAATAATCGTTTGACCATTCCATCGTCCGCCAATATACACCCGTTCGCCGTCGGGCACCGCGCAATGAGGGCGGTCCCCAAGGGTGAGTACCGCGAAGTCGGCTTATCGCCAGATTTCCTGAAGTAGACTGGCCGCACCGAGCGTGATTACAATTGGCTCTTAACCATGAAGCTGATGGAACGTACAAGGTTTTGCCGGGAGGTAAGATGAGAAAACTCAAAATCATCGAACATATCTCGCTGGACGGCGTGATCCAGGCTCCCGGTGGCCGGAACGAAGACGGCGACTACCCATACGGCGGATGGACGGGGCCGTATCGCGATCCCGCCGGGGGAAAAGCGGTCCTCGAGGCGCACGCCAACTCCTTTGATCTGTTGCTTGGCAGGCGTACCTACGACATCTGGTCGGCCTTCTGGCCAAAAGGCCGGGAGCAGTCCGTTGGCGGACAGCCTGAACGCGGCTACAAAGTATGTTGCGACCCACCGGCCGGACACTCTGGAATGGGGTCCATTCGAGGGTCTTGGACCGGACATCATTGCGGATGTTCACCGCATCAAGGCGACGAACGGTCCGAACCTGATTCTCTGGGGCAGTTCGACATTGACATCGACGCTGCTCGAACACGGGCTTGCGGACGAGGTCATGCTGTTCGTCTATCCAGTCCTGCTGGGCAAGGGGAAGCGCTTCTTTTCGGACGACACCGCGCCACGCGGACTCTTACTCACCGGCACTAAAGCCGCATCCTCCGGCGTCCTCATCAACACCTACACGCTCGCCGGACCTCTGCGGAGCGGCACCAGCGGCGATGCGGCGGTGTGACCCAGTTCCGGATTGGACGCACTCTCGATAACTCCTGATAAGTCGGCCTGTATCCGCTGAATCGCCTCCAAATCTATGCAAGCGCGCTATGGGAAGTTGTGGCCGTACACAATGGCCCCGAAGCCGAAGGGTGACATAAGTATTGAGTGCGTTTGCCAGAGACCAACTGAGCGTATCGGTTAGCCGGGCGACCCGTCCGGATTTGCGTTAGGCAAGCGCTTCATCAAGAAGTCGATCTGCCCAGCGTGATGCGAGATATGCTCGCAGACGTGAAACCATAAACAATAGTTGTTGATGGGCCCGCCGCCCCAGCCCCGCTCCTTGAGCGGACTCAGGAGCCAAGCGTCATCGCGTTTAGCGAACTCGGCGAGCGTTTTTTCGCGAACTTCACGAATGGTGTCCTGATAGAACGCAATGTCGTGCCCTTTAATCGAGGAGCGACCCGCATTGCCGAGATTCATCGCAGCACCCCACTTCGCTTCATGGTCAGGGGGGAACTTGTCAAAGTTTTCGTTGTTAAATGTCATTCGTTGATAAAGGACCTCGGTCGCCGCGAGATGGAGCATAAGTGCGCCAATGGTGTTTGCATTTTGTCGAATAGGAAATCGAGGTCCTGTTGCTTCAGGCCGCGCGTGGGACCAAGCACGGCAAGTTCCATCCAAGTGAGCATGGTTACGATCGTTCCGATATGCGGGCTATAGCCGGACTTCGGGCCAATTAGATTAATCGTGTTCTTATCGTAAGGAGGTGCCGTCCGCGGCATCGATGGCGGCTTGGGCGGTGGTGGCGTGCTGCCGGATGTCGACTGTGCGGAGCCGGATGAGGTCGGGGTTTGCGCGCCTTGACCGAGCATTGATGCTGCGCCGGCGACTGCACTCAAAGAAGCAGATCCAGCGAGGAAAAGACGGCGCGTAGAGCACATGGTGGCAAGAACCATCTGCAATCTCCTGAAATGATGTCAGCGATCGATTTTACTCAGAAGTTCAGCCGGATGCAATCTCTCCGTATCGATGATGATGTAAAGGGAACAGCGATTTTACAGGCTTTGTGACTGGGAGCGAAGGCCACATTCAATCAACTCTCTCACCATCCCAATCTTGACTCACGCCGGCTTGCGTCCCCAATTTGTTGTGAAGGTGATTACGCTTGTCCAATAATGCGGGTCCTGATAGCGGGCATGGAACTCCTCGAGCATTTTCTCGGTAACATACCTCGATTTCAGCAGTGAGGGCGCCAACTCCCGCACGGTCTCTATCCAGTATGTTGCCCAAGCTGACCCACCGCTGAACTGCGCGGTGTGCCCTTCACCTGCAACATCCTCCAAGCCGAGCGAATCCAGCCACGCGGGAATTTTGCGGCCGATAAAGTAATCGATGCCGGCTTCAACCGACCACTTTAGCCATCCTTGCCAGAACCTGTGCATCGAATCCGGCTCGGCGACAGTGCAGGGCAGCATGTCCGGTTCGATGGAAAGCAGCGCGCCTCCAGGCTTCAGCGCGGTGATCATGCGCTCCAATGCCTTGCGGGCAGGCGTGAGATGGTGAAGCAGGGCACGCGCGACGACGAGATCGAAGGACACCCTCTTCTATTACATCTTGAAGGACATCGATTTGGCGGGTCTCGAGACACGGCACTTTCAGGTACGCAATATAACGGAGATCGATATCGCTGGCGACTACGAGGCCAGTCGGCGCCACGCGCTCAGCCAGAGCCTTCGCAATTGATGCGTTGCCACAGCCGAGTTCCAGGCAGCGCCAGCCTGGACGAACCCCCAGCCTGGCAATGTGGGCGCGCTCGATGGGATCCAGCAAGGCTGACATCAGTGCCAACCGTTGCTGTTCGCCCACCAATTCATGGGGCAAAGTGTATTCACCCATAAGTGATTTCGCCTTTCACTAGAATTGCGCGAACCCCGCGTCCGGATTATATTCCAAGCTGCCAACCGACACGACAAGCCGGTAATGTCTCAGTTTCGTTAGATCCCATAATGGGGTGCATTTTCCATTGCAAATTGAAGTGAATCCAGCGCGTTCTTCATGGCGAAATCTTCGAATAATCGACATCACGCACCATAACCTGAGGCATGGCCAACGCACAGTATTGGATTGACCACTTGACACTCAAGCCACATCCCGAAGGGGGCTTCTTCCGCGAGAGTTACCGGTCGTCGGTCGTGATCCCGGAACCGGCTCTGCCCGCCACTTTCCGGGGACCTCGCAGGGCTTCCACGGCGATCTATTTCCTACTGGCAGGCGAAGATTTTTCCGCGCTGCACCGCATGACTGCCGACGAGGTATGGCATTTCTATGCCGGCTCACCATTGCTCGTTCATAGCATCGATCCGAACGGCAATTACAGCGTGATCAGACTGGGGCAGAACGCCCAGGCGAACGAACAATTTCAGTGTGTGATGCCTGGGGGGCACTGGTTTGGCTCCTGTCTGGAATGGCCGCATACGTACGCGCTCGTCGGCTGCACGGTTGCGCCAGGCTTTGATTTCAGGGATTTTGAGATCGCGCGGCGGGCGGACCTTCTCGCTCAATACCCATAAGCTAACTCGATCGCAGTGATCCGAAATGTGATTTGCTATCTCTCCGGCTGCATAGGCAACGGAAAGTCGGCTAATGTCCGGTAACGACAGATCATCGGCTCTGCCAATACAATGAGGTAGAGGAACGGGAATGTCCGACTGGCAGCCAATAGCGTATAAAAATTTCCACTGGATCGTGGCAGATCCGGACCTTCTGGGCGGAAAACTGGCGGTTCGTGGTACTCGAATCTCCGTCTCCCTTATTCTCGAGTGTCTAGCGAATGGGATGACGCTTGACGATATCAACGGGGCCCCATAACGAGGTCTTGCCTCCAGAGGCCCTGTCTGAAGTCCTGCAGGTCGCTTCGGAGTTGACTGAATCCTTCCATGTGGCTGCTTGATGCCAACATGGATGCCCACTTAGCCGGTGTCCTTGTCGAACTCGGCGTTGATTGTGAGACTGCTGCCGCCAGAGAGGATGGAAGGCTGGGCAGTGCAGGATGCGGCTGCCGACAAAGATCACGGGCAACCGCAGCACGGGATAGTCGTTACGAATAGCAGATATACGGCAGCGGCTGAGCAATTTGCTTCGACATCTTGCCAACTTGCACACGATTGTTCGGAAGTGTGGCTGAATCCTTGGAGTCAGCGCAGGCAGGAGGCGCAGCGAGAGAAGCAGCAGCTTCAACTGAACGTTTGTGGATCGCGGCGATCGATACAAGACGAGTGGAACTAAAAAGGCACTCGGCGCACACGGTGATCGTAACCTGTCTCGTTTGCCGTCAACGTGATCTCAAGCCGTTCCGATGTGTGCGGATTGTAGACAAGTGCAGGTCGAAAACACACGATGCACTTAGAGCCCTGAAATCTAACGCTCGGGTAGACCAGCCCATTTGAGCCCTCATGCAGCAGATGCCGTGCTAGCGCTTGCGAGGCGGTATAACACTGCGGCACCGGCTCAGGCTGCAGGAATTCTGAAAAGTCATCCGGTGGGTCTAGGACGTGAAAATCCGCTTGGAAGTCCGCCAGCCAATCGTCGTATGTTGACACATCCTGCGGAGGTCGCTGACTCGGTTCATCGGGGACGATAATGTCGCTCAGGCGCCTGCTCTTGTGGTAGACGACTTCGGCGATTGAGGCTTTTTGGCGAATCCGCAGCATACCAGGCTCCGCGCGTGTTGTCGTTGAATCGGGATCCTGATTCATTTGGGTGTGTGTAGGTAGCATTCACAACATGTGCGTTCGGAATGGCGTAGACGAGCTCAAAGGTGCTGATGCCGATCGATCCTCGCAGTTCGCTCTGAACACGATCGTTCGTTGCACCATCGAGCAACACCAGGTCGTCAACCTCTTTGGCGTTGCCGGCAAGCGCTGAGAGCACGGTTCCACTTTCGCTATAACGCGACGGGATTAGACGGTGAGAACTTTCCCAATGAAACGAGCGAATTTCAGGATTTGTCAACGGCCGCCACGCCAGCCATCTAACATTCGCCGCACCTGAAACATCCCTGGTTGTCCTTGACGAATCATGTACTCGATCGGCGCAGTCCCAGCGAACATCGATCCACGATTGCCTAGAGTGACCCAGCGATCAGCCCACTCTTCACCAAAGTAGATATGAAGAGCCTTGTAGATGCCGATCACAAGCGAAATTCTCAGCAAAGTGTCCTGCGTCAGCTTTTGCTTCTTCGGTTCGCTTTTCCATGTGTGGAACGTAGATGATGCGATACCACCAAGCAAACCACGCGCCTGAGATTCCGTGAGCCCCCATTTTCCGGCGATCTTTACAAACGCTTTGATCGCACTGCCACTTAGACGTTGACGTACTTTCGGATCCGTCAAATCCGGTGAGCGGTCGAACGAGTAGCCCGCGATGATGGGCTCGGCCGCCAAGGTTGTCGCCATGAATCCTCGATTCCGTAATCCATTATCCACGAAATCGAGAAGATTGCGACAATGTGGGGAAATGTTGACTTGGTACTTCTCACGATGATGATGAGAAAACGCGCGCGACTTAAAGACCGTACGTTTCCGCTGGAAGGAATTGATAGTAAAAGGGCCAAGTAGTTTGCGGAACTGTCGTGATCTAAGAAACAACCTCGGCCAGCAGACTTAAACTCTCCGCTCCCGCCCAGGCTTCCAGCAGCGTGCCATCGGCCGTGAAGTGTTCGTCCGAGGTCAGACCCTTCGTCCGCGCTTGCTCGACCACCCGTGCCAGAAACTCCTTGGCCACGTCGGCCCCCAGCAAGCCATCGCGATTTTTGGTGAACACGGTCGCATCCCAGACGGCATCATCCGCATTCGGCCCGACGAACCAGCGAAACAGCAGGTTATAATCCATTTCCTCCATTAGCAGACGTTCGCTGCGGATCGAATACAGCATCTGCAGCAACTGCGCCCGCAACAGCTTCTCTGGAGCAATCGAGGGACGCCCCACACGGGCGTACATCGCGTCGAATCGTCGCGACAGCTGAGTAAGTACTTCGTCCACCATCGTTCGGATGGCGCGCAGCGGATGATCCTTCCGCACCCGCGCTTCCGGGGAAAGATAACTGAAGATGTGATTCTGCTGCTGATCTTCTCCGCGCATGCCTCTTCTTACCAGCTTGCAGTGCGGAGACTAGAGAGTTTTCTGATACCAATTGAGATACCCTTGGACACTACGGTGTTCTTGAGCGAGAGTGAGGGCGTCGAGTCGTCGTAGGTTTGCACGAAGGGTGATATTTTTTTAGCCGGGCTCTTCGCAGACTGCGGAACAGGGAAGGCGCGACGTACGCGCCCTCCCGATTGCGCTACGGCGTATAGAGCTCTGCGCTGCTGAGGGTGACGTCGCCGGCAGGTCTCTGGCCGCCGGCGGCCAGCACTTTGCCGTTTAAGAGCCGCGTCAGCGTGTGCCCTCTGCGAAGTACGCGCATGCTGCCCGTCAGCGTCCACTCGTTGGTGGATGGATCATAGAGCGCAGCCTTGGAAGCAAACGGGTTCCCGAGACCCAGACCCGCAAGCAGCACCTTGCCCGTTGCAAGCAGCGCTAACGGATCGCGCTGGGGGATATCCAAGGACTGTCGGCCCTTAGTCGCTTGCCACACGTTCGTGGAGGGATTGTAGAACTCGCTGGCAGATCTCCCACTATCGATCAGCACGTCGCCATTTGGAAGCAGCGCGGCGAAGGTTTCGGTGGCGCATTGAACCAGGTCAGCCGTTAAACGCCATTGGCCGTTGGAGAAAAGCTCCGCTGTGCAACCTCCCGCAATCAGGGCCTCCCCGTCTTCAAGGAGGATCAACTGCTCGTCAGCGCGCGCATCGTTCATGCTGCCAGTTTCCGTAAACCTGCCCGTGGAAGGGTCATAGAGCTCGGCGGCGTTGGTTGGCGGGCCATTGTTGCCTGCATAGCCACCTGCAACCAACACTTCCCCGTTTTCGAGAAGCACCGCGCCGTGCCCCTCACGGGCGACGGTCATGTTGCCTGTGGTCCTCCATTTTCCGGTAGAAGGGTTAGACAACTCAGCGCTGTCGAGAATGGTGTTGTCGTTGACACCCCAGTAACCAACACCTCGCCGTTCTTAAGCAGCGTTGCCCTGTGGGCGAACCGGGGTGTCGACATGCTGCTCGTTATCCGTCCACGTGCCTGTGGAAAGGTTGTACAGCTCTGGTTTGGCAAGGTTGATTAGACCACCACATTGGTAGTTACGAGTAAGACCGCCCTCAACCAGCAATTGCCATTCTGAACAGCGTAGCGGTATGCAAGAAGGGGCGGCGTGCATGCTGCCGGTAAACGTCCAGGTGCCATGCGCCTGACACGAACACCGGGGCGGCAGTGGCTGCTGCCAGACCGAAAGGCAAGCAATCCTGAAGGGGTGCTTCTAAGAATCCTTGTGACCTTCTGTGTATTCATCCGAATCATGACCGTTCCCTTGTAGAAATCGGCCCGCGTGAGTTCGAGCGCAGTCTAACTTAGCTCCTTGTTGTCGGGCGTCAAGGCCGGCGTCAAAACTGTGTAAAATTTCTGAAATCTTCGGCTCTGGGCCGTGAGTACAAGGTTCAACCGAGAGGAGGCTTCCACCAGGACACATGGACGAGGGCAGGGCGCTTACTCTCGCGGTCACGATATATGTCTGCCTCCGCGCGCGGTTTCGCAGTCGTGACCGGGCAAATCCCGGAGCGAGGCTACGGGATTTTTGAAACCGACTTTTTCCGCAGCCTGCTAGACGCGCCGGAAAGATACTGGGGGATCTCGCGTCGATTCGTGTTGGAGCTGCTGTTGTAATACTCTACGTAGTGCTGAAGTCACTTTCAGCATCTGATTGCTTAAAGGAGAGATTGTTGAGGAATCGATCGAAGCCAGCCCGCGCGTCCACTGGGCTGCTTGCCGTTACATCGGCTGTATTGATGATGTCAGTTTCCAAAACCGCCAGTGCTCAAGCACCTAATACTCAGGCTCCGCCTCCCGCGCCGGCCGGAGCCCATCCCAGTGCACAAGCAACGCCGCCACCTCAACGGCGTGGTGGCGGAGGCGGCAGAAGGTATCCGACTTACGAGGCTGGCGCCGTTGAACGCGGACAAAAGCAGTTCCTGTCGACGTGTGGCTTTTGCCATGGTTCAAACGCGAAAGGCGGCGAGAGTGGTCCCGATCTACTTCGTTCGGTGATTGTTCTAGATGACGATCACGGTGACAAGATTGGACCTGTGGTTCTCCACGGCCGACCGGACAAAGGCATGCCGAAGTTCGATCTCACGAAGGAGCAGATCTCAGATATCTCGGCGTTCCTGTTGGACCGCATCAAGGCAGCATCTTTGCGCGGAACCTACCAGATTCTTAATATTGTCGTTGGCGATCCGAGCGCCGGTCGGGCATACTTCGAGCAACACTGCACCAGCTGCCACTCAGTGACCGGCGACCTTGCGCACATTGCAGCGAAGTACAGCCCCGTGGACCTTCAGCAACGCATCGTAATGCCGCGCCAAGGAAGGTCCGGTTTCATGCAGCCTGCCGCTCCGGAGACGAAGCCCATCACGGTTACCGTGACCTTACGCTCGGGTGCATCGTTCAGTGGCAACTTGGAGCGGATCGACGATTTCAATGTCTCCTTAACTGATTCGAATGGCGACTATCATTCCTTCACTCGCAACGGGGACGATCCGAAAGTAGAGATCACCGATCCACTGAAGCGCCATACCGAGATGCTGTCAAAGTACACAGACTCGGACATCCACAATCTGACGGCCTATTTGGTGACTCTAAAATGAAGTTTCGCCCGTCCCTCTTCATCGCCATACTTCTCCCACTCGCTGCAGTCGGGCAAACGCTCGATCCGGCGCTGCTGCTGAGGCCGCCAACCGAAGCATGGCCTACCTACAACGGTGATTACTCCGGACGCCGCTTCAGTACACTCACGCAGATCAACCAATCCACCGTTAAGAATCTGAACCTTGCTTGGATCTATCGAGCGAGCGCCGGCGAAACTCCCCGATCCATAATCGGCGGCGAAGCTCCCGCACCCCAGGTTTCAGGGGCCGGTGGTCCGGCTGCAGGACAGGCAGCGGGGCCGGGTGGATTCGGCACCCAGATTAAGGCGACTCCGCTGATGGTCAATGGGATTCTCTACTTCACCGCTCCCGACAACGCCTGGGCCGTTGACGCGCGCTCTGGCCGAGAGCTTTGGCACTACTTTTGGCGCACCAGGGGCGGTATTCACATTGGGAATCGCGGAGTGGGGATGTATGGCAACTGGTTGTATTTCGAAACTCCGGACGACTATTTGGTCTGTCTCGAAGCAAAGACCGGCAAGGAGAGATGGCACGTCGAGATCGCCGACGTGAACCAAGAGTACTTCTCTACGCCGGCTCCCGTAGTCATTGGTAATCACGTAATCGTGGGTACCGGCGGCGACTCGCTCGATGTTCCGGGATTTCTTGAGGCTCACGACCCGGAGACCGGAGCCGTGCAATGGAAATGGTGGACCGAACCTCTGAAAAAGGGCGACCCCGGAGCAGAGACATGGCCGGACGAATACTCGATGCGGCACGGCGGTGGCATGACCTGGATGCCAGGCACCTACGATCCGGAGCTACATCTGTACTACTTGGGAACCGGCAATCCGAACCCGGTGTTGGCAGGCCACAGCCGGAAGGGCGACGATCTGTGGACCTGTTCAATCGTGGCGTTGAATGTCGATACAGGAAAGATGGCTTGGTATTACCAAGTCTCTCCACATGACACTCACGATTGGGACGCGGTGCAAACGCCAATACTGATTGACGGGAACTTCAACGGCAAACCGCGCAAGTTGCTGGCACAGGCAAGCCGGAACGGGTACTTCTTCTTGCTGGATCGGACCAACGGTGAGCACCTGCTTACAGCTCCGTTCATCGAGACCCTGAATTGGTCAAAGGGACTCAACGCTAAAGGCCAGCCAATCGGGAATTCAGAAAAGGAGGCTACCATTCCCGGCGTACTTGTTTCGCCAGCATCGGGAGGCGCGACGAACTGGCCGCCTCCGAGCTTTGATCCTGAAACAGGCCTGTTCTACGTCAGCAGCAATCAGTCCTTCAGCATCTTTTACCTCACTGATACCGACCCACATCCGGAGGGATATGCGGCGGCGGAGCGAATGGCCGGTGGCTTAGGTGGAACGTTGCGTGCGATTGACTATAAGACAGGCAAGACCGTATGGAGGCACGACTATCCGGGCGGGGGCGGCTTATCAGGTCTGCTGACCACGGCTGGCAAGCTGCTGTTCTCAGGCGATGGTGCTCAGCATCTTGTTGCATTCGATCCCGCAAGCGGAAAAATTCTTTGGCATGCGGGCCTAAGTGGAAACGTCAGCAATGGACCAGAGACTTACATGCTCGACGGTAGGCAGTATCTTCTGGTTGGCGCAGGGGATTCGCTGTACGCATTCACATTGGCCGAGTGATCCGCAAGTAGCCGCACAACAGTGATGCAGTCGTAAAATCGCAACGTGAAATTAAGAATGTATTTCGCCGTCCCGACCGCAGCAATAATCGCCGCTTTGGCGTTTTCGCAATCGCCTGGACATATCGAAAGGCTAAATCCCAAAATCAATCAGATCGTGCCTGAAAGCGCCGAAATCGAGCGCGCGGCGAGAGGTGCGGACTTCAAGTGGACTGAGGGCCCGATTTGGATCCGCGCGGGTATCTTCTTTTTGCTGAAATTCCGAGCAATAGCATTCGCAAATGGGCGCCGAGCGGCGGCCTGAGCGTCTTCATGCAACCGAGTGGATACAAGGGATCGACGCCCTTCGCGGGACCTGAGCCAGGCTCGAACGGCATGACTCTGGATGCCCGCGGCCGGCTGACTGTGGCCGGTCACGCGCAGCGCGATGTCTGGCGACTGGAATCCCTGAGTCCTCGAGCCCAAGTCACGATTCTTGCGGATACATACGAAGGCAAACGGCTGAACAGTCCCAATGACCTTGTTTACAGGCGAGACGGCTCACTGTACTTTACGGACCCGCCGTACGGCCTTCCGACGCAGAGCGATCACGACCCGGGCAAACAATTACGCGTGAATGGTGTGTATCGCATTCTTGGCGTATCAGAGCAGTGCCCTGGCGCTCCGCCGGCACGACGCAAAGCTGCAGCTTCTGATCAGCGATCTGCCCCGACCTAATGGCATCGCCTTTTCGCCAGATGAACGATTTCTATACGTCAACAATTCCGAGCCGAAGAAACTCTGGATGCGCTACAGCGTTAACGCTGACGGCTCCCTGACTAACGGAAAGCTCTTCTACGATGCCACTTCAGATAACGCACCCGGAGCTCCTGACGGGATGAAGATGGATCAGAAGGGAAATCTCTATAGCGCCGGTCCGGGCGGCGTGTGGATTTTTTCATCTGACGGCGAGCATCTAGGGACGCTTCGTTTGCCGGAGAAAGTCGGCAACTTAACTTGGGGTGATCAAGACGGCAAAACGCTCTATATCACGGCCAGCAGCAGCATCTATCGCGTCAGATTGATGATTCCGGGCATTCGGCCGGAAGCGTAACAAGTGGCCGAAAACCACCGCGGCGGTGGAGAACGCGCTAATAGAATCAAGCCTCCAATCGTCTATTTTCAATGAATTGCGGCGGGTCCCTTCGTGGCAGGAGACGTGCATTACTACGTGCGTGTGACAGTTCGAAAACGATCATCAATCAAGAGGGCAATAATATGCACAAATTAATTTTTACACTGTTGTTGGTTTTGTTCGCGCCGGTCGCTTTCGCCCAGGGCCGAGGTTCGTCCCACGGTGGCGGGGGTTACGGCGGCCACAGCTCGGGTGGAGGAAGCGCGTTCAGCCACGGGGTGGAGGAGGCGGCACGGTGGAAGCTATGGCGGTCACGGCTATGGTGGCGGTTACGGGCACAGTTTTAACTCTGGTCACGGAAACTATGGCGGCCGAGCTTATGGCGGTGGATACGGCCATGGGTACGTTGGGCGGGGGAACTACGGCGGAGGCTACTACGGCCGAGGGAACTATGGACGTGGCTATTACGGGCGCGGCTACTATGGGCGCGGTTACTATGGCGGCCGCTACTGGGGTGGTCCGGTATTCGGATTTGGATTCGGCTATGCGCCATACGGACCGACGTGCTATGACGCGTACGGGTATCCCGCTCCCTGTTACGCTTATCCCCCGTACGCTTACGCTCCCTATTGAGCAAGGCTGTTAAGCTCGAGTTGGTGCGTAGCGACTGAGGGCTATTCATACCGCAGCGCGTCGACGGGATCGACCCGGGTGGCGCGCCGAGCGGGGAGCCACACCGCGAATAGAGCAACTGCGCTGAGGAGAAGCGGCACCGTCGTGAATGTTGCCGGGTCCCAGGTTTTGACACCGTAGAGCAGCGTTGCAATCAGGCGCGTCAGGCCGAAAGCTCCCGCGATGCCAATGGCAACTCCGACCAACGCGAGGCGCATACCCTGGACGATGACGAGATTTCGAACGTCGTGTGATTCAGCTCCGAGCGCCATGCGGATACCGATTTCTTGCGTACGCTGCTGGACTGAATAAGCCATCAACGCATAGATGCCGATCGCAGCGAGTAATAGCGCGGAGCATCCAAAGATTGTCAGCAGCAACATGTTGAAGTCTTCGCGCGCGGTGGACTGCAGTACTACCTCATCCATGGAACGAACATGGGCCACGGGGAGACCACCGCTAGCTTGACGCAATTCGTTTTGAATGGCAGAGCTGAGCGAATGAGGATCGGCGTGAGTGCGGATGATCCAAATAATCGGGCCGATACGCGCATTGAGAGCGGTCACTCCGTCAGGCACTTGCGAGACCGGGATGTACATAATAGGCCTGGGATCGCGATTCAGGCCGGCGTCCCGAATATCACCCACCACCCCGATGATTTGACGGGCAGGTTCTTCGAACTCAGGACCAACTCCCTTGCCGATGATGATGCGATCGTTGAGCGGATCGCTTTTGGGCCAGAATTGGCGCGCGAGAGCCTGGTTGATGATGACCACGGGAGCTGACGCGCCGTCATCACGATCAGTGAATAATCGGCCTCGCAATAGCGGAATCTTGAAAACGTCGAAGAACCGCGCCGATACGTTAGCCCAGCCTGCTCCGCCATGGTAAGGACCGGTTGTAAGGGGCCGGCCAACAATGATTAGCGGCAAACCGAATCCGCCCTCGAGCGGCATGCAGCAACTGGTGCCCGCGGCTACTACGCCGGGAACGGCTTGGAGCCGCTCGACGCTGTCGTGAACGAGTTGGGCAACGCCGGCGGTCTTCTCGAACCGCGACCCCGTGAGCGACATCTGCATGGTCAACACATGGTGTGGATCGAAGCCAGGATTAACGCTGCGCAGGACAATAAATGTTCGAATAAGAAGCGCGGCTCCGATGAGCAAAACAATCGCCAGCGACATTTCGCTGATGACGAGCAGTGAACGAGCCTTGTTCTGGCGGAAACCGCTGCCACTGCGTCCGCCGCTCTCTTTGAGGGTGGCGCTGAGATCGGCGTGGGAGGCGTCTAGGGCCGGAATGAGGCCGAACAGAATTCCGGTGAGGAGCGAAACAAGCAGCGTGAAGCCAAGCACTCGCCAATCGAGCGTCACGCCTTCTCCATGCTCGCCGATACGGGGAATGTTTCCTGGATTGATCGCGAGAAGTGCGCGTACGGCGATAACGCCGAGAATGAGGCCAAGTGCGCCACCGACGACGGACAGGAGCACGCTTTCGGTGAGCAATTGACGAATAAGGCGGCCGCGGCCTGCGCCGACCGCTGCGCGAATCGCAATTTCGCGCTTGCGGCCCGTAGCGCGGACGAGCAGTAGATTTGCCACGTTAGCGCAGGCGATCAATAGCACAAGAGTGACTGCACCGATGAGAACCCAAAGCGAGGTCCGGACATCACTGACGATCGCGTCCTGCAGCGGCTGTACAGAAAAGCCGTCTCTGGGACCCATGATGCCACCGGGATACTTGCGGCGAAACTCATCGGCTACAAGCTTGAGTCGCGCCTTAGCCATATCAAGCGTGACACCGGATCTCAAGCGCGCGGCTGCAAGGAAGTAATGAGCTTGATCGGTACTGTTGGGATCGAACTGGAAGGGGATCCACACGTCCGAAGGCGGATCGAAGTTGAAACTGGGGCCGACTATGCCAATAACTGTGTAGGGTTCTCCGCCAAGCTGGATGGCTTTGCCGAGCAAGTGACGATCGGCGCCATAGCGGCGTCTCCAAAGCCCATCGCTGATGACAACCACGTGAGGAGCGCGAGGGCGGTCTTCCTCAGTTGTGAATGTGCGGCCCTGCTCGATCGGGGCGCCGAAGAGCCGGAAGTAATCGGCCGTGACGTGGATGCCTTTGATCTGTTCCGGGTAAGTGCCGCCTGTAAGATTCAGGCCGGGGCCGCCAAAATCATACGCCGAGATATCCTGGAAAACGCGTGTTTGCTCCCGCCAAAGATTGAACTTCGTCACCGAAGCACCGGGCCCTGACCCTTGGGGCGATGTCAATAAGAACTGAACGATGCGGTCCGGGTCGGGGTAGGCCAGCGGCTTCAGAATGACCGTATTTACGACCGAAAAGATGGCCGTGTTTGCGCCGATACCGAGAGCGAGCGCAGCGATGGCGGCAATGGTAAAGCCAGGGCTTTGGAGGAACATGCGCAGCGAGTGCTTCAAATCCTTGAAGAAGGCTTCCAACGAGTTGGCTCCTTATTGAAGGCTTAGACGGAAAGGGCGGACAAAAGTTCCTGCGATCCAATTGCGCTTAATCGCCCTGCAATTGACGCCACCGCTCGACGAGGTCTTTAGAAGCTGCGCGCCAGTTGGGAAAGTGAAAGTCAAAGCCTGAGTTCAGAAGACGGCGCGGTATTACGCGACGGCTCTTTAGAATGAGCTCAGTCTCAGTGCGAACCACGAGGGCACCAATTTCCAGCATCCATTCGGAGGCAGGGATTCCGATGTATTGTGTACACCAAGCCTGACGTAGACAACGCATAAAGTGGCGATTAGGAACGGGGGAGGGAGAAGCAACGTTGACGGGGCCACTCAGCTCCTCATGAGAAATCAGGAAATCGACGGCCCGGAGGAAGTCAACGTCATGTATCCAGGAAACGAACTGCTGGCCGGAGGCGGCGGCTCCGCCCAAACCAAAACGAACCAGGCGCAGCAGAGTATCGAATATACCTCCAGGATCGGGACTCATGATCATGGCGCTACGCAGCGCAACTTTACGTGTGCGCGGAGTATCGGCTGCAAAGAGGGCGCGCTCCCAACTGGTCGCGACGTCGACGCTAAAATTCCACTTCGAGGGCACACTTGGCTCATCTCCACCGAGCACACCAGTAGTTTCGTCCATCGATTGATCCAGAGCGTGACGGTAGATAGTCGCGGTGCTGGCATTCAACCACACGGGTGGCGGGTGCGCAGATCGAGCAATGGCTTGGCCGACGAGGCCTGTTGTGATGGTTCGCGAATTCTTGATTTCGCGCCGGTTGGCTGCGTTGTAGCGGCAGTTTACGCTTCGGCCTGCGAGATTGATGACGACATCCGCGCCGTCTAGAGCGAGAGCCCAGCTTCCGAGGTCGGACGCGTTCCAAAGCACAGTGTTCCACTCGGCCGGTTTGGGATGACGAGCGAGGACGGTGACGGAATGCCCCTGCTCATGGAAATGGCGGGCTAGGATCTGACCGACTTGGCCAGTTCCGCCGGGAATGACGATGCGGAGATGGCCAGATGGCGCCATTCAGCCGTCATTCTAGCGGATGGGCAGGATAGTGTGGTGTATCAGTTTGAACTTCGATCTCTGCCCTTAACTATAGGGATCATTACTAGCTGTAAACCAGACGGTGTTGCTTTTATGCGACGTACAACCTCTAAAAACAAATGCAACAGGGGCAGAAATTCGACCCCGGAGAAAGAACCGCCGCACAGCTATTCGAGATTAAGAAGACTTTTAGAATAGCCGATGAGGTCTATCGCAGAGTTAGGACCCTAATCCTGCAAGATCCTCCTCCCGATCCGGAAGGCACACCTCTCGAATGGGTACCGATTTCAGATAACTGAGGGGTTGTGGGACGGTGCATCCTCACTGTGAGACGTGTCGCGTTCTGACAGATTTACTTGTAGCCGTTACGGATAAGTGTGTCGTCGCCACAGCCGCACTAGCCGAGCTTGCTGGTACGCGACAGCGCGCCGCGTTTGATGCGGCTGAACTCCGGGCGCGAATTTTGCGAGCGGAGTATGAAAGCATTAAAGCCGAACTGGAACGCCACCAAACAGCGAGCCGCCCTCTGTCAAAACACGCAACGCAGGATTAAAACACATCGACAATGCCAAATCAAAAGGAACGAGATCGAGGCCTCATCAAGCTTTGGCTTAAGCAGCCAACGGAGAAGCGGACCATCGGTGATCTGCCTGCATTTTACGGTTGGCTCCAGCAAGAGAATCCAGAGTTTTTACCTCAAAGCAGCAACGCAGACCCTTACGAGCGAGTGAAAACCGTTTTGACTCCATACATTACTCCCGAAAGCAGACTTCACCTTCCCCTAAAACGTTCGAATTGATCACGCACTACGGGATTTAACAATTCAAAACCCCTTCAATGGTGCCCATAATTGTGTCATGCCAACGCGCTCAAGCAAGCATCATGACTTCACCACGCTCGGGCGTCGTGTGGTCGAGCACATCATTGGAGAGAAGCTGTCAGGGGAACCGCTAGACGATCCTAACGAAGGGAAGAATCCGCACTCAGAAGGGCGGCAAAGCCAGAGCAGCTAAATGTCAGCGACGAAGCGGAAAGCAATTGCAAAAAGGCCGCAAGAGCACGATGATGGACGAAAAGCGCCCGGATCACCGTTTCTGTATCACTTTCGGGCACCTGAGCAGAGTGCGGCTGCTACCAAGATTTAGGCCGCCCACTATCCAGGCAGATCACGCGGATCGATCAGAACCGCGTTGATCCGCTCAAAAGGGATTTAGCGCTCGCCGAAACTATAACCTATAGAGGCGCTGTATTCCGGCACCCAGCCGTTTCCGAATTGGTAGAAGTTGTTCACCCACCGGGCATCAATTTGCGGCCGGAAGAAAACGTGGTCCGTGACATAAAAACGCACTGCCGCTGAGAGATGTGTCTGGAAATGATTGGAGCTCTCAAGGTAGCTGTTGGTGGTGCTGCATCCCGCAAAGATGTCGCAGTAGGACTGCGGGTAATAGAACTTGAGATTAACAGCGCCAAGTCCAGCTTGGAATTCGGGTACAACGCGTTTGGCGCGGACGAAGGGATGCCAAATCCCGTTAATGTCATAAAAGATGGGCCGATAGTTTAAGCCTGCATAGGCACCCTGCTTAAACCTGAAGTCGGCCTCGCCGCCGATCCCAAAATGAGGCGTCAGCATGATATCAGCACCAGCTTTTCCAAAGGCGCCGGCCATTTTGGGAGTGATGAATATGTTTCCGTTCCCGAAAGTGTCGGTCGCGGTTCCGCTCGAGCTGTCCGTGGCGGTTCCGACGCCAAAATACGCATCCAATCCGCTCTGTGCATGAGCGAAAGTACCACTAAACAGAAGGACAGAAAACAACGGTAGAGCAGTACGAATGAATTTCACGACAAAAGATCTCCTATTTTGTGAAAGCGCACGCGAGATTCAGGACTGTGCCCGAATGACGGCAGGCGGCCCGGATGCCGCGCCTAAATAAGCGAGTGACGGTGCGCTCGTTTACACGTATAGAGACGTGGTTGAGGCCTGCACAGGTTACACGGAGTAATTACGGTGAAACCGGATTTCACAGGGTTAATTTCAGTCAATTAGAAAGCCCCGAAGACAGGAAGACGACTGCGGCTGCTAGGGCAAGGATGCTTCGAACGGCGTGAAGCTTCCCCCATCGTTGTAACAGCTGGCGGGCTCTTTGAGATGTACGATCAAGGGTGGGATCAAGAAGTTGCTTGTTTGTCGGCCTGATTGCAATTAGCGTGAAGGGGACGACCATAAAGATCAACAATGCGCCCAGCAGCCACGCGAGCCGAGCATCCATGAACCACGCGCCGATTCCGGCAACCGTGGCGGCTAAGGCGAGGATGGCTTGCATCACTGCTCCTCGCCGGTAGCTGGGGCCAAATACACTTGCCGCGAACTCCGTTCCGCATTCCATTCGGGCAGGATGCTCGACGAGGTTGACATAAATCGCGGCACCACTGAAAAGGGTTGCTGTCAGGATCGCCACAAACTGGAACGCGAGCATCGGCGTTGATTATATAGGTTGCCTCGCCGGGACTCACAGCCATGAGACTGCAATCGGAACAATGCTTGATTATTGCCGAAGCTGATCCGATAGGACGATACTTGCGTGGAGGTACTCCTCAGATTCCGAGGGCGGGGCGCCGATACATGTTCTAGGGTCATTCGAAACCACTCGAATCAGATTCCGAAATTCCGGCGTGTTCCGCAGCGCACTAAGGCGTAAGTCTATGTTCAGAAACTGGTGGTCACGCCACCCGCATGCGACTGCTTTTTTCAAGAACATCAGCGCGTCCTCAGATTTGCCGAAGAGCGCCTGGCAAATCGCCAGGTCGTAGTAGCTTTGGGCATCCCACGCCTCCCAAATAAAACCGAAGTCAAATCCTTTTTTATGAGCCAGCAGTTCTCGCGCTCGGTCAAGGTGTCTACTGGCCTTTTCGGTCTCGTTTGAGAGCGATGAAAGTCTTGACACTGCCGCAGCAAGGCCTGAATCAGAATATGGCCCGCCGCCCAATCCGTGGATGGCTTACAAGCAGATCTTCGGCGGTTCGGAATTGCTTCAATGCTTCCTCTAACAGAGCTCTTCGGAATGCAACATCGCCGAGCCCGCAATACGAGATAGCCATGAGTATCTCGCGGTATACGTGGTCGCATTGTCCAAGCTCCGCAAGCGAGCGGCGATGAAGTTCCTCGGCACGCGATAGGTGTCCCTGGCGAAACGACAGCAGGCCAAGAAGCGTGCGCGCTCCATAAAATCTGGGGCCGGCTTTCACCGCGCCTGCGGAGTCCTGGATGGCAACCGCTTCTTCAAAAAACTTCTCCGCTGGAGCGTACTGACCGTGCTGCATGCAGATCCATCCGAGGTGCAAATGCGTCCACGGATAATTCGGTTCAGCCGCAATGCTTTTCTGGAATTCGCGTGACGGCATCACTGAACAAACTGCGCCTGTACTCGAGAGCAGCACGGCACAAGTAGACACACCCGAGCAGGTAATAAGCCATATAACTTCCAGGATCAAGCTCGGTGGCGCGTTTTCCTGTCTCGAGCGCATCATCGTAGCGCCGGCTTCGCGCGTACGCATACGTGAGCGAAGTGTAGGCCTCGGCCAGCTCAGCATCCTCCTTTATGGCCTTTTGCAAGTACCCGATGCCAATCTCCAACTCCCGTGGATCGACGGAAGCAATGAAGCGGAACATATAGGCACTCCCAAGGCCGGAGTTTGCGAGAGCGTAGTGGGGGTGAATCGCGAGAGCCTTTTCGAATAACTCTTTCGCCCTCTCGAGACTTGCTTTGCCAAACTCATTTAACTGTTGACGTCCTCTGACGTAGTATTCGTAGGCTTGAATGCTGGTGGTTTCCGGCTTTTCAATCTTTAGCTTCTCCGCGTCGGAGAGAGTGATCGAAAGCACCTCTAGCAAGCCAGTGACAATCTGATCCTCGAGGTAGAAAATATCTTCCAGTGTTCCGTCCGCCTTGATCGAGCCCATCGAGTCGCCTGTGGCGGTCCGGCTAAAATGTGCCGTGATCCGGATGCGAAGGCCGATCTTCTGATAACCACCCCAAACGATCCAGGTGGCGGGTAGTGCGTCCTTCAGTAACGGAATCTCCTTCTCCGAGATTTTGTCCAGACCTAATCTCGAGATCGCAAGTAATGTTCTCTCGGAGCTGAGGACTCGAAGCCGGGTCAGCTTCTGAAGGTCAACCGTTACAGTCTGCGCGATCGCCCAGCCGAGCCAAGCCGCCTCAGGATCTCCAGTCAGGTTTGTAAATTCGACGATCGCCACCGAGTTTGCGTCCTCTTCGCTTGCGGATGGCTGGCAGCTCTTGTCCACCGTTGCGATGAAACGATATCCGCGGCGTGGCACTGTTTCAAGAAAACGCGGGCTCTGACGATCGTCACCCAGCGCTGCCCGTATCTGGTTAATGCAGAAGTTGATGCTGGTTCGAAATCGACGTATGTGTCATTTCCCCAGAGCGCTTGCCGGATCTCATCCCGGCTGACGAGATCGCCGGGCCGTTCGGCAAGCAAAACGAGCAACTTAAAAGGCTGCTCCTGGATCTTCACCAGTACTCCGGCTCTCCGCAGTTCGTGGTTGCGAGGCTCAAGCTCGAAGATGCCAAACCGAAGAATGCCAGTCGTCGCCCCGTTTCGTAGCTACATCATCTCAAAATCAAAATTCAAATGTTGCACGGTAGTTTCGGCCGTCTAAGAGACCGCCGCAAGTTGCAGAGTCGGGGCTGTTTGCTGCCTAAGTTGCACCTTATACGCAACTAAGAACTTCGCGTATCCATTCGAGCCGTAAGATGCTCTCGTGCAGCTTGCAGAAGGAAAATAAAAGATGCGTAAGATTTGCGTTTTATCTCTCATGATCACTCCGTGGCTGTTTGCCCAGGACAACGCTTCAGAGCACTCACTGTAAAGCCGTCGGCGGGGCGATCGTGACCAACTTTGTCGACCCAACCGACACGCTCGGCACGGCGACTGGCGACCTCAAAGGCGGTCTTGGTGTACACGTCAACAGCGTCACGTCGGGGCCGAACGGTACCACGATTTTGCACAACCACCATCATTGGGTAACCGAGCCTGGTGACACGATCCTGTTCGACGATGCGGACGCTACACTGTTTCCGACACCCATCTCGGGCCTGTATGCGGCCAGCTACATCAACGGCGTAAAGATTATCGGCGGAACCGGGCGCTTTGCGAATGCTACCGGGAATCTGACGTCCGCTTACGGAGCGGTTGATCTTCCCAAAGGCCAAGTCATGCTTCGCTATCAGGGGCAGGTCTGCTTCGCCCAGGAGCAGCAAGCGTCCGGCATTCAGTCAGAGAAATATGCAAGAGGATGACATCAGAAAAACGATCTGTGCGCTGGCGTTAATCATCGGCCCGATCGTGTCCATGGTGGTGTTGTTTCTACCCACTCGAATGAGCCGTTGCTCACGCTGAGAATGCTTGCGCTGGAGTGCCTAAACCGTCCGGCGTTTACGGACTCGCGGTTGAAGGTCTTAATGACGGTGGGCAGCAAGGTTCGCTCACGATTGACAACTTCTACCCGCTCTCTGCGGCTGGTACTTTCATCTTTACGCCGAGCGGTCCGGACGCTTCCTCGGGAACCGTGTCCAGACATCTGTTCTTGAATTTCGGCGGTGCTGTTGTTTCACCGCCAATAAGCGACAGCGCACCTTATTCGCAAAACCCAGACTGCACATTCTCAGCGACATTCACAGACGTTGGCGAGGTCTGGAATCTGATAACCGTCGAAGACGGAAAGCAGGTGAAGTTTTTCGTTAATGCACCTGGAAGTGTCGTTGCAGGGATTATGAGCCGTCAACGAAGCCCTGGCCGGCAGGAAGAATAAATAACGTGTATCCTATGCCATCACCGGATCCACGCTCTCGGGATCAAGGCCCAGTTCGCGAATTGCTTCCGTGGCGCGCGTGGCGTCGTAGCGGCCCCACCGCGCCAGACGCGAGACAGCAGCGGCTGCGATGCTTGCCGAATCCACTTCAAAGAAGCGGCGCAAGTGTTCGCGATTATCGCTGCGACCGAAGCCGTCTGTCCCAAGCGGTGTGAGACGCCCGGGCAGCCAAGGCGAGATCTGGTCAGGAACGGCTTTCATGTAATCCGTTGCTGCGATGATCGGCATCTCGATGTTTCCGAGAGTCTGTAATAGATAAGGCTTTCTTTCTGGCTCGGCGGGGTGCAAGCGGTTCCATCGATCTACGGCAAGAGCATCCCGGCGGAGTTCGTTATAACTGGTAACGCTCCAAACATCGGCCCCAATGCCGTATTTTTCAGTTAAAACCTTCTGCGCCTTCAGCGCCTCATTCAGAATCGAACCGCTGCCAAACAAGGTGACTTGAGCCGGTCCGGTCTCGGAACGCTTGTAGAGATACAGGCCACGCAGGATGCCTTCGCGAATGCCCTCTCCTTGGGGCATCGGCGGCTGCACGTAATTCTCATTGCAGACCGTCAGGTAATAAAAGCGGTCTTCATTGTTTTCGTACATGCGGCGGATACCCTCTTGTATGATGACCGCAATTTCATAAGCAAATGCAGGATCGTAGGTGATGCAAGTGGGAAGAACACTGAACAGCACATGGCTGTGCCCGTCCTCGTGTTGGAGCCCTTCGCCCAGCAGCGTCGTGCGACCGGCGGTGCCACCTATGAGAAAGCCCTTTCCACGCGCGTCGGCAAAAGCCCATATAAGATCGCCTATGCGCTGGAAGCCGAACATCGAATAGTAAATGAAGAACGGAATAGTGGGTACGCCAACGTTGGCATAGGCGGTACCGGCGGCGGTAAAGGAGGCCATGGAACCGGCCTCAGTGATGCCTTCTTCGAGAATCTGCCCGTCCTTCGCTTCCTTGTAGTACATGAGGACGTCACTATCCACAGGCTTGTAGAGTTGCCCGCCGCTGGCGTAGATCCCGCGTTCGCGAAACATGGATTCCATACCGAACGTGCGCGCCTCGTCGGGGATGATCGGGACGATGTACTTGGTCAGCTCCGGCAGCTTGAGGAGCGTTTTGAGGACGGCAACAAAAGCGCTGGTTGTGGATGCTTCCCGGCCGCGTGAGCCGGCGAAGACATCCTGAAAGGTTTCGAGTGGAGGCGCTTTTATTTCGATTTTCTCGGGAGCGCGTGCCGGGATGTAACCGCCCAGAGCTTCGCGCCGCTCCTTAAGGTATTTGATTTCGGGGCTGTCGTCCGGAGGACGAACGAAGGAAATGGACTGGACTACTTCCTGGGGCAGATTCAGATCGAAACGCTTGGAAAGATAGAAGAGCTCCTGTTCATTGAGCTTTTTCTGCTGGTGGGTAATGTTCTTCCCTTCCCCCGCTTCACCTAGGCCGTAACCTTTCACCGTCATCGCAAGAATCACGGTGGGCTGATCTTTGTGCTCCGAGGCGCGCTTATATGCGTTGTAGACCTTTACCGGATCGTGGCCACCTCGTCTGAAGCGAGCAATCTGCTCGTCGGTCTTGTCTTCGACCAGTTTGAGGAGCTCGGGATACTTTCCGAAGAATTCTTTCCTCGTGTATGCGCCGCCGCGAGCTTTGAAATTCTGGTACTCGCCGTCAACACATTCACCCATGCGTTTCACCAGGAGGCCGCTGGTATCGCGGCTTAACAGCTGGTCCCAGTCTCTACCCCAAATCACCTTGATGACGTTCCAGCCAGCACCGCGAAAAACGCCTTCGAGCTCCCGAATAATGCTGCCGTTGCCGCGCACAGGGCCATCCAGCCGCTGAAGGTTGCAGTTGATGACGAAGATCAGATTGTCGAGCTTTTCGCGTACGGCGACATGCAGGGCGCCGGTAGACTCTGGCTCATCCATCTCTCCGTCGCCTAAAAAGGCCCACACTTTGCGCTCGCTCTTTGGGAGAATGTCACGATTTTCCAGATATCGGAGGAAGCGGGCGTTGTAGATGGCATTAATAGGAGCAAGGCCCATGGACACGGTGGGAAACTGCCAGAAATCCGGCATCAGCCAAGGATGCGGATAAGAGGACAGACCGGGCGTATCGCGCAACTCGTGGCGGAAGTTCACCAAATGCTGTTCGCTGAGCCGCCCTTCGAGGAAAGCGCGTGCGTACACGCCGGGGGAAGCGTGGCCTTGGTAGTAGACGAGGTCACCTGGTAAACCGTCGTAGCTGCCGCGGAAGAAATGATTGAATCCTACTTCACTGAGCGTGGCGAGCGAGGCGTACGTCGAGATATGACCGCCGATGTTGGGGTCGTACTTATTGGCCCGTACGACCATGGCGGACGCATTCCAGCGAACCAGGCTTTTTATGCGGCGCTCCATCTCGCCATCACCCGGAAAAGGTACTTCCTCGTGAGGAGGGATGGTATTCACGAAAGGCGTGTTGATATTCTGCGGGGCAGAGACACCGAACTCTGCGGCGCGGTCGAGAAGCTTTTCCACAAGGTAGGCGGCGCGGTCGGGGCCGGCTTCATCGACTACCTGTTCTAGAGCTTCCAGCCATTCCGCAGTTTCCTGTGGGTTCAAGTCCGTCTGGCGTTCTTCTTTGGTTTGGAGCATGTTTCTGGATCTGGGATAGCAGCCAAATTCTAACGATATCTTCGCCCGCTCAAAAGGGCGGTGTCCGAGGCCATTTTTGGCCTAAAATATGCTGCCGCTGAACTAATTATCGCTTATCGCTTGCATTTCTCAGGTTAGTAAGGCAATCTGGAAGGTTTTCGGACCACAACTATCCCATGAAGGTGCGAGTCCTCTATCATGATCACTGCTTCGACGGGGCGGCATCAGCTGCCTTTATAACCCGTTTCTTAGACAGCAAATGTTATCCGGGCGCGGACTTTTACTATACCGGGCTGGCCCATCGGGCCGATCAACTGTTCGAGCCCGGCGTTTTTGACGGGGACGCGAATGTAATAGTGGACTTCAAGTACTCGACCGATCCGAAGGTTACATGGTGGTTTGATCATCATCAGAGCGCGTTTTTAAGTCCGGAAGACGCAGAACATTTTCGTCACGATACAACAGGACGCAAGCTGCTCGATCCCAGTTACCGGTCTTGCACCAAATTTATTTCGACGGTTGTAAAGGAGCGGTATGGTTTCGAGGCGCCGGATCTTGAAGAGTTGATTACATGGGCCGATATTATCGATGGCGCGTTGTTCGAGAGCGCTCAGGCGGCGGTCGAGATGAATGCGCCCGCGATGAAACTAACGCTCGTGATTGAAGGCAGTAAAGGCTCGCGATTGGTACAGAAAATCCTCCGCGAAATGCAGCATCGTCCTTTGGCGGAGATCATCGAAGGCCCAGAGATAAAAGCCGCTTACGAAAAGTTGCACCAGAGCCACTTGCGCACGATAGACGTCATTCGCGGATCGGGGTCATGCGAGCGCGGCGTCATCTATTTCGATTTGGTGGAGTCGGGGATAGAAGGGTACAACAAATTCATCCCGTATTATTTATTTCCCGATTCTGCGTACACAGTTTCAGTATCGACATCGAGCTTTCGGACGAAAGTTTCGGTGGGGTCGAATCCGTGGGTGCGGGAACCGCTGCGCCATAACCTGGCAACGATCTGCGAGCGCTACGGCGGTGGAGGGCATCCGAAGGTGGGAGCTATCAGCTTTCCAATCGGCGCGGTGGGATTAGCGCGCAAAGCCGCGGCGGAAATTCGAGAAGAACTAAAGAACTAATAGCGTGCAAGTCCAGTGCTGCATCGTAGGTGGAGGACCGGCTGGAATGATGCTGGGCTTTCTGCTTGCTCGTGCCGGCGTCGAAGTGCTGGTTCTTGAAAAGCATGCTGATTTTTTGAGAGATTTCCGCGGCGACACGATTCATCCATCGACGCTCGAACTTATGCACGAGCTGGGGATCGTCGACGAGTTCTTGAAGCGGCCTCACCAGGAGTTAAAGCAGCTCCAAGCACAAATTGGGGATGCAAAGCTCACGGTTGCAGATTTCTCACACCTTCCGTTGCGGTCGAAGTTCATTGCGCTGATGCCGCAATGGGACTTCCTTAACTTCATGGCCGAGCAGGCCGCGCGTTATTCGAGCTTTCAATTAAGAATGCAGGCGCAGGTCGTGGAGATCATCGAGGAGAATGGCCGCGTAACAGGTGTACGGGCAAACACTCCGGATGGTGCTTTGGAAGTTCGTGCTGATTTAGTTGTCGGGGCGGATGGGCGACACTCCATAGTTCGCGAAAAGGCCGGGCTTGAGATCGTCAACTTTGGTGCTCCCATCGATGTGTTGTGGATGCGCTTATCCAAGCAGCCGAGTGATCCGGAACAGTCCTTAGGTCGCTTCGACGCCGGTAAAATTCTGGTGATGATTGACCGTGGAGATTATTGGCAGTGCGCATACGTCATCCCGAAGGGACGGTTCGATGAGATCCGTCAAGAAGGGCTGCCATCGTTTCGCAGCTATATCGCACAGCTCGTACCTTTTCTGCGTGATCGCGTGGAAGAACTAACCGATTGGAGCGAAATCAAGCTTCTGACGGTTATGGTTGATCGGTTGTCACACTGGTATAGGCCGGGGCTGTTGTGTATCGGCGATGCGGCCCATGCGATGTCACCGATCGGAGGCGTCGGCATCAACCTCGCCATCCAGGATGCGGTTGCGGCGGCCAACATCCTCGCTTCACCGTTGGTACAAGGCACTGTTGCCGTAAAGCAGCTTCGCGCAGTCCAGCGGCGGCGGGAGTTACCGACTCGCATCACACAGCGGTTACAAGTGTTGATCCAGAATCGCGTGATCGGCCGAGTTCTGAGTACCAGCAAGAACCTCTCGCTTCCCTTCCCTATCAAGCTTCTGCGCCAATGGCCAGCGTTGCGCAGGATCCCGGCGCGTGCGATCGGAATGGGGTTCCGGCCAGAGCATGTGAGGACGCCCGAGATAAGTAAGTCTCGCCAGGATGGATGAGTCATTCGATTCAGAGGTCCCAGTGAATTGGTATGGGACGTGTGAACGGCATTGGTAAACACTACCCTATTTAGCGTTGGCCGCAGGCGGATTCTCTGATACTAGCCGAGAGGCCAAGTTGCCATGCGTCGCCTACAGTTCATCGAACTCCATGAACAGCCGTGGCTGCCATCATCTCTTCGAGATGAAATTACAGATACGCTTCAGTTCGGGTTGCATCTTCTAAAGGCCTACGCGCCCATCGCCCCGCTGCTTCAGCGCGTGCTTGACGCCACACGGAGCCGATCGATTGTCGATATGTGTTCAGGCGGTGGAGGACCCTGGTTAGATCTTTCGCGAAAGCTTCAGGGCGACGCACAAGCCCTTCACATTTTACTCACCGATAAATACCCAAACCTCCGGGCATCCGAAAATGTCAGGGCAGATTTCGGGAATCAGATTGCTTTCTATCCGGACCCCGTTGACGCAATGAACGTTCCTCGTGAATTGAAGGGGTTTCGGACGATGTTCTCGTCGTTTCATCATTTTTCGCCAGAAGAGGCTCGCGCCATACTCCAAAATGCCGTCGATGCCGGCCAAGGCATCGCCGTATTTGAAATAACAAGGCGCGCTCCGTCAACTATCGGCCTCATGTTTCCTTGGGCTCTCATGCTGTTCGTCTTCACTCCATGGATCCGTCCGTTCCGTTGGTCGCGGTTGCTGTGGACGTATGTAATTCCGATAGTTCCCTTGGTCGTGCTGTTCGATGGAGTGGTGTCTTGCCTTCGTACACATCGGCCGCAGGAACTGCGTAAGATCGTCGAAACACTGGCCGCAACCGAATACCAGTGGGAGATGGGCGAGCATTCAAGAGCGGCTTCCCAAGCGCCAATTACATACCTGATCGGTTATCGGCAGGCACACCTGTGACCGGCGCTGGTAAGTATGGCCATTGCCGCAAGGGCACGGTTACCGAGCGTTGTGGTAACTCTACTGCGTCCAAATACGTTCGTGACATTGTTAGCCACCCTCAGCCTAAGAGATCAAGAATGATGGTGAGCCTCTTTACGAAGGTATATAGTCGGACAGCGGACTACCCGGGATACCATGGACACTGCGAGAAATGGGGATTGCTCGTTCAGAGAAAACAACGCGAAGGTTGACATGAAACGTCTAGCGCTAGATTGTATCTTCAGTCTGATCCTGACCTCTATGGCGCTGGACGCGCAAGGTGTCAATGGCGCGCCCAAGCTGCCGGATGCTCCGGGCCGGGAAACTGTGAAAAAGATCTGTGCGGCATGTCATCCGGCGGAACTTGTGCTTGGGAAAGGAATGTCTCGGGAGCAATGGGGCGGGATCGTGTCCAATATGATTAGTCGCGGCGCCAAGGGAACGGAAGCTGAATTTGCGGAGGTGGTCGATTACCTAGCGAAGAATCTTCCACCGCATACAGACGCACAAGCCACTACGCGGAAGCGAGGAGGTGGAGGCGGCGGGCTGCTGGCCCAAGCAGGCCCGAGCGATAAACAGATTGTGGACGAGCAAGCGGCCGAGCGGGGCAAGATCACGTATACCGCGGAATGCATCAGGTGCCATGGTCCGAAAGCCCGGGGCACGGACAAAGGCCCGGACATCGTCCGATCGCTGATTGTTCTGAAGGACCGTTACGGCGATACAATCGGTCCGTTTCTGCGAAAAGGCCATCCCACCCAAAGCGGAGCGGCGGGCACCGATTTAAAGGAGGCGGAGATCGTGGATTTGTCGCACTTCCTGCACCAGAAAGTCGGCGATACGCTGCGAACCGGACCCTACAACAAGGTGCTGAACGTTCTGACGGGAGATCCAAAAGCAGGAGAAGCCTATTTCAACGGGCCCGGTAAATGCAACACCTGTCATTCACCTACGGGCGATCTTGCCGGGATCGCCAAGAAATATGATCCGCCGGTCCTGCAGCTAAAGTTCGTCTTTCCCCAGACCGTCGCTTTCGGCCATCGTCTGACGACGGGCGCAAGGAAACCGGTCATGGTCACCGTAACGTCGCCTTCTGGCGAGCGCGTCACCGGCGTCCTGGATCAGATCGACGATTTCAGTGTGTCGTTGCGTGATGCCTCCGGTCAATACCAGTCATTCAAGCGAGCACCGGATCTCAAAGTGGAGAAGAGCGATCCTTACGCGGCACATATTGCGCTTCTAGATCAGTACACCGACAAGAATATCCACGATGTCGTCGCTTATTTGGAGACTTTGAAATGAAACGCATTGCGCTCTTGTTCGGATGCGCGCTCATCGTCGCACTAGCATTCCAGGCGGTCGCGGCCGAGGGACTCGATCCCGCTAAACTGCTGCAGCCGCCTATCGATTCGTGGCCTACTTACAACGGCGACTATTCTGGCCGCCGCTTCAGCACGCTTTCAAAGATCAATGATTCAAATGTGAAATCGCTGAGTCTCGCCTGGCTTTACCGCATCAACGGTGGGCAGGATCCGTTTGCTGGCGTCATCAAGGCGACTCCGCTCGTGGTGAACGGGATCATGTACTTCACGGTTCCCGACAAGGTCTGGGCTATTGACGCGCGCACCGGACGGGAGGTCTGGAACTATACCTGGCAGTCGAAGGGAGGAATTCATCTCGGCAATCGCGGCGTAGGCATCTATGGCAACTGGCTGTATTTCGAGACGCCGGACTGCAACCTCGTTTCGCTGAATCTGGCAGATGGCAAGAAGCGCTGGAGCAAGTCGATTTGTGACCTCGACCAGATGTATTATGCGTCTGTTGCTCCTATTGTGATCAAGAACCACGTGATTGCGGGAGTCAGCGGCGACGACCTCGATATACCTGGCTACCTGGATTCACGTGATCCTGAAACCGGCGAGTTGCAGTGGCGATGGTATACGGTTCCCAAGCCGGGAGAGCCCGGCTCGGAGACATGGCCCAATGCCGATGCGATGGTACACGGAGGTGGCATGACCTGGGTCCCATGCACCTATGATCCGGAACTGAACATGATCTTCGTGGGAACCGGGAACCCTCAGCCGGTGATTGCCGGAAAGGGTCGCAAGGGGAACAACCTTTTTACGGAATCGATCGTAGCGCTGAACCTTGACACAGGAAAACTGGTGTGGCACTTTCAACCATCACCTCATGATACCCATGACTGGGACGCTGTTCAGACACCGGTTCTCATCGACGGGGAGATCGATGGGGAGCCCCGCAAACTGGTTGCTCAGGCAAGCCGCAACGGCTGGTTCTTCGTTCTCGATCGGAAGACTGGTAAGAACTACAAGAGTTCGGAGTTCGTGAAAACGAACTGGGCCAAAGGCGTGGACTCCGCGGGGCAGCCGATTCCGAATCCTGCGAAGGAGGCAAAGATCGACGGCGCGCTGGTTTCCCCGAATTCGAGCGGCGCTGTGAACTGGCCGCCTCCCAGCTTCAGCCCGCAAACCGGTCTTTTCTACATCAATGCAACACGAGCATTCAGCCTGTACTACATCTTTGATGAAGACGAAAAGCCCGAAGGGTGGGGTGGAAACGATCAGGGCGGGTGGAGTGAAGCGATGCTGCAGGCCGTAGACTACAAGACCGGAAAGATCAGGTGGAGTCACAAGTGGGAAGGATCTGCCGTCCGTTCCGGCGTCCTGAGCACCGCGGGTAACCTGGTCTTCACGGGCGACCCAGCCAATAATTTAGTCGCTCTAAATTCCACAACTGGACAACCCCTCTGGCACGCCAATCTGGGGAATGAAGTGTCGAATGGCCCAATGACCTATGAACTCGACGGGGTGCAATATCTGGTGGTTGGGGCAGGCGATACGCTATTCGCGTTTGTGATGAATAACAATTGATCAACCGCACCTCAGCCCCCGAGATTACACGGTACAGATCTCAAACGCTTGCTCCAGGCCACGGATCGGCGGCGTGTTCACGGGCGTGAATTCATGCGACAGGAATCCCTGGTAGCCAGTGTCTGCGATGCCCTTCGCCACAGCTTTCCAGTTAACTTCTTGAGTGTCGTCGAGCTCATGGCGTCCGGGATTTCCGCCAGTATGGAAGTGGCCGAAAAAAGCGATATTTTCTCTAATTGTCCGGATCAGGTCGCCTTCCATGATTTGCATGTGATAAATGTCAAACAGCAGCTTGACCCGGGGCGAGTTAACACGCTTCATCAGCTCAATGCCCCAAGCCGAATGATCAGCCATGTAGTCTTTATGATTGACCTTGCTGTTCAGCAGCTCCAGATTCACCGTGACGCCTTTCTCTTCGGCATACGCTTTGATTTTATTCAGGCCAACAGCGCAGTTTTGTAACCCTTCTCCATCTGGCATTCCGCGCCGGTTGCCAGAAAAAACGATGACATTTGGGACCCCGGCCGCGCTCGCGAGCGTAATGTCGTTTCTTAGGCTGCTGAGGACTTTGTCATGATTCTCAAGACGATTAAGGCCAATCGGAATCGTGTTTGGAGCGGTACCTGAGGTCATGGAGGGAACGAGACCGTGCTTTTGAACCACCGCATACTGATCGGGGCGTGACAAGGTCGATGCCCTTTAATCCGATCCGCACAGCCTCCTTACACAACTCATCGAGGGTGAACCACTTCTCGTAAGTCCAGAACGAAACTCCTTGTTTGAGTCGCCCGCTCTTTTCAGGAGTAGGTATGGCGGGGCGAGCGAGAGCAGCGGCACCGGCGGCGACCGCCGATTTGAGCGCTTTTCTACGGTTCATGCGAGAGCATCGTATCAGACCTCGGGGAGTACGCCGCGCGTTACGAGCTTCTCAACGTGCTTCGCGAGGATGTCCACTTCAATATTTACGTGGGGACCTGGGGCGTACGTTCGCAGCGTTGTGTGGTCAAAAAGTGCCGGCATCAATCTCGGCATCCAGGATGGGGTTGCTCCGGCCAACATTCAGACTGCGTTAACCACGCGCAATCAGCCAACCTGAATCTATAGAGTCAACAACTGCCTTGAATTCGCCCCTTAGGCCGGAAAACAAGAGGTGCTGGCGTGGATTTCGCTTTCAAGTGCCACCCTAAAGCCCAGCCATGGAAGGTCCGATAGCTTTATTAGCTCTTAAGGTACTCGGAACTGAGCGCGTAGCTGTCCACAGACGTGCAGCTTGGACACGCGGCATTTTCAGCTATGCCAAGGCTTGGTCGGGAAAGGTCGTGGATGCAGAAGGGAATACAGTTTGTATTAAGCCCACGACGTTTGTCCCTGCTCACGAGTCTGTTTGTCCAGAGCGTGGCCGCTTTGTCTTCAGCTCTGCCCACGCTCAAAACAGCCGCTCCACCGAGTCACGCATTTGTAACGCATGCCGACTCCAGTCTGCGCACGCTCACTACTGTCAGACAGGTTCTGGAACTCAGTCGAGCCAGAAGCCGTCAAAGGATATCCCGTGCGGATCAGAGCTGTTGTTACTTATTACGGGCAAGGCAATGCCCGATGAGCACAGCCAGCCAGCCCCCGCCGGATCTTTTCATACACGATCCCACGGGAGGCGTCTGGGTGCACCTTGAGGAAGGCGTCCCGCGGTCCCCACCTAGGTAATGTGATCGAGATTACCGGAACAAGCGAGGAACCCGACTTCGCTCCCCAGGTTGGCCACGTCCATTGGACAACACTCGGGAGCGCGCTGTTGCCTCAAGCCCGCCGGACCACATTTAGTGAAATGACCTCGAGCGCGCCAGGACGGCCAGTGGGTCGCGGCCGAGGGTATTGTTCGGAGTGCGGCCGTTGATCACGAGCTCGAAATTGTTGGTGCTCCGCATTGCCATGGCAGAGGGGCTAATCAAAGCTCAGATCCCGGAATACGGCGATTTTGACCCGCGGCGGCTCATCGACTCCAAAGTCATTATTCGACGGAAACTGTGGCGCGGTATTCAACTTGAAAAACCAGCTAATCGGAGTCGTCCTGTATGTACCGAGTCTGAAGAATATCCAGATCCTCGATGGCTCGGCGGCAGCACATCCTTGGGCACTGGCCGTGCAACCCCTTCGAACAGCTGCAGCGGCTATAGCTTAAATCGCAACGCAGGCCACCGTGTTCGGAGTTCGAGGTGTCGTCACCCTTCACCTGCCTGACGGTTCTTTCTATATCGACGACCGGACCGGCAGTGCTTACGTGCAAAGCAGCCAGCAGACACCTCTCAAGCGCGGAACCCGTGTTGAAGTATTGGGCTTCCCTGGAATAGTGAATCAGCATCCTGTACTGGACGACTCAGGCTTTCGGATTGTGGGCTCGGAACTCGGTCCTGAGCCAGTCAAGACCACAGCGAATGCAGTGCTTGAAAGGGCAATTCGACTCGACGTTAGTCCAGGATCGAAGCGCGACTAGCGCAAATCGCGTTGACTCCGAGAGAAGCCATCCTAGTTCTGCGGCAGGGATCAACGGTGTTTACAGCGGTCTCAAGGTCACCGTCTTCAATATCGGATCTGGTGTCGCTCCGCGAGGGTAGCCTGCTTGCAGGTGACAGGCGTGTGCATACTCGATAGAGATGCGGCCAGCCAAACCACATCTTTCAAGCTCCAGTTCGATACTCCACAGGATATCACGATTCTGCAGACGACCGGCTTGGTGGACGGTAGGCCGAGCACTGGGTATGGGCGGCGTTCTTCTATTCGGGATCCTGGCTGTCCTCACTTGGGCTGCCACACTGCGAAGACGCGTGCAGAGCCAAACTGAGGTGATCCGTGCCACGCTAGAAGCGACAGGCGAAGGCATCCTGGTGGTTAATTTGCGCGGAACCATTCTCAATGCGAATCTCAGGCTCGCGGAGATGTGGCGTGTTCCTCCTGATAGTTCTGTTAACCGGGCGCGCCTCCGCATCCGCTCAAAGAACGTAAAAGCTCAACTGATAGCCCCTGAGGTCTTTCATTGAAAAGATCCAGGAGCTATATTCAAACCCGAACGCAAAGAGCGATGATGTACTCGAATTTAAGGACGGTCGAGTCTTTGAACGTCATTCCGAACCCCAGTTAGTGAACGGAACGTGCGTTGGCCGCGTGTGGGCTTTCCGCGACGTCACAGATCGCCGGCGGGCTGAAACACAACTCCAACATGCAAAGGAAGCCGCCGAGGCTGCGAGCCTCGCTAAGAGCGAGTTCTTGGCCATGATGAGCCATGAGATCCGGACTCCGATGAATGGTGTGCTGGGAATGAACGGCCTGCTGCTGGACACGACGCTTACCCCCGAGCAACGTGACTACGCTGAAACAGTCCGCCATTCCGGCAGACGCGCTGTTGACGATCATCAACGACATCTTGGATTTCTCCAAAATCGAAGCTGGCAAGATGGTCCTCGAACCCATCGCTTTCGATCTGGGATCGGCCGTAGAGGATGTGGCGGAACTGCTCGAGCCGAGAGCGGCAAAAAGCGGCCTGGAGGTCGTCTTGCGATACGCACCCGATGCGCCGCGTCATCGTCATTGGCGACGCCTGGACGCATCCGCCAGATCTTGGTCAACCTGGTGGGCAACGCCATCAAGTTCACTCGCCATGGACACGTGCTAATCGAAGTGACTTGTCTGGAACAGAACGCGTTGAAGGAGCTCTGCTGGAATTCTCTGTACAGGACACTGGCATCGGGATCCCTCCCGACCAGCTGGAGCGCTTATTTAATCAGCTTCACCCAGGCCGACGCTTCGACCACACGTAAATTCGGCGGAACTGGTCTGGGTTTGGCGATCTCCAAGCAACTGGTGGAACTAATGGGAGGCACGATACGTGTGACCAGCGTGCCCGGGCGAGGGATCCACATTTTCCTTCACGCTGCGCCTTCCTCTGAGCGCTGCGACGCCGGATATTCGAGCGGACCTTAAGGGAATCCGCGCGATCGAGAAGCAACATAAACCCATCGTGACTGCCGCGCTGCGTACCCGAGTCCTAGTTGCGGAGGACAACGCTACGAACCAGAAATTAATCGTGCGTCTTCTCGAGAAGTGTGGCTGCCGAGTGGACGTAGCTGCCGATGGCAAAGAGGCAGTCGAGATGTGGAGCCGGTTGCCATACGACATGGTCCTGATGGATTGCCAGATGCCCGACATGGATGGATATGAAGCTACCGCCGAGATTCGCCGGCGCGAGGCGGAAGGCACGCCGAAGCGGAGGACGCCCATTGTGGCGCTCACCGCCAGTACTATGCAGGGCGATTCAGAGAAATGTCTGGCATCGGGTATGAACGACTTCATCTCCAAGCCCGTGCAGGTTGAAAATTTGCTCCGTGCTATCCAGCGCTGGGCCCCTCCAAGCCAAGTGGAGGACCTTTACCTGCAATTGCACAGCCATGAAGAGACCCGCGGCTAAGTTCTTGCGTGATGAAATAAGATCCGACCCGCCGCGACGTTGTGTCTACGGGGCACGCACTAACCACGCGCAATCAGTTTCTCAACGTGCTTCGCGAGAATATCCACTTCGATATTTACGCGAGACCCTGGGCCGTACGTTTGCAGCGTTGTGTGCTCGAAAGTGTGAGGGATGATCGTAAAGCCGACGAGATTGTCTTCGATCTCGGCCACGGTTAAACTGATCCCATCTACAGCGAGCGAGCCTTTGCTCACGACATACCGCGTGAGTTCCCGCGGCATAAGAATTCGCAACCACCAGTTATCGTCGCCCAAGGCCTCGATCGAAACTATTTCACCAGTCGCATCCACGTGGCCGAGCACGAAGTGGCCATCCAGGCGGCTGTTCGCGCGCAACGGGCGCTCCAGATTGACGGGCGATCCCGGTTTTAAATCTCCTAGATTCGTGCGGTTCAGAGTTTCAGGCGCAAGTCGGCAGAAAAGGTTTGCGTGCCGAGTTCGACTGCGGTAACGCACGCACCGTTGACGGCGATACTCGCACCTATCACTGCATCCTTCAGGATTTTGGAGTACTCAACCATTAGCCGGGCGCCCGTTTCTTTGGTATCGAATGCGGCCACTCGGCCGAGTTCCTCGATAATCCCGGTAAACATTAGCTCTTTGACGACGTAAGCTTCTACGGCAAACTCGTTTTGAGAGATCGGATGGACTGTCAAACGCTCCAGCAGAATCGCGTCCGCTCGTCGCAGGCGACCTTTGCCGCCGGCCACAGGCAGACTTTGCAGACCGCCCAGAATTTTTGGCGCGTAATAGAACAGGATCTTATCCGCGATCTGGGTATCGAGCATGGCCCAATTCACCTTGCTTCCCGCCTCCACCATAAGCGAGAGGTAGCGCTCATGAGCTAAATACTCGATCACCTTCCGCGGGTCCGTGCGACCGCTTTGGTCCATCAGCAATGAGGACCTGAATTCCGGCCTCCTCGAGCGCCTTTCTGCGCGCGGCAGGAGCGGCCGAAGTTCCAACCACGAGAACATCGCCTTTCGCGCTAGTGACTATCTTCGACTGCAGAGGTATGCGCAGCTGCGAATCGAGCACGATGCGCAGAAGTGGGCGGCTGCGTTCGCGGCCGGAGCGATCTGTGAGCAGGCAATCATCCTCGACGACAGTGCCAACGCCGGTAAGGATGGCGTCCGAGAGATGGCGCACTTGCTGAACATCAGCGCGAGCCACTTCGCTGGTAATCCAGCCGACATTATCCTGCGGCGCAGCGATTTTGCCGTCCAGAGTCAAAGCCGCTTTGATCGTGACGAGCGGTCTACCGGTCTTCATGAAGTGAATGAACGACTCGTTTAGGCGTTCAGCCGTTGCGCTATGCCCCTCATCGAGGATCACTTCGATTCCGGCCTCACGAAGTTTGGCAAAACCTTGTCCGCTCACCTGCGGATTGGGATCTTCGATAGCAGCGATGACGCGGTATACCCCACTTTGAATGATGGCTTCGACGCATGGCTTAGTACGGCCCTCATGCGAGCAAGGTTCTAACGTCACGTATAATGTTGCGCCTCGCGCGGCTTCGCCGGCTTCGACGCAGAGCTATCACTTCGGCATGATCTATGCCCGCCCATGTATGAGAGCCCCGGCCGACGATTTTTTCATTCGACACTACTACCGCACCCACAGGCGGGATTCGGACTTGTAAGACCACGGCCGCATTCGGCGAGTTGCAGAGCTTCCTGCATGTAGTCGGTCATGGCGGCACGGCTTGATATATCAGTCGAACAGAGAGGCGACGAACTTGTCAGGCTCGAAGGGCAGCAGGTCGTCAATTTTCTCGCCAACGCCGATAAACCGGATGGGCAGGTTTAGCTCACGCGCGATGGCAACGACAATACCGCCCTTAGCTGTCCCGTCCAGTTTCGTCAGCACGATGCCAGTGACACCGGCTGATTCTGTGAATTTCCGGGCCTGCTCCAAACCGTTTTGCCCGGTTGTGGCGTCGAGTACCAGCCAAACTTCGTGGGGCGAGCCGGGCACCACGCGCTGCGCGGTTCGGCGCATCTTGTCAAGCTCTGCCATGAGATTTTCTTTCGTGTGGAGGCGGCCAGCGGTGTCGACTATGACATAATCCACGCCCCTAGCTTTCGCGGCCTGCAGAGCGTCGAACACAACCGCACTCGGATCTGCGCCTGTCTTCTGCCGGATCATGTCGACACCGGCACGCTGGGCCCAAATTTCGAGCTGCTCAATGGCAGCAGCGCGGAACGTATCGGCCGCACAAAGCAGAACGTTTCGGCCTTCGCCGAGGAAGCGATTGGCAAGTTTGCCGATGCTGGTGGTCTTCCCTGAACCGTTGACGCCCACGATCATCACGACCGCAGGTGGATCGGTAACAACTCGGATGGGAGTCTCAGAAGCGCGGAGGATCTCGAGCAAGTGCTCCCGGATGAGAGCGCGGATCTCGGCCGCATCGCTTGTCATATTGCGATCTACACGCTGCCGAATACGTTCCAGGATGTCTTCAACCGTGCGAACACCGAGGTCGGCAGTGATCAGCGTGTATTCGAGTTCCTCGAGAAGATCGGCATCGATCTGTTTCTTGCCGGACAGCACATCCTCGAGCCGATCTACCAGGCCTGAGCGCGTTTTCTGAATGCCGGCTTTCAGTCGATCGAGCAGATTAGGCTCAGTGGGCACCGAGCCAAAAAGCGTCTGAATGGCCATTTTTAAAGGTGTTAGTTGGCCTTAGTTTAGCAAGCTAAACTAAAGTGCCCTTTCGGGCGTACAAAACGGCCTATTCAGCATTGAAATCCCGGACGATATAAGGGATATGGAAACCGCCGCCCTGGACCGGGTTGATCCGCCGCTCCCGCCGTTTCCCAAAAAGTTAGAGAAACGTGGCGCGAAATCCAAATTCTCTTGGAAACTACTGCTGGTTGCAGTAGCGATCGGGATTGTAGCGGAGATTTTCGGCCCGTCCTCGGCGCGGATGCTGTTTCAAGGCGTCAAGTTCGAAACCGTTTCCGCGCTAATCGCCTTTTTTGCAGCTTTTGCGGCCGCCATAGTTTTGCATGAAGCAGGACATTTAATGGCCGCACTCCTGCTGGATTTCGAAATACTCGGGGGATCGCTTGGGCCAGTCCGGGCGGCTCATTTTCATGGGAAGTGGACATTTCAACTGTCCGGCGCTCTTCTTTCAGGATCGATCTCCGCGATACCGCGGCACAATCACTCGTGGCGGAAACGGATGCTGATGGTCGTCGCCGCAGGTCCGGCGGCAACCTTCCTGACCGGAATTGCTTCGGGATTACTGCTGTTCAATGGCCACTTTGACGGGTTGGACGGGCTGTTTTGTGGCCTCGTTAACACAGCTGAGCTTCTTTCTATTTGTCTTAGGGCTGATTCCCAACGGGGCCAAGGCGCAGGTGCGAAATGACGCAAGGCTCTGTTATTCGCTGCTTCGCAACACTCCCGAAGCGCACGAGATTCTCCTGTACCACCTGATTACGCAGGTAGGAGTCGCCGGGATGAGGCCGCGTGACTATCCCGAGCGTTTGATTCGAAAGTTGGCGGGGGCGCAAAGCAGGCCGGATATGTCGCTGATCTACGCGCACACAATCGTAATGTGGGCAGTTGATCGCGGGGACATGCAGACGGCAGAAGCGTGGGAGCAGCGTGCGATAGAACTCTGCGATATTTGTGATCTCCGCCTGCGAAATCTTACGCTTGCCAGATCGGCGTTTTTCGACGTGCTCTTTCGGGGAAACTTGGGAGCCGCAAGATGTAAGTTCACTCGAAGTAAACCTGGAGGTCCTCTCGCCTCCATATTTCATGCACAGGGCGAAAGCGGCTTACCAACTCGCCGCAGGCAATATCGAGGAGGCGTTGGCTGAGGTTCATCGTGCTAAGTTTTCTTTTCCGAAGCATCTGCCGTACTATGAGTTCGAGTGGACGTTACTTGCTCAATTGCATCACAAAGCGATACAAGTCGCCGAGCTCCAGAAAGAAGCGCGGCTTGCTACGTCGAAGCCACATGGTCAAAAAGACTCACGCGTAACAGTTAAGCCGCAGTTCATGCGCTCGATAACGACTGCATATGACGAGTGCAGCGGACTAGTGACTACGCGAAACCTTGGCGGCAAAGAGTATTCGAATGACTCTGCCGGTTGACACAAAGACGCGGCGACGCCTAGCGCTTCTTTTCGCCGTACCGCTCGCCTTTAGTCTTCTTTTCTTCCTCGCAAATCAGGTTGCGGAACACATTGACATCAGGTTCCTTCAACTGCAAAATCTAGAGTCGAGCTTGCACAGGCTTCTTTCGCTCTGCAAGGATGCAGAGACAGGAGAACGCGGGTTTCTGCTTACCGGTGACGATCGTTATCTGGAGCCCTTGCAACAAGCCAATGCATGGTTTCCCGGTGAAAGCAATTTGTGCCGTACATATGCCAAGGATTGGCCCGCATTACAGCAAAAAGTGGAACGCGTAATCGCTTTGGCGCAAAAGAGAATTGCAGAGGTAAATCAAATTCTGGAGACGCAACGGAGCACCGGCTTCACAGCGGCTTTAGACCTGACAAAATCCAGCGATGCGGCGGGAACGATGGACCTGGTGCGAAACAGTATCAACGATCTCGAGACCGCGATAAACAAGGAGCAAAGCTCGTACCTCGATCGCCAGCGGGCACTGAATCGCGGCGCTTTCATCTTGTTTATATGCGGCACAATCGTGATGATCCTGGTGCTGGTTGCGCTCTATAATGCGCTGCTTCATTTCATACAGGGACGCGGCGCGGCGCAAGCAGAGTTGCAGGCATTGAATACGGAACTCGAGACTCGTATTGATGAAAGGACCTACGAGCTGAAGGAGATCAATGAAGAGCTACAACAGTTTGCTTATGTAGCCAGCCACGATCTGCAGGAACCGCTTCGAACCATCACAAGCTTTACTCAGCTTCTTGCGAGCCGCTATCGGGGAAAGCTGGACGAAGATGCCGATGAGTTCATCGGATACATTGTGAGCTCTTCGCGGCGCATGACTGATCTGATCAACGGCCTGTTGGCTCTTGTTCGTCTCCGCAAAACCGGTCAATCGACGATTCCGGTGGCTTTCGAAGAGCTACTCGAAGAAGCAAAAGCGAGTCTACAAGCTGCCATCCGTGAATCTAACGCGGAGATCCGGCACGGGCCTCTCCCGGCGTTAGTGGTCGATAAAGTGCAATTCTCGCAAGTGTTGCAGAACCTGATTTCAAATGCGATCAAATACCGGCGTGATGAACGGCCGGTGATTGGAGTCGAGGCGAAACGGGATGGCAGTAACTGGATCTTCTCGGTGTCAGATAACGGACAGGGGTTTGACGAACAGTATGCTGAACGAATCTTTGCACTTTTTCAGCGTCTGCATAGCCGTGATGTAGAGGGCACTGGAATGGGTCTCTCGATCTCGCGAAAGATCGTGGAACGCCACGGGGGGCGCATCTGGGCTGAGTCAACTCCCGGCGTTGGATCAACCTTTCATTTCAGTCTGCCTGTGAGCCTTGAATTATCCCGCCACGGGCCCAGTTTCCAGGCTTCGAACGCAGTTGGGCAAGCGCAGTAAGGCAGCCTTCAACCTATTGCAACGGTAATTCTCCGTTTTTGAGCGTCTCCTCGTCAGGTTCTGGAATCACCGAGGCAGCAGCTACCTGATCGCCATCTTCCAAACGAACCAAACGGACACCTTGCGTCGAGCGTCCGGCTTGACGAATTTCGCCGGATTCCAGCCGGATGATCTTGCCGTCTTTCGTAATGAGCATTAGATCGGTGCTCTCCTTAACCGAAAGCACTGCGACAACCTTACCGACCTTAGGCGTGGTCTTCATATTGATCACTCCCTTGCGGCCGCGAGCAGTCAAACGATAATCCTGAAGCGGCGTTCGCTTTCCGAAGCCGTTCTCGGAAATAGAGAGGATCAAGCCTTCCTTCTCGACCACCAGAAGGCCGATCAGGTAATCGCCTTCCTCGAGGTCCATCGCCCGAACGCCGCGGGCTTGCCGGCCCATTGCACGCACTTCATCTTCGTTGAAGCGAATTGCCATGCCTTCATGCGAGCCGAGGAAGATGAAGTTATCGCCACCTGTAATGGTCGCGCCTAACAACTCGTCACCCTCATCCAACGCCAGCGCGACAATGCCACGTGAAAGCGGATTATCGAATTCGGTTAGCTCGCATTTCTTGATCACGCCTTGGCGCGTCACCATGACTATAAATTTGCCCGGGACGAACTCCTTCACGGGCAAGAAGGCCTTCACGGCTTCATCGGGTTGCAAACTGATCAAGCCAGAAACGTGCTTTCCTTTACCAGTTGTTGCAGCGTCGGGAATCTCGTAGATCTTCAGCCAGTACACGCGGCCCTTATTCGTGAAAATGAGCATGTACGCGTGGGTTGACGCAATCACGAGATGTTCGACAACGTCCTCCGAGCGCGTTCCCATGCCGATTCGGCCCTTGCCGCCGCGCGATTGCCGCCGGTACGTATCCACCGAAGTGCGTTTCAAATAGCCGCCGCGCGATACCGTCACGGCAACATCTTCCATCTGCACCAGGTCTTCGAGCCGGATCTCGCCCGTGTCTTCTATGATTTGCGTGCGCCGATCGTCGCCGAAATCCTTCTGGACCTCTCGGAGCTCTTTGACGATCAAGTTCTTCAGCACCTTCTCAGAACCCAATATTTCCAGGTACTCGCCGATCTGCCGCTGAATCTCCGTCAACTCATCCAGGATTTTCTGCCGCTCCATGCCAGTCAGGCGTTGCAATTGCAGCTCAATGATGGCCTGTGACTGCCGTTCGGTAAATTCGAACCGCGAGACCAGGCCCTCGCGCGCTTCCCTGGGCGTTTTGGCAGCGCGAATCAGCGCAATTACCGCATCAAGATTTTCCAGCGCCTTTTTAAACCCAAGCAGCAGGTGCTCCCGTTCTCGAGCCTTTCGCAGCAGGTAATCAGTGCGGCGGCGAACCACGTCAGTGCGGTGATCGATGAAGCGTTTTACGACATCAATTAGCCCGAGCTCGCGCGGCTGCCCATTGACTATCGACAGCATAATCACGCCGAAATTGATCTGCATCTGCGTTTGCTTATACAGGTTGTTAAGCACTACTTCAGCATTCTCACCGCGCTTGAGTGGGAAGACAATACGCATGCCTTGTCGATCGCTCTCATCGCGAGGCTCCCCCATGCCCTCGAGCTTCTTGTCGGAAATTAGCGATGCTACGTGTTCGATCAGCCGTGCTTTATTCACTTGAAAAGGAAGTTCGGTAACGATGATCGCTTCGTTTTCTTTGCCGAATTTCTCGATGGCGGCCTTCGCGCGGAGCTTCAGGCTTCCCCGCCCCCGAACGTAGTAATCGAGAATCCCTTGACGGCCCAGAAGGAATCCGCCGGTCGGAAAATCCGGCCCGGGCACCATCTCCAGAATCTTTGCGAGCGGGGTATTCGGAGCATTGATCAACGCAATGGTCGCATCGATAATTTCCTTCAGATTATGGGGCGGAATATTCGTCGCCATTCCCACCGCAATACCGGAGGAGCCGTTGATTAACAGGTTCGGAACTCGCGTGGGTAGAATGTCGGGTTCGTCTAAGCTGTCATCGTAATTCCGGCGGAAGTCTATGGTTTCCTTGTCGATGTCCTCCAGCAGCGTGCCGGCGATCCTCGAAAGACGCGCTTCGGTATACCGCATCGCCGCGGGCGGGTCGCCATCGACCGATCCAAAGTTGCCTTGGCCGTCGACGAGCGGATAACGCATCGAGAACGATTGCGCCATGCGTACCAACGCATCATAGACTGGCACGTCGCCATGCGGATGAAACTTCCCAAGGACATCGCCAACAATCCTGGCGCATTTTTTCGTCGGGCGATTATAATACAGGCCCATCTCGTGGAGCCCCCACAAAATGCGCCGGTGCACGGGTTTCAAACCGTCACGGACGTCGGGTAGCGCTCGACCTACAATTACGCTCATTGCGTAATCGAGATACGAGCGTTTCATCTCGTCTTCGATATTCGTCGGGATCAGCCTTTTGTCATCGCCAGGCGGAAACAGACCACCAGCGCTCGATCCGTCTTGATCGGCCAAAATAAACTCCTATAGTGAGGACTAGATTTTCCGCAAACTCTTGGAAACAGGACAGCTTACGGTATCTGTGTTGTACCTCCATTTTAGCAGTTTCGAGCTCTTGGCGCAGCGCATTGGGCGAGGTTTCTTGATCTCGCGTCCGCTACACTGGAGTGGTCGCGATGCTATCGGTTGTTATTCCGATTCACAATGAAGAGCCGGCCATTTTGCCGCTTTATGATCGCCTCACAAGGGTCATGGAGGAGCTCCAGCACGCGCTACGAGATGCTCTTCATCGACGACGCTTCGACCGACCGCAGCTTCGATCTTCTTGCGAACCTAGCCGAGACGGACAATCACCTCAAGGTGATCCGGCTTCGACGCAACTTCGGACAAACCGCCGCTCTGGCCGCCGGCTTCGACGAGGCCCAGGGTGAAGTGATCGTTTCGTTGGATGGCGATCTGCAGCATGACCCCGAAGATATCCCACTGCTTCTTGAAAAGATACACGAAGGCTATGACATAGCCAGCGGCTGGCGCAAGAATCGAGTGGATAACGCTGTTACCCGCAAAATTCCTTCCCGCATCGCAAATTGGATGATGAAGCGCGCTTCCGGGGTGGAACTCCACGATTTCGGCACCACCTTCAAGGCTTATCGCTCAGAGATTTTGAAGGATATAAACCTGTATGGTGAGCTTCACCGCTTCATTCCAGCGCTGGCAACCTTCTATGGAGCTCGAATCGCGGAGGTGCCAATCAAGAGTATTCAGCGCCCCAATGGCACCTCTCATTACGGCCTCAGCCGCACGCTTCGCGTGTTTTTCGACATTCTCACCGTTAAATTCCTGCTGCGGTATCTCACGCGGCCGATGCACTTTTTCGGCAAATTCGGTTTAACGGGAATCGTGTTGGGTACGCTCGTTCTCGGCTACATCTTTGTGGACAAGCTCGCTGGGAGAGACATTATTCTTGAGCACGGACCTTTGCTCGTCGCCGGCGCCATGCTCTGGTTTGCGGGACTGATGCTATTTAGTACCGGTCTGATCGGAGAAGTATTGATGCGCACCTACTTCGAGAGCCAAGGACGCCGGATCTACGCTATTCGCGAAATCCGCTGCCGGCGCGAACAGGTTGCCGATGGCGCTCGTTAGCTCCTACGACGGGTTCATGCTCGATTATGGCGGCGTCATGGTTTACCACCAGACGGACGCAGACCAAGCCAAAATGGCGGAGACGGTTGGCATTCCCGAGCAGCTCTTCACCGAGTTGTATTGGTCGGAACGCCCCGCCTATGACGAGGATGTCATCTCCGGACTCGAGTATTGGCAGATTGTTGCTCAGCGCGCGGGCGCCGCTATCACCGAGCCCATCATCGAGGAATTGATCGGGTTAGATACTCGTAGCTGGATGCAATTCGATTCTGTGATGTGGGATTGGATCGACCAGCTGCGAGGCGCGGGCAAGCGCATTGCCCTGCTATCGAATATGCCTCGCGACCTGGGCGAAGCTCTCAAATCGCGCACGCAGCGATTGAGCAAGTTCGATCACGTTACGCTCTCCTATGAGATTCATACGGTGAAGCCGGATCCGGCGGCGTATGAGCACTGCCTGGAAGGGTTGGGGACGCCTCCTCAACAGACGCTTTTCCTGGATGATCGCATCGAGAACGTACAGGGGGCCGAGTTGCTTGGAATTCGTGCCATTCAATTCACAAGCCGTGATGACGTCCTGCTGCGGCTTCGAAGCTAGATCCAGAATGCGTAGCGGAAACGCTCGCCAGAGTTCCACTTCCGCCTCTATCAAACCGACGCGTGACCGGCTAAAACACGACCTGAAAGCTGTTGCCGATCCAAAACGCGCCAACAGTTCGGCCTGGTTTTTCAAAACTCGCATAAGGTGAGTATGGAGAAGGTGATCGCTTTTTAGGCATTCCAGTTCCGCTTCAGCGCAAAATTGCCCTTCGGTACCGCGCCCTATCTTTGAATGACATAGCTCATCTGCTTGCTTCACGCATTCACGAACACCGTTTCGCTGCACTAGAAATTCTGGTTACGCAGTATGAAGCTGGTTCTGAAACACAGCGCGAAGAGATCTTCGGCTTTTTCCTGCGACATTCGGCACGGGTCAATAATTGGGATCTTGTCGATACTGCAGCGCCTTACATTGTGGGTGAGCATCTAAGAACGCGTGGGAGAGATGTACTGTATACGCTTACCCGATCGCCTTTTCTGTGGGAGCGTCATATCGCGATCGTATCCACGCTTACATTTACCAGGCACGGCGAAACCGAGGATATGTTTCGCATTGCCGAGATACTTCTCTCCGATAAACACGACCTGATTCAAAAGGCTGTCGGCTGGGCTTTGCGCGAAACTGGCAAGATATCGCGCTCCGCCCTTCTGAGCTTTCTCCAGAAGAATTACCAAATGATTTCGCGCACGACATTGCGATACGCTATCGAACACTTTCCGCCCAAAGAACGCAAACAAATACTTGCCGGGAAGTTCAGCTGACGTCACGCACATGCATTACGCCGCGGTTGATTCGAAATACTCGTCGGGAGGCGTACAGATCAGCATGAGAGTGTCGCTCAGATCACTCGCGAGATCGAATTCGTGATACATCGTCAACACTTCCACAAACGCGGTTTTTACACCGATCACAACGTTCTTCGCGGATTGCCAGGGGCACAAAACGCGCAGTTCTTGCATCAAGTCAGCGAAGGTCATCACCGTTTCCGACGAACAGCGAGGGTGACAATCCAGAGTCAAGACAACCGTTCCGTCTTCGGCCCAGTCATAGCGGAGCGCCATCACCCTATGAACCTTACCTAAAAAGACGGCCTGGACAGCCATCGCGAGCTCAACAGCTGAACTACTGCTGAGATCGTTGTACAGCTTTAAATAGGTAATTTGGCAACAGTATACCCGTTCCGAGCCGCCAATACAAGAAGCGCGAAAATGTTTTAAAGAAAGAAGTCCAGATCTTCATTACCCCGTTTTATCCGAATCGTGTGGCCTGTTTCTTAAGATGCTCCGAGATTCGGAGAGGACCTTACGCTTAGGGGTGGAAGCAGGGCTCGCGTCATGCTTACCTTGACGTCCCGCCAAAGTTTCCTGAGCGGCGCGACTGGACGCAGGCGCCGCCTCGTGCCCTACTTAGGATCGACCTTGGCGACCACATTTCCCGTTTCGTCGAACCGCTCGATTTCAGCCCGTTCGCGGTTTACCCTAACGGTCTCCTGCGTTGTTTCCCTCTCTTCGATTTGAGTGAGGTGGATCTCCTCGGTCACCACCCATCGTTTTTCTACGTGCAACACCTCTGCCACTACCGGTATCACCAAGGTATTCCCGAGGCGTTGAACAGGCTGTGGACCGTCCACCACACGATCAGTTTTCACTCGTTTGATTTCAACGCGGCCCTTCCGAAGTTCTTGTTCTAGAATCTCGTCATGGCCCTCGAGATGCTTGGTGACGCGGACGCCGCCGGTTTGTACCGGCATAGCGTCCGCATGCAGTTCCTCATTAACGACGGGAACAACTATGTCGTTATCCTGCTCACCCATGGGTCAACGCGATGAGCCTGCCGAAGTAGACCGCCCTGTTACTTTATTCCAGCCATACCGAACTGCGTCCTTTATCTTTTCCCACGTACTGTTCGGGTAACGGCTTGAGTATTCTGATCGAAGGTTCGATTCCACTTGATTGAAGTCTTTTCCTTGGTAGCGCGGATCGCTCGCCATGTCATACCCGTAAGAATACGCAGGCGCATAGTCCTCGTATATATCGCCGGAGCTGCTGTAATTCTTTTTAAAGTCGGTCCGGAAGTCCTGATCGACGTCACTCCGCGTCGAAGCGCCCTTCACACTCTCTTTTCCGACGTTCTCAACATTGACTTCAGTGCGGCGCACTTTATCCCGTACAGTTTCGGTTCTTTGGCCCGCTTCTTTATTAATTCGAACCTCTTCTACGACGCGAGCTTCTTTTGAAACGACGGCTCTTCTGCGTATTCTACGACTTCGATCACCTCGTCCTGCCCCGTGATGAAGTCCGATTCCTTTGCGGGGCGGTTAACGCTCTGACGCTCCACGCGCACTCGTTCGTCCTGAAGATTAACGGTTTGTTCGACGGGCTGTTCAATTACCCGCGAGTAGACCCTCACCCCACCTCGTAAAACAGCTCGCTTTCCTACTCTCAATTCTTCTTCTATGACGGGAATAGTGTTCGGTTGTTTGGTTGCAGGAGCGTTCGCCCTCTCAGTGCTTGCAGCGTTTGTCCGGGCGTCGCTTGTAATCCCGGAGCTCGCTGCCGGCTCCCTCACGATTCACGTCAAGCGGTGAATAGCGGTTCAGAATATCCGCTGCCCTGTCCAAGTTTTCCTCATTCGCGTCGACACTGAGCAAAATATTCCCACTATTGACAGCGTTCTCGTAATAAGGCCGGTCGCTTTCGTCGTCGCTTCCGAATATTCGCTTGAACCACCCGGTAATTCCTCCCTCATGGTGGCTCGCTCCTTGGTATTCCGAGCTCTGGGCGCTATCTCCAGAGCTGAGGTAAATGTCTTCTTCACTGAACCCGTTCGCCTCCAGCTCCTCGGCGGCAGCTTGGGCGTCAGAGATGTTGCGAAAAACCGCGACAACCGTCGCTTGTGTTCTCGTTGCCATTATTGCTTCTCCTTCTGTCTTTCCGACTCTTCAGTTTCTGGACGACATCGAAGGCGATTTGATACAGAAAAAGCGCAATCTTTAATTTGATGCCGTTTAATATGTAGAAGGGCGAGGCGTAATCAATGATGGCGGCGAAGTCCGATCTTCCCCAAGGCACTCTGGATTTGTTGATTCTGAAAATTGTCGCGCTCGGCCCGGTGCACGGGTACGCCATAGCGCAACGGCTGCAACAGGTCTCGCGCGACGTGGTCCAGGTTCCGCAAGGCTCGCTCTACCCGGCGTTGCACCGGCTCGAGAATCGCGGACTTCTCACTGCGGACTGGAAGGAGACCGAGACCGGGCGTGACGCCAAGTTTTATCGCCTGACTCGGAAAGGGACGGGCGCAGCTCGAAACGGAAGCCGCGAGCTGGCAGCGATTAACTGAGGCCGTGGGCCTGATCCTCAAACTGTCTGAGGGAGGTGCGCAATGATCTGGTGGCATCGCCTGCGGCGGCGAAGGCAGATGGAGGAGCAACTCGAAAAGGAACTGCGCTTCCATATTGATCAGCACGCGAGCCGATCTGATCGCCCATGGCCACGATCCTGCGGAAGCGCGCCGAGAAGCCAGGGTTGCTCTCGGCGGTCCGGAGCAGGTGAAGGAGAAGTGCCGAGATGCCCGAGGCACGCGTTGGTTGGAGGACTTCTGGCAGGATTTCCGTTATGCGCTTCGCACCCTGCGGCAGAAGCCGGGATTTGCGGTTGTCGCCCTGTTGACACTTGCGCTCGGCACCGGGGCGACGACTGTCATGTTCACCGTCATTAATGGTGTTCTGCTAAAGCCGTTGCCTTATCGCGAACCCGGCAGGCTAGTCACTCTCCAGGAACAGACTGATTGGAGCACACAGTGGGGCAATGTGTGGGCTTTTACATATCCTAATTTTCTCGATTGTAAGCGCGAGAGCCGCTCTCTAAATATGACGGCATGGCGCTACAGCGGAGGTACGGTTGATGGGTCCGGCGAACCCGAGTACGTTGACGGCTTTCAAATTTCGTCCGAACTATTTTCCGTCCTGGGCGTCGGTCTCTCACAAGGCCGCGTGTTCCTACCGGAAGAAGATCGCCCTGGCGGAGCGCCCGTGATTATCATCAGCTACGGTTTATGGCAGCGCCGCTTCGGCGGAAAGCGCTCGGCGATCGGGATGCCGCTCGTCTTTGACGGAAAGCCCTACACGATCGTCGGGATCGCGCCGACGCGCTTCCGGTTGGGTGGAGACGAGGTGGATGTGTTTACTCCCCTCGGTCAAAACACGGAACGAGTAATGCAGGATCGCGAAGCGCATCCGGGCATTCACGTTGTGGCGCGCCTCCGGCCCGGCATAGCGCTTCCACACGCGCAGGCTGAGCTCGCGCTGATTGGCCGCCATCTGGCTGAGCAATACCCGAAATCCAATAAGGGCCGCACCTTCGTAGCGCAGCCGCTTCGTCCGGAAGTTGGAGATGTCCGGTCCACGCTCTGGTTGCTGTTGGGCGCGGTCAGCCTGGTGCTGCTCATCGCATGCGTAAATGTAGCGAGCTTGCTGCTGGCGCGTGCGGTTTCCCGCGAGCGTGAACTTGCCATGCGCGCGGCGCTCGGGGCGGGCCGGAGCCGGTTGGTACGCCAATGTCTGACCGAGAGCACAGTGTTGGGGCTTTCCGGAGGAGTCCTCGGGATATTGCTCGCTGCCATTGGGATTCGCCCGTTTGTGAAGTTCTGGCCAGGCAGTTTGCCGCGCGTTGAGGAGGTCCAGCTCGATTGGCATGTGCTGCTCTTTGCACTCGCCACCTCGCTCGTGTGCGGTCTTGTTTTCGGACTAGCGCCGGCCCTGCGCGCCCCAGCCCGCGAACTGGAACAGACGCTCCGTGCTGGAGCGCGGACCGTCACGGGAAGTTCACGCCGTCTGCACAGCGGTTTCGTCATTTCCGAGATAGCCATGGCGGTCGTGCTGTTGGTCGCTGCCGGGATGCTCGGGCGCACGCTGCTTACGGCTCTCATCCCTTGATCCAGGCGTTAACATCCAGAACGTACTGACCGCACGGATGGCGCTTTCGCCTGCCACGCTCGAAAACCCCGCACGGATACGCGCGGGCTTGGCGGGACGTTCTCGACAGGGCGCGCCGTGTGCCAGGAGTGCAGTCGATCGCAATGGTCGATACTATCCCGATGCGCGAAGGCAACAACCCAATCGGCTACTGGACAAATCCGGCTCTGCCGCCGCAGAACCAACAGCCGCTCGTGTTGGCAAGCAGCGTCACGCCGGATTACTTGAGCGTCATGGGCATCCCGCTCCGCGAAGGCCGATTCTTCGATGACCACGATCGCATGGGCAATGAGTCCGTAGTAGTGATTGATGAGTTAATGGCGCAACAGGCTTTCGGTGGCCAGGAGCCGATCGGAAAGCGCCTCTGGATCGGGATCGGCCCCGACCCCGCGCGGGTCATCGGCGTAGTAGGCCATGTCCGGTACTGGGGTCCAGCCAGCGATGATCAAGCCCACATCCGCGCGCAGCTTTATTATCCTTTTGATCAGGTCCCGGATCGCCTATTGCGGCGTTGGTCCGAACTCATGTCAATTGCAGTGCGAACCAGCATCGAGCCGTTGAGTGTGGTCGAACCGCTGCGGCGGGAACTACGCGGAGCTACTGGCGATCAGGTTCTCTATGAGGTCCATACCATGGAGCAGCTCGCGAGCACCACGCTTGCCCGGCATCGCTTCCTTTTGTTGTTGTTCGGAATATTTGCGGGCCTCGCCTTGCTGCTCGCGTGCGTTGGTATTTATGGTGTATTGGCATACTTGACCAACCAGCGCGTCCCGGAAATCGGTGTACGGATGGCGCTCGGGGCTACGGCTGGCGATGTCATCCGGCGTGTCCTTCAGCACAGCCTTGGAATGATTTTCGCCGGCGTTGGCGTGGGCATGACTGCCGCCTTCGCAGCGGGGCATTTGATGGAGCACCTGGTAGACGGGATGCGGCCCACCGAGCCATCGACTTTCGCTATCATGATTCCCGTCCTGGTCGTTGCTGCCCTGTTCGCGAGTTTTCTACCTGCCCGTCGCGCGAGCCGTGTAGACCCAATCAGCGCGCTACGGCAAGAATAGCGTGCCGCGTAATTCTGCTGGTGTTGGCGTCGCCGCCGCAGTGTTAGCTTGCCACCTGACCCAGCAGGCGGTCGATCGCAAGGGCGATCTCTTCAACGTGCGTCTCGAGCGCGAAATGTCCCGTATCGAGCAATTGAACAATGGCATTGGGATTGTCACGTCGAAATGCTTCTGCACCCGGCGGAATGAAAAACGGATCATGTTTTCCCCAGATCACAAGCATGGGCGGTTTCGCGTCACGGAAGTACGACTGGAATTTTGGATACAGGGCAATGTTCGAGGCGTAGTCGAGAAACAGGTCGAGCTGGATATCTGCATTTCCCGGCCGCGCTAACAACGCAGCATCCAGGGTATAGGATTCAGGCGCCACCGCTGCCGGATTAGACACGCCGTGCGTGTATTGCCAGCGAGTCGCATCAAGCGTGAGAAACTTCGCGTAGGGCGTCGCGGTGCTCTCGGGTGGGCTCCTGCCAGTAGAGCCGAATCGGGTCCCACGCGTCTCCCAAACCTTCCTGATACGCGTTGCCGTTCTGCGAAACGATTGCGCTGACGCGTTCCGGGTGAGCAACAGCGAGCCGGAAGCCTACCGGTGCGCCGTAGTCGAAAACATACAGCGCGTAACGCGTTAAGCCCAGCGCCTCAACAAAAGCCGACGTGGTATGTGCCAAGCTATCGAACGAATAGCGATACTCGCGTTCGGCGGGCACTGATGTAAAGCCGAAACTGGGCAGATCGGGAGCGATGACACGATACCGGCCTGCGAGCCTCGGAATCAGTTCGCGAAACATGTGGGATGAGGTTGGAAAGCCATGCAGTAGCAGCAGCGCTGGGGCTTCCGGCTCACCAGCTTCGCGATAAAAGATGTTGACTCCGTCGGCTTCAATGGTATGGAAAGACGTGCGTGGCACCGATGGCCCGACTGCTAGCGGGTTGAGGTTTGCTCGACATTTTTCTAATCCGGCAACTCGTCAATACTTCTTGGGTTCTACTATGGACCGCTGCTCTTGGGTGTGGCGATAAGTAGCGGCTACTGGATAAACAACCTTCCGCGCGCGCATCACGTTCCCGAGCGGCTGATGCGCAAGCAATCCGTGCCAAGGGTTGAAACTGAGTAGCTCATCCACAAAGACCCGGCGCTCCGCACTGTAAGCATTCTGCGGCTTCGCTACCAGTCGCCCGACTGGCACGTATGGACTTTCATCTTCCGGCCACCTAGCCGACGCGTCCTCTATAGGCATCTTTTCCAGATCCGTCGCAAGCTGGACCTTGACTTCCCACTCCGCCGTTTCGGTCTTGAAGAATTCGACGACCGCGTCCCTTAGAGCTGAATACTTGCTGTGGTCCAGGTGCTTGCCCGTAAGCGCCTTCAAATTATCCGATGCCGGGGCAAAGCAAATCTTTGCGACATAGTCGCCGTACCGCATGGCCCCTTGGCTGTAAAACGTTTCGCCTAAGATATGAGTTTCCGGGTGTCCGAGGCTCAGCAGGGTTGTGCTCTCTTTGCCAACCAGCTCCAGCGCGTTTTCGAACGTGCGTGCCGTCGTCGAAACTACCTGCTTCAGCCCCGCTGAGTCCGTCGCGTGCTTCTCGAGGAGTTTGAGTACCTTCAAAAATTCCTCAACGTTTGGCGCGCCGAAAACAGGTCCATTTACGCAGACGAAATCCTGCGTAACCTGGCCCTCGTGCCCGGATAGCATGGCGGATCCTTCAACGCCAATCACCTTCATCGCGAAACCCCGCGGCGCAGAAATGCTATCGGGCAGGATGTCGCCCGGAGTAGTTGAAAGCCGGATGATTGCCGGAAAGGTCGCCAGCTTTGCAAATAAACCTTGCTGATACGGTTCAGCTAGTGCGTGCAGAGTCAGCTCGGCTTTCAGCAATCCATGACTTTTGGCATGCAATGGCCGCATCGTGTGCCGGAATTGATCTCCAATTTTTTCCGAAATACTTCGTACAGTTGACGGCAAGCTCATCGAAAATCTGCTGTTCATTCGGCCGTATCGTCTCCACCGAGGCGTCGTATTTGAGGAACCGATTCTGCTGGGTAGACATCTGCTGAGTAGCCATAGCGTCCGGTTACCTCCCTTCCGTGAACCCGCAACTGAAACGCGTGGGCTTCCCCGAAATACTACCAGAGCTTGACCCAGGTTGGACGGATGTGTTGCAAATAGCGACGGGACAGCGAAGCGCTTGCGAATTTTGCGTGTAGCTAAGCAGCGGCGAGACCAAAGATGACTTTGATGACCCGGACTTGTGCGGCAATATCGCCCTTTGATAACCACCGGACCTGGCCTTTGCGAATCATGTGCATTGCTTCGTAGCCTTGAATCGTGCGTTGGGCGCCAGCAAAGGAAGGGAATCCCAGACTTGCGTTGACTCGTCGCTTAATTGAGCGGTGATCCTGCTCGACGACGTTATTGAGATAAGGAACAATACGACAGCGGCATCTTCTACCAAGCACGCGCTCCTGTTTAAGCTCCTCGATAACAGTCGGGTAAGAAGGATTTCCATCCACATTAATGACGCGCGGGCGAGGATGCCCGGGAGCGGCAAGTGCCTTCTGGAAGAAGCGCCGAGCACTAGTCAGATCGCGAGTCTCTGAAACCAAGAAGTCAATCGTTGCGCCTGTTGAATCAACAGCTCTATATAAATAGGTCCAGCGCCCAGCGACGCGTACATAGGTCTCGTCCGTTCGCCAAGAACCGTTGGTCGGCTTCAGCTCTCGGCGAATTCGCTCATTCAATTCCGGCGCGTAACACTGCACCCATCTCCAGATCGTAGAAGGATCTATCGAGAGGTTCCGCTCGCACATTATCTCCGTCAAATCGCGATAACTAAGTGAATAGCGCAAGTACCAGCGAACACAGAGCACGATAATCTCATCTGTAAAATGTCGCCCTCGGAACAGTGCTGCTCGCTTGCAAACCATCGAGCTTCACCCTAGCAGATCATCCTCGCCCATTTGCAACACAACCCGTCAAGTAAGTTGTTACCCTTTTTAGCGGCTCTTAACGGTAAACCGCGTTTGGCTAACTCTTTGACTTTGTTGCGCGTTGAATATTTGCGGACCACAGGGAGGAGGGGAATCGTTTGTGTCTGAACTGCGGAGCGCCTCGACAGTGGCTGCGAGCAGGAGCCATAACGCAAATTGAACAAGCGCGTACTTACCTGGGCACGTTGGCTTCCGCGTCGACTCGCATGTGCAGGACGGATTCGTTGATGTCAATCTGCCCACCCGATCTCCGGGCGCAAGAAATCGAGTTGCGCCTGCGCCATCCGAGCGGGAAGAAGATCTCGACGGTTCAGGTAGATGGCCAAAACTGGAGTCATTTGGACGCTGCGGATGCCAGCATTGTGTTCCCCGTAAGCACTGGAACCCGGCACATCCGCGCTGAGTATCGTTGATGCGCGGGAGCCTTTGAACGTTGACTGGCGGGTCTCAATGGTGCTCGGGGTGGTTGCATGAGGGAGCCGAAGTTCTATATTCGTTTCCCTCATATTCCATATCCTGATGAATCCCAATCCATGACGTGTAGTATCCCCTGACCGTCATGGTTTTCAAGAGCACAAAAAATCTTTCGAGTGGTGTCTGGGGATTCTGTTCCTCGGCAGCTGCCGAGGCCATTGCCAATTCAAGTGAAGATTTGCTCGCGGCCTCTGCCAAAAGCTGCAAACCGTCGCGCCATGCATTTTTCGTAAGGGCATCGCTAGTAGACACCATCAAATCAGCAAACGCTGGCACCTTGGCTTCTCGTGCGCCATCCGAATGCGCGTCGGCGGGGATTATTATCTCCATGATGCTATTCAACAACTCTTGTTCAGTGGGCGAGAAAAACACGAAAGTGTAGTTCTTCAACGTGCTGTCCTGGCCATTGGAACTGCAGTGAAATTCAAGTCCGGGAGCAAGAACCGGAAATAATGCCCCAACGAGGAGAAGCTCCACTGCAGATCGTCGATCCAATTCATTCATCAGAAAAGATGAATTCTTACTTGGGGCTTCGTCAATCCCCTTCACAAATCGCCCCCCCGACGCTGTTCGATGATGTACTCGGATGCACGCAGTGAAAGCGCCATAATTGTAAGCGTTGGGTTTTTTTCACTTGATGTTGTAAAGCAACTTCCATCGGTGACGAAGAGGTTTTTCACATCGTGAGATTGGCAGAAGCTGTTTAATGCAGATGTTCTCCGATCTTTTCCCATGCGAACTGTACCCACTTCGTGGCTGGAGAATCCAGCAGGAGGGGCGCAGGCCTTGTAGCTGACCACTCCTTTGAAGCGATCGGCGATTTCACCAACCGCCTTCTGCATCTCGCTATGGATCGCAAGATCTTCATCACCAAACCGGAAACGTACCACCGGAATGGGAATTCCGTACACATCCGTCTGGTTAGGATGAAGCATGACCCGATTTTCAGGTCGCGCCAGCACCTTGCCATACCCCGCCATCAGAAGGAAGCCTGACTGCATCCGGCGGACCTCGGCTTTGAAATCCGGGCCGTACCCAGGAAGATATTCCGCCTGGTACGGATACATGTATCCGCCAAAATTCACTTGAAAATCAAAAGTTCCTTCGATCGTCTTCGTCCGATATCTGGGCACAAAGGCCTGATCCAGCGCGCCATCCTGATTGCCTGGCTTTTGGCCTTCAAGCTCCTTCAAATATAAGTAGGTATCGTCTTCCATGTGGCCGTTTAAGTAACGGCCGATAACTCCGCCCGAATTCGCAATGCCCGCCGGGTATCGTGACGATCGTGAATTGAGGAGAAGCCGTGCTGTTTCGATGGTCGCGCAGCAGACGACAAAAATGCGCGCACGGATCTCTTCCTCTTTCCTGGTATTTCGATCGATGATGGATACGCTACGCGCCAGTCCTTCGTCGTTGACCAGGATTTCGCGTGCGATAGAGTTCTGTCGGAGGGTCAAGTTCCCGGTTCGCCGAGCTTTAGGAAGCATACTCGCCGGCGTTGAAAAAATTGCGGATACATCACAGCCATCCATGCAGTGCCCGCAGTAGTGGCAAGGCGGTCTATTGTCGTAAGCTCGGGTTAAGAGAGCTTTGCGAACGGAAATCACGCGAATGCCCATAGGCTCACAGACCCTCTTTAGCAATTGCTCACTGCAACGTAAAGGGAGTGGCGGGAGATAGTGTTTGCCGGCGGGCAGAATGGGGATTCCATCATCGTTGCCACACACGCCAATCTCAGTTTCGATTCGCTCATAGTAGGGTTCAAGCTCTTCATAACTGAGCGGCCAATCGTCTTCAATTCCATTCAAGCTGCGCTCTCTGAAATCGGGAGGAGCATAACGGAGTACGACAGCATTCCAGTGCAATGTACGTCCACCTAGCACGCGTATGCGGTCGACAAAGACATGATCAGGTGCATCGAGCTGTATCGAGCCCTTCAGGTCCGGAGGATAGAAGAGTTCTTGCTTCTCGTCGCGCAGGCCGCGAAACTGCAACTCGTATGGCCAGCAGTGCGAGCGAAATCTGTGTGGTGGTACTTCTGAACCCGCCTCGAGCAGAATGACCTTCGCGCCAGCCTGGCATAGCTCCTTCATAACAACGCCACCGGCAGCTCCGGAGCCAATCACACAAACGTCATAGACGGGTACTGGCATAAGGCAAACAATTAAGGATGTGATCAGCAGTTTTGTTCTCAAAGAGGAAGAGGCCGCTTTTTCCGGCAACAACAAAATCCGTATCTCCGTCACCATCGATATCGGCAGTAGCGATCTCGATTCCACCTCCGGTCCTACCGCCATAATCAATGACATGTCTGGCCCATTCAACTTCGTGCGTTGCCGGATCGAGCAGCCGCTCATACCAATAGACACCCAGCGGCTCGCGTTCCCCAGGATCATCGCCGTTTTCTGCCATGTATCGCTTACCTGTTAGTAGGCCGAGATTCCCTGAGTTCCGCAAATCGATTGGCACCATGGCATGGGCTTGCGACCAGCTATGGTCGATGTCGTGTTTGACCCATGTATTATCGGGACGACGCTCCAGCCAAAAGATACCGTAGTCGTGACCCATGGACGTTACTATGTCTGGCCGTCCGTCACCGTTTACATCGCGTACATACATGAATCCGAGTTGTCCGTGAATATTCCAGTCGGGATGAAACTTCCAATCCCCTTGCCGCGGATCTGGTGGCGCTTCTAACCAGCCAACTGGAGTAAGGATATCGTTCCGCCCATCACCGTTCACGTCACCAACGCCGATGCCATGGCCATAGCTTCGGTCGCTAACAACATGCTTCATAAATGCGCCTTTTCCATCGCGCTCGTACCAAGCGAGCGGTCTATTGTCGTCGCCAAATTGTGGCAAAATCTCGTTAGCTTTACCATCGTTATCGAGATCAACCAGGAAAGTGAACTCAATGGGAGAGCCAGTTTCGATGGGATGCTCTTCCCATGTCTTGTCGGTATTGCCAGGGTTCTCCCACCAAGATAACTTATCACTAAACCATCCAGACGTAATGAGATCTACTCGACCATCTCCATTCACATCGAGCGGCAACGGTGGAAAGATCATCCACATAATTGTCGGTGAAGAGAATGTTCCGGAAATGGTGCTTACGCCATCGTGGAGCCTCATACCAGTACTCGCCAGCAACGATATCCAGTTTGCCGTCGCCGTTGATGTCCGTAATGACCGCAGCTTCTGCAGCGCCAAGGTCAATGACATGCTTTTCGAACACAATTTCGCTCGGACGCGAACCTTTCCAAGCTCGGAATTAAGCAAGAGCGGGATGCGGCGCAGAACAATCGTGAGCGACGTGAGCTTCTCGAGCTTCTTGATGCCGGCATTTCCGGACCATGTCGTGGTCATGGCAGTCTCACATTCATTTGCATCATCCAAAGGCCATACAATCCGGCTGGATCAGCAGCCGTCGTCCAGTCCCCGGCCACAAACAGCCACATCGCCGTGCCATCTCCGCTGATGTATTTTGCTGGTATAGACGGGTTGTACCAACCTTGTGGCGCGAATTCTTGCGAGTGAAATAACTCCCAGGGCCCCCAAGGAGCAGGTGCCTGATAGAATTCAAATCGCGTCGTCTTCCAGCGTTGCGTGTCATCCAAAAGATCCGTGTAGTACCACTGGGGCAAAATATATAGATCCAGCGGCTCGATGTAGTGCATGCCTGTCATGCTCGTTCGTCCGGGATTATAGAAGATTTCTACGGCGCTGTCGTGCCGGGGCTGCCAGGTCACGCCGCCCTCGCCGTCGTAGCCATGGACAAATTCCCAATCGTCGGAAGAAAGTCGCGCAATACGATCGCCGCGCACGCGGCCGAGCACCATGTAGTTGCCGTTGTTCCATGACCCGTCATTCGATATGGCGTAGACATACTCGTCCGGGGCCCCGTGGCCGTTCCTGCCGTATGAGACAAAAAAGGGGGTGCTGAAGGGTCGCCCAGGAAACATCGATCCATTCAGGCGAGGCGCAGCAGAGGGAATCCAGCTGGCTCCGTGATCGTTGGATTTGATGATCGTAGCATCCCATGTCTGTTGAATCCAGGGCGAATAGTCAGGATTAAGATGACGGCTGACCGTCATGTATAGAACACCATCAATACAGGCTAAGCCACAAGCCTTCCACATGGCTCCGTCTTCCTTGCGAATCTCTCCCCAATGGCCAAACTGCGTCATCGGGTTAACGGTAACACCCCGTATATTGGGCGGCGTCCGCCCGCTGAATCGATTGAGCGCCAAATTGCTGTTCGCACGCTTTGTCGATTCCCGTCGTATCATCGGACGCGGCGTAAACCATGTCATCGTCCGCCCACGTGGCAGTCCACAAATCGCCATGGCTGGCTGGGTAGCGAGTAGCTTCCCCAAGAGTTGCGCTGACAATCCGCTGCTTTTTCCGGCCCGGCGGCGATGAATTCGCGTAAGAACGGCCCCACGATGCCAGTCCGCCAAGAGCCACACGTCCGAAAAAGCGCCGTGTCATGCCGCCACTATCTAGGGTCACCTGCTAACTGCGCTACAGTTCCTGCTCAGAATCGCTGAGCATCTCAATCAGAAAGGAGATATCACTGCCACGTTCGAGCAGACTGCCGGGCCTATTTGCTCCTTGCGCGCAGGTCGGCAGCTCAACGGAGTTCTCAGGAATGCCTAACTCCGACATGTGCTGCGAAACTTGTCGAGCCCGGTCACAATCACCCCGCTGCAAACAGAAAGGCAATACCTGCAGGTATATTCTCGGGTCTGCCGGTGCCAACTTTAGGGCTCTCTCGAGTTCCTGGTCCGAATTGAGCAGCTTAGCTTTCAACAAGCATGGCCAAGGGCTGTACGGAAACATTGATTCGGTCTGGTTCAGGATCGTTTCCGCCTGAACGGGCGAATCGCACAAAGCATAGGCCAATGCAAGCCAAGGCGCTTCCCAGTTATAGGAGAGATCGACGGCGTGTTGAAAATTGAATTGCGCCTGCTTCCGATTTCCACAAAATAAGAGCCAGATTCCCTCCGCATATACGACGTTCACGTTATTTGGCCACTTACTTTTCATGGCGGCGATCAACCGTGCCGCTTCCGCAGATTTTCCAACTTTAGCCGTGCACACGGCTACATAGGCAGCGTAACCTAACCTATCTGGCTCCAGAGTAGATGCCGCTTGTAACTCTCGTAATGCATCCGATAATTTTCCTTGCTGAATGAGCAACCGGCCGAGCAGGTAATGATAGGTTGCCGGCGTGCTTCGCTGTCCGGTGCTTTGGGTCAGCACCTGAATTGCATCGGCCGTTCGTCCCATGTTCTCGTAAAGAGCTGCAAGCGCGCATCGAACATCCTCGGCCGTATCGTGTTTTCGCAAAAAGTCAGACAATTGATCAGCGGCTCGAGCGTGAAGCCGAAACGTTTTCAGGAGCGAAGCAGCCCGAATTTGTACTTTACTGTCATCCGGCGCAATTCTTGTAATTTGATCGATTCGTGCTATAGCCGCGTCTCGGTTTCCAAGACGAAATTCGATTTGAGCAAACATTAATAGAACATTCAAGTCGTCAGGTTTGGTATCAGCGACATGCAGCAGTTCCTGCTTATATCGCTGCATGCGCTCGGATTCGGACAAATCCTGTGTCTGGGCCAAAAACGTCAGTACGCCATGAGGATGATAGCTCTGCTTGTCTCGATCGCTCTGTTGATACTTCTGAAAGAGAGCGAACATAGCGTTGGCGCGGTCGAAATTTTTTAACCTTCTATAAAGCACGCTCAACCGATAATACGTTGGCGGAAAGCTAGGTGACGCCTTTACAGCACGTTCGTAATAGTCACGGGCGCGCTCATAATTTTCCTCGTGTGTGTAGATGTTTCCTAGCTCAAATAGAGACCCGAGGTTATCTGGAGCTGATCTCAGCACCTGCTCGAATCGTCCTTCGGCCGCCTTGTAGTCGCCCTGGTCTTCTGCGATATGCCCCAGATAATACATTGCTTCTATATTTCTCGGATCCATCTTGAGAGCTTTTTCCAAAACAGTTTTGGCTTCAGCATAACGAGTCAAGTATTCGTAAGTTCTTCCCTAAAGCGACGAAACCCTGAGGGTTGTTACGGTCGAGCTTCTCGACCTCCCTATATTCGGTGAGGGCTTTGTCATACACATGTGCTCGCGTGTATGCCTCGCCAAGGAGCAAATGCGGCTCTATCTTCTCACTGTCTAGCGAAATGCAATCCGTAAGCAACCATCTGCGTCATCCCACAATCCTTCCTCGATGCACTCCCGCCCAAGCAAAAGGAGAATATCGGGGCGGCGGGGGGCAAATCTGCCGTGCTCGCGCTAGTATTTGAATCGCTTGGTCGCTCTTGATGATCTTCCGATACGCGATTGCGAGTTGATATAGAGTGTCGACAGCGTCGGGGCGAATGCTGAGAGCCTTCAACAGGACATTTTCTGCTTCGCAATATCTATTTAGATGTACATAGGCTTGGCCCAGATCGTACAGCACTTCATAGTTATTTGGCTCGCGACCAACGGGCCTGAGTCCAGATACTTGGCTGCTCGCTCATATTTCTTCCGTTCGAGGAACAGCGCGCCTAGAGAGAACTGGACGCTTGTATCGGAGGGTCGTAATGCGAGTAGTTGAGCGGAAGCGATATTGGCCTGAGTTTCTTGCAGATGCCTAAATAGGCGGCAATCAGAGCAAGAAGGGTGGCCGGAATCCGAGGGGAGCAAAGAGTGGGCTACTTCAAGGTATTTGATCGCGTCCTCGTAGTGCCTGGAATCCCGGGCAACGATCCCTAGATTGTAATTGGCAGTGAAATTGCGGCATCGAGTTCAAGGACGGTTGAAAAATCGTGTATTGCCTCCGTTGCGCGGTCCGCGGCGATACAAGAGGATGCCCCAAATCATTCTGCGCAGGGATAAAGCGGGGACTCAAGTGCGATGGCTTGCCTGAATGCACTTTCGGCCTCATTCTCCCGGCCTTCTCCGTCATATGCTATTCCGAGTAGATCGAAGCTGCGGGCGAAGCCGGATTGCTGCTTGAGTCCCTCTTTTACGTCCGGTTCGGCGGCCGCAAAGTCGCCGCGCTTAATCTGTTCAAGCGCGTTACGAAAAAACTGTAGGTCGGATTCGCTAGCAAGCAGAGCCAAGTTTAAGACAGAGAACGAATATGAACCGCAACATCGTTTGCGGATCAAGGCGTCCGGATCTGAACTAACAGCTTCCGTACCGGCCGGCCACGTTCCTGGCGTAGCTGCTCATAGATCTCGCTCCGCTTCGGCACTCTTTCCAGCTATCGCCTTGCTCGAGATAAGCCGGTACAGCTGGTAATACGCTTGCGCGAACTCGTCTTGCTGGCGGTAATTTTCTCGAGCTCCTGAACCGCAGCTTCTTTCTCACCCTTATGCGCATATAGTTTCGCAAGCTCGTAGTGCGCTTCGGGGTCATCCGTGTCCAGGGAGGACGCATGTTCCAGCAGGCTCCTGAATCTGGAACGCGATCGCTATCTGGCTGCCGCAAGAATGCAAAGGCCTTATAGAAGTAGCCCAAGATGATTTGCGGGATCGGCTTGCATAAGTTTGTCTGAAATTGCTGAAAGATCATTCCAGCGGCCCGTGTCTCGATAGGCTTGGCCTAGCACAACATAGACGCGATCCAGATGCGGATCTCAATTCGCGAGAGAGCGATTCAATGCGGCTTCACCATCCTGAATATTCTCCGCCGCAATGTTCAGACACCCCATGGCGAACCAAATCTTCGCCGAATCGGCGGAAATACGTGAGTGGCAGCCTCGAGCAGCGTTCTCGATGCTTCGGGATTGTTGTTCGCGACAAGCACTTCACTGAGTTGGAGCACATAATTCTGATTCGCGGGATCAGATCCATCGCTCGCTGCAACTCCGTCACAGCTAAGCGGCATAGCCCGGTTTTGTAAATCGAATAGCCCAGCATAGCGTGATAATCCGCGTTGTTCTGCATCGAGTGTCTCGTAAACTTAAGCGCAGCGGATTGTCGGCGTAATTAGCACGCGCAAAACGATTCCATTGCAAGCTGAGAAGCGATCGCTTCAGTTTAAGGCAGAATCGGGCGCCAGTTCAAAGGCAGTCTCAAGATAAACGATGGCTTCTCGAAATCGCCTTGATCCAGTGCGTGCTGGCTTACGATTCGTAGTTCGCTTAGTAAGAGCTGACTCACTTTATCATTGCCCGGTTGAAGCTCGTGCGCATGACGAAGTCGTTCGAGAGCAGCCAAATCCTCACCCAAGGCGAATAAAGCTGATCCTAGGAGAGCGACCGCCTCGAATGACTCAGGTTGTAAGGAAACGGCAACGCTTAGTGATTGCTTAGCTTCCCCGATAACGTTTCAGATGCATGTAGACCAGCCCCAGATTGAAGTGAGTCTTGTAGTCGTCAGGATCTAAATGCGTGGCACGGATAAGCGGTAGCACTGCAGCTTTCAGCGCGCCTTTCTGCGCAAGAGCGTGCCTAGGGAGACCAGCTTCACGGGATCACTCCCATCCAGCAGCTCGCCGGCATTCCTCCACCGCTGCGCCTCCGGAAAGCGACCGAAGGGCAGATATCACACGCATTGATCTGCTGAGCGTCCTTTCTGGGAATCGATCTCGATGTCGACTGGAAGCCTACGAAATTCACGTTCGGCCTCGGTGATCTTGCCGGCTCTCCTGTAAACGCGCGCAAGAAGATAATGTATGCGGGAGTCATCGGGATTCGATTCGGCAGCTCGCTTCAGGGTTTGAATCGCGCCCGGCGAGATTGCCTTCCCGGAAGTAAGCAGAGCCGAGATAGTAAGAATCGTCGGCGAGAGGCAGGCCATGTGTGAGCATTTCAAATCGCCCGATTGCGTCAGCCAGCCGTTCCTGAATGAGATCGATTCGGGCCAGATAGTATGCGGCGAAACGATTTTCCGGGGACAATGCCAGCGTTTGCTCAAAGCTTTCCGCGCGTCGCCTAACTGGCCCTCTGCGAAATAGCAGATGCCGAGATCATACTGGGCGATCATCAAAGCGGGGTCGAGTTTAAGGGCCCGCCGGAATGCATCCGCTGCGAGTTCGAAACGTGCTTGCCGAAGCTGCTCGAGACCGTCTCCAAGAAGCGCCTTCGCATCTTCACCTCGGCCGGTCACTGCGGCGAGTATAAGAATTATGGAACTGAGCGCTAGCCGCATGCGGTCTACATCATCTCACTGGGCTAAAGCACTAGAAGTATAGCTTCAACGCGAATTGAATTTGACGAGGTATGTTGACTTGCGTGCTAATCTGCCCGAACGTGTTGTCGCCAAAGTTACTATCGGGTAACCCGAATTCTACACGATTAAACAAGTTGAAAAACTCCGCTCGGAACTCAAGCCGATAGCGCTCCCGAAATATGGTGTCCTTAATCGCAGAGAAGTTAGTATTCGCCTGTCCGGGCCCGCGGATTGAACTGAGGTAACGCGGTGCCGTCCCATACGCGAAGGATTGATTCACACCGAAAGCACTCGTATTGAAGTAACCATTGAGCCGGGCGACTGTACTACCCGTGACTCCGCTTGCGGGATTTCCAATTAGATCCGGCCGATTAGCTGGAAATGTGCAAATGCCGCACGTCATAGGTAAAGGAAGTCCGCTTGCCCATGTAGTGATGCCACTTATTTCCCAGCCACTAATAAGCTTTGTGAGCACTGGTATGTCGAGGTGTCCCGCAAAAGGCTGTCCACGCCCGAACGGCAACTCATAGAGATAGCTCAGATTCAATACGTGCGTGCGATCAAAGGCTGAAACCGAGTCGTCCAGGCGGCGATTATTGAAATCCTGGTGGCCCAAACCGGAAGTGCCGTCCGTCGTCGAAGCGTTGTCCATGCTCTTAGCAAACGTGTAGGAGAACAGTAAACTAAGGCCCCTTGAAAGGCGTTTTTGTACCTTCGTCTGCAAGGCATTGTAATACGAGGTCGCAATATGCCCGGCCTGCCCCACGACTGTCGTGAAGTAAGGATGAGGGAGCAGCAACTGTTCCCGGGTGATCGTATTCGACGCGCCAACCGTGGACGTCACAGGAACTACGCCGTAAAAGGGGTTCGGCAATGAATCGAAGAGAGCATTCCCTAAGCTCAGATACTGATCAGGCAATACGCTGAATTGTGCTCCAGAGAAATCCTCGAGGTGAACACCGTGTGACCCGACATACGCTGCCTCGATGAGCAAATTTCCGGGCAACTCCCGTTGTACGCCAAAATTCCATTGCTGCACAACTGGCTGCTTATCATTTCGAAGGAAGCCTGTATTGCTGTTTCCAAGGGACGTTAAGGGGCCTAGAGAAGAACCTTGCACAGGATTTAGCCCGTTCGGGAACGGATTGCTCAGCAGACCTGCCCGGTTGGGGTTGTTAAACGGCGTGAATCCGTTGGCCGTATCCACGGGATTAGTAATCGGATTAAATCCTTGAACGGTGGGATAGTTGCCGCTATTATCGGCCGTTGTCCCCGGATACAATATGGCCGCACCGCTTCGGATCACGGTGTGTTTATCAATCGAATATGCGAAGCCCAGACGGGGTCCCCAACCACCATAGCGTGGAACCGTCACTCCTTTGCCGAGACCATTTTGTCCAGGGAATCCGACTGCTCCCGTGAATGGCGGTTGGGGCCGTAATCCAAGTCCGAAGCCGACGCCTACGGGATTAACACCTTTCAGTGGAACTGTCGCGTTCGGATCAACAAAGCTAAGTTGGCTATATCTGTCGGCCAGCGGACTTTCATAGTCCCACCGTAGACCTGCATTTACTGTCAGTTTCTGATTGACTTTAATGTCGTCTTGAACATAGAAGGCATAATAATGCTGAGAAAAAAACCAGTGTGGATCATAAGCTGCAAACCCACTTGCATACGTACCGAGCAAAAAGGACGCGAATCCGTTCCCGTTCGAGAAGCCACCGTTGGGGTCGGGACCGTTTGTAAACCCTTGTGAGAACACGAACTGTCCGTCAGGCCAGCTTGCTTGGAATAGCGCACCTTGTATAACTCGTAGATCGACACCTGCCTCAATAGAATGACGGCCGATCACCTTCGACAGACTGGCCGCCAGACTGTTAGTTGTATTCTCGCGGTCGGTGATGGTGAAAAACTGTGTTCCCAGTGACGTATATCCCGCGATATCGAAGCGCGGGAATACTGGTATTTCGAACTCGTTCTTCAAAGTCGCCGGGAAGCCGAGCGTAGTGATATCAAAACCTTGGGCAGGAGACTTGTTATTCTGTTCTTCCCGAAGGAGTCCGTATCGGACATCCAATACTGTCGTTGGATTCAACACATTGGTGTAGGCTAAACTGATCCCCTTGTGAACATTAGTGAACGGGATGAAATTGAAATCCGCAACGTTCCCGAGGACATTAGCGCCCGCGTAATTCTGGTCGTCATAGGTGAGCCGTGCAAAAATTCGCTGTTTGTCTGTTATGTCATGGTCAACTCGGCCCAGGTAGAAGTTCGTCTTATTGTGAAATCCGGCTTGGCTAAGGAAATTATTAGCGTGAGTGATTGGGTCACCGGGCAAGTTCGGGGCGGGGAAATACTGCAATAGATTCCGTGCGACCGGATCGAACATATTTGCCGGAATGATGTTGCCTGGAAATTGTGTTCTTGAGAAGGCTCCGGTTGCGGAGTCCTGAACGGTTGTAAACGGATTGAAGATTTGAGCTAAAGATCCGTTTTGGTTGAACGTTTGCGAGAAGTCTCCGCGCCTCTGCAAATCCGTTGGCACTGTCAGGAGGACTTGCCCGCCCGCGGCTTGCCGCAACCCTTCATAACCGCCGAAGAAGAAGGTGTGATTGCGGATCACAGGGCCGCCTGCTGTACCGCCAAACTGATTTTGGCGAAACGGGGGGAGTTTTGCGCCGCTGGCATTGGCGAAGAAATTATTAGCGTCTAACTTGTCGTTCCTGAGAAATTCCCAGAGATCGCCGTGAAAATCGTTTGTGCCCGACTTGGTCACAGCTGTGGTCAGCCCTCCTCCCGTCCGGCCGAATTTCGCCGAGGGGGCGTTTGTAATAACGTTGAACTCTTGGACCGCATCCAGCGGCGGAACGATGGCAACTCCGTTGTAGCCCATGGTGGTGTCCGGCACGTCGTCCAGGAGAAATTCATTTGTCAGGTTTCGCCCGCCGCTAATTGAGATCTGGTTCAATCCGATGCCCGGCCCTCCGCTTAAATTGCTATTCCCGTTCGAGAGATATCCGTAGTTTGGCTGAGGGGTTGTACCCGGCACCAGCGTGACCAATTCATACACATTACGGCCCTCGAGTGGAAGGCCCTCCATGGTGCCTGAGTTGATCACGGTGCCAAGATCAGAGCTGCCTGGCTGGAGCAACGGGGACGCCGATGTTACTTCGACTTGTTGGGTGAGTTTTCCCGGCGTCAAAGTAAAGTCGACCCGAATCTTGGCGGCTACTTCAAGAACGACATTTTCTTGTACGATTTTTGAAAATCCCGGGTACTCTGCCGAAATTTGATAGGTCGCCGGCTTCACCGAGTTAAAGACATAATCTCCCAGAGAGTCCGTCAGGGTACGCGTCGTCTCATTTGTCGTGGGATCGACTAGTGTAAGCGAAACTCTGGCGACAGAACCACCCGTAGTATCAGCCACGTGCCCGAATATCGACCCCACATTCGTCTGTGCGTGCGCCTGTGCCACGAACATGCTCAGTACCGCCAGAGTTACGTATAGCGAAGAACGATTCCGGTCCACAACGGCCCTCCCGCCTACTACGGATACAATTCTGGATAAGCTACTCTGTCACAGACGAAAGCGGCATTCAAGATCAAAGGATGTTTCCAAATTGCCGTTCGATGGCTTCGGTGGGAAATTCCTGTCTGAACGCGAAGCAAAGTCCTAAGCTACGACCGGGAACCAGTTGAGTCTTCAGCCCAAGAATACGCCTGAACGATATTACGTTCTCCCCGGACTGCTCTCTTGTACGGATCACCCGCAGGCCGAAATAAAAATGGGCTGTTCAGGGTTGCGCTAACACTTCCGAGGAGTGGGATCAGCAAATAGCAGTAAACGTGCATTTGGCGTGTCCCAATGTCGAAATATGCTTGATAGTCCCGAGTCTGTTCGCTGGGGCGCATGGGATACTGCGCACCCCGTGGCAACCGCTTGCCGGGACCAAGGCACTATGATATTTTCAACAAAACGCTGCGCGGTCTTTATGTTGAATACACCGTTAGACCCATTGGCCAGCAGAGTCTGGTTAACTCCCGACCTGGGGCTTGGCTTCCATTGTTTTCGGTACAGGACGAACCAGTACGATGGCTTGGCTCATAGCCACGGTGAGTACTGTATCGTTGCCTGCCTCTCCGGCCAAATTGCAATTCGATGCGAAAGCCGGGAGGAGCTAGTCCAACAAGGTGAGGTCGTAATCGTCAATCCCGGAGAGGTTCATTGCTGCCATTTTGGTGTTGGGGGGCACAGCTCCAGCGGGCTCACCATCATCATCCGGCCGGTGGTCCTCCGCTCATTGATCGAAGCCATGTCTTTGGCGATCCTCGACCGGGATATACGGTTTTCCGGCAGGCAAAAAAACGAGAGTGTATTCGACCTCGTTGGCAAGCTCATCGACGAATTTCAAGCAAAGCAGCAGGGTCGTTCGACAATGCTAGAGCTCCTCCTACGCCAGATCGTTATCTACCTAGTTCGATCATGGCCGGCAACTTTAGTGCAGCCTGTAGAAATGCACTTGCTCCCGCAGCTTCCGTGGGTCCATATGCACCGGGCAATGGAGTTCATGAACAGTCATGGGAAGAATTCCTTCCGTTTAACCGAATTATGTGCAGATGTAGGAGTCAGCCCATCGCGTTTCATCCCGCTCTTCAAGAATTCTTCGGGCGTCAGTCCCCACTTGTACTACAACTCCCTCTTGGTATTCAAAGCGCGTAGACTGCTGCAGATCGAAAGAGCTTCGACAAAGGAAGCCGCTTATGCGCTGGGATTTAAGAATGTAAGCCATTTCTGCGCACTGTTTCATCAACTTACCGGCGTCACGCCGAAAGCGGATCAAGGCCGCCTTGAAGGGGCCCTAAGCCTTGACCGGCCCCAATAATCTTCTCTGCGTCTAGATCTCCCCAGATCAACGGGAAAACGTTATACGCTCTTACAAAAATCGGCGGAAGTTGATGAAAACCTCCTTATCCAACTCCCTGACAATAAGAGGTATTGACCTAGGCTTCAACACCCACCCTCAAGCGTGCCTCGAAGCGGTTGACTGCTTCCCGAGAAATCAGGAGACGAGGATCCAGCTTAATCGGTGCGTACATCGATGAAGAGACGCAATTTTATCAGTTCGGGTCTTGCTGCCGCAGCATCATCTCCCGCTATGCGCGGAGCTGATAGTGACAGATTCTCGGTCGGAACTGGGCTTCCGAAGCTAGGGTTTATGCCCGATATTCGATGGCAGAAAGCCACAGATTCCGAGTTTTACACTCAAGCGATTCATTCGGGTGCGCCGCTTGTATACCGGGGTGCCTTCGGACTCTTAACAGCCTCGTGGTCCGTGCAAACGGCGCTAGAAAGACCGCCTCGGCTGGGCTCGAATCGAGGCTCGGCGACTTTCGGAGGTTTATCAGGGTATTCCGTCACCGACTGCTGAAGGCCGGCCAGGGTAGCGGAGAGGACGTTCTGGAAGCTGAGTTCACGTTGCGTAATGAGTCCGGCAAGGAGCTGACTGCGGAACTGGAGTTTGGGTCCTCAGCGCGGCCGTATGCATTTCACGACCAGGTACACGTCCATTTCCCGCTTACGGCAGCCGGCCTCGAGGCGCCAGGGCCGGGCTTGGCGCCACCTGAATGGGCTAAGAACGCAATCGCCCGCGATCAGTTTCAAGATTGCGAACAGATCGCTGTCGATAACGAAGAAACGGGACGGCCACTCATCGCACACTATCTAGAGCCGACCGAAAGCGATCTGAATACATCCGTCAGTAAGGCTCCCCTGCTAATTCCGCTCATCGATCTGGCGAATCCTCAAGTGGATTGCCGTATTGCAATCTTCTGCTCTCCCCTGCGTGGCTGGAGGATCGGGAATGACGGGGGCGGCTGGTCTTTCGGGACACGCCTTACATTCGCGCCAGGCGAAAAGGTCGTCGAGAAGTGCTGGATGTACGTCCACCGTGGCGGTCCCGCCGAAGCCTGGCGCGCGTTCCACACGCTCACGCATCAGGACGAGTTCCGCCGAATTTCGTGGGTCGATGAGGCAGTCCTACATTTCTGGGACTATCTCAGCCCGGGCTTACGTGGTGGGAAGCGCGGCCCCGGATTCTACGAAGACGCGCGCGAGTTTCGAGTTTTTCAAGTCGGCCTCGCAACGGTGCACGGCTACGTCCCCTTTTATGGCGATTACATCGATCCGGACCGGAAGACCTGGCTGGCCATGGTTTCGGACAATGCAGGTGCGGTACCAATATCAATGGACGATCTTCGCGCACGGATCCGCGCTGCGCGGGCGGGTGGATCGAAAATGGGCATCTATATGCATCAGGCAGCGTTTGACTCCGGGTCATCACTTGCGAAAAAGTTACGCGACGGAGTGGTGATAGACAAAGAGGGCAAACTCACGCAGCAATCCTGGCATGGTCCCGAAACAGTCGGACCGATGTGGTTGATGTCTATTGCTTCCCCAATCTGGCGAGAGCATTTTCTCCGCCAAGCACAGTGGATTATGGAGTTACTTCAACCGGACGCGCTGGTCGTTGATGAGAGCTTTTACGGCTTCGGTTACGACTACCGCTCCAGTCACTCACCAGGCATATCGCGGCATATGATTCCGTTCCAGCAGCAATTGCGGCAACTGGTCCGGTCATTTAGTGATGATAAAGCTGTGTTTACCAGCGACTGCGGCTGGACCAGTTTCGTCTTATGGGCCGATGGGGATTCCGGAGATCATGAAAATATCTGGCGTGACGAGTATCATAAACCCCCTGTTCGGTACCTCGCCGCCTTGATCACCGCTGGTTGCCGTGTTTGTGGCGAGGAGTAGAGTGGTGGGATTTTCAGATGGACCTGGCCCGGAAGACGGGTGCGGGCGTGTCCTTATCAAATGGCTGGATTGAGTACTCGGGCCTGACTGCACTTCCGCCGGCTACCCGCGCAAAGCTGTTGGGTGGCTTCAAGGAACTGAAAGAATGGCGATCATCGCAGCCCCTGTGAGCAAGGTCGATCCTCCTCTGGACAAGGATAAATGAAGAGACCTCCGTTGACGCGCCGCGAGTGGATGTGGGCCAACGCACTTATTTTCAGTACAACGTATCTCCATGCGGCTGGACCAGAGCGCGGTGCTCAGCGTTTACCCATCGCGAAGCTGCAGGAATGGGAAGCGCTGGGTTACGGGATGTTCCTGCACTTTGGCATCAGCACCTACGACGGGATCGAATGGTCTCAAGGCAAAACGCCCGCTGCCGAATACCATCCCGACCGGCTGAATGTGGATCAGTGGATACAAGTGGCGCGGGATGCGGGTATGAAGTACGCCGTGCTCACCACGAAGCATGTCTGCGGCTTCTGCCTATGGCCTAGCAGGTACACAGATTATTCGGTGGCGGCAAGCCCGGAAAAGACCGACGTGGTGGAAGAGTTCGTGAAAGCCTGCGACCGGCACAGCGTCCGGCCCGGTTTCTATTACTGCTCGTTCGATAACCACCATACGTTTGGAAGCATCACGCCGGACCACACTGGGTTGCCGTTTGAGACAGTTGAGCAGATTCACGAGATCGAACGAAGTGGCAAGGCATACACCACTTCCGTTTATCAAGACTTCCAGTTGAATCAAATCACAGAACTGCTGACCAGGTACGGCACGATAACAGAATTCTGGCTGGATGAGCCCGGCGTTCTTGGGCGTGGCTACCGCACGTTTCTTTATCAGCACATCACCATTCTGCAGCCGGGCTGCCTAGTGATGGCAAACGGAAGCTACGGAAACGTGAACGCGTGGGATCCACGACTCACGTGGCCACAAGATGTCATAGGTTACGAGCCACCCGGGCAAACCGAGGAGATGCTTCCGCCTGAAACTGGTCACCTCAAATGGCGTACACTGGAAGGAAAAGCGATACTAGTTACCTGGCGAGATCTACGATTTAATTGGTCACATTGGTTTTGGAAGGATGGAGACACTGCCCGTCCGGATGCGGAACTGCTACACGTCTATCAAATAGCGCGCGCACGAGGTATAAACTTCCTCTTCGACGTCCCGCCGGATAAACACGGCCTTATATCCGACCCATTCCGGGATGCTCTCATGCGGTTCTGAAAAAATGTTCGGAATTTAGATGTGATTTCGGCAGATCCGTCTTCTTGTAGTGCGCGGCTGGCTATCAGTCAACTTCTAATGTCATCGGCATCATCCAGAGGCCGTAATAATTCAATTCTTGTCGAATGAAATTGCCGGCCGTAAAGAGCCAAATCTTCTTACCATCACTGCTAATGAACTTGGCAGGGATTGACGGATTGTACCAGCCCTCTGGCTCAAAATTCTGGGAGTAGAAGAGGGTCCAAGGACCCCACGGCGTGGGAGCTTCGTAGAAATCCCAACGCGTAGCGTCCCACCTCCGATTGGGATCATCCAGACGCGTGTAATACCACTGCGGCAAAATATAGCGACGGAGTGGGGCGATGTAGTGAATACCAGCCATGCTCGTTCGCCCCGGAGCCCGAAAAATATAGAGAGCTCCTGAATGATCCGCTTTCCAGATAGGCTGGTGTTTCTCGTCGAATCCGTGAGTGAACTCCCAATCCTTAGCATCTAGATCGAGCAATATGGTTACGCGGAACCCGGCCCAGCGTCATCCAATTTCCGTTGTTCCAAGCTCCGTCGTTAGAAACCGCGTAGAGATAAGAGTCAGAGTCGTCCTGTCGTTTGCCATCTTTCCCGTACTGGACGAAAAACGGCGTACTAAAAGTCCGCCCAGGAAACATCGAGTGGCCAAGTTCTGGCGTGCTGCTCCAAGTTTTTCCGTGATCGCGAAGAGGAAATGATGCTCGAGTCCCAGGTCTCCTGAATCGGGAATGGACTATAGCGCCCCTCCCAGGTGAGGTTCGGCTCGGTCGGGCACGTGAGTTGGCGGCTAATTCCCATATAAAGCACGCCATCGACACACGTAATCCCACACGCTTTCCACATGCCTCCGTCTTCCTTCCTTGTTTCTGAGCCGTGGCCATACTCCTTCATACAATTGACCGTCTCGCCACGAAGGTGTGGAGGCATGGCGCCGCTGATGCGATTCACAGCAAGATTGCTGCCGGTTTTGCCGCACGCATTATCCAAACCGCTGGTGTCGTCTGAAGTTACATAAAGACTGTCGTCATCCGCCCATGCGGCGATCCATGTGTCGCCGCCGCTGCCTGCGAGTCTGATTGGCGTTCCCAAACGCGCCGAGCGAATCAGCGGCCTGGCATTTCCCTGTGAGGACGTACCGGAGGGCAACTCGACACCTGCAGCAACGGCAGTCATCAGCAAGAGATCCCTTCGGGTCATAAGAATGTATGCAGGGATTCACCAATGTACCTGCTGTGATATTGGTGAAAGATCTCGCGGCTTCAAGGGCGCTCCCGATTCCTTCAGTTCCGCGCGCTGGTAAATGGGGTACGGATTGCCCTGCGGCAGCAACTGAACCACAGTATCGCCTCGCCAGAGTGCACGGTATGTCCGCGTCGCTACCGTATGTGTTCGCTCTACCTCGGGCTGTTCGAAATGTAGACCTATCGGGACACCAGCGACTACATCCTTTAGCAAGACTGCCGAAGATTCTCTTTCCACGCGAAGGTTCGCAGGACCACTAACCCGAACATCATTGGAGTGCAGCCAGTCCGGTGTTCGCACACGAATCGATTTGCTGCTCCTGGGGTATAAATCCAGACGGCCTTCATAGGGCATGTAGCTCGCGACTTCGAGTTCAGGTGAGACAGCGTTTATAAGAAGATTGACGCGGACCTCTGCTGCTGTTTCCTGTATTGCGTTTTGCGAAGCAAAAAACAGACCGCGCATTCCGCCGTTGATACAGCAACCCTCGATGTCGCCGTTCTTGACTGCGAGCAGTGTGTTGGGATCAGCCCAACTCTCGAAACACCCGCTGATACCGCGGGCGAGAATCGGATCTGCCAGATGAAGCGTCTCCAGGCTGCGAAATTGATTCTCAAGAAGCTGATTTCGTGTAAATCGCTCGATATCATTCCAGTATTCGGTGTGGCCTTCTTTGATCAGCTCGAGAGCCAACCGAATTGCGCTCGTTATGGTGTCCGTCTCACATGTCGTTGCGCCGACAGAATCAGCGACCCATCCAAATGGACTCGTGTAATTCGCTTTCACCCACTCAAACACGCGATACGCACGCTCTGATACCTCTCGGTGATCTAGATTGGGCGCACCGGCACGCGCGCACCTGAGTATGCCTGAGAACGTGTCCATCCAGGCGTGAAGGTGGCCCTCCCAGCCGGTCTTTGTGATTACTCCGTTTGCCGTCACCGTGTTGTCGTGGTACATCGGCCAGCGGCTCAGCCGCGCCGCAAACTGCAGTGCCGGCGTGTAGCTCGTCAGTTCGTAAAAGCGGACTGCAGGCAATATTTGGTATGCGGCTTGATGAGGGCAGGCGCTTTTTGCCGTGGCGACCTGGGGAAACCATAGATAGTCTGTTTCCTGTACAGCAGATTTATTTAGAGCAGTGATAAACTTCTCGATTCGAGTACGTACGGCAGCATCCCGCCACTGCTCAAAGTCCGTAACCAGACCATATAAGGCGCTTCCCTGGGCGAACATATGATCCGGTTTTTTAAGGGCAGGATTATAGACGAGTCCTGTTGAATCGAAAAGTGAATTGAGGAATTTCCGGATTCGATTCTCAGCGCTGGTCATCGCAGGATGCGGCTGAATCATCTGACGGGCAAGAATCAACGCCTCTAAGAACCTGCCGCTCGTGTCTCCGAAATCCCATACGTCATGTCGAAGCTTCGCAGGATGGCCGTTTACCACGTCGACTGCGAACCAGGGCTGATACTGCATGGATGGATCCATCCGGTTGATCACGCACTCCACGGCGCGCTGTGATTGGCTCTCGCAAATCAAGCGTCGCGGGGCGCAGCTCGGCCGCCATCACCTGCATACATGCGATGGAGGGAGTAGCAAGAAAGCTGCGACGAGTCATAGATCTAGATCCAGTGAGGTTCTCTTTTGGCATTTATGCCAAATCACGTGCGAGCACGATATCGGCCTTGGATTGAGCCCGACCTTGAACCCCGGCATGCGTGCGGTAGAGCGAACCGCCTAGGTATCCGATTTCGGGATCGTAGCCGACAGGGATTTCAGGTGTGATTTCCGAGCGTGCAGCGGACGTAATATACAGATCATCCAGATTCGGGCCACCGAATGCACAGCAAGATGCCTGCTTCGCCGGTGTCGCGATGCGGCGCTCGATTTCGCCGTCTGGGTCATAGCGCACGACAGAAGATCCGTACCATTGAGCGGACCAGAGAAAGCCTTGAGCATCGACCGTCAATCCGTCGGGTATGCCTTCAGTCCTTGGCACCTCAACGAGCACGCGGCGGTTCCGAATGTCGCCGCTAGGGACGTCATAGTCGTAAGCGTAAATGCGACGGGCGATTGAGTCTGTGAAATACAGTGTGCGGTTATCGGGCGAAAACGCCAGCCCATTCGAAAGATGAAAACCTTCGTCCAAGATAGAGACCTCGCCCCGTTTATCTATTCGCACAAGGTACCCTAATTTGTAATCAATCGTGGGATCAAAGTAAGTGGTACCCGAAATAGAGCCGGCCCCCCGAATCGGCGGTACAGTCATTCATTTGGCAATCTATGTCGCCAATCCTCGCGCTGACGAGTGTTAGTTGATCCGCGCCGTCCCACAGCCAGATCCCAGAAGGATTTGTAACTACGAAACCTCCACTAAGGTTCAACCGAAAACCATTAATCTCGATGTCCTGCTTCAGTATTTGATGCTGTTCGGTTCGTGGCTCGTAGGAGTAAAATCGCCGGCCGACCGCATCTACCCAGTAGAGAGTGCCGTGCCCTCGTCCCAGACCGGGCACTCACCGCAAAGATCTCCGTAGTTCGCTACAACCTCAATCGTCATCGTGAAACGTCCAGGGCACTGAGGAACTAGCTTTCCTGGCCCGATCCGTGAAAGTCAAAGTCATAGCCTTCAGGAAACACGGTACCGTTCGAGCGTGCATTGATTAAGGTGGACACCTAAGCCCGGGCCCTTTGGCACTTCCACCATCCCGTCGGAGCAGACGTGGATTGATTCTTCGCACATCTCCCAACGCAATGGGGATTTGCTCGTAGAGTATTCGAGCAACTCCGCGGTCCAGTGATTAGCCAGGAAATGCAGGTTCGCCGCGATCTCTATATTGGACTTGAACCCATGCGTGATAACCCGCTTGCCGCGCGCGCCTGCGGCAGCGGCGATGGTCCTGATACCCGTAAAACCTCCTACCATCGTGATATCCGGCTGGCAAATGGGGCGCCCCCTCGGTCCATAGCCTCGATGAACTCGTTGACGTGAGTTAGGCCGAGATCTCCGACGCCGATAGGCAGCCCTGCTTCCGCCATCCGAGCATGCCCTTCGACATCATCCAGCGGCAGAGGCGCCTCGAGGAATGCGACCCCGACCTCCTGAAGCAGCGGAATGAGCCGCAGGCCCTCTTCCGCAGTGCGATAGGAGAGCGCCGCATCGATGATCAGCTTACCCTCTTTCCCGATCGTGCGGCGGGCGGCCCTTAGCAGACTGGCAGTCGCGTCCAGATCGTGCATCCACCAGGGATCCGCGGCGAATTTGATGTTTCGAAGGTTAAGTCGGCGCATCACATCCTCGACCTGCTGTTCTACCCCATCGATCGTGCCGGCCATCGGGTAAATCGTTCCGTATGCCTCGACGCGCTGCTCGTTTCTTGCCTCCCAGAAGCTCGGCAATAGGCTTGCATTCCACCTGCCCCTTGATGTCCCATAAGGCGATGTCGATGCCGCCGATGGCATGCATGACGAGACCACGCCGGCCGATGTAATCGGTTGAATCGTACATCAGGCGCCAGAGTTCCTCAGGTTGAGTCGGGTCCCTCGCGAGGAGCAGTTTCCGGAGACCGCATGCATGATTGTGTGCGTGATCGGAGTTGACGATCGCCTGTATCGCGGGGGCTAGCGATTCGACCTCTCCAATTCCCGTGATCCCCTCGTCAGTTGAGACACGAATCACGCAATCGTCATACGATCCATCAAACAAGGCGATATTCGGGTCTTCGCAGCGCAGGTGAATCGCCTCGACATCGGTTATCCTCACGAATCAGAATTACCTCCGAAAACCGAAGAGTGGTTACATCTACAGTAAGCCGCTGTCCGGCAAAGCGTCCGAGACAGACTAGCGACGCCCAAGCCGAGCCATGCACCGAACGCGCAGTCGGGTCGCGGAGGAGACACGAAAGCAGTATAAAGTAGCGAGCTTCATCAGCCTTCCGATAGAGAATCGCTGTATCTTCTCAAACTCGGTCGGGTCCACACTTTGGCAATATCGATTCGGCTTGACACACAGGCTTGAATCCCGCAACCAGGAATAGCTGTGCACCGGAACAGTCAATTGCCGATTACGTATGTATCGCATCAACAGTTGTTCGGATGGCGGGCTCCGTCGTGAGGAGTTTTCGCGCAGGTATCCAGACTTTCTGCTCTGCCATAGAGTATTTGTCCGATGCGCTAGTAAAAGGCACGAACGCGTCTGGTTCCTGCCGTTATGGGCAATGATATTTGATCATGGCTGGAATCGAAATTCGTCCAGGGCTGGCCATCCATTTCGACTCTCGCGATTTGCCGGTCGTCGGGATGCCGAAGTCTGAGCTCGATATGCTTGCCCCGAAAAGAAGGCGGCACCTCTACCGTGGCCTCGATGTACCCCGCTCCGGATGGGCTTCGATCAGTAGACTGATCGGGCCAAAGTAGGTCGGAGCATTGGTAAACTCGATCTTTGGCCGGGCCTGAACCAGCGTCGCGGCGCACCCGCCGCCAAATATAACGTGTCGTCCTGTTCATGAACCAGCATCTGGCGTAGCCAGGCTAGAAACGCCGCTTCATCAGAGGTTTTGAAAAACGGACCGCCGCTCCGACCAAAGGAAGGTTCCCATTCGCTGAACATGTTCACGTCCGCGGTAGTAGCTGACAGCAAATGCGTTGTAGAAAGCACGCAAGGCCGCGGAATCTCGTCGCGCTCCAGGTAAATCATAGATGTGTTCACGAGATTCGGTTGAAGGGTGATACCGCCCCGGCTGAACCAGTCTTGTTCCGCGACACTGAACGAATCGGGCGACATAAAAAGGTTGTCTTCCAGATCGTTAAGGACCCAACCTGTCGCGGGTTCCTCGGGCGAAAAGACTCCGCAATCCACCAGCACCTGCGGCCCGTACAGGATATTCCGGATCCAGCCGACATCTCGGCCATGCGTATATGGGCGCGTTGCCAGAGTGGGAACCCATGTGCCGTCTTTAAGCGGCGCGGCAGGGACCGCTGCCATAGACCGGAATGCCGCCTTTCTAATGTCGTCGCGGTATCGGGCGGCCTCTTCCGCCAAGGCGCGCCCCGTCCGCGGGATCTATGTCGGCGATCGCCAAGCTTGCCGTCTGCAGCCCGCGATACGCGTACGCGTTAACTGCGAACCAGTACTGCCATTCTTCGTTGTCCTCCAGCTGGCCGGGTGGAAGCAGTCCGTATTCCCAGACCTTCTGATCGTTCTCATCCTTCCGCATCGTGGCCCGGCGTTCGGAGACGATCCAGTCGGCGGCGTTCTATCATCTTTTGCATGTGTGCCTGCAACCAATCCCGATCGCGCGTAAACAAATAATGCTCGGCAGCGGTCCAGAGTGTCCAGCCATGATTCAGGTTGTAGCCGGACTGGGTATAGTCGTGCGCTGGGTCGATGCGAACGCCATGGAGAATCGCATCGGTTCTCTGGAAACGACCTGGAAACGGCTTCGAACCCTGCAAAGCGAAGAAGGGCTCCAGAAACTTCGCCGCAAAATCGGGCAGACCGCGCAAATCCAACAGGCGCACCTGGATGTCAGTCTCATTGGCGAACATGTTGTAGTCATAGGTGCCGCAAGGCGCCATGTAGAGTCCGGTGCCGACGTCGCGCTGAACGGTAAGCAAAATGTGCTGTAGCACTGAGCGATAAAACTCGATTGAGTATTTTATCGGGCACATGCAGTCGCGAACCGGCTTCGGTGACATTGGCCCAATAACTTGCGACCTTGCGCGCTCCTGCGCGTAGTCGAGGTCCATCAACCGCTGCGATTTCTGCATCTTCATGAAGCGTACGGAAGGTGAGAGCAAAGTTCAGGGTTGCGGCTGCTTGATGGTCCAGTTCCCGTTTCCACACTGCCGCTGAGCCTTGGAGTTCGGATACTATCGGCAGCGTGGCCGTTTCGAATGCTCCCGCCTGAGCTCTTGATTACAGCCCGCAACCGAGGCTGCGGATATTGTCCGTCCTGATCGCCGATTGCGCGGAGCAGGCCATTGTCGCAGCGCGAGCTTCTCCTGAGGGTTCAGATGCAACCAGATCATCGAGCTTTTTGGGCGTGAGTCGTGTTCGTGACGGTCAACTTCGCCAGAAGCACGCTGGTTTCATCTCCACGAATCCTCAACGTGTCGAGTGGCGCGTGAGCAGCGTCGCAAAAACCTCTTCGTGATAGCTCAGCCCGTCGTGAGCCCAGTCAGTCAGAATGAGTGGCAGATATCCATCGGCAACACTCTGCGTCGCTGAGCGCTCCCTCTCCCGAAAATCCGGGATCGATCCTGTTCCTATCCGGTACGAAAGTTCGTCGCCGCGCCATTGCATGCGGGTCCTGTTCTTCCGGGAAAACTTTAGATCCTTTCTTGCTGATGAAAATGTTTCCGTTAAACTCGACCCCATACTTCTCGCGGTTGGCAAACATTCCAACAGGGATGTAACGGTTTGGATGCCGGCCGCTTCGGTCTCGCATCGACATCTCGGGAATATCGGACATCGCGTGCTCGAGCGATTGCTCCGGATGCTTGAAACTTGGCTGAGGATGTCGTTGCCAGGACGAAGCCGGCCGGAGGCCAAGTAGGGTGTGAAATGTTGTCCCGCGGCTTCATCCGCCGCAAAGATGCCCGGGTCGCGAACATAAATCGACTTGTTGTGGATGAGGTCATCGATGCCCGATACCGAAGCTCGCACCGGCGTGTGAAGCGTTAAAACGGTGCGATCATTCGAATCGGGAAAGTGCTCGAGGTAAAGCACACGAGGTGCGTTACGTTTCCTTCGGTCCTCGTGCCGATAACCCGACCGTTGTAAGCTTCGGCATTCAGCGCGCCTGCCGGCTTGCCTTCGCAGCCGTCTTCTATGCGAATTTCCCGAAGGTTCCAGCGGGAAAGCCCGAAACACCTCGAAACTCGTCAGAGCAGGCGCGGGCTGCCATCAAATCGCAATCGCACTTTCAGAGTGCGACAGGATTGTCGCGGTGCTGATAACTCGTTTCTTCGCTTGTCACCTCGGCCAGGCGCTCCGAACCGAAAGGCCAAATCCCATTCTGGATCGCGCAGAGCCCCGGATCGGTTTCCAGCTTCCTTTCAAGGGCGTGTCCGTCAGTGTCCATCCGCCTTGCCCGCCACCCGGCGGATTCTCAGAACCTCGGCGAAACCCAGTATTCAGGATGTAGGGCATCAGTCGGCCGTTACTCTTGAATGTAGCACGAATTTCGGTTATCTCACGAGACTCATCCCACTCAACTCCGAAGTTCGCATGGGTACCTCCTGCGGGGGCCCTGAGTTTAGCGAGAAAGGCGACCCCTCGCCATTACCTTGCCAGCTTTTGAGGTGACCAAACAGGGCCAGGTCAGCGCGCTCGCCAATGGGCAATCGCTCCGCCGGTTTTTGGCTGAGAGCGGAAACAGCAATGGAGAAAATACAAACTGCAGCTCGAATAGGAAAGCTATTCATAAAGAACCTATAATTCAAAGACGACTTTCATGAAGGTGGTCTTACCACTAGTCAGATCCTCGAAGACGGATTGTGCCTGCGCTAGGTCCGACCGGTACACCACGTCCGCCACCGGAAAGTCTTTTCGCCCAATATCGACAGCGCGCGGCGAAAGTCCTCGAAGCCGTAAGCGTATGACCCTTTGATCTCGATCTCGCGCGTTACGATCGAGCGCCCGTCAACGTCCGCAGCGTCGTCGTTGAGACCGATCCATACTGCTGTTCCGCCCGCGGCCATGGACCGCACACTGTTCGCGCGACACTTGGAATTTCCGACCGCGTCGACGGCAAAATCCACGCCCATACCGTCAGTCCAGCGATTAAGAGCGGCAGCGGGGTCCTGCTGCGTCGCATCCACAACGAAGTCCGCGCCTAGTTCGGCAAGTTTGGCCAGCCGATGCAAGTTCAATTCGACCGCTGCCATACGTGCCGCACCATAATGCTTCGCTGCCCAGAGCGTGAACATACCGATGGGGCCTGCCCCAAAGACAACACCTGTTAATCCCTGGAGCGCCGGGAGCCGGCTCAGGACGTGTACGGCGTTGGCCAGCGGCTCGACTAAAGCACCCTCCACGAAGCTCATCTGTGGTGGCAATGAGAACAGGCACGCTTCCGGAGCACTCACATATTCCGCTAAGGCGCCGTGAAAATCGAGCCCGTACACCTTCCGGTTGGGGTAGATGTGATGCCGCTGCGTCAGACAATAGCGGCACTGGCCGCAGGAGACGAGTGGATAGACCGCGACTTGCTGTCCTGGAGATACGCTTGTAACACCAGCGCCGATCTCAACGACCTCACCGCAAAATTCATGACCCAGTACCAGCGGTGGAATTCTTTTTTTGCTCCTCCCCAAGAAGCCATCGAGGTCGGAGCCGCAGATACCCGTGGCCCGCACCCGTAGCAGAGCGTCGTGTGCGTCAATGCGCGGCATCGGCAGATCTTCAATCCGCAGTTCTCCAGGCTGCGTGTAAACAAGAGCTCTCAAGTGTTGCTTACTCCAGCTTGTGCAGAGCTGTTCCGCGCAGGCGTTTCACGAAGCTGCTTCGCACCGCTTACGAGCGCTCGCATTTTCGCGCGAGTAACTTCGAGTGGTACATGTTGGAAGCCGCACTCCGACGTCAACAGAAGCCGTTCGGGCGGAAAATAGGCGAGCGCGGGAACAGTTCGGGCCTCGATATCCGAAATAGTCTCAATTTCATCGCGTCGCTGGTCGATCACCCCGACCGCAAACTCACCCTTAAAGCTCCAAAGGTTCCAAAGCGTCATCATGTCGTAATCGAGAGTGCAGTGCTCAAGGACCACCTGATCGACCTTCGCAGCTCTGAAAGCCCCCGCTAAATCCTGGTACTGCGTCGCATAGGCGCGTTTGCGCCTGGCATTGCCGCAACACACATGCAGTCCGATCTTGACACCGAGATTTTCAGTTACTTGATTCAAAACCTCCGCAGCCCATAGCGCGTCTTCGGGAAAGGCAGTCCAGCCAGGCTCGTCAAACTGAATCGCCTCGCAACCCAACCGGGCGACTTCCCTAAGTTCCTCCTTTAAAACCCGGCCGTAGGCCTGGGCCAAGTCCCTGTCGGATGCATAAAGGTCCGTTCGAGCATTGTTGGAAAATTTCGCAAGCATATGCGGTCCGGCCAGCGAGAGCTTTACCTCAATCTCCGGCGGAACCGATTCACGCGCAACTTTCCAGTCTCGTGCCAGTTCAAAGCGAGGGTTCTCGATTTTCCCGATAACCTTTGCGATCTCGATACCGAACCCAAGCGGCCCGTAACTCCGGTACTCCATCTCTTCGAAGCTCAGCCCATCCAGCCGTTTCTGAAAAAAGTAGTACATGTTTTCGCGGCGGCCCTCGCCATCCGAGACGATGTCAAGACCTGCGGCGGCCTGGTCTGTGGCCGCCCACCGGATCAGATCGTCTGCTTCAGCACGTGAAACTGTGGGCTTTTTGAGTGTGTCCCCTGGCTGCTGCGGCCGCGGATAGCTGCCAACGACCGTTGTGCGGAACGGCTTGTTTCTGCGCAAACGATTGCTTGTCATGCCGGGATGATCTAGTGCTCAGGATGCGTGCAGGCTGGAAATGCCTTAATCGCTGTATTTCCTTTGTAGCCGAAATAGTGAGTCATTCCTACCTCAGAAAGCGCGTATGCCTCTACGCTCGTCTGCTTTAAAAAATGGAAGAAGTGCGCAAGCTCTGTCGAAGGAGCTTTCTCGTTCCGCGCCATCATGGCGATCAATTGATCCTTCTCATCGACGCTACACTCTGCGAATGCTTTGCCGAATTGTGCGCGTGCCGACTCGTCAGCCTCTCCCAGTCCTTTGTGCCAGCGCTGCTGGGTTTCCGCATCGGCGTAATACAGCACACTGTCGATGTAGAATGCGACACCGGCCGCATGCGCTCCTGGGGACTGAGCGTCGGCAGGAATGATTGTCTCGGCCAAGGCGTCAATCGTCCGGTACTGCTGGATCGAAAGGAGCCGTGGTTTGTAGTTTTCGATATCGACAACGACGGACGTTCCATGCTCGTGCTCGGCTGCTCCTTCGCGTGCCATAATCAGCGTGGCGCCCAGTATCTTGAAAAGCTCGCGCCGGTCCATTATCCGAGTTCTCCATTCTTCGCCTTCTGCGTCAGGTGTTCGCTCATACGCCATGAAAGCGCGATATTGGTGAGCGTTGGATTCTTCTCGGGGTAAGCCGCGAATACAGATGAATCGCCGATAAAGAGATTCGGCACATCGTGCGCCTGTCCGGCCGTATTCACAACTGAACGCTTTGCATCGTTCCCCATTCTAGCCGTGCCGACCTAGTGATTCGAATCAATGCTCAGTTTTTCGGCCGTAATCTCGACAGGGCGGAAATAGACTTCCCCGCCGGCAGCTTCGATAATCTCGACACAGGTCTCAACCATGTCCTTCGCCATTGCGATATCGTTCGGTCCATACTTCAAATGCACGCGGGGCAGCGGCAATCCGTTGCCGTCGGTGTGGTCGGAATCCAGATCGACGTATGTGTTTGGCGAAACCGCCAGCGAACCTTGCATGTTCAACCCGGCGTGGGAAACATTTAGGTAACGAAGCTCGCGTTTGAAAGCTGAGCCGTAGCCGGCTACGTCGCGAATCGCCAGGTTCTTCGGATTGACACCGGCTCCGCATTGTACCTGGTATGTCATATCGAAGTCGGGATGGGGTTTGTCCCAGTGAAGACCCGTCAGAAGACTGTGAAAGTAGTCCGTGCCATCGTCGTTGGACGCGTCGCGATCGCGCAATTCAGGGAAGATTGCAACAACATCGAGTCCAAAATGGCTGGTCAGATTCTTCCCGACTTGCTCGCTGCTATTCGCGATACCGCTGATTAGCAGATGCCGCGCGGTTTCAATTGTGCTGCAGGCGAGGACCAAGGCTCTGCACTGCACACTTGCTGTTTCACCACGAGCATTGACGTATTCGATACTGCGTACCCGCCGGGCCTGTTTATCCATGACGATACGGGTCATGGTGGACTCGGTGAATAGGGTGAGATTGCCCGTGCGCACCGCGAGCGGAATCGGAGTATTGGCGGATGTATACTTCGAATCGGTATCGCATCCGTTCATGCACTGGCCGCAATAATGACAGGTTGGGCGACGTTTCCAGGCCGGGTCGGTTGGAATTGCCTTGCGCTGCGTCACAAATTCCATGGTTCGGCCTTGCGCCTTTAGTCTTTGAACACCTCGCTTCAAGAGCATCTCCGGACACCGCATGGGGACGGTCTTCTGGAACACGCCGTCGGGCAAGTTCCAAAGCCCGTCCTTGTTGCCGTAGACACCCATCAGCCGCTCGGCGCGACTGTAATAGGGTGCGACTTCGTCGTAAGAAATCGGCCAGCGCTTAAAGTCTCCGGGCCCGAAGCGCAGACTGTGACCCGCCCAGCAAAGTGAACGCCCCCCAAGTGCTTTCAAGAGTCCATGACCGGGCCGGTCTCCTACAGCGATGAAATGACCACGTTCAGAGAAATCAAGAATGCTCGGAAACGGATTACGGTGACCTTCCTTCAAGCGGTCTTCCAATTGAGCATAGGCAGATCCGTGTCCGTTGTAGTCGAGGCCGGCGCGGAGCCGCCTCCCCGACTCGATTAGAGCAACCTTGAATCCGGCACTGGCCAAAATGTAGGTTGCAATGCCGCCGCCTGGCCCGCTTCCAACGACACAAATATCAAAAACCTGTTTCGCCATTGGCTTGCTGCAAGTCTGTCATTATGGACCAGGCGGAATGCTCTGTTCTCACAATTCTTGAAACGAATGTGTAAGACCGCATAATCGCCTGAGGTACATTTACCACGCGATTACCTGGAGTCTTGTTCGTCTGCTTTGTGCGCCAAGCCGAGCGCAAATCGGCCGAGAAGAGTGCGCCACGCACGGTCCATATCGGAGTCGCTATAGAATACCTCATGGCGGCTTGCGCGACTGCATCAACCGTTGCCCGCCGAACTGCACGCCCACCCCGCCGGTAGCCGCTGTCGACTCCGTTCATCGCCAGGACGCCGGGCGTCTTCCAGGACAATCCATCAAAGGACCGCACCCGCGTTGGGATCGTTTGGCTCATGGTCGCTTTCAGCATCATCAGTTATTTCGACCGCATCATCATGTCCATCGCCGGGCCGTTCATCATGAACGAGTCGCATCTGACGGAAACGCAGATGGGCACCGTCTATTCGGCGTTTACATTCAGTTACGCCATGCTCATGATTCCTGGGGGTCGTTTGGCCGATCGTTTCGGCCCTCGTCGGGTCCTCACCGTAATGGGACTCGGAGCCGCCTTGTTCACCGGACTGACTGCGCTGGGCGGCAAGCCGGTCTTCGGCATCTGGCTCGGTGTGCTTCCTTCATTTATGGCGGTCCGGCTTGGACTGGGAGCTGTCACCGCGCCGCTCTATCCTTCTTGCGCGATTTTAAACGCGCGCTGGACGCCTCTCGCCCGGCGCGCCCGCATCTGGGGATGGGTAGCTTCTGGCTCGGGCATCGGCGGCGCGCTTTCACCGGTGCTATTTGCCTGGATGATCGAGCATTATGGCTGGCGTGCATCGTTCGTAGCCTCCGCCGTCGTCACAGGAGCGCTCGGGGTCATTTGGCACCTCTACGTGCGCGATTTCCCCAATGGCGCTACTCAGTCAATGCAATCTCACCTGACCTTCAGCACCCCGTGGCGAAAGATGTTCGGCAGCCGGCATCTCATGCTACTCACGATTTCGTATCTTACGGCTAACTATTTCGAGTACATTTTCTTCTACTGGCTTTTTTACTACTTCGGTCAAATCCGGCATACAAGTCCCCGCGAGAGTGCGATTGCGAGCGCCATCATCTGGACGGCCTGGGCAATAATGACTCCTACTGGCGGCTGGATCTCCGATCGCCTCGTGAGCCGCTATGGACTCAAGAACGGCCGCCGCCTCTTGCCCATGCTGAGCCTCACTTTCGCATCCGCTCTGCTTGTCGTCGCCGTCAATCTAGTCGCTATGATTCCCATGGTGATCGTGCTTTTCGTAGCATTGGGCTTCGCTGCTGCCACTGACGGCCCCTACTGGGTCTCATCGAGCGAGCTTGCCCATCAGAACATCGGAGCGGCCGGTGGCATCCTGAACACCGGCGGAAACATGGGAGGCTTTCTGGCTCCTGTACTAACACCACTCATTGCATCACGCCTTGGTTGGTCCGCCGCTCTCTACACCGGCAGTGCGGTTCTACTCGTAGGTGCGCTGCTGTGGTTCTTCATTGATGTGACAAGGCCGATCTCTTCGAATGGCTCCCCCGCCCCTGCGCGCCCGTGACGAAATATCAACAGGCTTGCGGGAATCAGTCGAGGGCAGCCGTCGTTATGAATTGTTGGCAGATCGCAATCATGTCCTTGGTAAACGGATACGAGAGCTAGCCAGTGAACGGCAGCGGTTCGGGCCTCTACGGGATGAATTGAATGCGAACTGGTTTATAATCTAGCCGCGGCTCGAACCGGAATCGGGGGTGATGATGCGCTGTTCTCTCCGTCAAACCTCTGTGCAGCTCTTTAAAGTTGTTATCGTACTGTTTTTCGTTTCGGGCGTTGCCCTGTTTCTCGGGAGCGTGGTCTCCACCTGATTCGCAACCATCGGAGCGCCGCATCATCTTGGGCCAAGCGAAGCCCGGCTGCTTCTATGCCGTCACGATCGCCATCAAAAACCCGGCCCGATTTCAAAACCAATCGATCGAAGCTTCAATTGCTGATGCCGACCGGCATTGTGGCAACGAAGCGCCTGCACAGCCAGGACCTCGATTTCTATGTGACCCTTCGTCCCAGGGCTGCCTGGCCCTATCACCCTCTCTCTGCAAGCAGGCGGCCCGGTGAAGCTCTGCCGGAAATCACAACAGCGTTCGATCCCATTCCTGCCGGGAAGGCTGGTCCGGGCGTGATTGCAGCAATGCCCAACGACACTTGGCAGAATGCTCAACCATTCGAGTTCGGTCAAACCATCTATGGCGCCTCAGACGAACGGCCCTATTCGCCCGCCGCGGATGAAGACCGCTACGCTGCACTTCTGAAAGGCTTCCAGTGGTTCCGGTTCACATTTCACGGCGATCAGCCCAAACTGGCTTATTTCGTTCTCGATATCACCGATCGCGAAGTTCCTGTCGATGTAGATGTCTTCACGCTGAACCAAAATACGCGGCGGCCATTCGGACGTCAAAGCCATACACGAACGGCGCATCGATCTATCAGATCGAAGCGACTCAAAATTATCCGGGCCTTTACAAGTTCAGAACGCGCATTCTGCAACCGGAACAGACTTACTACATTCGCGTTGCTGCCGATCACCCTTCTTACCAGCTACGCACGTTTGCATATCCCGTACCGCCGTATAACGATCCTCAGCAAGCCGTTCGCACGGGCATGGATTTCCTCATCAATATGGGTGACAGCTGGCTATCGAATACTCCTCGGCGCGGCGCTATTGCCTTGCGGAATACGATGAACCACGGCGACACGCAGCAATGCATCGCCTGTCACCCGACGCAGTTTACGACGCGTGGTTATCTCACGGCCATCTCGCACGGCTATCCGCCTACCCAGAGGCCTGCTCTCGAATTCCTGACCGACCGCATCTACAACAATCAAAGGCCGCTTTACGGCGAACCCGGGCACCGATTGGGTGCGCGTCATCTACACAGCCCGCACCGTGGCGAGCCGCCTGCCTCTGATCGAGCACATGTACGAGACAAACGTCACACATGATGCTCCTCGCACCGCCGAATTCGACGATTCCTTATGCGAATTTCCTCAAGATCCACTACAAGGACCGCACCGTCATGCCGGGCGATGAATCGGACGGCTGCGAACCCGACGTGAGCCCGTTTGAAATTGCGTCGCAGAGCTGGGACACATTCAACAATCTCTACGAAGAGACGCACGATCGGCAATGGCTGCGGCTATCGGGACATGGTCGAGCGGCTTGCCCTTCCTTACAAGCCGCAGAACATGATCGACCTGAACTGGAAGATTCACATGCTGGCCACCATCGACCGGCAGAAGTACGCATCACAGATAGACGAACTCATTGAGCAGCTCTACAGCTATGAACAGCCCAACGGAATGTGGCCTTATCCGTTCGACAAAAACGCCAAACCGGCGGATTTCATTTCTTACCACTCTGTTCTTGCTCTTGCGCTGGCGGGCCGCCGGCCGGAAACCGATCCCAAAATGGCTCTTGCCGTCGAACGCCATGTTGAAGGCGCAGCGGCCGGAAGGGAGTTGGGAAGGCGATCCCGTCTATCAGGGCTTCAACACACCTTTCCGCGCCACTCAATTCGCCGTGATGGCTCTGTCTACTTTGTATCCCGGGCCCGAACCAGCAAGCCTGCGCCGCAAAAAGGCTGGGACGATGCTTTCCCGCGCCGCCGTCAAAGACCTCGCAACGGAGGACCTCCCGCTGCTGCTTAGTCAGTTAGACCAGTTCTGGGATCTCGCGCCTGCTTCCACTCTCAAACAGATTCGCAACATTCTTTCGACGAGCGACCAGCCACTGGCCCGCGAAGCAGCCGCACGAGCGCTCGGTCATATGGCCGATCCAACATCAATCGACGCTCTAATCACGGCTCTCGGCGACTCGAGCAAGATGGTTCAACGAACCAGTGCCTGGGCCGCTGCGCATGATCCTCGAACGCCGTCCTCAGAATGCCGTTGACGGACGAGCGAAGCTGCGCGCCGCGCTTCAGTCCCCGAATGCGCGCACGCGTTGGGGAGCAACGCAACTATTCAACCAGCACTTCAAATACGTGGCAGGCGATGCACAGCTCCGCGCCTCATTGATCGAAGATCTCAACGACCCTGCACCCGCCGTGCGTCTCAACGCCGCGCGGGGACTTTGGCAGTGGTACTACTGGAACACCGACAACAGCGAGGCTCGAAACGGCATTCTTGAAGCGCTTGCCACGCGCTTGAACACCGAATCGGATCCAACACTCCGGCGAGCCATTCATGAAAGCATCTATGACGTGCTCGATGAGAATACCGGATACCTCGAGGCTTGGGTGCGCGCCTCTGCCACACAGGAGGATCAGGATCGCATTCACGATGGCTATGAAGCGGTCGTGCGCGATCAGGCCCACGTCTTGGCCAAAGTCCTCCGCTCGGCTACTCCTCTCGGCCGCGAAGGCATCCTTGAATCTTTGTGGGACTTCCACATCCGCCACTACTCTCTGCCGCAGTTGAAGAAAGGATCAGGTCGCCGTTTCTCTTCCCGCCGTGTTCACGAAATATGTGACCGGTGTTCCCGATCTTCACCTGCCCGGCTATCTTTATCCGCCGTATCGCGACACCGTCGACTTCCAATACGATGTGCACAACAGCTTCTATCAAACCAGAATCGGCAACGATAGCGATCTGATTCACTTCTTCAAGAGCTCCGGCCCCGAACTGGAAGAGGCTTTGATCGACTTGCTTAAAGGGCGCGGACAGCAACACGAAAATTGAAGTTCTGAAAGCCGGAAGCACCCTCAGCGGCGCAGGCGACGCGCAGTTTGCCAAGGCTGCTCTCGAACTGACCCTCGATACGGATAAAGATGTTCGCGAAACGGTCAGCTACGTCTACGAGAATGGGCAGCGCGGCGTCCTGAATATCAATACTCCGGGAGCGCCCGATCCTGGTTTGGTTCAAACCATCATAAAGATTCTCGAACAGGGAGATGAAATCGCCCAAAACACGGTTCTTCCGCTCCTTGCCGCGCTTCCCCCCGACTCGCCTTTGACGCATCAACCCGAGTTGGTCTCATCCCTTCGCACTCTGCTCGAACATGAGCCTCGCGTTAACAACTATGCGCACGTACTCAGTGCGGCCGCCGCCTTCCCGGATCTGATGAACGAGCCAAAGCTCCGCAACCAGGTGCTTGCCGCGTTCAACGATTCCGATCGCGACGTGCAGCGCGCGGCCATCCAGATCGCGCTTCAGCGTGTGAGTGACCCACATGAAACAGTTATTGCTGGCGACATGTTTGGCAAGCTCGGCAGTTCGCAGCGCAGCATCCTGATCGAGGAGGTAAGCGACCCCAAGTTCCTCATCACCCGCCTCGGCGTCTCCGGCGGCGCGTTGTCACAGGATCAACGCTACTTTCTCGGCAAGAAGGCGGCCAACAGTCCTCCCGATCTTTTGGCCGAGCCCATCGTGTTCAAAGCCGTGCTGGCCGGCCTGGAGGATCCGGATGCGAATGTCCGTGCGGCCGCCCTCGACCTGCTGCGAAAGTCGAAAGGAATCGAGCAGAGATCCGAATTCCGGGCCGCGCTCGACCGGATGCAGAACGATCCCAATCCGCGGCTCAAGACTCATCGCCCAAAACGTGCTCTCGGGCAAGAAACTCGGCGACGCGTTGGCCGATGTAAAGCCTGGCTCAGTGCTCGACTTCAACTATTTCGTCGAAAAAGTCGAGCCCATTCTCGCCACCACTGGAGCGGACGGAAAAGCCTGCGTGATGTGTCATGCCTCGCACGTGATTTTCCGGCTCTCATCCGCCGAACGCGGAGGGGCAATTCTCACCGCAAGATAGTGAAGACAACTACAAGTACGCGATGCGGGTGGTCGACATCAATGACCCGTCGCACAGCCTCATGCTGATTAAGCCGACGCGGCCCACTGACTCGGCGGGAGACGTATCCGATTACCTGGCCACGCATAATGGCGGCCAGCGTTGGCCCGGCAACGAGTCAAGCTGGCAATACAAAACAATTCTTCAATGGATCCGCGGAGCCAGATTGCAAGCGTCCAATTGACGTCGAGAGCTCTAGGCATCGTATGTGATACGCGGTTATGCCCGACTGTTGGGCCGGTGCTCCCTCAGGAGAATCCTGCATGCCCAGATAACGCTGGCCGAATCGCAGGGTCGATCTCCTCATCGTGGTTTTCTTGGTTGTGTTGCAAATGGGCGAGGATGATCTGCTAGGGTGAAGCTCGATGGTTTGCAAGCGAGCAGCACTGTTCCGAGGGCGACATTTTACAGATGAGATTATCGTGCTCTGTGTTCGCTGGTACTTGCGCTATTCACTTAGTTATCGCGATTTGACGGAGATAATGTGCGAGCGGAACCTCTCGATAGATCCTTCTACGATCTGGAGATGGGTGCAGTGTTACGCGCCGGAATTGAATGAGCGAATTCGCCGAGAGCTGAAGCCGACCAACGGTTCTTGGCGAACGGACGAGACCTATGTACGCGTCGCTGGGCGCTGGACCTATTTATATAGAGCTGTTGATTCAACAGGCGCAACGATTGACTTCTTGGTTTCAGAGACTCGCGATCTGACTAGTGCTCGGCGCTTCTTCCAGAAGGCACTTGCCGCTCCCGGGCATCCTCGCCCGCGCGTCATTAATGTGGATGGAAATCCTTCTTACCCGACTGTTATCGAGGAGCTTAAACAGGAGCGCGTGCTTGGTAGAAGATGCCGCTGTCGTATTGTTCCTTATCTCAATAACGTCGTCGAGCAGGATCACCGCTCAATTAAGCGACGAGTCAACGCAAGTCTGGGATTCCGTTCCTTTGCTGGCGCCCAACGCACGATTCAAGGCTACGAAGCAATGCACATGATTCGCAAAGGCCAGGTCCGGTGGTTATCAAAGGGCGATATTGCCGCACAAGTCCGGGTCATCAAAGTCATCTTTGGTCTCGCCGCTGCTTAGCTACACGCAAAATTCGCAAGCGCTTCGCTGTCCCGTCGCTATTTGCAACACATCCCTATGAAGCGCTCGTCGATTTCCAAAGGATCGTTTACTCACCGATTGGCGATCAGGAACTACGCCGCGAAGATCTGACAGCCACGATCCGGTTTACCTTCGCCGATAAAGTCGAACCGCGCATGATGCAATACAACCCGCTGGGCCTAACGATCATCGATTTTCACGCCGATCAGGCCTTCCATTAAACCCCAACCGAAAGGAGTCCACTTTTGCCACTCACGCAACCTCAACTCAAAGGAGAAAGGGCCTGCTCCAACGCTCGAACCAGATCCGGAAGATCGGAGGTCACAGTGGCCCAGATTGTTTCGGTGTCCCAATCGAAATACCCGTGCGTTAGCCGGTTCCGCATTGCCATCATCGGTGGCCACGGAATTCCGGCTATGGCTGCCCTGCCTTCTGGTGAAATCCGGCTGGCCGCCTCGCCGATAATCTCGATTTCTTTGACAAGTGACAGCAGAAGCATTCGGTCCTGGCGCAGATCTTCAAGAGCTCTACCCTCTGCAAAGAGAACGGCTTCTCGCGCGGCGTCCAGCATGTGGCGAAGACGGGCCAAATCAGCCGCGTTCATATTGCACTGCAGCCGAGGCCAGCACTTCGCCGCGGAGATACCGACTGATTTCCCCTGGCGTTCGCAAATCTACTTTCCGGCCCAGCAGATCCGACAATTCCAGCTCCATCGCGGACAAGCCGAAGTAGCCGGGCACTTGGCCCGGATCGAACTCCACCAGCACGTCGATGTCGCTCGAAGCCCTAAATCGCGGTGTCAGAACAGATCCAAACAGCGAGAGTTTTCTGATGTTGTGTCGGACGCAGAAAGCCCTAATTTGTCCACGGGGCAGTTCAACAGGCAGGGCAGCCATCAAGCCGATTCCTTGTCATCAGTATGCCATCCGCAGCGAAGGCGCCAACGGTGAAGAGAGCTGTCCGAAGGGCGGCTTTGGTGGGATGCGCCGTGCATGATTCAGTACAACCCGCTGGGCCTGGCCATTATCGATTTTCACGCCGATCAGGCGTTCCATTAACCAACTCGAAAGGACTTAATCTATGCCACTAATTCAACCGGAAAAGAAGGTGAGCAACGAACAATTGAAGCTCAACGTTCCTTCCGAATCGTTGCAGGAACTGCGCGCTTATGGCAGGTTCCTGAACAACTCTAGCCTGTCCTACGTCGTAACCCAGCTCATAGCCACGCTGGGGCGCGACAAGGAATTCCAGCAATGGAAGACCCAGAATCAGATCCGGGCACAGGCCCTAACCGCACCGATATCCCACAACGGTGCACAGCCGAAGGAGTGAAACCGTTATGGCAGAACTTCTCGACCGAATTCGCAACGTCTACGACGATCACCAGGATCGTGAGCGTCAACAGGCCCGGCAGGAAGGCTATCGAACTGCCTTGCACGCGACCCGTGATGCACTCTTGTCATCGGCCCTAGCCGCACAACAACAGTGGCGCGAAGAAGTGCAGGCGGCTGGACCTACCCGTAACCATGAAGCTATTCATGCAAAATATGCGGCACGGCTGCAAGGACTGAACGACGCATTTGCCACTTTGAGGCAAGGCGATCCCGGTATTACCACCCAGATCGATGTCGAGCAGTTTAAGCAAATCGTGACTGACCGCGTCAGTTATCAGCGCTACGAACAAACATTAGCCGATAGGCGACTGGAGCGTGGATATGAGTACGGCATTTCGTACTGAGGGTGATATGAATTACAGGCAACTTCAACAAGGTCGCGAGCCAACCGTGGGATGCGGTCTCGGAGCAATCTAGGTATCAGGTCAGGTACTGCATTCGGTACCAATTCAGCAACACAAGTTAGTGATCATTCGGAGTGTGTCGTGCTTTCATGCGAGTTTTCGGACCCACGTGGAGCCGCCGCTTCGCGGCTGTTATTCCGATTTAGACTAGACCCCTTACCAGGGCACACGCCGGTGTGCAGTCGTTTTTGTTTGGCTTCGCGGCTGTTGCACACGAGCGTTTGCACGTTATGACACGCAACTTGGCTCGATACACCTGGAACTCGCCTCTCACCCTCCGAACGCGAAGCATTGACTCTGCGTGCTAACCAGTGCGGCATAAGAGTGGGCGAATACATGCGCTTTTTAGTCCTTGCCGACCTGCATTCGCTCACGGATGACCGCCTGCTCCAGACCGTTGAAGCCGAGCACACCCGGCTCGCATTGCTCGCCGCGCAACAGGGCAAGCCACTGAACGCTACGACCCTCCGTGAGCTGCGAACGCAGGCAATCCTGAACGCGCCGGCACTGGTCGAGCAGACCATCCGATTACTTAAGCAACAGCGGAACGGGAGCAAGTGAGATGAAAACTTTCCCGACTCGCGCGCCCGTCGGCATGCTTCTCGGCGCCATCCTCGGGCTCCTCTCACTAGTGCCGGTCCTTATCCTTTGGCATCGTGTGCAGCCGCCCCTCGAACGATTTTACTTTCCCCAATACATCGGCAGCACACTCGCCCAGACGCCGGTTGGAGCCATCATTTCACTTCTGCATTCGCGGAGCCGGACCCGGCGTTACTTCGTTCTTATGCAGGGAGGCAAACCGGTCACTGGCGCCATCTCGCCCGATCCGACCCAGCACGTTTCCGTGCCCTTCGTGCACACGACGCCGCGGATTTTCTGCACTTGGCTGCAGAACCAGATTTACGGCGGTCGCGAGTTTCGCGAGGTGATACAAGCGCCGCTCGCGCTCTGGATCACGATCGGGCTTGCTCTCTTTCTCTTGGGCCTCGGCTATGACTTTCAGCGCCGAAAAAGGGCGCGCGAAGGCGTCGCGTTGCGCGGGCCGGATCTCATGACGCGCAGGCAATTTAATCAGGCCACGAAAGGCGACGGGTTTACCCTGCATGTCCAAGATTAAGCCGCCGGGGACGAAGGCGCTACGCATTCGGCGCAGAGACGAGAGTAAGCATTTCCCTACAGTTGGGGACACGGGCGTGGGCAAGACCCAGTTCATCAAGCAGCTTCTCTATTACGCGCAGGAATGCGGCGACAGCTGCGTGGTCCTCGATTCGAAGCTCGAATTCATCCCCGAGTTCTATTGCCCGGAGCGCGGCGACAAGATTCTTTCTCCCAAAGACGTGCGCTGCGTGTACTGGGATCTCGCGAGTGAAGTAACGGATGAAGCCGACGCGGTCTCGGTAATGCGCGCGCTCTATCCCACGCATCCCAGCAATCCGTATGCGCAGTTCTTTGAGGACCAGGCGTGCAAGATCGCGGCGTACTTGCTGACATACAGCGAGCCGCGCCCGAGTTGCGGCGATTACGCGTACTGGTTAGCGCGTCCCGAGGAGATTCTCAAACGCGTGATCGGCAGCGAGCACCAGCAAACGCTCAGCCCGAAATCGCCCAACATGCTGAACAGCATCATCGCGACCCTGAACACGGTCGGCTACGCGTTGCGCATGATGCCCGCCGACCGCTTGAATCGGGAGCGCTTCACGGTCCGCGAATGGGCGCAGCACCGCCAAGGCTGGCTGTTTCTTCCGAATACAGCCGATACCCGCGAGGCGTTGCGCCCCCTGCAAAGCGCCTGGGCGGATATGGCCATGTTGCGGGTCATGTCGAGCCAGGAGCAGAAGCGCCGGGTTTGGATTGTCCTCGACGAACTCGACTCATTGAACACCATTCCCAAGCTGGCCGAAGGGATGACTATGATGCGCTCGACCGGGAACGTACTCGTGCTGGGGATGCAAAACACGGCACAACTCGAGGATCGTTATGGCCGCCAAGGCGACACCATCTTTTCACAAGCCGGGACCAAGATGATCTTCGCCGTGAGCGAGTCCAAAACCGCCAAGTCGCTCCAGGATCTGTTTGGAGAAGTAGAGATCCGCCGCTACCGGGAGAGCCGTACCGGCTCTGTTTTTGGTAAGCACGACCGGAACAATTTCAGCGGGCCGGAGGACATCCGGAAGCCGCTGCTGCTGGCATCCGAGATTCAGGGCCTTCCGGATCTCGTGGGCTATTTCTGCCAGCGGCCGAGCGATCGGGAGCCAGGTTTGCATGTCGTTCTGGTGCGATTGCCCTACCTCCCACCCATCCAACGCCACGCGGCACTCATCGAGCGCGTAATCCCACGGGTCGAGCGGCCGGCATGGACCTACGAGGCCGAACCGGAGCTTCTGCAACCCGTAATCGCGCCGCTGTTTTCGCCATCGCAGGAATTCTGAGAATGCTTACCATCACCAAGCTCGGGATCGGGACGGCTCGCGAATATTTTCAGAAAGAATTCGCCAACGCAAGTAATTCCTATTTTTCTCAGGATGGCCTCATCCAAGGCCGCTGGAGCGGTAACTTGGCGAAAGACCTTGGCATGAGCGGTAGTGCCACCGAAGAAGCGTACCTGCGCCTTATCGACGGGCAAGATTTGGAAACTGGAGAGCAGTGGATCAAACATCGCGACACTTATCTCACACGCGAAGGGAAAGAAGCGTCGCACATTCCGGCTTGGGATTTAACCGTCAGCGCTCCCAAGTCGTTCTCCTTGGCCGCTCTGGTCGGCGAAGACGAGCGGTTGGTCCGTGCCGCGCAACTCGCCAACGCAAAGGCGATGGAAGTGATGGAAGAGTACGTTCAGGCGCGGGGCGGCGGCAATCGGCCGCCCATCAATACCGGCCAGTGGATTCTGGCCACATTCCAGCACGATACATCACGTCCGGTCGACGGCTACCCTGCGCCGCAGCTCCATTTTCATAACATTCTGATGAACGTGCAGCGCGATTTTACCGGGCAGTTCCGCGCGCTGCAATCGGCCGAGCTCTTCAAAGCCAAGTCGCTCGGAACGGCCGTATTCTACTCAGAGCTACAGCGCCAAGCGCATGAACTTGGGTACGAGATCCGCATCGATCCCAAGACCAAGGCACCCGAGATCAAAGGCTTCAGCGAGGAATATCTCAAAGCCGAGAGCCTGCGAGGCGAACTCATCCGGCACCGCATGGAAGAACTCGGTCTTTCATCCGGTGCTGCGGCTCGCATCGTCAAACTCTCTACCCGAGAGGAAAAGCTTTCGCTCTCTCCCGACGAACTCCGCGTCCTGCACCGGGCGCATGGTGAACTCTTCGGCAATCTGGCGCAGCGAGCGTACGCGGAAGCGCTTGAACGCGGTCCGGTCCACACCAGGCACATCGCCTCGCCTGAGACGGTCAACTTTGCCGAGCGGCGATTGTCGGAGCGCAACGCAGTGTTCGAACACTATGAACTCGTGCGGGATGCCTTGCGCTACGGACGCGGAACCGTCGACGTTGCTTCGGTTGAGACCGAAGTTCGCAAGCGCGTGCGTGAACGACGGCTCATTCAGATCCATCATTACCGCGATGCGGCGCCCGGTGCGCGCTACACCACTCCGGAAATGCTCCGGCTCGAGCGGGAGGTAATCGAACGAGTCAGGGCCGGCTCGGGGACAGTCGAGCCCATCCTCGAACACGTCGATCTCACCCGCTACTCCCAGCTCGCCGATAACCCGAAACGCCAGGAGATCCTCCGCGCCATTCTAACCACGCACGATCAGGTGGTTGCAATACAGGGAACAGCTGGCTCGGCCAAGAGTACCGCGGCGGGAATCGTTCGAGAAATCGCCGAACAGAACGGCCTACGGGTGAAGGGCCTGGCTCCCACGGGGAAAGCCCGCGACGCTCTCGAGGAGAAGGGCATCGCTTCCGAAACGCTGCAATTGCATCTGATCCGCGCTCGCGGGCAGGATTCCGAGCAACGCGTCCAGAGCCTCTATATCCTCGATGAAGCGAGCCTCGCTTCGACCAAACAGGTGCGCGCCTTCCTCGACACGCTCGGTCGAAAGGATCACGTGCTTCTGATCGGCGACGATGACCCGAACCCGTGCAAGGTCGGCCGGCACATCAGCATCGAAGCTGGCCGCCTGTTTCAGGAACTGCAGGAAGCCGGGATGAAGACGGCTCATCTGAACCGCATCTACCGGCAGAAAGAGCCAGAGTTGAAACAGGTTGTTCTAGAATTTCGCCATGGCCGCACGCAAGAAGCGCTTGAACTGCTCGCAGGCCAGCGTCGCATTCATGAATACGGCAATCGCCGTGAGCGTTATGCCGCGATAGCGAACGCCTACCTAGAACAACCCGCAGGCACTCTCGTCGTTTCACCCGACAACCAATCGCGCGAGGAACTGAACGCCACGATTCGCATGCGGATGCGCGAGACCGGCCAGCTGGCCCAGGACGGGTATGACTTCGTCACGCTCATTCCGCGCGATGTCTCGGGTATCGATCGTAGCCAGACCGATTCCTACCGGATCGGTGATACGATCCGGTTCCTGCGCGACAACCGGCATCTTGCGATACAGGGGAATTCGTATGCGCAGGTCATCGATTCGGACAGTTCACAAAACCGGCTTACCGTATACACGCAGGACGGCCGCGTCCTGACCTACGACCCACAAAATGTTTCGGGCGTCTCGGTCTACGAAACGAGAGTGCAATCTTTTGCAATCGGAGACCGCGTCCAGATCACCGCCAATTCCACAAATCTGGCGGTCAGCACCCGCGATATCGGTACCATCACGAAGCTCGACTCGCACGGCAACATCAAAGTCCAGCTCGATAAGGGGCGAAGTATACGCTGGAACCTCGCCGAGCATCGGCATATCGATTACGCCTATGCCATGACCAGCTACTCGGCGCAGGGAACCATGGTCGATCGCGTCCTGCTCCAGATCGACACGTCAGATTACCGGCTGAGCGGATTGATCGACAAAACGCTCGCGTATGTCGGCGCTTCGCGCGCCCAGTATGACATCCAGATCTTCGCCGATGACGCGAGCCGGTTGGAACGCTCGCTCAGCCGCGAGAATGAACGCGCCAAGGCGCTCTCGCCGGAACAGATCCGCGAGTACCGACCGCAAGAGCGGTCTATTGCCTCATGTTTGAGCTGATCCTTCCGCATCTCCCGCCACGACTCCAGCAACTGATTCTTTCTCTCGATTACAGCGAAATTTGCGTCAACGACGATGGCCGGGTGTTTGTGGAGGTCGCCGGCTCCAATACCATGCTCGAAATTCCTGGGATTGCGCCCAGCCAAGCCCAGCTCCGCCATGCCGTGAACGCAATCGCACGCTCCATTGCCAGGCGCGAAGCCGACGAAAACCATCCGATTCTGAATGCTCGCCTGCCTGATGGATCGCGTTTCGCCGCGATGCTACCACCCATCACCGAAGGTATTACGCTGACTGTCCGAAAGTTTCGTCCCAATTGGTTCACGCTCCGAGAGCTGGTCGCTAATGGAACTCTTCGCCCCGCTCTCCGTGACTGCTTGATGGAAGCCATCGAGCGCCGCGAAAACGTTCTCATCACCGGCCCAACCGGCTCCGGAAAAACGACACTGGTTAAGGCGTTGCTGGATTTGATCCCCCAGGAAGAACGCGTACTGCTGATCGAAGATACCGCCGAGCTTCCGCTCCTTCGCCCGAACCACGTCCGCTTCACCGCGCGCGAAGGGATCGCAATCCGCGACCTGCTCAAAGCTGGATTACGCCATCGCCCCGACCGCATCATCGTTGGGGAAGTCCGCGACCGTGCGGCTTATGATCTTCTTCAGGCGCTGAATACCGGGCATGTCGGTTCGCTCTCTACGCTGCATGCAAGTTCGGCGGTTCACGGACTGAACCGTTTGGCGCGGTGGCGTTGCAGGCCGAAACCGGTTTGCCGTTCCGCTCCATCCAAAGCGAGATCGCCGATGCCATCCAACACGTCGCACACATCGAGCGCCGCGGTTCGCGCCGAGAGCTTACACAACTCATCCGCGTGACGGGTTTTGGTTCAGACAGCGGAACGTGGCAAGTCGCGCCACCTTCAAGGGCTATGGCACGCGAATGATTGCGCAACACATACTGCGTTCCACACGCGGGCTTTACCAAATTGGTGAGGGCGTTGCTCTAAACAAACCTGATGCTTAATACTCCGATCGAAACGCTTTCCGGAGGTAAGAATAAACCCTTGCTTCCTGAACCGACATACCGAGAAAATGGCTAAAGGGACGCTCTCCATGATTCGGTCGCGCTGCTTGATTTATTGTTCACTTACTTCGCTGCTCTTGACAGAAAGCTGCACCTCAGTTAGCAGTCCAGACTCCAAAAGCAAAATCATCCAACAGGTGGAGGCCGCCGGGTCGGGACCAGTGGGAAATGCCTCGGTTCAGTCTCTCTACACCTGGTTTGAAAAGCACGCTCATCTGGCCAATCAACTGAATAAGCAATGTGATCAGGTCAAGAAGACTGCTCCTGCCACTTGGGGAGATAGCCCAGAAGGCCGAGTGTGCGAAGCTGCAAGCGAGATTTCGATCCGATATTACGAACCGTAGGTGTTACTCTCCTTTACGCGGCCTGAAGGACCCTCCCTCGCCGGTCGGAGCGAAAAACTTTCTCCTCCCACCGTCCGTTTGCTCTCGCGGCGGGCAGCTAGTCCAGGAGTGGGCAAATGGGTAAGCCCGCAAGTTAAATCCAATATCAACACATCCATTCTTGTCAGCGGCGGCACGGATACCGGCGAAACAACCTTTACGAAAGCGCGCCGGTATGAGGGCGATTCATATCGAGCGGGCGACGGTTTCTCTCTCATGTCCTTCACAAGGAGGGCTTCGATGCTGAAACCAATCGCTATCACGCAATTCCTCTTTACAAGGCTTAAGGGCTCTGCCCGCAGCGCACAAGGCCTTCTGTCCTGCGGATTTTGGCTCCCCCTACGGTCTGCCCCCAAAAAGCTCTGCTCAGAGACCTTGCCAATGCTCGCTACCCGCTCTCGCCAGCGAGGCCTCGACGGTGTTGGCGCAACACCCAACGACTACTAACACGAAAGGCAAACAACTTCTATGTACATAACCGAGTCACGCCAGTCGACTTCACAGGAGCTGACGCGAAGCACACAGCTGCACGGGGCGGAACAGAGATTACACGTTTTTCGCTCGCGACCACTAAGCGTTACAAGAGCGGCAATGCGTGGAAGGACAACACGCAATGGCACGATTGCTTAGTTACGTGGAATTGGGATTCCGTGTTGACTTGAAGAACGGCCTCTTGTATTTCTCTTGAAACCAGTTGTTGGTGATTGAAGGAGGCCGTATGGCAGTAATCCAGTGGGTGCGGTACCAAGCCATCGCTAGCGAGGAGTTCGCCCGCCAATGGCTCCAGATTCAATCGGATCTCGGCCTGGCGCAGAACACGGTAGACGCATATGGGCGAGGGCTTGAAGAGTACTTGCGATTTCTCGGCTCGCTGGAGGTGCCGGTCGCGTCGGCAGCGCGGACACATGTGGCCGCATATGTTGCCTCGTTGCGTAAACCGCTGGACCAGGCTGGCCGCGTTGTGTGTATAAGCAGCACTGCTCGCTTGTCGAATGCGACTATCCAGCAACGACTCACGGCGTGCAGATTGTTCTATGACTTTTTGCTTGAGGAGCAGCAGTGTGAGCGCAACCCGGTTGGCAGAGGCCGTTTCACTGCAAACAAAGCGCTCCGCAACGCACAAGACAAAGGCCTAATTCCGCGATTCACGAAGCTGCCGTGGATTCCGCAAGAAGTGGAGTGGGCGTTACTGATTGATACCACTAAGCGATATTCCTTGCGAACGCGACTGATGTTTGCATTGAGCTACGACGCAGCATTGCGCCGCGAAGAGTTATGCTCGCTAGCCACATCAGATATCGATCCTGCCAAACAACTCCTGCGCATCCGATCCGAGACAACGAAGAATCGCTTTGAACGAGTCCGTGCCTTATTCAGCACAGACGGCTATATTGTATCGGCACTACCTCGATTCGCGTCGTATTCTCAGCCGCGAGCGCGGACCTCTCTTTTTGTCAGAGTCACCGCGGAATCGAGCTCAGCCGATTTCGATTTGGAGTTGGTCGAAGATAGTGCATCAGATTGCAAAACAATCGGGGCTGCGCGATTTCCGAACGCATTCACTTCCGCATCTTCGTTTGACCGATCTAGCACGAACTGGTTGGGACATTCATGAGATCGCGACGTTTGCAGGCCATCGAAGCATTCAGACAACACTGCACTACATCCATCTCAGTGGAAAAGAGCTCGCATCGAAGCTTGAGCGCACGATGGCCGATTGGAACCGCATCCGATTGCAGCAGATTACGGACGCAGAAGCATGAGTCGAACTACAGCTGCACTCGAGAAATCTGCTGTTCAATGGCCCTGGCCTATTCATTTAAGCAGTTACAACCGATCGCCAAGATTAACCCCCGATGAAAAGGCTGCCATCGCCGAGTTGCTCAAAGTTGCTTGGCGTGGGCAGTACAAACGGCAGCCCTGGCGTACACGTTTGCAGCGTCTGCTGGACCCGCCCTGCTGGATGCACGCGGGCACAGAGGAGTGCGCAACCGTCGTCAAGCTGCTTTTTCGTGAGATGCAGCGTAGTCGCATGTCGCTTTGGAAATGGACGCCGGCAGAGTGGAAGCATCACCTGATAGAACCAACCTCTACGACCAATCCCGCCGGTGAAAACAGCATGTTATCGCGGGCGCGTCCATATTTACTCTCATTGCCTGTACTTCCGGCGGATCACAGACATAAGCGATCTCGGTCGTTTTGATCGTGCAGCGTTAGCCCACAAAGTTTTCGGACCTGCAGTAGAGCGAGAGCTGAAGCGTGTCTCGGATACATTGATGACCTGGGGCTACGCTTCGCGCATTGCTCAAAACCGGGAACGAACGTGCCTCTGTGAGGCACATGTCTTGAACGGCAGCCCTCGCTTAGAGGACCTTTCATTTGAGTTGATAGCCAAGCTTCATGCAACTAGCACGAAACCGGAGCGCCGGCATTCGTTCCAACGCATTTCGAAAGGGCTCTGCAGTATGGGAATACTTGATCAGCCTATTCAGCACGGGTTTGATAAGGCGCGCGGCGGGGCGGCACTCAATGTTCGAGCAGGAATATCGGAAGACTGGTTAAGCTTTGCGAGCCGATGGAGAAGCATATCCATGTCCTCGCCCAACTCACGCTCGACGGGTTACTACCTCATATTGAAGACCGGTCGCTGGGTAACCGAAACATATCCTCAGTTGGCTTCGCCGGAACGATGGACACGAGAGACAGCCGTCTCGATTGTTGCCGCCGCCTGTCGAATGAGGATTGGTGATTGGTCGATTCACGTGAACCATCCCTCTGATAAAGGAAAGCCACTCACTCCGAGCGCGATCCGCCGAATGCATGACTGCAACTCGAGTGTTCTTCCGTGATTGCCAGGAATGGGAATGGATACCGCGGCGATTTGATCCCGGACGATGCTTGCGTGTTCTATTCAGTGTGCTGGCATGCATTGGCCCCAATCCACGTGTGATTGCAGATCATGTTTGGGCCAAGCTCGTGTGGGCCGGATTGAATCTGGAAGAATCTGATTTTTATCAAAGTGCAAAAGGGCGCACTTTTCTTCCCATTGGTTTTGTTCGTGCTCTCGCGGCCGTATGGCTCTTTGCTGGCTTACGATCTGACGAGATCCGCCGATTGCGTATGGGTTGTATTCGATGGGGAAAGCTTCAAGAAAAGGAATGTGCAGAGACATGCATTTTGCATGTACCAGTTAACAAGACGAGTACCGCATTGGCGAAGCCGGTTGACCCAGTCGTTGGACACGCAATCGAAGCATGGGAATCCATGCGGCCTCAGCAACCTCCGTTGCTGGATAGAAAAACTGGTGAACTCGTGGACTTCCTGTTCGCTTATCGGGCCAGGCAGCTCTGACAGATACCTCAACAGAATTCTCATACGGACGCTCTGCAAAAAGCTGGAGTACCGAGATGCGATGTGAGGGGCGCAATAACCGGTCACAGGGGAAGAGCCACTATTGCATCTCAGCTCTACAACGCGAAGCATCCGCTGTCTTTATTCGAACTACAGGAATGGATGGGGCATAGATCTCCTCGATCCACTCAGTTCTACGCGAAGATCTCCGCTACAAAACTGGCCAAGTCATATGATCAGGCCGGCTACTTTGAGCGGAACCTGTGGACAATCGATGTCCTGATCGACCAGGACGCCGTTCGGCGTGGGCTTGCGCCAGGCGAATCATGGAAGTACTACGATCTCGGCCATGGCTATTGCTCATACGATTTTTTCGATCAGTGTCCACATCGCATGGCTTGTGCCAAGTGTTCGTTTTATCAGCCCAAAAGATCTACGCAGCCGCAGTTGTTGGAAGGCAAGACGAACCTTCTTCGACTGAGACAGCAGATCCCACTGCAAGATATGGAAATCGCCGCAATCGATGACGGAGTTAGCGCACTCAACTCATTACTCGAAAAATTAGGTGACGTTCCAACTCCGGAAGGGCCAACACCGCCGCGAACTGCACGTGCAAACTTTGGTGCAAATCGGTGCTACCAACACTACGGGCCATGACGACTAACTGGATCGACTTCAAACTGCTAAAACGCGCAACTCTTTTGCATCACTATCGGATTTTTTTGACGCCCAGTGGCGCACATGCTCTTCGAGGTGCCTGTCCGTTGCCAACGCATAGCTCGACCAGTCCGGAACGCAGTTTCATTGTGAACACGAATAAGAATGTTTGGTCGTGCCACTCGCAATCCTGCATTCAAGGGCGCGATGGTGTGATCGGCGGCAACATCCTAGATCTTGTCGCGCTTATCGAAGGCTGTTCACTACGGAGTGCGGCACTCCTTATTCGCGATTGGTTCGGCGAAAGGAACTCCACCACGGAGGCGCCGATGATCCGCCCGAAGTCATCGCAGGAAACGGGCAACGCTGTTCTGACATTCCGCTTAACAAACCTGGGCTTCGACCATCCATATTTAAAGCAGCACGGTATCTGAGCAGAAACAGCGCGGCTCTTTGGAGTTGGATTCTATTCAGGGCCTGGCGCTCTATCGCAGCGTATTGTGATTCCAATCTACAACGAAGCTGGTTGTCTCGTTGCCTACGCTGGCCGAGCAATCGATGGCTCATTGCCCAGATATCGATTCCCCACCGACTTTCACAAGGGACTTGAGCGATTCAACATTCAGCGCTATCGCGGGTCGCAACGCGCCCGATCGAGTCGTTCTGGTCGAAGGATTCTTTGATGCGATAAAGGTCTTCGAAGCCGGCTTCGCCGTTGTCGCTTTGATGGGCGCGACAATGTCCGCTCGCCAGGTTGAATTACTGTCCGAACATTTTTCGAAAATTGTCCTGCTGCTGGACGGCGATAACGCAGGACGTTGCGGCACCCAGCGAGCGCAAGAGATGCTCGCGAAGCGAATGCAAGTGCTAATCGCCCCGCTCCCCGACAAGCGACAGCCCGATAAATTCGAACCTTATCAGCTGAAGGAATTGATCGATGACGTTTCCAACTAGTTTCAAGAAGAACAAACCGACGCGAAATGACGTCAATTCCGTATAAGCGTCGTTTACAACACGTCGGTGAAAGCGGCGGAAACCATTCAGAAAGGCGATCACCTGCTGATTGAAGGCGAGCTGCATTACCGGGAGTACGACCGGACAATAGAAACGGGCGGAGAGCCGGTTCAGGTGCAATGGCCTAAGACCGAGGTGATTGTTTACTCGATCACCCGGCTCGACCGACCAGCAAAGCAGGGAAAAGGAGCCGCTGCATAAGAGCGTGTACTCTTAATCAGGAATTGCTGGAACGAATTTTCGTGCTAAGTTTAGTGAAATAGTCTGAGAGGAGTAAGGTCATGCGGGGTGCGGCCCGTGTGAGCGATGATCATAACTGTCCTGCGGTTACTGCCCTCGTACCGCACAATGGCGGCCCGGTTGTCACAGGATGCGAAACGGTCCTCATTGAGGGACTATACGCGGCAAGAGTTGGCGACGTCTTATCGTGCAATGGCCCAGACGATACAATTGCGCAGGGCGAAGCAACAGTATTGATACAACATGCTTTGGCTGCGCGCATCGGAGATGCGACCGCTCATGGAGGGGTGATCGTAGAAGGGGCAGAGACCGTTCTCATCGGACTGTAGGCCCGTGCTTTAGAACTAAACGACTCCCATGTGAAGATGCTCATTGTCGTCGACGGTAGCGGATGGCCCTGGCTGTACATGGAGGAAAATGCTGGCTCATTTTGCTGGCAAATTTTTTCAGAGTCCCGCGAAGCTCCCAAGCGCTACTTCCGAGGTCCCGGCGCGCTTGGCACAAGTAGCTACGATCAAGCCCTCGACGTCGTGCGCTTGGTACATCAATGGACTCAAACGTACCGCGGCCAGAAGGTCTTTTTCGCTGGTCACAGCCGAGGTGGGGCGATCTGTATCCAGGCTGCACGCTGGCTGAAAGCTATGGGCGTGTCGATCCATTGTCTTGTTCTCCTCGATGCAGTTCAAAGAGTCCCTTTACAACACACCCTCGATTTCGATACAGGTGTCATTCCGGACAACGTAAAACATGTATTGCACGCGGTCAGGAGCGTAGATGTAGGATCGCGCTCATCTTTCTGGAACATCGGGGTGCCAGGCGGTTTTGGGAATACTGGGCTTTCATGGCAAGGGCATCCTGAATTCACTCCTGTGTCCTTTTTTACAACACATGCGGGAGTCGGTGGAACCCCATGGACAGGAGATCACCCGAGCTTACCCCTACGCCGACTCGACCCCAGCAACACATTGAACCCGCGATACGAAGTGGAAAATCTAACTGCGTATCGATCGCCTGCGACGGCGCCCGGCTTCGACGAATTCGATGATAGACGAGGTTCAGCTTTGGTTAAGAGCTGGCTGTGGCCGCTTTTGCGTCAGTACGGAATCTTGTGATGTCAGTCAATATGATTTATTGGCGTCGCGGACGAGTGCATATGCACGCGTTACTCATCCGTTTCGGCTTAACCAGTCCGGCGGGAGCTCTGGCTCCGCTAGATTTGGTTGTAGTGCTTCAGCGCCTGAGCCGCCGCTATTGATTCTTACAAGCGTACCCTGGATAGTAACGCCTTCTGGTCCTACATCCACAAAACCGCCGGCACCGCGGATTGTGACTTGAGCGCCCGCTTCAATGACGATTTTTGCCCCGCTGGTCACGTGAATCTCCTGGCCTGCACAGAGTGCCCAAATGGCTCCGATCTCTTCATTTTTTGAGCCGCCGACCTGGAGTGACATTTCACCTATGACCTTTTCACGTGATTCGCCATCTATTGACGTATGGGCCGTCTCAGGGACTGGGGTTTCCGCGTCGGCTGTATCCATGGTGGTATGAAAACTGGGTCGCGAGATGAAGAGGGCAGCCGTCTCTGGACGGAGCAACAGTTCTGGGAAGGCGCAATCCAGGTTCTTGTCGCTACCGAGGCCGCCGGTGAGGGGATTAATCTCCAGTGTTGCCACATTCTCTTCAATTACGACATTCCGTGCAACCCAAACCGCCTTGAGCAGCGCATGGGCCGCATCCATCGATACGGGCAAACCGAAAAATGCGTCATCTTCAACTTCGTTGCGACCAATACCATTGAGGGACAAGTCCTACGAAAGCTGCTTGAAAAACTTCAGGAGATCCGGAACGCACTCGATGACGACTCGGCCTTCAATGTCGTTGGTGAGATCCTGCCGGCGGCTCATGTGGAGCGTGTTCTACGTGATTACTACGCCGGGAAAATGGGTGACGCAGACCGGGAGATTGACTCCTGCGAAACGTAGAAGAACGGCATTTCCGAGAGATCTGCCAGAACGCTCTAGAAGGACTCGCGACCAAGAACCTCAATCTCGAAATGTTGATCGAGCGCCAGGCTCGCGCTCAGGAACGCCGCGTGGTTCCCGAGACGATCGCGCGATTCCTGCTTGATGCCGCGGTCTACGCGCAGCTGAACATTCGTCCCGTTGCCGGTGTTCCTCATACTTTTGACCTGCCGAACGCAACGCCGGGACGGCTAGGACATACCGCTCCCAAATCAATAATTTGCTTAAGCCGTATTTCGGCCTCATTCCCCCGGCGAAACTCACTACGGACATGCTGACGGATTATCGCGAGATCCGGGAAAGGGAGAATGTTCAGAATTTCAATGGGCCGAACGGAACGCCAACACGGCTCAATCGGAAAGTAAGCGCTACCACCATCAATCGTGAACTCGGCTTACTTAGGTCTGCATTACGGGACATGGCAAAACGTAGACCTAAGGCAATACCTGCGCTGCCTTATTTCCCGATGGAGTCCGAACGGGACAACGTTCGGCTCGGCTTTATAAACCAGGACGATTTTGAAAAAAAGCTTTATCCTGAACTCCCAAGGCATCTAAAAGCCCTTGCAGCTTGCGCTTTCTTCGTTGGCGGACGAAAGGGTGAATGGCTGCGACTGAACTGGGAAGATGTCGATTTTGAAGAAATGGTAATTCGCTTCAATAAGACAACGAACAAGCACCCGCGTGAGGTGCCAATTGTTCCTGGCCTGATGTACGAGAGTCTCGACGAGGCTCGCCGAATAAAAGATGCCGCTTGGCCCGACCAATCGGCCGTATTTCTCTACGACGGAGTCCGAATGGCGACCATCGGGAGCGCGTGGCGCAAGGCTTGCGAACGTGCTGGGTTCGGAACGCTCTCTTTTCACGACCTGCGTCGCTCAAGCAACAAAAATATGCGTGATAGAGGCATACCTCAAGGAACGCGGATGAAGATCATGGGTCATCGTACTGCGAGCATGGATCTCCGATACGGTATTGTTGACCTCGGCGACGTCAAAGAGGCGGGCAAAAAGCTAGGTGAGAAAAAGATTACGGAGGGCTCAAATGGGTGCAAATAGGCACAAAGAATCGGCACAACACTGTGCCTTTTTTTCAAGAGGTCGTTTAAGTTATTGGAAAGATTGGAGCCACCCGCCGGGATCGAACCGGCGACCTGCTGATTACGAATCAGCCGCTCTACCAACTGAGCTAGGGTGGCTTGAACCTCTCTCAGTCTAACTCAGCATCTGCCCGCACATGGACCCTGTGCTTTATTGGATTGCGGCCTCCGGGCTTACTGAACGTTCAGGTAACGATTGATACTGGGCACATCGCGCGGGTCAACTCGCCTCAGTTCTCGATATACTCATGTGCGAACTTTGGGGGCAGGTCAAGATCAGAAGCTTCGGAGCCCTGGGGCGATTTCTCGGCCGGCATTAATACGTGCTGATGGTAGTCAATCAACGCTTGCGCCGGAGCGGCAAGCGCAACGGCAAAGAGCATCGCCAGAGCGCGAAGAGGGCGCTCAGCTAGCCCAGCAACAACATCAGTTTTGCGTCAGGCAGTTGCCAATTTAACAATGTCCTTCACGTCCAGAATTTGTTTAGAATAGCCCTTGCTAACAGCGTTGATCATGGCCCGTCCCACTTCCTGGAAGGTACAAACGCCTGCCGGGTAAAGTGCCCGACCAATGGGATAGAGCCAGGCTAGAAACCTGTAATAAGTCTTTAGATTTTTCTGGCCAGGTGTAGCTTTCATAAAGGCGGGCCGGAACATGTACGACCCTTTGAACAACCGCATCAATGCATTTTCGGTAGCGCCTTTTACGCGCGCCCATTCAACTCGCCCTTGTTCGTTACTATCGGTACCCGCACCCGTGACGTAGCAAAAAGTCATCTCCGGGTTCAATTTCGCTAAAAGCTGCTCTACGTTCAGTGTGAGGTCGTAGGTAATATGCTTATATTCCTCCTTGCTCATGCCGACGGAGGATACACCGAGACAAAAAAAGCAAGCGTTGTATCCAATCAATTGCGGCTCAATGGGCGTCAGATTGAGAAAATCAGCATGAATAATTTCGCACAGTTTTGGGTGCGACACTAATCCCGGCTTTCGATTGATGACCAAAATCTGTTCTACATCAGGATGGTTCAGACACTCGAGCAGAACACCTTCTCCGACCATGCCCGTTGCTCCGGTTATGATGGCTTTAATTTTCATGTCCACATATCGCGGTGTCCTTCCAAGATAATAGTTGAAAAGGAGTTTTAAGGATGAAGCAGACGATTACGGCAGGGTTGACCTTAGCAGCGTTAGTCAGTTTGAGTGCGGTCGCGCAGGACTGGTATCACGACCGCGAAGACCGCTACCGCGGCGAGCAGTGGCGAGCCCAAGTGTTTTTACATGTCAGGTCAGATTTGGACCATATCTGGAGTGCGAGGAGGGCGAGCGATAAGGAACGTAGACGGATTGAGAAAACAAAGGAAGAGTTAACTCAATTGCAGGCGGACCTCGATCACGGCCGGTTCGATAACGGCATCCTAAATGATGTTATCGATTCCCTTGCAAAATCATCCAATGACGACCGATTATCGCCCCGCGACCGAGCGGTCTTAGATGATGATCGAAGTCGACTCAAGGACTATCAGATCAATCACAATCACTGGAATCGTTAGGATTGAAGTCGCGGATGGTTTATGCGTTCGACGAACGGGTTGTAACACGTTTCCATGATTCGTGCTACTCTGGAGCAATCGAGTGGCAGAAGAGTCATATGGGTGAACTCAGCCGTATTGGAGTGGCGATCGATTCGGATCTCCTGAATCGCTTTGACCGGTTTATTACGAAGCAAGGCTATAACAACCGGTCCGAGGCTTTTCGTGATTTGATACGAGACCGCCTGGTGGCCGTGGCAGTGGAAGTCCCGGATGCGCCCGTAGTGGGAACGGTGACCCTGATTTACGACCACCATTCACGTCTGCTGCCCGATAGACTTGTGGAGCTGCAACACGACCATCACGATCTCATCATTGCGACCACACATGCTCATCTGGACCACCACACTTGCCTCGAAGTGCTCGTCGTTAAGGGCAAATCCCGCCGTGTCCAGAAGCTCGCCGACCTTCTGATCGGCACAAAGGGCGTCCAACACGGGCGGCTGGTGATGAGTTCCCCGAAGTCCTACCTTTCCAGGACAGCTTAAAGAAAGTGGGACGAGAGTGATCCAATAATGCAGGCCCGCTCGTAGCACGATTGTATGATTCGTATGAATTCAGTCGCACTCTTAACCGCTTCCTTTATTGCTGGTTTCGGTTGCGAGCGGCTGTTTGCGATGGCGGGCCAAGTGAGTTCCACCCTAGTTGTTTCGGGACACGTGACTGATCCGCAATGCAATCCCATTGCGAGTCTTCGCGTTCGGGTTTTCGCTGAAAACAGGAACGCAGCCGGAGAGCAACTGACGGACAAGGATGGATACTTCCGAATTTTGGTTGACTTGCCTGGAACTTATACGCTTCAGGTCGGTGCGCCAGGTTTTCAACAGGTGACGCGTTCCGTGCAAGTGATGGCAGGCCAACCGGCGATTGCGGATGTGCAACTCGGCAAGATAGCCGAGAAGCGGGAATCCATCGCGGTCACTGCGGACGTGAAAGACGCCAGCATTTTGTTTCCTGATCCCGCGCAACGTGTACGTGCGGCAAGCGACATTGGATGCGAACCCGGGCCGGCCTGATGCGCCTATTTCCATTCCCGGCTTACCCATTGAGACGGCTTCCGGCGGAATCAAAGCTCCGCAGTATTTCTCACCCGGCGTGGCCGGAGATCACGGCGAGCCTATTGCAGAGTACATTCAAGTCGGCACGTACCTGGTTTCGAATAATCTATCCTCGAATGCTCACGGGAATGGTTACGCAGATCCGAATATCATGGTGCCCGCGATTCTCGAGGGCGTTCAAACGGATGGCGGAGCATTCAACGTTCGCGAGGGCAATCACGCGGAGAACTTATCAGCGACTTGCCAGCTTCGCTCTCGTTTGGAGCCGTTCGTGACCGTTACCGGGGATTACCGGGACGTGGATGTAGAAGCGGGCTGGAGTCCCAGAGATCCGCAGACCAAAGGATGGCTCTCGATCGAAACCGCTTATGGAAACGGTTTTCTCGACCGCTTGGAACACCGGCAGCAATATAAGCTAAACGGTTTTCGAGTTTTTGATTTAGTGCAACATCAGCTTACTTTGTTCGGCATTGGTTATTATGGTTCTCTTATGTGCCCGGGCTTGTTCCCATCAAGGTTCCAACCGCTGCACCATCGACCCTCGTCAGAAAGACCAGACACACACGGGAGAACTGGCGCTCAATGACAATTGGCACGTCGATTCCACTCAGCAGCTGCAGTTTTCCGGTTTTTTTCGGACCTACAATCTGGCGCTTTTTTCCAATTTCGGTGACGGTCTGATTCGGCAGAGCGAATTCCGCACAGTCGGCGGTGGAAACGCGACCTATGTCAATTACCTCACGCATTCGATGTCCCTTTTAGCTGGAGTGGATTATCAGCGTGACGCGCCGCGGCGTCTAGATCTCGATCATTATGATTCGGCTGACCCGTCCTATTACGGCCCCTTTCAAAAGGTGACCCCGAACAACGTGACGCTTGCAGACATAGCCCCCTATGTGGCACTGGAGGGCTCCCTGGCACGCTATTTCCATTACTACCTGGGCTGGCGGCGCGACGAGATTCAATTCGACAATGCCGATCTCTTGAACTCACGAAACTCCTATAGCGCGGGGATCGGTTTCAACTCGCCGAAAGCGACATTGTCGTTCCTGCCGGCCGACCGCTCGCTAGTGCCGTCCGTCGCCTTTAGCTTTGGTGAGGCATTCTATACGAATGATCCACGCATCGGAACGGGAACAGCACGAGGCACGCCCGTCAGCCGCAATCACTCTTATCAACTCGTGCTTAGCAAGATGATTGCCAGCACTGATTTCCGCGTGACGCTTGGCCACATCACCACCGAAGCGTCTTTAGCAAAGATCGATCCCGATACAGGACTTCAGGAGGACAAAGGGCCGGGCAGAAACAAGTACATTACGGTCGCCGCCCAGCGCTACTTCGGATTCGGGCTGCTCCAGGCGTCTGTATCGAAGGCCGACGCACGTGATCTTGAGACCGGGCTGCCGACACCGGAAGCCCCACGGACAATTATTGATGTGCTTGGAACGGTCAATCGCCTGCCCTTTGGTGTTCAAGCTAGAGCGGAGTTCGAAGAGGTCGGCGCCAAGCCGCTCGGGGATGGATTTATCAGCGTTCCCGTAAAGGAATTTCGCTGCGCACTGGTCCGCTCCTTTCGGGATGAGCGAATGGATCTGGGAGTTAATTTCTTGATTGCTAGCGGCTACACCGGACAGACCACCGAGTTCTTGGCCGCGCCGGGTCAAGATATACCGTTTGAACAAGTGACAGGTGTTCGACTACCGTCATACGTCAGCCTTTCGTATACGTATCGGTTCCGGCCGAAATAGGTCCGCTACGCGACTTCAATTGCAGGAAGGATGAAATGGAGAGTTGCGCCCGTGTCGTTATTCTGCGTGGCCCAAAGCCTTCCACCATGCGCCCCGACAATCGTACGGCTGATTGAGAGCCCGATTACCGCTGCCGCTCCGTGCCCGGGAGCATCTACTCCGGAGTTGACACATTGCTGGAAACCTTGCTTCGTCGCGGTCACTTCGTACGCCCGGGGCGAAAGATTAGAGAACACGTAACGGCCGAGATCGTTGGTGGCCGAGTTCTGATTCTGATTCGTATCCTTAGTTTGTAAGCGTGATCTGCGCGCCGGGAACCGCGCCGCCTGAGGCGTCGGTGATTTCCCCGCTTACTGTTCCAAGAATTTGCGTCTGGCCGTAAGCGATTTCGTATAGCACGGGGCTTAGGCACAGAACCGAGACCGAGAGCGCCCCTGATTTGCTCAAACGTCTGTAGTTCATGTTTCCTCCTCCGTGCCGCCGGGGTTGGCGGCAAGTGCGAGACCACGTGATTCTAAAAACGGTTAAGTTTTATATCAAAATTACGGCCGGCGAAATACGTAAAACATGAAGTTCCTCTGAAATGATTAATGGCAGCGTTGCCGCAGATTGCGCCATGTCTGATAACGGCTTGAGGGCCTGCGCTCAGGCGCGAGCACAACAGGGTCATACGTATCCTCCGTAATTGCCGTTTTCAACTTGGCAATCACCTGTTGACAATCATAATGGAGACAGCTATTCTTAGCGATATATTTTTTGGAATACCAATGGATGAACCGAATACAGATCTAATCCAGGGCACGCTGGACATGCTCGTTCTCAAGGCGCTCAGCCTTGAACCCATGCATGGCTTCGGCATCGCTCGCCGGATCGAGCAGGTATCGCGCGGAGTCTTCAAGGTGAATCCCGGGTCTCTGCTTACCGCATTTCAGCGGCTGGAGCGCGTGGGGTGGCTGAATTCCGAGTGGCGCCAAACAGATAAGTCGCGCCGGGCGAAGTTCTATTCGCTCACTCGTTCGGGGCGAAAGCAGCTTCAAATTGAGACGACGAACTGGAATCGCCGGGCGTCTGCGATAGCACGTCTCCTGAAAGCCGAGGGATAAAGGGTGTCCTTCTGGCGTGAGTTCACCCGCGGGTTGCGCGTGCTCGGAAACCGGAAAGTCGCAGACCAGGAAATCGCCGATGAAGTAAGTCATTACCTGGAAGAAGTCACGGCGGCCTTTGTCAACAGAGGGCTCGCTCCTGATGAGGCTCGCCGGGCCGCACGGCTGGAACTGGGTGGCACGACGGCAGTTCGCGAACAAGTGCGCGGCTACGGATGGGAGAACGCAGTAGACATCTTATTTGCCGATCTGCGCTATGCCGCTCGCAATTTGGTAGGAAATCCGGGCTTCACAGCGGTCAGCATACTGACTCTGGGGCTCGGCATCGGTGCATCCACGGCAATTTTTTCTGTTGTAGACGCCGTTCTACTGCGCGCGCTTCCTTATCCGAATCCGCAAAAAATTGTGCGCGTGTGGGAGCAGGCTCCCGACGGCCATCGAATGAATTTGGCGGACCTCAATTTCGACGATTTTCGTGCGCAGAACAACACGTTCGCGGATCTGGCGGTATATGATTACGGGCTTTCCTCTGTTTCCGGCGGCAGCGAGCCTGTGCGTGTCAACTGGGCCGAAGTCTCCAGTGGCTTTTTTAGAGCCCTGGGTGTCGGGCCCTTTCGCGGTCGCACTTTTGCGGCCGAAGAACAGCGCCTCCACGGCGCACCGGCGGCGATCGTCAGCTATGGCTATTGGCGGCGATATCTGGGTGCTACAACAGATCTTTCCAAATTCCACTTGAGAATGGAGGGAGCGGTCTATCCCGTCATCGGAGTGATGCCGGAGGCGTTTGATTTTCCGGCGGGCGTCGCCGCATGGATTCCGCGCGAGCGTGATCCGGAACTTTCCAGCCGCACAGCGCATAACTGGCGAGGTCTCGGGCGCGTCCGCGATGGGATTACGGTAGCCCAGGCGCGCGCTAACCTCAGCGCGATTGCTCACCGCATAAGAAGTCAGTACGGAAAAGAGGTTGATCTCAACGATGCTGCAGTAGTGCCTCTCGCCGACGCGATGGTCGGAGACGTGCGGACCGCGCTCCTGACGCTTCTAGGAGCTGTCGGCCTCTTGCTCCTGGTCGCCTGCGCCAATGTCGCGGGTTTACTTGTAGCGCGCACCTCTGCCCGCCGTAAAGAACTTGCTGTGCGTGCGGCGCTGGGGGCCGGGCGCGGCCGTCTGATTCAGCAGTTCCTCACTGAGTCTTTTTCGCTTTCCTTTGCTGGAGGTGTACTGGGCACGTTGATGGCGGCTTGGGCGGTCAGGGTACTTGCGGCAATTCTTCCGGCGAATTTGCCGCGCCAGCAAGGTATCGCCATCAACACACCGGTTTTGCTGTTCGCCTTGGCCGCAATTGTAGCTGTCGCCGTTTCGCTGGGACTCTTTGCCGTTTGGCGCGCTGATCGAGGAGATCTGCAGAAAGCACTGACCGCCGGTTCTCGAAGTTACACTGGCACGGGAGCTAGCGAGCGGCTTCGCGGCTTTTTGGTGATCGGCGAAATTGCCACGACGCTTCTGATTTTGATTGGAGCAGGCCTTCTTGGCCGCAGCTTTTTGCGGCTCATTGCCACGAGTCCTGGATTTAACCAGCGAAACCTGATCACCATGGAGTTTTCGCCTCCGAATCCGCAAGGGCAAGCATTCGCGATGGACCAGGCAGCTATTGCGCGCCAAGTCCATCTCATGGAAGACATCATGACCCGGCTTCGCGCAATTCCCGGCACAGAAACGGTGGGCTTGGCTGGAGCCCTTCCCGTCGCGGCCGGCGATGATCTCGCTGACGGAGGTTTCCTGATCCTCAATGGCCAAAAGCCGCCCGCCAATTTTGAGGAATGGGAGCGCATGGCGCAAAATCCTTCCCAAGTCGGACACGCCCTATATTGCGTGGGTAGCGAGGAGTACTTCCGTACGCTGGGCATTCCGCTGATCCGCGGGCGGATGTTCAGCGCACAAGATGATTGGAATTCGCCGCATGTTGCAGTGATCAGTCAATCATTAGCTCGCCAGCGCTGGCCCAATCAGGACCCGATCGGCCAAGTGATTGATTTCGGCAATATGGACGGCAACTTGAAACCGCAAACAATCATTGGCATCGTTGACGATGTTCGAGCGCGCGGCCTGGATCTTCCGCCGAGTCCCATCATTTACGTCGATTACCGCCAGCGCGGGATGAACGCCAATTCGTCGCCCACCATCTTAATGCGCAGCGCCGCACCAGTGGGAGAGATTGTGTCCGCCGCACGTAGAACTTTCCACGATCTCGCTCCCGATGTTCCCGTCAAATTCTCTAGCTTCGCGGACGAAATGGGCGGCTGGCTTGCGGATCGCCGTTTTCTGCTTCTTCTTGTGGGATTATTTGCTGCGGCGGCTCTGGTTCTTGCCGCAGTCGGCATCTACGGCGTTGTGGCCTTTTCGGTGATACGTCGCACCCAAGAGATCGGCATTCGCATGGCGCTTGGCGCGCAGCGAACCGATGTGCTGCGTCTGATCGTGGGCGAAGGCGCTCGGCTCGCGCTTCTCGGCGTGGCCATCGGCATTACTGCATCCTTCGTCATCATGCGCTTTTTGTCCAGTCTCCTTTTCGGAGTTAACACCACGGACCCAATCACATTCGTCGGCGTGGCTGTGCTTCTTTCTCTGGTCGCGCTGCTCGCTTCGTATATGCCCGCACGCCGCGCCATGCGCCTCGATCCCAATACCGCCTTGCGCTTCGAATAACTCGTGGCTCTTTGAACTGCAACGAACGATCGCTAACGCCACCGCTGCCGGAGCGGAGGCGCACGAATATCCCCCTTCCTATGCGCCAGTTGCCTTTGTAGTTGCCTCCATCAACTCGTAGGTCCCGACGTCCCACACCGCGACATATGTATGTAACGGTCGACAACCTGGGCCATGGTTAAGTGGCTCGCGGGGTCCCCGACTTTATCTAAAGTTGAAACCGGAACATTCCGTCCACCGATCTTCAGCTCGCCTCGCTGGCCCATCGAGGCGCGCAAAGCTCTGACCCCTATTAAGTTTCGATTACTTCTGGTTGTTATTGACGATCTGCAGGTTATTCGTTACGGAAAACACGTTTGGCACTGAATTAGCCCGCGTATTAATCAGCGTCTTATCGAACTGGCTATCCACTACGCCTTCGAGGGTCACGTGTCCGTTTTTCACAATGATATGGATCGAAGGGAGAGCCCGATAACCATACTTGGTCCCGATCGACGGATCACCATAGATAGCTCGATATTCAGCCCTTCTGATCTGATCGTCCATCGGCGATGGCGGCAAGACTTCAATGTTGTTAATCACATTCGTGACGCCTTCAACACGTTTGACCACGTTTTCAGCATCCGACTTTAGCACCGGGCGAGTAACGGCGCCGAGCAATGTCACCGTGCTTCCGTCCACGCGAAATGCGAGGTCGTCGAAAATTCCGTAGTAGGGAAGCATGAGTAACTCGTGGCGAACCTGTTTCGCGATGCGGTTCTCATCCGGACTTCCCCTCATGAAAGCATCATTGTGATTCTTGTCCTGTTTGGCCGATGCCGGTGACGAGCCGAACAGCATAGCCATGAACACAAGCGATCCGAGTACTGTGCGCATAATGCTCCTTCGCAAATAAGATTCCGTGAAGGCTTGATCGTTACACCGTACTAACTTGAAGCCTTCCTGAAGAAACTACTTGCCCCGGGCAGGCCCGCAGGCAATGCCGTTCAGAGCGTTGCAGTTTCTCCCTCACGTTTTTGCCACTTTTAGCCGAACAGATGGAGTAGGCACTATGAACTGCCCCTTTTGCGCCAGCGAAAACATACGCCGGTCCCATCGACGCGGGATACGAGAAAAAGTGAGCTCTTGGCTGGGCCGGCGGCCTTATCGATGTCACGTTTGCATGCATCGATTCTTCTCGTCTGAGAGGTATTATCCGCAGCCTAGCCGGTACTCCACAGCCCTACCCAAAAGTCAGGCCAAAAGCCGGCGCCAGCCGCAAGTCATAGAAGGCACGATAGTAGATTCCCATTGAACCGTATTGCTAGCGCAACGTCGCGGAATCGATCGTCTCGAAAACCAGTACCGCTGCTAACGTTACCGTGGAAGCATGAAGATAATCTCTTCGCGAGAGGTACTCAAAAACAAGCTTTTCACGGTGGCTGAAGAGGTGGCAACTGATCCCAGTGGGTTTGAAATCAAACGCTTTATTGTTCGTCATCCGGGTTCGGCGGTCATGATGCCCGTGGATAATAACGACCGCGTCCTGCTGGTTAAGCAGTTCAGGCTGCCCGCCCGGCGTGAGCTCTGGGAACTGCCCGCGGGCCGTCTCGATCCGGGTGAGTCTCCACTGCAGGCCGCCAAGAGGGAGTTGCGCGAAGAAACAGGTTATCGGGCCAAGAAATGGGTGAGACTGGCGTCTTTTTGGGCCACACCAGGATATGTCGACGAGAAAATGAATCTGTTCTTGGCGCTCGATCTGACTCAAGGCGAGCGGGAGCTCATGGACGACGAGCGGATCGAGATCCACTGGTTTTCCAAAAACGAATTGGGCGACCTCGTCCGGGCAGGAAAGATCGAAGACGGCAAGACGATAATCGGGTATTTCCTGTGGCTCAATTACAAGCGAAGAGCGGCAAAGCCTCTATTCGCTCGTTAATCGACGTTCCATCAACTCACGTAGCGCTTGCCGCGGATCTCTTGATTCGTACAATACTTCATACATCTTATTGATAATCGGTAGATCGACGCTTTTCTCTATACCGAGTTGATGCGCGGCACGGCAGGTCGCAACTCCCTCCGCGACCATAGACATTCCGGCCAGGATCTCGTCCAGGTTCCGTCCCTCGCCGAGTTGCGTGCCGACGAAGCGATTACGCGAGAGATCGCCCGTCGCCGTAAGAACGAGATCGCCAAGGCCTGCAAGCCCGCTCAACGTTCGTGGAGTGCCGCCCATCGCCACAACGAGGCGGATAATTTCGGCCAGCCCTCGGGTGATGAGTGCCGCGATACTGTTGCTCCCCAATCCCAAGCCCCGGCAAATGCCTGCACCGATCGCGATCACGTTCTTGAGCGCAGCGCCGAGTTCTACCCCGATCACGTCCCCGCTCACGTAAAGCCGCAACGATGGAGTGGAGAATGCACGCTGGATTCCCTCAGCCGCGCTCGTGTCTTCGGAGGCAATCACGACCGCTGCCGGCTCTCCAGCTGCAACTTCTCTTGCGAACGTGGGGCCAGAGAGTACGGCGATCGAAGAAGAAGAGCAGGGCAACACTTGCGACATGACTTGCGACATTCGGGCTAACGTGCTCTCTTCAATGCCTTTTGTCCCGCTCACCAGCCGAGTCTGGGAAGAAAGGTGCGGCCGCACTCTCTGCAACACACCTCGCAAATGCTGAGACGGAACAACGCTGAGCGTTATATCGGCGTCCGCGAGCGTTAGCGCAAGGTCGTTCGAGATCTGGACATGGCTAGGCAAAAGAAAGCCGGGGAGATAGCGTCGATTTTCACGAAGCCGGGTGATTTCTGCTGCACGCTCGGGATCGCGAGCCCATACTTGAACTGAATCAAACCGCGGCGCAAGGGCTATGGCTAAAGCGGTTCCCCAACCTCCTGCACCGATCACTGCCAGCCGGCTCACACCGAATCACCTTTGAGCGAGCCGCCCTTCAGTGAAAAAACGTTTTCTTGCCCCTTCGATAAGCGCAGGATATTGGCTTTATGCCGATAAACGATAAGCAGTGCCGCAAAAATAGAGGCTACAAAAATCGGCTGCGGGACATAATCGATCCACCAGACAGCGAAGGGAAAGATTAGCGCGCTGACAATGGATCCCAGTGAAATGTACTTTGTGAAGGCGACTACTGCGATGAAAATTACTAAACTCACAACTAAGGCGAGCGGCGTTAAGCCAGCGAACGCACCAATGAAGCAGGCTACTGCCTTGCCGCCTTTAAAGCGCAGGAACACGGGGTAGCAATGGCCCACCATTACGGCCCCGGCAGCGAATGCAACAGCTAGCGCATCGCCGCGACTCACTAGTGTGGCCACCAAGACCGCAAGAAATCCCTTTACGATATCGAGGAGCAGAACGATTATTCCTGCTTTGCGCCCAACTGTGCGATGGACGTTCGTCGCGCCAATATTGCCGCTCCCCATCGTGCGAACATCTTTACCGAACGAGAGATGCACCACTAGATAACCGAACGGCAGCCCTCCAATCAAGTAAGCGAACACCGTAGTGACTGCAAGAGTGAGATAGGAAGATATCGGCGTCACTGGCTGAAGGTTAAGAAGCGGCAGCGGCAGATTCGAATCTGTACGCGCGCAGCTTGCGGTATGTGCTCGCGTTGGAGCCCGGATCACTGCGGTAAAGCGCGAACTCCGCTGCCGGAAACTTGCCGAAAAATGTGGGTTTGACTTCTTGCATTTTTTGCCGCAGTCGCCCCAGTGGCACGGGCTTCTTGATGCGGGCGAGCGTCAGGTGTGGCCTGAACTCCCGATCCTCCTTGGCTATCCCGAGGATTGCAAGACGCTCTTCGGTTTCAAGCGCCAGCCTGCGCAGTGGATCGCCGCCTTGTACGCCGGCCCAAAGCACGTGCGGTGAACGCTCGTTCGGAAACCATCCCAGGTCCTTCACCTCCACTTGAAATGGCTCCCGCGGCACAAGCGACGTCAATGCAGCGTCCAGCTCGTCAAGGCGGCCTTCGGACCACTGTCCAATGAACTTGATCGTGACATGTAGATTATCGAGCGGGGTCCATTTGATCAGTGCTTCGGGACGCCACGCGCTTAAAAGACGTTCCAGCCGGAGTAGGACGTCAGGGTGCAGGTCAATCGCGGTAAATAGTCGCATTGAGAGGTGCCCGTGCTATGTTCTAGCGTACTTGAGAAGGCATGACAGGCATCGGCAGCAGACGGGATCCTTGCCCATTGCGCAAATTGCTTCGCGAGACGATGCCACTCGACCTAGGATTTTTTGAACGCCCCACGATAGACGTGGCGCGCGATTTGCTTGGCTGTGTTCTGCTGTACGGCGAGACAGCTGGAATGATTGTTGAGACGGAAGCGTATTTAGGGCTTGATGATCTTGCCGCGCATGCGTCGCGCGGAAAGACCGAGCGGACCAAGGTGCTGTTCGGTCCGGCGGGTAGGGCATACGTGTATTTCAGCTACGGTATGCACGAGTGTTTGAACGTGGTAGCAGACCGCGAAGGAACGCCCGGCTGTGTACTGATCCGGGCGTTAGAACCGCTCTCCGGATTGGCGACAATGTATGAGCGTCGTCGATGGCGGGGCGCTCCAACCGGTCTTACAAACGGGCCCGGGAAGCTGACGCAGGCACTTGCAATCACGCGCGAGCACTATGGCCAGCGCCTCGACCGGGGCAATCTGACGTTCGGAGATGGCGCGAAATGCCCAGATTCGAGATTGCAGTGACGCCCCGCATCGGAATCACAAAGTGCGCCGAGTGGCCGCTACGTTTCATTTGGGCCGGTCATCCCTGCCTGAGCAAGCGAGTCAGAAAAAATTGACTCCGCTCATCGGATAATGCTTGCGGCTCCGGGTCCAGAGCACCGCCCCACTTGCGACAGCCGATGCGGCAATGAGTGCCTCCCCGAGTTCAACGCCATGGCTCTTTCTGTACTCGCGCAAGAATTCGCCGGCTTTGCGGCCTGTTGCTGCGTCAATCGGAACGCAGTTCATCACCCGAAAAACGTTGGTCAGCACATCCTGTTCACGCGGGAGAGCGCCCTGCCAGAGTTCGGCGACGGACACGGGCGAGCAGAGGACAGCGCCTTGGGACTCCCCCAGTTGGGCCCATCGCCGTAGAACTTCAGGGTCTTTGGCGCGGGTTACTTCGATCAGTATGTCGGAATCGACTAGAACAGTCATGCCTTTCCGATCTTCTTTAGGCGAGTGCCGCGTCTCAGCCGCCGCACATATTTTTCAGAATCGTCGAACTCCACTCGATCCTTCCGAAGTCCCACGAGAGCTTGCATCGCCGATCGCCGCTCCTCAAGATTGCCAAGGTAGCGCTCTCGCGCAGCCGTTCGCACAAGCTCTGAGATAGTTGTCCCCGTAGTTCGCGCGCGCGCATGGAGTGCTTTCCATAGCTGGTCGTCCAAATAAAGCTGTGTGCGGCGCATGATGTACATTATACATCGCTCGTCGGTCCCGCTCACTGAGTGGTTGCTGTGAGCGGCCGGTCCCACAAATCGTGCTCCCTTAACCCCCGGCGATAGCCCCCACGACGAGAAGAGGCTCCGCCCCAGACACGACGGCATCCGGCAGTGGCGTATCTGGCAGCTCATGCGACAGATCCTCCTGGCAGGCGAAGAACCGCACGAAGGCTCGGCGCTGTTGCGTGACTTGATCGCGGATCGTCCCGCGCAGCATAGGGTAGCGGCCTTCGAGCGCGTCGAGAATTGACCGCTGCGTGGCTTGACCTGTCACCTCCAGCTTCACCTCACCATCGACGTGCGCGAGCGTCCGCAAATGTGCCGGGAGCACAACACGGATCATGACAGCGTCTGGACCTCGACAGAAAGCACGGCCGGAAGATCCCGCACGATGGGCGCCCAACTGTCTCCCGCATCAGCCGACGCGTACACCTGCCCGCCAGTCGTGCCAAAATACACGCCGCATGAATCCAGCGAGTCAATAGACGTCGCGTCGCGCAACACATTCACGTAACAGTCGCGTTGCGGCAGACCGTTCGTGAGCGCTTCCCACTCGTTTCCGCCTGTCCGGCTACGATAGACGCGCAGCTTACCGTCCAGCGGAAAGTGCTCAGAGTCGCTCTTAATCGGGACGACATAGACGGTCTCAGGCTCGTGCGCGTGCACTTCGATCGGAAATCCGAAGTCGGTAGGCAAATTACCGCTGACCTCTTGCCACAATTCGCCTGCGTTGTCCGTGCGCATAACGTCCCAATGCTTCTGCATGAACAGCACTCCGGGACGGGACCGGTGCATCGCGATGCGGTGAACGCAGTGACCAACCTCGGCATTCGGGTCGGGGATGTATTGAGAGTGCAGTCCACGGTTGATCGGGTGCCACGTTTTGCCGGAGTCGTCGGTCCGGAACGCGCCCGCAGCCGAGATGGCGATGAACATACGCTCGGGATTGCTCGGATCCAGAAGAATGGTATGCAGACACAATCCACCGGCACCCGGCTGCCAACGCGGCCCTGAGCCGTGGCCGCGGAGTCCGGCGAGTTCCTGCCAGTTATGCCCGCCGTCGGTCGAGCGGAACAACGCGGCATCTTCGATCCCTGCGTAGACGGTGTCCGGATCTGTGAGCGATGGTTCCAGATGCCAGACTCGCTTGAACTCCCAAGGGTGCGGCGTCCCGTCGTACCACTGATGAGTGCCCGGAACGCCGTCGTACACAAACTTGTTGCCCACAGGCTCCCACGTCTTTCCTCCGTCGTTCGAGCGCTGCATCACCTGCCCGGACCAGCCGCTGAATTGCGACGCATACAGCCGGTTCGGATCGGCGGGTGATCCTTTCATGTGGTAAATCTCCCAGCCCGCGAAATGCGGACCACTGATGTCCCATTCTTTCCGCTTTTCGTCAGACTCCAAAATGAACGCGCCCTTGCGTGTGCCAACCAATACCCGTACCTTACTCATCTCTTTCTGCTTCCTGTATTCCTTCTTAATTTTTGCAAGATGCAAGCACAATAACTCGAACCACTTGATGTATTCTTAATCCTAATCTCTCAACAAAAAGTTCGCCGAAAGCAGGCCAATGAATAGTATCGCGAAGTCATCCCATCCCAGAATTCCCTGCGCACTGATAATTGCGTTTCTTGGCCTGTACTCAGGCACTCGGGCTGCGAATCCGCCGGAAAATCCGTTAACCGCACCTTCACTTAATTTCGAGAAATACACGTTACCAAACGGCCTGGAAATGATCCTTCACGAGAATCACCGACTACCGCTGGTTGCCGTTGATATCTGGTACCACGTAGGCCCGATGAATGAGAAGCAAGGGGCGACCGGCTTTGCGCACCTATTCGAGCACATGATGTTCGAAGGCTCCGAGCACGTTGGAGAAAAGGCTCATTTTCGCTACCTGGAAAGCATAGGCGCGACCGACATAAACGGTACCACCGACTTCGACCGGACAAATTACTTCGAAACGGTGCCCAGCAATCAATTGGAGCTTGCGCTCTGGCTGGAAAGCGATCGCATGGGTTTCCTTCTGGAAGGGCTGGACCGAACCAAGCTGACGAATCAGCGCGACGTGGTTCGGAATGAGCGGAGGCAGAGCGTCGAGGGCCAACCATATCAACTCTCGGAAGAGCAAATGTTCCACATGCTGTTTCCGAAAGGGCACCCATATTATGCGGATGTCATAGGATCGCACGCCGACGTTGAAGCAGCGCGCCTCAATGACGTGCGCGATTTCTTCCATCACTACTACGCGCCTAACAACGCGACAATTGCTATCGCAGGCGATTTCGATACAGCAAAACTGAAACCGCTGCTCGAAAAGTATTTCGGCCCGATTCCCTCAGGGCCGCCGTTAGAAAAAGTGAGCCTCCATACCGGGCCAATCGCAAGCCAACAGCACGCTACGGTCACCGACGCCGTTCAACTGTCCCGACTCTCCGTTGCATGGTTGACGCCGCCCGCTTTTCAAACGGGAAGCGCGGAAGCCGAGCTACTGATCCAAATATTAGGCGGCGGCAAGTCGAGCCGTTTATATCGCAAGCTGGTCTATCAGGATCAGATCGCGCAGGAGGTAGAATGCACGACCAATTCTTTGACACTCGCCTCAGTATCCCTGTGCAACGTTACCGCGCGGCCAGGCGTGAAGCCGGAGGTCCTGGAAACGGCTTTCGATAAAGAGATCGAGGATCTCCGGGGCCATGGTCCTACGCCGCCGGAATTGGATCGTGCTCGCAATATTATTCTTTCTAGAAAAATTGAACGTCTGCAGCGGCTGGGCGGATTCGGTGGAATAGCGGACATGATGAACCTATACAACCAATATGTGGGCGATCCAGGCTATCTGCAAAAGGACATTGACCGCTATCAGAACGCGACCGTGGCTTCGGTGCAAACGACGGCGCAGCAGCAGTTCGGCAGAAACCAGAGCGCAGTGGTTTACACAGTGCGCGGCAAGAAAGTCGTGAACGACGTTCCGCGCAGCCCGAATGACACAGATGCAAACGTAAAGTGAACGGATCCATACACGAAAGAGTTTGAAACCGCTCAGGCGTGGCGCAAACAAGTTCCTGCGGCAAGCGGCGTATTACCTCGCCTCAGCCTTCCAGTGCCAAACGTGTTCACGCTCGCAAATGGAATCAAGGTGTATCTGGTGGAAGATCACGCCCTGCCGGTAATGAATGCGACAGTCGTTACTTTGGCTGGCGCCGAGGCCAATCCTGCGGATAAACCCGGAACAGCTGGCTTCGCGGCAAGAATGCTGACGGAGGGCACAAAGAACCGATCGGCAATCCAGTTGGCGGAGGATTCCGATCAAATTGGGGCGAAATTGAGATGCGAGGCCGACGAAGATAGTGCGCAGGCAAGTGTTGGCGCGCTAAGCAATAACGCGGAGGCTGCGCTTGAACTCGTCAGCGACATAGCGGAGCACCCCGCTTTTAAGAAAGAAGAAGTGGAGCGCATCCGGCAGGAGCGGCTGGCGGCGATTGTTCAGGAAGGCGACAGTCCCATCAGTGCGGTGTTGCGCGTCGCGCGGAAGGTTTTATACAGTGAAGGGCCTTATGCATACCCGCCGAATGGCACCACGGCGGCGGTGAAGGCAACCATGCGTGACGATCTAGCTGCCTTCTGGGCTGCGCATTATGCTCCTCAGAACGCAGCTCTCGTCTTGAGCGGAGATATCAGTGAACCGAATGCCCATCGCTTGGCCGAGAAATATTTCGGAAGCTGGACCGGAAGCGGGCAGCTTGCAAAATCGCAAATTCCGCGGGCGCCCGAGCCACCGAAGCGGCATATTGTGATCGTGGATATGCCCGGTGCTCCGCAAACCGTGCTGGGCGCGTTGGGCGTTGGACTGCCGCGAACAACTCCCGACTATGCCGCGGTTGACGTTATGAACAACGTGCTGGGAGGCATGTTCTCGAGCCGAATCAACATGAATCTCCGCGAGAAGAATGGGTTCACGTATGGAGCCTTTTCGTTCTTTTGGTTTCATCGCGGAGCTGGACCATTTTTGGCCGGTGCTCTGGTTCGAACTGATGTAACTGCACCTGCCTCAAAGGAGTTGTTCATCGAGTTAAACCGAATTCAGACCGAGCCGCCGACGCTCGCTGAATTGAAGCTGGCGCAAGACTACGCATTGCGGTCGTTACCTGGTCAATTTGAGACCGTGAGCGCAACGTCGAAATTGATCAGCGAATTGTTCGTCTACAACTTTTCGGCCGATTACTACAGAACTTTGCCCGGCCAGTATGATTCTGTTACTGCGGCGGCCGTGCGAAAGGCGGCACTTCAGGACGTCCATCCGCAAAACCTCATTCTGGTGGCCGTCGGCGATCGAGCGAAAATTCAATCAGCGCTGGAGAAACTAGATTTTGGCCCTGTCGAAGTGCGGGATGCAAGTGGAGATCTTCTCCCCAAGCAGGCAGGCGCAGCTAGTACTGGCCGGCAGTAACTGCGCTACCTGGCAGCCGGTGCGGGCGCGGACATCGCCACCGCGTCTTGCTCCGAAACATTTACAGACTGGCGCAAGTGGAAGGTTAGAAGAGTCTCGGCCGGTATCGAGACGTTCTTTCTTCCGGTAAAGAAGGCGGTGGTCGCGCCTGCACCGGCGCCCACGCCGGCTCCGATTAGAGCACCAGCTGGGCCGCCCGCCATGGCACCGATTGCCGCCCCGCCTCCGGCGCCGCCGCCGATGAACAAGAAATTACGTTTCTTATGCCCTTTACTTCTACGAACGTCCGAGCGGGTATCGATCGGGTAAATCTCCCCATCAACAGTAAAGGAATCAAGCGTCAGCCCAATCATCGCCCGGCCCTTGAAGCGGCCCGAATGTGCGGCGTAGGTAAGGTGGCCGGTGAATGGGGTGCCGCGCGGTAGGGCTTCTCGTCCGTCAATCGCCACGGGTGTATTTAGCGTAGCGGTGAAGCGCTCGCCCGCACGGTCGCGTTTCGTGTCGACTCTTCTGTCAATGCGCACGCGGAGCAGAGTGCCTGGAGGAATGCGATACGTCGCAACGGCCGGAACCGGCGCGGCGATTTGCGTCGGCTGCTGCGGATAGGACGCTGGCGCTGGGGTAGGACCAGCTGCAGATGGGGTCGGCGTTGATGCGGCCGGTTGCCCCGGTGTGGGATAGCCATTCGCAGGTTCTGGCGTGGCTGGTTGCGCAGTGGACAGCTGAGCTGGCTGGTTTGCCGCTGCCGAGGGTTGAACGGTACTGGCTGTTTGTTGATTTTTCCCACACGCCGTCAGAAGAATCGTAACCGTTAGGATCGAGAGCAGTTTCGCTTTGGCTCCGCAGTCGCGCTTTGTCATGAGTTCTGCCTTGTCGAATGTATGGTGCACCTACAAAACTAAGTACGACCGAGGTCCAGTTTTCTCTCGTAGACTGTTGTCGCATTTGGATTTCTTGCTATCCTGTAACACTTGTGCTTGAACACCGGACAGCATTCACAAGCAGTTCATCCTTACTGAAGAAGCGAGCTCCGTTGGGTGCCTCGACCGCTCTCATCTGCTTTCTTGCGCTGGGTGGCATCAGGGCTGAGACGCTCGGTGGAGGCGCACCGGCGTTGCACCCACTCGATCCTCTTTCGAAGAACGAGATTATTGAAACTGTCGAGATCCTACGCGCTGCCGGGAAAACCAGTGATACCAGCCGCTACTCGCTCATCACGCTGCATGAGCCTCCTAAGGATGAGGTGCTCCGATTCCGGCCAGGAACTTCGTTCCGGCGTGAATCTTTCGCAGTAGTGTACGAGCGCGCGACGAACCAGACGTCCGAGGCTATTGTCGATCTTCGTAAACGCACGTTGCTTTCCTGGAAGCAGATTCCTGGCGTGCAGCCGTCTTTCCTACTGGAAGATGCAGACATTCTTCAGGCCGCGGTCCGCGCAGATCCTCGATTTCCCGAAATCATGCGGCGCCACGGCATCACTGATTTGTCCCGTGTTGGCATCGGCGATTGGCCTGGCGGCTATTACGGAGATCCGCAAGAGAGTGGGTTTCGCTTTCGCCGTGCCGTATTCACGTATCACGATTCCAATAACTTGTCTGACAGGGTCATCGAAAACCTGACGGCTGATGTGAATCTGAATACCCGTAAAGTGATCCGCTGGACCGAGGGAGATATAGTACCGATTCCGGCAGCCGGATCGGGTCTCGGCGGTCTTCCTCCCACACCTACGCGCGAACCTCCGAAACCGCTGATCATCGAGCAGCCACACGGTCCCAGCTTTGATATTCGTGAACACGAAGTGCGCTGGCAAAACTGGCGCTTCCGTTTCGGGTTCAATTCCAGAGAAGGTCTCGTGCTGTATACGGCGGGCTATGAAGATCGCGGCCATGTGCGGTCGGTGCTCTATCGCGGGAGCTGCTCGGAGATGGCGGTTCCTTATGGCGATCCGGGCATGAATTGGTTCTTTAAGAACGCGTTCGATGCGGGTGAAGACAGTATGGGCCGTTATGCGAGCATGCTCGAACCGTTGAGAGATTACCCCGATAACGCCACTACTTTCAACGTCGTGCTCCCGAGCGAGAGCGGCGATTGGTTTGAGATTCCGAGAGCGGTGGCGCTTTATGAACGTGACGGCGGTCTGCTTTGGAAGCACTACGACAAAGACCACAATCAGAACGAGTCCCGCCGGGCGCGAGAGCTGGTTCTTTCCTGGATAGCGACGGTAGGTAATTACGACTACGGTTTCAATTGGGTCTTTCATCAGGATGGCTCGCTTGAAATGGAGGTGTTGCTGACTGGATTTATGGAGTGTAAAGCTACGTCCTTAAAGACGGTGCCGGAAACGGCGCATCATGACGGCGATCTGAAATACGGGCGTTTGGTCGCAGAGAACGTGGTTGCCGTGAACCATCAGCATTTCTTTAATTTCCGGCTCGATATGGATGTTGATGGAACGAACAACAGCGTGGTCGAGATGAATACGTTAGCTGCCCCCGCCGGGCCGGATAATCCGTATAAGAATGCTTTCACAATGACGGAAACGCTGTTTCACAACGAGCAAGAGGCGGAACGAAAGATGAGCCTGGACGACAATCGTCACTGGACGGTTATCAACCCGTCGGTTAAGGACTCATTGGGGTATCCGGTCGGGTACACTCTGTTGCCGGGCGAAAACACCGTGCCGTATGAAGCGCCCGATTCATGGCTGCGCAAGCGGGCCAACTTTACTAACGCGCATTTTTGGACCACTCCCTATGACGCTAGCCAGATGTATGCGGCCGGTTTCTACGTGAATCAGAGCAAGGGCGAAGATGGATTGCAAAACTGGGTGGAAGCGAAGCGCTCCATCGAAAACCAGGACGTCGTGGTTTGGTACACAATGGGAATTACTCACATTCCGCGTCCTGAAGAATACCCGATGATGTCTGTTCATAAGGCAGGATTCATGTTAGTGCCGAATGCGTTTTTTATCCAGGACCCGGCTGACGGTGTGCCTTAAGAATTACAGAAAGGATCGTTACGAGCATGACTTTCTTACGCGTGGCCGGTGCGAGCATCGCTGCTTTGTTCATTGCGGCAACAGTTTCGTTTGCCCAGGTGGATACGGGGGCGATTCTCGGCACTATAAAAGACTCGAGCGGCGGCCTCATTCCTGGCGCGCAGGTCACACTCACTAGCAATGACACGGGACTTGTTCTCACCACCACAACTGCAGCTTCAGGTGAATACACTTTCTCGCCTGTCAAGATCGGTCACTATGCCGTCGCGGCGGAGTACAAAGGCTTTCAGCGCGTCGAACACTCCAACGTGACGGTGCAAGTGCAGCAGCGCGTGGTGGTCGATTTTGTGCTTCCACCCGGCCAGATGACTCAAACAGTCCAGGTGACGGGTGAACCGCCAGCACTCCAGACGCAGGATGCTTCTGTCGGACAGGTGGTCACCGCACGCTCAATTAATAATCTTCCGCTTAACGGCCGTAATTTCACATTTCTGGCTCAACTTGCGGCCGGCGTAACTCAGGATCAGCAGGATACTCGCGGGCTTGGCGCGAGCGGCAGCTTTTCGGCAAACGGCTCGCGCCCCGCACAGAATAACTATCTGCTCGATGGAATCGACAACAATACCAATCTGGTCGATTTTTTGAATGGCACAGCTTACGTCGTCCGTCCGCCGGTGGATGCAATCCAGGAATTCAAAGTACAGACTAATGACTACAACGCGGAGTTCGGGCGTGCGGCGGGCGCGATCCTGAACGCGACAATCAAATCCGGCACCAATTCATTCCACGGCACGCTCTGGGAGTTCTTGCGCAATGACAAGCTGGATGCAGCCAACTTCTTCGAGAATGCGGGCGGCATTCCGAAAGGTGAATACCGTCAAAATCAGTTCGGCGGCAGCATCGGGGGCCCCATTTGGCGAAACAAGACGTTCTTCTTCGCTGATTACGAGGGCACGCGAATCCGCCAGGCATTCCCGTCAATTAATACTGTTCCTACCGACCTCGAGCGTAGCAGCGGGTACACGAATCTCTCCGAGTTGCTTACACAGGGCGGCACACGCACGGACGTGCTCGGGAGGACATTTCCGCTCGGGCAGGTGTTCGATCCGTCAACTACGCGCGCGGTTGGCTCAGGTTTCGTGCGTGATCCTTTTCCCGGGAATATCTTGCCAGCGAGCAGACTCGACCCCAATGCCATCAAGCTGCTCAACCTTTATCCTGCTCCAAATAGTCCCGGCCTTTTTAACAATTACGCGGCTAACCCGATCACCCAGAACGACGTGAACCAGGGTGATATACGAATCGACCAGAACTTCAGCGATAAAGACAGTATCTTCGGGCGGGTGAGTTATTCGGATAATCCGGAGATAATTCCTGGCCCGTTTCCGGGTATTGCCGACGGCAGCGCATTCTTCCAAGGGATCCAGAGCGCAACCGGAAGTAACTCGGTAATTAGCGAAACCCACGTCTTCTCACCCAACGTGGTGAATGAAATTCGTGCGGGATTCAACCGCATCGCGACCAGCCGCGTTCAGCCCTTCGCCAACACGTTCGGAATCCCCCAGCAGTTTGGCATCCAAGGCGTTCCTCAGGTTCCTTCAAACGGTGGTTTGGGCACCTTCAACATCAGCGGCCTGACTAACCTCGGCAGCAGTCAGTTCATGCCGTCGATCGAATACAGCAATACCCTGCAGTTCACGGATAATTTGACGAAACATGCCGGAAGGCACTCGCTCAAATTCGGATATGAGTTCCAAAAGCTGAGATTCTCAATCCTGCAGCCTCCGGACGGTCGAGGAGTTTGGAGCTTCAGCGGTACCTATACCGAAGTGCCCGAAACCAGCGGCGGCAATACCGGGCTTGCGCAGATGCTGCTAACGCCGATTTCGGCTACCGTGCCCGGCGCAAGCAACTTCGTGGGCGGGGCGGATAACGTTCAGGCATCGAACATTGCCAACACTGACCAGAAACGTAACTATCATGGAGCGTACTTCCAGGATGATTTCCAGGTCACTCCGAAGCTCACCGTGAACCTCGGGCTGCGCTGGGAGTACTTCGGACAACTGATTGAGCGATACGGTGCACAATCCAATTTCCTGCCGTCAGGAACGCCGGGCAGCCCGTCCCAGTTTTTGATGACCAAGCGCCGCTGCAACACGCCATTTTCGCCCGAATTCCTAGCCGCAACGGCCGCAGACAACATTAACATCGTGTGCTCCGATGTTCCGGGCCTTGGACACTCGCAGCTGACAAACTTCTCGCCTCGTTTCGGATTCGCGTATCAGTTGACGCAGAAGTTGGTGGTTCGTGGCGGGTATGGAATTTTCTATGGTGGTTTTGAGAACTCCACTATCGAGACTTACGTCGATTTCCCGTTCCAATTCAATCTGTCATATCCGAACTTGGTCCCGAACGCGCCGGTCACTTTTCCGAATGGTTCCATTGCGACACTTGAGACAGGAATTTCGGCTATTCCGCTGACGTCAGCTGCGGTGCAGCCCGGAGGTGTGTCGTTTACCGGCGAAGACTACCACATGAAAACGCCCTACACGCAGGGCTATAACCTCACCCTGCAGTATCAACTCTCTCAAAACGACACGGTACAGGCCGGATATGTGGGGAACACCGTGCGGCACCTCGGTGTGTATACCAATATGAATTCTCCCGGCGAAATTCTGCCTCCGGGACTCAACTCATACAGTTATTCACCTTACCCGGATTTCCCCAACAACTTCACTGACAGCAGCTTCGCTGCCAATAGCTTTTATAACTCGCTTCAGACAAATTACGAACGGAGATTTAGCGGCGGTTTGAGCATGCTCGCGAACTTCACCTGGTCCAAGTGCCGCACCGATGCAGTGGATGTACTCAACGGCACCGCACTCACCGGCTACCGCGCCTTTCGGTTGCCCGGTTTCGGCATTAAGGGAGATTACGGCCTCTGTGATTTCAATATCCCTAGGGTTTTCCACTTTAGTGGAAGCTATGAACTACCCGTGGGACACGGCAGGCATTTCCTTTCCAACAGTCCAGGTATCGTAGATGCGGTCCTCGGCGGATGGGGCACCAACTGGATCCTGACGCTTCAGGATGGGCAGCCCGGCACGATAGGTTGCGTAATTAGCACGACATCGGGATATGGGTGCAACGCGCTGTTGGTGCCCGGTCAGGACATATACGGAGGCCCGCACAACGTGGATCACTTCCTTAACCCAGCCGCATTCACGAGTCCGCCTGTCGCGACCGCGATCGGACAAACTGATTACAGTCCGTTGGGCGGTGCTCCTACACAGTTCTTGGGGCCGCCCTTTCATCGGCTCGACTTCTCCCTGTTCAAGGCCTTCAGGATGACGGAAAGAATGCGCCTTGAGTTTCGCTCGGAGTTCTTTAATCTGACGAATACCCCGAATTTCGGGAACCCAGGCGCGGGCGGAAACGGTGTCAATCCTGCACCAGGATGGAACGACTACACGTCGCCCTCGAGCTTCGGGAAGATCACGACGACTCGTGACGGCCAGAACGATCAGCGTGAAATCCAGTTCGCGTTGAAATTTTACTGGTAGCATCGCGTGGGGCGGACGATCGCCTTGCGTCGTCTGCCGACTATGCTTATTGCTTCGGCAGTGAAGCCATATCGATCACGAATCGGTACTTTACGTCATTCCTCAGCACGCGCTCGAAAGCATCCTCGATTTTTTGTATCGGAATGATTTCGATATCGGAAACGATGCCTTTCTGGCCGCAGTAGTCGAGCATTTGCTGCGTTTCACGCACTCCGCCGATGCTGGAACCTGTAAGAGCGACCCGTTTGCCTGAGAGAATTGCAGGCTGCACGGCAAGCTGCCTGTCCGGCAAACCAACCAGCACCATCGCACCATCCCGTTTGAGCAGCGAAAGGAATATATCGACGTCGTGAGGCGCCGAAACAGTGTCGAGAATGAAATCAAAACTGGCGGCCTGCGACTTCATGGCATTGGGATCTTTCGAGAGAATCACTTCGTTCGCGCCAAGACGTAGCGCGTCGTCCGTTTTAGCAGGCGATGTAGTGAACTGCACGACGTGAGCGCCAAACGAGTGAGCGAATTTGAGCGCCATGTGCCCAAGACCACCTAAACCGACCACCCCAACTTTTTGCCCCTGACCGACTTTCCAGTGTCGAAGCGGGGAGTAAGTCGTGATTCCTGCGCATAACAAGGGCGCTACAGCGGGCGGATCGAGATTCGGCGGAACCTTATATGTGAAAAACTCATCGACCACGATGTTGTTCGAGTATCCGCCAAAAGTGATACTTCCGGTTTTCGGATCCCGGCCATTGTAAGTTGGTGTCGCGCCAATTTCGCAGTATTGCTCCTCACCCGCTTTACAACTTGCGCAAGTGCGGCATGAGTCTATGATCACGCCGACGGCTGCAGTGTCTCCGGTCTTCAGCTTTTTGACTGATTCGCCAACCCGCAACACACGTCCAATGATTTCGTGCCCTGGCACCATGGGATATACAGACTCGCCCCATTCATTGCGTATTTGATGGATGTCGGAATGACAAACACCGCAATATTGAATTTCTACGACCACATCAAGCGGGCCTGGGTCCCTGCGCTCAAACTTGAAGGGTGTCAGGCGAGCTCGGGCCGCGTGGGCGGCATAACCATTTGACTGAATCATGATTGCGTATGGATTTATGACCAACGCTAATTTAGCATCCCTGATCATGAACACTTGAAACGATTCAAAGCCGACCCTAGTCTCTTTGCAGACTGATTTCTCATTTGCAGGGGTGCTTGGATGCGGATACTTAGCGCTTCGACATGCGTTCTGGTCGCGCTGCTTGCGACAATGCCTGCCACTGCTCAATTCGCGCAACGCAGTTCCATAACCGGAACCGTAATCGACGAAAGCGGGGCGGTGGTGCCTAATGCTGGCGTCACGCTGACGGATCTTGATCAGAAGAAAACCACAACGACGCAAACGAATGGAAGTGGCCAGTACTCCTTTACACAGCTCAACATCGGACATTACCAGGTAAGCGTTGACCAACCGGGGTTTCAGAAGGCAGTCTCGAATCCGATCGAGCTGAGCACCCAGCAAAATACCAGGTTCGACTTCACGCTCGTGCCCGGCACCACATCGCAGAGTGTTGAGGTCACATCAGCTGAACCATTGGTAGAAGCAGACCGAGCCAGCGTTGATCAAAACGTCAATTTTCAGCAGATCCAATCGTTGCCGATAAGCGGCCGGAACTATACATCGCTGGCGGCTTTGGCTCCCGCGGTTGCTACAACTCCGCTCCCCAACATCAATCCTGGCGGGACATACAACGTCGGCGCCAACCACGTGAGCGGCGGGACTCAATTTGCGGTAGGCGGACAATTCGAGGGAGTTCCGCCGGATAACGGCTACTACATCAATGGCATCAACGCCACGGAAAATTACCAGGGCGGTATCAGTTATGCGCCGTCACCCGATGCCATTGAGGAAGCGCGTATTGCGGTAAGCGATTTCAGCGCCGCAACCGGACACGATATATCGGCCTTTAACGTTTCTACACGCGCTGGCGGGAATCAGTTTCACGGGCAAGCGTACGACTACTTTGAAAACGACATATTGAATGCAAGAAATCCGTACGATGAAGCAGTTGGCCTTTTTGCCAAACCAACGCTGAGGAGGAATCAGTTCGGGGGCGGTCTGGGCGGTCCCGTGATGATTCCAAAGCTCTACGAAAAGCTTAAAGACCGCGCCTTCTTTTTCGGAAACTGGGAGCAGTGGGAGGAGCGCGATGGTCTCCCCAACACGACCGCACTCCTTCCGAGCGCTGCGGAGCGGAGTGGCAACTTCGGTGAGCTGTGTACGGCGGGTTTTAACGCAGGCGGCATCTGTGCAGATCCTACGCAGCAGATCTATAATCCTTATTCCACTACGTACGACAGCTCAGGAAACAGTCGTCGGACAGCTTTCCCCTTCAACCAAATCCCCGCAAATCTGATCGATCCCAAGGCGGCCTCGATTGCCAACCTTTATCCGCTTCCCAACACCGTAAATGCTAACGGATTCAATTACGTTACGGCGGCAAACCATGCGGCGTCGACGTACCGGTTCGACAGCCGCTACGATTATCGAATCTCCGACAAGAACAGTGTCTTCGTGACATTCTCGAAATCTCACGGCACAGACAATAACAGCGGCGGCGTGTTCCCTCAATATATCGGTGACGTGGACGATCGCTCGTACTTGGTCACCTTAAACGACGCTCACATCTTCACGCCCACTCTCACCAACGAATTTATTTTCGGAATCGGGCGCGCGGCATTAGTGACCGCCTCCCCCAGTGAACTTTCGTTCCTTAATCGCTCCCAAAATCCGTTTAACCAAATTTTCGCGAACACTGGCAATGGGCTCAACCAAGGTGTCTTAGCGATTAACTTGTTCGGATATTCCAATGCAAACCCGGGCTTCTTTGAGGTTTTCCAGGCAGCAAACACGTCTTTCCAGGTCTCCGATAACGTGTCATGGGTACACGGTGTACACAATTTCACTTTTGGCGTGAATTACTTCAATAAGGGCGAGCAAGACTGGGACTTCAATCGATATGTTTCGTTCGGCTGCCAATTAAATTACATTCAGGGCACGTGCCCAAAACAGGATTTCACTCAAGCCGGTTCAGCTGACGGTAGCGTGGGTGGAGATGCTTTTGCCGACTTGATGCTCGGCTTGCCGCGTAGCATTCACCAACGTTACAACATAACTGGAGGTTCTCCGACAGCTCCCGCGCTTGACGTTCGTTTCCCATACTGGGGGTTTTACGCCAATGACAGAATGCAGTTAGGCAAGAAGCTGACTATCTCGTTGGGTCTTCGGTATGACCTGATCATTCCGATCTATGCTCCGAACAAGCTGTGCTGCGCTCTGGTGAACGAAAGCGTGCCGGGTTGGGAGCTGCAGATACCGGGTATTGCAGCGGGGGTGCCCCAACACTTCTTGAGTGCCCGCAAGACAAACTTCGCGCCACGCATAAGCGTGGCCTATCAGATAACGCCACGCTTGATCTTCCGCGCAGGTTATGGACTCTTCTACGATGAAGGCGGTGGGCAGATATCCGGCTCTGTTGGGAACGCATTGAACGGAGTACCAGGCTACTTTGTAGGGCAGGACTTGACCAATGCCTCCTTCGGCGCTCTTGACGATACACCCGTTTTGCACCTTTCAAACATATTTCCGGCTGCCCCAGCTGTTCCGCCAGGTACCTACCCGGTAAGCTTGGGACCGGGGACGGGCTTACTTTCACAGGGTGGTTTCCCAGACGTCTACACTTTCAACAGTAAGTCGAACACGATTCCGTACTATCACCGGTATCTCGCCGACTTCCAATACCAGCTTTCCAAAGACAGCGTGCTCACACTGGAATACGTCGGCGCTCAAGGAAGAGACGGTTTGTATTTCGCGGGGGAGAACTTACCCCCTTATCAGCTCGACTGGGCCTCAGGAGACGCGTTCAATGCGGCGAGGCCAAACAGCACAGGGAACTTCGGAACCGTGTATGTTCTGCAACCCGGCTTGGAGACGTTTTATAACGCCGCGGTTCTCAAGTTCGAGAAGCGGCTATCACAAGGATTCAGCATCATCTCGAATTACGCATTCTCTAAGACCATTGCTAATCGCCAATCCGTACCTGGGGGCGATAATGTTTGGAATTACAATCTGAACGGCAGTGAAGGATTGGCCACGCTCGACCATACTCACCGATTCATGCTCTCCGCCATTTGGCAGCCTGTATACGGGCAGAACTGGTATTCACTCGCTCGCACAATATTTACGGGATGGCAGATCGCGACGATAACCACGCTCGAATCGGGAAACAGATATTCGGCGCTCAATTACTCGGGTACCTCGGCCAATAATTTCAACGGTCCGGACCTGATGAGCATCAATCCCGGCGCTGATCCGAATCTGGGACACTTTGACAAGACGTTCACGGAACAGTTCAACACGGGCGCATTTTACGCGCCTGCTAACGGCGTGATCGGAAACGCGGCACCGGGAATCATACAAGGGCCCGGCCAAATCAACTCGGATATCTCTCTCGCTAAGACATTCAGTTTGACTGAGCGATTTAAACTAGATTTCCGGTCTGATTTTCTCAACATTTTTAACCACCCCCAATGGACCAGCATTTCGGTGAGCTATCCGGCGGATCCAAATACCGGAATACCCTTCGGGCAGGCGGAAAGCGGGCGCGAAGGGCGCATCCTTCAGGTGAGTGCCAAACTGCACTTTTGATTCACTTGGGACCGAAGCCCTGGCTCTCCGTCGTCGAACAAATGGCCCTGAGTAGATCGTTCCTAAGCTCAAAACTCCTGATATCGCTAGCCGTACTACTTGTCTCGTTGATAGCATTCGCGCAAGATACACACTATGTGCCGAAGAAACAATTGATCCCGGCACCTGACTGCCTCACATCGAAAGGCGCGTGGGAGGGAGGGTCTAAACCCTGCACAGCGGCGGCGCATGAGGAGTGGCTCAAAGATATAACTCACTGGCGCTTCGAGCGCAAGATCCGGATCGGTTACAACGGATCGCGTTATGAAACGCCGGCGCTGCGATGGACGCAGTCCAGCTTCATTCAACCGCAGATGATGGTGCAGGATCGCTACTTCTACGATCCGGTCCAGCCAAATATACAGTGGATCGTTATCTCGACGATCTCGAGAAGCGATACGGCGGAATCGATTCAGTCTTGATCTGGCCCACTTATCCGAACATGGGCATCGATAATCGCAACCAGCACGACATGATTCGCTCGATGCCCGGCGGGATTGAAGGCGTGACTCAGATGATCCGAGATTTCCATCGCCGAGGCGTTCGCGTGCTTTTCCCGATGATGATGTGGGATCAGGGCACGCGCGATCCTGGTATGCCGTGGCCGCAAGCGATCGCGGATCTGATGAAGGAGATCGATGCGGATGGCGTAAACGGAGACACGCAAGATGGCGTGCCGCTTGCATTTTCCGAAGCCGCTGAGAAGGTCGGTCATCCACTCGCATTCGAACCGGAGGGAAGTCCTTCCGATGAAGCGCTGGCTTGGAACGTAATGACATGGGGTCAATACGGCGGCCAATTTGGTTTTGTGCCTGGCGTGGATCGCTTCCGCTGGCTCGAAACGCGCCACATGGTGAACATCTCCGACCGCTGGAATCGAAACAAGACTGATGATCTTCAATATGCGTTTTTCAATGGCGAAGGTTGGGAGAGCTGGGAGAACATCTGGGGCATCTGGAACGGCATTACACCGCGCGACGCTGAAGCGACCCGGCGTATCGCCACGATCGAGCGCGGCGTGGCCCGCTTCCTCATCAGTAAGGATTGGGAGCCCTTTTATCCCATGCACCGTTATGGTGTATTCAGCAGCCGATGGCCGCTGGGCGCAGAAACCGTATGGACCATTGTGAATCGCAATGAGTACAACGTTGATGGCCGGCAGATGTCCGTTCTCGCACGCGATGGTGTTCGATATTTCGACCTCTATCACGGGAATGAATTGACGCCGGAGCGCGAAGGCGATCGGGCCGTATTGTCGTTTTCGGTGGAAGCGCACGGTTATGGCGCAATTCTGGCAACGCCGGCCGAGCCTGACTCGGACCTGCAGAAGTTAATGGCCCGCATGAAGTCCATGACTGCGTCGCCGCTGTCGACGTTATTCAAATGCGTGGAAGACGTTGCCGCAAGAACTGGTTCCAATCGAGCCGACGAAAGCCTGCCGCCGCGATCCCGCAAGGAATGGTTAAAATTCCCGGTGGCGACTACATATTTAAGGTGGAAGGAATCGAAATTGAGGGCTTCAATGATATAGGCGTAGATGTCCAATATCCGTGGGAAGACATGCCGCGCCGTTTTCACGAGCACCGGATGCAGATCAAGCCCTTTTACATTGACAAGTATCCAGTGACCAACGCCGAGTTCAAGAAGTTCATGGACGCGACGCATTACCATCCCAGAAACGATCTGAACTTCTTACGCGATTGGAAGAACGGCTCATATCCGGACGGATGGCCGAAAAAGCCGGTCACTTGGGTTTCCTCAGGAAGATGCACGCGCATATGCCAAGTGGGCCGGCAAACGGCTTCCGCACGAGTGGGAGTGGCAATTCGCCGCGCAGGGGACAGACGGCCGCATTTATCCCTGGGGCGATGAGTGGCAAGCCTCTTCGGTGCCGCTGCCTGATCAGGATCGAACGCTCCGCGGACCGGATGATATCGATGCTCATCCCGCAGGCGCGAGCCCGTTCGGTGTCATGGATCTGGTCGGCAATGTGTGGCAATGGACAGACGAATACGTCGATGAACACACGCGCGAAGGCATCCTGCGCGGCGGAAGCTACTACCAACCACAAGGCTCCATCTGGTATTTTCCGCAAGCCTACCGCAACGATCAGCATGGCAAGCTTTTGCTGATGGCTCCGAGTTACGATCGCAGCCGGCACGCTGGGTTTTCGTTGCGTGATGGACGCCGGCGTAGTTAGGTGAGACGTTCTCCGACCGGGGGCGCCGCCCCAAGCACGAAAACTTGCGGTTCGCCTTTCGGCATGCCACGTAGCATGTCGGTTCGATCCAGATCCTTTCGGGTGTAAGATCGCCCGGAGACGCGAATGCGCCAGCGCTCTTTCAGACGGCAACCATCTCCGCTGCGGATATAAGTAGGCTGGAGATCAGCAACGGATCACGGCTGCGTCGGGGTGTGCGCTCATCTTAGAAAAATCAATGGTTCCGACTTACTGCCCGATGACCTGTGCCGTAGATGGCTAATCGTCGGCCCTTTCCGAAACAGGCGACAAGTCTCGCTTCACTAACGTCAAAATGCAGTTGGTTAAGGTGTTACGGAATGCGCGCAGGGGCAAGCATGCTCGGCTGTGCGAAACCATCGGTGTCTCTGTAGTGCAGTCCGGGATCACTTCCTATACCTGCCTGTTGAAGTGGCTGGCTAACAGAATTCCGTCGCCAGTTCAAATGTCCTATCCGCTCGGGCAGCGAAATGCCGGCCTCGAGTTGGGCTTTTCTTACCTGCTCGCTAACTCGGTTAGCCGCTTCCAAGACGTCACGATTAAGACTTGAAAAGTTGTCTTCTGAAATGCGACTAGCATCACCAACCACGCTCAGCGCCGCAATTGCATCACGATTGGCGTTGAAGATAGGAGCACCCAGGCAGCGGACCCCGATTTCTTCTTCTTCATCATCGAGCGCATAGCCGCGAAGCCGAATCATCTGAAGTTCTTGCTTGAGCTGGCGGATGGAGCAAATAGTGTTGTCGTTATACCGGATCAGTCCCTGATCCGAAATCAGCTGCTCTGCATCGGCTTCGGGTAAATACGCCAGGAGAGTTTTGCCAAGAGCTGTGCAATGCAGGGCCAGCTGCTTTCCGATCCAAGTGGGTGTCCGAGAAACTCCCGGCGGTGTCACCTTTTCTATCAGGACGCAGGATCCTTGCTCGAGAACAGCCATATGAACGGTCAATCCCGTTCGTTCTGACAAGCGCCTAAGAGACTGCCTCGCCTGATCACGAAGGCTGATGCCTTGCAACGCCTGCCGTGCCAAGTCGCAGATGCTCAAGCTCACTCGGTACTTCCCGCACGCGGTGTCCTTATAAACATAGCCGGCGTGTTCGAACGTGCGGAGCAGGCAATGCACCGAGCTTTTGGGGAGGGCTAATTGTCTGGTCACTTGAGAAAGAGATAATCCAGCTCTCGATTTTGCCAGGATCTCTAAGATCGTGAGCCCTCGTTCCAAAGACGGTACAAATGATTTTGAAGGTTGTTGCATCGAGCCCTCCCGCGGATTTCAATCAAGATAACAGATCCGAACCAGGTCTTTAGTCGCGCGATTAACGTCTAAGAGGCTCGAACGAAAATCGTTCAATAGGCTGAACGATTCCGGTAAGTGGCATGGAAATTGCCGTCCTGCTTTAGCTAGAGCTGGAGGGCGAAGCAGCCACTTCGTGTATTTCGCTTCCGGCGTTCAACACCCACTGTTCTCGCCCGGCGCGCTTATAAACAACCAGAACCACAAGCCCGACGCAGAGCCATCCGATCACCAGAACAGGCCCGTATCTAACCGGAGGTGGCGGGAGCGAGTATATCGATTCAAAAGCCACGCACACCAAAGCCAGCGATGAGACCAAGGGGCAAATCACATGAGGCCACAGACGGAATTCGTGCCTCTTCTCTCCACGATAGTAGCGGAAAACCCCATAGTTTGCGACGGAATAGATGATGACCAGGCAAAGAGTGATGACCACGCCCATGAAATAGAACTCCTGATCGGGTCCAATCCAGAATCCCAAACCCAAACCGACAGCCAGCGTGATCAGCGTTTGGAGCCAAATCGCATTGGAAGGGGTCAAGTTGACCGGATGAACTTTCGCCAACGGTCGCGGTAATATGCCGGACCGGCCGAGCGCAAAGAGAACGCGCGTCGCGGCGTTCGTACTTGCGATCGAGACAGCGAAAACTGAGTTCAAGACAGCGATTAGAACCAGAATCCATGCCCTGCCCCAAAATCTGCGGGCCAGGACGAAGCACGGATTTTCAGAGGAAGTGCTGAACGTGTTTACATCATGGGTACCCCAACCGATGAGCACTGCCCACGAACAAAACAGATAGAATGCGCCGGTGAAAATAATGGACGCGAGGATGGCCCTCGGCAGCGTTCGTCGCGGATCTTCGCTTTCTTCCGCCAAAGGGACAACGCCATCAAAGCCGGCTACGGAGAAGATAGAAAAGACAACCCCCAGCGCCAGTCCGCCTAACGACGATGCATGACCAGGCACATAGGAACGGAGATTGATTCCGCCAGGTCCAGGCCTGATCAATCCCCAGCACGCGAGAGCGGTTACGATTAGGACTTCGGCAGCGCCAAATACTGCCATCACATTGGTAGAAGGTGCGATGCCGCGGTAGACAACGAAGGTCAGGATTGAGACCGTCAATAAGAAGAACAACCACCAGGGGAAGCGCACTCCATATTCGCTGAGCATCGCTCTTTGGAAGAAAATGCCCATAAACGCGATGTTGATTGCAGTCGCAGTGGGATCGTAAAGGAGATACAACCATGCGGTCAAGAAGCCTGCTCGCGGATGAACGGTCCGGCTAATGTAGGTGTAATAACCGCCCGCAGACGGCAGATGACGAGCTAGTTGAGCAAGAGAGATGCCGAGGGCAAGTATAATCACCACCGCCACAGCGTAGGCTAGTGGAGCGACCACACCGGAGAGAGACGTGATGTATTGGATGCTCAGGACCAGGCCTACGGCGGGCGCTATATGCGTAACGCCTTGCATCAATACAGCCGGGAATTTAAGCGCGCCTGCTCGAAGCTGAGTGTCAGCTACGGAGTGCTGGTTGTCTGTCACTATCCCTTTTAAACTAGCGGACTGCATTTTTTCTGGCCATCGGAGAACAAGCAAGAAACAAGCCTGTCCAGAAGGCTGAACAGAAACACCAGCGATTCGTAGGATTGCCTGAACGGTTGGAAACGCTTCTTTATAATCTTAGGTTCGCGATGCGGCGAACTTCTGCTCTCTCAACCTTTCTGGCATTGTTGTTGGTTGTCTGCAGCTTAGCTTCCGAGTCTCCCAAGACAGCGACTCATCTCGATTCGCTCGCCGGCAAGGTCAGCTATTTATCGGGACAACTATGGCGTTCCACACATTGTGGGTGAGACCGAGCCAGCCACATTTTTCGGTTACGGCTATGCGCAAGCCGAAGATCACCTAGAGGACATGATGGTGCAATACCGCGACGCGCAGGGACGCCGTACTGAAGTTCAGGGAATCAATGCTCTCGGCGATGGCTATCTGCAGTTCATCCCTTACGAGTACCGGTGGGGAGGCGACTACATGCAGCGCTTATTGCGCACGAAGAAATGTGTCATTGAACATCGCGATCAGATCGAGCCGGAGACATACCGGATCCTGGACGGATTTGCGCGCGGGGTGAATGAATACATCGCGGAACACCGCGCAACTATCCCAGACTGGATCACGCCTATTACTGCCGAGGATGTAGAAGCGCTCGAGCGCAGTCAATATATGCGTTTCTATAGCATCAACGACGCGCTGAATAAGATTTCGGAGAAGACCTACGAGTTTCCCAACCTGGGTTCGAACCAGTGGGCGATTATGCCACAGCGCTCGGCGGACGGACACATCATCCATGTTGAACACACGCACATGCCCTGGGCGAACCGGTTTCAAAATTATGAAGCGCATCTGATAACTCCCGGCAAACTCGACGCTGCGGGAATCAGTTGGTTCGGCAGCCCTGTATTTCTGATGGGTTGGAATAACCGTATTACCTGGTCTGCTACCTGGAATGAACCTAATATCTCCGATGTTTATGAAGAAAGGCTCAATCCGGATAATCGGCTGCGAATATCTATACGATCGAAAATGGCAGCCGATTCGCGTTGAGTACGAACAGTTTCGAATCAAAGGGCCGAAAGGTTTCGAGACACTTAGCTTGCCGTGTTACTACACTCGCCACGGTCCGATCGTAAAGTACGATCCCGAAACACATCATGCTTATTCTGTAAAATTGCCGAATTTCGACGGCGTGAATTACGCAACGGGGCTCTATTCAATTATGAAGGCGGGCAACCTTACGGAATTTAAAGCAGCACTGGCCCGTCAATTGATTCCACGTTGGAACTTCCTCTACACGGACCGGCAGAATATTTACTGGGTGCACAATGGAAACGTCGCCCGCAGGAACCCGTCATTTAATTGGAGCAAGCCTGTTCCCGGCTGGACCAAAGAGACCGAATGGGGCGATTACCTGCCCTTCGATGTATATCCGCAGAAGCTAAATCCTCCATCTGGTTTTCTCCAGAACTGTAATAATCCGCCCTGGGTTTGTACGCGGAACTCAGGTTTGAAGCCGCTTGACCCGGCTCCCTATTATCTCCATGCCAAACCGCGAGCGGACGCGGGCGAAGAAGCATTGAACTCGCGCGGTGAGCGGCTGTTTGAAGTTCTGGGATCTGACAGGAAGTTTAGTTTAGAAGAGATGTTCAGACTGGGGTTCGACACGCACATTATGGCTTCTGATGTGATCGTTCCGCTGCTGAACCATGCGGCGGCCGGCGCGCGTAACACGACTCCGGAGGTTGCTCAGGCGATCAAAGCGATTCAGAACTGGGACGGAAGTTCGAGCAAAGATTCAATTGCTTATACGTACGTTCACTTCTGGGCGCTCGCGTATCGCCAAATGTTTTCGGAAGAGGCGTTCACCAGATTTACTGCTTACGAGCGAAGGAAGCTGGTGGACATCGATTCACCGAAGGAGCAACAACAGGCGCTAGAGGCGATGGGCAAGGCCGTCGAAACTATGAAGGATCGCTATGGAACCGCCAATGTGCCATGGGGAAAAATCAATGTAGTTGTGAGAAACGGACGTATTTCCGCTCGGGGGCGAATCCATTTTCAACGTTCTTCACCCGGATGAAGGCGTCGAGCAGGACGACGGCACCATCCACTGTAACGACGGTTGGGGTCATCTCATGATCGTGGTGGAAGCGGAGCCCGAAGCAGATTTGGACTCTGCTCCCATATGGCGAATCGCAACATCCTTCCTCTCCGCATTATGGCGATCAGGCGCGAATGCACAGTAACCAGCAGCCGAAAAAGTTCTGGTTTCAGGCAGCCGACATTCTTGCTCATACGGAATCGGTTTGGGGAGACCCGAAGCGGCTAAAGAACCTGGAAAGCCTTCCCTAATGGGAACCGAAGTTATTTACGGCGGTGATCAAGTTGACTGGAACGCGCCAGGAAAGAGGCACTACGATGTGGCCTTTCACTTGGATTCCTCCTGGGGGTACTCGCTTGTTCCGCTTACGGTCATTAACGGCTTGCGAAGGCCCGCTCGCGACGTGCAGATACCTGGTGTAGCCGTTTTCGGTGGTACGCATGGAAACGAATGGGAAGGGCAGATTGCGGCCAAGCGGTTGTGCCAACGACCTCGATGCCGATCAGATCTGCGGCCGCGTGATCCTCGTGCCCCAACTGAGCGCGAGCGCCTGTTCGGTGAACAGCCGCCTTTCGCCCCTCGACCACGTGAACATGAATCGTGCTTTCCCAGGTGACGCACGTGGGACAATCTCCTACCGCATTGCACATTTTGTCAAGTCTCGCGTGTTCCCACTTGTGCGAGTAGTTGCCGACCTGCATTCGGGCGGTATTGAGGGGGGATTTGCTTTGTGCTCCTCCATTCATTCAGTTTCAGACCAGAAGCAGTACGAGGAGATGGTTACGGCCGCTAAGTTATTCGACACGCCGTTCGTATTCATATATTCAAGCCAGATGGCGTCCGGACTGCTCAGTGATGAAGCCGAGGCGGAAGGCAAGATAGCGATCGGCGGAGAGTTCGGGTACGGCGAGACTGTGAGTCGAAAAGGCGTTCTTCATGCCTACGAAGGCGTGAAAAATTTACTGCGCCACTACGGGCACCTAGCAAGAGCCTGTTCGCAGAATCGATCCAAACCGCGATAGCGAACCTCGTCTGGTTTCTGCGCCTGATCTCGAGGCCTACGTTCCCGCGCCGCGCGATGGCATTTGGGAACCTTCTGTCGATTTGGGCGATCCGATCTCCGAAGGGACCGCAATCGGTTATCTACACGACTTTTCGGATTACGATCGAAGTCCGCTGCAAATCAAGGCAAACAGGCAGGGCGTTCTGATCATGATGCATGCTCCCGCAGCCTGTAGCCGGGGTGTAACGTTGTACGTAATTGCCCGGGCGTTATGAGTTAGCGTTCCAGACTGTCCGATTGCCTGAACAATACTGATCGCGAACCTCGGTTCGCCTGGATCGCAAATGCGATTTCCCGCTAACCTGACTACCATGAACCAAACCGCCACATCCACGCGCATGCCGGCGAACGATTCCGATTTAGCTCTGTTCCAGAGGATCGAAAGCGAGCTTTACACAGCTGTCATCTGTGACGCTCTTGATGACCTTGGGTATCGTCATCAAGCGATGCACGAACGCTTACGGCCGCTATTCCCGAATATCTCGTTCGCGGGATGGGTAAGAACCATTTCCTGTGTAGACGTCTCACATGTTCCCAGCGAGCCTTACGCCAAAGAGATCGAAGCAGTGGATAGCATTCTACCGGGCGAAGTGGTAGTCGTATCCACGTCTTACTCCGGACAGAATGCTCCGTGGGGAGAACTGCTTTCGACGGCAGCGCGCGCGCGTGGCGCTAGAGGCGCTGTTGTCGATGGTCTGGTGAGAGACGTCAAGAAGATAGACGAGCTCGGGTTCCCAGTGTTCGCCGCAGGAATCAAGCCGGTCGACTCGAGGGGGCGTGGCTTAGTGCTCGATTATAACGTCCCGGTGGAATGTGGCGGTGTTATTGCCAACCCGGGAGACTTAGTTTTCGCCGACTATGACGGCGTAGTTGTCATTCCCTGCGCCGTGGTTCCGGAAGTGGTAAGCATGGCAACCGATAAGGTAAGCCGGGAAAACAACAGCCGTAAGGAATTGATGGATGGCGCGTTTCTGAAGGACGTTTATGACAAGTACGGAGTGCTATAAGGTACGCTATTTTGCAGTCCAGCCTCCGTCAACCGGCAAAGTTACTCCAGTGACATAGGAGGCTTCGTCGGAGGCCAGGAAAGCTGCGGCGTACGCCACCTCTTTTGGATAGCCAACGCGGCCCAGCATGGTCTGCTCACATTGCCAACGGTAATGTGGATCACCCTCAGCGGGCGAAATCCGGGTCTGAATAGGACCGGGGCATAGCGAGTTCACGCGAACATTATCAGGGCCGTAATCATAAGCCGCGCTCAACGTGTAGCCAAGAAGCGCGGCTTTGGTTGCGGTGTACGCAACGGAGGTCATGCATCCCACCATCGCCTGGATGGATACGACGTTCACAATGGATCCGGATTTCTGTTTAATCATGTAAGGCAGGACTTCTCGGGTGAAGAAGTGAGTGCCCATGAGAGAGGTTTGAATACAGCGCTCCCATTCGCTCGCTGTAGATTCCAGCACTGCGTGGAATTGCCCAAGGTAAGCGGCGTTGTTGCAAAGGATATCAATCCGGCCGGTGTGACTCGCTGCTACGTCTACCGCTGCCTGCACGTCTGCGCTCTGAGTCACGTCGGCTTTCTTGAACTGGGCTTGACCGCCGCGCCGCCCGGATACTCGCGACCACGCTCTCGCCGCTCTCGATTTCAACATCCGTCACAACTACAAAAGCGCCTTCTTCGGCAAAGAGTTCACTGATGGCTCGTCCGATGCCATTTGCGGCGCCGGTCACGATAGCAGTCTTGTTTTCTAATCTCTTCATGGTTCAGGAAATGCTCAGGACGATGATCGACAAAATTCCAAGTACCAGGCCAGCCAATCCGTACGGTCCGACCTTCTCTCTGAAGAGCAGGATGCCCGCAAGCGCCACGATAAACAGCGTTCCACCCGTGCTGATAGAAAAGGCAACATGACCCGCAACATCTCGTGCGAGAGCCAAGCCGGTAAAGAACTGGCCGGCTACGCTGCACAACCCCATGGCAGCCGCAACGAGAATTTCACGCGTATGTGGCTTGAACGGCTTGCCAATAAATACGACAATTCCGAACAACAGCCAGCCGATATACCAAATGAGCAGATATTGCAATTCGTATCGATCGGTCAGACCCCGCCCAGCAAGGACTTTCAACCCGAAGGCGCCGAGTCCGTTCGTGATGCAGGCCAGCAACATGAGTTGAAACCACCTGCTGCCCGGCTTATTTTCGGAACCGCTCATGAATCAGTGGACACAAGCGCCGCCTTCCTCAACTGACTATCCTTCCAGAGTAGGACCATGGAGATGGCCATAGTTATTAAGGCAAAAATCTTTAACCAAGTGATCGGCTCCTTGTAGAGCACAATCGACAACACTGTTGGAATCCCTGCAGAGAGATTCACAGCCAACCAGCTGGTAGAGATGTTCCCAAAGCTCAAGCGCGGTTTGCAGCGCCAGGATGGCAATACCGGCGGAGATGCCAAATGGTAATGCTAAGGTCACAATGGTCAGAGGCGGGTACAGGCTCTTGCCTCGAGCCACGACGATCGCCAGTAGGAAGACTAGACACCAGGCACACATCAAGATGCTTATCGATAGAGCCCGGCAGTTCTTGACTTCGGCAACCTTGTGCAAAATACCTAGCGAGCTGTAGCTCAAGAGGGACAGCAGGATGTAGGTGTAGCCGAGGTGCATCGAATGCTGGGCGAGTCGCCCAAGCACCAAGGATAAATCAGTGGCTTGAAAACTGACGCGGCAACGTTTCGAACCATACAGCCCGCTGAACAAACGACTCGATCAAGAGCATCTGTGAGCAGTCAACTTTTGTTAGCCTGAGACCGAATTGTTTGACTTTTCTTTTCTTCTCGAACTTATGCGCATACGACTAGCCTTGCTTATCGTGATCTTCAGTCTTGCCGCTTCAGGACAGGACGTCACGCTGAAGATCGATCTCTCCAAGCCCGGCACTGCGCTCAACATCGATCACTTCTCTCTGGGCCAGGGTGGCTTATCGGACGATTCGATCTGGGGAGACCGAATACCTGAAATCAGAGCTCTCCATCCACGCTTGATCCGCCTCTTCATTCAGGAATACTTCGATGTCATGCCGGACCGGGATCACTTCAACTGGACGAAACTCGATCGAGCAGTGGACACCATCACCTCTGCCGGTGCTACCCCGCTGATGACCATCGCAATCAAACCGCGCGTGCTGTTTCCCAAGGTCGACGACACGATCACGGATCCCAATGACTATGCGACTGTGGGAGAAGCTGATTTCGGCGATGGTCGGGCACTACAAGGCAAGAAATCCAAACGTGAAATATTACTGGGAGGTCGCGAATGAGCCGGACATTGGCGAGCAGGGCGGTTGTCCGTACAAATTCACGCCCGAGGGTTATGCCCGTTATTACAAACATACGGTCGCCGCCATTCGCAAAGCGGACCCGGACGCAAAGGTGGGCGGACCGGCTCTCGCGAACCCGAATTCGGCGATTTTTCCAGAGTTGCTACGCGCGTGCCAGAGAGATCATCTGCCGCTGGACTTCGTTTCGTGGCACATTTACAACAACCTTCCGGCAGACATTCGAGCGACGATCGAGCGGAAAAAAGAGCAGCTCCGCGATTTCAACACCCTTCATCCGGAAACGATTCTCGATGAATGGAACATGTCGTTGCGCAACACCGAGGTGGATCCGCGCTTTCAGCCTGCCTTTGTTGCGGAAACCGCCTGGCAGATGTTCGATGCAGGTCTGGATTACTCCTGCTATTACCACATCCGCGACTATCATGTCCGGCTGGACCAGTTCCTGCCATTCATGTCGCCGCGCGGAGCAGCGGAAATGGCGTGGTGGTGGAATCGAAAGCCGCAGTACGACGGGCTTTTCGACTACCAGAACCACGTGCGTCCAGCCTATTTCACCTTTCTCTTGCTTTCTCGATTAACCGGGCAGCGACTGGAAGTCACCTCCAGCGACAAGCGAGTTCACGGCTTCGCAACCTGGGATCCTGACATTCGAAAGTACTCGGTGCTGTTCTGGAATTTTTCGCCGGAAACCGTGCAAGTACACGTGAAAGTTAGCGGCTCCCCCTCTGAGATGGTTGCATCACCGGAAAGGCTGGATAGCCTCGCTCCGAGCGACGACGAAAACATTCGTGTCAAGCCGCTTCCGGTAATCCAGTTAGGGGCAGGCGAGGCCGAGCATTCACTCACTCTGGAGCCTTACGACATTTACTTTTGGGAGTTAGATAGCAGGAAGGAAAAATAGGGCTAGTTAATCCTGCATATCCGCGCGCTCGAATCGATGTTGCAGACTTCAGCTCGACCTCGACACCGAGGCCGAGGGTCCTTCTCGGCGACCTCGCAAGATAGCCATCTTCCAACTTCAAGCGGGTTGCGCACAATTTCGCGGCTCAGCGGCCCTTGGGAGGTGTTGAACTCCACGAACACTGCTCGCCTCTGAAACGCGTTTAAATGCAGAGATGCTGCGGTCAACAGATCGGAGCACCAGGAATGCGGAATCACCAGGCGATTCGCACGTTCGGCCATAAAAACGATCTTGCGGGCAACGGTGAAGCCGCCGCATCGGGTCAAATCCGGCTGAAGAACATCGACGCCCGCCTGATCGATCAGTTGTTGAAAGCCCCATTCAGTCGATTCCTGTTCACCGCAGGCAATCAGAGTGTCTACTGAACCTGCCACCTCGCGGTATCCCGCATAGCTTTCGGGATGCAGTAATTCTTCCACGAAGAATGGTTTGAACTGTTCCAGAGAGCGGACGAGTTGAATGGCTTCTTTGGGCGTACGCTCCACAAACCAGCCCGTATCAATCAGCAAATCATTGGCCTCCCCGAGTGTGCGGCGGGCGGCTTCGACCAGCCGGAGATCTTGCGCTTTGTCCTTTCCGAAAACACCCCAGCCGAACTTTACTGCCGTGAAGCCCTGGTCCAGGTAAACCTTCGCGGCTTCGCTAATTGCTTCCGGTTGCGGGCGGAAAAGCGTACTTGCGTAAGCCCTGACTTTTTCCCGCCACTTAGCCCCGAGAAGAATATGCACGGGTACGCCATAGAACTTGCCGGCGATGTCCCACAAGGCTACGTCGACAGCCGAAATCGCCTGGATCGCGACTCCGCGGCGCCCGTAGTAGATGCTCCCGCGGTACATCTTGTACCAGAGTCTCTCCGTTTCGAGAGGGTTTTCGCCTATCAAAAGCGAGGCCAAACCGTCGAAGCACTCCATTCCTGCTTCACTCCACTGCGGGGCTTCGATAACCGCTTTTGCGATAGTAGGCGCAGTTTCGATGTCGGAGTAGCCAGTTATACCGGCGTCGGTCGACACCTTGACGATCCCGAGATACGTGGGGCCTGGAGGCTCTTCGGCTCCCTTCGGATTTCTATACAGGCCAGGTGAGTGAAGAACAAATAGTTCGACGGCAGTGATCTTCATCAGGCCATATCAAAAATACAGCTTGAGGGCAAACTGCATAATCCGGGGATCATATGCACTGGTGATTTGTCCGCCGTGAACCTTGTCCTCAATGTTCGTATTCGGCAGCATAAAGTTCGGATGGTTGAAAGCGTTGAAGAATTCCGCTCGAAATTGTAGATATCGCCGTTCAGTAAACCGGAAGTTCTTCAACAGTGACATATCCCAGTTTTGAAAGTGAGGGCCCCGGAGAATATTGCGGCCAGCGTTTCCTATCGTAAATGGCTGGGGAACGACAAAGTCGTTGATGTTGAACCACTCGTTGATCGACGGGTTACTCAGCGCACCAGTCCCGACGACGTCAGGCCTGCGGGCATAGGCATAATTTACGTTGGCAGGGTCGCTCTGGCCAAGTTGGGGCGTAAACGGCAGCCCGGTCTGGAAGGTGGTAATGCCGGCGAGCTGCCAACCGCCTACAAACTCATCGAGCAGTTTGGGAATGCCATTACCGAAAGCTCTGCCTCTGCCGAATGGCAGCTCATAACCGTAACTGAAGACAAACCTGTGTTCGATGTCGTAATCCGACGGACCTTTCATGGTGTGCAGGTTGAACGGATTGTCGGCTCCATCCCCGTTCTGGTCATTTGTGTTGCCGTCGAGTGACTTCTGCCAGGCGTAAGAGGCGAGAAACGAGAGCCCGTTTGAGTATCTCTTCTCCAACTTCACTTGCAACGAATGATAGGTGCTGTTACTCGCGTTTGCGAGAAACGTACCTGACGAAAAAGCCGGGAACGGAAGACGCTGCTGGTACGGCCGATTATCGTTTGGATTCACCATCGGGACATTAAAAGGGTAGAAATCCTCAAGATGAGTTCCCTTGCTGCCCACATAGGCAACCTCCAGCGCCATGTTAGGCGCGACTTCACGTTGAATCGCGAAGTTCCATTCGTCGAGGTATGGAACGCGGTTATGCGGATCGAAAGTAGCCAAATAAGGTGTATTAAAAGAAGAGTTCGAGCTGAAGGGTTGAAACAAGTTTTCCGCTCGCGTCGTGGGGAGGCTGTTAACAACCGGCTGCGATATCGTCTCGTCCACAATGAAAGGCAAGTTCAAGATAGGTTGTGAAACAGTGTTGTTACCTGACTGGAGCAGATAGAAAATACCAAAACCGGCGCGGATGACGGTCTTGTTGTCTTCTGACGGACGGAACGCCATGCCTATGCGGGGCGCCCAGTTATCGTATTGGTTGAACAGCAAACCGTTCGGTACACCCGCTTGCTGCGGCGTAACGAAATACTGCTTGAATTGTGGATAAGCGTATTTGGCCACCTGCTGAGTGGTTAAGTTCGGCGCGCCATGATACAGAGAGACGGCGATCTGGCCGGTGAGTGGATCAAACCATGAACTCTGATCCTGAAAGTAGGCAGGCTGCGGATTGAACTCATATCGTAGTCCTAGGTTCAGAGTTAGCCGGCTACTGACTTTGTAGTCATCCTGCACGTAAAAGTGATAGTTATTGATGGTTTCGCCGAAGAGATTGCGCGGAAAGTCGCGACTGCCTGAGGACGGGTATCCAGTAAGAAAATCGGCAAATCCATCACCGGTGTAGCCGCCGTCGAACGAGAAGTTTCCGCGCGAATGAGCGGCATTTGTGGAGAACATCCTCGACTGCCGCAAGTCCATGCCTATTTTCAGGGAGTGCGCTCCTTTGATCCACGTTGCGGAATCGATGATTTCGTAGGTATTGGTCGGATTGGTCAGAGGCGAATAATCATTGCCGTTGATTCCGCCGTAGCCGGTGATGTTCAGCGTAGGAAAGCCAGGAAAATTCGCGGTTGTCTCCTGGAATCCGCCCAGGCCGGATTGGACAGTGTAGTTAGTGCCGAGTCCTTGCGGAGCATCTGTTCGGTACATTCTGGCGTAACCCAAACGAAAATCGTTAATCAGTGTAGGGCTGAAAATGTGAGTTTCATCCAGCACCGCATTCTGAGTGCGAAGGCTGATGCCCCTGCCGCCCACAGCGGGAAAATTACCTGGGTTGTATTGATTGATGTTGTTGACGGAGTAGCGCGCAAACAAGAGAATCGACATCACTAAAACGGTGATCGACCCTAACGTTGCCCTGATCGACATTGGAAGTAAACGGCGCGTTGAAGTAGAAGGTTCCTAGAGCGGTGTTCGGCAGCGGAATGAATTTCAGAAAGAAAGCTGTCGCGGGATCGATTAAGGAGGCGGGGATTTGATTATTCGGAAGGATCTGACCCGTAGTGGGATTCTTCAGTTGTACTCCCGAAGCCAACAATGCTGAAAAATCACCGTTGCGCTGAGCCTGCGATGGAACTACCGTGTTTGAGCTGTTGCCACTGCTTACTCGAGTGCCTTCATAATTCAAGAAGAAGAACGTGCGGTTTCGCTTAATTGGGCCGCCGAGAGTGGCGCCGAACTGATTTTGTTCCAGTTTGGCTTTGGCACCGGTATTGAAGAAGTTCTTGGCATCTAAGTCGCTGTTGCGCAGGAATTCGTATAAGTCGCCGTGAAATTCGTTTGTTCCAGCTTTAATCGTGCCGTTAATGATCGCATCGCCCCGCCCGTACTCAGCGGAAAAAGCGTTGGCTTGCACCTTGAATTCCTGGATGGCGTCAACCGAAGGCGTGAACTGAATGCCATCGAACAACTGTTCCTGATTCGTAATGCCGTCGAGCAGGAACTCCGTTTTTCCGGCGTGACCACCACTGACGGCAATCGTTGTGAAACCAGTAGGAGAGCCATTAGTCGGACCCACGACAGCGGAGGCGTTCAAAGTAGCCAGTTGCGCGAAGTTCCGGCCATTCAGGGGCAATTCAAGAATCGTGCGGTTTTCGATCACCTGCCCGATAGATCCAGAATCCGTGTTTACAACAGGGGCTTCTGCCTGCGCTGTCACCGTTTGAGAGACGCTACCAATCTTCAGCGCTACATCAAAGCGTGCCTCCTGATCTACCTGCAGCGGTATTCCGGAAATCTGTTGCGTTTCGAAGCCTTGGCTACTGACAGTCAACGTGTACCTTCCCGTGATGGGGAGAAGGTTGACTTCAAAGTCCCCGGTGGCAGTGCTCAGCGTCGATCTCTCAACGCCAGTCGCTTCGTTTCGAACCTTAATCGCGGCCCCAGCAATGGCAGCGCCGCTGGGATCCGTCACTCTTCCGAGAATAGTCGCGGTCGGATCGCCGAACGCGAGAGTCCCAAGTAACAAAAGCAACAGAACCGGCTGAATCAGGCGTGCATGTCTCATTTTTCACCACCGTATCGGAGGAATCTTGCACCGATGCTAATACGCATGGGCTAGCGGCCGCAATCAGCTTGCGAGAGAGTGTGCAGCGTATTGAACGAGCCCGCATCTTCGCTGGCGTGTCGAAGATCCTGAACCTTTAATATTGGGCGATGTTGGTCAGCCAGGTTCTTGCCAAAGCGGTTCTGTGCGGCGTAGCTGTTTCAATGCTGCTTGAAGGAGCGCAACTTCACGTCCGCATATCGGTGGGCCAAAATTCGGCCAAAGCAGCACCTTTCTATATTCGTGTCCTACCGGGTTCTCCATCGTCGAAGATCGACCGGTTCGAGAGTGTCAACGCAGAGCAAGGTAGAGCCGCAACTCAAGGTGCCTGGATAGGAACTGCCGGAGCCGGGAAGATAGCCTCTCTCGCTTTCGATCTGCGATACCTCGACGATCCGGCGAACCATGCACATCCGATCAACATTATGTGGACTGATCTGATCAACCATAGCGATGCTGATACAGCGGCGCGTCTGTCCCAAGATGCAGAGAACGAACGTCGCTTCAGGTGCGGTGAAAATCCTGCTTGGAAGTGATCGGCCGCACGGATTCACCTTTACCGCCGATCAGTTAATACGAGAGAAGGCACTTTGGGTGCCGGCATATGACGTCTTCATCACACTCGAAGATCACCCGATATCGTTCGCCGACTACCAGGCAACGATAAAGGCCTTTCGAGGCAAACGAATTTTGGAGCAGATTGCGAACGAACCAGAATCAAGCTACGAAGAGTACGCCTCCAAGTGGGCTGATATGGGAAGCCCGTCCTACATGCACCCGCACCAGGTCGCGCCCGGCCACGTCATCTGCTTGTCCTGGGACAGTGCTATTCCCAAATTCGGTATCGATCGGGGAGCCGGCGTTTGGAACGACTACGGCAATCCCGATCACTTTCGATTCTGGTTCGGTTTCGGCGACCTGACGCAAGGAATAATCAACACCTGGAAATCACAACGCCTGGATGACGGCCTTCCGATTGTGACCACGACTCTGGAAGAAGACGGCATCCGTTACGAAGTGGAACAGTTCGCTTACCCGCTAAACGGACCTCCGAAAGAACGAAACGGCAACATCGCAATGGTGCTCCTGCAGAAGGTCCGGATGACGAATCTCGGAGATAAGCAGCGGGTCATTCCCGTGAGCATGACTCATCGCCGCCTCATACCTATCGAAACGGGAGCAAAGATCGAGACCGCTCGTTTGCCGGATGGCGTGGAGTTTCTCGAAAGAGCCAGGAAACGGGTCCTGCTTGCCATACAAGGAGCTGAGACGGCCCCGGAATGGCACGAGACACTCGACTATGAAAATGAAGACAAGCGCGTTGCTCGTAGCGTTCGCTTCGATCTGACAATTGCCGAAACGCTGGCCCCGGGACAGTCGCGGGAGCTTATAGTAAAGCTTCCGTCGCCGATAGTCGAGAACGATTCTTCTGAAGTATTGGCCAAACTCGACTATGGCCAAGCCCGAGCCGAAACCCGGCGGTTCTGGTCGGATTGGGTGAGTCGCGGCGCTCAGTTTCGAGTGCCTGAAAGTGCGGTCAACGATCTCTTCCGGGCATCTCTGTGGCACGCTCTTCGCTTGCCGCGCCGTCACGGCGCCGATGGCCAAAACACAGCCATAGATCTGCCATACTCCAACTTCGCTTACGACCAAACGGGGATTCCCTGGCCCGGCGTTCACTCTATTTACGTCGACTACATGCTTTACGAACTGCGCGGGTATTCCTCTGTCGCGTTGGAAGAACTCTTGGACGAATTTCGCTCCAACCAGGATGCAAACGGGCACGTCAGCGGGTTTGCCAACTGGACGATGTACACGCCCGCCATGCTCTACGCTTCAGGACAATACTATCTGTTGTCGCACGATAAGCGAGGCTTTGACCTTCTCCTTCCGTACGCACTAAAAGCTCTGGACTGGTGTGAGAAGGAGAGCAAGCGCGCGCAAGAGCGCTCAGACCTGCAGGGTCTGGTAGAAGGTCCGCTGAATGATGGTACGGGCGAAGGTGTCTGGGCTATTAATCAGGCGTATATGTACGCAGGTATGGAGCGGTTCGGCACGGCACTCGCTGAGATGGATGACCCTCATGCGGGCGGCGCTCTCGACGAAGCTCGACGCATTCGCGAAGCAGCGCAAAATGGCTTCGAAGATGCCGCCAGCTCGTCACCCCTGATCCAGCTTCGCGATCACACCTGGCAGCCGTTTGTACCCTCAGATGCCAGAACGCCTCGTAGGTTGATGGAGATCTGGTATCCAACCGATGTCGATACAGGACCGCTGCATTTGGTACGGTTGAAGACGCTTCCGGCTGACAGCCAACTAGCCGATTTTCTGTTGAATGACCACGAAGACAATCTGTTCCTGAAAGGTTGGGGAATGGCCAACGAGCCTGTGTACCGGCCGCAGGCGCTTGCCTATCTCTATCGCGACGATCCCAAAGCAGTCATTCGCGCCTTCTACAGCCAGATGGCGTGTGCATTCAGCCACACGGTTTTCGAGCCGGTGGAGCACCGCTGGATGCACGGCCAATATTTCGGTCCCCCAAGTACCGACGGTTCATGGTTCGAGTTATTCCGCGACCTTCTGATACGCGAAGCGGATGACCACACGCTAATCATCGCGCAGGCTACGCCTCGTAAATGGCTCGAAAACGGCAAAGAAATTGAAGTATCGCAGGCTCCCACCTATTTTGGAAATGTTTCTTTTCACATTCAAAGTCACAGCGAGTCGGGAACAATCACGGCCAGGGTAGATCTGGCTAAGCCGGGTGCGCCGGCAGTGCTGCTGGTTCGTTTGCGCCACCCGGAAGGCAAAACCATTCGGACAGTTACGGTAAACGGACAATCCTGGCAGGATTTCGATGTAAGTAAGGAATGGGTACGGATCAAGCAGCCGTCCGAACGCCATTATGAAATTTCGGCTAGATATTAGCGCTACTACGAATTGATTCCGAGTAACTCGAGCGATTTCCTTTCGAA
>CAVYUB010000004.1:0-283104 GCA_963771565.1 uncultured Acidobacteriaceae bacterium
AGTATGCAGCGATATCCCGGGGCGGAATCTTCAAAGCGCGATCCTGGACAGCCAGAAGATCGCATCCTAATTCCGAAAGCATATGAGACGGAGTTGCAGACGACGATCAGGGCGCTCGGTGAGATGAAGCAACGACAAGACGCGGTGAGATGGCAGGTGTGTGGCACGCGGAATGTCGGCGTCCTTGTTTCCGACACGATGATGTTCGAGCGCGCGGATCCATCGCCATCGGACCAAAATCTTGGCTCCTTCTACGCACTGGCAATGCCGCTCTTGAAGCGTGGGATTCCGGTTACGCCGGTGCAGATCGAGAGAGTGGAGGGTGCTTTCCTGGACCGCTATCGATTGTTGCTGCTCACCTATGAGGGTCAAAAGCCACCCGCGCCTGAATTCCACGAGGCACTCGCGCCGTGGGTCCATGCGGGTGGGGCTCTCGTAGTCATTGACGACGATCGCGATCCATACAACTCTGTGCACGAATGGTGGAATACGGCTCCGCTTTCCTTCTCGAGACCGCGGCAGGACCTGTTCGCCAGACTACGACTTAATCAAGACGCGACTGGGATGCACCGCATCGGAAAGGGCGTGGTGATTCGAGAAGCGTTGTCACCGGCGGCGCTGAGTTACAGGCGTGACGGTGCCGCTATCGTTCAACAGCTTGCCCACCGTGCTGCGGACGCGATCGGTCTGAAGTGGCAAGAAACGAACGCGCTCGTGCTGGACCGCGGTCCGTACGTAATCGCGGCAGGACTGGACGAGTCCATACCGGGCGCGAAGCCGATCAAATTGCAAGGCCACTTCGTTGATCTGTTCGATCCAGCGTTGGCGGTCGTCGACACGGTGAACCTTATCCCGGGGAAGGCGTCCTTTTATTCGACCTCAACAGGACGGAGCCGTCGGCTACGCGCGTCGTTGCGGCGGCCTGCCGAATAACACAAGAAATGCTGCGAGGCGATACGCTCCGGCTTCGTGCCGAAGGGATAGCCGACTCTGAGGCTGTCATTCGATGTGCGCATGCGCGCAGAGTGTCACGCGTGACGATCGATGGACACCCAGCGCCTGCTGGAGCGTATCGCAAGGAGGCAGATACGCTGCTGCTGAGGTTCCGCAATTCGGCCGACAGTGTTCCCATCACTGTGAAATCTAACCGGACATTGCGGTGAAAACGCCATTTTTTACTTAGAAGTAGAGCTTTAGTGCGAACTGAATCTGACGCGGGTTCGAACCGGAAGCGCTGCTTGTTATCGTGCCTTCGCCGCAAGCGCCTCCACACTGGAACGAGTTTGGCTGCCCGAAGTTCTCGTTATTTAAAACATTGTAAAACTCTGCACGGAACTGCAGATAGCGCTGCTCGGTGAATGTGAAATTCTTCATCAGCGACGTATCCCAATCGCGGAAGCCCGGCCCATAGAGTGGGTTATAAGCGCTGTTTCCAAACTGGTTTATCCCGGGAGCGGTGAAACAATTCCAGTCGTAGTATTTCTGGATTGTCCAGTGTGAAATCCTGCCGTCGCAGGTGCGATTCGGGAAATTCCCGTTACCGTTATCGAGCGTGCTGCTGAATCCCGGCATGAATGGTTGGCCGCTTTGTACGGAGTAAATGCCGCTCAGCTGCCAGTTGCCCAGCGCGCCATTGACGAACCGGTTCCAGTTCTGTCCGAATTGTTTGCCGTGACCGAACGGCAGATCGTAGTTGTAGCTCAGCACGAACCGTTGCGGAGTGTCAAAGTTCGCCGGGCCTTTGGTGGCCATGTAATTGGTCGGATCCTGGAAGTTGACTCCGCGCTGGAGCGCTTTGGAAAGGGTATAAGAGGCAAGGAAATTCAAGCCGTTCGAGAAACGCTTCTCGAACTTGGCTTGTAAAGACTCGTAATGTGATACACCGACCCAGAGCTTCTCGTCAATTGACGCGAGATCCGGATCCACTGCGTAATAGGGTCTGCGTTGTTGTAAAGAGAGTGGCTGTCCGGCTGCGTTGGTAAGGTTTTGTCCCGGTTGCGGGAAGTTGGCGGGAATATCCACCGAGAGATGGTTGGCCGAGTTCCCCACATAGCCGAGGTCGATCAGCATGTTCTGCCCGAGCTGCCGCTGGATGTCGAACGACCACTGGTACACTCTCGAAATCTTCGTGTTCGGGTCAAGGTAGTTTACCGAGGTGAAGCCATTGCCCGACGCTCCTCCGGTGGGAATCAAATGTCCAGCGGGTGCTCCTGGGCGCTGTCTCACCGGCGGCGGAGGAGGAAGCCCATCGCTGATGACAGGGTCCGTCGACGGATTCAGTGTAAACGTATTGGCAGGTGTATACCCTTGACCCTGAACGAACGGGAAGTTATCGACCAGAAACCCTGCCTGAGGATAAAAGTACGATGTGCCGAAGCCTGAACGGATCGCCGTCTTGCCGTTATCGGGCGAATAAGCCAACCCGACTCGCGGCGCAAAGTCCAACTTGTCGCCTTGTATTCCACCAGAGCAAGAAGTGGCCACACAGGCGAGGAGGATATCGCCCGTTGCCAAGTCGAACTGTGAAATGTTGCTGTGAGCGTCGGTTATCGTCGTGTAGTATTCGTAACGCAGCCCCAGGTTCAGAGTCAGACTACGGGTAACGCGATAGTCGTCTTGCACAAATGCGGCAATCTGGCTGCCCCGGTTTGACGGGAAGTCCGAAATCGCCGCGCGGCCCTCAAACTCGGGATAACCAAGAAGGAAACTCGCAACACCCATTCCCGTGTTTGCCGCTCCTAGATCGCTTGTGAAGTTTCCGTCGAAATCAAACTCGCCCAGGGGATTCGCGGTTTGGAAGACGTCGCCCCGCACGCGGCGGAATTCGAGACCCGTCTTCACTGTGTGTTTGCCGCGGTTGAAAGTCACGTTGTCCACCCATTGAAAAACTGTCTCGTGCCGAAGCGTAGGCGAATACGGCGTGTGGCCGTAAGGGTTAAGACCGGCGATAACGATGCGTGCCAGTCCTCCACAGTAGGCACAGGTACCATTAATCCCGGGAATACCAACCTGCGTTGAGGTGTTACTACCTTCGTCGTATGCGAACCAGTCCGTGGTGACACGATTTACCCCAAACCGCGCCTCGTTGATGGTCGTAGGAGAGATGGAAAATGTATCGCTTAACACTCCGTTCTGATTGCGAGTGTGTGCGCGTGCCGCGAGGAAAGGATCGCCGCCTGCCTGGAGGCCGAGAAATGGCGGCGAATCCAGGTTCGTGTTCAGGTAGCTATAGCGGCCGAAGATCTGATTACGATCGCTGATGTGGTGATCGATGCGAACGTCGAAGTTGTCCGTATCATGCGCGGTATTGCTCGTGCCGTAATAGTTCGGCTGTCCGATGGGCACATTTAAGTTCGGTTCGGGGATGAGCTGAAGGATGTTCGTCGACGTCTTGTTTATCAGATTTGGCGGAATGATGTTTCCGGCGAAAGGCGTGGGATGACCGGAGGAATCGAGAGCGAAGGGATTGTAAATCACATTGTTTCCCGGTTCCGTGAAGTTCCCCTGCCGCTGCAGCGCGGTAGGAACAGCCTCAATCTCGTAACTCTCTTGTCGGCTTCGGTAACCTTCGTAATCAGCAAAGAAGAACGTGCGATCCTTCAGGATCGGACCGCCCAGGTTGCCGCCGAACTGATTCTGTTTGAAAGCCAGGCGGGGCGCGCCAGAAGCGTTGCTGAAAAAATCGTTGGCATCGAGGACGGAATTTCGCAGAAATTCGAATCCAACTCCATGAAACTGGTTCGTACCCGACTTGATCGAGATCTGAACATTTGCTCCGCCCGCTGAGCCGAATTCAGCTGCGTAATTGTTCGTCGCGACCTTAAACTCGTCGATGGCGTCCACAGAGGGATTCACAGCGAGTATGCGGAAGAAAACTTCGTTATTGGAGACCCCATCAATCTGCCAGTTGTTGGCATCTTGCTGAATGCCGTTGACGTTCGTGTCGGATATGCCTTGCGGGTTGTCGGGATTATTGTCCGTACCCCCGAGCGTGTTGTGATTCGGAACAGTGCCCGTGGTCAAAGCGGCAAGCTGGGCAAAGTTTCTGATGTTTAAAGGCAGAGCTGACAATTTGATGCGCGGTGATCACCTGCCCGCTTTCGGAGCTGTTGCTTTCGACCAAAGGAGCTGCTTCGGTGACGCTGACCGTCTGAGTCGGGGAGCCTACCTGCAATCCGAAGTCGACGCGCGCTTTTTGATCGACGTCAAGAGCAATCCCTTGGCGCAAGCCCTTCGTAAACCCCTGCTTCTCGACCAAAACGCTGTACGTTCCGGGAATGAGATAGGAGTAGGTATAGTTACCGTTCGAGTCAGACTGCAGCCGAGTGGCAATCATGGTCCCGGTATTCGTAATCGTTACCTGCGCACCCGCAACGACGGCGCCGGATGGATCGGTGACGGTGCCCAAGATGGTCCCCGTGTTCATCTGCCCAAACAGCGAGAACGGAAGCATTATCAGCACGATCATGCCAATCAGGCAGCGAGTCGCTGTGAGCCTGATTTGTGAAATTGTAAGTCTCATGTGGGATCGCCTCCGTGAATCATAACGTAAATCTTGTGAACCGCGTACTCCGTGCCGGGAGAAAAGACACCGGCTTAAATCACCGGGCATCGATTTCGAAACGCAGTCTTTGGATAGCGTCTTCAGAATCGCTGGCGTGCGTCAATCGATACACGCGCAGTTCTTCATCTGACGCTTGATTGCGCCCGAGCTTTCGGTAAAGCAGAGCCAGTCTGTAATGCGCCGCGGAAAGGGATGGATTGAGGCGTAACGTCTCCCTAAGCTGCCCGATAGCTTCGCTGTTGTCTCCTCGCTCTGCTAGCAACTTTCCAAGTTCAAAATGCGAATCCGCAAAGGCGGGATTGAGTTGGATCGATCTTCGCAACATTTCGATCGCGGAGTCCGGGCGTCCCAACGCTTCTTTCTGCCGCGATTTTGCCGAAATAGTAGTAGGGAATATAGGTGTTTGGCTGCACGCTGATCGCTTTCCGGATGTCATCCAAAGCCAGATCGGGGCGGTTGGTCTGGAAATAGAGATCACCTAGCGAAATATAGGGCGATACGTCACTGGGGTCGAGCGCTATTGCGCGTTCAAACGCTTGGATCGCGGGATCGTACTTGGACGCGAAATAATAACTTAACCCCAGCCCGAGCCAGAGCCTCGCATTTTTGTTGTTTTGCGCTATGGCCTGCTTGAATATGTAAATGGCTGGCTCGGGAGTACGATGCTTCAGGAACACCATGCCGAGCTTGGAATACAGGTCCGGGTTTATTGGGTTTAACTGAATAGCAGCTTGGAACTCGTCAGAAGCGCTTTTGGCATCGTCTAAGGCATAGGAAACCGAGCCAAGTAGTTCGTGGTATTCCGCAGTGAGCGGTACGAGTTGACGCAGTGCAGTCAGCAACTCCTTCGCCTCACTATATTTCTGTTCTTGAAACTCGGAATAAGCCCTCTCATACCCGAGATCGAACAGCCCCTTTGCAGATGATGATGTGCCTTTCGCTACTCTAACGGCCAGAGCAATGTCACCGTTCTCCAGTAACGCACTGGATAGTGAGGACCGCGTGCGGGCATCCATGTTTTCCAGCGTGGGTTCGATTTCTGCGCGCGCTTTATCCGCGTTGCCGACGCGGAGTTGAGCCTCGACTAAAGCAATCAGGATTTCAGACGATTTTGGTGCTTGAACGTACGCCCGTTCCAAGTAAGTCTCGGCTAACAAAAATTGCTTCTGCCGACCGTATATCAATCCACTGTTGTATAGGGCGATTGCATCGGTCGGCCGTAGCTGGATGGCTGTTAAATAGGCCTGTAAAGCGAGATTTTCCTTCTTCTGAACGAGTAATGCGTTGCCGAGATTCACATACGCAGGGGCGAACTGCGGGTTAATCCGTATGGCGGTATCGAACGACTTGAGTGCCATGCCGGCTTGCCCTTCGTGTGATTGGCAGGCGCCCAATAGCGTATAGGCAGCGGCCGAATCCGGATGGCGCGCCAGGGTTCTACTAAGAATCGGCAGCGCCGTAACGCAGTCTCCACTCGCCACATACGTTCCCGCCTCTTTCAATAGACTCGAGAGGGATGTATCACCGCTTTGGCCCATTACTGGTGAACTAAACGCGAGCACCGTGATCAGAAACGTGCAATGACGCCGTTTGTTCATGCAATATCTCATGCTAGCTCGCAATGCGGGCTAACCCTCTATAACGGCTTTTCCAATGTCAAGATAAAAGTTCGCCGTTCGACTCGAGCTTACGTCAAGGGCGCCGCAGGCGTTCATCGAAGACCCTTGACGTCATCTCAATCGTGAGAATAGGAAACGGGCAAAGACCAGACCTGGGCTTTGCCGATGTCAGACGCAAGAATTCGATTGTCAGTTCGTGTGCGGAAATCAAAGCGGATGGAATCACTGATTCCACCAACCATCTATTCGGTCTTGGTGACCATGATTTGTATTGCGAACTCCCCAAGCTGAGGAGGCAAGGCGCTCAATCAGAAACTCGATGGATGTAAGTCCACCAGGTTAGCCCCCGAGCTACCTTGCATACGAACCAGCTCCGCGTAGTCAGCATTGCTACGGAGCACCCAGTACAATCTCACGGCCAGTTTCCGAGCGATTGCCACCTTGGCAACCGCACTGGCCTTGCGAAACTTCAAACGTTGATAATGCCGCCGCAAGGTGGGCTCCACGCGAGCTGCGGTCTGTGCGGCCTCGACCAGAAGTGCCCGCATCAATCTATTTCCCTGTTTGCTGATGCAACCGAACCGTTGACGGCCGCCGCTCGAGCGCTCGCTCAGGTTCAGCCCCAAGTAACTGACCAACTGTTTACTGCTGGGAAAACGTTCAACTGGTCCAATCGTGAGCGCGAAAGCGAGCGCGACGATGCGCCCTACACCCGGGTGTGTCATCAGGCGACGAAGGTCTTCTCGACCTTGGCCGGCCTCCTCCACAGCGGCATTGAGTTGTTCGACTGACTGGTCCAGCTGATCCAGCATCCGCAACAATTCGTCACGCCGACGGCCAGCCCAATGATCGAGCGTCAGATTCTCTAGTTGTTTTCGGCCTTCGGCATTCCACAGCTTGCTTCTTCGACACACGCCCTGACCCATCGCCAGGGCGTGCAATTGGTTCTTTACTGACGCTTTGTCCACACGAGTTTCTGACGATGCCAAAGAAGCTGACGTAGATCGTTCTGAATCGCGCTTGGTACCCAGACCTCGGGAAATCGGTTATTCATCAGCAAGTCAAGTAGATGACTGGCATCTCGCGAATCCGTCTTTTGTCGCCGAACCACCATCGCCCGGATCTTCGCGGCGTCTCCGACAACCAATTGGTGTCCAAGCTGGCTGAGCATACACCCAAACCATTGCAGACTGCCGGTTGCCTCGACCCCTACTCGAGCCGGCGCTGCCAGTGAACGATAAAACGCTCGCGCTTCACCGTTCGCGTGCTCACGACGCCTCTCGATCAAATCACCCGTCTGCGTATCTACGCACGCAATCTGCTGATAACGAGAATGGAAATCACGACCAACAAGAATCATGTCGAACACTCCTGATTCTCATGGTGCCCGCGCTAAGCATCCAGGGACGCCGTTATCTAATCAAAAAGGTTAACCAGTGATCCACAAACTCAAAGCGAGACTGAGGCGAAATGCCCGTTGTCAACGAACAGGCTTTAGAGTTCCCTACACTTGTTTCGATGGCTTCTAAAACGGTCTTCCAGTTACCCCTCATCAGTCTTCTTGCGCTCATAGTTCAAGCGGTCCCTTCCGAAACACCGCTCGATCGATACGTGGCAGCGCCTGATCCTAACTTCAAGTACGAGTTGGTGAAAACAATTCCAGGAGAGTCCTCCACAACCTACGTCCTGAACATGGTCTCCCAGCGATATTTGACCGCTGCTGAGGTGAACCGGCCAATCTGGAAGCACTGGGTCACTATCGTCAAGCCCGATAAAGTCACTACCAACATAGGTCTCTTGTTCATTGGCGGAGGGGATAACGGAGATCCAGTCCCTGAGGTCGATCCTCTCGCGCGTGAAATCGCCGCCACGACGGGTGCCGTGGTCGCGTCGCTAAGCAACGTGCCGAACCAACCTTTGATTTTCGCCGACGAAACACGCGAGCGCTCGGAGGACGCCATCATCGCTTACACGTGGGACAAATTCCTGCGTACTGGCGATCCGAAGTGGCCGCTTCGGCTGCCGATGACGAAATCCGCTGTGCGGGCGATGGATGCCGTATCCGGGTTTCTCGCCTCCACCGCCGGCGGAAACGTTGTGGTCGACAAATATGTCGTCTGCGGAGAATCAAAACGAGGTTGGACCACATGGACAAGTGCGGCGGTGGACAAGCGTGTGGTCGCCCTCATTCCTGAAGTCATCGACCTTTTAAACATCGGTCCTTCTATGCGCCACCACTACCGCGTTTACGGCAGTTATTCATCTGAACTCGACGATTATGCCCAAGCGGGGATTATGCTTCGAATGAAGACGGCGCAATATCACAATTTAATGAAGATTGTAGAGCCTTTCGAATACCGCGATCGATTCACGATGCCGAAACTCATCATCAACGCTAGTGGCGATCAGTTTTTCTTGCCCGATTCATCGCAGTTTTATTTCGATCAGCTCCCGGGCGAGAAGTACTTGCGCTACGTTCCAAACGCGGATCACGGGGTCAGGGACCACAGCGATGCTGGCGAAAGTATTGCTGCGTATTTCGCTTCAATTGTCAACGGGACAAAGCGGCCGCAATTCAGCTGGCACATTCAGCCAGCGGGCACGATTATTCTCGATACAAAAACGGAACCTTCTGCCATCAAGCTTTGGCAAGCAACCAATCCGAAAGCACGAGACTTTCGCCTGCAAACGATTGGCCCCGCCTACAAGAGCAGCAATGTAAGCGCTTTGAGCCTTGGTCACTACGTCATACGAGTTCGACAGCCACCCAAGGGGTACACAGCGTACTTCGTGGAGCTGACCTACGCCTCAGGTAGCAAATACCCATTCAAGTTCACCACTGGGGTTCAGGTGATTCCAGACATCGAGCCATTTCCGTCGCCAGAGCTCAATCCCACTAAAGGGTCATATCCGCTAAGCCCGCAATGACTCCGGCGCTTCCATATTCAGGTAGTTTTGGCGGACGCCCCGATAGCCATTGTGCAAGATGGCGCAAGGGACCGATGACTTGTTCAGGTCGGCACTCCATGGCTGTCGAGAGCGGATGCGGGCGGCTGGTTTGATAGAGGAATCAGAGGAGCACCCCGATTCTCGACCATGAACACGGTACTGCGGCTTCACGCGTTTCGGTCAGCGGTGGTCCGAGCAGGTTCTGAACCGCCGGGTGGGGGCGGGGAAATGGCTCGGGTCGTTCGCGGCTTTCAACAGCCATCGTCATCAGTAATCTGTCCGCAACCTCGGACCCACGCTTATCGACGGACTAAAAGCGCCAATGGAAACTTCTGGCCGGAGCTGCCGCTTCCTAATGTCCGGGGATCAACACGACCGCTTCGTCCCGACATCTCGGCGCCGTGATATTTCCGACGAAAGCTAACGACGATGGGGACAAGTGGATTCGAACCGGCAAACGCTGTACCGAGCAGTTAAGAGGTGAAGAGCCTCACATCAGACGCCAGCGGCACGGCCATTCGGTATGGGCGACCAGTCCGTTCAGGTTGTGATGCGAGATCTCATCAAGGAAGAAGGCTCGACGGTACGACCTATGTGCCGATGTTGTCGATAACACCCCCTTCGCACCAGTGATCCGGCTCAACGCTTCTATAAACGGGCTTCTCGGACCCACATGGTCGGCAAAACAGAGAGTATGACCTACAGGTTCGCCCTTGATTTGGGTAACGCTTGTTGCCGGGGCGGCCGCCAAGCCTCACTGAGGCTGCGAGACTGGCCATGCCATGATCATCGTTTCGTCTCGTTCAGCATTTCCGTTAACGGTGCCAGAATAATGCCGCGCCGAATGCTCCGAAGCAACGTGCTTCCAGTCGTTTGAGCGAGGAGTCCGAAACCAGGTCGTTCTTACGTTCAGAACGCCTCGGCACTCGTGCTGTTTGACGAGTTGTTTCCTGCTTCTCGCGGTCTGCCGCGACGCGGCGGCTTTCTATATGAGTTTTTTAGGCATTGGGAAATCTATCCATCCGATGAGGACGCCAGCAGGACCGGCGTCCCCGCCTCATCGTTCGGATGAGTTTCCGGCTGGCTATTCCTTGGCGGGTTGCGCTCCCGCATTGCCCGCCTCCGCTTCACCAACCGCTTCCGAGTATGCGCCGAAGTCGTCTTGCCGGTCGATTGTTTTTCATCGAACGGTCAACAGTGTCTTAACTGTTTGTCTCACCCCAGGGGGCAGGTCCAGAGACAAGCACCGTTTGCTTATGTTTAGTAAGGTTTTTACTAACGTCAATTCCGACCGCAGTGACGCCACGCAACGAAAAGAGCAGCACTCGTCATTCAGTTAGTTTCAATATCCGGGCCATACGGGGTCGGTCATGCAGAGTTCGTACATTTCCGGCTCGTCCGCAAGATCGACTCCAACGCGACGAGGATCAGCGCTCTGATGCACGATATGCCCACGCTTGCGGCAATGCCTGTCGATGTCGAAAGAGAGCAGGGGTATGGATTCGAAAGGCAGGTTTTGGTCCCATCCCCGACTTTTTTGGCGCACTCGGCTTGATACCTCTCTCCGCGTGCTCACGTGGGCGTATTCGAGTGGTATGAGTTCGATCTGTCTGAGGGGCAATGATGTTGGTTGTCAGATCCGGTTCATCAGAAAGCTGTTCGGGCTGGCCGCCTAAGAACCACAGATGGGTGCCGCGCCGACACGATTCCTGCCGAGTTTTGAAACTTGCAACACTGCCCACGAGGCCGTCTCCTTTAACGTCGTGCGGTTCTACCTACCTGCCCGCCCTTTTCGCGGCGCCTTGTCCTTGCAAGCGTTTCGCCGCCATTGCGGTTCCCTCCACTCGCGCGGCGATTTTTGAAAACGCCAAGTCTCGTGCTGTTGAAATATCATCCAGGAACGGAGCAAATCCGCAGTCGTCTGTGGTTCCGAGCTGCTGCACCGGAATGTGTTTGGCCGCTTGAAGCACATGCGCGCAAACCTCTTCAGGCGTTTCCAATGCCGGGTCGATTGGATCGATGACACCTACAAAGACTCTGTGCTGCGGCTGAATAGTCCCTCGAATCAGTTTCAAAACACCATTGCGGTTCGTTTCGCTGGCCATTTGGAGATAGAAGTTGGTGACCTTCAGCTTGAAAAGGCTCGGCAAGAGTCCGGCATAATCTACATCCGCGCTGTGCGTCACGTCCAGATCGCCGCCAGGACACGAATGCACGCCAAGACGAAGCCTCTCTTCCTCAGAGAACCGCTCGAGCACTCGATTGTTGAGATTCACAAACTGATCGAGAAGTTTGCCCGACGGATCCAGCTTCAGCGCCAGCCGGCCTTCCGTAAAATCGATCTGCACGCTAACAGCGCCTGCTTCCAAACAACCGCGAATATCGGCCTCTGCTTCGTTTACGAGGTCTTCCAGAAACTGCTCTCTTGAGTAACCCTGGATTCCGCCGTCCGGATACAACAAACTAAGTGCCGAGGCCGAGATGACTGCTTGCTTCAGAGGACTATTGGTCAGCTTCTTAGCTGCGTTCAGATATGAAGAAGCGTAAGTGGTGTACCGAAATGGTCCGACAGTCAGACGCGGTAGCTGGCGAGTGTGTCCATCTGCAAAAGGAATCGAAATACCGTCGGGAGCGAGGTTTCGAGCCCCATAGATTGGATAAGTTGCAAAACTCGCCTTATTTTGCTCTCCGTCGGTAATAATCGGCGACCCGGTAGCCTCAAAGCGCCGGATCGTATCGCGAACCGCCTCCTCGGATATCGCATTGAGCTCGCTTTGTGAAAGCTGACCTCGCTCCCATTTCTGCATCGCCTCGATGAGCTGCTGGGGCCGCGGTATGCTTCCGATCGGTTCCGTAGGGATGATCATTGCGTATACCTGATTGTATGGTGGTTTGCCGGTGAGTAGCATAGGTCGCTTGCATGCACCATCAGGTTCCCATCATCTTGCAAGACGCGGCCGACGCGCAGCTGTGCACTTCCTGCCATTAAATTGGCTGGTAAATAAGTGAACAGGAAGATGCGCGATTCGTTTCACCGTGCATCAATGCGTGTGACCATTCCAGTTGGAATCGCATGAATCGTTTCTGTTCTCAGTTGCTCTTTGGCCTCGCGCTTTGCGGCAGTGATCGGAACGACTTTGGTGTGTTTGAACATGCCACCTGAATTGGTTTTTGTGTGGAGAGAAAGGGACCCGGTTCGCTTGCGAGAATACCTGCAAGCGTGCACAACGCCAGACCGGCTCCGAACAATGTGAATAGATATCCGTCGGCGACAAACCGTGGGATATGCTAAGTTCGAGGACGTTGGGCGGACTCCTAGCTTGACGACGGTGCTTCGGTTTCCTGACGCAAGTAGATGCCATAAGCGCCGCGATGGAGGTCACTTTCCCATGGACGATCAACACAGGTGCGGGCTTTCCCTTTGTACTTGCAAAACTGAGGCCGGGAACCCGTATTGCAGCGCTTATTGCGAGCAAGCCGCGACCATCGGCATAGAAAAGGATTTTTGCCAGTGCGCACACGCGGACTGTAAGACGCACCAAATGAACGCGCTTGATCATCCCGTTGAGCTTCCCGAGTCGATCCATCTCGCGCCGGGCCAAGTGACGATCGAATGCCGCAGTATGGAGCATCTTCGCGATCAACTAATGCTTCTCACCGAAGCTATCGATGTCAATCACGAAGCGCTGCGAGCTACTGTTGAAACCGCTCCTCGTCGGCGTGCGGCGTCGGAAGGTCCTTCACAGGGGGGCAAGGCCCGATCCGCTTGATGTTTCCTTGCGGCTCGCGTGCATCTTTGGATAGATACAAACGCTTGTGTTTTGCTACTGTGGCAATCCGCGGCTGGCGCTGGATGTTCATCACCGGCGTGTTCCCCTCGGTGCTTTTCTTCGCGATGCTGCTGTCATCCTGCAAGCCGCGGCCGATGCGCAGCTGTGCACTTCCTGCATTAAATTGCCTGGTAAATAAGTGAACAGCAGATGTGCGCTTCCTTGCACCGTGCGCTTGTCTGTGAAGGATTCCTGGCCGATGAGAAAGGGAGCCCTGCCCAGCGGCGCGAGTATGCCCGCACCCAGATCGCCGCCGCAACCGTGGCCCGCGACATCATAAGCTGGCGGGATGCGCTGATCGACGAGGTGAATCGGTTGAAGCTTCAGGCGCTCGAGGCATTCAAAGATCAGGACCTTGCGCGTGCGGCCGCACTCTGCAACCTACTCGAGAATGGCCATTTGGTTGACATCGCGCGCGAGTTCGCACGGCACCAACAACTGGACCCTCGGGACATTGCACGTCTCATCGGAATTGGGCGCAAACGCGAACTGGAATGCCTACGTATAGCGGGTGCCATCGTGAGCCTGCTCGTACTCTCTGCCGATGCGGAGGTGGACCGTGCGAGCTGACGCTGACGCAATGACCCGCGCGGTCCAACAGTTGGCCCGAAACGATGAAGCCGTCGGCAAGTTACTCAAGAATCAAAACGGCCAGACGAGCGCGACGGCCGGCAATGAGTTCTTGACGCTTTCAGAGGATCGGTACAGATTGACGGTACCGGCAATAAGTGCCGTCTTCGACATCGACCGGCTGCGTCGCGAGCACAACGAACTTGTGGGCGAGTTGTGCGTCCGATGCGGTCTACCTGGCGCGAGAACCGTAGTGGATGGAATTCTGAGCACTGCGGATTTCAATTGCTCCTCCGCGCGTGCCCTCCGAACCCTGCCCGCGTCCACACCTGAGGACGAGGTTGAGGTGGACCTGTAAGTAATTACAAGAGAGGGTCTGGAGGCGCGGCCCAGGATCGAACTGGGGTGTCGAGGTTTTGCAGACCTTCTGCAGAAACGTGTAAGTTGCCTGTTACTTATCAGTTTGCCAGTGCCGCTCTTCCTTTGGTCCGGTTTACGTCCGGCTGATGAATTGTCGTCCTGCCCAGCGTAGGACTCTGTTTTCAGCGACCAAGTACTCGTTCTGAAGCAGGATTTGCTGATTCACCCTTTGATTCACCATTCCGGTGACAAAGGGTAACAGCCGTGCTACTTGGGTCTTCTTCTCGGAAAGCGACCATCATAGCTTCCCACCAAATTCGAATATTTTTGACCGTACGGGCATAGCAGTCCGACCCCGCGATCTTACCGCCTAAGCGTGATCGCGGAAATCATTTCAGAATTCCAGCAGATTCCCTGCAAACGGAGGTCAGCCCCGCCATGACACTTCCGGCGCGCCAAGCTAAAGCCGGGTACGCCAAGCTGCACTAGTTTTTGGCCGCGACATTCGCGAATGCTAAAGTGGCCTTGGTTCAGCCGAGCCACGCATGTCAGGAGCTCATCGATGATCGAGTCGGGGGGTACGCTGCACAAGCGGCCCGCGCTCGGCTCACCCCTTCAAGTTCGAATGCAGAGATCCCGATCCCCGCGACGTACTCATCCATGTCTCGGCCCAAAGCTATAGCGTCCGCCCCAATCGAGAAGTCACTTCTAAAAGAGCTCGCGTGATATGGTATGGGGCTTTCCAAGGCCCAACCTTCTCTGATTGGATCTCGCCGTTTCCCATGATAGAGGTGTACCACTCGCCGTACTCATGATCGAGAAACTTGCCTTCGACAAATTGCGCTTGTTTATCGAATGCATTCCAGTACTTCGCATCCCCCGTCATTTGGAACGCGTTTAGGAACGCGACCAGCGCTTCACATTGTTGCCACCAGCTCTTGGTTTTGTTCGTTACGGGACCCCCGACAGAGCCTGAGTTATAAAGCCCCCCCCGCTCCGCGTCAAATCCAACTCGGAGAGCGTGATCTGCCAGGGCGAGCACAACCTGACGGGTCTTTGGATCATTGACTCGTCCTACCAGCTTGGCGGACTCCATAATCAGCCAGCTGGCTTCACAGTCGAGCCCGTAAGCAGAGTCGTGCGCAGTCCCGTCGGGGAAGTACTGTTTCCAGTCACGCGTGAAGAAAAGCCGACCGTAGCCTTGGTCTACATCGACGATCTTGTCATTGAAGATGTCCAATAGTTCTTCGAGCCGTGTACGAACGACAGGATCGCCGGTCACGTCGTAGAGAGTTGCGAACGCTTCGAGGGCTCCAAGATGCCAGTCGAACGACTTTCGCTCATATATTCCGGTGAAAGTCGGCGGAGGCCCATTAGGGCCGGGCTTGTAATCCTCAATATATTTCCAATCGGCGGTAAACACCATGCGGTACCCGCCGTAAGTAGAGTCGTGTGCATATTTGTCGATGACACGGAACAGTTCTAAAGCCTCTTCGGCGAGGCTCTTATCGTGGAATGCCAAAGCCGCTTCCGCCAGCCCCTCCATCGTGTAAGACATGGGGTTCACCAACTTTGTCGTATCGGTTGGCTTCCCTTCACGGCTCACCATGAAGTAATACCCGCCGCGTTCCTTATCGCAGAAGTGGTCTAGCAGAAAGCGGTGGCAGCTCATCGCGATGTCTTTATAGCGCGGGTCGGGATATCGCCGATATGCCTCGGCAAACGACCACAGCGTGCGTGAGATTAAGACCAGAGACTTGTTCCCGGGCGGAATTGGTTCGCCTTGCCTATTCAAACGGCCGAGTACGCCGCCGAACTCGTGATCGACGGCGTGGTCGATCCAAAACTTGAGCACTTTGTCTTGTAGCATCCGGCTCAAGTCGGCTTCCCAATCATGGCGAATGTCTGACGTTGCCGCCGCGCCGGAGCCGGCAATAAAGACCAAAATGCAGGTGGCGGTTAAGAGTCGCTGATGCTTTGTAAACATAGATTGTATTGTCGTTCGTAAGGCAGTACTGAACTGATCGGCGCTAAATTTATCTAGTTCCCAACGACTAACAGCCGGGCGCTACCACAGTAACTTCAAGCTCAGCTGGCCTATGCGAGCGGGCATAGTGCTGGTGACCAAACCGGCACTTGCCGCTCCCGGGCATCCTCGCCCACGTGTAATTAATGTGGATGGGAATCCTTCTTATCCGAACGTTATCGAGGAGCTTAAACAGGAGCGCGCGCTTGGCAGAAGATGCCGCTGTCACATTGTTCCTTATCTCAATAACATCGTCGAGCAGGATCATCGCTCGATTAAGCGCCGGGTCAACGCTAGTCTGGGATTCCGTTCCTTTGATGGCGCACAACGCACGATTCAAGGTTACGAAGCAATGCACATGATTCGCAAAGGTCAGGTTCGGTGGTTGTCAAAGGGCAATATTGCCGCACAAGTCCGGTCCATCAAAGTCATCTTCGGTCTCGCTACTTAGCTACACACAAAAGCCGCAAGCGCTTCGTCCTCCCGCCGCTATTTGCAACACAGCCATCTCAACAGCTGTCAATCGCTTGACGCGGACAGACTATTGGCGAACGATAGGGACTTCGAGAAGGACGACATCAAGAAGGTATAAACGGATTTTCTACTGCTTACTGAAATTCGTATTTACCACATTCCAGATAGAGCCCGGCCTGGGATCGTAGGGTACAGCATCGTCTCCCCACTCCCAAAAGAACACACCTCCGACCCAGTTTGGAACATCTGGGTGAACGCTGTAACCGTCATTGAGGAGCCTGGTGAGATCAGCTTCGTTTGGTCTACCATGGCTATAACCCCATTCACCCATTCCAAGTTTTGAGTTGGGAAATATCTTGTGAAATCGGGTAAACAGGGCATTAAAATCAGGTCTGAAGTCTGGACACTTGTCCCGGTACGAGCTGAGCAGGACATAGTCCAGGCCCTCTTTCATATCAGCAGGGATGTTTTTGGTAGCCCAGATAACGGGATCATATTTCGGCCCCATAGACGTGGTGCAGGCCGGGTTGGGTTCGTAATACAGTGTTAGAGCAGCTTTCTTCCCAGCCTTCTTCACAATATGGTAGGCGTTAACCATCTTGGTGACGACGTCCCGGTCGGTCGTATTTGGAATGGTCCATGGGCAGGATTGCCCTTTTATTGGGATTGGATCGGAGTTATCGAGCCAGTTGCCGTTGATCTCATTTCCAACTTCCCATATATCGACGTACTCTCCAAGAGTGGAAACGTAATCGTTCCAGCGCGCCTCGTGGTCGGCCACGTCTAAGCAGAACTCATAAGCTGAATCGATGACCTCGGCGAGTATATAACCTGTCTTCGATATCGTCTGGGTCGCTGAGAGATAGGTGCTGGCTTTCGCTCCTTTGTCCCTGTCTGATCCCTCTAGTCTATACTCCAGCCGAACCGTGGGAGTTGAAGTCAGATTGCCCAAAGACCTGACCACCTGATTCAAATATGTGGTCGTTCTGAAGTCCTTACCGCCGGCCACGGTGACGCCATGGATCGGTGCTGGAATCGTTGCCGATGAGTGGCTCGCGCTTTGTTTATCGTGCTGTTCCGGTGTAGCAGCGCACATTCCCCAGGACGAAAAGGTGAGCAGCCAAAGCACGAGACTAAAGTATTTTGTCATAGATGCCTCCCCTAGAGTGCGTTTTCAAGTTACAGTAGCTGCGTCCCGCAGCCCACTTCGACCCTCCTCGCGAAGCGCGGCAGCGAAATTGCCCGATATCTACTGGCGAGTGCTTCCTGGCCATCTACAAAGTACCTAAACCGCGGAGGCCGCTTCGGCGCCTTTTGATCCAATCGTTTCGTTGGTGATAATCGGCTTCGCCCAGAGTCCAAGTACTGGCCCTCACGCTAGACCGCCTTCATGGCAACGGCATCTCCGCTGAGTGCCAACTACAACCAGTTCTGTGCGTTTTCAGCTTCTCAGTGAACCCAGCGCTGGAATGTGAGTCAGCGCCGACTGAAATTGCCAGAACTGTGATTCGTACTGGTAATGCAGCCGCCAGCGGCGAACCCGACGTGCAAGACGCCATGACGCATTCGCAGGCTGGGTGGCACCCCTCACGTAACCGGGGTGGTTCGGCTGGTCAGGAGTCATCGGAACTACCAATAGAACTTCATTCCGAGCTGTAATTCACGCGGCGAATTTTGCTGGCTACTTACGATCCCAAAGCTTCCGCTGTCCAGGCTCGTATTGGGTGCGGCGAACTGCGGATGATTGAAGGTGTTGAAGGCCTCCGCCCGGAATTCCAGACGCATTCCTTCTCTGAAGGGCAACGGAAACTCCTTAAGGAGTGACATATTGAAATTTTCGACGCCCGGTGCTCTGACCGAACTGAGTGTGCGCGGGGCAGTGCCAAGCGCGTAATCTGGAGGTTTCACTACGACTTCCGGATTGGCGAAGTACTGGTCGAGCCAGTCAGACCCGGTATTGCGCTTCAGAGGGCCAATAAGGTTCGGCCGCTGGGCTCCATAGGTCGGCAACGACAGAGGGTCGGCCAGGGTGAGCGCAAGCGGGAAGCCGCTCTCGAAGGTCCAAATGCCGTTTGTCTTCCAGCCGCCGAGAATCGCCTCAATTACTGGATTCCAGTTGCTGCCGAATTTCCTGCCCCGGCCGAACGGCAGATTTAATACATATGCCACGTTCAGCACATGTGTAAGGTCGAACTGCGAAACGGAGCGTTCGAGACGGTAATTGTTTGGATCCTGCAGACTCGGCGCACCACCCAGCCATGTAAGACCATCATGCGTAATGGAGGCGTCGTCGATGGACTTGCTCCACGTGTAATTGACCAATAACTGCACACCGTGGGAGAAGCGTTTTTCTGTCCGGAGTTGCAGCGCGTGATAGATTGAGTTCGCGACGGGGGGCGCGACGCCTTGTACGCTCGCAAACTGCGGAAATGGAACCTGCAGACGGTATTTCTGGATCAGCGGCCCGCCCAGTGTAGTATTGGCGGGAATGTAGCCGTAGAACGGATTTGGGACTTGAGTGAACAGATCGGCAATCTGACTGCTGTTGTAACTCTCGATCTGCGGACCGAGGTAGTTCAACTCCTGCGCTCCGCCGAACAACAGCTTCGTGCCTTTCTTGCCAAGGTAGTCTGCCTCGACTAGCATGTCCGCCGGCAGCTGTCGCTGGAAGCCGAAAGACCAGCTCTGCTCGTAAGGCGTGGCATTCTGGCTCTTGATCGGTCCGCGAATGCTTTCGCCCACATAGGAAAAGCCGCCGAGCGAGGAACCTGGCGGCAACAGCGGCCCTCCTGGGTACGGATTACTCAGACGTGCACCGGGGGTAGCGTTATCAAATTGATAGGTGCTCATCTGGGTCGTTATACGGTCGAATCCCTGGACGCCGTAAGCTGCGTTGCCCGCCGCTCCGCGCGTGGTGGCCGTATAGAAAATGCCGTATCCGCCGCGCATCACGGTCTTCGGTGTGAGACTGTATGCGAAGCCGAACCGCGGTCCGAAGTTGTTGGGATCCCAGTCGTAGTTGTGGCGGTTCTCCTTGTTCACGAACGCGAGCACACCCCTGAGGTCCGGCATGCCAGGAACCTTCAGCGGCGACGGAGCGGTCGGATCCACGTAACTCATGCGGTTGTACCGTTCCGTCCGTGGGGTCTCAAGGTCGTAGCGGATGCCCAGGTTGAGAGTCAGCTTCGGCGTCATTTTCCAGTTGTCCTGGAAGTAACCGGCGAACTGCCAGCTCTGTGTACTGACGAAAACAGGGATCTCATAGAGCCCGCCTCCAGAGCCCGTCTGGCCAACCATGAAACTGGCCATCGAGTCTCCGCCGACGTTCGGCATCTGAGAGGTGCCGTTACGGTCATAGTGAAACGCGCCGTTCGGATAGCCCGGCTGGTCTTCGTTCATGCGATGCAGGCGGGCTTCTCCACCGATTCGCATATCGTGCCCGCCCTGAACATGGCTGATGCCTCCCGAAAGCTGGTGCGTTTCCGGTGAGTCCCTGAAATTATTCCACGTCCCTGCGCCGTAAGTAGTTTCAAAATGCGGCGTATAGTATTGATCCAGTGTAATCGACGGCGCGCCGGGGAACCCGGACAGCGACATGTAACTCGGGAGTCCGAGCGTCGTGGGATCGAATGGCGCATTCGTGGTATTGTCATACCTTCGTGTGAATCCGTACGCTACGTTCAGCAGCGTCGTCGGACTGATCGTTCTGGTGAAGTTCAGAGCGAACAGGTGCGAATGGGTCACGCCAGGGTCGTATATAGGGAAGAAAGCGGGATTCGAGAAGGCATTTCCTGTTTGGCTATTGTTGAGCGCTTGCGCATACTTTGCGCTAAGCCGATTAGTGTCATTGAAGTTGTGGTCAATTTTTATATCGAATTGGTCGTTCTGGTTTCGGTTGGACCCGGTCCCAAACCAGTTGTTGTAGGGGGAATATCCCGGTGTCGTCCGAGCGACATTGGGCAGAGGGATGTAGCTCATTATTTTCTGCGCCACAGGGTCGATCAGATTCCCTACCCGTGCCGGAAGTTGATAAGGGGTGCCGTTCAGCTTCGGATTTCCCGGACTCTCATACGTGCTCAGGTCGTTGAACGGAATGTATGCGGATCGCACAGCTCCGCCCGCATTTCCATCGTAGACACCGGTATACGGATCCCAGATTTGCCCCGCGGGATCGGTACACCTGCCCGCTGAATCGAAGCCAGCCCCGCAGAGTTCTCCGAAATTACCGGTGCGCTCGGCCGCACTGGGCACCCCGAACTGGTATGTCTGCGCCGCGGTATCACGCGTGCCTTCGTAGTCGAAGAAGAAGAACGTCTTGTTCCTGACGATCGGCCCGCCAACTGTCCCGCCAAACTGGTTAAACCGGCGTGCCGCCAACGGTTGGCCGTTTGCGTTCGAGAAGAAATTATTGGCCGTCAGGACGTTATTTCGAAGGAACTCCCACCCGCTGCCATGGAATTCGTTCGTGCCAGAACGCGTAACCATGTTGATGACGGTGGAGCCGCTGAACCCGATCTCCGCACTGAAGTTCGATTGGTCGATCTTGAACTCCTGAACAGCGTCGACCGAAGGCGTGTAGAGCGGGGTGAGAATACCGCTGTTCTGTTCAAAACTGGTAGCGCTTACGCCGTCCATAAGGATGTCCGACGTTGAGTTGCGGCTGCCGTTGGAAATGAAGTTGTTGCCGCCGTTAGCGGCCGATCCTTCGCGTCCGTGGACGCCGGGGGCTAGAGTGGCCAGATCGTAAACGCCACGACCCAGCAGCGGCAGCTCGTTAATCATTGTTCGGTTCAGTTCCTGACCGACTTCGGCGTCCTGAGTCTGCAGAACCGCCGCTCCTGCGCCGCGAACCTCAATATGCTGCGTTTCGGAACCGAGTTCAAGCGTGACGTTCACGGCGACATTTGCGTTCACCGCGAGGACGATGTTTTCGGCCGTCCACGTTTTGAATCCGGTCTGCTCGACAGTGACTGTGTAGGTGGCCGGTGGCAGTGAACTTACGACGTACCGGCCCTCGGAATCGGCGGTTGTGGAAATGGACGTCTGTTTCCCCATGTCGGTAACTATCACTCTGACGCCCGGAACAACCGCCCCGGTGGGGTCCGAAATTCCGCCCGATATCGAACCGCTGTACAGCTGCGCCATTGAACTGGGGATGGTTAATCCGGCCAAGCTCAAGCCTAGAATCGATCGCACCAATTTGGATGCCATACATGAACTCCCAAGTTGGACAAATCATAATGCCGCGCCGCCACCGTGTCAAGCCACAATCTTATTTCTATCTTTAGTATGTGAGTCTTGTCCGCTCTAATCACAGATGATGTGTCCGCTTTAAGAAAAAGCGAAGCCGCGGGCGCAAGGCTGAAGGTGCAAGAAGTGCTGTTGCGAGTCATGGCGAAGAAAATCACCTGTTGGCAAGCGGCGGAGATTATCCGGGTGAGTGCGCGGACGATGCGCCGCTCGTGGGAGCGGCTGGAAGAAGACGGTTACGCGGAACTGGCGACCGGCGCAAAGGGGTGGTGAGTCCGAAGCGGGTGCCTTTGAAGACTTGCCATCAGGTGCTGGGACTGTTTCAGGACACATATTACGACCTGGAATATGTGGCACTTTCAGGAGAAGCTGAAAGAGGAACACGGGATGAAATTGAGCTACACATGGGTGCAGAAAGCGCTGCCAGGGGCGGGCCTGGTAACGAACCGAAGCAAGCTCGCGACGCATCGCAGAAAGCGGCCGCGGCGGCCGGTGATCGGCATGCTGCTGCATATCGATGGCAGCAAAACATTGCTGGCTCAGGAAAGCCGGCGGCTCCAGCTTTTGTAAGTCCTGTAAACGGCTAGCCTCCGGATCCTCTATATGGAGTGACGATCGACAAAGTCACAACCTTCCGGACATTGTTGAATCACTCAAGGGCCTACCACAGAAGCCCGGGACGAGGGTCGTTTTTGGATGACGGTGCGCCCGCAACCGATTACATCGACGGAGTTGATCGCATCGGAAACGTAAGTTACATCATGGGTGAAACTCGACTCTTTTCCGATGCATAAGTATTCTGTCGAGCAGTATATAGCAAGGACTCGTGAGTATCTCGCTGCCTTCGGCTCGTCGAGCTTCTGAATGCGTTTCGGATGACGGGAGAGACAAAGTACTGGGATGCATTTGAGAAGCAGGCCCGGTTCATCGAGGCAAGTTTTATGGATCACGAATACGGTGAGTGGTATACATTGATTCATTCGGACGGCAAGCTCAATTCAGAAAAACTCGGGCCAGGGAAAGCCCTATATCACGAAACTCGGGCTCTCCTTGAAGTCATCGGCTTGTGTTGGACTCTCTAACGATATCGGTCTGATTCGGCGAGTTCCACCGACACTTGCCTCGGTGCGCAGCGCCTGTGGCTGCTGAGTGCGTTCGTAACAACAGGGTCAGACCTCTTACTGCCTCGCTGAATAGTGCTTCTTGAAACCGTTCCGGCTATTAGTGATGTCGAAGCCACCATCCGGCTCTGCGGAGAGCATAATATATTCAGCCTTTCCACTTGTTCCTACGTTGGCGCAAAACCGTTCAGGGGCATTGTGTCCCTTTTCGCCCCCACCCGTGAAATAGTTCGTTTGCCAGGTGTCTTCGAGGCCTGGGGAACTCGCGAGGACATTTAGTGCAGCAGCATCGGCGCCGGCATCAAGCGGGTGACCCTCCCTGCCCATACTCAGGATTGCCACGCGCGGTCGTAGGGCGTGCACTTCGGCGCGCGGACAGCACGACAGGCCCCAATAGAAATCGGAGAATGATCTATTGAAGCTCTGCCCGTGATGAGTGACGAGATAAACGTCCACAGTGCCTACACGATTCTCTGGACAGAAGAGCCGTTGTTCTCCGTCCCAGGTGAGATCTCCCAGGAACACGAACCGAAATTTTCGGTCAGAGATGAGTAAGGCTATCGACTGTTCGTCCTCGGTATCGTCCTTAGGGCGCTGTTCCGATTTCGTGCAAAGCGGATTTGGGGCACCTGCTCCTTTGAGCGGGTGTGCAATAATCCCGTCCCCAACGGCCAACACCCGGATATTCAGATTGTTGATTGAAACCCGATCGCCAGGCTTTACTATCAAGTGGCGATGTTGGTCGCGAATTTTCAAATATGCCCGGTACTCGTCGTCAGTTTGTTTGGCGAGGCCGGGCTGGAAATCGTTCCGGCGGACCTTCCACCATTCGTCGCTTTTGCCAAACTCGACGTTCGCCCCGTGGTCCACGATTGTCTGAATAGGAAATCCGGAAGCGATCTCGGCGAGGCCGCCATTATGATCTGAGTGGTAGTGTGTAATCACGAGATAATCAATCTGCTTCACGCCAGCTCGCTGTAGCACGTCGATAACGTTTCCGACAGCCTCACGGTCTCCAGTGTCGATCAAGATGTTTTGACCCTTCTGAGACACGATCAGAGTAGCGTTGCCCCACCCGACATCGATGAAGTAAAACGTAGTGAAAGCTCTCGCCAAACCTAGCAGTGGGCTCAGAACGAGCAGAGCTAAAAAGAACGCTCCGCGCAATATTCTCATACGCTGCATTGTACGTTGATCTCTTCAGTGTGCGCATTGGTTCTTCTCGGAAGTTGTAAGCGAGATCGTTGTGACGTGACAGGGTGTGGTCAAAGAACTGGAATGCACTGAGAAAGAAGGGCAAGTATGATGGTGCGTTTCCATGAAGAAGACGCAAGTGGCCCGCGTGTTGGCGTATGTCACCGGCACGGTGAACCGCGAACTTCTCCTGCAGAATGAATGGCTCTCGGCTGACAATCCAAGCCCGAACGGGCAGCGTCGTACAGGTAGACGCCGGCGCAGCGTTCCGGTCGCACCGTGCAGTTCCTCTGACGATAGACACGCGGTCGTGGTAAGAGGCACATCTGACGCCAAGCGTATGCTTCACGCCGACACAATCCTGCGCGCTAAGGAATCACCCGTCGAGGAGGTTGATCATTCAGGCCCGCCGCCGATGAGTCTCGAAAAACGCCCCTGTAAACACCGATCCAATTTTCACCGGCGACGTGACAGTCGCCGTCGCCACACCGTAGTTGACGAGAACACGTTCTGCGCACCAAACACCTGCATCGCTCCCCACTAAGTCGCGAAGGGTAGAGTGGTCCGAATGATTTCCGACGCTGTTTCTGTTGTGCTCGTGATACACGGTTACCGGAGATGAGAACGGCACCTGAAGATCCGCTGCCGTCCCACCGCGGGCAGCTTAGTGCGCGGCAAGCCGCGCGCGTCATATGTCTGCTCGGTTAGCTAAGCGCTTCATACCTGGAACCAACGCCCGTACGCTGCTTTTCCGTACTTATCTTTCACTCTTCCAATCTTTGGGGCCTGCTGGCTGTCATCCTAAGCTTGCCCGATGTCTGCTAGTTGACCCGCCGTTTTCCCGAATCCCCGGTCGGCTGTGTTCGCATCTGCTCCATTCCTTTGCCTTCCTTCTGGTCGGCACAGCATCGGGGGTAAAGCCCCGCGCCCTGGCGGACTGCACTCTTCAGTTCTCAAGCCCTCCGGGTTTCGGTTTCCATCCGACATTGCCGGCGCAAGCGCCTTTTGAACGCCACAAACAATGTCGGCCGGACCCTCGCGAAAAACTGTTTCGCTGGCCTGGGGAGCGGACCCCACTCGCCTTCAAGTGCCCGACAGAAGGGCGAGAAAAGGAGAATCGCAAATGTACAAGAACGCAGTCAATTTAATTGGTTTCGTCGGAAAAGAAGCTGAAGTCAAAGCCGCTCAGGACAACAGCACGAATTTCACCGTGCTCAGCCTGGCGACAAAGGAGAGCTGGAAAAACAAACAAACGAATGAATGGGAATCGCGCACCGAGTGGCATCGCATTCTGGTGTTCGGCAAGCTCGGAGATTTCGCTGCCACGCTCACCAAAGGCGCTCGCATCGAAGTAGAGGGCACGCTTCGCAGCCGCGAACCGACCTTAGAGCTGAAAGGCAGCTCCAAGAAGAATCCGGAGACGAGGAACGTCCGATCTTGGTTCATTCGTGCGGAATCTATTCGCAAGCTCGATCGCGTTGAGAACTCGGCCCAAGACGCCGATCACATCTCCGACGCTGGCACTTAATGACGTGCCATTTTGAACCCATTGGGGGAGCGGCCTTCCAGCGGCCGCGCCCCTTTCAATCAGAAAAGAAACTGTGCGGGTTTAGATATCGTTAGCACATTGCGTTCTCCAACCACAGGAAAAGAGGCGGGCGATTTTCCACTTGGAAATCCGGCCGAACTCTGAGTCCCGGGTTGCGGGAACACAGCCAAAAAGGGTCGTGCAGATTTCTGAACACCGGAACCAGCGCGACATGGCGTCCGCAATCGCTTCAGTTAATCCGAAAATAAGTTTGCGTTCTCGAACGGTTTTCTCCTCGAATGAGGCCTCTTTATTAATAGGTACCCAATTTTCGTGCTCTACCGAATCATACAAATTTGGCCATCCGGAATCGAATCTCGGGACTCGGATTCTTCGTCTGAAGAGCTTAGTTCTCTGGGGCAATTGCAGACCCGCGAAATGGACAGGTGAAATCGTGATGACAAATTCGACCACCGCTGGAGCTCGCGTGCATATCACCGCTAAGTATCTGAGCCAGGACGAACCGCTTGAGCTTCTTCGATTCCACTATGTGAAAAGCTCCCGCAACCGCATCAGCGCTCCCGTCGAAGGCACACATATGCGGATGCCGACACTTAACGAACTTGAGTCGCAAACCGACCAGGCAGATGGAAATCGTCTCGAGAAACTCTGCAAAATAATCGGACAAAAGTCGGACAAAGCAAAATGCAAGTCGTTGAATCGAGAGCTTTTGAACTGCGAAGGTAAAGTACTGCAAAACCTTTATTCGGCGGTTCGATCCCGCCCCGCGCCTCCAACTATTTATTCGCTTTTCACCAGGTTGTGAAGGATTTGGAGAATCCTTGGCTTCCCGCTAAGTCACTGAAGTTCCCTCTAATTCCGCACAGGACCCGGACCAAAACCGGACCGTGTGAGTGTGGCGACTAACACCTTTCATGCTTTGGTCGCGTTTCTGTGATACTCTGCTGAGCAATTGCGACACCGACTCGGCTAGATGCGTTATTGGTGGGTCAATCAAAACCAGACATATCGACAGGAGATTCAGGGTGGGTATCTCTGGTCACCGAAGAGAAATGCAAACGGAGTGCGGAATCCATTCTATGAGTCGATGCGCGAGGTCTCGCCAGGCGACTTGGTCTTTTCGTTCGTAGATACACGAATCGTTGCAATTGGGATCGCTCGCTCCTACTGCTGGGAGAGTCCAAAGCCGCAAGAGTTCGGCTCAGCCGGGCAAAACTGGGAGAACATCGGATGGAAGGTTAGGGTCGAATTTGTTCCCCTAATCCACCAAGTCCGACCAAAGGACCACATGGATGTCCTTCGCCCTGTTCTGCCCGACCGTTACTCTCCACTTCAAGCAAACGGCAACGGAATTCAATCCGTGTACCTCACTGAAGTGCCGCCGGTCTTTGCGGAGGTACTTGCGGGCTTGATTGGAGGCCAGGCACGTTTGGTCATGCAACGCGAGATCGCCGAAGATCCCGTAAATGCTATTCCCCCCTCGTTCGGTGACGACCTTGATGCTTGGGAGCACCGCCTGGAAACGCAGATCAAATCGGACTTGTCTGTCAAGGAAACCGAAAAGGAAGCCATTATACGGGCTCGTCGCGGACAAGGTCTCTTCAAGGAGCGTGTGATGTCTATCGAATCGCGATGCCGCATCACTCTGGTTGATAACCCAGCTCATCTCGTTGCGAGTCATTGCAAGCCATGGCGCGACTCCACAAACGAAGAACGGCTGAATGGAGAGAACGGGCTGCTTCTGACGCCGAGCATCGACCATCTTTTTGATCGTGGGTTCATCGGCTTTGAAGATAGTGGGAAGCTCATTATTTCACCGGTTGCACACCGACCCTCACTTATAAGGATGGGCATTGAGACGGAACGCGTTATCACAGTAGGTGGGTTCACCGAAGGACAGCGCAGCTTTCTTGACTTTCATCGGAATAGCGTCCTGCTTAGAGCATTGCGCTCCTTATAGGTCATGTTTTCAAATCCCGTGACAGGCGCTGACATCCCTTCTGGGGAATAACTGAATCGGATCTATGGCCCTCACGAGCGCTCTCGTTTTGGCGATGAAAGCTCATGCTCACGGCAGCCCTGCAACAGTGATAAGATTCTGGACTGAGGTGAATCCCTATGACTATCTGCTTTCGCATAGGCGGCCAAGAACATTGCTATGAAATTCCGACTCTTGAGATCCCACTGCAGCATTTTAAAGTAGGACCGGGGCCTGTGAACTATCCTGCGCTGTTGCACGACGTCACTTTGTTAGCGTCGTTGCAAGCAGCGGCAGACAAAGTGTCTGATGCTAAAGTCCGCGAAGGCGTGCACGGTGGAATAAAGACTGCTCTGCAGGCTCTTCAAAAGCGCGGCGGAGAGCACGTAATCATTAACCCGGCTCAGGCGAAGAGCGCATAACCCTTAGTTTTGTCGGATGCCGGGCGGCCCGTACCAGCGTATTAAATTTGAGTAGGACCGGCGCGGCAGCCCGCAAGCACTCGGAAGGTCGAAGCAATCAGCCCGCACGAAGCCGCAGTCTGCGGGAGCGAGCCGATTCCGGCTACCGGGCGTCATGCTGCACGCTCCATCTCCCGAAGTCGCTGCTTGGCAGCCAGCCTCCTTCTCATGAGCCCTGCCGTATGCCGCTTGCACGCTGGGGATTGTTACTTCGGCGGCACGGAAACCGGCAACGCGGTTGCGGATCTTCTCGTCGGCGATGCGGTACCCGGTGGCAAGCTAACCGTCACCTGGCCCCGCAACGTAGGGCAGGTTCCTATTTATTACACCCACACAATTTCACACAAACCCTACGACTCCCCGGACTTCACCTCTCGCTACTGGGACCTCCCCACCTCGCCTCTTTACCCCTTTGGCTACGGGCTCAGCTATTCGAGTTTCACAATCTCCGATCTTCACCTGAGTACAAAAACCTCTCCCTTGGATGGCTCGATCACCGCGACGGTAACGGTTGCGAATACTGGTAGAAGAGCAGCGGACGAAGTCGTTCAACTATATCTGCATCAGCGTTTCGGTTCAGCATCGAGACCGGTTCGTGAATTGAAGGGATTTCGTCGTGTCACACTGCTGCCGGGTCAAAAGCAGGAGATCAACTTCACGGTGGGTTGCGAGGAGCGACGCTACTGGAGCGCTGCGAAGAAGGGATGGACTGTAGAAGTTTCAGACTTCGACGTCTGGGTAGGAAATAGCTCTACAGCCACGCTGCACGACAGCTTCTCGGTAGTGCAGTAGGGAAGTGTAGCGCAGCGAGCGAGAGCTGAATCGGAACTTTTGTGGCTGTCATACAGGAGCAAATATGTGTGATCAGGATCATTTCGAGAAAGACCGACAAGAGTACGAGAGTCTCGGCAAGGTGACGCGAAAACAGTTCGGCATCATGCTAGGGGCAGGCATGGCGATGATGTTGCCGCAAGTTGCGAGCGCGGTTACCGTCACCGAATCGGACGTGAATGTGCCAACGCCGGACGGCACTGCGGACTGCTACTTCGCGCATCCCGCAAGCGACACAGCTGCAGGCGTTCTCATGTGGCCAGACATCTTCGGATTACGGCCCGCGTTTCGGCAAATGGGTAAACGGCTGGCCCAATCGGGTATTCGGTGCTCGTGGTCAACCCGTTTTACCGCACAAAGAAAGCCCCGACTGCGGAGGCCGGTGCCTCAACGCCGATAGAGCAGGTAAGGCCGCTCGCGCAAACTCTCAACGAGACGACGCAAATGACAGACGCGAAAGCATTCGTCGCGTGGCTGGACGGGCAGTCATCGGTTGCAAAGAACCGAAAAATGGGCACCCAGGGTTATTGCATGGGCGGCCCGATCGCGTTTCGTACCGCGGCCGCCGTGCCCGACCGCGTCGGAGCAGTTGCATCATTCCACGGCGGTGGGCTCGTGACAGACAAACCGGACAGTCCTCACCTTGAGGCGGCGAGAAGCAGGGCGCAGTTTCTCATCGCGATCGCCGCAAATGACGATGCACGGTCGCCCAATGAGAAGAACATTCTGAAGGAGACATTCGCCAAAGCGAATCTGGCAGTGGAAATCGAGGTGTATGCGGATGCCGCACACGGCTGGTGCCCTCCGGATTCGCGAGTCTATAACGAGCCACAGGCGGAGAAAGCATGGAGGCGCTTGCTCGTGCTATATGGAAAGGCTCTGGCCTGACCGGTGAACTCACGATTGGGCTGGTCCACAGCGGTTATTAGCAGCTTGCGGCGTCGAGTTGGCGAAGTCCAAGTCGGATTATCGGAAACTGAAGGGAGTTGGTTCTCGGCGCCGGTGGACGTGCAATCGAAATCTTCTACGCATGTCGTGCGCAGCTGCGGCAATTGGGCTGTTAAATCGGTAAATAAGAGAATGCCGCGGCGGGCATGCATGAACCAGTGCATCTGACTGGATCTACATCCTTTTAGCTGATTCGCAGCACTCTCCAGGGCGGTGGTGTTCGTAAAAGCAGAGTGGCTCCCCGGTCCGTTTGCGAACATACGACCCATACGTTTACATCTCGTAAGACAAGTGCTTTGTTTTCAGCGGCGGCATTTCGTTGCAGGCTGCGCTCAGGTGATGCGAAAGCTCTGCTCAGAAGCACAGGACTGATGCTCCTCAGCAGGAATCAGTTGTGTGTTCGTTTGCATATTTGCTGCTGCTGCGGCAGGAGATGCGGGGCTATGTGTTGCAGCTGTCGTCGCAGCTGCGCTTGGGCATGTAAAGGATTTTTCCTCGTCTGCGTGCGCTGCATGCGGCACGTTGCGGCTTCTGCTCCAGTACTTGGGTTTCCCGACTGTGGGCAGCTGCGAGCATCTGGCGAATCGCGCTGCGCGTGACAGCTCCCGTTCGGATGGGAGGAATTGTTTCTTGCTTCGATTGTTGTGTAGAGTCGAGCTTTGCAGCAGTAATGGGAACGACGTTGGGGTGTTTGAACATGCCAGATCGTAGGCTGATGTGAGGCGCCGAAGTCCAGTCGCAATCGCAAGAATTCGACCCGGGGAGGCCCGCTTTCAGGCGGAGATTCGACTTGCTTTTCGCGGGCTGCGGAGTGATGGATGTGATCGGTAGAGCAGCGACGCTGTACCGGAAACGAGGAATGAAGCGATGCTTTTTCATGTCACACCGGAAGATCACATCCGAGTGATAAACGAACACGAGCCGGCAGATAGGAATCCGCGCGACAGTAACTTCGCAAGCGAGAAGGAGTTGCAGGAACTGATTAACGAATGGCCGATGAAGCGTCTGGTTGAGATCTGGAACCGCTTGCCGGGCGTAGAACCGGTGGCTCGGTTCACGGATCGCAAGACCGCGATTCGCCGCATCTGGCGGACTCTTCAGCCGCAAGCAGAAGAACCTGGTAAGACGGCGCAGGTGGGGTCACAAAGCCGGCACCGGCCGGTGTTTCGGGAAGGATCAAAAGCCGCCCAGGTCTGGACGCTGTTAGGCCGGCCGGAAGGCGCCAGCCTGAACGAGATCCGCAATCAAACCGGGTGGCAGGCTCATACCGTGCGCGGTTTTATCTCGCGCAATCTGTCCAAGCAAGGCCGGAAAGTGCGCTCGTTTGAGCGCGATGGTGAGCGTGTGTATCGTCTGAAACGCTGAGAACCCGGCTCATCGCTGTGAGCGGGCCAGGTGGGAACGAAACAGCTGGATCTGCGCCTCCCAGTCGACCAGGCTCGCGATGCGGCGCAATCGGTTTTCCGTGATGCGATCGGGGCCTTGGAGTGTTTTGGGGAGAAACAGCAAGGCCTCTTGGATCGTGGGTGCCAGATTCGTGAGCCTCAGGATCTGGCACACGCGCGTACGGGTGACCTGCCCGAGTTGTGCTAATTCCGCATGATTCCGCACCGTACCTTGCGAAAGCAGCCTCTCGAACTTGAGGGCCAGAGCCATGAGCCGGCTCACTCGCGGCACTCGCCCGAATTCCTCTTGAGATCTGCAATGCACGCCGGGCCGGTTCGCAAACGGTAGGCTATAGCCGAATCGACTGCCGTCTCTCAGAGTGACTTCGACCTCACGTGTGTGCGAATCGTAGGTGATGCGCTCGAGGGAGTGCTGGAGAAATATTGTGTCGCAATGCGGGCCCAGAATCGGTTCCAGCTGCTCGAGCAGCGATGGCTCGAGGTCGACATTCGCGACGGGCTTCTGCTGGCATTTGGGATTCGCTTTCTTACGTCGGCACACATAGTACAGATGACGGTGGCCCTGCCGCGAGCTGTATGCGCTCCGCATCCGTTCTCCACATTGCGCACAGTAGACGAGATCTGAGAGCAGTACTTCCACCTTGTCATGCGGTGCTCCTCGTCGAGTCTCGAGTTTCAGCTGCTGCTGCACTCGCGCCCATAACGCTCGTTCCACGATGGCCGACTGTTCGCCCCGATAGACCACGCCTTTATTCGAAACCTCACCTATATATAGGATGTTGCGCAACAGAGCGCCCAGCGTGGACTGAGTGAATTGGCGGCCGCCATGATGCTTCCCGGATTTGCTGATCCAGTCTTTGGTTACGAACCCCTGGGCCTCGACTTCTTTCTGCGCTGCTGCCAAGGTTGTACACCCGGCACAGATGCTGAAGATCTCTCGCACCCTTTGTGCTTCTGCTGGGTTGACCACCAGACGCCCACCTCGCGGGTCGATGTCATAGCCCAGCACCGGAGTGCCCCCTACCCATTTGCCTTTCCGGCGGGCTGCCGACATCTTGTCGCGCGTGCGCTCGCTGATGATCTCCCGTTCAAACTGAGCGAACGATAAAAGGATATTCAGCGTCAGCCGGCCGATGGAAGTTGTGGTGTTGAACTCCTGGGTCACGGAAACGAAACTCACGCCGCGCTTCTCGAACAGCGACAACAGACGAGCGAAATCGAGCAAAGACCGGCTTAACCGGTCTACCTTATAGACCACCACGCAATCGATCTTGCGGGCTTGGATGTCATCGAGTAGTTGCTTCAGTGCGGGCCGGTCCAGGCTCGCTCCGCTGAACCCGCCATCGTTGTAGTTCTCAGCCAGTGTGTGCCAGCCGTTCTGCTTCTGACTCAGGATATAGGCTTCGGCCGCTTCGCGCTGCGCCTGCAGCGTATTGAACTCCTGCTCGAGTCCTTCTTCGGTCGATTTGCGCGTGTAAATGGCGCAACGGAGGACGGGCTGAACGTCACTCACGAGTCCACTCCTGCTTGAGGCCGAAGAAATGAAAGCCGTTCCAACGCGTGCCCGTCACCCGATGAGCAATCGCGCTGAGCGACGCATACTGCTTGCCGTGGTACTCAAAGCCGTTCGCCAGGACCGTCACTCGGATAGTCTGCCCTCGGTAAAAGCGTTCGAGTGCTACGGGATCGTTCAGCGCAGTCCACGCCCATTGACCCCGCGCGAAGATCGGATCCTGGAGGACAGCACATTGTTCTTCTCCGTGTGCGTGCTCATATCGGGCGGTTTCATGGCTGCGGCGGGGACCCGCGAGCTGTCCTTATGGCTGCGGCGGAAGGCGCTGGAGCGGCGGATCACTGAGGCGGAACGCCGCCGTCTTTGTATGCTTGCAAACCTCGATCGGACTGAGTTGCCAGTCTTGGCGGCGGCGCTCGAAAGTGCGGGCCTGACGTTCCGCCGTGACCCGCGGCGAGCCGCTTGAGCAGGCTATGGAGCGCCTCCGCCTCATTATCAATCCCGGAACTGGCGCTTGGCCGCCGCCCGGCATCCGTGCAGCCTCGGAGGGGGAGGGCCGCATCTTCCAAGCCGCGAAGCGGATCATGCTTACTGAAGCGTGCGTGAAGCCGCCAACGGTGGCCCGCCCGGCGGTATCCTGGCGTGAAACGGTAGATCACGTGCTTCGGCGGGCGGCTTCCTGAGCTCGCCGGGCTCGGCCGGGAAAAATCGCCGGCTCGTTCGTATATGGGGTGGCAGAACTTCTGCCAAGGAGATTCTCTATGAGAAGCATTACCGTACTGCTGGGGCTCGCAGCTCTGCTCTGCTCCGGCGTTGTCGCGGCGGAGAACACGGCCGCCGACAAACTCCAGGCCCTGATCGTCCGCGAACAGGGTAAAAATGTTAAGAAATCCACAGGGATCTATGCCTATAACTGCTTCACGGACGACGATCTCGCCCGGTTTCGCGAATCCAAACGGGCGCAGAAAATCGTCGAAGGGCTGAAGATCTGACCCTGAGTTCAAGGCCACGTTGCGGCATTAACGGAGATGCCGGAGCGCTCGCGCGCGGAAGTTTTGGCAAAAGGCCGCAAAATCGCGATGCCCACTTACGCGATGGTGGGATACGTTGATCCCTCCGGTAAATCACAAACTGACGCGGACAGGGCAGCTCAGCTCGAAATATCAGCCGCGATCTGCGACGCGGTTCAGGCCGCTATTTCCGAGGGGAAGTAGGCCATGGCCGGCGGCGCTCCGCGGACCGCGGCGCACAGCGGCCGCCCCCGGCTGTCCGTGGCGCCGCGGCTGCGGCGGCTGGTCCGATTCGGGAGTACCTGGAACGGCACTTTGATGCGGTGTTCGGACGGTTGTGCGGATCGCGGCGCTGTTTGCCCGCGGCAGGACCCGGAGGATGTCGCCGCTGACGTGATCGCGAAATTATGGGAGCGGGCAGACCAGTTCGACCCGGTCTGCGAGCCTTGGCCCTGGATACGCAGGCTGCCGTCAATGCGGCGATTGACGCTTGCCGGCACTCGAAGGCGAGCCGATTCTCGACGATGTCGCGTCCGGCAAGAAGATATCGAAGCGCGGTTGCTGGATGCCGAGATCTTTCGCGTCGTCCGGCGCGTGTGCCGAAGTCTGCCCGAAGACGAACGGGACGCTCTGCTCGGAGGCTTCGGCCGCGGCAGACCGCGCAAATCACTGATGCAGGTCCTCATCAAAATTGTTGCGGCCGTGCGGGCGGAACTTGGTAGCGACATTCCGCTCGCCGTGATTGCCCGCCATTTGCATGTGGTTCTGGAAGAATTCATGGAGAGGGAAAATGAAGAACAAGCCAAAAGTTGAAGAGATTCTTCACGCATTGCAGGAGGCAGTCAGGTCGCCGGAAATGCCGGTCGCAGGAACCGGCCGAAGGGAATGCTGAACTCTGCGGCATTGGACTGCGCGACTTTGCTGATCATGCCAGCCGACGGCGGCCGTTTTCGGAAGAACAGCTCGCGCGAATTCGAATCATCCGATTCGTCGGAAATTGCTGGCTGCCTTCGAGCGGCAATATGGGCCGGTTACGGCGCGCGGAGGAGCGTCGGCGACAACGCATTGCTGATTGGATGCGGAGGTGGCGTAGAAGCCGGAGGTTGTTCTGCGGCCTCTTGACCGTCGGCGCCGCAAAAATTGTCGGACAGTCCAGCCCACCCACGTATCACTCTCCTAATCGAGCGCGAAGGGCTGTTGCTGGAGGAATCCTCCGCGCAGATGGTCTTTGCTCCCCAAGTGACGGAAAGAGGGATGCTTGTGTTCCAGGTTGCGCTCTCTTCAGCAGCTGCGGAACTCGTTCGCTTGCCGTCCATACGCGCGGAGCTGTCGGTCTTCGCTGCTGGTCCGGATTTGCCACTGGGTCGCGTTGAAGTGACCGGTCCGCGCACCTATGTCAACATTCCGCTTCCGTCCGAGATGCGTGAGCATCCGGAATGGCGAGAGTTACGTCCTGGCGGTCCTTTGCCATTCGCCCTGATATTGCACGTAAGCGAAGTCCACTTGGAAGCTGCCACGACCTCCATACGAGAGTTCGGAAGACCTGAAGCCTTAGCGATCGAGGCTCGGAAAGCTGTTGGTTGGTTGAAGTTGGATGTTGTGATCCCGAAAGTGATCCCGAAAGCCGTGGTAACTGCGCCGGTATGGTTCCAGCAATTGGTGGATTTCGTAAGGGCGCAAAGAGGTACCGGATCGCTGTTCCTCGACCGCGAAACCGGATTCCCGGATCTCTGGGCTATGTTTCGGGATACGCAATTCACGGCGGACCAGGAGGACCAGATGCTGCGGGACTTGGCGCACGCATCGCCGGAAGAGCAGGACGAGGCTTGGGCTGTTCTCGAAAACAATGCCGCTCTGTTTGGAGCATCGACGACGCGTCAGCAATGGCAACTGGCACAAAGGAATGATTTCCCCGAATTCTCTGGCTGGCAAACGCTTGAGCCATTCCGTTCCGTCGATGAGCATGCCTGCGTGTACGCCGTAGCCGTGGAATCGGGCCGACAGCCTTATGAGCCTGATCCGTTACGGAAGACGAAAGGCGAAGTATTCCGGCTCGCGGCAGTCATTCGTGATGCGAAGCGTGGGGAGCCGACAACAGAAACGAGCTTTGCTGTCAACGACGCGAAGACGGCCGCGTCGCTTAGAGATGTGCGATGGCAGGTGCTGCGGTGGTTCGGTTGGCCCTGTTTCGCACTGCTGCTAGAATACATGATACGTGGCGACGTCATCTTCGTTGCCCTGCCGCGCGTGCTCAGGCTCGCGACATCGGCATTCGAGCTGCGACGCCGGATCGAGGAGTCGGACGTTTATTTCGTCGCGCGACCGGCGCTTGCCACGCCACTGGCAGGGCAGAGCCTCGTTGCGCCTGCTTTTGCGGCGCTCCTGGTATCGCTCTTTCGTTCCAGCGGACACGTCGACCTCTGGATGAAGGTATTCCCTCGCATGAGCAACGCCGCATTCAGCGGCCACATCGATAAGTGGAGGGAAATACCTATCGACGCGGTGCCCGCAAAATTGTCGCTTCTGGAAAAGAGCGACTACAAGATCAGGTGGGCCTTCTTCGCGCGCCCTGAGGAGAGATGTTCCGTCCGGGATACGTCCGACTTCAAAGTGCGTTTCTGCGAGTCCGTCCGCGTAATGATGCGCCACGCCATGGAGGTACCCTGGACATTTCTGGCCGTCAATGTAGTTTCTCATCGGGATGCTGATCGACTGCCGGCGCGGTCTCAGGCTCGGTTCTGCAAACATTGTGGCCGACTCCGCAGCGTCGCATCCGTTGCTGGTGTGGACTCCTCGATCGATGCCGAGAGTTTGTCAACGGTGTGCCGTTGCGCGTCCGTTCGGGACGGCCGATCAGCGTCAGCCTCAATGCGGGCCGATCTTCGGCAAAAACCGAGCTGCTGGTCAGGTCGTGCCGCCTCGGGCTCAATGGCACAAGAAAGGCCGTTTTGCTGATTGCGCAGGGCGAGCGGCCGGCGAGCTCTGTCCGCACAGTTTTTACGAGCGGCGTCGCAACTTTCATATACGTCAGCGACGATAAGGCGACGCGAAACGACGTACTGGAAATCGGCGTTTTGGAATTGAGCAGCCTGGTCGCTTGGTATCCGCTTCACCTTTCCATCGTTGAGCAGCTGGAGGCGAACCGTGAACAAGTCTGATCTATGGCAGTCACGTTCCTCATCGCGCTTCTGCAGCGTTTCTGGGAGGGTGCTCCAAGCCGCATATGACCGTAACGGCGAGCCCTTTGGATGTTGATCCCGGGAGAACAGTTCGCCTGTCGGGTCCCATCGAACGGATATCAATAACGGATGAGCAGTTGAGGTATAAATTTGCGGCGTCCGCTGGCTCTTTTTGCCCGGATATGCGCCATCAACGCCAGCGGCATTCTGGATCGCGCCGTCCAAACCGGGCGCGTACACATTGTCCGTCACGGCGCTGGATGGTGAAAGCACGATCGCTGCCGGACGAATTACGGTCCACGTCCGCGCTGCGCGGAGGACACTTAACGTCGAGTATGAGGCTCCGCCCCAGGTCATACTCGGTGGTCTTCTGAGCGAGCGAAAAACCTTGCTGGACCAAGTGTGGCGCGAGAACCCGCATACACCGCCGAGTTGCACGAGGATCGTTTGCGAAGCGCAGACGCAGGCGTGCCGCATTACCTGGGCGACACCGCCGGGAAATTTCGGAGAATCCCCCGGGCAGAATTTATCCTGGGCAAAGCGACTGACCTTCTGGGCGCGCGGGCATTACGGACTTGAGGAAATCTGGGCGTCTGCAGGGGCCGACCCCGAAGGCAATTACCCCTCTACTCTTCCCTTAACGCCGGACCCAAAATCCGGCCAAGGAATGCTGAAACTGACCGCCGAGTGGAAGCAGTACACGATCCCGCTCTCAGGAGATCTGACGAATCTCCCGTGTCCTCTTTGACGTTCTGATCCCGCCTGCCGGCGGCGCTCCTGTAATTATTTACCTGGACGACATCGTTTATGAAGAATAAGTGGCAGAAGCCTCTTTGGAGCCGGCGGCAGTGCCTCGGCTTCGCTGGATCGCTCGCGCTGTCCGGCTTCGTGAACACCGCAAAGGCCCAGAAGGAGAAATTGTTTTTCGGACTCAACTAGTTGCGGGTTGATGCCAAACTCCACAGCGCTCGAGTTCTGCCCGGGAAATTCGAGCTGATCCGTTGCATCGATCTCCGCATCGAACTTAAACGTCTCGATGGGCGGCCCTTTCAGACGCAACGCTTCCGAGCGGTCTTTAGTGCCCGTCTCCGCAGCTTGGATTTGCAGCGAGCGTGTAAGAGTATCCGGGTTGTACTGCAGCGTGATGATCCGCTGTACGGCCGCGGTAGTCGGATCAAGCAGCACGATCCCGCCCTTTAGCAAGCGAGGCGATCCAGGAAAGCTGCTCATCTGCGAATCTCCTTCACATCCACTCCGGCCGTGGCATTGGCCGCTCGCGCAAATCCATGCGCAAATGCTGGCGATAGCTTTCTGCTGTAGTCGGCGCAAAGACCCACAGATGATAGATCTCTCGTCGCCCTGTATCACCGCTGAACGCAATCCCTCTGTCGGCGTATACCCACTCGCCTTCGTCGACCTTCACGACGCCAAAATAGCTGTCGAGTTTTACCGCCTGCCCGCCGAGTCTCTCCGAAAGCGCTTGAAATGTGAGATCCTCGATTGGCCCCTCAACATCCACGAGGTGGATGACCGAATCGTCGAACCATACGCGCACGGGAGCGGGATAGGAAGGCACAACAAAGAACCGATAATTCGCAGCAACGGCTGCCGATCCGAGCTTGCCTGCGCCAATCCACTCGTCTTGTGGAGCGAACGCTTGCAACGCATCGCTCATAGTGCAGGAAAACGGCAAACCGCGCCATTCCGCAAACTCCTTTTGAGCGAATGCATTCAACGCTGCCAAGCAAGGGGAAGATGCTGTCATCATTACCCCCCAATCGCCTTCACGTTGCCGTAGAAATAGGCGTCGTACAGATTCCGTATGCCGACCACTGAGACTAGCTTCACCGCCTGCGGATAACTGGAATACCTGCGCCACGGCGACTCCGGAACCAATGAAGCGTCAAACGGCTCGCCTGCTTTCACCGCATCCGGCTCGACTGCATTACGGATATCCGGCTGCGACGCACGCGGGCGGGCGCTAGTCCAGACCGTCTCCGTCAACAGTGAATCGACGCCTTCGATTAGCGTGTTGCCCGCCGCCGTGTGCTCGCCGCCTAAGCTGTTCGCATAGGTGTCGTATTTCCCGTCAGCCAAGGTGTGCAGATATTCGTGAATCAGAGTGAAAAACATGTCCCACAGGAACTTGCGATCTTCTGTTGTGTCGGGATTTTTGAACAGCTGCACTGAAACTCCGCCTTTGATATTGAATGCATCCCAACCACGGCCAATCTCGAACAACCGCTTGGCATCTGATTTGGCATGCTTATTGCCTACTTCGGCGATGACTTTTGCTTCGGGGTTCAACGGCTTCTTGTTCTTATCCAGCTCGGGTGAAGCATTATGCTTGAACTCGATCTGCTGTACGGTTTCCGGACGTGTGCTGTCGTTATCGTTCTCTAGCAAATAAAACATCCAAAAATCCGCCGACCGCGCTTGATAACCGGGGTCGCTCTTTGCTTTCGCCTGTTCACTCAGCCAGGCGTCGTGGATATTTCCTGACTTCGTCAGTACGCCTTTTTTGTTGAATTGGTCGGCAGTAAACGCGGGTGCTTTCTTGAAATTGCCAAATACCCGATCTGTTTCTTTTGCGCTGGCGTTCGCAATCTTCTCGAGTTCATCGAGCTGATGAGTCTTGCTCTTATCGCTGTGTACCGCCTCGCTACGCGGGGCACCAAAGCGTGCGTAGTACTCATCGACCATCTTTGGAGCCCGTGCCCGGATCTGATCGTCATAACTGTCCTTCTCACCGGGCAGCTTCTGAACGAACTTAGCGGCGGGCGGCGCAGCTTTGCCGCTAACCTCGCTCACGACTTCCTCATGCGTGAGTGGTTTCAATGCGGCTTGCGCGGCTTTCTTCTGGGCGGCGCTCAATGGAGTGGTGGTCTTCTCAAATCCGACCTTACCCGCAGGTGCAGCTATGGCCATATCCTTGGCGATCGTCTGCAGTATGAGATCGAGAAGCAGCACAACCGCGGTTAATGTCGCGTCCTGCTTTGCCAAGGCATCTTTCGCCGCAGCATCCAGACTTTCGTCCCCTTCCTTGAACCTCACGTCAGTGAGCAATGCGTCTTGATGCGAACGCTCGCCCGACATATCCTGCAAAGCCTGTTCTCGTTCCGCGGGGGCAAGGCTTTTTAACTCCCCATAGATGTCATTCGAGCTGGAGCGCGCCATTCCATCGCTTACGGCATTGCGCTGGTCGTCTGGAGCCGCATTGACTGCTGTTTCAATGCGCTTGAATTGCTGCTCGAGCAGTTTCTTGAACTCGCTCCATTGATACGGGACCTTTACGTGCTGCGTCAGTTCCCTGCTGCCCTTCGAAACCGCATCGGTTCCGCCTTCGAAGATTCGGTCATAAAGCGCGCGTAAATCTTTCTTCTCCGCGCCGTCAAAATCGGCGTCCAGCTTCTTCGGATCGATGCCGCCAGCCCCGAAGATCACCTGCAAATCCTGAAATTGGCTATTGTGCAGAATCGTGAGAATTCCCCGCTCGTCATCTCCACTCACATGCCCTGTCTGCATCTCCCGAATCAGGAGCGTTTTTATGGGAGCTTTCAGATCAAAGCCAGGCTTCTTCTGGGTCCACCGCTTCACCACCGCCCGCGCTTTGTTGTCGCTGTCGTAATGGTCTTCGATAGCCTTGCGCGTGGTTATGGACGTCAGATACTGCTGCAGCTCCTGATCACTGTACTTCTCGCTTCCGAACGCCCGCGCAATCGCCGAAATCGGTCCCGGGGAAAAACTGAAAAAATCAGACACGAAGCTCGTAAATGAGTTCCGTTGAAGCACTGGCCGGCTCAACGCTGGTGATTTTTGAGCGTGCCCTCCGGCGGCAACCTGCGCGGTCTGCCGCTCCGCCAACTGCTCGAGCCGATCGTTTTCTACGCCCACACGAACTCCGGAATAGACGCGCTGCTCCGGAACATTCCGCTGCTGCACTACGTGCGCCAACTCATGGGCCATCAACCGTTGCCCGCGAGGTGTCGCAGGCGCATGCTGTCCTGAGCCGAAAACTACATGGGACCCGACCGTAAACGCGCGCGCCCGCATCTCGCGTGCCGATTCCGCCGCCGCAGGCCCCACATGAATGCGAACCCGGCCAAAGTCGTGCCCAAAGCGCGGCTCCATCACGCGCCGCGTCACTTGATCCAGCGGTTGTCCCGAATTACGTAATGTTTGCCGCACGCTCACCGGCAGAGCGCCTGGCTCGTGCGCAGCCGGAGCGGCGTGCGGCGATTGCCGTTCACGCACTCTCATCCGGCGCCTCTTACCGGCCTGATCCGCGAAACGGCCTGGTGGATCTGCCTGGCTACTTGTCTGCCGATCATCTCCGGTTTCCTGCTCGCATCCACTCGGAAGCTGCCAGCATCGAGAGCCGGAACTTGTTTGCTTGCGGCCGCGCGCACGCCTTGCTGCCCGAATAAACGCGCCAATTCCGTTTCGACCGCATCGCCAATCCGCCCACGATCGCCGAGTGCGAAGCCATCGAGAACCAATTCATCGATATGCAATTCGACCCGCTTCACACCCAACCGGCCACCTCCGCATCGGTGAGTGGCTTTTCGATCTTGGCGAACTCCTGTCGCGCAGCCGAAAGCAAATGCGACATTCGGACGCGATCGCTGCCCTCCGCCGCAAGAAAAGCCGCGTTCAAAGCGATACTACGAATATTCCCACCCGCCAGATTCAGGCGCGCCAGTTTCTCGATCCGCAGATCTTCCATAGGCGTCGCGCCAGGAAAGACGCGGCGCCAAATCTCAGCGCGCTCTGCCGCATCTGGAAATGGGAACTCGACCACAAACCGAATTCGCCGCAAAAACGCATGATCGAGCGCATTCTTCCGATTTGTCGTCAGAATCGCCAGCCCGCGGTATGCCTCCATCCGCTGCAGCAAATAGCTGACCTCGATATTGGCATAGCGATCGTGACTGTCCTTTACTTCACTGCGTTTGCCGAACAACGCATCCGCTTCGTCGAAAAGCAAAATCGCCGTACCTTGCTCGGCTGCATCGAAAACGCGGCGAAGGTTTTTTTCCGTCTCGCCGATATATTTGCTCACCACTTGGCTCAGGTCGATACGGTAGAGGTCGAGGCGCAAATCGTTCGCCAAAACCTCGGCCGCCATCGTCTTGCCCGTGCCGCTCGCGCCCGCGAACAACGCGCTAATTCCCAGGCCGCGTGAATATTTATCCTCAAAACCCCAGTCCCGGTACACTTTTGCTCGGTGCCGGACATGCACGGCGATCTGATGGAGAATTTCCTTTTGCTTCGCGGGAAGCACTAAATCGTCCCAATGCGCCACAGGCTGGATCCGCTGAGCTAATCCATCCAGGCGCGGCCTCGATTCAACACGGCACGAGTCCCATAACGCGAGCGCCGCGTCGCCAGACTGCTTCGTGGCATGCTCGGCTGCCAAGTCAATTGAGCGCGCGCTCAAGCTGAATTGGCTGGTCAACGTTTCAACGTGTCCATTAAAGTCTCCAAAGCGCGGCCGCAATGCAGCCTGCCAGAGATCGGATTGTTCGCTCACAGTGGGCTTAAGCACTTCGAACCGCGCCACCCGGCGGTCGATGTTTTGCCGTTGAATGCGCGTTGAAATAAAAAGCGGGCACCGGACGTTTTCGAGGAACGCATTCAGCGCGGCTGCACTCTGTCCCGGAATATCGTCCGCCTCATCGCATTCTGCGAGCAATGCACTGGAACTCAAAACCGCTTCGCGCTCCCACAGTCGCAATAAGATCTCCAGATCGGCCGCCGCATGCGTCAGCTGCCAGGCTGGAAGCACATGCAGACGCAAGCCGAGCATCGCGGCGGCATGCGACGCTATGGTTCTCTTGCTCCCCCGCTCCTCGCCGCACAATTCGACGGTGGCTAATCGGCCTCCGCCATCTACCTGCGACCATAAATCCGCGATCGCTTCGGCAATCTTTCTATGCGACGGAACCATATCGCCGGGTACCGCAGCCCGGCGGATGAAGGCCGCAAGTCTTTCTTCGAACGCAGGCACTCCCGCCAGGTAATGCAGAATTCGCTCATTGATTGCCAACGGCCGCGTGGTGATCGCGTCTCCCGGCCGCAGTTCCACGAGTTGCCAGTAGCGCAGCGGCCGATCGGAGGACAGCGCGCTCCAATGCGCATCTTCAAATGCGGAAAGCGCCAGGCTGAACGTGGGTTGCGTCCCGCTTGCCGCATAAATTTCTCGCAAGCGCGAATCCATTTCCGCGCCTGCACACATCAGGAGCACTTTCCGTTCAAAGCTTGATAGCTCGAATCCAGAGCACAAATTTTCGAGAGCAGGTATTTCTGGCTCGACCCCAAATTCACCCGCAAACTCGTGGCACTCGCCCGGCCGGAGGACCCGCTCAATCGCCGCCCTCACCTCGGCGATGGCTCGCGCCAAATAGCGCTGGTTTGCCTCGCACCACGCCGTCTGCATCGCTTGGTTCATGGCATCGCCACCGTCGGCCCAGTAAAAACGCCGCCACTTACTGTGAGGGGACTCTCCGCACCATCTACTTGCACGCGCACCAAGTAATTCGCGGTAGGAACGCCTTGGATGTTTATCGTGATCTGCGCCGCTTCAGCCACAGCAATCGCTGGTTGTGAGGTGAAGGCGGTGGGTGGGGTTACGGCAGGATTGTTCAGCAGCAGTACCGCCCTTTGCCCGGCGCCAATCTTCGGGTTGAGCGGAAGGGTGACGTTTACTCCTCCCGGAGGATTCGGCGCGGCTGCTGCGGTGGGATTGGCGGTTATCGTCGGTCGGATAACGAAGGGCGCGACATTAGAAGCGAACCCGCGATGATCCGCCGCAGGCGTTCCGATCTTGATCTTCTGCAGTACCTGCAAACCTTTGGGCCCCGCGTGCACGGTGGCGGGCAAGGGCAAAACAATCTGGGTGTCGCTGACCGATGCCGCGCCCACTCCTGCCCCTCGAGCAAAATGAATGTGATGTCTCCTTGTAACTGCTCGCCCTGGATGAGCAACGTGCTTCCGGCCACGATGGGCTGATCGGCTCCAGCTTGTGAAATCACCCTATCGATCGACGGCCAGCGGAACGGAATCGCGTACAGATTGCGCGCCTCGACCGGCGGCGCGCTCTGCGGAACGTCGTTGCTCTCCATCAAGACGACAGAGGCGTTGTACGCCGCCGACAAGTTGTACTCGACTTGAAAAAAGACCGACCAGAGCTTGGAAAACTCTTCCAGGTTCAGCGAAGTCGGCGTGAACTTGATTCGTTCTACCTGGTCCGCCAGGTTTGAAGCGGCCAGAAATCCGTACTGGTTCAGAGCGTCTGTGATGTTTTGCCGCGAAAGCAACGGTTGCGCATGAAGCGCCGTCACGACGGCCCCTAGAAGGCGTTGCGGCTCCAACTGGTCGTCGTTGCCGTGGAACGTAAAAAGATAGTGGAGATCCAGGCTCGCCTGCGGCCGTTGCACGAGCGTGCTATCGGCGCGCCGCGTGGGCAGGTCCGCATTCCGGTACGCGGCATTCGGCGTGATTTGATACAGATAAACATTCACCAAAGGATTTTGGCTGTTGCTCGCATCGGGCCGGCTGAAGCCCACTTTGGCGTTGCCCACCGCCTGCGCCGCCGCCGGAGTCAAAAGCTGTTGCAGTGCCGCCGTTACCGTCGCAATTGCGAGAGAGTTGCTCACCGTTTCCCCTCGTTGCGCTGCCGCAGGTAATCATCCAGCGAAAGGGCCGGAGCTTGGCGCCGCCGCGCGGCAGGACGAGCAGAAGCCGCAGCCGGAAACTCTGCCCGCACATCAACCCGCCCGATGGTCACCCGGATCACCGATTCGGTTGTTTCCATCGGCTGAGCTGAAATCTCCCGCCGCGGCCCGTACATCGGCGCCTCCGCGGCATCACGCTTCGGAACGCTTTCCCGAACCGGAATCGGCAAAGTATCGTGCGGACGCTCATTTCGCATCACCGACAACTCGCGCCGCGCAAGAGGTTCTGGTTGCGTTTCTTTCACCGGCGGGATTTGCCGGCTTTCCTCAAGCACGGGCAGAACCGGCCTCGGCACAATTGTCTTTACCTGCGCTTCACTCAGGGCGTGCGGAGATGGTTGCAGCTCGCTTGGCCGGCTTAGCTGTACTTCAGCCGGAACGGCCTGTTGCCGGTGCGCCGGACCATTTTCTTCGGTGCGCTCGCGCTCAGGCGCTGCCGCCGCAATCGTAAAACCGATCGCAGTTTCCGGTTCAACTCGCTCCGGAGTAAAGGTGGAACGAATCACCGGCTTGACAACCCGCAGCGTTCCCAGCGCCCTTCCCGCCATGCGCCCTAGAAAATCGCTCATGCTTCCACCAGTTCCAAGTAGCGTTTGCGGCGGATTGCGCTCAGAGCGAGGATTTCGCTTTCAGACCACCCATACGCGCTCGCAAGCACATGAACTTCCCTCAGCAACCGCTTCGCAAGGCAACTGATCTTAGCCCACAGAAACTGCTCAATGGCCAACAGAACCTGCATCGCGGATTGACATACGGGGCACTTTAGATCCACCAGCACTTCGGCTTGCGGGTCAAGCTGCGCAAACTCGGCGGATAGCAAATCAACTTCGGCATCCGACAAACATCCTGCGTTCTCCCCAGTGCAGCGTTCCGCCAGCAGCCGTCTTCCTTGCCTCTCATCGCCGCAGTCGCGGATTGCAGCCAAATCGGCGCTGTTCAACGGGCGCAGCTGTAGCGTTTGGCTTCGCCTCTCCATTTGCGTTGTAGCCACTGAAGCGCCCCTTGGAACCGGCAGCGAATATTCGAGACGCTCGCCGCAATTTGAGCACTCAGTGAACGCATGAAGCTCAGGGCCGAATAGCCGCTCATAAACTGCGAACAAGCGCGCATCACGCTCACCAATCGGGAGAACAGCAAGTTCCTCCCAGGGCGCGCCGGTGCAGGCGGATAGTATCGAGAGCGCTTGCTCGATCGAGTTCTGGTGTACACCTTGCTCCCAAAGCGCCAGCAATTCTGAGGCTGATAACAACCGCATCAGACCCTACGACGACGGCACAGTGAAGCTGGGCTCCGTAGGCTCCGTCACATCCAAATCGCGCTCCCAGCCTTCGTTCTCCAGCTTGATGTGCTGAATCGCCACTGCATTCGCATTCGCGTCCAAATCGGGAAGCGCCTGGTATTCGGAAACCCAGCAGCGGTAGACCTTATAAGCAATCGCGAGTTGGCCCGCTTCGTTATAGAACTCGATGATCAGATCCTTGCGGAAACTCGCGAGCGACACCTCCGCTCCGAGTCCTGCGCCAAAATGCCACACGCTGTTGGCCCATTTCTCGAACTCAGCATCGTGCGTAACGCCGCGCTCAAGCGTGATCGCGTCATACTCGGTACGGCCCGGGGATTTTCGCGAAGTGCTTGGGTCGCCTCCTTCCCGGTGCTTCACCACTTCCGTTGTGCGCTTCAGCACGCTCACTTTGCTGAGGCCCGCAACGTATCGCCCATCCCACTTCACTCTGAACTTGAAATTCTTATATGGATCGAACCGCAACGGATTGGCGCTGAATTGAGCCATCTTAACCTCCTTACTGTCCCGCCTGCGCGGCCATTTGCTGAATCTGGATGATCACGAACTCGGCGGGTTTGAGGGGCGCAAATCCCACTACGATGTTCACGATGCCGTTGTTCTGATCCGTCGGCGTTGTTGTCTCGCTATCGCATTTCACAAAGTACGCCTGCTGCGCCGAACTGCCTTGAAACGCTCCTTGCCTGAAGAGGGTCTGCATGAATGCGCCAACGTTAAGCCGAATCTGCGCCCACAGCGGCTCATCGTTTGGTTCGAAAACAACCCACTGCGTGCCGCGATAGAGGCTCTCTTCTAAAAACAGGGCCAGCCGCCGGATCGGAACATATTTCCACTGGGACGCCAGTCTGTCATCGCCCTGCAGCGTGCGTGCGCCCCACACCACTCTTCCGGCAGCCGCAAACGTGCGCAGGCAGTTGATGCCGACCGGATTTAACTCGCCATTCTCGAGATCGGTCATGTTCACGGCGAGCTGTGAGACGCCGTTCAAAGTGGTATCGAGACCGGCCGGTGCTTTCCAGACTCCGCGTTGCGCATCCGTGCGGGCGAAAATGCCCGCGACCGCGCCGCACGGGACAAACGTATCTTGCGTGTTGTTGTGCAGCGGATCGGCTTCCATGATTCTCGGGAAATACACCGCGGCATTCGCGCTATTCGCTCCAAGCGAGCTGACGCCCGCCAATGCCTGCGCGACCGTCGTCCAACTGCTGGGCGGATCGACTATCAACATCGCCCGCCGCTCCTCGCAGAACGAAGCCGCCTTCCCCACGAGATCGGCATCCACGTCGACGTTTGTGCTCTCATAAGGCGGGATGCACAGGATATTAAATAGGTCCGCATTCCGCAGTGCATATAATCCCTGTTTCGCTGCATCCAATCCCGGCCCCGTAAAATCGTTTTCGACCAAGGCGCTTCCATCCTGCCCCGAGTTTGCGGTGGCCGCCGTGTTTGCGTTTGGATCCGTCCAAATCGTTTTGCCCGCCGCCGGAGCGTTATTGGCGCTCGGGACGGACGTCAGGGCGCCCGTCGATTGCACCAGCGTCGATTCGATCGGCAACACCTTATCGATTCTTCGCGGACTGTCTTTCACTGTGAGGTTCCGGTACACTTCTGTCTGGCCCGTGTTGAAATCTCGAACGGTGAGATTGAACAGATCGGCAGTGGTCAAGCCGAACTGAGTTGCCACGTCCGCTGAGACTTGATAATCCACAACCGCATGAAGCGCGTTGCCCCAACCCCCCTCGCTGATTGCCAGCAGAGTAGGAGGTCCACCTGGCAGCGCGATCGCCGCTTTCTTTGCGTCGCTGTGAACCAGACGCACGATAATCGCTGTCGAGCCGCCGTTCTGGTAGAAATCGTTCACCGCGTATCCCAGGCGGCTGCTGATCCAAAGCCCGCCAAAATTTCTTTCGAAATCGGCATAGCTCGTGATCGTGACCGGCGTGTTCACAGATCCTCGTGCTGCTAGCCCCACAAACGCCGCGATCGAGGTCGCAACGCCCGTGATGGTGCGCACCCCGCTCGGAATTTCCTCCAAATAAACACCCGGATAGCTTACGGTCACTGGCATTAGTTCTCTCCTTGCTCACTTGCGCTCGACGGTCTGGCCGGGTCGTCCCCATCGGATTTGTAGACGGCCAGCTTTTCAATCGGAACAATCAGCGTTTGCCGGCGCAATGCTTCCACTACCGCAAAAGCATCTGCACGCAGGCCCGAATCGGAAAAGCCGATCACAGTTCCCTCCATCTCGGCATCAGGCGGCAGGGGCGCAAAGACATGTTCAGGGGTCGGCAAGAACACATCCTTGACCAAAAACCGCACACTGCTTCCCGTGTCCGTAACGCCTCCGCTGGCGGCGGTCACTTTGCTATGCACGATGAGAGCCAATTCAGACTTATTGGAAACGAACGCTGTTGCAACAGCGAGACGGTGTTTACAACTGAAAGAATTGGCAGTAGCTCTGCGGAAAATGGCGGCGCTACTGATGGAAATGTGAGGAAGCTATCGCGCGACGCTGCTTAGACCGTGCGTGCGCATTTTGTGATACAGCGTTCGTTCGCTGGTGTGCAGCCTTTGCGCAATTTCTCTGCGCGTCGGCCCCGGTATGTTGAGTGCCATTTCGAGCACGCGTTTCTCAATTGCGTCAAGAGCCTCGCCGTAAGCGACGCCGCTATCGGAAATCGCTTTCCAAATTGCAGCAGCGGCTTGAGAGACCCAATCGAGATCACTGGGATCCGTCTCCGCCTCCGCCTGCGCCAACCAATCTGCCATCTCGAGGAAGCTGCCCCCTGTTTTCAGGAACAACATTCGTTGTACGCTGTTCTCTAATTCGCGGACATTCCCGGGGAATGGCAGCGCTTCGAGAAATCGTAAGAGTTGCGGCTCGACGCCGTGGATCGGATGGTACAAAGCCGCGTGACGCTTTGCAATCGCAAGGATAAGCCGCTCAAAATCGCTCTTCCGCTGCCGTAGCGGCGGCAAAGATATTTTGACGACATTCAAACGATGATATAAGTCACTGCGAAATCGCCCGCTATGAACTAACGGCTCAAGGGGTTGGTTGCAAGCTGCAATTACACGAACGTCCACCGCAATTTCACGATCGGATCCGACTGGGCGCACCGCTCGCCTTTGTATTACATCAAGGAGCTTAGGTTGCAGAGTACTAGGAAGATCGTTTATATCGTCGAGCAAAAAAGTACCGTGGTCGGCTGCTTGAAACAGACCCTTTCGCTCGCCCACTGCACCCGAAAACGCGCCGCGCTGATGTCCAAACAATTCGCTCTCAGCCAGCGCTTCACTGATTGTGCTGCAGTGAACGGTCACAAACGGATGCGCTTTCCGCTTCTGATCCAGCCGGTGAATACTTTGCGCCAAGACTTGCTTCCCTGTTCCGGTTTCCCCCTCTAACAAAACTGTGACGTCGCTGACCTGAGCCGCCTGGTATGCGCGCCGTAATAAGGCAAGCACGTCGTGCGAGGACGTAACGAAACCAAGTTGCTCAAACGTCTCGTGCAATGATCGCTCAGGCGTGTGCTCAGTGCTAACCATCTTCCATTCCTGTCTCTCGCCGATACCAGCCGAATACTCGACTATAGCTGCTAATTAGCCGAATTACATTATATTTTCAAGGCCATTCTCGAAAAATGTTTGTGACCCATTCGCAAATAGGTCACGTCCAGCTTCGGTCGCATCCTGTCGGACAGCATGGCCCGAGAATGTCGGGATTGCCGAGGGTTTTCTGAAGGGCTACAAATGACTTGGCGGAATGTGAGTCGTGACGTCCCCGGCTTGCGGAATCAGTAAGCTACTGGTTCTACGTTCCTCTATATCCACTCCGTCCTCTGTATCCTCTGTCCAACGCTACACAGAAGGGGGTCAATTCATCGCGTGAAAAGGCACGATGGCGTTGCTGTTTCGCTATAGCGCCCCCGGCGATTCACGCTTCTCGAAATTGGGGATTTTTGTTGATCAACAACCGTTCGATGGCCACTACTGCCCATTGGAAACCGCCAAGTATCTCGCGCAACCTGTCGAAGTGTCTCTCTCCTCAATCGTACGGCGAATTTCCGGTTTTGCTCGATTCGATGTTGGCTCTCTTCACCTTACCGCCGCTCGAGAGGGACTTTCACGACCGCAGAATAATTTTTCGCCCCGATCCCAATAATCCCGGCCGGCATGTCAGCGTGTTGTTGACGGGTGGTATCGATCGATATCTGGATCAGAGATCCGAGTGCGGAATCATCACAAACAATTGCTTGTGAGATGTCCCGTTATTCTCGGATGATGAGCCACTCGGCTCGCATTAGCGAAAGGTGGATGTTTCCCCATTCGCCTACGATGTACTTTAAGACGTCGGCAACAATAGCTTAAGCAATAAATTGCGAGCAAATCGATTATGATTTCGCCACGGTCAAACACGACATAAGCAGCTGATTACAAAGGCCTTGGCGGAAGCCAGCGGGAGTCGGAGATGCCTGCTGCTCCTGGAATCAGTAAGTTACTGATTCTACGTTCCTCTATATCCACCAAATCCTCTATATCCTCCGTCCAACACTACATCAACACTACATCAGCAGCAGGCCAAGCACCCGATTCGCTCCACCGCGGGCAGAGATCTGGCGAGATGGGTTCTTAGGGCGACAGACAATTTGGGTTCATTAACAGGCCCGCTCAGTCGGCGTAAACTGAGAGTGCGATGGCTCAGAGCGTCTTCCGTCCCAGTGCCCATGCTGACATACTTCGAAAGGTCTTTGATTTGCCCGGTCACGGCATGACCAAACCGCTTGCTGAAGGTATTCTAGCTCTCGACTTTCCAGAAGCCGATGCCGCGCGAGCCGATGAACTGAATACAAAGGCAAACGAGGGCACGTTAACGCAAGATGAGCAAGTTGAACTTGAGGCCTACGTTAATATCGGGGACTTGCTCGCGTACTGGCAATCGAAGGCTCGCAGGTATTGCAGTCTTGACGGAGGCTTTGGCGACGGCAGTGCGTCGCCGAGCCGGAGACAGGTGTGAGTATTGTCATCTCCCGCAGCATGCGTTCCGTCGTCTCTTCCACATTGAACACATCATTGCGAAGCAACACGGCGGAGAAACTCGCCTTGAAAATCTAGCGCTCGCTTGCTGGTATTGCAATTTTAAGAAAGGTCCCAATCTTGCCGGAATAGATCCGGAATCGAGGGATACTGTTCCGCTATTCAATCCTCGAAAGGAAGAATGGGCAAATCATTTTGATCTGAGTATCGCGTCAGTGGCCGCTCCGGGGCATCGAGATTAGAGGCCTGACGTCCACCGGCCGCGCTACAGTACGCCTACTTGGAATGAATGACGAAATGAGACGTATTCTCCGATATGAACTCTGGCGGGAGATCAATTCCCGCTTTTGAGGTTTTTGTTTGCCTTCCGTTTGCAGCACTGGGCGGATTGTAGCGGCCGACCACTGGACGATAAACCTCTCCCGGAATTTCAACGGCAACTCGCGTTGTTCGCTTCCGCAATCGCCAAAAATGTGATACTTTCGGCCGGCAACGTGACGGACCCGGAATGGGTAGGCACGCCAGTGAGCGAGGGAATCGAATCACCAGACCCCAGCTTCAGCTCCTTTCCGTTCAGGTCCAGCCGACCGTCTTCCAGCTTTGGCGCAGTTAACGTATAGCGTTCCGAGTTAGCTGAAACCTCGAGCTCTTGAGAAGCGTTTCGGTCCGTATTGATGGCGAGAAGCGCCACACCTCCAGGCACATTGTGCAAGCATTGGGCGTACAGATGCCGGCTTGGCGTCGACGACACGCCCGCCTTGAGTACGGTAGTGCCCATCAACTTTCTCCACAACAGAGCCGCCCAATAGTTCGGACGCGGAGCGAATGTATTCTCATCAAGAAGCCCGTAATCGCTTGAGGCAAGCGTATTGTGCGCGATCACGCGAACACCCTGTTGCGCTAAACGAGCATGCGAGTCAACATAGCGGAAGGTATCGAGAAACGTGGAAGCCCAGGGATTTCCACCGCAAGCTGCATCGGCGGTTTCAGTAATCCAAAGCGGCTTGCCCGGCTCGAAACGATCGCGCAGACCGGCGTAGAAGGCGTTGATCTTGTCCGGACGGGAAAGCCATTCGTCGGAAAGTGCCGCGTCGGGGGTCGTCTGTGACGCTGGCCCCATGCTCGCGCACCGCTGCGAGACCGCCGCATAGAGGTGATACGAGAAAACATCGAAAGCCGGCCTGGTGGCCTTCAGCAGATCCTCAGATTGAATGAAGCCGCTCGTTGGCGGAAGGGAAAGTGAACCGCCTTCTCCGACAGAACCCGGCCCGAGAAATAAAATATCGGGTGCAGTCTGTTTGAGAAAAGGACGGAACACCTCGATATCGCGTGCATACGCCGCGGCGTCATAGCCTTTCGGAGCGCCTCCCATAGCCGCAGCCGTCGGTTCATTCATAAACTCCGCCGCCGCGATGTCTCCGCCGACAGATTTTGTGTAGGAAAGGAACTGCCGCGCTTGATTTGGAGTCCATACGCCATTTGCGTCGCGAGTGCCGGGACTGGTCGCAAATGAAGTGATTATTCTTGCATTCGCGGCGCGCGAGAAATCGACCACGCCTTTCCATTGCGTCCTCGTAAGTACACCATTGAAGCCCTTAGGCGGCGATGTGGGCGCCGGGCCGTTTGCGTCATAAAAATATGTGGTGTTTGCCCAGGTTCCGCTGACGCGAACATATGTCGGCCCTAGAGCTGCCGCAAGTTTACGAAGTTGAGTATTGCTCAAATTGATGGATGGCCGATATTCGTACAGATCCGGATTCATACCCGCTGGCGTTGAACCCGATTGCTGCGGGGCCAGCTGCTTGTTGGCGTTCGCTTGCATTTCTTTGTACCGCTTCCAGAAGCGACCGCCCGTGACTTCCAACATCTCGACGTTATATGCCTGAAATCGCTCTTCGACTGTGGCGATTCGAGGCATACTCGCTGGGTTAACAGCGGTCTGTGATATGCCGGAACGAGCCGCCCAACCCAATATTCCGCCGAGCACCACTAAACGGACGCTTAGAGTCAACCGGCGATGCCTAGTTTTCTTTTCCATAGGGTCCCTTATTCCTTCCACAGGTCTATTTCCGCGCCTCCGATCATGGCCGAAAACGGGGCAGCCTATCCACCTGCGCCGTCAGCATCGATATGGACCCTCCGTCGACGCCTTCGATGGGAAAGGTAATGAGTTCACCTTGCTGCCGCGTTGCGATCACATACAACGGCGGCAGATAATGATCGGGCGTCGGGATGGATAGGATTGCCTCGCGCCCGAGCTTCTCGTAATTGATGAGTGGTTTGTATTCGCCGGCGATCATCATCTCTTTCGCTGCTGTTTCGAAGCGAATGGCCCAATCATATGGATCGGGCATATGGCGACCCCATGCATAAGCGTGCAGATTGTGAACCAAGTTCCCGCTACCTACGATCAGAATTTGCTCATCCCGCAACGGCGCGAGTTTCCTGCCAATCTCAAAATGAAAGGACGGTGGCTGTGTTTCGTCAATGCTCAGTTGCACGACCGGAACGTCGGCCTCCGGATAGACGTGCCGAAGGACGGACCATGTCCCATGATCGAGTCGCCACGAGTTATCCAGCTTTACTGGGAATGGGGCAAGCATCGTTTGCACGCGTCGGGCGAGATCCGGATCGCCTGGTGCGGGATACAACACTTCATAAAGCTCTCGCGGAAACCCGCCGAAGTCGTGAATGGTTTTTGGCGCTGTACTGATCGTGACCCCAGTTTCCGGCACAAACCAGTGGGCGGAGACGGATAGGATTGCCTTCGGTTTTGGCGTTTGCTTTCCTATCACCCTCCATGCGTCGGTGTAGCGGTTATGCAGCACGGCATTCATGGGATTACCGTGACCAAAAAAGATTGCAGGCAATATTTTAGACATCCTAGGAGCTATCCTCCGTTCGATCGATGAGCGTCCCCTTCCGATTGTTTCAGCGGATGCGCGATCGGAAGGTGCCAGCCTCGCCGCATGGCCATAAATCGGAGTCCGAAGCAGAGGACTGCGCCGGCTACAGTCCGCCGCAGCGGACGGGAACATGCAGCATACGCCCGATCACTACCACCGCGGCCCCAATCAGGGCCGCCACCGCGTAAAGTTCCGTGCGCAAGACTGTGGGGATTTCCCTCACGAGCACATCGCGCACCATGCCGCCGCCGATTCCTGTCAGCATGCCGAGCAGCGTCGCCGCGACCGGTCCGGCGTGAAAAGCCAGCGCCTTGCCGGCGCCGGAAACCGCAAAAAGCGCCAGTCCGGCGGCGTCGAACACCAGCACAGGGCTACTCAGCCGATCAATGATTCGATACCAAAAGAACGTAATCAGCCCGGCAAGGATGGAAACAGCGACATATCTCCAGTCGTTGATAGCCGCTGGAGGAACCGCTCCAATCATCACATCGCGCGCGATCCCACCCGAATTGCCCGCCGCAAAGGACAAGACAAGAACACCGAACAGATCGAGCCTGTGCTTGACCGCAGCCGTCGCGCCGCTGAGCGCGAAAACAAACGTGCCGCCAAGATCGAACACCACCAGCAGCGTGTTTATCAGGATGTGCCCGTTGACGGCCATCGGGCTTATGCCGATAGCCAGGCTTGCGCGGCAACTACCAGCGCCTCCACGCCTGTTTCCAACGTTGGATGGATCACCGGCGCGAAACTCGGGTTGTGATTGGTCGGTATCTCGCCAATCTTGCCTTCCTTTTGGGCGTTCGCGTACACGCCGGGATCAGTGCCGCCGACAAACCAGAAGACAGAGGGCGCGCCCCACTCCGCTCCAAAGGACCCGAAGTCCTCGCTGGCACTGGTCGGCTGGGTTTCCTGCACACGGTCAGCCGGGAAGTACTTGCGAAACGCATCGCCTACTCGCTTAGCTGCATCCGGGTCATTCTTGACAAGAGGGTAACGGTCCAGGGGCGTGATCTCTGGCTTCTTTGGCGCGCCTGAAGCTTCGGCTTCCGCATTGACAATGCGCTCGATCGCCGCAAGCACCCGTTTGCGGACGCCCTCGTCAAACGTGCGCACGTTCAGCTTGATAATTGCCTCATCTGGGATGACGTTCTCTTTCGTGCCGGCCTGCAGCGAACCGACTGTGACGACAGCGGCTTCCGTAGCTGCAATCTCGCGGGAAACAATCGTTTGCAGACGGAGCACGGTCGCAGCCGCCATGACGACAGGGTCGATGCTGGCCTGAGGCATCGATCCATGAGCGCCTCGTCCGAACATTCGAATCTGCAGACTATCGCCGGCAGAGGTGACGACTCCAGCGCGGGAACTAAGTACACCAGAAGGACCCGACCATGACGTGTTGTCCGAGCACAACATCAGGTTTCGGGAACGCTTGAAAAGTCCATCGTCAATCATCGCCTGAGCGCCCTGCGCCGTCTCCTCTGCCGGTTGAAAGACAGGCATCAGCGTCCCCCGCCATGCATCCCGGTTCGTGCGAACAAGGTGGTCGCGCCGATAAGCCAAGTCACGTGCATGTCGTGACCGCAGGCGTGCATCACGGGCACGGTTTTCCCGTCCGGATCGGTCGCAGTAATGTTGCTGGCATAGGGCAACCCGGTCGCCTCCTTACTGGCAATGCATCCATGTCGGCGCGCAGCATGACGGTTGGCCCGTCGCCATTTCGCAACAGACCCACAACGCCCGTCTTCCCGACTCCGGTGGTCACTTCATAGCCGGCCGCGCGAAGACGGTCCGCTGCGATACGCGCTGTCCGGTTCTCCTGCATCGACAGTTCGGGATGAGAATGGATGTCTTTGTAGACGGACTCCAGGTCAGGCAGCAGTCCGTTGACGTTTGCAAGTACATTTCCGGGATCTTTTCGACGTTCTGGGCTCATAATGGGGCGTCTTGCGTATGCTGCCACTGCGCGTGGAGACTACTGGTTTAGCCTCATCTTATGTCGGGCGGCACGATTCACGAAGCGCAATTCGTCCTGATAATCCTCCTGGTTTTCATTGTCGGATTTGGCATTCTCGCTCAGCGTTTGAAGATTGCTTATCCGATTGTGTTCGTACTCGGCGGCCTGCTGGTGAGTTTCATACCGGGTTACCGGCTATCTCACTTAACCCTGACTTTATCTTCCTCACTGTTCTACCCCCGCTTTTGTTTGCAAGTGCAGGACAAACCTCCTGGGCCGAATTCAAATACAATCTCGTCAGCATCACCTCTCTCGCCTTTGGCCTGGTGGGTTTCACCGTTTTGGGTGTGTCCTTCGCCGCCCACTGGTTAATTCCCGGTTTCGATTGGCGGCTGGGCCTAGTCCTCGGTGCTGCCGTTGCACCCACGGATGCGATTGCCGCGACTGCCATCGCTCAACGCCTCGGTTTGCCCAAGCGAATCGTCGATCTCCTCGAAGGAGAAAGCCTGGTGAACGATGCGAGCGGCCTTGTGGCGCTCCAGTTCTCCACGGCGCTTGTAGTCAGCGGCAGCGTTCCATCGCTTACGGGAGGAATACTTCGGTTGCTTTCCCTCGTCGCAGGCGGCATTCTCATCGGAGTCATGGTCGGCCGGGTCTTTCAGTTCGTCGATTCACATGTGGACAACGCACGTATAGAGATTGCACTCAGCATAGTCACTCCGTACGCTGCCTATTCTGCTGCGGAGGCAGCGCATGCCTCCGGTGTGCTCGCCACCGTGGCGGCCGGGCTGTACTTAGGGCGTCAGACGTCGGTCCTGTTCTCATCGCGAGTGCGCATCGAGAGTCAGTCTTTCTGGGGTACTTAACTTTCCTGCTGAACGGAATCGTATTCCTTCTGATCGGCCTGGAGTTGCCAACTGTTCTCCGCGGCATCCGCTCTATCTCTCCCTCTGAGCTGCTCATCAGCGCGTTCGAACTCTGCGCATCCGTTATTCTGCTGAGGCTCATCTGGGTGTTGCCGGCCGCATACGTCGGCTATTTCATCAGGCGTCACTTCTACATCAGTCCGAAGAGCGCTCCATCTTTGGGCGCAGTCTTTATTTTGGGTTGGACAGGTATGCGCGGTGTTGTCTCGTTAGCTGCAGCGATCGCGCTTCCCATCACCCTGTCGAATGGTCAGCCGTTTCCCCAGCGTAATCCGCTCATCTTTCTCACATTTTCGGTCATTTTGGTAACGCTCGTTTTACAAGGGCTGACTCTTCCTACCCTCATTCGCGCTCTCAAGCTGTCCAGCTCCGATGCGCCAGCAGCGGAAGAACGCAAGGCGCGCCGGGTCATGGTTTCCGCTGCGCTGAAGCGGATCGAGGAGTTGCGCGAAAAGGACAAACCGGAATTCGACTCTCTCTACGACGCCTTCGCCCGCTTTTACCGGCAACGGCTGTCTGTACTCACGACCGATAGTGAGACTGAAACTAACAATGAATCGGAAAATACGGTTTCGAAACGGGAGCAGCATTACCGAGCGGTTGCGAAGCAGCTGCGGGACACAGAACGCGCGACCATCATGAGCTTACGGGCTAGCAATGAGGTGAGCGATAGCGTAGTACGCACTCTCGAGCGTGAACTAGACCTGCTGGACCTGCGCGCCTCTGGTGTTTAGGCCGAGCGGAACGTTCAGGCGAAGCGTGCGCCGGTTGTCAAGTTCAGCGGCAAATTTCGATTTCGTTCCAGTATCGTCGGCGATTCGGAGCTTTGACAAAGATCAGGACACTCGTCCGGCCGCAATTTGATATGATGGCGCTCCCGCCGGTTTGAATTGGCACATACGTTTCGATTTCGTAACAGCGGCCGCGTGCGCGGCCGCTGTTCTCGAAGTAAATCAAAACGGAACGTCATCAGCCGTGGCATCATCGGCGGCTTTCTCTGCGCGATCGAGCTTGCGAATGGATTCGGCACGAACGAACCAGGACCGGACGTTTTTCGTTTCCGGGTTCTTCTTGGAGCTGCCTTTCAGCTCCAGTGTCTGCTCGCGGCTACGAAGCGTGCCTTCGACTTCAATGTGAGCGCCTTTGGTGAGCGTGGCAGCGAAATCTCCGAGCTTGCCGAAAACTAGAATGCGATGCCACTCAGTGCGCGATTCCCATTCATTCGTTTGTTTGTTCTTCCAGCTCTCCTTTGTGGCCAGGCTGAGCACGGTGAAATTCGTGCTGTTGTCCTGAGCGGCTTTGACTTCTGCGTCTTTTCCCAGAAAACCAATTAAGTTGACTGCGTTCTTGTACATTTGCGATTCTCCTTTTCTCGCCCTTCTGTCGGGCACCCGAAAGCGAGTGGGGTCCGCTCCCCAGGCCAGCGAGACAGTTTTTCGCGAGGGTCCGGACGACATTGTTTGTGCATTTCAAAAGGCGCTTGCGCCGGCAATGTCGGATGGAAACCGAAACCCGGAGGGCTTTAGAACTGAAGAGTGCAGTCCGCCAGGGCGCGGGGCTTTACCCCCGATGCTGTGCCGACCAGAAGGAAGAGAAAGGAATGGAAGCAGATGCGAACACAGCCAAGTTAAGTCGACCGGGAAAGGCTAAGCGCAAGCGTGCAGGACTACTCGAATACCAGTCCTCAGACTTGGAGCGAAACGACAAACAAGGTGGTGAGCGGCTCAGTCGAGGGCGTCTCTGGACTTGAGGCGGTCCTCAAGTTTCGCGGCTCGCTCACGGTCGTCACGTCCGAACTCGTCGCTCGCGTATCCGCGGGCCGGTAGTATATGAGCCAGGACGAGAAGAAGATGCCGGGAGCGCAAAGATCAATATGCCTAACGGTGATCGATTAGCCGACCAGCGCACGAAGTGCGGCGCAAGCTGTTCCAGCTGCCGAGGCGTTGAGCTTTCTCAAAGAAACCAAGGGAGCGGCGACCTGGACCGATCGCGATCTCGCTAAATCGCTCAATGTCAGCCTGCCCGAAGCGAAACAGGCACTTGCCGTAATGGAATTGCAGGGATACGTTGAACCCGCTGGTACAAGCAAGAAATGGCGAACTACCGAACAGGGCGATCTTGTTTCCGGTGCTAAGTCTCCCCGTTTCACTCGCGAAGCTGTGGAACAGGGCCTTTCAGCCCTCATGACCGTATTCAAGTAATCAATCAGGACACCAATGCCCCTTATAGGGTGACGGACGCGGTGGCATTTGGCGATTTTCTGAGTGACCGGCCACGTTTGCAAGCGGCTGATGTTGGTATTCGGCTGGTACTGTCAAGGGCGTTTTGAAATTGGGCCAAAAGGCGGCGGAAAATCAGACCAGTTTCTCGGGTGAGCAGGGTTGATTGAAAGGGGGCGATGGTGGTCGGAACGAAGCGCCGCCGAGCCCGCAGGGCGAGGCGATCGGCGCGAAGTGCAGACCACTATCGCGAGATGGGGACAGTGGGGCTACTGGGAAACAGCAGCAGGAGCTCGCGCCGCAGCTTTGCGGGTCTGCTTACTCTCTTTGAGCCGGTAACTCTCGCCGTTCATTTCCAAGATATGGATATGGTGAGTGAGCCGATCGAGCAAGGCTCCGGTAAGGCGTTCGGTGCCCAGTATCTCGGTCCATTCGTTGAAAGGAAGATTGCTGGTAACCAGCGTGGCGCCGCGCTCGTAACGCTGGCTGAAGATCTCAAACAGGAGTTCGGCGGCCGGTGCGTGACAACGGCACGAAGCCCAGTTCATCAATAATCAGCAATTGGTAGGCGCCCAGTTGTTTCTGGGTACGCAAGAGCCGCTTTTCATCGCGGGCCTCCATCAGCTCGTGGACTAATCCAGCCGCCGTGGCAAACCGGACGCGATAGCCCTTCTGACACGCGGCCAGCCCCAGCGCCAAGGCGATGTGGGTCTTCCCGGTTCCAGAATTTCCCAGCGCCAGTACATTTTCACGGCGGTCAATATAATCGCAGCGGGCCAAGTCCAGGACCAATTGTTTATTCAGCGCGGGGATGGCCAGAAAGTCGAAGCTGTCGAGGGTCTTGACCACCTCGAACCTAGCTGCCTTAATGCGCCGCTCGACCGCCCGGCGATCCCGATCCAGCAACTCGAGTTCTACCAGCCGCAACAAAAAGCGAGGATAGTCGACCGCCTCGCTCGCACACTGCTGCGCTACTTTGTCGTACTCGCGCAACATCGTCGGCAAGCGCAATGTTTTCAGATGATGCTCGAGCAGTACCTGCGGCGTATCCATTAACAAACTCCTTCGGCCAGCAGCAGAAGATAATCGGAAGCCGCTGTCAATGCCACTTGCGGCGCCGGCAGATGCGGATAGTTTTCCAGATCGAGCCGCGGCGGCTTGCACTCAATCCGGCACAACACCAGATGCTTCACCGCATCGAACGAGATCGCCTGCAGCTGCAATGCCTGCTGCACAGAAGCCTGCACTTCGAGGAGCGAGAATTGTTCCAGTAGACGCAGGATCTGCACGTATTCGCGCTTTCCCTTTTTGCCCTGGCGCGATTCCAGCAGCCGCCGCATCCGCGGAAACTCTTCCGGTAACTCCCATTCCGCCAAGGGCGCCGCCTGATCGAGTGCGTTCGTCTTCTGCTCTAACAGAGGCAAGTAATGTCGTGGCTCATAAATAGCATCGTGCTTCTCATAGGAGCGGGCATGCCGGGCAATCTCTTGCGTGCCACAGTGGATCGACGACTTCGTGTACATAGCCTTTCACCACTACTTCACGGTGTCCGAACTCGACCGGAACCGAATAGTCGTTGGCGCGATAGCGCACCAGCGACAACGAACTGACTCGCGTGGCCTGTTTCTCGCATGCTTCGTAAGGAACGCCAGGAAGGGGCAGCAGTGCTTGCTGATCCCACTCAAAGCGTTTTCCGATCGTGTCCTGATGCCCGCGTAATACCTTCGCTCGCCGCTTCTGGCATTCGGTTAGCAGATGTTGGTTCAGCGCCGTCATAGCTGCTCACACGCGGTAGGGGCACCAGGAAATTGCGCCATGCATAGCCAACCAGCCCTTCCACTTTCCCTTTGTCGTTGCCTTTGCCCGGCCGCCCAAACCGTTCCGCAAACAGATAGTGGCTCTGCAGTTCGCTAAAGGCTCGCGTCTTCTGTCTCGTCCCATCCCCCAGATATCTGGACAAAGGCGATCTTCGTGTTGTCGTACAGAATCGTTTGCGGCACTCCCCTGAAGTAGGCAAACGCTTGATTGTGCCCTTCGCAGAATGCTTCCGTGGTCTCGGCCGGAAACGCCATCACGAACGCAGTCATCCGAATGCGGCAGATCTATCACAAAGAAGTGCGCTCGCTCGAGCAGTCCGTTGACATAGATATCCGCTTCGCCAAAATCCACCTGGGCCTGCCCGGGCGCATGCTTCAGCGGAACGAACATCTCCTTACGCCGCTGTTTCTGCTCCCGCACGTAATCCTTCACCACTGTGTAGCCGCCCAGATAACCGTGTTCGTCCCGCAATCGTTCAAAAATCCGCTTGACGCTGTGCCGCTGCTTGCGATGAATGCTCTTGTCCAATTCTAAAATCTGCTCGATGACCGCGATATACGCTTCCAGCTTGGGCCGCCGGATCGGCGCCCGACGACGATAGCCGGGTGGCAAAGAAAACTTCAACATCTTGCGCACCGTCTCGCGCGAAAGCCCAAACGTCCGCGCCGCCTCTCGCTCGCTCATCTGTTCGATCTGGACTGCTCGCCGCACCCGCGCATACAGTTCCACTGTGTACACCTCTCCGGTGTTTCATAAAACATAACTTTATGGAAATGTTCGATGAAACCAGTCTTCTGGCGGCCTACTTTCCCTCCGCCTCAAACGCCGCTCACGCGGCGTTTACTGGTCTATTTTCACTCCGCCGCGTACACCTCTGACCTTTTTTCGCAATAGATCCGCCAAGTCCTGGTCGGTCCGAATCTTCTCGGTATCGACCTTGTACTGCTCGGCCAATGCTTCGAAATCATCAATAGACAGGCTCTCGATAAATGCCAGTACAAGCATTTCGAAATCGGCGCGTTTGAGAGCGGCTGGCGCCTTCTTCACTACGGCATCCAAGAGTTGGCGGTTATGCTGATGGGCTTGATCGCGCGACTGTTGTTCCCGTTTCCACTGCTGCTGTTGTTGCTTACGCTCGGCGTCTGTTGTACGGTTCGTGGGCGCATTGTGAATCGGGCATGCGGTGTCGGCGCAAACGGTCAGGAGCTCTCCACGTTTGCCACCTTCGACCACGATGGCTTGGGTTGTGTGTTCGCAAGCCTTCTCCGCGGCGCGGCTTGGTTCCGCACCCTCCTTCGGCTGCTCGATGACGGTATACCGGTCTCGCGTGAGCGTGTTCCTGTCGGTCGTGGAATAGTAAGCGCTGATTTGAATCAGATTCGAATTATTTTGAATCTGCCGCGCGATGTGCTCCTTGAGCTTGCCGTTATAACACTGCCCATCGAAACAGCGATCCTCCTTGAACTCTGCCCAGAGAGCTTGGTTGAATCCAGTCCGCTTCGGGCACGTGCTGCATGATCCGGCTTCGGGAAGTAACGTGGGATCTTCTTTATCGAAGGGAACCTCATCTAGGATCAACGTCAGTTGCTCTCGAATCCACTGCGCCAATTCCCGCACTGGCACAGGCTGTTTCGTCTTTGTGGCGTAGTTGTCCCGAAACGTAGCAGTAAGGGCTTGCGCTTGCTGCTCTTGTGGAAGACGCGCGATCAGAACCGCATGGCCAGCGGTGAAACGATTCTCCAGGAACATCTCAGCCGCTTCCAGGATGAGATTACACAAAGTAAGACGTTGATGGACATGCGAAACGCTTTTTCCGATGCGTGCCGCAATCGTAGCCACGTCGTACTGTGGCGCGGGAAGATCAAGAAGCGCTTTGTACGCTGCCGCTTCCTCGTATGGATGCACATCCTGCCTTTGGGCATTTTCGATCAACTGCACCTCGATCACTTGCTCGTCCGTCAGTTCTTTGACGTGAGCCAAAACGTCTTCCAGTCCAGCGAGTTTGGCCGCTCGGAAACGCCTGGCTCCGGCGACGACTTCATAAATGTCCTGATCGATGGGCCGGACGATGATGGGCTGTATTAGCCCCATCGACCGGATGCTCTCGGCGAGTTCCCGGAGTTTCTCCTCCGAGAACGTCTTGCGAGGGTTTGTGGGTGATTCCTGCAGTTGACCAATCGGAATTGGGCGGACCGCGGGTAATGACAGAGTTGTACTCATTGGGTTGTTCTCCTTGTTGTGGTTGGTTGATTTACCGCAGCGGGTCCTCGGGTGTAATGGCCCGAAGGATTGCCGTTGCAGTGGACTGAATAAAATCGAGAGAAGCGGTCAGCGTGTCACGATTCCCGTCGTACAAGCTGATGTAATCGCTGCTGGCGGTGTTGGTATCGAGCCCAATGGCGCGACATACGACAAATGCGACCGCTTCCGCTTCTGTTTCCCGGATCATTTTCGTGGTTTGGGTGCGCCGTTCGGTACGGTGCAATTTCTCATGAGCGAGTTCATGAGCTAGAGTGCTGAATTCCTGGGCAGGTGAAAGGCCGCAGGCAAGCGTAATTGCTCCGCCTCGGGAAACGCCCAATGCAGGTCGGATGTCATCGGAGTAATCGAGCACGATTCCCTGTTCTGATACGAATGCCTTTAGCCGCTCGGTGTGTTCCGTCGGATCGCCTTGCACGGTTGCGAATTCAGGGAGCGGTTCTCCGTCCGTCTGCGATACGTCGAACACGTAGGCCGCGCGAAATCCGAACAGGCGCTTCTCCTCGCTCTCGCTGTCGTCTTCAGACTTCTTCCCAATCAGTGGGGCCAGGATGACAATGCCCTTTTCACCCTTTCGCACGAAGCGCCCGAATCTATGCCACGTTTGAAACCCCGCAACGCGTGTAGCGGTGGCCCTTTGAAGGGAAATGAGAAGGACGTTGTTCCAGCTATAGCGATGAAAGCGGGACATCGCTTTGAGATAACGAACCAGGCAATCGCTGTGCCCTTGCTCAAGATTCGACATCAGTGTCGTGATTGCATCCTCGGCAACTTGCTTCACTTCTGAATGGGTCATCGGAGTTCCCTACCTGTTTTTTGTGATTTGGGGTGCATGCGCATGCACTCTCGCAGGAAGCCGTGCTTTGTACAACTCCAAATGGCGACGAGGGTGGCGTGTGGCTGGGCGGCTCCGGTCCGGCGGGCGATTCGACGTTCACTTACTTCTCTACCGGAAACGGCGGCTACGACGGGCATACAAACTTCGGCGATAGCGTTCTCAAGATAGCTGGCCCCAGCAGCAGTTCTTTTCCTTTGAGCGATTGGTTCACGCCCTACGATCAAAATGTCTTGCGAGAGTACGATCTTGATCTAGCTTCCGGCGGCGTAGTACTCTTACCCGACCTTCCGTCGGGATTCGCTCACCAACAACTTCTCGTTGTCGTGAGCAAGGTAGGAAAGATATATCTGATCGATCGCAACAACATGGGGAAGTACTGCTCCACCTGCACGAGCAGCGATACCCAGATCGTGCAGGAAATACCCAACGAACTGGCTGGAATGTGGGGTGCACCAGCCTATTGGAACGGAAATGTCTATTTCGGAGGAACTCATCCGAACGGTACAGCCGATCGTCTAAAGGCCTTCTCTCTTTAACGCTAACAGCAGCGGTCTTCTGTCGGCTTCCCCCACATCGGAATCTCCGGAGTTGTTCAATCACGGACCGACGCCATCCGTGTCCGCCAACGGCAACGCAAATGGCATCGTCTGGGGTCTAGATAATGCCTCGAGCTCTCATTGGTTGCATGCATACGACGCGACCAATTTGGCGAAAGAGCTGTATAACGCGAGTCAGGCCCCGAATAATCGCGATAATGCGGGAGCGGCGGTCAAGTTTACTGTTCCAACCATTGCGAACGGGAAAGTATACGTCGGATCAAAATCTAGCGTAAGTATTTTCGGCCTTCTCCCCCAGGTGAGGCTGTCGGCATCGAGCATAACTTTTTCTCCACCTGTAGCCGTGGGCCAGACGACGAACGCCAACAGCGTGACGCTGACGAACCTCGGCGCCCGGGCTTGACTATTAGCAGCGTCACCCTCAGCGGCGCGAACCCATCTGACTTCAGCGAGAGCAACACCTGCGGCAGTTCGTTAGCTGCGAGTGCAAATTGCACGATCAGTGTCACATTCCACCCGACGGCGACAGGTACTCGGACAGTTTCGGTATTGATCAGCGACAACGGTGCTGGTGGCCCTCAGGCGATCCCAGTCACCGGTTTAGGCACGGATGTCAAACTGTCGGCAAACAGCGAGTCGTTCCCGGGAACCAATGTCGGACAGACCAGCGCAGCTACAACAGTGGCGCTCACCAATGTCGGGAACACAACTCTGACCATTAGCAGCATCTCTCTTGGCGGTACAAACCCGTCTGATTTCACTGAGACAAATAACTGTGGCAGTTCGGTTGCGGCGAGTGGAAGTTGCACGCTCACGCTCACCTTCCATCCCACGGCCGTTGGCGCGCGAAGTGCCTCAGTCTCTATTAGCGATAACGGGGGTGGCAGCCCTCAAACAATCTTCCTGACTGGTACTGGCACCAGCACGCAGACGCAGCAGGTGAAACTTTCTCCCTCAAGTGTCACGTTTTTCCCCCCTGTAGCTGTAGGCGAGACGACGAGCGCTTTGAAAACGACCTTGACAAATACCGGCAGTGCAGCGCTGACGATCAGTGGAATCTCGGTAAAAGGAGCGGACCCGTCTGACTTCACCCAGACGAATATTTGCGGCAGCTCTGTCGCCGCTGGCGCAAATTGCATCATCAACATTACCTTCCACCCGACCGCCATAGGCACCCGGACCGCGTCCGTCTCGATCAGTGACAACGCCGTCGGGAGTCCGCAGGTGGTCCCTTTGACGGGCCACGGCACCGATGTCAAATTGTCGGGAAACGGTCATGGTTTTCCGACGACAAGCGTTGGCCAGACTAGCTCGCCATGGACGGTGACGCTGACCAACGTCGGCAGTACAGCCCTGAGCATCACCAGCATTTCTCTGGGTGGCACGGATCGCTCAGATTTCAGTGAGACAAACAATTGTGGGAATTCGGTCGCGGCGAGTGGCAGCTGCACTCTGACCATGACGTTCCATCCGAAGGCCACCGGCACGCGAAGCGCCACTGTATCGATCAGTGATAACGGAGGGAGCAGCCCGCAGACAATTAGCCTCAGCGGCACCGGTCAATAAAAGGAAAGCGTCGACTAGATGTTCGCTAGCGGCGCCGCAGTCCACTAGCTTAGATCTTGTAGGTCGTCCGGCAGGGCGGATCAATGTAGTCGTTCGCTTTCTCGAAACTTGTGACACAAACCGCGAGTCTCCGAAAGAAGGAAGTCAATGGTTGCGCCCGTCGAGTCGACCGCTCTATATAAATAGGTCCAGCGTCCCGCCACCCGCACATAAGTCTCGTCTGTTCGCCAAGATCCGTTCGTCGGTTTTAACCCACTCCGAATCCTCGCATTCAATTCCGGTGCGTACCGTTGCACCCATCTCCAGATCGTCGATGAATCGACCGAAAGATGACGTTCCGCTACCAGCTCGGCTACATCTCGATAGCTGGGTGAATATCGGAGATACCAACGTACGCAAAGGACAATGACTTCGTCAGCGAAGTGTCGCCCTCGAAATAACGCCGAACGAGCTCCCGGTGATCGGGATGAAATTCGAGCGGCCACATGCCGAAGACGATATCGGGGTTCTCCGGAGCGAGAGTCTTGTTGAAGTCATCGTAGACTTGTGGATCTACGTGCATGTTCTGGTTATGCTGATTCAATATTTTGAACTGCGCGCCTATGATTTTGGTTCCACTCGTCGGGTCGTCGCGCCTTAACGCCGCGAGCTTGTCGAGCGACATGTGATGTGCGTCGGCCATGCTCTGCGAGTCTCCAGGTGTGAAAGAGAAACATACAACCTGGTGGCCCTCACGCGCGTAGCGTGCGAGGGTTCCTGCACAGATGCCCCAATCATCAACATGCGCGCCTACGAATACAACCTTCAGCTTGCGATTTTTCTCCACACCGGGTAGAAGGTCAAGCGGGGCCGGTGCCCTGTCTAAAGGCTGGTGCTCGCGCGCAAGCAGAACATCGGCAATAACGCCACATGCCGCGCTGTTCAAAAGTGCCCTCCTCGTCAATTTGCCTTCCTCCTCTCTTTCCTGACAACATCAAAAGCTTTCGTAGGAACGATCTCACACTGGAGATTAGGGATCTGTCCGTGGAAGGATCCTGGTGCATCCGCTTTCCCACCCCGTAAACTGCGGCGATTTCGGGAGCACCCATCCCAAACTGAATATCGTGTCATTCTCCTCCTAATTGATGTTTTGTCTACTGCCATCTAGTTTGCCTCTTCAAGCGGCGAAGCTTATTAAGTGAGGTATTCCCGGTGAGCAGCCGCCCGCCCCTCCCCGGAAACTTGCGACGAATGGCCAAAAAGAAATGACGATACTCGACTTTCTCTTGACAACGCTTTAGAAACATTACACACTTATCGGAACTGATTTAAGTGAATTCATTTTGAGGTAAAAGACCGTGCGTCTGCGCCTGTCTGTATTGAGCGTCCTGTTATGTCTTCCGATGACCGTGTTCAGCCAAAGAAGCACTGCAGTGATATCGGGGACGACAACCGATCCAAGTGGCGCCATGATCGTCGGGGCCACCGTGACTGCAGTTCAGGTCTCGACCGGAACGATGGTAAAGACGAGTCCAACGAGAGCGGTTTTTACCAACTTGCGAACCTGCCGCCTGGTGCGTATTCGTTGCGCGTAGAAAGCCCGGGGTTCGAGGGGTACGTTCAAAACGGCATCGTTCTTCAGGTGGATCAGTCTGCAACGGTAAATGTGGCGCTTAAAATTGGCAGTCAAGCTGAGTCGGTGACGGTCACGGGAGAGCCTCCGCTTGTGGATACAAGGTCCCAAACGATTTCGACCGTGATTACGTCAGAGCTGGCCCGCGAACTTCCGCTGAACGGGCGTAACGTGCTGCAGCTGATGTCCCTGGGCCCGATGTGAGCCCTGGCGGGTCCAGATGCTTCGCGCAGGGCGCCTCCCGTCCGGAGGCGGCGGTCACGTTCATCTCCGCCAGTGGAGCACGCTCCAATGAAACAGCGTTCTATCTGGACGGCGGTATCAACGAGGACCCGTATACGGAAATTGCAAATGTCTTTCCCAATCCCGATGCAATTCAAGAATTCAGCGTACAAACCAACAGCTACAGCGCAAAGTTCGGAGGCCGGGGAGGTGGAGTTGTAAATGCGGCGACACGGAGCGGAGGCAACGTTTTTCACGGAACCGCGTTCGAGTTCCTGCGGAATTACAACTTCAACGCGCGGAACTTCTTCGCATCCACCACTGATGGCTTAAAGCGCAATCAATACGGGTTCAGTGCGGGAGGCCCGGTGCAGAAGAACAAGACGTTCTTCTTTGCTCCTGGCAAGGAACCAAAGTCCGTTCCGTGCCCACACAGAATGTCGCGGTGACTCCAACGGCTGCTGAACGAGCGGGCGACTTCTCTGCTATAAGTACGCAATTGATTGACCCTGTTACGAAGCAACCATTCAGCGGAAATCAGGTGCCGGTTCAGCGCTTTGACCCGATTGCGATTAAAGTGCTCTCAACGGTACCAGTAGGAGAACCCGGAACCGGGCTTGCATTCTATCCAACCTACACGCGCACGGACGATAACCAATGGGTCGGCCGTATCGACCGTAACTTCGGTGAAAAATTCCGCATTTTTGGTCGGTATGTGTATGATCGGCTGGAACAGCCAGCATCCATTATCAATAACAACATTCTGAGCGTTTCGGACGCTGCTTACTGGCAAAGCCAGAATGCCACCATCAATGCCACCTTTGTTCCACGCTCCGACTTGGCCGGCTATCTCACGCTAACTTACAATCGCGTCACACATGTCTCGCTTGGTCCAAAGGACATTCCTGGATGGGTGGATCTGGGGGTCAATGTCGCCAATGAAGCCGCTACTGCAGGTGCGTCTGGTCCCGGATTTTATCTCAATGTGGGAGGATATTTCAGCGCTAATTGGGATCCGCTTTATCGTGTACCTCGCGGCGAGTATGACATTACCAGCAACTGGACGCTCGTCAAGGGAAACCACACGATGGAGTTCGGAGGCGAAATCATCCGTGAGCGGAACGTCCTGGAACAGGTCTTTTTATCGCAGGGATCGTTCACCTTTTCGAGTCAGATTTCGGGCGATAACCTACTCGACTTTATGCTGGGCCAGCCGAGTGATTTCCAGCAATTCAGCCCAATTTACGAAAGCCTGCACCGCACCCTGCCTGCTCTCTATTTTAACGACGTTTGGAAAACGAAACGGCGACTTACGCTCAATCTCGGCGTCCGTTGGGAACCGTGGCTAATGTTCAGAGAACAGACTAATCAGCTGTCCATTTTCACGATTGGGGCCGCGACTGCAGGCATCCACTCGAGCCGCTATCCCAATCTACCGCCGGGAGTATTAGTGCCGGGCGACCGTGGAGTGCGGGATACCGCAGTGCCCTCGTACTATCACATTTTCGATCCACGAGTTGGCCTTGCGTGGGACGTGTTTGGAGACGGGAAAACCAGTGTCCGGGCAGGGTTCGGGATCTATCACGACATGATCAACGTCAATTCGAACAACGACACGATCTCCGCGCCGCCCTGGGCGTTGTCAGTCGATATTCCGTTCCCTGCAAGCCTAGACAACCCGTACATGGGACACGTCGTTCCATTCCCTGCATTCCGTCCATTTCCTTCGATCCAAACATTCGCGTTCCCCTATTTCGGGAATGAGTTCGATCCGACAATGGCTTATCCGGTGATTCAGCAATGGAACATGACGGTCGAGCGGCAGTTACCGAAAGGATTCATGGCGCGCGCTGCCTACGAAGGAATGCAGAGTTATCACCTGTTTGGCGGGGTTGAACAGAACTCGGCAATCTATATTCCCGGACAGTCGACATTTGAAAACGACCAGCAACGGCGTCCCATGGGGCAGTACTTTACCAGTAACTCAATTAATACTGCGACCGGGACTGCGAATTACAACGCGCTGACGCTGACGGCCGAGAAAAACGCGTCAGCAGGGCCTGACCCTTCTGGCCGGTTTTCGCTGGGCGAAGATGCTGGATGAGCTTAACGGTGGGGGCACTAGCCTGGGGCAGGCTGATTACACGACAAGTAACCCCAAATTTGACCGGGGCCTCTCGAGTGTGGACGTAAACAGACAATTCATCGGGTCGTTTGTGTGGCAACTCCCCTCCATGAAATCTCTTGGGTTTTTCGGGCGCAATGTAATCGGGGGTTGGGAGTCGACAGGGATTGTCACATTACGGGCAGGGTTCCCTTACTCGATTTTTTCCGGCCAAGATTACTCGTACAGCGGGAACGGAAGCGACCGGGCCGATCTGATCGGCGATCCGAGTCTACCCAGCAACCGATCGAAAGCTGCGCAATTGATGGAATGGTTCAACACTGCCGCATTCACCTTCAATGCGCCGGGAACATTCGGCAATTCCGGACGTGACATTCTGCGGGCTCCAGGGCTCGCGACGGTGGATTTCGCGCTCAGCAAATCTTTCCCGTTCAGCTCTCAGGAATAAATCGGAATCGCAGCGGCTGTATTTCCGCGCAGAGGCATTCAACCTTTTCAATCAAGCTAATTTCGGCCGACCGGACAATACCTTAACGGACCCGACTTTTGGTCAGGTGCTAAGCGCGGGAGATCCACGTATTTTGCAACTGGCGCTGAAGTATTCGTTCTAGGGCTGGACGGCGCGAAATGGGAGCGCGACGCAGTCGCCCGAGCCGGGGCATATGAGACTAATCGGGTTCGTATTATGGGCCGCGGGCGCTATGGCCCAGAGCCGTGTGGACAACATCACCCGTGTTTTGGAAGCTCCGCCGCAGCCGAGCACAAGCGCTGTCGTGATTGACGGGGAACTGAACGATTCGTTCTGGAGCCGCATTCAAGCGGGAGAATTGTCGCGCGTGGAAAGCGGAGTCGATTCCGCTGCCGGAGGCGAAATTCGGGCTGCTCTTGCCGGCGGCTATTTGTATGTTGCTGCGCGTCTGCCTGAGCGGACGGGACGATTCACCGCGCGCTCGATTGGCAGGAATCCGCAGTGGGAAGAAGAGGACTCGCTCGCTCTATTCATACGCGCTGTGAACGAAAACGACTAGATGCTGAAAGTCGGTCCGCTGGGTGCCTGATCCGTGCAGTGGAGGTGGACGGGTGAAGCGGACTGGTACACAAGCAGACCCGAGAAATGCGAAGGCTTTCTGGTCGCCGCAGCGACAGGCCTGAGAGAATGGCGTGTTGAGGCCGCCATTCCACTGGCAGAACTTGGGTCACCGGAAAACAGGCACACTACATATCAGCGCAGAGAGGATTTGGGCGGGTCGCCCCGGCATGCCCGCGGAGCGGTGGCAATGGCCCGGGCAACAACCGTTAGCGGAAGTGCCTGGGTCGCCAACAATCCATCTGCCCGCCCCTGTTTTTCGACCACCTGCGCTGGGTAACGATGGCGCACCTATCGAAGTGGGGCATCGCGGCAGTCTGCCGTCAGCCGATAGCAAGTGGACCGATGTTACCTGGCGACAGATCCCTGTCTGGACCCTTTATCGCAACGACCAGGTCCACGTGTCCCGCAATTTCAGACTGAAGTCAAAATGGCCCACGACGGGCACACGCTAGCCGTGATGGCCAGATGTGCGGAACCGCATGGAACCATTGCATCCGTACGTGAGCCGGACGGGCCCGTCGAGCAGGACGACAGCTTCCAAGTTTACTTGGCCACCACGGGATCGTCGTACGTAAAGTACGCAATCAACGTACTCGGATACATACAGGACGCGAGCGGCTTTTCAGGCGGACCCCGCATTTCCCGCCCCCACGCGGATTGGAACAGCCCGGTTCGAGGCAGCGCCTGGTCCAGCCGCGGAGAGTGGTTCGTTCGGCTCGAACTGCCGCTGGATTTTGTTGCGAACACATTGGGAGAAGCACGAACCCCGCGGACCTGGCGGATCTTTTTTTATGCGGTATCGGCCCCCGCGCGACGGCGAGCCGCAGGAAACCAGTGTTCTACCCATCACCCAGAGCGTCACACCGTACTGCCCCGCCCGTTATCGACGGCTTTCGATTGTCAAAGGTGATCCCGCCGAACTGCAGGGCACGCAGATCGCAGGGCCGTCCGGGAATCTTGCGTTCGCTCCTACGCGGGTTCTTTCTGATGAAGAGCAATGGAAAGAAACGACTCTTTCGGGCATGCTGGATCGCAACATCCACGATCGCACGCTGAAGTTCCTCGAACAAGAACGGCGCGATTGGGACCGTGTTCACACGTTGCAGGATTGGGAGAAATTCCGGGAACAGCGCAAGAACGCTCTTTCAGCCTCGATCGGAGATTTCCCGCAGCCAGGACCGCTAGCGACGCGCGTGATGAACGTCTTTCATGGCGACGGTTACCGTCGCGAGGACCTCGTATTTCAGTCCCAGCCTGGAGTATGGGTCACGGCCAACTTATACTTACCGGCCGAATCGAGCGGACGCATGCCAGGCATCGTAATTGCACACAGCCTGCATGCTCCAAAGACCCAGTTCGAGCTACAGGACATGGGCATGCTCTGGGCGCGCGAAGGTTGTGCCGTCCTGGTGATGGACCAGGCCGGATTCGGCGAGCGGATCGAGGGTTACCCATGGAATCGTGACGGTTACCACTCGCGCTACATCACTGGCATGCAGCTCTATCTTGTGGGCGAAAGCCTCATTAAATGGATGGTGTGGGATCTTATGCGCGGCATCGATCTGCTGGTCGCGCGAGAGGACATCGACGATCACCGAATTATCCTGCTCGGATCCGTCGCAGGGGGCGGCGATCCGGCGGCCGTTACCGCCGCACTCGATTCCCGTGTCGCCGCCGTGGTTCCCTTCAACTTCGGAGAATCGACACCAGAGATCCCGAGATTCATTCCCGAAAAGAATCAATGGCCATCCGAACTGGCGGACGCCGGCCTTGGCGATTGGGACACAACTCGTTGCCTGAGGCGCGCGGTGTTGGATCAGTTCCTGCAATGGACCATTTGCGCCATGATGGGCCCGCGGTATTTCGTTTACTCGTATGAGCTCGGGTGGAACGTGAAGGACCTGCCAGCTTGGTGGCGGTATACGAAGGTCTATGAGCTGTACCACGCGAGCGACCATGTTGCTGATGCGCACGGCTTCGGGCCGTTTCCGGGACCTGGGGAATGTTGGAACATTGGGCCTGCGAAACGAAGATCGCTGTACCCCACTCTGGAGCGATGGTTCGGCATACCGATTCCTCTAAACGATATCCGAAGCCGGACTCGTGCGAACCTCGCGATTGAGCCGAGCGATCGGCGGCCAGAGACGGAGCTGCAAGTTCTCAGTCCGGCAACTGCTTCCGAGTTGCACATGCGAACGATCCACGAGATCGCCCGCAAGATGGCCCGCAGCAAAATCGAGCTAGAGCGCAGGACGACGTCGGGTTTTACGCTTGAGAAGAAACGCGAGTGGCTGACGTCTCAGCTAGCCTCACGATTGGGAGACATAGAACCAGTACCGCATCCCCAAGCCGTAGTTCACTGGACTAAGAAACTGCCCAACGCCACCGTCGAAGGCGTTACCGTTGAGGTCGAGCCCAATATTACCGTCCCAGTGCTGCTTTTCCGGCCGGCTGTAAAGAGCGGTATGCGCCTCCCAATGGTTGTGGGCATTGCCGAAGCAGGTAAGGCGGTCTTTCTCGAGGAGCGCTCCAACGAGATAACAGCTTTGTTGCGGAAAGGAATTGCTGTGTGTCTGCCGGATGTCCGTGGCACCGGGGAGACGACTCCCGATGGCCGCCGCGATCCCGAAAATGACGAGAATATGCAGGCAGTTAATGAGCAGATGCTGGGCGAGACGCTGGTTGGAAGAAGATTGAAGGATTTAGGGTCCGTGTTGGCGTATCTACGTGGCCGGGAAGATCTCGATACCAAGCGCTTTGGTTCATGGGGAGAGTCTCTGACGCCCATCAACCCCGGGCGGCGTTGTGGAAGACGAACTGCCTCTGTGGACGGTGGGGCCGCAAATTCAACAACAGGGCGAGCCGCTGGGCGGCATGTTGGCTGTGCTAGCGGCGTTGTACGAACGCGATGTACATGCGGTCGCCGTACGTGGTGGATTGATCAGTCTCGCATCCATTCTTGACGATGCCTTTGCCTATGTTCCCGCGGATATCGTAGTGCCCGGTTTTCTCGAGGCCGGCGATCTTGCCGACGTCGAAGGGGTGATCGCTCCCCGCCCGCTGCTGCTCGAGAATCTCATCGACGGAGAAACCGCGTAGCCAGAGAGATGGAAGCGCGCGAGGAGCTTCGCCCGGTATCCGATGCTTATCGCTCCACCCAGGGAAATTTCGAGCTTCGAGCGGAACAGCAGCCATCATCGACTGCCGAATGGCTGGTCGGGCATCTTTGAGGATCTTACTTTGTCAGGAGGCCCTGTTCTTTTAGGAAGTGAACTCGATCGAACTGCTCTTTCGCGAGCTCCGTCTGACCGGATCTGCTGTATGCAAGGCCGAGCTGATAATAGACGCTGGACTCGGTAGGCTTCAGTTCGACGGCACGGCGTAGGGCGGCAATTGCCTGCACATACCGATGGAGAGCGATGAAAGTCTTTCCGCGAAGCTGGTAAGCAGCAGAGTCGTCCGGTGAAATTTTTTCTGCTTGATCCAGTTCTCTGAGAACACCTGGATAGTCGACTGATTGTTCGTCAAGCATTGATTCCGCGATGGTGAGGTGGATCAGGAAACTCTCTGCATCGCGTGCAGCCAGCCGCCGCAGCGCCTCAGTAGCTCTGGCGGGCTCGCCCATCACGCGATAACTCTTCAGCCAGTTTGGGATACGCCTCGAGTTGGCCGGGGAATTTCTCGATGAGGCGATTTAGAACCTGTGCGGAGGCAGAATACTGACTCGACGCTATGAGATTTGTCGCGAGTGCAAGCTGAACACGTGGCGAGTCCGGAATCTGCCCTCGACCTTGCTGAAGTAACTTCAGAGCTGCCTCGCTTCTGTTAAGAGCTTCGAGGATGCGTGCCAAACAGAGATAGGCGTTCTCCTCTTGTGGGGCGAGGCGGATCGCGAGCTTCAAGTGCGGGGATGGCTTGGTCAAGTAAACCCAAGCTTTCATAGTTCAAGCCTGCGACCGCCGCGGCTGAAGTTGTCATCTTTTGGGCGATTCCGGGCCGTTCCTCGATCGAGAGCGCGTGACGAACGGAATCGCGAAAAGCGCCGGCCTCGTTTTCGAGCACGGCGAGGTTCAGCATGCACTTCGGATCGTTGTACCCGGACTGAGCGAGCCGAAGCGACTCAGCTAATGCCAGATCGTGTTGGTTCGCGTGAAGCAGGTCCTGCGCGAGATCTGCACGCAAGCGGTTGTCGTTCGGAAACCGTTCCGCGAGCGCCTGGAGAAAGCTTCGTACGCCGTCAAGATCTCCTGAAAGCAGCTTTACTTTGACTAGCATGGCGAGGGGCACAGGGTAGTTTTGTCCCAGCCGGTCGGCCTGAGTCAACGCTTCGCGCGAGCGCGCAAAATCGCCAGCGACGATGGCCCTCACTGCTGCTGCATACAGTCCGTAATACGACCCAGCGCTATCCGGCAACATGCATGCGCCGATTTGGAAGTCTTGCGCCTGGCTTTAGCGAAATCTCCATGGCGAAACTCTATCTGAGCTTGCCGGTCTAGCGATTGAAATCGTTTCTGGGTGCCTGGCGAGAATTGACCATTTTCTGGACATTCGAGAGCCCAAGCGGACGCAGCCAAGAGGATCGCAAGCTGAGCATGCGTTCATATCAGGAACGGATCAGCGGGGTCAGTCTAATTCTGATCATGTTAGCAGGGAGGGTGGTCCGCAAAAATCAGATCGGCAGCTTGTGCGGCCTTTTTCCCGCCGGGTTTGTTTGGAGCGGCCGCCCTGTTCGCCAATTTTTCAGGAGTTCTTCCCTTCCTGGGCGTGCTTCTTTGTCGGTCTCGTGTGGTCGTGGTCAAGAGCGTCGACCATGGCGTGAAGACTATCACAGTGAAGACGGCGGACGAGCCGGCTCCAGGAGACGTACCATCTCACTGATCGCGCGGCGCAGGAGACCGGTAAGGGTTTGGGAAAGGTCGGCAAAGTGACGGTCTACTACTCCGAAGATGCCGGAAAAGAAATCGCTCACTTTTTCAAGGAGAGTTAACCACCCCAAAGAGCTTCTCCGTCGCAAAGCAAGTTTGGGTAACAACACCAGACCCGACGAAATCGTCAGACAACAAAGTCACGGCAGTGATGTCCTTATGAAGATCGGGTCGAGTTTGTGAAAGGGCCGCCCGAATGGCTGGCCATCTCCTGAGAAAACGCCGTAGAAAGTGTTTCCGAAACTCTTCAGTTGCTGGTAGTCCCCCGAGGGGCCGAGGACCGTTCCCGTGTGGAGCATTTTCAGGAAACAGAAACTTCTGTAAGAGAACCATTTGAAAGTTTGCGCCACGATCATGGCTGACTGCTAAATGAACAGAAAAGTAAGGCCTTGATGTTTCATCGTCCAAGCCGATCTTCGAGGTTCGTTCGACTGCAGGCGATACTCACTCGTAAAGCGCGGCGATGAGGCTGGTCCTATTCAATGCGCGCGACTCCCGCCATGAGGTGCGCGACGGCTTGCCCACCGCCTTGCCCCAGGCCGCCGCCGCACCGAGTGCGGCGGCTTTCTCTAAAAACGAGCGCCACGTCAGAGATGACATATGACCCCCTAAGGGTCATTATCTTTGGGTTGCTCCGGGAGCTTCCGCCCGCACCTCGCAGGCCACGCCGCTGGTTTTCATCCCCTGCAGCACCGCCAGCTGGCTCTCGACTTGAGCCCAGTCCTTTTTGACTTTTTTCGTACTGATCGGCGCTCGTGGGATCCGCATAGTATTCGAGAATATTTTGCTTTAGCCCGATCGGAACCGCTGATGTCGGATCCTTAGTCACACGCGCCACCAACTTAAAAAACGTTTCGTCTGTAAGCGGATAGCCGCCCGGCCGCACTTTCTCGCCGGTATCCAGATCGAGATTTGGAACGTAGGGATAGCGTTCCTTCGTGGCCAGGACTTTGCGCAGCGAAGCTGTCGAGGCATTCACGCTATCGATGTAGCGCTCGTGAGTCTCCGGTATGGGTCCTCGGATTTTGAGGAGCGCCAGCGGCCCGAACTTCGGCATTATAAAAATCGTTGCGGCGACGACACGCGTGAGAAACGTCGGCGTCTGGCGTCGGTATGGTTCCCAATACTTCTTGAAATCGGCGCTCTCCAGATTGCGCTCGAAAATCTCGAAGGCCGGAGTCCGATCGTCGGGAGGAAATTTCTTCCGTGCAGCAGCGCTTCCCCATAGGCGATCCGCGGCAGGAAACTGCGCACCGCAAAGCGATAGCCTCGAACTACCGGACGCCGCTGTCCAAGTACGCGCTCAAAGTGCAGGCCGTACGTTTCCAAAAACGCGCGCCCCAGCGAGCCGGTTGCTACCTTGAGTCCCACGTGCCGCAAATAAGCGGCTGGCGCCATTCGGCGCTTGCTGATTTCGTCAATGTCAAAGGCACACTCGGTCTGCACATGGGCATGCGGATTCTGTGCATAATTGACCGTAGTGCCGTAGCGTTTTTCCAGTTTCGGGAACTCTATTGCAACCGATGGATTGATCGCCAGACGGTGACCGATCACGTCGCCTACATAGTGAGATAAAGCCCCGATGGCGAAGGCCAGTTCATCTGAGTTTCGCGCCTGTCGAAAGAGACTCTCGATGAACTCGCCGGTGCGAATATAGTGAGTCAAATCGCTGAAAAAATGATTGCCGCTCGGATAATACCCGAGATCCTGTATGGCGCAGCCGCCATACGCATAGGCATGAGCGCGCTCCAGATCTTCCGCCGTGGTGTGCGGATAGCGGCTCAGAATGAATGGCTTGATAGTCGAATTCCAGCTCAAATCGATGAGCTGTTCGTGCGTTTGGAAAGAATAAGCGCTGAGAGGTTGCTGCGCGCACAGCAGGACAAGCAGAATCCAAGTTCTCATCCAGGCCACATTGAAGAGTACCAGGAGATACGTGCCCATCGCCGTCTAAGATCTCAACCGGACGCTGTGCTGCGGAGAAAATGCCAACAAGTATGGGCCGAGCTTTCCGTTTTGCACTGTCGCTCTCTACTTTGCTGTCAATTGCGGTTGCGCAACCCCGAGCCGCCAATGATGCGCGTCAGGTCTGGCGGACGGCGCTCGCGACTCAAATCCGGCACATCGGCGAGAGGTCGCATTGGCGTTAGGGCTGCTTCGCCAGGCTGACTGGAGCACTGATCTTCTGTGACGGCTCGTTTCCGACGATGATGTTCAGGTTAGAGTCGCGGCCATCGGTAGCATTGCAGACCTGCACGGCACGAAGTTTTTGCCCGAGTTGAACCGCGCACTTGAGGATAGGGTCCCGGAAGTGGGATTCGCCGCCGCCAAGTCGCTGTGGTCTCTTGGCCAACCGATCGGAAAACAGGTACTTCTTGCCGTTCTCGAAGGTGAGCGAAAAGGGTGATCCCACTATTTCCGCCGGAAGTACCGGCGAATGATGCGCGCCTTCAGTTCGCCAAAAGGCGCCATCTTGTTCGCACTGAACCAAGGCATCGGTTTTGTCCCATTGCCCGGCGTTGGCGAGGGCTTCTCTGCGCTTCAGGCGCTATTCTTCGAATCTGACTTCTCTCCGCGCGCATCCGTCGCAATCCGCCTTGCGCAGGATAAGGACTCAGAAACCCGAGCTGCACTCATTGACGCCTTGTCTGACAATGCTGGTCCGTCCGGGCTGCCGCAGCACAGGCGATCGGGATGAGAAATGACCCCGATTTAAGCGATCAGCTCGTACCGCTGATCCATGACGATAGTTCGAGAGTCCGCTTTCGTGCGGCGGCGGCGTATCTCAGATTGAGCAATATGCGTTGAAGTTGTTGAACCAACCTGGCCAGCGCCACTGTTGACCGTTCGCACGCGAACATCAACCGCCCGCCCGTTTACGCCGACTTGGAAAGCATCCCCCGCTAGGACGTCATAGAACCGATGGGGAACGTATACGAACGCAGCGCTGGTTTGAGTTTGGCTTTCATTCCATCATTGTGGATCTCTGCGACGATGTTCTGGAGAACAGTTGTGTATTCGTTGGCATATTTCTGATGCTGCAATGAAAATGCGGGAACTATGTGTTGCAGCTGTCATCACGGTTGCGCTTGGGCATGAAAAGGATCTTCCCTCGTCTGCGTGCGCTGCATGCGGCACGTTGCCGCTTCTCTTCCAGTAGTTGGGTTTCCTGACGGTGGGCAGCTGCGAGCATGTGGCGAATCGCGCCGCGCGTGACAGCTCGCGTTCGGATCGGAGGAATCGTTTCTTGCTTCGATTGCTGTTTAGAGTCGAGCTCTGCGGCACTAATGGGAACGACGTTGGGGTGTTTGAACATGCCAGATCGTAGACTGATGTGCGGCGCCGAAGTCCAGTCCGAGAAGTAACGATTCCAGGCCGGCCGGGTGCGCTGAGATTCGACTCTGTGAGCGGGACGGCACGTCGTCCATTCGGCGGTAACGCTGTATCTCAAACACTAAGCGCGCTCAACGTGCGAATGGTCAACAAATGAACCGTGTCCGACTAGAACTATGGCATTCTCATGTTCGTGAAGAATCTGCTGTTGGATGTTCGTTATGCGCTTCGTGCGCTGTTGCTGCTTCGTGTATAGATCGTAGAAGGGCATTTTGAAAGCATCATCAAGCTGGTTAAGCGCTTTGCCTGTCAGTCTGCGATGAACGAACGCAAAATCTCGCACGTCTTGCAGGCAGGCTGCAGGTGCCCCTCACCAACAAACCAGACACAGCCGCACTCAGCAGTTGTATTTCTGGCGAATCGCGCTGCGCATGGCAGCTCGCGGGTGTTTGGCAGGAAATGCGCAGCTATCTGTTGCAGCTGCCGACATCCTGCGCGCTCCCTGTGCCGCCGCAGCCGCATTTCTGCGAACATCGCAGAACGCAGGTCATCCTGCAGAGATTGCTGAAATCTGCGTTGATGCTGGAAAAGCAGCGCAACAAGGATATCCAGCGCGTGCTGGTGGAAGCCGCGAAGCTTAAAACGATGTGGCGATCGTGCGACGTGTGAGCCGCTTGCCGCCCGGGCCATGGGATCAATTGTTTTGGGGGCTCGGGAGATGCTCCCCCGGGGTTCGCTCGACCGCTTGATATTAGGAAAGCGGATTTCGCGTGAACTTTTTGGTTAACGGCTTGGGGACGCAGCCCCATTTAGCCCGTCCGTAAAGGCGGAATTCGCGGAATGCAAAGTATTTGGCGCAGGTGCCGGAAACGGCAGTATACTTGCGTTAACACCGTCGCAGTTAGAGGTAATCTGCATGCGCAGTCTCCTTGCCGCGCTGTTGTGCTCGGGTGTGATATTTGCTCCGGCACAAAATCAGCGTAAGACGAATATCTATCAAGCACCGCCAACGTTTTCCGCCAAGCGCGTGCCGATGAATCCGCTGCCACCACCTCCGCCGGAAGCGCACGGTCATCCGCCGGACAACAAGCCCGGAATGTCCCCGTGCAGCAATGCGCGGCTGGCCGCTTACTACAACTGCGGCATTTCGAATAAGGGCAAGCAGCTCTCCGGCGCGGACGGGACTGGAAGATACAACAATCCCAGCGGCAACGGAAACGGGCGTGGAACGCGACCGCATCCGATAGTGGTTCCGGTGTACTGGCCGGTGGGCGACCTATTCGACCCGGTACCGATTACGAGATGGACGCCGAGCCAATCAGAAAGCGCAGTAAAGAAGTTGAGCGATAACGGCCCGCAGTTTTCCGCGGGGATTGACATGAGTCACTTTCGTGTTACCGGACTCGCAAAGGGGGGGTGGCCGGTGGTAGTGGACTATGAGGCGGAACCGGGCGCGTACGTTCAGATCACCGTCGTCACACAGGATGCCCCGCCTGCGACAGCAGTTCTGGCCGTACCCCTGCAAACGACGCGGCGGCTGCAGCTGCTGCGATTGCCCGATGTGTTCGGATCTTCTTTGAAAACGGCTACGTTCTCGATTGATGCTACGGCAAGCGCGACAGACCCGACGCCGAGCTATCTCCGGATTTATGGTTTTGGGTGCGGACGGAGGGCGGTGGGTTCGGTAGCAATCGACAATTTGCGGTTCGGACCGCAGGCCGTGACGGCTTCGGATCCTGAGACGCACTTCGGCTTCCATACGCACACGATGTTCGACAAGATGAAGGCCGAATTTATTCAAGTGGCCTTCGTCGACAACACGATGCAGGGGCAGGAGTTCGATAACAAGAAGATCGACCGGCGCGTGGCAGAAGGCGAGAGCATCAACGAGCAGTGGAATGCCAAAAAGGCAAAGACCGGGCCGATACAATTTCGCGTGCGCGGCTGGATGACCGTGCGCAGCGACAATACGGGAGGGGACTGGGTATCGGCATACTCGCCCGATCTGGTTTTGAAACAGTAGCGTGTACTCGATTCCGAGCCGCCCCTGGTTCTTTCCCGCGATACTTGTTGCTGCCATTCTTATCGAGTTCTTTGGTCTGCGTTCGACGTGGCGAACGGACATACAGCGCGATTCGAAGCTTAGTGAATTGCAGGTCCGATCCGGCTACGAGCTGCTGTTTCAGGAAAAGCCGAGCAAGGACGCGCAGCCGATTCTGTCGTACAACGCGAACGGGCGCCATAATCACCGGCTTACGGTGACGATGCAGAGCGCGCGGCTTTCCGAGCAGAGCCGGGCGCTGCTTTCGGTGCTGAATCCGCCGAAAAGTTCAGGTCTGTTAATTTACGCGCCCAGTCCTTCGGAACATGAGCCCGCAGGTACGCCGTGCCTAGTGACGTTTCGACTCGAGTTTCCGGACGATGTGGTGGCGAGTGCGAAGTCTGTTGAGGTGATTCCTCCGACTCGTGACGATGTATTCGATCACTCGGCTACGCGTCTGGTTCATATCAAGAGCGCTGAACCGCTTTCGGTCCGGGTGAGCGCGAATTCGGACTCTGGTGCGGATGGGCCCGGATGCCGGAATCTGCTGTCGATCGGGCACTGGCAACAGGTGATTGGAAAGGATCTTGAGATGAGTTTCGTAGCTGACCCTAGATCATCGATCGATGTCACTCTGTCGTCGCCATCTTTCGAATCAGGGAAGAACGAGATCGAGTCGCTCGAAATTGAGCGTTTGCTTCCCCAGAGACTTGCGACGCGTCCAGTCGGAATGAAGCGCGTCATTCAATCACGGGAGTTTGCAGGGCCGCCGCCATTAACTTTGACGGACCTGCGGCTCGGCGAGGACTTTTTCAATGTTGAACTGACGGGCAGGGCTGGGGTACCGGTTCAAGAGAGACTTGGTTGGACAAAGTGGCCGATTGTGGCAGGCATCGATTTGCCTTTGCTGGCACTGGCGGTGTTTGTTTTCAGACTGAAGAGGACGATCTTCCTGAGTTACTCGTGGGCGGATGAGAAGCAGGTGTTTGCGATTTGTGAGCGGATGAAGCAGGCGGGCCTGGACGTATGGATTGACCGAGAGCGGCTGCGGGGTGGAGAGGATTGGGAAGAGCGCATCCGCGGCGAGATGCTGAAATGCCGTCGTGTGGTTGTATTCCTCTCGCACGCAATGAACGACGGCGGCTTCTTTTTGGCGGAATTGGCGCTGGCGCGAGCGATTGCGAACGATCGGATCCGGCGCGATTTTGTGATTCCAGTGCGGCTGGAGAAGGTTTCGATTCCGTCGATTCTGGGGAAGTGGAATGCGATCGATTTATTTGAGCCGGATGGAGAGCGGAGTCTCTTCGAGGTGCTGCGGGTGAATCGGCGACCCCAGGAAGTGCCTAGTGCGCCTGGCACTTCGCAGAACAATAGAATCGACTGATTGCTTTTCTTTTAGGATCTTGTCCCCAAGTCTTCGGCTTCGGGGACATCGGCGGCAATCGTTCGAGGCAGCGAAATCGACCGGCGAAACCATAAGGACATAGAGTCGGCGACTCTTCCCTCTTCCTGCCGGCCCCCATCAAATCCGGTCGGTGCCCGTGATCCGGTAATTGAAACATGCTCGATACTCGGCCATACTCGTGGCTGTGAAAACGACTAGGGTAATCCAGCACATCAGTGCGGTAACATTCGCCGTCCGTGACATGGCGTGTTCCATCGACTTCTACAAAAAGCTTGGATTCGAGTTGTTGTATGGCGGCGACTGTGCCGCGTTCAGCAGCCTGAAGGCCGGCGAAGCTTTCGTGAACTTGGTAGCGAGTTCGGAATACGAACATCGGTGGTGGGGCCGAGCCATTTTTCGGGTCGATGGCGTAGATGCACAGTACCGGTTATTCTCGGAACAAGGACTAGAGCCTCAGTCGCCGAGAGATGCACCCTGGGGTGAGCGTTTCTTTCACCTCACTGATCCGGACGGACACGAGCTTAGCTTCGCAGAGCCCGTTGCCTCCAGAAGCATAACTTCCAGCTAAGCGCGATGCAGCTAAAGGCAGTTGCGAGGCGCATCAGCGGATCGAAGCCGACCTCCCGTTGCCTATCTGGCCCAACTACCGGTTTGCCGACCTCTCGGGAACTGGGCGGCTCGAGCGGCGTGTATCGATGTGTCCCCCACAATCGAATTGAAGTGCTCATACAAGCCGACCGCGGCCTTCAGATCAGCCTATGACGAGGTGAGCATGTGGAGGGCTGTGTTGCAAATGGGCGCGGGTGATCTGTTAGTGTGAAGCTCGATGGTTTGCAAGCGAGCAGCACTGTTCCGTGGGCGACATTTTACGGATGAGATCATCGTGCTCTGTGTTCGCTGGTACTTGCGCTATTCCCTCAGTTATCGCGATTTGACGGAGATAATGTGCGAGCGGAACCTCTCGATAGATCCTTCTACGATTTGGAGATGGGTGCAGTGTTACGCGCCGGAATTGAATGAGCGAATTCGCCGAGAGCTGAAGCCGACCAACGGTTCTTGGCGAACGGATGAAACCTATATACGGGGCGCTGGGCGCTGGACCTATTTATACAGGGCCGTGGATTCAACGGGTGCGACGATTGACTTCTTGCCTTCAGAGAGTCGTGTCAAATCGTGCCAACTTTCGCGAAACTAGGAACAGACTTCCCGTGCGGTACTAATTCGACACCTGACGGGAATCGTCGCACGCGCCTCTAGCGCCCGCCGTTTCCCAGGTCGTCCGAGCGCCCGACATCCAGCCGCGGACCGAAATTCATAGTGCCGAGACAGAACCGGCTCACCTGCAAGCCTGAATTCCATGCTCGTAAACATCAGGAAAATCGAATCTCGCTCTGAGCCTATGCTGGTAGGTGGCACTCGCGACCAAGCGCGCCCAGAAGGCTCGGCCGATCTGGAAACGTCCCGTTATCAGACGCCTCCTTCGCTGGACGCTTATCGCTATCTCAGCCTTTTACACGTTCATAGTAGTCGTTCTGATCCTTCTGCGGTGGATGAACCCACCATTCACGGCAGTACAGATCGAGCGCCGCGTTCAATCCTGGACTGAGCACTCGCCGTACCAGAAGCGGTATGCATTCGTATCGCTCGTCGGCATTTCACCGCACCTTCAACATGCTGTGATCGCTGCCGAGGATGCCCGGTTCTTCCAGCATCATGGCTTCGACTGGAAGGAGATTGGAAGCGCGATCGAGCAGGACGTGGAGAATGGCCGCGCACGCGGTGCATCGACCATCACTCAACAATTGGTAAGAAATCTATTCCTGACAACGCACCGTTCTATCCTCCGAAAAGGAATCGAGCTTTCGATTGTTCCGTTGACCGAAGCCATTCTTTCGAAGCGCCGCATCCTCAGACTCTATCTGAACGTAATCGAGTGGGGCCGGGGATCTACGGTGCGGAACCAGCTGCACGCTATTACTACGATCTCCCCGCCCAGCATCTCACGCGAGAGCAGGCTGTACAGCTTGCAGCAATACTGCCGTCCCCCTTGCACCGAAGGCTCGGGCACGTTGCGTCGTACGCCAGCCGCATCCAGCAAAGAATGCGGGAGATGGACTGGTGAAGACAGAACCGGCTCGTCGCTTTCAAAATATGGGTCATATCCCGCGAACATTAGACACTCGAGTCGATCCGCTGGCATGAGGACGTCGCCTGGAGTCTGCTTCCTGGTGCGTTTGAGGCAATCGGTAACAGCGCTAAGGACCTTGCGATGCCCGAGCGGATCTTTCTCAGTCTGGGCGATATACTTCCGGGCCGTTTCAACGAACACCTTGAATTGACGAGTCGGATAGCGCCTTCGGAAAGCGCCATTTGGAAGTTGAGCCATCGTTTCTCGACAGTAGCCGCGCGCCCACACATTACTCCACAGCACTCCAATATTGATAGACTCGCGGTGGCGGGAGGTGGATCGTGGCGGATCTGATCTTGTTTCCGGTGCTTGGGCGGCGCTGGTGGATATTGCTTGTTCGCGGCATTCTTGCGATCGTTTTCGGGCTGTTAGCGTTCGCTTGGCCGGGGCTGACGATCCTCATTCTCACGACGCTGTTTGGGGCCTACGCTGTGGTGGATGGAGTCTTCGCTCTTATTGTCGGCATGCACGCGCGGTGGTGGGTTCTGGCGCTCTTTGGCTTGCTCGGTATCGTCGCGGGGCTCGTCGCCTTCTTCTATCCAGGCTTGACAGCGCTCACGCTGCTGCTCATCATTGCGGCGTGGGCCATTGTGCGGGGCATCATTGAGATTGCTGCTGCAATTCAGTTGAGAAAAGTCATTCCGAACGAATGGGCTCTGATCTTGGGGGGGATTTGCTCCATTGTTTTTGGACTCATCCTGTTTGCTCGTCCCGCTATCGGAGCTTTAGCCGTGATCTGGATCATTGGCTTTTACGCTCTGATCATCGGCATTTTCCTAATTGTCCTGTCATTCAGAGTGAAGGGCCACCAGCACGCTATCGCTGCGGTGTAAGGCATCGGCCAAGCCGGATAACCGCCGGATTCTCTGCGCGCTGTCGCGGCAGACGGTCCGGGACTGCGCAGCGGTGACCGTAGTCTGGGAACGTTATCTGAAATGAAAGTGATCTCCATGTAAGATCCGGTCTGCCTGTAATGGCCGGTGACCTTTACTGCAGTCTTGATTCCGGTGCCCTTCGACGCGGACGAAAGTGCCCAAGCACGATGATTTGGCCCTTGATCTTGTCCGCCGCTGAGTGAGCAGTGCCGCTCGTGAATCGTTTCCAAGCGCGTCCGCGACGAAATGGTCGATAGCGGTGAAGAATGCAAATGCCAGCCTTTCGACAGGGAGAACGGTCGCGGCTTCCGGCGTATCTTGATAACGAACCATGCGGAATTGGCCTTCGGGCGTGGGCGCGAATCTGTTCCGCGCAACACGCCACACCGTGCGCCGTAGAGATCCTTGCCTGAAATCTCCTGTGGTAGAGCGGGCACCAGATACGTCTCAGCCACGCCCGCACGCTGTAAAGGAATGCGTTCGACGGGTCGAGAAATTCGATTGCCAGTTCCATTTGGCCTCGCTGCTTTTCTGGTAACCGAATCATGCCTGGGTTGGGTTCGAGGGCATAGACCTTGCTTACCATTGGTCAACTGCGTATGGAAATGCGTCGTGGGTAGCTCTGAAAGTGAGCACACACTCGCCCTGGCTCAGCCGTTTGCTACGGGAGCTGGTTCCCGACGTGATTGTGGCGAATCCGAGAGAAGTTCAGTTGATCACGGCAAACAGTCGTAAAGACAAGCGGCTTACCATCGATCAGATCAGATCCATTTCCCATGTCTGTCCGGTGAGATGTTTGCCGAAACTATGATGTGGCTCTTCGCTCACGAGGCGAAAGCCGAGTGACTGGTAAATGCGGTGCGCGGCGGTTAAGATGCTCTGAGTCCACAGGGTGATCTTGCTGTACCCGGCAGACCGCGCGAAGCGAACGCACTCAGCTACGACCTTCCGGCCCAACCGCATGCCGCGCGCGGTAGGATCCACATACGGCAGCCGAAGCTTCGCCGTTTCCGGTTCCCGCGGGTCTCGCACCAGCAAAACGTGCCCAACGTGGCGCCCGTTCATCTCCGCGATCCAGCAGCGCTCGCGCGCCGCATCAAAGTTTAAGAGAAATCAGCGACAATTTGTGCTGCGAGCGCTTCGAAGCTTTCGTCCGATCCAAATTGCTCGACATACCCGGCGTCTTCCAAGTGCACCAACATCCCCATGTCGCCGGGGCAATGTGAGCGCAGAACAATGGAGGGCACCTCGGGCTGCCTGCCGAGTACCCTCTCGTCGTAGATGAGTTGAAAATGCGAAATGTGAACACTGACCCCGTCCTCGACGTCCTCTGCAAACGTCCGTAACCGTTTGCCTGTTTCAAGGATCTTGTTTATTGGGTAAATCAAGGATGGTTCGCTATGAATCAAACATTGAATAAAACGATGAAGGCTGTGGCCATCGATCGATTTGGGGGGATTGAAACACTAAAAACGCGCGAGCTTCCGATCCCGGGTGTCGGCACTGATGAAGTGGGGGTTCGTGTGGAAGCCGCGGGGGTGGGCGTTTGGGATCCGTTCGAACGCGAAGGCGGATTTGCGAAAGAGTTCAATGTGAAGCCCCGGTTCCCGCTCGTGCTGGGGTCGGATGGCGCTGGGACTGTCGACGCTGTGGGAGACAACGTACGGCATTTCAAAAAAGGGGACCGCGTCTACGGAATCGCTTTTTTGAATCCGAAGGGCGGATTTTATTCGCAGTATGCCGTTGTGAAAGAAAATAGTGTGTCGCTCATCCCGGGAAAACTGAGCATGCCGCAGGCCGCCGCTATGGCGGTTGACGCGATCACCGCGCTTGCGGGTCTGGATACAACGCTCGGCTTGAAAAATGGGGAGTCGGTGCTCATCTTTGGTGCGAGCGGCGGCATTGGCCACTTGGCCGTTCAATTCGCCAAGCGCATGGGCGCGCGCGTACTTGCCGTGGCCTCAGGCGATGACGGTGTCGCCTTTGTACGAAGTCTTGGCGCGGACAAGGTTGTGGATGGAAAGAAGGATGATATCGCCGCCGCAGCGCGGCAGTTCGCTCCCCAGGGGCTCGATGCCGTCCTCTTAACCGCCGGCGGAGAAGCGGCCGAAAAAGCCTTATCGACGTTGCGCCAAGGCGGACGTGCCGCCTATCCCAACGGCGTCGAGCCCATCCCCAAAGAACGTGCCGGAATAAAAATCCAAAACTACAACGGCGAGTACGCGCCGCCGCCGTTCGAGAAGCTCAACCGCCTTATCGAAGCCGGCCCGTTTGAAGTCCATGTAGCGCGGACATTTAATTTGGATCAGGCGGCCGATGCCCAACGCGCGCTCGAGGATCACTACCTCGGCAAACTCGCGCTCATCACGCAGTAAGAAAGCCCCGCCAACGGATCGGTTGTTGAAACACGGGCCATATCCCGTTGCGGGGTAGGATTTTGGGATGTGTTGCAAATAGCGACGGGACAGCGAAGCGCTTGCGGACTTTGCGTGTAGCTAAGCAGCGGCGACCAAAGATGACTTTGATGAGCCGGACTTGTGCGGGGATATCGCCCTTTGATAATCACCGAACCTGGCCTTTGCGAATCATGTGCATTGTTCGGAAGAAGCCGCATGAGCTCCACGACACATATTGCGGATCACACCGGGCGTAGTATCCGAAAACTGGAGCTGGTTATATTGTTGGTTCAGAGCTCGTCGAATCCATAAGGCTTTAGGCAGTTTTCGACCGGGACAGAATTCAATTTCAGTCCGCCACTACTCTCTTCGGGTGATGTGATGGCTTGGACAGACAGCCTCAGACCAGAACAGAAGCTGGCACACCACACTGAGAATGCCAAAAACCAAGAGCAGTTGCCAGGGCCCCGATCTTAGCCAAAACCATATGCGCTGATCGGGCACCTCCATCCGTCCGACTAAGTTATCGGTGAACAGGAGGAAACAGAACATTCCCGCGTATAGGTAGCTTTGCGGAGGGTTCGGGCGGATCGTGAGGCTTTCTTCCTCCTCACCGTGATCGACGAAAGCGAGCCAGATGAAGCCCACGGATATATACAGGGCGTTGTGGCCCAAGACCACCCATAACGGAAGTAGAACCCGCCACCAAGACCAGTGCCCTTCGGCTGTCAGCTTCACAACCGCCAACCCAACGCAGAGCAGTCCCGCCAAGTAGACACTCGGCCCTTGGATCGGCTGCCGCGCAATCCTCATGCCGCTTTTCGGTGATAGTACTTGAGCAGCCCACCCAATCGCTCCTGACAGCGAACCATCCCCTGCTCCGGGAATTCCGCGGCTCGAGGAAACAGTAGCTGGTTGCCTTTGCCTTGGTGGTTTCGTTCGGCCTGATAGTGCAGGATGAAATTTTGAACGGCTTTTCTTAGACCTGCCCCGCCAAATAGGATCAGACGGTCCAGACAGGACTCTTTCATACTCCTTACAAACCTCTCGGCGACTGCATTCAGATTCGGCGACCGTGGCGGTAGCTTCACAGACTGTACTCCCACGTCTGCCAGCATGCTCAGAAACTCTGCCGTAAACAGTGGGTCTCGATCATGAATCAAGTAGCGCTTGCCAGTGAGAATTCCGTCGACCGCATCCGTCACATTCCTGCCGATTTGACTCATCCATAAACCATTGGCTGTGGACGCTATGCCGCCAAGCTCCACCTTGCGCGTCGACAAGTCAATGAAGAAGAGGACCAGGAAGCGCTGCAGCCCTCTCCGGGTCCATACTTCGACGGTGAAGAAATCGGCAGCCACAATCAACTCCCAATGCCAGGCGAGAAACTCCTTCCAGGTCGTCTTACGATTCCGCTCTGGTGCCGGCTCGATCCCGTGCCGTTCCAGAATGGCCGCAATGGTGCTCCGCGCTAATTTGTGCTTCAGATTGGATAAGGCACCCTGAATCCGCCGATAGCCCCAACCCCGATTCTCTTCCGCCATGCGAACCACGAGAGCTTCCAGCTCTGGCCGCGTGCGCGGTCGCCCAGGTCTGCGTCGCTCGCTGCCATCATATTTCTGAGCTATGAGCTTTCGATGCCACGCCAACAAGGTGTCCGGTGTAACAAGCGTGGCGACTTCCGCCAGACGTCTCCGCCCCAAGCCTTTCGCCTTGGTTGCCAATCGACGTCGCTGGTCGTCGTTGAATCGCACGCGTCGGTTTCCGAGTTGCTCGCGCAGCACCCGATTCTCCTCGCGCAGATACTCGATCATCTGCAGCTGACGTTGATTCATCCAACCAGCCAGCGCAATCATCACGAACTGGATTGGATCAAGAACTCTCGGCATCTGGTTCGCTCATTATCGCAACGGTCCTAAACCCGCCCACAACCTACGCCGATTTACGCAGATTGAGTTTTCGGGCCAAACGGGGTCTTCGTTGTAGCCATAACCGTGAACCCGTGTTTTTATTTCACAATGAACTGGATGCCCACGTATCTCGTACAGGCTCGACATCTCGTCCCTGGCGCTAAGCTCGGCGGCATGCTGACAGCAATCTATTTCGCGCTCGACATCGGAAATATTAGTGGTGGTGCTTGCACACTATGGCTTGCAAGGCGCTATTCAGTTAACAAGGCGCGACGCATCGTGTTTGTATTGGCGACCGTCATGGTAACCGGATGCGCATTTGTTCCATTTGTGGCGACACCACGAACCGCGGTAGCCGTTTTGATAGCTGTGAACATGGGCCTCGGTACCTGGAGCTCGATGTACTTAACGATGGCTCAGGAAGTTTCCCCCACGCACGTCTCAAGCGCCGCTGGGACGTTGAGTGCGTTCGGTTCTTTGTTTGACGCTTTGGCGATGTGGGCGGTGGGGCGGATAACCAATTCTGCCGGCGATTTCACGATTCCTATGCTGGCGGTTACGATCGCAATAGCGGTGGCTGCGATTGCAGGATGGGTTTCGAGCCGAGGGCCCGCTCAGCTCGAAACCGAAACTCTTATAGAACAGACGTAAGCGCGCCGAAAGCCACTTACCGGGCGATCTTCAGATACAAAAGAGCATCACCGCTGTACGCTGGACTAAAGGTGTGATTCCCCTCCGGAACTGAAATACTGCCAGAGGAGATAATCAGATTCGTCGATGGATTCAGCCACTCGTAGCGATATGTGCCTCGCGCAAGGTTCACACTGAAGTTCCCAGCGTAAGGTTGGTACACCAGATATTCTGTGCCGCGATTCGCGAGGCAGAAATGGGTGCTACACAGCCTCCGCTGCGGAGTCATGGCGGCGAGATTCATGCGATTTGCGTAAGTCAACGTCATTCCCATTGCGTTGCGGATAGGATCGTAAAATTTATCGGGCTTGACACCGATGTGTGGGTCGGCTGTCATCCCCTCAGGAGCATTCTTCCGGTCCACGCCACTAAGTAAGGGTCCATGAAGGCCACGTTGTTGCCGGAAGTAAAGTTCTCCCAAACCCACGCCCGTTGACCCATAGCGCCGTCTCGTTTCAGCTCATCCTGAGCGTATGCGTGGTCGGTATCGTTAATGATCACCTTCGTACCATCCGAAGGCGGTACGTGGCTTCCTGCAGAAATCCAATCGGCGGCGCTGTGATAGAGAGTCAAATCAGAGCCGCCCCTCCATTGGAAAGTCATCCCGACTGGATGCTGCTTAGGCTTGGTTGATTCATATTGCTTTACGAAGCTGATGACGCTTGCCTGCCAAGAGTCCGAAAAAGGACTACCTGATTCGTTCGACACTTCATAAAGTACGTTATCAAGATCGTTTACGGTGTCAACTATTTTTCGTATGTAATCCGTCTCGATCTTCCACACTTCATCAGACATCAATGCCGCATTGGTGGGACAGTTGCCTGGACAACTTACATGATTAATATTGTTTGAATCGCGATAGGGGTCGCCATCAATGGGGTTGGTCTCAAACTGAAGCTCATAACCGTTGAAAAGCATCACGGATACGTAGATCCCATTTTGACCGGCAGTGATAATCCTCGCCCGCATTCGGTCAAAATATGTCTGGTCAAGCTTGGTCAAGTCGAATTTTAGGCCGCCATCGTTAGCGTAACCAGGGCCTGTTCTCAGCCACTTCCATGGCAGCGCTACGGTATTTTCATATATGTCATCGGTATTGGCTGAATCCGTCAACTCCGCTGTCCACAGCCGCATGAAGTCAAAGTTGTGATCCACCATCCAATTTATGTACGTAGCGTAGTCGAACGACACGATCGGGGGGTGTAACGTCCCTCTGTCCATGAGGTTCGACCACGTATGCGAGCCCGTGAGGTAGATCGCTTTTCCGGAGCTGTCCGTGAAGTAGCGGCCGTTAAAAGCGTCCGCGCGTAGAGGACCAGTTGCGATTCGGGCACGCTGCGGAGTGAGTGCTTTTCCACCTGACTCCTGAGCCTGGCCAAAGGTGCAGAAATCCGTCGCGAAAAACATTACGCTCAGTAACAGCACCGTAAAAGTTCCCAATGTACCGCGTTTGCGCACACCGGAGGAGTGTGGGCTAGTCGGGCTCTTGAGTAAGTACGCGGAATGTCTTATAGCGAAGCGCTTGATAACTTTTTCTGCTCCAATTAGTCCTCGCCTTTGTAACCGCGAAAAGACAGCTGACTGTACGTTAGTGTCACTGGCGGAACTACCCAAGATCGGCACCACCATCTACGAAGTACAATCCCCCCACGCAAAAGCTCGCGTCCTCCGTCGCAAGCAATGTGGCCATGCCTGCGATGTCACTGGCGACCCCGAGCCTACGTGCCGGAATTCTGAAGATATATTTGTCGCGAGCCCCAGGTTCGGATAATTCCTGCGCATTCATCGGGGTATCCATAGTGCCGGGAACAATGGCATTGACTCTGATTCCATCAGGAGCATAGTCGGCCGCCATCGATCGCATTAGCGCCAAGCCCCCTCCCTTGCTCGCGCTGTATGCCGCGAAACCGGCGAAGCCTCTAAGGCCCGTACGGGATGCAACAAAAAGGATGCTGCCACATTTTTGCGACAGCATGGACGGAATCACGTATTTTGAACACAACCAAGAGCCCTTTAGGTTGACGTTGATGGTTCTTTCCCATTCTTCGTCTGACATTTCGTGAGCTCGAACCTGACCGTACGAGATAAGGACAGCTGCGTTATTCACGAGGATGTCGATTCGGTCAAAGGCCTTCAGCGCGGTTTCCACCATTGCTCTTACTTGCGCTTCCGATGAAACATCCGTCTGGGTGAAAATAGCATGACCACCGAGCCTGTGGATCGCATCCACTGTGAGTTGTCCGCGAGCAGAGTTAATTTCTGCCACAACGACTCGGGCACCTTCTTGCGCATAGCGCTTGGCGATGGCTTCTCCGATACCAGCCCCACCTCCAGTCACAATCGCCACTTTGTCCTTGAGACGTGTTTGTTGCTCCAACGTAATCTCCATCAACTTGCGACCAAAGTGCCTATGGTTCTAGGAGTGTAATAGCGGAAAATCCTCAGAATAATAACAAACCTTGGATCAGCTCCTCTATCGCAAACCAACTTATTTTTGACACAACTCGGCCCAGCGGGCTCCTGCCTGCGAGAACCCACTTTCAAGCTCATCCCCAAACCGTGCGTCGGCGTAGGATTCCGCACAATATCTTCTTTTTCGAGTTGACTTCACTTGCCTGTGTTCGCATCTGCTTCCGTTTGTGGTTCTCGTAAATGTCGAACAGGTTGAGATGATGAGGGTTGCCTACATTCCATAAGGTGCTTCGTTCGACATGCGATTGGATCTCGATGATGGCGGCCGTGGTCTTGTCTGCGATCAAGAGCCGCGCGGCTCTGCAGCTGGAAAACGTTGCGCTGCGCCATCAGATCGGAATTCTGCAACGCTCGGCAAAGAAACGCCCGTCATTGAACAATGCGGATCGTCTGTTCTGGATTGGGCTTTCCCGCGTGTGGGCGGAGTGGCGCTCAGCCTTGCGAATCGTGAAGCCCGAGATGGTTATTGCTTGGCATCGTAGAGGATTCCGGATGTTCTGGACCTGGAAAGTCCGACGAGGCAAGCCCGGACGGCCGGCGGTCTCCGCAGACATTCGCGCGCTGATCCGGCGCATGAGCCGCGAGAATCCAGGATGGGGCGCACCTCGCATTCACGGTGAACTACTCAAGCTCGGCATCGACATCGGCGAGACCAGCGTGAGCAAGTATCTGCTGCGCAGCCGAAAACCACTCTCACAAAGCTGGCGAACGTTCCTGGAAAACCACGTCCACAGCCTTGTTTCCGTGGACTTCTTCACTGTGCCGACCATTCGTTTTCAGATCTTGTACGTATTCCTGGTTCTAGCGCACGAGCGGGGTCGCATTATCCACTTCGCAGTGACCGCACATCCGACAGCTGAGTGGACTGCTCATCAGCTCCGCGAAGCCTTTCCGTGGGAAAGTGCACCGCGCTATTTACTGCGTGATCGTGATCGCATCTTCGGCGATGAGTTCGTCAAACAGGTGAAGGCGACGGCAATCGAGCAAGTGCTGTCGGCGCCGCGTTCGCCTTGGCAGCGAGGACATATTGAGCGCGTGATTGGCAGCATTCGCCGGGAGTGCTTGGATCACTTGATCGTGTTCACGAACGCAGCTTGCTGCTTCATCTGCGAGCTTATGTTGATTACTATCGCGGGACACGCACCCATTTAGCTCTCCAGAAAGACTGTCCTGAACCGCGCGATGTACAAAGGCCCGAGGCCGGCCCAATTCTTTCGATCCCGCAGGTCGGTGGTCTTCATCATCGTTACCAGCGCCGGGCTGCCTGAAGAGCAATACGGCTGTCCAAACGCTATCGCATGGTTTCTCGAACTTTTGACCAACTCCGTCCACATGCGTGCGTGTGTGCCATGCAGCGGCATTTTTTGCAGTGGCTCCGCAAACCGACCTAATCTGTCGTCAGACTCTTCCCCCCTACATTTTTAATTTGCGAGAACCACAACTGAGCGATAGTAGTCAATGCTGGATTCAGGCCCGAGCCCGCCGATCATCCCTACGGCGGCGACAGCATGTCGGAGATTGGCTTAATTTATGCGAACAACGCGGCGAAGCCAGCGGCGGAAATGATCCGCGTGGCTTTGTGGCGATGAAGAGAGAGTAGCCCGCTCTTGTCGCCCGTCACGAGATAATCTGCCTTACCCGCTTCAGACATGGCCAGCAGAAAATCATCATTGGGATCGGGCGACCGCTTCACGCGGGGCAGCGGGCTGACGCCCTCGGCGAGTCTTTTAATTTGGTTCACCACGCGGCCTGCAGTATAAGGCCTAATAAGAGCAGCGACTCTCGGCTTTTGCAGCGTGGCTCGCAACTCGTCGAGATGTTCCGCGCAGCTCAGGAGAGTGAATCTACCGTCTTCCCAAGCTTTATAGATGATCGCGGGGTTGCCTGCCGAGGAGATCAAAGCGGAGATCAGGACATTGGTATCGAGCACCACCCGCATAGGCCCTATCAGCCCTTCTTCTTGGTGCGGCGTTTCGTGCGGACCTCGCGGACAGCTTCGTCGATGATTTGTTGCAACTCCTCCGGGTTGGCCTTAGCATTCTGGGCTTTGATGTCCTGAACGGTGCGATGAAACACACGCCAGCGGACGGCTTCTTCGATGAATTTGGAGAGGTCCCCCTTTTTCATACCCTGGGCACCCAAGAGAGTGCGTAGGGAGAGGTCAGTTTCCCTTGAGACCTTGATATTCCAGCGGACAGCTTGTTCTTGCATTTAGCTTTCCTTATTCACTCGGTGTATAAACGTCTATACACCTATTTTATGTGATGCGGACGGCGGGGCGTTGCCGATGCCACGGGTCCAGAAAAACCCCGCTTTGGACCTTGATGGGATGGTCGGGCTCCTGCTGATTGCATGCGCTAACGTGGGCGAATCTGCTGATTGCCCCGCCACCTCGCGTCAACTCTTTGGGTTGCGAAGGGATCCAGTGTTATGAGTTGCCGATGCCGCCTTGCGTTTTCAAACAGTCCGAGGTCCGCCAATAGCCATTGGCAAATTCCAGTACTCGAAGTAGTTGAGAAACGCACCGGCGACCGCCGTTGCGCTCGACATGGAGCACGTAATGGATTTCATCGCCGATTTCGTTTTGGAGGGCTTGAAAAGGCAACCCGACGTTCGCCTGCAGAGCCAGGCGCGCCAGACGATTGAGAGCGTTGTGCGCCGAGCTCGCGTGCAGCGTGGAGAGCGAGCCGAGTTGCCCAGTATTAAGGGTCTGGAGGAGATCGTAAGCGGCCCCATCGCGGACTTCGCCGACGATGAGGCGATCGGGCCGATGGCGCAGAGCGGCTTTGACAAGATCGCGAATCGTTACGCCGGGAGGGTGTGCCTCAAAGCGTGCGCGGTTGGGCCGGTCAAGGGGGATCTCGGCAGTGTCCTCGATTAAAATGACTCGCTGATCTTCCGGAATGAGATCGAGGAGCGCTTTCACGATGGTTGTTTTACCCGATCCTGTGGCGCCACTGATCAGTATGTTGGAGCGCTTCCCGAGAGCGAGCTGTAGAAGGTGGGCCGCGGCTGCCGGCATCGTATCGTTTTCAACCAGCTCGTCGAGCGTGAACCAGTGCGGGCGAAACTTGCGCACGGTCAAAGTGATTCCCTCGACGATAGGGGGCATCATTGCCGCGACGCGGGAACCGTCCGGAAGTCGAGCTTCGAGAATCGGGTTTTGGTCGTTTGCTTCGCGGCGCGAGATCAAGCGCGCAATGGCGTTGACGGCTTTGCGGAGCTGGTCCTGGGTTGGGATGCCAACAGAGAGTTGCTCCATCGAATTGCGGCCCGCTACTTCGGCAAACACCAACCCGTTTTCGCAGACACAAATTTCCGAGTAGCGATCGGAAAGAATGGCTTCTTGTAACGGGTGAGGCAGGTGCGGAAGGATGAGATCGAGAGTAGGTGTTGGCATAAACAGTCAATCAGACAGCCATCGCCGGGGAAGCTATCTCCTGACGTTGCGGTCGATAGCCGCGAAGCTCGGCCGGATCTAAAGCGACCGCCCGCTCATTCAGTTGGCTGAGCGAAGCAGAAAGGCGCGAGGCATCGTCGGTGAATAACTGCAAATCGTACTGCGGGCGTGAAGCAGCGACATATGCCATGGTTTTATCAATGAGGCCGGTGAGGCGATAGTCGGAAGCGTCCACATGCATCAAAACCCGATCCACCGTCGTCCCCTGGGCGGAATAGCTGGTCATCACATAGGCATAGTCCACGTGCCGGTTGTCTCGCAGATTCCATCGAACCGTGCGGCCCTTATCCAGAGCGACCTCAATATTCCCGTTTGCGTCCAGCGATTTGATCGTGCCCACATCGCGCGTAGTGAATCCGTGCTTCTTAGAATTCGCGGTGAACTGCAGCCGCTCGCCTTCCGACAGGGATTGAATTTTCGAGGCGAAGATCGATACAGCCGGTGCCTGAGTGGGATTATAGGTAAGCGTGCGGCCGTCCTCGGTTCGGACTGTGATTGTGTTCAGGTTAGTGTCTGCATCGATCACTTGAGCATAGGAGTTCGCGGCAATGTCAAGCCCGGCATCCCTCCGCAGGAACCGCAGCGTATCACCAGGCTGGTAGGAGTCCGCCAGCATGCGATCAGCGGCGGTTGTATCACGAGGAAGAAGGGTAACGAAATCGTAAGTGGTGTTCTTCACGAGGCCGCGCTGGCGCATGGTTTCCCGGATCACGGCATTGAGTTCTTCGCGCGATTGGTTATCCGGAGAGACGACCAGCGTCCCTTGAGCGTGGTCCGCGTAAGCCCGAGCGATGGCCGCGAAGCGCTGCTTTCGGTTTCCGAACTCCTGAATGCGTTTCTGGGCCTGCAGTCGCTCGATGGCCTTCTCCGTCTCACCATGGCGGAATAGCAGAACGACTTCCTTCAAGGCTTCGTCCTTCTGGCGGTAAATCTTGTTCAGATGCGCGGTCTTCATGCCGGCTTCCTGGAGTTCCTGGAAGATGCGGCCGGCTTCGATGCTTAGATGCTGGCCCACTTTGCGTGGGTTCGGGTCATCGTCGCCGATCAAAAGCACGTGATCGCGCGGGCTGAGCGTATCGAGAAACGCTAGAAGCTTAGAGGTCGAGGCCAAGGTTGCCTCATCCAGAATGTAGAGGGCGGGTGCTTGCTTCCGATCTCGACTCGCCGTCCGCAGAAGGTGCATTTGGAGTGTTTCCGCGTCGATTCCCTTTTCGATCAGAGCATCCCGAGCTTTCCCAGTAGGTGCTAAGCCTTTGACCCGGTAACCTTCCGCCTCCGCGATTTCGCGGATAATACCTGCGCTTGTCGACTTAGCAGAGCCCGCGACACCGTTGAGGGCGACAACCCGATCGATCGTCGAGAGGATACGGCGGATAACCTCCTGCCGCTGAGGATTGTCGGCCAGTTGTGGGTGCTGAGAGACATCTGCATTTTTACAGATGGGCTCGACCGAACCACGTCCGGCGGCAACGTATGCGATGACCTCCCGCTCCATGCGAACCATTTCGGGCGTGGTGTAGCGGGCGCCAGATGCGTGATTCCGGTAATGCTGGACTTGTAGGAGCCGCTGGTCTTTCAGATGCCGAGAGACTTCCGATTCGACAGCGGCCACATCCACTGAACCGCGGGCATAGCGGAGCGCATCACGCACGACTTCGAAATGCTCAAAGACAGCCTGACGTTCTGAGAGACGCCGTTCCGCGAACTCGACTGCAGCCTCGGGAGATGTATATTGCTTGAGTGACACGGGTCCACGCTCCAAGGCTTCCGCATAGGCTTTCTGCGCCTGGCTTCCATAGATCTCGCCGTGCGCCCGGTGGATCGTGCGGAGCTCGTCAGGGGTCAAGTCCAACTTCTCTTCGCGGCTGGAGAGAGCCGCGATCTGAGCCGCTCGGCCGCCCGACATTCCAAGCTTCTCGAGACGCTCCAGGATCTCTTGCCTGCGTAGCGATTCCGCTTGTAAATACTCCTGACTGAAGCCCTTGATCTCGGGTGCTTTCGTGACGGGATCGACGCGGGTTTGGTACCCGAGCTGGGCTGCAGCACGCTGCAACTCGGAGCGGAAGACAGCAGTTCCTAATGATTTCGCCTTATAGAGCTCCGCGGATTGAAGGGCGCGGAATTGTCCTGTGAAGTCGCGTTGCACATTCATCAGCACATTGTGGAAATGAACCTGCGGCGCAGGGTAGCCGGCGACGGGCCGCGAGGTATCGTGCTGGAACGTGGCGATGATCCATTGACCGGTGTTAATGGGCGGACGGCTTCCCCCACCACGTGCTTGAACATATCCTTCCATGACACGCATAGCCTTTTCATTGGCAGCTCTCATCGCATCAAGCAGGCGGTCGTCGCCGCCGACCAGCGCAGCCAGCGAGAACGACTTGGGAGCGCTCATATTGAGGTCCCAGGCGGGAATGTGAGCAGCCTCTTTGCCCTGGCGTGTTAGCGCAGTATCCCGGTGTCGAATCCATTGCTCTCCCGTAGCCGGATCCTTGCCATCGATGAGGCGCATGTACGATTCTTCGGTCACGGCGCCGGAGACGCCAAGCTGTCGGGCCAATTCGCCACACCATCGGCCAGGCGTTGTGCCTCCAGTCGAAAGGTAGGAATTACTCGCATTCGCGAACTCTTCGGAGAAATAGTTCCGCGCGGTATCCATACCCAGCTTTGAGATCGTGAGCACGCTATTGAGTCACCGGGAAGATGGGTTTGCGCGGGATCTCCCTATTGGCTGCAACTCTGAAATCTTCGTCAGTTTCCTCTTGAATAGGGGCACGTTCCCAGGGCGGGATCGTGCGTTCGATTAGCGCCGGATGGCGGCTAATAAAAGACTGGTATGGGAGACAGACTTTAACCACATGGAGGCCTGTCTCGCCTTCGCACGGGCGCTGGCAGAAGTAGCCCGTGAGATCCGGAAGTCCTTGAATCTCGGAAGCAAGCAATAGCGGTTTCCGGATGTCCTCCGGGCCGCTGAAATTGTTGCGATCGTGCTTCCCGAAGAACGAACCAGTCCGACTCTCGCGATAGCGCCGGATCTCGACTTCGCCGAACAAATCCTGCAGCGATTTGGCGGTGTTCGCTTCGCTTACGGCTAGGATCATCTTTGTGCCGGCTTGCGAGAAAATCGTGTTAGCCTGACGGCCGTAGCGATCTTCGAGCTGTGATGTATTCTGCATTCCCAGCACAAGAACGTGTCCGCTCGATCGCATCATCGTCATCCCTTCGGTGAGTTTAGGAAGGGTGTTGAGCGAGTCCAGTTCGTCAAGAACGATCCACACCCGGCGGCCTGGCTTCTGACTTGACATAACGCGCAGCATCGCCATATCCGCCCAGGCGCTCTGGAGCGGCCGAAGCGCTTCGCGAGTCTCCGCCGTGTTCGGAAGAAACAGCCAGCCATCGCGATTCGAGGCCCATTCGCGGATGGTGAACCGGTCCCGGATATGGTCATCGGGCATCATTCGAAGGGCATAGCCCACCTGGTTCAGCGTGCCCAGGATGCCAGCCTTCTGGGGCGGAGCATTTTTATCCAGCGTGTGCTCGTGCTCGGTCCCGCGGACGCGTTTGTAAATCTCTCTCGGGTTGGCTAGCCAGTACGCGTACTCCGCGCAACTCGGCTGCGGATGCGTGTGCGTGAGCAGGAAAGCGGCGATCTTGCAGGCCTGGTCGTCGAAGAACTGCGCGTGTGGATTGTTCGGATGGGACGGGTACAGCGCGCGTGTTACGGAGATCGCGTCGGCTTCGTCGGTGACTTCGTTGCCAATGTCCCAGTGCACGCACCGCTGATCTTTTGGGGAGAGTATTTTGTCGCCACGCTCGGGGCTGTAGAACTCCGGAATGAACTCGAGTTTCGAGTCAAGGACCACGCACGAATCGCCGCAAAACTGTGCGTAATAGAGTAACTGCTTGATGAACTGGGTCTTCCCCACACCGGTGTCGCCAACAGCCAGAAAGTGTTTCGTTTCGTCACGACGGCGAATGCGAAGCCGCTTTTTCCTGACATACAGTGCGAAACCATCTCCCCGGGTGGCACGGTTGAATTGCTCGACCGTCATGAGGGTACCGCCCCGGAGCTGGATTCCTTCGCGAGCGCGTTTGCGTCGGAAGAAATCGAGAGCGGCCCCGAGGCCCAAGATGAGCATGCCTCCAACGCACCAGGCGGTAAGAGGCGTTGCCAATAATTGAGGCAGTTCGCGGCCATCGTAAACACGCCCACGCAACCAGGTGTGGAAATCGCGAGGCGTGTTCGTATGCAGGATCTGGACAGAGATGCCAGACCCGGTCTCTGGACCCGCGGCTGACAACGCATGGCCGTTCTGCATGAGCACGTAATACTCGCGGCGCTGAAAGTGCTTCAGGAAGACGGCAATGGTGCCGATTGGCGTTTGCGAAAGATAGCTTGCGACATACCGACCGAAGTAGAATTTCTGCACGGGAAGTTGGCAGAAATGCCAAGCGGCAACGATTGGAACGAGCGAGAGAACGCCCAAAAGGCCTCCGGATATGAGGCCGATGGGAGCGCGAGTTGGAAAGTTAGACGGCATTCAGGCGACGACCTCGAGATGTTGCTGCTTCAGTAAGCGCAGCGTATTTTCAAGCAGCGCGGGAGCCCGGACCACGGCCTCGTCTCGAAGGCTGCGAAGCAATAGCGGCGTCAGTTCTTGACCGCGCTGGGCGGCAAGAATGACTAAGCGCGTGTGTTCCGCTTCGACCGTTTGCAGCAGGTTCGAGGCCTTCGCGGCGAGGTCTTCTACGACTAGGAAGCGCAAATACTGGCTGACATTCATACCATGCGAAGCGGCCTTTTCTCGGAGAGCCTCATGGTCGACGGCGCGAAGGTTCGTATTAGCGGTGACGGTCAGGACGCGAGGCACGGTCAGAAACATCCCGATGTGTGAACGGTCCCAAACCGCACAGAAAGAGGAAACACCCCGGTGTACCCTGCTAAGGGGTCTAGTGTCACCTGAAACCATAGCCGCGCAGCGGCGAAAGTGGCAGGACAGGAAACGGCAGTCGAGAACACCGAAAACTGCGAATTACTAGTTTTCATACCAGCTGCAAATCTCAGTACGAGAAACCGTGGGGAGCTAGGCTTCGAGAATGCTCGTTAGCTGGTTTTGGAACGGCTTGCTCATAGGCGCGAAGGCGGGCCTGTAGTTCGGCCTGGCGCTCGGCGTTTTGCCGGTACTCTTGAACGTTGATCTGCGTTGTAATTCCAGGCTCGGATTGGCGTAGAACGGTGAAGGCGTCGTTGATACCGGCAATACGCGCAGCATAGGTCGTATGAATGGTCTTCTTGACGTCTGGATCGGAGGTAAGGGCCAGTTCATCGCGGTAGGTTTGGTGGACCTCTAACGCCGTTGCGAGAAGCGCATCTCTCGTAGCGTAGAGAGCCTGTGATTTCTGGGTGACCGAGTTGGATAGCGCCTGGCGGTCTTGATGGTCATCAACGAGGTTCTGTGCACGTTCCCAAAAGGTAGCCATCTTAAGCCGACGCCTCCTCAGGAGCGGTCTCAGTAGTAGCTGAATTAGTAGGCGAAATTACTGGCGAGCTTGGTAATTTCGCCTTGGTTCGCGGCGAGATCAGAGAATGGATCTCAGTGTGCTCAAGGGTCTTCCATCGGTGGAAGTCCCTATCTCGCGCGAGAGTGCCGATGAGTTGGGTCAGCACGTAGGAGACGCTTGAGTCGTTTAGGAACTTGGCGTAGGCACGAAGCTCTTGGAGCGCTTCAGCCGGCAATGTGACGTTTAACTGTTCGTTGGTGATTTTCTTTTCGGGTTGAATCAACGGCATGGGTAACTCCTTTCGGGTTTTTAATGGAAAGCCTGATCGGCGTGGAAGTCCACGATGGTGAGACCGAGCGGGTTGTATTGGATCATGCGGGAATCGATACGATCCGCGAAAGTAAATCGGATGGTGACGGTCAGATCCTCGCGCCGCAATTCCGCGGTGGAACTGTTGTTGTAGACGACTTGCTCGAAGTCAACGAGCGCCTCGTATGGGGCTGAGGTGAGGTTTGTGATGGAAACCTTCCGAACTTGCGCATTGGTCTGTTCAATCTGGCCAGCGAGAAGTTTCTTGACCCATTGGGTCTGCTGATCTTCCCGATAGGACTCAAGGCCGAGCTGCTGGCTCAGGTAATACTTGCTCAGATAATAGTCCGTGAGCCGTTCCTTCTTGTGCGTGTAGAACTTCGTTACGAAGTCGCTGAGGAAGTGCTTCACCTCGGGGGTCTGGGGCTTGTAGACGGAATCCGAGAGATAGATAGCCTGTGCCTTGCCAAGGTCATCAATGCGAATGACGGTAGGCCTGAAGCCGGCGATCGCACGTGTGTTTTCGAGGACCTCGTAGGCGAGAGCGGCAAGGGCGACGACGAGAATTCCGATGATGGCGAAGAGAGCCCTGTTTTCCGCGGCCAGCCGGCCGAACTGAACTGCCTTTCGGACCGAAAACTCGGCGTTGTTTAGGTCAGACGCCGGGTAGGAAGTAGCCATGATTAGATAAACCTCCGGAGGAAGGGAATGGGTATGCCACCCGAGGCGCCGGCGAAGGCGCTGCCGGCGGTTAGATCGTTGACTAGCTGGCCGACTTTCAGGCAAGCGAAGAGGCCGGCGACGATGAGAGCCGTCCAGGAGAGAGCGATGGCCCACCAGTGACCGAGACTGTAATCCCCATGGACAGTGACGTTAATGAAATTGAGAATGACGTTGGAGAAGACGGCGACAATGGCGGAAGCCACAACGCGGTAGAGGCTGTATTTGACCATGTAGTTGACCCAAGCCCAAAAGAAATGGCTTGTCGCACGGAACAGATACGCGACGATAAAGAACGGTCCGAGGATGAGCCCTACTCCGATCGCCCAGAAGCTGAACGCGGTGATAACGAAGAGAGCGCACTCGATGGCGGCCATATCCATGCCGATCCAGACGTAAATGGCCGTGGCGGGTACGTCCCATACATGCGGCTTTTCCATACCGGCCCAAACCCTTTGGATATTGGCTAGAAAGAGATCGAGAACCTTGACATCGATCTGCGCTGCCATCCACCGCGCCTCCTCCGTGAAAAGTTGGTGGAAGCTATAGCCGACCAACGGCAGCGGAGCGTTGTAATAACGGAGCAGGTTGTAGGCGATGAGATACCGGATGAGCACACACCAGAAGGTCTCTGCGCTGAAGATGTGATTGCCGGTCAGGTAGTCGTACGTCCAGGTGAGTGCACCGAGAACGAGAGCAAACAGCGCTAGTTTGTCGAGGAGTGGCTGCGGTACACCGAGGAAGATGTTGCTGGTTGGGTCAACGAGTGCGTTGAGGGCTTGCGTAACGGGTGTGAGGAGACTGACCGTGCCGGGATTAACCGGGATGGGACTCTGAAACTGCGCAAGGATAGGAGAAGGCATGGCGGTCTCACTGCCTGTAATTGCGGAAGTCATCCGCCAATTTCGGGACTGGGACTTGGGAGGGCTTGACTCTGTCAAGGACGCCCGCGTTGTGTCTGCGCTCTTCGACGAGAATCGCCGCAAGAATCGTGGCTATCGTGCAGAGAATGACGAGCCTGTAGATTGTCATTGGCTGTAGGACGCAAAGAGCGCAGCGTCCCCCCCATCCTGTCGGTTCGGCGGCAATGTAGTTATCACGAATGCCCATGACGTTCAGGTTGTCCGCAAGCGTGTCGCGCTGGATCTTATTAGTGAGAATCTGCTGCTCGGCGATCGTGGTCAGTAGAGCATTGGCATCCTCAGCCTGACGATTCGAGAGAACGTTCGAACTCGAGAGCTGGTTTAATTGCTCGATCTCGGAATTGGTATTGAGGGTGGTGTCCTGGGCGGAGGCCTCAAGATTCGCGAGGGCCAGGTCGTTAATGGGCTGGTTGGTGCGGCTGTTAGCGATGGTTTGCATCGCAGCCTGGCCACTGCCGTCCGCGACCATGATGGAGGCGATATTAGCCGAAATGGAACTCGCACCGAGCGGCCATCCGGCATAGAACGGCGGCGGGTGGATACCATACGTGGCTGTCCCCATGCCGGTGGAATCCCGATACCGGTGGTTACGGCCGGGTTCCAGATGCCGGTCTCGCCGAAAATCGTGCGAGTGTTCGAAAGCACGATCGGCGTTGCAACACCGAGCCAGGGTGTTCTCACGGGGGTCCAACCGGCGCTATAAGGCGATCTGGTTGTAGGTCTGGGTGGTCAGATTATAGATCTGAATGATCTTGGCGATTTCCGTAAGCACGTGCGCGGATTGTACGGGGTCGAAGACAGTCGTCGGGATGCCGAACTGGCTGAGCGCCACGAATGGAATGAAGAGCAGGACCAGTAGCGCGCGTTTGAGCCTGGACATTACTGGTCCCCTCCAAAAACGCGGACGATGAGTCCGAACAGATAGACGGCAACGGCGAAGCCGAAAGTGCCGAGAAACAAGCAGAGGAAAACGGCAAGGAAGCCAACAGCGGCCTTGCCGGGGAGCGCGGCATAGCGCACGTCGCTCCGCAGAGATTCGAGATCGTTATTCATAGGCCTCCAGGTTGAGATCGTTGGTGAGAATTACCTTGATCCGGGTGCCTTCGAGCACCTTGATCGTGGGCAACTTATTGAGGAACTTCGCAAGCACCTGTTCCGCGCTCGACCCCATTCGTTCCGTGAAGCCAACGCGGAAACCGAGCGCGGGATCGTAGCCGTAGCCGCCGTAGCCAGCACCGATTTGCGTTAAGCCGCCGATGGCACCCAGTGCGAGCGAAGTCCCGAAGATTTCGAGGTAGTGGTGGTCGATTTTACTGACCACTCCCGTTTCTCCGATCTGGTCCAGTCCGCGGAACTTATCGAGAGAGAGGGATTTCTGATTGGGCAGAATCAGGCGATGGAAGAAGATCGCAAGCCGGCGCTGGTCGAAGCTGTTAACCTCGCGCGCTTCGCCGAGAAGGCGCGAGCCTTTCGGGATGAGCAACTCGAGGCCGGCGCGGCTGTAGACGTCGTTAGCAACCTGCGTGATCACTGGGCCACTAAATTCCCCATCCAGGCGGTTCAGCAGGATGGTCTCGATGACCGTGCCCTCGTCGAGACGGTACGTTCCAGGGGGCAAGTCGGGAGCTTGCGCCTGAGGCTGGGGTATGGCTGGCGCCGCCTGGTTAGCGTTGTCGGCGGAGCTCGAACTCTTGGGTTGTGTCTGGGCGCGCTGAGCCTGGGAAGCTCGCTCACTTCCAGATTCGGCAGCGCCAGAGGCCTTCGATGCAGAGTCTTTTTGAGCAGCGAAGGCGACCGTCGAAGCATACGCCGCTTGATGCTGGCGGCGCAGATCCTCGAGCCGTAGCTGAGTTTGCAGCTGAACAGCCGGATCCACTTGAGCGGTGCGCGGGCCCGAGCCGTCATCGCTCATATGTTGAACGCGCTGCTTCGCCAGTTCCGCCTGTTCGGCCGCGCGTTTCGCTTCGTCCATCTCGCGAGAGAGTTCGGCTTGCTGGGAATCAACCTCGCTGGGGCTCATCGGCGACACTTGTGTTCTGGGCTTGTTCCTGCCGTCCGCAACCGGTGGTTTGTGGCAGCTACCCCAAACCGTCAGAAGAGCAAGTACGAGAATTCCCAAACCGATGGCAACGCGCTTGAGCTTGTCGATCGGGATAGCTCCTTGCGGCGGCTGATAGCGCTCCGTCACGAGAGGTTCCTGAGGCGGCGGTTGCGGTGCGGAAGACATTACTTTGCGATCTCGAGCTTCTGTTTGCCGATCTGCAGATAGGCCAGACCGAGAATCTTGGGTATGAAATACAGACCATCCGCCCGCATCTCGAACTGGATGAGATTAGGCTTCCCATCCTTGATCTCGTATAACGCTGGGGCCTCAAGCGGATGTGCGCGAATGTAGGTGAATTTGTCGTCGTGCCAGATGGCCTCTACATTGAACGGAGGTCTATCTTTCTTGAAGTTGTAGGAGAACTGCATCGTATCTGGATAGTCGGCCCGTACGTGTTCGGTTCTGGTCTTCAGCTCGGCCGCTGCCGCATCCTGGGCTTTCTTCACTTCCGCCTGAGCCTCGGCGACTTGCTGCTTCAGCCGATCCGCTTCCGCTGCCGGGACGAAGGCCGGAGGCCCCGACAGCGACGAAGAATCGGCCGGCTTCAAAAACATCTTCAGGTCGGCAGGACCATCGCCGCCTTCTGTGGCATGAAGGGTGTAGCTGTTGTTGTGGTCGGTGACGATGTGAATGTCTGTCGAAATGCCGGCTTTCGAGGGCTTCACGGCAACGTAGCGCTCGGCGCCCGGAATGACGTCCACATTCCAGTAGGACTTGTCGCCGCAGAAGACACCCATCGCCTTTTCTCTCTCGGGGAGGACGATCAGCGTGGTCTCTTTGAGACTCGCGTGCAGCAGAACAATGTCGTCGTCGTGAACCACGATGGTCTGCGTGGTTTCCGCCTGGGACGGAGTGGTAGCGGCTTGGGCGAGCGAGCCGCCTAGTAGTCCGCTCAGTGCGAGGCCAAGTTTAGCGTTCAGAAATGTCATTTGTCGAAGCCTTTCTTTTCATGCGCTCGCGGCAAGCTGGCGCTCGCGGCGACGCTGTTTCAATACATTGCTGTTGGGGTCGTTCGAATAGGTCAAGCGGTCCTGGTCGTTGTCAATGCGCAGTTCGACGGTCTTGAAGTACTGGGCGGTCGAAATGGTGAGATCGCGCCGGGGTCGCTGCCCAACGATGCGCTGTGCCTGCTTTTCGTTCAGCCGGAAGAGCTTTTGATAGGTCCCCGGTTTGATCTCGGGATTGGACAGGAAAATCTTCATGGGGCAGGCTTCCGTGAGGAGCTCGCCCAAGCCGGCGCGCTCGGCCGGTTGCGCTCCCGCATTGCCCGCCTCCGCTTCACCAACCGTCCCCGAGTATGCGCCAAAACCGTCTTGCCGGTCGATTGCTTTTCATCGAACGGTCAACAGTGTCTTAACCGTTTGTCTCATCCCAGGGGGCAGGCCAAGGAAGTGCCAGACAACAAGCTCGCGATCTATACACTACCTTGTTGCGCCCTATTCCCCAGATCCGGAGCAAATCTCATTACGTTGTAATACCTGACGGCTGTCTAAATTTGCTCCCGTTTGATGCGCTCGTTGATCAGGGCGATCGCTACGTGGTGCAATCGCATGTCGTAACTTACGCGCCGTCCTCGACGACGCTCTATCTATTAAGGTCGAAGGAGTTGGTGGGTAAACGACCAAAAGCCCTGCTCGCTGTTGGTGGAGTTCCGTACAGCAACAGCGGAATGAAACGGAAGGTGATCGAGCGGGGGTACACACCTGATCAGGAGTTTGAAGATCTCCCAAACTCTGAACCGGAAGCGAGCGCCGCGGCGTTTGCCAGAAGAAATCCAGAAAACAAGGAACTTAAAGGGACGGCGGCAACAGAGACAAACTTGAAACAGGCTTTCGCGCAAGAATTCGGGTACATTCACCTGGCGGTGCATGCGTTTTCCAGCGATAACCCGGATCGCGCGTCGTTGGTTGTATTGAGCGATCCAGCGAGTGGAGAGGATGGTTTTGTCCAAGCCTCTGAAATTGTTCAAATGCAGCTCCCCGCGAGGCTAGTTGTGCTGTCAGCCTGCGAAACGGATGTTGGCCCGATTGAGGGCGAGGAAGGTATCTCAGCTCTTTCGACTGCATTCTTGTTGGCAGGCGTGAGAACAGTAATTTCAACTCTCTGGCCGGTTGAGGATCAGCCATCACTGATTTTGATGAAGGCTTTTTATCGGCATCTCGGAAACAAAGAATCCGCTGCTGATTCGATGGCCGCTTCAAAACGGGACTTGCTGTCGAAATACGGCGCGAAGAGCCTCCCCATTCACTGGGCCGGATTCGTCGTACAGGGCTCGGAGCCTAAGGAAACCGCAAAAGACACACACTGAGCTTATGTAGCTGTTACGAAACGGCTCTATTTGCCGGTCATCGCACTGGGGCTTATTCGGATTACACATTTTCTGTCGGATTTTCTTCCGAGTTCCCCTCGTTGTAAGTGAGGGGAACATTCCGTACATCATCTGCACAGATGCAATCGCTGAGAATCGTTCTGCCAGAACTGTATGTGACGGCACTGTCCCCCATGTTTCCCTCGGGAGAACTGCGAAATGGACGCTACACTTTTGCAACGTGTCGTTTCGACCGTCGAGTCACATCTCGATTCGAGGCCCTCTTCGGTCGAGTTCGAAATGGCGTATCAAACGCGCGTGGCAATTGACCGAATAAGGTTCGCGATTAAGCAAACCGAACAGTTTGCAAACCATTCCGCTCAGGCGCGTGAGACGGCTCTTCAATTGTTAGACGCTTTGGATCGTCTGCAATCGGTCGAACGCCTTTTCCAAGCTCGATCCAAGAGCTCTATCCATGACAGGACAAACACCGCGCCGTGATCAATTCATGGAGAGCGCCTAATGTGCCGACATTCCCAGAGGAGGTTTGCGTGATGTCTGTCGTGCACTCGGGTCGTACTGTTCAAACCAGTGAAATACTTCCGCATTCGCCGGAACACGGAATAACGGCAATGGCGACCGCAGCTATTGAGCAGACGGTACCGCAAGAACATCGAGCCCTCATAGACATTGACGAATTGTCGATGCGCTTGAAGATCGCTAAGGGCACGCTCTACAACTGGGTTTACCTGCGCCGCATTCCGTTCGTAAAGCTCGGCCGGGCGCTACGGTTCGACCCGCTCGAAATCGAACGCGTCTTGCAGGCGTCCTCTACACTGGAGGAGGTCGGCAGGAGGTAGAAGGAGCCAACTCATGGCACTCTACCAACGCGGCCGCATCTGGTACGCCGATTTTTACGTTCAAGGTAAGCGGGTGCAGGAGAGCATTGGAACCGCGAACCGACGCGAGGCGGAGAAGTTCTACGCCTTGCGCATTTCGGAGGTCGAGCGGGGCGAATATGCAAAGCCGCTCAAAATCACGATTTGCGAGTTCGGACAGCAGTATCTGGAGTATGCGAAAGCAAACAAGCGATCCTGGCTGCGCGACCAGCAGATTATGCGCCATTTAAATGTGTTCTTCGAAAATATGCTTCTCATCGACGTCGGCCCTCTCCCAATCGAGCGCTACAAGCTTGAGCGGATGCAGGCTGTGGCACCGGCCACGGTGAACCGCGAGATTGCGCTGCTAAAACACCTCTTCAACGTTGCGGAGCAGTGGGGCATGTATCGCGGACGTAATCCGGTGAAAGGCGTGAAGTTTCTCTCGGAGAACAACCTTCAATTCCGCTCATTAACGGAAGAAGAGGAGACGCGGCTGCTGCGATGCTGTTCGCCTTATCTGCAGGATCTTGTGACGTTCGCGATCCATACCGGACTGCGGCTTGGGGACATTCTGAATCTGAAATGGGAGGAGGTGGATATCGGGCAGGACGCCCTCACGTTCCTGGTGCAAAAAACGCAGCGCATTCTGGAGGTGCCGCTGAACAACGAAGCGGCAACAGTCATGGGCGCGTGGTACGGCATCCGCAAGTGCGAGTAGGTTTTCTATAATCCCGAGACCGGCGATCAGTTCAAGGATTTATGGCTCGGTCTCAAGAAGGCATGCCGTAGGGCGGGAGTGAAGGGCGTGACATGGCACACCTTCCGTCACACGTTTGCCTCACGGCTCACGCACGGGGGAGCGGACGTGGTTACTGTGAAGGAACTGCTGGGACATGCGAATATAACAACGACGATGCGCTACGCGCACACAAACCGTGATGCCAAAAGACGAGCGGTACGGCTTCTGGAAACTCGTAGTGACAAAACAGTGACAGGGACCAAATCTGAGAAGCAATCCGCATAGTGACAGTCGCTGTAACCCTAGGGAAATTGGGTAAGTTAGATACGTGGTGAGGTGCGAGAGTGGTTGAATCGGGCGGTCTCGAAAACCGTTGAACCTTTGCAGGTTCCGTGGGTTCGAATCCCACCCTCACCGCCAGAAAAGAATCAACAATTTAGCCAAAAACAGCCAAAAATTTGAGCAGTTTTGGGCAATACCTGTTAAAATCAGGGCAGCTCTAAGTGGCTCTGAATCAGTATCGCCGCCACGGTTCGCACTGTCCTGGAGCCCGTGCTCTACATCAGCGAACCTATGAAGCGGACGAGCTACGGCGCGGCTGGAAGAAATGCTCATGTCCGATTTACGCGTCGGGAACCCTGAACGGTCAATTCAAGCGGAAGAATACCGAGCGCGCCAGTTGGAGCGACGCAAAGGCAATTGCTGCTGAATGGGAGAAGACCGGTTCATGGGACGGTACACCGACATCTCCTCCGCCGCCACAGCCCGCGACGGTCGAAAAACCGGTTGCCACGCGCATGACGCTTGCCGACGCAATTAAAGTTTTCCTAACCAACCGTGAAGGCGCGAAGATTGCGCCCGCTACTCTTCGGAAATACCGGACATTCACGAAACAGCTTGCAGCCTTCGCAGAGCTGCGCGGCTATGCGATGCTCGATCAATTCACATCCGCAGATATCGATGTGTTCTATGGGAGCTGGAAACTCGGCGCACGCGCCAAAGCCAAACGCCTCGGCACACTCCGTGCGTTTTTCCGGTTCTGTGCGAAGCGAAAATGGGTGGCCGTTGACGCCACAGACACCAAATCCGTTGGTCCGGTTTCAAGCGATCTAAAACCGCCCATCGGCGCGAACCGTGTCGCTAACAAAATTCCTTTCACGGACGAAGAGCTACACCGGATTATCCTCGCGTGCGATCGGCTGCAGCCGGTCTCCTGGTTTAATGGCAAGAGCAGAGGGACATGGACCGGCGAAGATACGAAGAATTTCATCTGGGTGCTAGTGTACACTGGTCTACGCATTTCGGACGCAGGGTTGTTCAACATAGGCCGGTTGCGCGGAAACGACCTCTTCCTTCGCGCCAAGAAGAACGGGGGCGATGTATTCACGTGGATTCCCGACTGGCTGCGTGATCGATTGCATGAACGTGCTAAGAAACACGGTGCGCGACCCTTTGTGGCAGGGCGTTCTGATCGATTAGAGACGGTGACGGATCTATGGCGCCGCAAAATCAATCAAGTTTTCGAGCTTGCAGGCAACTTTGACGAGACCCCAACGCCTCACCGCTTCCGCCACACCTTCGCTCGAATCCTCTTGCAGCGTGGCGTACCTGTCGCCGATGTTGCAGACCTTCTCGGTGACGACGAAGACACTGTGCGCGAGCACTACGCGCGTTGGGTACCAGAGCGCCAGGCGCGCTTGACCAACATTCTGCAGGATGCGTTTACCGATAAGCCGAGACCGAAACTTGTGGCGCTGCCGAAGAAAACCGGCTAGACCGCTGGTAAGTCAGCTCGACGGATTAAAGAGTTTCGTATGCACGCGGCGCGCAACGGATTCCGGGACGCTATAACGCGTTATCGTTTTGCGACGGCCCAGCCGAATTTTCAAAACGTCCGGTTGGTCTTTCACGAGTATACGCACGGTCTCGCGGCCTAGTCGCCATTGTCTGGCGAGATCGGCGATGCTGTAATGTCGTTCAAATGTCAAATCGAATTCGTTTTGACGCGATTCCGGCTTTCTAATTGCGGCCTCAGCCATGCTCATGTAACGCTGCGTACTAGAAGTTCCATCGAGTGCGAAACGATTTCACTGCACTGGAAGCATCGGGACCGGAGGCTATGGTGGAGCTTGGCTGTAACGGCTCAAGAGAGTGGCAGCACATCAGGCGCTCTCCATAACTTGATCAGGGTGCATGCATGTCCTGTCATGGATCGGGCTCTTGGATCGACTTTGGAATCGGCGTTCGACTGATTCCAGACGATCCAAAGCGTCTAATAATTGGAGGGCCGTCTCACGCGCCTGAGCGGAATGGTTTGCAAACTGTTCGGTTTGCTTAATCGCGAACCTTATTCGGTCAATGGCCACGCGCGTCTGATAAGCCATTTCGAACTCGACCGAAGCGGGCCTCGATTCGAGATGCGATTCGACGGTCGAAACAACACGTTCTAGAAATTTAGCGTCCATTTCGCAGTTCTCCAGATTAAACATGGGGAGACAGTGCCGTCACGTACAGTTGTCGGAACGATTCTCAGCGATTCCATCTATGCAGATGAGGTGCGGAATGTCCCCCTCACTTACAACGAGGGGAACTCGGGAGAAAATCCGACAAAAAATTTGTAATCAGAATAACCGTCAGCAGGCACGCTAGCGGAGGCGGATTGGCGGACATCCTATTAGTTGACCGGCATAGAGATCAGCCCCCTCCCTTCTTGGGCGGGGTGCTCGGGTTTTACGCTACTATCCCAGTCGCAGTAATGCGGATTACGCTGCAAAGAAGGTGAATCCAGCGGCGCAGAGCCGCATACCGAAAGGAGTTGGTCGCATATCTAAGATGCGCTTTATTGGGTTTCGTTGCGAAGTTGGAGGCATCGAGGTGAACTGATTGTCTCCAACCTTTAGTCTCAGGTGTGCCTCAGGTCCATGTCGAGCAAACTTCGCAACAAAAACCACACAAACGGCTGAAAACCGAGATCTAGTCTTCACGAACAATCAACTCTCCACAATGGCAGGCGGCGGCCGAGAAATTTGAAATAAGAACTGGCCTGGTAGCTGCTCTCCGGCACCTTGCACCCGGAAGGATTGCTCCAGGGGCCTTGCCCCGGCGCGCGCAAGGGCGCTGCCACGAGGGTTTTGGCTTCCATGAGAAGGATGGTTCTGTCAAGCGGATTCGCAGTTCTGCGGCTCGCCGCCTACGTTACGGAAAGCAAACGCCTCACTGCCGTTAGAAAGCACTCGGTCCTCTCGTGTATCACCGTCCTAGCGAGTCACATACCCGGCTTCCATCCGCATGTATGAAAGCCTACCGCTCTGTCAAGGGTTTATTTCTTTGGTGTTTCTCTCCCTGTGTGTTCGCTTGAGACACACCCCTAGCACCTGGACCAAAGTGCCGACACAGATTCTCGGTGTGTTTGTTCTCGTCGCTCCTTTTTTTTTGTGAGAGTTTCTTATCGGCTCATTCTAATTTCCGATTCGATCTCTGGATCGTCGGAAGCATGTATCCACCGTCCACCGCCGGTATGAGCTGATTCCACAGAACGGGTGTCGCAGTCACTCTGACAGCCTCAAGGGCTACGAATAGAATCGCGCTTACCCGTGTATCGACGAAACAGAGAGCGGCCGGGCTGTCGGTTCCCGGTACGCCTCCTGCTTTCGCAGGACCCAATAAGCAGCTTCTGCGAAGTGTCTGGCCACCGCAACGACTGCCTTCTGATGATTCTTTCGAGCGTGAATCCGCTGATATAGACGAAAGGCGTGGGTATGAACCATCCGTCGTTGTTGCAGCACGACCAGGTTTGCCGCTTCTACGAAAGCCCACTTCAGCATTCGGTTTACGTTGCCGCCCACTTGGCCCATTCTTGTCTTGCCCCCACTGGAGCTCACACGCGGTACTAAACCTGCATAGCTCGCCAGGTGTTCTGCGGAAGGAAACCGCGAGACATCTCCAATCTCGAGTGCAAGGACGGCGCTGAGAATCGGGCCAACGGTGGGCAAGGTCTTCAGCAGATCGGCTCCTGGGACCGCTTTCATCATCTTGTGCAGTCGTTTCTCGATCTCTTCCACTTGCAATTCTAGGAAGTCATGTGTTGTCAACTGCTGTCTGACGCTCTCACGAGTTTCTATCAGCAGCTCGCCCATTCTTTGTTCTAACTGTTGCCGTCCCTCGACACCGAACAGATCGGTGACACCGATCTGGATGTTGTATCGTCCCAAAGCACCGTGAATACGGTTCTTAATATCTGTGCGAAGTGCCATAAGAAACATGCGGACGCGTAGCAACTCGCGTTGGTCGCGGAGTGTACTCGGCGGGATCCACACTTCGGGCAACGTCCCGTTCCGAAGCAAGATCGCGAGCCCTTCTGAATCCAGCTTGTCGGTCTTATTCGGTTTACCCATCCTCCGTTTGGCTTCGCCAGCATTCACGAGATGCGGCTCGTGGCCGGCCTTCTCAATCTCATCTATTAGCCAATACCAATGTCCGCTCGATTCCACGGCAATGGGCGAACCTTGAGGTAGCTGCTCTAAGTACTTCCGAAATGTCTCGCGGTTATGGCTGACTCGGACTGCTCGTCCGATCCGCCCCTTCTCCGTGACGCTGGCGAAAATCGAGTACCTCTTGTGTGCATCACAGCCTATGAACTGTTGCATTGTCTCTTCTGCCTCCTTTGATTTCGCTAATCTGAACTGGCTCCATTTGATCATTTGATTTGGCCCCACCTTTAAGACAAGAACGGGGTATTCTGTTTCGGGCTTGCAAGCCCGAACGGAGGTCCTGTTGGACAGGAGAAGAAAGGTGGAGCTATTCGAACAGATCAGACGGGAGTACGAACACGGGGTGGGGACGATTCGGGAGGTGGCCAAGAAACTAGGGATTCACCGGCGCATGGTGCGTCAGGCATTGGCCGATGCACAGCCGCCGACACGTAAGAAGGCCGAGCGCAAACAGCCGCAGTTGGGTCCCGTGAAGGAGTTCATCGACACGATTTTGGAAGCGGACCAACGTGCGCCGCGCAAGCAGCGACACACGGCACACCGCATCTACCAGCGGATTCGGCGGGAGAAGCCAGAGGTAACCGTTTCCGAATCGACGGTCAGACGGTACGTGGCTTGGAGGAAGCAGGCATTCGGCACTTCCAAAGAAGTTTGTATTGCGCAGACTTATGCGTTTGGTGACGAAGCGCAGGTCGATTGGTTCGAAGCCCACGCTGAGTTCACCGGCGACCGGCAGAAAGTGAACGTATTTTGCATGCGCAGTATGGCCAGCGGTGCAGCCTTTCATCATGCCTATTTCCATGCGACGCAACAAGCGTTTCTGGAAGCACACGAGTTGGCGTTTCGCTGGTTTGGCGGAGTGTTCGCGCAGGTTCGGTATGACAACCTGCGGGCCGCAGTCAAGAAGATACTGCGCGGACACCGGCGTGAGGAAACGGAACGCTTCATTGTGTTCCGGTCGCACTGGGGTTTCGAAGCAGAGTTCTGCAATCCCGAAGAAGCCCACGAAAAGGGCGGCGTAGAAGGAGAAGGCGGATATTTTCGCCGGAACCATTTTGTACCCTTGCCACAGGTGCGCGATCTGGCGGACCTAAACCGGCATCTGCTCGACAGTTGCCGTGAGGATGGACAACGCCTGGTTGGAGGTCGAACTGAATCGACTGGCACATTGATGATTCGCGAGCGCGATTTTCTCCGGCCGTTGCCGCAGCAAGGAATGGATCTTACCGAGGTGAGTTTCCCGACGGTGGACAGCGCGGGATGCGTGACTGTGAGGACGAATCGCTATTCGACTCCGCTGCGACCCGGGATGAAGGCGCACACGAAGCTGTTGCCCGCGTACGTCGAGATCTGGAGTGAAGGGCAGCGTGTGGCGCGTCACGAGCGCTGCTATCAACGCCGGCAGCAGATTCTAGACTTGGAGCACTATCTGGAGCCATTAAGTCGGAAGCCGGGCGCTCTGGCCGGGTCGACGGCTTTGCTGCAGTGGCGACAGCAACAGCGTTGGAATGATCATCACGACCGCCTCTGGCAAGCATTGAATGCTCGCCACGGACGCAGAACGGGACACGTTTGATGGTAGAAGTGATCGGGCTTGGCCGACAACACGGTTACAGCCGGTTGCAGGAAGTCATCGAAAGAGCGCTTGTTTTAGGTTGCGCTGACGTGGAAGCCATTCGTTATCTATTACTGGAGAGTCGGTTAGAGCGGGCCAGGCCGGAAGCGTTGCATATGCCGGAGCTGAGGGAGTACGATCGGCCACTCCCAAGCTGTTGCGATTATGACCGGCTGCTGGGTGCCGCGGAGGTGCGAGCATGAGCGCCACCGATCGAACCTTGCGCGAGGAGTCGGTTCGGCAGCACTGCCGGTTACTGCGGCTGCCCACGGTAGCGTCGCAGTTTGGCCGTCTAGCCGAAGAAGCGATGAAGCAACAGTATGGACCCGTGCGGTATCTGGAAGCATTGCTGGCGGCCGAGTTTGAAGAACGCGAGAGAAGCGCGATTGCACGGCGCATCTTCGAAGCCAAACTGCCACGTGTGAAAACCCTCGAGGAGTTCGACTTCAGCCAGGCTCCGCAGGTCTCGGCAGCGCGGATCCATCAACTCGCCGAAGGCGGTTACATTCAGAAAGCCGAACCGCTGGTGTTCGTAGGTGAGCCCGGGACCGGCAAGACGCATCTGGCGACGGGCTTGTGCGTCGCTGCCTGCCGACAACGGCGACGCGCTCGCTTCACCACGGCAACCGCTCTGGTAAACGAGTTGGTGGAAGCGAAACACATGAATCAGCTGAGCCGCGCTCTGGGGCGGTGGTCGCGTTACGAGCTGATTGTTATCGACGAGCTCGGCTACGTTCCGTTGGCCGAAGTCGGCGCTGAACTTCTCTTTCAAGTCAATTCTTGTGCGAAAGCCTTTTTCAAGTTTGGGCCGGCAACAGTGGAACGAATCCCGAGCGCTCAAGAGTCGCAATAGCGCTTCTGGCCAACTCTTCTGCTTTAAATGCATTCCCAATAGACAGGTATATGTCCGAAACAGTACTTTGGAGGTCAGCAGCTTCACGAAAGCCTCCACAAGCCTGCGCAACAGAAATGGCTTGTTCGAAGTATGTAATTGCTTCCCGATAATTCTTCTCGGCTAGTGAAACCCCGCCTGCTGAGGAAAGATAATCAACTCGCTCCACGTAGTCTAAATTGGGATTGGCTAGAAGCTTCTGACTTAACTGCTTCGCCTGCGAAACTTTTCCAATATCGGCCAGCGCCCTGATCAGAGCGGAATTCGCAATCAGGGGCGGCCCGGCGTCAGGGTAAGCATCTGCCAGGGAAATCGCTTTGTTCGCATAATCTATGGCCAGCCCTAGCAACAAGCGTTGCATCTGATAGCCGTGCGCGATTGTCGACAAAAAGAAGATTTGAGCTCCGATATCACCGGCCTTGGTTGCGGCAATCAAAGCAGAAGCTACCTTTCGCTGGCATGAGGCGAGGTCGCCGTCGTAGTAGTCAGCAAACCCAAGCTGGCCTTCGGCTCGGTAGATCCACTTTCTGCTTCCTAGCTCTTTGGCCAGCTTTATGACTTCCGTCCAATCGTGGCGCGCTTCGGACTGATCGATTTCACCGTCTAGATCGCCCTTGACGGTGAAGGCAAAAAGCCGAAGCTCTTTATCCTCGAAAAAGAGACGATCTTTACTCAGCAGATCTGCCAATTCCTGGGATCGATCCGTGAGCGGCGCGGCTACGGTTAGGCGAAGCACTCCAACGTGCGCATACATAGCATTCCGCCGATCACCGCTGTTCCTGAGCAGTGGTTCGGCCCTTTGAAATAGAGGCAAAGACGCACGCCAATTATAAAGATCAGCGAAGTATTCTGCTCTTTTCAGAAGATGATATGCGGATTCAGCGGATAGACAACACGGCAGAGCGGCGAACAAAACAAAACCCGACGTGAGTAAAGGGCGAAGCAGCCTCATGCCTACCTCTCAAATGTCCGGCCTAAGCCGGGGATCAATGACACGAACGCAGCACCTCAAAAACTACGATTGCGGCGATTACGAAATAAGAAGCCGTCGTGGACCGTCTGATGAAGCGGTTCCACTCTAAGTCTCTTGCGTGATCTCTATACTCTTGAGCACACCACGAACATTGGCGTACGTGCTCCTCAAGGGATTGGTCTCCCGAAATCTCACCATTCGCAAACGCTCGAACCTTGTCGTCCGTGGGGCAATTAGTTCGGTCCGCGGTCGGTCGTGTTTCAACCACGGGGAAAATGTCTTTCTTTGTGTCCGCGGATCTCCGTGCCACGCCTTGTATTTTCTCAAAAAGCAAATCGCCTAAGGCATTTCTGCTGAGCTGAACGTAAGTACGGCTCGTCGGTTAACAACTCACATCACCAGATCGATTTTTCAATGTAAGACGGACGTAAGGTTATCAGCACTATGAGAGACCGACCGGCAGACCCAACCAGAACCGTACTGGCGACTGCGACCTTACCGTTGTTTAGGAGAACTAAACCGCAAACCTCGCGTTATCGAACACGAGGAAAGCGAACAGTAGGGGTATATAGACGACAGACGCTAAAAGCAGGCTCCGTGCTCTCTGAAGGTTGCGCTCTCTGGACAATTGCATACCAAAATATAAGAACGCGAGATCGAGAACGCATGCGGCGACGAAGTACACCTTCCCTGCCATGTGTAGAAACGTTGGGGCCAATGTAACCGGAAGGAGCAGGAAGAGCGCCGAGAGAATTTCCAGCGTCAAAGCATTTCCATGTGGCCGCACTACCGCGAGCATCTTAATGCCGGCTCGCTCATAGTCTTCGCGATACATCCATGCAATCGCATGGAAATGCGGGAATTGCCAGAGGAAAAGGATACCGAATAGCACCCACGCTTCAATGCCGAGATAGCCTCTTCCCGCGGCAAAGCCAATGAGGGGTGGCATCGCACCCGGGAGCGCTCCGATTGTCGTACAGATTGGCCCCCTGCGCTTTAACGGTGTGTACGCAAAGAGATAGCCGAGTGAAGTCAAGAGACCGAGAATCGCCGCCAGCACATTAGTAAATGTCCAGAGCTCCAGTACACCCAAGAGCGACAACGCTATGCCAAACAGCAGGGCATGAAGGGATTGAACGGTTCCTGCGGGAATTGGCCGTGTCCTGGTACGCTTCATTAGCGCATCAATACCCCGCTCGTACCACTGATTCAGTGTTGCGGAACCAGCAGCCATCAATGCAGTACCGAAAAGAGCGTGCACGAACTTGAGAAAGCTGAAGCCTGATGTCGTGCCATAACAGTAGCCGACGGCAGTCGAAATGACTATCAATAGTGCAATTCTTGGCTTCGTGAGTCGAAAGTATTCTTGAAGAGTCTGGATTGCGGTTGTACTTTCAGCGCGCGCCACCAACCACTGCGGCGCAGCCTGCTGTTCTTTTTCCAATGAGTGCACCGGAAATGTTATCCCGTCCACAATGGTACACAACCCAGGCTATAGGGCATTCGTGACTAGATAGCTATCCGCGCTGTCAAGCGTCGACTATTCGATCGTGATCGGACTGAAGGCCCACTCCAGAGGACGCTGACGAATACCAAGCAAATACTTCCCAGCCGGAAGAGATGAAGTATTCAGCGAGACGACGAGCTTCGTAACGCCATCACTGATCTCGGCTTGACCCGACCCAGTAATGAGCGGTTTATCAACTTCTTTGAGGATTTCAATGTCGTAAGTGCCTGCTTCACTTCCGAAGGGTAGAAGGATCGTGAGCTTAAGCTGTCCCTTGGGAACGAGAATTGTTTCGTTCTGTTGAGATGGTGCCGAACCGCCTCGGTTGATCGACCGATTTTGCAGATTTATCTGAGCGATGATCGGGTTCGAGCTTGTTCCGTTGGGTGACGGATGACGCGCAAAAACGCCGGCCGCCCAGAGCGCTACTCCGATCGCGATGATTGCTGCTACCGCGCCGAAGCCTGCCCATGCAGCGTTTCGTCGTCTCTTCCCAGCAGTTTTAATCTCGGTTAGTTCACGGAAGCACGGCGAGCAGTGGACGACGTGATCGAGCCGAGAATCGTTCAGTGGAATCGATTTTCGATGAAAAGCAAGAGTACGTAGGAATTCCTGGCCGGGACACCCGAGCCGTTCACGATTTGGATAGTCGTTAAGAGCCGATTTTGCTAACAGCTGAAAGAGTTCGCGCTCTTCTCCCCATGAGTCCCATTTACCTGCCATCCGAACGCTTATTGTCGCGCACGCCCCAACCGCAAGGTCTTGGCGACCTCATTGATACCACGTCTTATGCGCGTTGAGAGGCAGTCAGCACTGACATTAAGCTCGGCGGCGATTTCCTGAACCTCGTACCCAAGAAGACGCCGTTCCCAGATCCACCGATCCTCGGGACTCATCGCCTCAAGGACCTGCCGACGAAGAATCGATTGCTCGATATCTGTCGAAGTTGTCGCTTTGGACCTGGCGCTCGCAGCCTCAAACTCCGCCAGCTCTGGGGATGGCCTATGATCCAGCCCTCGTTCTTTCGTGATTCGCTCGTCAACCAACCGGGCAAATGTCGCGAAAAGATAGCTCTTCGCATCGCGAACGGCCTCGGACTTTCGAGCCCGAGAAGCCGCATACACAGCTTTTTCGACGAGCTCGGCTCTCACAGCCTCGTCCAGCAATTCTTGCGCCCGATACAAGCGAAGATCACGGGTTTTTTGATATGCGGCCTCTTCGAAGAGTTTATCGACTTCGAAGCCCTTCTCATCAACTGGCGGAATCCAAAAGAACGGCCGCTCTTGGCCTGGATTCGCGTAGACGAAATCAGTTGAAGCAACGAACGACATAGCAGCAAAAAATGTCGTGCTTTTAGGATAGCAATTCACTGTCGGAAAACAAATGGAAAAGTTTCTAAAAAATCTGTCGGATTTTCCGTCAAAGAACCCTCGTTGCAAGTAGAGAGATATTCCCCGCTCTGTGAGGGCTGATGAAAACGAATATCGGGAGTTCTTATCATCCAAAACATTTTCTACTTTACTGCGCCTTCGGTTCCTATGGCTGCGGCAGTGCTTGCTTCTGCTTAACGCAACAACGGCACTTGTTAACGCAACAGCAGCACTTGCCCGATTTCGATCTTCGCCTAAATCTCGCGCGGTGCTCCGCGCGCTTCACGACTCTTTTCCCTTCGACGCAAACGATAGGCTCAAAAATCCATTCAACTCAGGAGCTTTTTATGAACCATAAGTTTTTCAGCTGGAAGACCGCCCCAAAAGGGGCTTCCTCAAAGACAACATATTCGAAAGGAGGTTCAACATCCGAACACACTTCACTGAACTAGTTGGCTATGCGCAGCGCTCTCGGCCGGTGCGAATTTCGTTCGTACTCCTGCTTGTCGCTGTAGCGTGTCTTCGCCCAAGATCCGTTCTCGGCACTCGGGGCGAGCGCGCAAACGATCTCTACCGGCACCTTTGTGACCGGCTTGGTCGAATTGGCCATCGTGGTCGGCGGGATTCTGCTCGCGTTTTCCGGGCGGGTACTCGGCGGTGTGCTGATTGCCATCATCGGCGGCGGCATGCTCGCGCTCTCGGCCACGAAGTGGATGGGCTGGATCCAGTCGCTTTAAGCAATGACCACGCCCACCTATCGCTCGATCAATCTGACGGCGACCCTGCTCGGAATCGACCGCAGGCTCTGCATCGTGATCCTGCTCATCGGTTTCCTGGTATTTCGCCATGCTTCTTTTGTTTCAGCCCTGTTCGCCTTCGGCCTGCTCTGGTCGATCGCGTATTGGATTACGAAACACGATATTCAATTGATCGTGATTGTCCCGAAGCGCCGTGCGCCAGAGGAGAATCTACGATCCTGCCCGACTGACTACCTGATCAGAAAGGAGGCTTCGGACCATGTTCAGGTCGCCGAGCAACCCGCTCCGACGCGCTGGTGCTTGCACCTCAGAAATCGCTTTGTCGCGATTCATCGATAAGACCGTGTTCGAGACGAAGCTTGGCGACCTGGGCATAATTCTTTCGCTCGTCGGCATTGATCCAGACTGCCGGACCGATGAGACGCTGAACGCGTTTACCCGTCGCTTCGAGTCGGCCATCCGGCTATTTGACGATCGCTTTCGCGTGTATTCGTACCTAGTCAAACGGTCCGGCGCCAAGCTCACTTACCAGGAAAGTTATTCCAGCCGCGAAGCAGAGGAAGCCGTTCGCCGGCGGGCCGATACCCTGAATGCCCGGGCCGCCGCCCTCTACGAAATCAAGCTCTACATGGCCGTGCTCTATGAAGGCTTTCGGCCGCACAAGAACTTTTTTGCTTCTATCGGGACCGCAGCGATTGAGGTTGCTTTGCAGGCGAATCGGGCCGTCGAGTTACTAACGGGCGCCGTCCGGTCCTTCCGCGAGATCCTCGGCGACGCTCTTCCGACGGCAATTCTTGAGGAGCGGGAGGCGCGGCTCTTTCTGCGCAGCCTCGTCAACTACGATCCAACGCACGCAGCAGCATTTCACTGCGTCACTGGCGATGCATTGGACTACGGAACGATGGACTCGCAAGTCGATATACATCCCGACCATCTGCGGGTCAACGACTACGTAGTCAAAACGATAGGGCTCAAGAACCTGCCCGCTTCGACGCATCCCAACCTGCTTGAAGAGTTGCTTCGAATCCCCTCCGATCTGATCGTGTGCTCCGAATGGAAGCCGCAGAGCAACCTCCGCATGCGCCGTCTCATCCGCAGCAAACAAACCGGGTTCGATGCGCTGCTGGTCAATCTTGTCGCATTGGCCGTGCATGGCCGCGGAGTTCCTAAATCGGAGCTCCCACGCAAGCACGAAGTAGAAGCCCATTACGACTCGCTCGGCGAATGCATGAAAGAAATCGAAAACCGCGGAAACTACTTCGGCGCGTTCTCCTGCACGGTGGTCCTCTTCGGCAAGTCGCTAGACCAGGTGCGGGAGGCCTTCTCTTCCGTTGTGAAAGTGTTCGGCCGGTACGACGCCTCTCTTATCGATGAACGGCTGAACTTATGGCACTCCTGGCTCTCGATCCTTCCAGGCAACTACAAACACTCCCATCGCTACCACTATCTGCTGAACGTGAGCTATGCGGATTTGGGACTCATTTGGGGCTCGTACACGGGCGAGAAGCACAACCCACACCTGCGCACCGAATACCTGTGCCCATTCGAAACATCCGACCAGCAGATCTTCTACTTTAACGGGCACATCGGAGGCGTCTTCGGCATTCAGATCCTCGGCGCGCCCGAAGCCGGCAAATCATTTCTCACGAATTATCTGACTGCCCAGGCGCAAAAGTACAACCCGGTCACCATGATTTTGGATATCGGCCGTAGCTACCAAGATCTTGCGGCGGAGTTCGGTGGCTCCTACTTTGAAATTTCGCTCAAGCACCAGGACGCCACCATCAACCCATTCTCTTTACCGCCGACCGCTGAGAACAGACAGTTTCTGTTCTACTTCCTGCGCTTGCTGCTCGGAAAGGATCCATCGGCATCCCTCCAAGATCAGGCAGCCGAGGACATTCACATCCATGAAGCCGTAGACGCCATTTACAACCTCAAACCCAAAGACCGGCACCTCTCGAATCTGAGCCTCCCGGCATCCCTCTATGCGCGCCTGAAGCGCTGGTGTGGAGGCGGGCAGTACGGGCATCTGTTCGATAACGAGCGCGACACGATTTCATTTGCCGACTTCACTGCGTTCGAGTTTCAGGGCATGGAGAACAACATGGACGCCCTGACTCCCTTGCTTTTCTACGTCACGCAGAGATTTGACGCGATGATTTACGATCCGTCGCAAGTGCCGCGTTTCAAACTCCTCGTGATGGATGAGTGCTGGCGCTGGATGCTGATGAGCGATCTCGGCGCGTACATGATCGAGAAGATCAAAATCGGCCGCAAACACAACCTCGGGAATCTATTCGTGACGCAATCGGGACTCGATGCCGAGCGCGCTGGCTTGGGCGAGCTGCTCACGGAAGCCTGCCCGATGAAAATTTTCCTGTCCAATCCCGAGATCAAGCCCGAAACTTATCAAAGGCTGTTCCAGCTGAACGAAAAACAGGCACAGCGCGTCGTGCGGCAACGCCCGCGGCGCGATCTCACGATTTCGACCGCGCAGTACTTCAAGACGGTCGAACTGCGCATTGACAACGACCAGGATCGGTTGACCTATTCGAACGATCCAAACAGCAATGTATTGAAACAGCGTCGCCGCGAGCGCCAGCTTGCCGCGAGCGCATGAAAGAAGGCTCCGACAAATGACATTTCTGAACGCTAAACTTGGTCTCGCACTGAGCGGGCTACTAGGCGGCTCGCTCGCCCAAGCCGCTACCACTCCGTCTAAGGCGGAAACCACGCAAACCCTCGTGGTTCACGATGACGACATCGTTCCGCTTCACGCGAGCCTGAAAGAGACTACGCTCATCGTCCTCCCCGAACGAGAAAAGGCGATGGGTGTCTTCTGCGGCGACAAGTCCTACTGGAACGTGGACGTCATTCCGGGCGCCGAGCGCTACGTTGCCGTGAAGCCATCTAAGGCAGGCATCTCGACCGACATTCACATCGTCACCGACCACAACAACAGCTATACCCTCAAAGCAACGGAAGGCGGCGATGGTCCTGTCGACCTGAAGATGTTTTTGAAGCCGGCCGATGTCTTCGTCGCTATCGGGACCTCCGGCCTTCGTCCCGGCAGCAGAAGCGGATCGGCTGAAGCAGCAAGTCGCCGAGGCTCAGGCGGAATTGAAGAAAGTCCAGGATGCCGCAGCCGCGGAGCTGAAGACCAGAACCGAACACATACGGGCCGACTATCCGGATACAATGCAGTTCTCCTACGACTTCAAGAAAGATAAACCTCCATTCAATGTAGAGGCCATCTGGCACGACGACAAATTCACCTACATTCGCGCGCATCCCGTTGAAGCGCCGGCGTTGTACGAGATCAAGGATGGCAAGCCGAATCTCATTCAGTTCGAGATGCGGGCTGATGGTCTGTATTTCGTCCCTAAAATTCTCGATCTGGCTTATCTGCAGATCGGCAAACAGAAGCTCGAGATCTCAAAGTAATGTCCTCCGTACCGCAACCGCCGGATCAGGAACCTGTCGTGACGCAGCGCTATCAGCCGCCACAAGGGGCTATCCCGATTGAAAGGCTGAAGAGAGTTGCTATCGGCTTAGGAATTCTCGCGCTCGCTCTTCTCACGGTTTGGGGGAGCTGCCACAAACCGCCGGTTACGGACGGCACGAAGAAACTCGGGACACAAATCTCGCCTATGAGCCCCAGCGAGGTTGATTCCCAGCAAGCCGAACTCTCTCGCGAAATGGAGGAAGCGAAGCGCGCGGCCGAACAGGCGGAATTGGCGAAGCAGCGCGCTCAACATGTGAGCGACGATGGCTCCGCCCCGCGCGCTGCTCAAGTGGATCCCGCCGTCCAGCTACAAACTCAGCTGCGGCTCGAGGATCTGCGGCGCCAGCATCAAGCGGCCTACGCTTCGACGGTTGCCTTCGCTGCTCAAAAAGACTCTGGATCGAAGCCCTCTGCCGTAGCCGACTCTGCAACTCAACGCGGCTCCCAGGCTCAGACCACCCCGACACAACCCAAGGCTTCGAAACCCGCTGACAACCCTAACCAGACTCCGCCAGCCGCAGCACCGCCAGCCCAGGTGCAAGCTCCCGACCTGCCCCCTGGAACGTATCGTCTCGACGAGGGCACAGTCATTGAAACCATCCTGCTGAATCGGCTGGATGGGGAATTCAGCGGCCCAGTGATCACGCAAGTTGCTAGCGACGTCTACAGCCGCGCCGGCCTCGAGTTGCTCATCCCGAAAGGGTCACGCCTTCTCGGCGAAGCGCGGGAAGTGAACAGCTTCGACCAGCGCCGGCTTGCGATCTTCTTCCATCGCCTGATCCTGCCCAATCAGAAATCTCTCTCTCTCGACAAGTTCCGCGGACTGGACCAGGTCGGGGAAACGGGAGTGGTGAGCAAAGTCGATCATCACTATCTTGAAATCTTTGGCACCTCGCTCGCCTTAGGTGGAATCGGGGGACTCAATGCAGATCGGCGCTGGGTATGGCGGGTACGGCTACGATCCCGCGCTCGGTTTCCGCGTTGGTTTCACAGAACGCATGGGGTCGAGCGCGGAAGAGGTGCTTGCGAAGTTCCTCAACAAGTTGCCCACGATCAAGGTGCTCGAAGGCACCCGGATCAAGGTAATTCTCACCAATGATTTAACTCTGGAGGCCTATGAATAACGATCTCGAATCTCTGCGGCGCGATGTGCGCTACGCCGCACTCCCCGGCAAAGTTGGCGCAGGGTTCCTTGTCATCCTTGCTTGCCTGTTCCTCGGCATATTCGGCTTCGCCGTCGCCGTCTATTTGTTCGGACTTATCGTCCGGTCCTTCTTTGGAGGGGATTACTAATGCTCCGACTCAAACGCCCCTTACTGGTTTTCCTCCTCATTCCTGCGCTCGCTCTCGCACAATTCTTACCCGGTGTCGTCCCTGTTTTCGATGCAGCGCAGGCTGCCCACGTCATTGAAGAAATCCAGCAAATCGTTCTGCTCTACAACATGGCCACCCAGACCTACAACCAGATCGCCTATAACGCCGGCTGGACCCCGATCCGCACGCCGTGGCTCGGCATCGCTACGCCGATCGTGCTCTCGAATACCAGCACCATCTTCGGCGAAACTGCCTCCTGGAACCCCGCCGTTACCGGTGGCATCGGCATTCCACCCGCATGGGGCACGGCAACGTACGGCATCCACCCGCCGCCCTTCTATGCCGGATGGCCACTCGGCGCCAGTTCGATCTCAGCCAATATCGCTTCCATCATGGTTGCGGACGGCACGAGCCAGGCCGCAATGCAGACGATCGCTAACAGCCGCACCAACCAGCCCATGAATGACCTCGCGCTAGGCGCTCTTGAAGCCGCGGCGCAAGACACCAGCCTCAATACCAACTCCGAGATCGAGCAACTCAATCAGATCTCCAGCTCCAACGTCCTCGCAAACCGCCAAGCAGAGGACGCGAACGCGCTACTGACCACCATTGCCGAGCAGCAGATTCTCACAAGTAAGATTCAGCGCGACACGCTTGCGGACAACCTGAACGTCATGAGCGTTCGTGACAGCTACATTGCCGCCGAACCGACAGGATGGGGAGGGGACGCCGCGCTCTTTGCGTCCTACAGCCAATGACAATCTACAGGCTCCTGATCCTCTGCACGATAACCGCAATCCTTGTGGCCCTTCTCGTCGAAGAGCGCAGGCACAAGGTGGGCATGCTTGATACCGTCAAACCCTCCCAAGTTCCAATCCCGAAATTGGCGGATGACTTCCGCAACTACCGCCAGTGAAACCGCCATGCTCATTCCGATCCTCGCGCAGTTCCAAAGCCCCGTGCCCGTCAACCCTGGAACGGTCAGTCTCCTCACCCCCGTCACTCAAGCTCTCAACGCCCTGGTTAACCCAACCAGCAACATCTTCCTCGGTGTAGCGCAGCCGCTCCTCGACAGACTAGCGCTGTTCGCTCTCGTTCTCGGCGCACTCACCTGGACTTATGACTACCTGACCGGCAATCACATTTTCAGCGCAGAAACCTTCTGGCGCGTGCTCGTCCGGTATCTCATCGCCTACAACCTGCTCCGCTATTACAATGCGCCGCTGCCCTTGGTGGGCTATAGCTTCCATCAACTTTTTACGGAGGAGGCTCGCTGGATGGCAGCGCAAATCGACGTCAAGGTTCTCGATCTCTTTCTAGCCAATATTCAAAAGGTTTGGGCCGGTATGGAAAAGCCGCATGTATGGGACGTACCGGCCACGGCTATTTACGTCTGGATCGGCATGGATATGGCCGCCATTGAGTGCGCTCTCTTCGTCATCACTGCATTCAGCTTCTGGGCGATTGGAGTAGGGCTCATCCTCGGACCGTTCTTTATCGTCGCGTATCTGTTCCGTGCGACAAGCCATTTCTTCTGGGCCTGGGTCAACTACATGGTCAAATACAGCCTCTACCGCGTGGTGGCTTCTGCCATTGTCGCCGTCTTCTCGAACGTCATTCTCAATTTTATTAACAGCACCGTCCATGGCGACTACAGCCTCGGCCACTGGTGGGCCATCGCTCTTTCCTGGACGGCTCTCATTGTCGCTGGACTGTTTGCCTGTCTTAAAGTCGGCCAGCTGGTCAATGATCTGACGACCGGCACGGCCTTCGCCGGTGCCTCAGGCGGCATCCCCATTCCCTTCCTGAGGAGGTTCCTGTAATCATGGCCACGTCGTACCCGGCGTCTGACTTAAACAACCCTGAATTCTCGGTCCGAAAGGCAGTCCAGTTCGGCCGCCTCGCCGCGGAAAATAAGGCCCTCTTTGCCATCATCGCAATCCTCGTCGTCGCCCTTGCCGCTCTCGCCTGCGAGGTCCTCGAAAACACCCGTGCGATCGCCGGTTTCAAGCCTACCGTCATTCGCATAGACGACCTTGGCAAGGCACAGGCTATCTATCTCTCGGATTCCGTCTACAAGCCGCAGGCCCCCGAGGTGAAGCACTTCCTCAGCGACTTCGTAACGAAGTTCTACACGCACAAGAAGGAACGGCTCACCGACTATTACCTGAGCAAGTATTACCTGAGCCAGCAGCTCGGCCTTCAGTCGTATCAGGACGATCAGCAGACTCAGTGGGTCAAGAAACTCCTCGACGGTCAGATTGAACAGATGGAGGCGCAAGTTCGCAAGGTCTCCATCACAAACCTCACATCGGCCCCGTACGAGGCCCTCGTTGACTTCGAGCGAATCGTCTATGCCAACAGTTCCAGCGCGGAGTTACGGCGCGAGGATCTGACCGTCACCATCCGGTTTACTTTCGCGGATCGTATCGATTCCCGTATGATCCAATACAACCCGCTCGGCCTCACGATCGTGGACTTCCACGCCGACCAGGCTTTCCATTAAACACGAAAGGAGATTCCCATGTCCCTCATCGCTCCCGAAAAAAAGAGCAACAACGAACAACTAAACGTTACTTTACCGGCAGAAGCGCTGCAAGATCTTCGCGCCTACGCCAAGTTTCTAAACGACTCAAGCGTTTCCTATGTGCTGACCCAACTGATCGGAACCCTTGCGCGCGATAAGGAATTCCAGCAATGGAAGGCCACTTCCCACCACACTGAGATCCGTCCTCTCAACCCGCCAAGGACCAAGGCCAAGTCACACACCTCGCCAGTAATCTCAACTACTGATTCACCTACATCGAGTCCTGCCGGCGTAAGGGAGGCGTCCGCCTAAATGGCCACTTTCTGGGAACGTGCTCAAAACCTAATCGACGACCATCAAGACCGGCAGGCTCTTTCGAACTTGGTCACCCAAAAATCACAAGCTCTCTACGCAACCAGAGATGCGCTTCTCGCCACGGCGCTCGAAGTCCACCATGACTACCGCGACGAACTCGCCGCGAGCTCGGATCCCGGGGCTAAGAAGGCCATTCACGCAACCTATGCTGCGCGCATTGCCGGCCTCAACGACGCCTTCACCGTTCTACGGCAATCGGAGCCTGGCATCACAACACAGATCGATGTTCAGGAATACCGGCACAATGCCGAGCGTCAGTCCGAGCAACAGGCCCGCCGCCGCGCTTACGACCAAGCCGTTCCAGCACCAGCTAACGAGCATTCTCGAAGCCTGGCTCCCCACGGTTTCTCGTACTGAGATTTGCAGGTGCTATGAAGACCCGTCATTCGCAATTTTTAGCGTTCTCGACTGACGTTTCCTGCTCTGCCAGTTTCGCCGCTGCGCGGCTATGGTTTCAGGTGACACTAAACCCCTTGCCAGGGTACCTCCCGGCTTTCCCGGTATCTGTGTCACTTTTTGCTGCCTGTACACCTGGGCTTTCCTAAGTATGCCGCGAACCCTCACCATCACCGCGAATACGAAGCTCCGCGCTCTGGACCATGAGGCACTTCGAGAAAAGGCCGCCGCATGCGGGATGAACGTCAGCGCCTATCTGCGCATTCTGGTCCTTGAAGACCTTACCTCTAACGCATCGAACTTGCTCCAGACAGTCGAAAGCGAACACACTCGCCTGATCATTCTCGCGGCGCAACACGGTCAGGAATTGACGCCCCAACTAATGAAAAGCCTTCGAGCGGAAGCCATAGTTCGGGCTCAAGCTCTCGTCGAAAACACGCTGCGCCTGCTGAAGCAGAGGTCGTCATTCGATGCCATCTAACTTCCCGACTCGCGCTCCCGTTGGCCTGATATCCGGCGGCCTTTTGGGCGTTCTCTCGGTTATCCCGATTCTCGCTCTCTGGCACCTTTCTCAGCTTCCCGTGCAGAAATTCTACTTCGGTGAGTATCTCGCAAGTTACTTCTCGCAAACACCCGTCGGCACCATGGCAGCCTTCTTTAAACACTCTCGCCGCCACGAGTATTTCGTGCTCGTGCAGAACGGCCACCTCTTATCAGGCACCGGTCCTGAGACCGGCTCCGCTGATCTCTGTCCGTGTGATCCATACGAATACGCCACGCGATTTCTACACGTGGTTACGTGGCCGTGTATACGATGGCCGCGAGGTGCCCCAGTTACTTCGAACTGCCATAGCAGTCTGGTCGCTCTCCGCTGTTTTGCTCTTCGGACTGGGCGCCGTTCTCGATTTCTATCGCAGGAAACGAGCGCGGGAAGGCATCAAACTCCGTGGCGGTGCCCTCATGACGATCGACCAATTCAACCGTGCCACCCGGGGAGATGGTTTCGCGCTGTATGTCAGGAAATAAACGGCTTCAGATTCGCCGGCGTGACGAAGCGAAGCATTTTCTTGCGGTCGGGGACACTGGGGTCGGGAAGACTCAATTCATCAAGCAGTTACTCTACTACGCCCAGTTTTGTGGCGATTCGTGCGTGGTTCTTGACTCGAAACTCGAGTTCATCCCGGAGTTCTACAGCCCCGAGCGTGGCGATAAGATCCTCTCGCCCAAAGATCAGCGATGCGTGTACTGGGACATTGGCAATGAGGTCATTGACGAAGCCGACGCAATCTCGGTAACACGCGCCCTTTACCCATCGCACCCGAACAATCCACACGCTCAGTTCTTCGACGACCAGGCCTGCAAAATCGCCGCTTTTCTGCTCACGTACACGCATCCGCGGCCGAGTTGCGCGGAGTACGCGTACTGGCTAGCCAACCCGAGAGAGATTTACAAACGCGTCCGCGGAACCGAGCACGAGCACACGCTGGACAAAAATGCTCCGCCCCAGAAGGCGGGCATACTGGGAACGCTCAATCAGGTCGGCTATGCCCTTCGGATGATGCCCGATGATCAAATCCGAGACCGGTTCACCATACGCGAATGGGCCGCAAAGCGCGAGGGCTGGCTCTTTCTTCCGAACACGGCGGACACCCGCGAAGCCCTTCGGCCACTCCAGAGCGCCTGGGCAGACATGGCCATGCTGCGCGTGATGTCGAGCCAGAAACCGGGCCGCCGAGTCTGGATCGTTCTTGACGAACTGGATTCGCTCAACACCCTTCCTAAACTCACCGAAGGGATGACAATGATGCGATCGAGCGGCCACGTGCTTGTGCTGGGGATGCAGAATACATCGCAGCTCGAAGACCGCTACGGCCGTCAGGCCAACACGATTTTCTCGCAAGCCGGCACAAAGATGATCCTGGCAGTAAGCGAAGCGAACACCGCCAAATCGCTGCAGGATCTGTTCGGCGAAGTCGAGATCCGGCGCTATCGCGAGAGTCGGACTGGTTCGTTCTTCGGGAAACACGATCGCAACAACTTCAGCGGCCCAGAAGACATCCGGAAACCATTGTTGCTTGCTTCCGAGATTCAAGGCCTTCCCGATCTCACGGGCTACTTCTGCCAGCGCCCGTGCGAAGGCGACACAGGCCTCCACGTGGTCAAGGTCCGTCTTCCCTACCAGCCTCCTATCAGTCGCCATCCGGCGCTGATTGAGCGAATGATCCCACGCTGGGAACGTGCCCCTAATCAAGAGGAAACGGACGAAGACTCCACCGCCACGAGCGTCACCGAGTTCCCCCACAAACCCCTTTTCCCCGTGACTCAATAGCATGCTCACGATCTCAAAGCTGGGCATGGATACTGCCCGAAACTATTTCTCTGAAGAGTTCGCGAGTGCGAGTAATTCCTACTTTTCCAATAACGGCAGCACGCCTGGCCAATGGCGTGGGGAGCTGGCCGAACAGCTTGGCGTCTCCGGCGCCGTCACCGAAGAATCTTACATGCGCCTCATCGATGGCAAGGATCCGGCTACGGGAAAGCAGTGGATTCAACACCGGAATAGCGCCCGAACCCGCGAAGGCAAAGAAGCTGCTCATATTCCCGCCTGGGACCTCAATATGAGCGCTCCGAAGTCGTTCTCGCTGGCTGCAGTGGTTGGCGGCGACGAGCGCTTGCTCGATGCGATGAGAGCTGCTAATGAAAAGGCGATGCGTGTCATGGAAGGCTATGTTCAAGCACGTGGTGGTGGAAGTCGTCCGCCCATTAACACCGGTCGATGGATTATCGCCACGTTCCAGCACGATACCTCGCGCCCAGTCGACGGCTACCCGGCCCCGCAGGTTCATTTCCACAATGTGCTGATGAATGTGCAGCGCGACTTCACGGGACAATTCCGCGCTCTTCAATCCGCGGAGCTCTACAAGGCGAAATCATTAGGGACTGCTGTCTTCCGCTCCGAGTTGCAGCGTGCCGCAGCCCAGCTTGGATACGAAACACGCGTCGATCCCGTCACGAAAGCACCCGAGATCAAGGGATTCAGTCAGGAGTATTTACAGGCGGAATCGCTACGCCGGCAAGAGATCCTGGAGCGTCTCGAGAAGCTTGGAATGTCGGGTGGCCGAGCGGCTCAGATCGCCGCTCTCTCCAGCCGCGAAGAGAAGTTAAACTTGACCCCTGACGAGCTCCGCACGATCCACCGCGCTCATGGCGAGAGCTATGGGAACCAGGCGCCGAAAATCTATGCGGAAGCCTTGGAGCGCGGCCCCGTGTCACTCAAGCAATCTATATCTGCCGAGGCTGCACTCGACTTTGCGGAACGGCGTCTCTCCGAACGTCAGGCCGTCTTTGAGCATTTCGAACTCGTGCGTGATGCGCTCCGCTATGGCCGCGGTTCTGTCGATGTGGCCGCTGTCGAATCGGAAGTCTCTCGACATCTGAAAGACCAGCGGCTGCTACGAGTCCATCATTACCGGAATTATGCGCCTGGCGCCCGCTACACCACGCCCGAAATGGTTCGCATGGAGCGCGAGGTCATCGCATACGTTGCCGCCGGACGTGGTTCGGTCGAGCCCATCTGTAGAAATGCAGATCTCTCTCAGCACCCGCAACTGGCCGACAATCCCCAGCGGCAGGAAGTCATCCGCCGTATCCTCTCGACGACCGATCGGATTGTCGCTCTCAATGGTGTCGCGGGCTCCGCTAAATCCACAAGCGCAGGTATACTCCGAGAAATCGCGGAGACGGAAGGCTACCGCGTCAAAGGCTTGGCGCCCACTGGGAAAGCTCGGGATGCTCTGACCGAAAAGGGAATCAGCGCGGAAACTCTTCAAATGCATCTTCTTCGGACGGCGGCTCGAGATCGGAAGCAAGAACCCACCCTCTACATTCTGGATGAGGCAACCTTGGCCTCGACCTCCAAGCTTCTACCGTTTCTCGATACGCTCAGCCCGCGGGATCATGTGCTTCTGATCGGCGACGATGACCCGAACCCACGCAAAGTCGGCCAGCATCTCAGCATCGAAGCCGGCCGCATCTTCCAGGAACTCCAGTACGCCGGCATAAAGACCGCGCATCTAAACAAGATCTACCGCCAGAAGAACGAAGCCCTGAAGGAAGTCGTTTTGCTATTCCGCCATGGTGAGACGGAGAAGGCCATCGAGCGATTGGAGGCCCAGAACCGCATTCAGGAGTTCGGTAACCGGAAGCAGCGCTTCGCAGCGATTGCTCGGGCTTATGCAGACCACCCTCAAGGGACGCTTGTCGTCTCTCCCGATAACCAATCGCGCGAAGAACTCAATACGGTGATCCGGGAAATCATGCGCCAGCGCGGCCTCGTGAAGAACACTACGTACGAGTTCGTTACCCTTATTCCTCGTGATACAACCGCCGCTGATCGCATGCTCGCGGACTCCTACCAGCCTGGCGACACGCTGCGATTCCTGCGCCGGGACACTGCGCTTGACATTGCCGCCAATTCCTACGCTCAGGTGATCGATGCAGACACGAGCCTGAACACAATCACCGTCCGAACCGAGGACGGCCACACGCTTACCTATAATCCCGCCCAGGCGCCGGCTGTATCGATTTTCGCGTCGAAAATTCAATCCCTGTCGGAAGGGGAGCGGCTGCAGTTCACCGCGAATTCTAAAAAGCACGGCTTCACTACGCGCGATGTGGGCACTATCAAATCGCTGGATGCAAACGGGAATATCGAGGTCGCTCTGGATAAGGGCCGCACCGTTCGATGGAATCTGCGGGACAACCGGCACGTCGACTATGCCTATGTGATGACCAGCTATTCCGCGCAGGGAACGACCGTGGATCGGGTCTTGATCCATGTGGACGCTTCCGACTATCGCCTCACCGGCCTGATTGACAAAACCATGGCATACGTCGCTGCTTCACGCCCGCAGTACGATTTGCAGTTATTCACCGATGATGCCTCGCGCCTTCGTGCTTCGCTCAGCCGGCAGAACGAACGGGCGGTCGCGTTAGATCCGGCCGAGCTTCGCGGCTATCGACCGCAACGTCAGGAGATAGCTTCCCCGGGAATGGCTGTCTGAACGACTCTTTATGCCAACACCCAGTCTCGATCTCATCCTTCCGCACCTGCCTCACCCGTTACAAGAAGCCATTCTTTCCGATCGCTACTCGGAAATCTGTGTCTGCGAAAACGGCTTGGTGTTTGCCGAAGTAGCGGGCCGCAATTCGATGGAGCAGCTCTCTGTTGGCGTACCGACTCAGGATCACCTTCGGAAAGCTGTCAACGCCATCGCGCGCTTGATCTCGCGCCGCGAAGCGGACGACCAAAACCCGATTCTCGAAGCTCGACTTCCGGATGGATCGCGCATCGCAGCAATGATGCCCCCAATCGTCGAGGGAATTACTTTGACCGTGCGCAAGTTTCGCCGGAACTGGTTCACGCTCGACGAGTTGGTTGAAAACGCCACCATGCCGAGAGCCGCAGCCGAGCTCCTACACCTCGCTCTTGAGAAGCGCTCGAACATACTGATTAGTGGCGCGACAGGGTCCGGTAAAACAACTATCGTGAAAGCGCTACTCGATCTCATTCCGGAAGGTCAGCGAATCATTCTCATCGAGGACACCGCCGAAATCCCCCTCGACCGGCCCAACGGCGCACGTTTTGAGGCACACCCTCCCGGCGTAACGATTCGCGATCTTGTCAAGGCCGCTCTGCGCCATCGGCCCGATCGCCTCATCGTCGGCGAAGTCCGCGATGGCGCCGCTTACGATCTCCTCCAGGCACTTAATACCGGGCAACTCGGCTCACTCGCCACGGTACACGCGAGCTCGGCGCAAAACGCTCTCAATCGTCTGGCGCGCCTGGCCCTGCAGTCGAACGTCGGCTTGCCTTTTCAAGCCCTCCAAAACGAAATCGGTGATGAAATCCATTACGTACTGCATGTCGAGCGCAACGGCGGTCGCCGGTCCGTTTCTCAACTGCTTCGAGTACAGGAATTCGCCAATGGCTATTGGCGGACCTCGGACTGTTTGAAAACCCAAGGCGACATCGGCAACTCAACATAATAGATCCTTTCCCAACGCAAAGAGCCGCTATCCAACCTGTAACACTAAGTTTGTATGTCTTTTCTTACGCCGATCCGTGCTCCGATGGCAACGCGAACGCTTTCGTCGATTCTGGGCTCGCTTGTCACAGCCGAAACGACCCAGAGGGCGGCCCTGCATCCGGACAGAAGTACGGCGGCTGATCTTGGAAATGGCCTCGGACAATCCGCTCTGGCGCGCGCCGCGGATCCACGGTGAACTCCGGATGCTCGGCATCGACGTCTCAGAGCGAACGGTCTCTCGTATTCTGCGCACCCTCCCTCGACACCCGTCCCAGAGCTGGAAGACATTCCTGAGCAATGATATTGGGCACATCGTCTCGGTGGATTTCTTTACTATCCCGACGATCACGCTCAAAGTGTTGTTCGTCTGCGTAGTGATCGCCCATCGCAGGCGTGAGGTCCTGCATTTCAACGTGACAGATCATCCGACGGCAGAATGGATGCACAGCAGGTCGTTGAAGCTTGTGCCTACCGGGATACACCGAAATATTTGATCCGCGACCGCGATCCCGTTTATGGCGCCGCCGTTAGCGACCCGTTGCAGGCCTTGGGCATTCAAGAAGTACTGACAGCACCAGCAAGCCTGTGGCAGAAAGCTTACGAAGAGCGGCCCATTGGTTCGATTCAACGAGAGTGCCTGAACCATTTCGTGATTCTAAATGCCTACCATCTCAAACGAACCCTCGCTTCGTACTTCGACTATTACCAGGGTGCAAGAACGCACCTGAGGTTAGCAAAGGACTGCCCTATTCCACGCTTGGTCTCAAGCCAAGGCAAGATCACGCGGATTCCTTACCTGGACGGATTACATCATTGCTACTCACGTCGAGCAGCATGATGCCAATCGCAGACACAATAATGTCGAACGACAGGTGACGGCGCTGGGTGTCATCATTGGCCTTGCAGGCGCACTTGCCGTAAATCGGCTGATTGCGCCCTGCTGTTTGGTGTGCAGCCGACAGATACCGTGACGATCGCCTTTGTGATCGCGACGATTATGGCCGTGGCGGTCGACGATGTGCAGGAGCACACAGCATCTTCGTTCGCGTTATTTTGCGTTATTTTGACGCGGACCCACCAGATCAGGAAGATTTATTACCCGGCACTTTTCGATGAACCTGAGCAGATCCGCATCAACAGCCAACAGTGTGCAGCAGCATGCCGGGTAAAGGCCGCCTTTCTCTACGCCGCCGATGCGGCCCGCGACGCCCGCGCTTCTTCACCAGCCCGGCGCCTTGCAGCGCTTGCTGCACCCACGTGTAGCTCAACTCGATACCGTGCTCTTCCCGCAGCTTCTCGTGAAAGTGCCGGATGCTCAGATCAAAGTACTGCTCCCGGTACAGTCGCATTACTTCCTCGCAGGTCTTGAGCGGCACGCGCCGGAAACTCAGCTTACCTTTGCGCTGATCGGCCAGTCCGCTATAACCGTGTTCCTCCAAGCGCTCCCGCCACCGCCGCATCGTCCGGTCCGTCACCCCGATGATCTCCGCTGCTTGCCACCAAGTGATCTTCTTCGCCATTGCTTGCAACAGCACGTCTTGCAGTTTCATCATCCGCTCCATCTCGGAGCCGGAATAGGTTCGACTGGGTTCAAATCCCCCAGCGTCCCCTCCCCGCTCCGCTTTTCAAAAGCGGACAGATCATCTGTGAATTAGACCGGACAGGTCGTATGTTAACGACAACACGGACGATTTCGCTTGACGCTGGAGCTAATTGAGAACATACTTCTATCGGGAAGGCACGCGTAGCACTTAGCGCTAGGACGCCGAGTTCAGACGCCGATGCCAACAAGAAAGTCAACTGTCCGCGCCTTCCCGCAAACTTGCTCAGCCCTGTTATTCAACTCCACTGCAGGCGATGAAGGTTGGAGCGTCTGTGAGAACGATCCACCCCCATAGTGGGTAGGCAAAGGCTGAGGTCCGCAATACCTTGTTCGGCTGTTCGATTCAGCCCCGCGCCTCCAAGTTCGCAATCGTAGCTGATCGCCATGAGACTGTCGGTCCTTTATGACGAAGGATTTTGAGCGGTACCATTTCAGCGCAACCCCGTTCACTCCCGATGCAGCCGTACTTCATTGCTTGGAGGGCCTTTGCCAGTGCGCTCAGCGCGGTCAGCGACATCAACTTTCGGAGTCGGCGATGACCTATCGGCTGAAGCCGCAGCGGGGACCTTACTCCGCTTCCGGTTGCGTTTGCGACTGGCCAGTGCTCCTACGACCGCCCCGCAAAAGCCCGCGACCTCAGACGCAATTGGACCGAGGTTTACTCGATCCGCAGCAACCGAGACGGCACAAAAGCCAACTAGGCTAAGTCCGGCTACCTTCCAAATCCCGCATTTCTCTATCTTCATTTTAGACGCCATTGAATAAGAGGCCTGCGCTTTTGATATTTCGTCCGCTTCCGGTTACTTACACCACTGGGATAACTCTGGCCGTAACAGGATTAGCTCTCGCACAAGTATGGGCACATCATGTCTGATGAGAATTTGTAATGCATGCTCGGCAGGTAACTCGCCGAGTGACATCGTTGATAAATGCTCGTCGGCAAGCTTCCACCTGATCATTATGCCTTCAAGTAAGCTCTGATCGAGGGGTTCCAAAGAACTAACATCGGTCATCAGGGGAATCCTATCTGAACCCGCCGATCTGAGCAATTGCCCTGTGCAGAAAGAAGGCTAAGGCGCAGGTGCCGCTGGGTCTGGCCTGAGCAACGGCCCACACTTATCGCGTATTTTTTGCATTTCTGTTGTAAGTCCGTGCGGAGGAGCAATAGTGAAGGATTGATCGGGAACCTTCCTCAAACCCTGCTGTTAACTCCGCTGCAAGGGATGTTCACGCAACGGTTTCATTGCGAAGTTTGCTCGATGTGAGCATGAGGCACACTTGAGCCGTTAAGGTTGGAGGCAAGCAGTTAGGCAGCGATCGCGAACAGCTTGGTGATGAATCGTAATTCCGCGGCAACGTCGTGCTTTTCCACCCACCTCACTCGTCCCTTGCGGATCATGTTCAAGGTTTCTATCCCCTCGAGAGTTCGCCAGGCGCTTTGAAAGGAGCCGTAGCCCTTGGCAAGCCAAGTCCGCTTCTTTACGAGGCGGTGGTCTTGTTCAATCACGTTGTTGAGATATTTGCATTGACGAAGACGCACTCGGTGCGGGAGCATACCTTCAGCCTTTAACGCATTCACTGCCGCGGGATACGCTGGATTCTGATCGACGTTGATCACCCGAGGAATGGGATTGGCATCCGAGCTGAAAACTTTCTCAAAGAACCGTTTCGCGGCCCCTGTGTCGCGCTTGGCCGAGAGTAGAAAGTCGATGGTCTGTCCTGTCGAATCGACCGCCCGATACAGATACTTATCGTGACCTCTCACCTTTATATATGTCTCGTCAACACGGTAGCTCTTGTTGGTGCGTTTGAGATGCGGCCGGCAACGCTTGCTAGCTCCGAGAATAGGCTTGAACCCAACGCCAGATGCAACTGGCATCCACTTCGATGCCTCGCTCTGCGAGGAGTTCGGCGACATGCTCGTATGCCAAGGGATATCGCAGGTACCACAGAACGGCTTGTAGAATCACTTCGCCTGGGTATTGGCGTCCTTTGAATGGATTCGTCGCGGAGATCGGCACGGACTCTTACCCTATCAACTCAATGCTTCAACTTGGCAACGAAACCAATTCTCGGCACGCGAGAAGTGTCTTTGGCCACTTTGATCTCCTTTCTATCGGCCATTCCATGAGCGCCAGCACAAGAATGAACGCGACATTGACGAGGGGAATGAGGATCAACAAGCCGAGCCAGCCAGAATATCCAGCCTTCGAAACGATCTTCCAATACGCAAAAGCTACCAAAGCAACAATGATGAAAAAGATCACAACGAAAGTCGGTTGAAATAGTCCTCCGATCATGACGGCTCCTCCGAGAGAATGATGTCTCGCGACTCGATTTCAAAAAACTGAATGCTGCGAATCACGTTTTCGGCGATGATATCGTATTCGGCTAGGATTCTCAAAAGTGAAGAAGCGGCGTATTCGTTGTTCCAATTGCCCACCAAGTTTAGTCTTCTGTAACTTTCCAACCGTCAAGATCTCCCGGTAAATGCAGATCCCAATTTATGAAGTGGCGGGCCGCATCTTCTGGATTAGAGAATGCGGTTTCCACACTCTCTGCAAGTACGCTTGGATCTATCGGGTGGGCACGCTGAGCACGATACACAAAGTGATCGGGGCTGATCCGTTGAACTGTTCCACCTTCGTAAATAGATCTGCCCTTTTCTGCGGGTTGGAACGGGCGCGGGAACCACTCGTTGTTACGGATGCAATCAGCGACGAGTTCAACAACCTCGGCCAGCTTCAAAGGCGGTGGGGCCAGAGTCCGCGCCTGAATCTTTCAGGCATATCAAGGTGTCCTCCGCTCAGCAAGAAAACAAGGGTGTCTCTGTCTACTCGTGCTTTTTCTTCCCCCATCTCCACGCTAAAGCACCACCACCGACCAGCGATCTTGCCAAAGCGTTTTTCGTGTTACGCTTAAGTTGCATTTGAAGGCCCGCTAATCTCCACACGCGTTGTCGCCCACCGGAATTTGCTTTGCTCTCAAATCAGAAAGAAGAATACGTGAAGAATATCTATGTAGGAAACCTCAGTTATGCCACCACCGAACAGGAGATCCGTTCGCTTTTTGAAGTTCACGGCGGCGTTGAACGAGTGAACATCGTGACGGATCGTGATACTGGACGAGCGAAAGGTTTCGCATTCGTCGAAATGAGCAACACGAGCGAAGCTGACAAAGCCATCGCTACGCTAAACGGAACGGATGTTGACGGCAGAACGCTGAACGTCAATGAAGCCCGCCCGAAGCCCACGGGTGGAAGGGACCGAAGCGATAGCGGCGGCGGTTACGGTCGTAGACCGGCACGCTGGTAATTTCTTAACTCAAATTGCCCTAATACAGCTTCCATTTCTCCCTGTAGGTCATCAAAATCAGATCGATGTACCCGATCCCAGGGCGACGGTCAACAGAGGGCAAAGATTTACCAAATCGTCGGTACTGTCGGGTGATTAAATGGGGCGGAAATCAATCGATGCTGGAGGGGGATGCACTGCGCTGCCGTTTATCCCGGGCGAATCATGCTGCTTCTGACCAAGTGTAGCGGTGATGAATACCGCCCAGGCGAGGCGCACAAGTAATCTGAGTTTTTTCAATCGAGCGTTGTTCCATGGCTCGATTACTCGGCGTGGCCTTCTTTAAGGCAATGTGAGTTCGGTCATCGTGATAGTAGGCAAGATAGGCGCGGCCAAGCCGTCGAAGATGGAATTCATTCAACGGAATGATGTGATCGAGCAGTTCGCGACGCACATTGCCCACCCAGCGTTCGGCGGTTCCATTTTGCCAGGGACTCCGGATGCTCGTGCGTACGGCCTTCAGATCACTCGATTTCAAGAACTGCAACACCTCATTGCCGAACTTGGCATCGTGATCAAACACCACATATTGATAAGGACACGGCAGCGGGAATGCTTCTCGTAGTTGTTGCACGATCCAGTCGCTGGTGGGATGAAGCGTAGCGTTGAATTGCAGAATTCGCCGGCGACCATGTTCGATGGCGAAGAAGCAGTATAAAGTGCGGAACGAAAGGCTCGGAACAGTGAAGAAGTCAAATGCAGCAATCGTTTCGCGGTGGTTGTTCAAGAAAGCCAACCACTGTTTAGCTTTGCTCTCTTCCGGAATGCGCTTAAATCGTTGCAGATAGCGCGACACGGTGGGTTCAGAGATTTCGAAACCCAGTAGAAGCAACTCGCCATGAATGCGAGGCGCACCCCAGCTCGGATTCTCGCTTCTCAAGCGGCGGATCAATCGCCGGATCTCTTCCGCCACTTTCGGCCGCCCCGCTGAATGTGGGCGGGACCGCCAACGCCAGAACAGTCGGTATCCGGCACGATGCCACGAAACTACGGTCTCGGGCTTGACCAGAATTAGAGCCTCGGACCAATGAGTCGATATACGTCGAAGCACCACCCAGAACAGCCCATCGGATCGATGCAGATTGGGCCGCGGTTGCTTCCGCTTATACACCGCGAGTTGTTGCCGAAGTGCGACCGCCTCGAGTGCTAAAACGTGGCGCGAGACCGCAAACGCTCGCAAGTACGCCAGCACAGCCGACAGAACCATAGCCATCAATCTGATCCTACTCGGCGCTGATCATTTGCTTTGAGGGATTGTCCGAACCACTGATTCTACGCGCTCACGAGATTTTGATGACGCACAGGCAAGCAGCGGTAGATGCACGCCGGGCAAACGCACAGGCGTCCTTGTTTGATTGACCCCGGCCTATGCCAACTCTAATGGGCGCCGCTCACGCGCTCCGCAGCACGCAGGCCATGAACTTGCGAGGGAACCTGACGCTAATATCCGGTCCGTTACCCTCGACTTGAATACCCAGGTCTTCCGGATAAAGCAGCTCAACGCCCGAGCCAAAACCAGGCACTCGAACCTGCGATTCCCCGTTCAGGCGCCATACGGCAGCCAGCACCTTCCCGGGCGATCGCATCCCAAGTGCTATGGGCGAATCCGGATCATTGATGCTCGGCATTCCGAGGGGATAAAACGGCACCGAGTGAGGCACCTCCTCCCGAATCGCCGCCTTGTAAACTTCAATTCCTCTTTTTACTTGCGCCAGACTTTCCGGCTTCAATTTAGCCAGATGGCCGCTCTGATGAATACGGCACAGCATCGCGCTGACCATGTTGAAGCTCGCCTGGTCCGGGTCTGCATCGGCCAGCGGGTAAGACCAGGCAGCTAATTGCTCGGGAAGAACGCCCGCCGAGGCTCCAGTCATGATCGCAGGATATTTTTTGTAGTCGGTCTGATCGCTGCGAGGATTGCAGGTGAAGACGCGAGAGCATCGCATAATCCATCCGTCCGCCGCCGCTCGCACAATTCTCAACCACGAGTGTCGGATAACGGTCGAGCACGCCATCGAGCCACTTCAGCAACGCGCGGCAGTGCTCGAGCAGCCCTTGCCCGAAACTATCGGCACGGGTGCCATTGCCCAAAAGCCCGTCCACGTTGTAATCCATTTTGATATATCCGACGCCATATTCGGCCACCAGTCTGTGCAGATTCCATCCAGGTGCGCGCGCACTTCCGGATTGCGAAAGTCGAGCAGGTATCGCTCGTGATCAATGACCCGGCGGCCATGCCGCATGAAAAACCATTCGTCGGGTTTGTTCTCGAGCCGTGAATGGATTCCAATTACCTCTGGCTCCAGCCATAGGCCCGGAATGATCTTCTTCTGCCGGATGCGATCGAGAACATTCTTCAGGCCCTCCGGCCACCGCGTCTTCGAGGGTTGCCAAACACCGACCGAATCCCACCAGCTCTCGTCGATCTCGGCATACCAGCCGGCATCGATCACAAAATACTCGCAGCCCGCTTCGGATGCGGCATCGACGAGCGGCAACTCTTTGGCAGCCGTCGGGTCACCCTCCAGGCAATTCATGTAATCGTTAAAAATCACTGGGCAGGCCACCCCGGAAATGAAGTAACGTCGAATGCGCCGCCGGTAACTCGTAAGCGCAGCAGTCGCCTCGGCGAATCCGCCTCCCACGCACCCGATCGCAACCGGTACCGTTTCATAGATTGCCCCCGGCTCCAGACTTTTCCATGCCTGACCATACTGTTCGTCCGGACCGCCGACATACAGGTACAGCGCTTTGTTTGAATGGTTCGAAATTTCCCAATGCCACGAGCCATTGTGATCGATCTGCCAGAACCAGGTCAGGCCCGATTCGGTATTCTCGATCATGCCCATCGGCAGATATTTCTGGGTTGACCAAGTACCCAAGCTGGTAACAACGAAGGCTGAAAGGCAAAACTGGCCATTGTCGATAAATCCGACCTGCGAGGGAGGCAAAGCATGCCACTGCCCTTCCGATTGCCAGCTGTTGAAGGCAAAATGAATCTTCAGCTGGCGCTCGAAGTCCGTCGGACTGGCGAAGTTGTGGAGCATGGCCGAGCTGATATATTCCAAACCCACCGGCCTGGCGCTCTTGTTGGTGACCCGCGCATAACGTCGCACGGCTGCCACGCCCCCAAAGGTCTCGTAAAACGACTCAATCTCGAGCCCGAGCACAGGATCCCGCTGAACAATCGTCAGTTGCTTGCCTTTCGGAGTGGCAAGCTCCTTCTTTTCAATAAAAAGAAGTCGGCCGCCGGGCATGCCGCCAGTGAACTTCATCCCGTGATGGTCGGCGCAGTCCTCACCCGAACAGTGAAGGGACGTTTCGAGATCTGATGTCTGGTCGGGCTTGGGAGTGCCGTCAGGTGGTTTCTTCCCACGTGGAAGAAGATGAGTTTGGCGTAACCGCTGTCCTAAAAACTCGAAGTAAACTGTAAGTTCCGGAGTACTCCATTCAAATGGCTCGTATGTTTGGGCCTGGCTCAATGATGGTTTTGCCGGACTGCCAGTGGCCAGTGTGCTTAAAGCACTTACTCCAGTTGCGCAAAGAAAATGGCGTCGATCAATCTCGTTCATAATTGATGAGAACCTAGATGGTCGGTAAGCTGACAAAGGGACGTTTCTGGATAATACCTCCGCCCTCTTCAGCGGTGATTTCCTGATCGGCAGGTATGTTAGACAATTCCTCGATCAACCCGCTAGGCCAGCGAAGTCGCAGCTTGTCCACCGCATGGTTTTGGCCCAATCCAAAATGCAAGCGCAGGTCGTTCTGCGAGCAGAAGCTCCCGCCGCTCCGGACCTCATCTGTCAAGTGGAGCGAATTTGCGTAACATTCGACCCGTGCCCCGAGCGCACTCCGATTTGACCGTTCCCCAACAAGACGAACCGACAAGGAGTGGTTCTTCTGCGCTGTCGTATCGTGCAAAAGGCTCGGAGTATCATTCATGTTGTTGATCACGATGTTGAGTCGGCCCGAGTTGAAAAGATCTCCGAAAGCAACGCCCCGCGAAACTTTGGGCGCAACTATGCCCGGGCCAGCTTCGAGCGAAATGTCTTCGAATTTCCCGTTACGTTGATTCCGGTACAAAATCTTTCGTTGCGCATAGCTCGAATCGAGTAACTGCCTATCGACTTCGGGATAGACATGTCCATTGGCGATGAAAATATCTGGCCAGCCGTCATTATCAAAATCGATGAACCCCGTGCCCCAGCCCAGGTACCGAGTGTTACCACCTAAATGGGCGGAGAACGTAACATCTTCAAAGATTCCGTCATGTGCATTGCGATAGAGCGTGCTGGTGTCATCGGCAAAGTTTGTCTTCACAATGTCGAGCCAACCATCGTTGTCGTAGTCGCCCGCGCTGACGCCCATGCCGGCCTGTTCACGGCCGTCTTCGTTGAAAGCGACACCAGCAGCTAATCCAGCCTCTCTGAACGTGCCATCCTTCTGGTTGCGCAGAAGCAGTGACCGCGACGAATCGCAGGCGACGTAAATGTCCGGCCAGCCGTCATTATTGTAGTCAAGCGTAAGCGGAGTAAAGCCGTAGACGGGACCGGCCCGCAGCACGCCTGCAGCTTTAGAAACATCTGAAAAAGTGCCGTTCCCGTTATTCCGGTACAGAAAACAGCGCCCGGCTCTTAGTCCGCGCGGTCCGCAGAAGACCTTCAGCCCCTTCCAGCGGCAAGCCGCTTCTTCATCCGCAGTATGACTGCGCGCCTCGTCGTAGTCAATGTAAGAAACAGCGAACAGATCGGCTTTACCGTCCCGGTCAAAGTCAATGAATGCTGCCCCCGTCAGATATTGGCGTGTGAGAGCTCCTAACCCTGCCGCTTCAGTAACATCCGTGAACGTGCCATCCTCATTATTACGGTAAAGGACGCTCGCTCCGTAGTAAGTGACAAACAAATCCGTATGCCCATCGTTGTCAAAATCTCCGGCGCACACGCCTTGTCCCCATCCGTGCCGGAGTAACCCGCTTTCTGCAGTAACATCGCGAAAAGTTCCATTTCGATTGTTGCGATAGAGATGGTTTACAGGTTCTCGACCAGGTACAAATCCTTCCAAGCGCGATCCGTTCACAAGGAAGATATCCAGCCACCCATCATTATCGTAGTCCAGGAGCGCGACTCCGCCGCCGGTAGATTCCAGGATGTATTTCTTCCCGCGTTCGCCGCCGATAACAGTCTTGCTATGCAGTCCAGCGATCTCCGCGATATCGACGAAGTGCGGGCAACCATCGCCGGCTGGCACGCTTCCTGACGCGCGGCCGAAAATCGCCGGCGGACCCGCTAGTCCCGCGAGAGCAGCACCCAGGAATGACCGGCGTGAATGCATCAATGGACTCGATCCCAAGGTGCTGGCGCGTTTTCAATGCTGAGCGATTCAGAAGCGGGCGTCATCAAGCCAACCGTTTGATCGTGCGCGCTTTTTAGTTTGTCGAATTTCTCCATCCAGGCTGCCGCTTCGGCCGGGTCGCCTGACTTCGAGTAAATGCGCGCAAGCAGATAATAAGCGGCGTCGGCCTGCGGGTTGAGATGAACGCATTCTTTCAATTCCCGTATGGCGTCGCGATCGCGGCCGGTCTTCTCATAGAGCTTGCCAAGAAGATAGCAATTGATCGCACGCTCCGGTCTCAGGCGTACCGCTGTCTGGGCATAGGGAATCGCTTCTTCTGTCTTGTCCAGCCGCTCTAAGGCCAGTGCTGCGCCATAAGCGTACAGATCATTCTCGGAAGCCAGTTGTGTCGCGGTCTGATAGTTCTTGGCAGCTTCCGCATAATTCCCAGCTCGCAAGTAGAGGTTCCCGAGAAGGTCATAGCCGAGCGCCGAGCGTGGGTCGAGCCGGAGCGCCTTCTCGATGTAGGGTTGCGCGGCAGAAGCGCCATGGAGGTCCGCTTCAGCGATGCCGAGCATCAGGTTAGTCTCGACCGAGCTTCCGTCTCGCTCCAGCGCCTGGTGAAGCACTGCTGAAGCCTCGCTCAGTCGGCCAGTTGAGAGAAGGGCTCGTGCCAGGACGGGCGCGGAATCGGGTGCTCCGTGCAAAGCATCCTCCAATGGGCTGACCGCCTCCTGAGCGTGCCCGTTTTGGAGTAATAGCGCTCCGATTTGAGCTTTCACCTTCGGCTCACTGAAGTGTTGCAGCGCCTGGTGAGCAGCGCTCAATGCTTGGCTGCTCTGGCCCGTGCGAAAGTAATCACCGGCTAAATGAATAAGTGGCGCCGGATCGTCCGAATTGAGTTCGCGGACGGTTTGCAGCTCTCTAATAGCGTTCGTAAACTGACCGCTTTGTTCCAGCAGAACGGCCAGATTGTAATGAGCGACGTCTAGCTTTGAATCTAACTTGGTGACAGTCTCTAATTCCTCGATTGCTGCTTTTTCGCGGCGCAGTCGAACCAGAGCGAGAGCAAGATTGTAGTGAGCCGAAACGGAGCCGGGCTCCAGCCGCACTGCCTCCCTGAACTTCTCAGCAGCGTGTTGGTAGTCTCCCGATTGCATCAGCACTGCGCCTTGCGAAACTAAATCGCTCCCAGTGTGCTGGCCCCCCGCGATGCCGATTCTGGCGGAAACGAATGCCGCAAGTACAAGTTCTTTCCCGAATGGGCGCTTCAACGGTCTTAACGGAATCACCAGGACAGGACTAGAATATCCACTTTAGAGCGAACTGCACAAACCGCGGATCTCGAGCGCTGAAAATGCGACCGAATGACGAGCCGTCACTCACGCTCGAGTCCGGCTGCAGCAGATTCACATTATTGAATATGTTGAAGTATTCGTTGCGGAACTGAATACGACCCAGGCGCTCTGAAATCGGAAAATCCTTGAAGATGGCGAAATCAAAGTTGATGATACCGGGACCGATTATGGTGTTGCGTCCAATGGTTCCGAATGTACCCGGCGCAGCTAACGTGAACGCGCTCGTGTTGAAGTACTCGTTGATGACCTGATTACGCGAACGTCCGGTATCGAGCGTGAGTGGCGTCCCATAAACCCAGTCTGCAGTGTCGTTGCCGATCCCCGTCAGCGACCTGTCCTGTCCACTGGTTACCGTGAACGGAGTTCCGGTTTGAATCGTGGTAATCCCGTTGAGCTGCCAGCCATTCACCAGCTGCCGTATTGCGCCGCTACTGTATCGTTTTATGCTGGGCATTGCCCAAATATAAGAAGCCACGAACCGTTGCGGCACATCGTTGTCAGAGAGTCCCTTGTTTAGACGAAAATTAAAGGGGTCGCGAGGGCCGTTGTTGCCTTCCGCGCCGAACGAAATCAAATCTAGATACTTCTGCCATACATACGAGGCTAGTATCGTGAAGCCACCAGCGAAGCGGCGGTTCAGAGTCACCTGCAGTGAGTTGAAAGTAGAGTAAGCGTTGTCGTCGTTCAGTGCGAAGGATCCATAGCACGGGCTGGTTGTGCCCGTTCCATTCGGACATTGAATGTTGTTGAGTCGCCGCCGATTGGGTTCATCTGCCAGTTGCTGGTCGTAGGATTGTATGCTAAACGGCAGCGGGATCGAAGGATTGTTTTCGCGCGATATGTACAGATGCTTCGAGGTGTTTCCAACGTAAGCTGCGCTAATAGTTGTATCTTTCACAATCTCGTGCTGGATGCTAAAGGTAAATTCCTGGATGTAACCTTCGTTCCAGTTTGGAGCCATTCCTACCTCGAGCGAAAGACTAGGCCAGTTGCCGCCGTAGAGAGGGCTGAAGGAAGCACGCTGGGCCGCAGTTCGGGGAATGGTGAACGGAAAAGGATTCTGCTGTTTACCGTTAACGAAAGCAGAGGTCCCGGACAGGCTTGGTAGGTAATTGTTAGTGACATTACCGGGAGCCGGAATGTTCGCCGTGTAAGTAAACGGCGTTGACGTTGAGAACCGGTTATAAGCAATCAGCCGGATCTGATCCCAAAAGATGCCATAAGAACCACGTACGGACGTCTTCCCCTTCTTGAACGGGTCCCAGGCAAATCCAAAACGAGGCGCAGAGTTCAACCAGTGATTGCCGACCAGATTTCTCGGGCAGTTTTTGTCGCCCGAACCGAAGTCTGTTCCGAGTGGCGCCCCAGGAAAAGTAATGCCGGGAGGCGCGGTCGGATAGAACGTCGACTTAGAAGTAAAACTCTGATCGAGGCAGATTTGGTCATTCAGGTTATCCACCGGTGGCAAATATGGCTCCCAACGGAATCCTATATCTAGTGTGAGATTCGAAGCAATTTTCCAGTTATCTGTGACAAACGCCGCCACGGTCTTATGACGCAGCTGGCTGACTACTTCCGTATCTTGCGTGTAATTGTTAGGCAAACCAAGAAGCAGATCGGATAACCCGGTACCCGAGAATTGCCCGTTGAAAGAAAAGTTGGGGTCTGTAAAGAAGTCTTCGAAGCGGTTCACCGATTCGGCCCGGTATTCGCCCCCGAAGCGCAGCGAATGAGCACCTCGCACCCAGCTCAGCGTATCGTTGAATTGAGTAACTTGCCGGGGCTGCTGGAATACGCCGTCTCCCGAAGTATTGATTGAGCCGCTAATATTGGTGAAGATTTCGTGCGGCCGCCCGGCCGGCGCCTGATTTGGTGGCCCTCCAAAATCCTCCCAACCGATACCGCTTCCGGTCGGTGAACGGAAGTGGTACATACGATTGAATCCGACGAGAAACTGATTCAACACAGTAGGGGAAAAGCCATGCGTCCAATTGAAGCCGACATTGTTATTCCGGAATATCTTCTCGTGAGGCGCATTTTGCAGCGGAGGAGTAATCCCAGTGATGCTGTCGTAGTTGTAAAAATAACGCCCAAAGATCTTATCGTTGTCGCTGAAAGAATGATCGAAACGAATCACGAACTGCGGCTCTGCCAGATCGTCATTGTTGGTGCTGAATGGCGCCGAAAACGAAAAGCCTGTGCCGTTATTTGGGAGGGGCATCAACTTTTTGATGAAATTGATCGCTGTTGGGTCGATACGGGTAATCGGAATGATGTAGTTAGGAAAGGTGGCGCCTGTTCGCGGGTCAATCGGGCATGACTTACCGGGACACTTATCGCTGAAATCCGCCCCTACCGGATTCAGGTCGGGACGTTCCTGGGGTGTCAGCACCTGCGGGATGGTTGATACCTCAGCCTGTCGTCGTTGGGTCTCTTGAAAATAACCAAAGATAAAAGTCTTATCTTTTCGGATCGGTCCACCCAGAGTGCCGCCAAATTGATTGAGCTTATACGAGGGTCTAGGAATCCCAGCTTGATTCGCGAAGAAGTTATTTGCGTTTAACTTGTCGTTCCTCAGGAATTCGAAGGCGTCTCCATGCCACGCATTCGTTCCGGACTTGGTAACTGCATTGACCAGCGCACCGGCGTTTCGCCCATACTCCGCGCTGAATGAGCTCGTGTTCACGCTAAATTCCTGCAGGGCGTCGGGGGCCGGGAAAATGGGTGCTACTGCTAAGTAGGGATCGACAGCATCTACTCCGTCAATCAAGAAGTAATTCGAAGCCGGCCGATTCCCGTTCACCACGATACCCTCATGTTGGCCCTGTCCATGCGCCACACTATTCGTATCGAGGCTCACTCCCGGCATCAACTGCTCCAGTTGTAAAGGATCGCGCCCATTCAACGGCAGATCGACGATTCTCCTGGAATCTACCACCTCGCTGATAGTTGCCTTCACCAGGTCGACCCCGGTCGCATTCCCGACAACAGTCACTTCCTGTGAGACAGCCCCGACTGACAACGTCACGGGCACCGTCAGATTTTGGTCAACTTGTAGCGTCAAGCCTTTTTGCACGAAAGCGCCGAAGCCGGCCTTCTCAGCTTTCAAAGTGTAGGGTCCGACGGCCAGCAGGGGGAATTGATACAGGCCGGCCGCATCGGTGGTCGCGGTTCGCGACTCTTGCGTGCTTTCCTGAGTCACAGTTACAGCAACTCCCGGGATCGCGGCGCCGCTTGGATCGGTTACCGTTCCTACAATCGTTCCAGATGCCGCCGCCCATAGAAGCTTACTGTTTAGGCCGATGGTGACGAACAGAGTGAAGCAGAGAAAAGCGGCTGAACGTGGGCACTTGGTTCGGCGCATACATACCCAGTAATTGCTGGCGAGCAATTAACTTAAAACGTTTACAGAAAGACTATATAGCCTATCCCGGACCTTGTCAATCTTCTTTCTCGTCTGTTGCCAAGTTAAACTAATCGTGCTCGGCAGGCCCGGTTAGCAGGGTGCGCAACAGATCGTCCGACGCTTGTTGCTCCTTAGCATTGAGGCTCTGAACGATGGCCAGCTCGCGCTTGGCTTCTTCCGTCCGTCCGGAGTCCTTGTAGGCGAGCATCAGTGCGTAGTGTGATTTTGGATCTCCGGGAGCAAGGCTCACTGCCCTCTGAAGCTGCTCGATCGCTCCCTTCCGGTCGCGCTGCGAAGTCTTAACCTTAGCTAGGCCTAGATAAGCCTGCACCATGGCCGGGTCGAGTTGGACAGCCCTTGAGAAGTGCGCCGCAGCGTCGTCAAGTTCGTTCTGCTTCCGCAAGATCTCGGCGATCTGATATTCAGAGGGCACATCTGCCGGGTTCACCAGCAGTTCCTTTTTAAACTCGTCCAGAGCTTGCTTCGTGCTTGCGTCAGTTTTCTCTCGTAGTAGAATCGCGCCGACGCGGTAATGAAGGTGAGGAGCCCTGGCATTAAATTCGAGCGCTCTACGGAACTCGGCCAGGGCCTGGACATCGTTACTCTGCGCTTCCCAGGCCTCCCCGGCCAGCTCATGAACCCGGAAAGATTCCGGATGATCTTTCAGAAGATCGTTTACGGCTTGCCGCGACAACTCCGAATACAACTCCGCCACTTGATAAAGGACGTCGGCATCGTGGGGAAACCATCGCTGCAGGCGGCGCGCAGCTTCGATGGCGACATCCGGGTTTCGGATCCCGGAACAACCAAGCAGCGAAATCCCGATCAGCCGCCTTGTCTTTAGCTCAAGAGCGTCATTGAACCGCTTCTCGAGAATCGGCAGGGCCTGCTGACAATCGCCCGAGTCGGCCAGGCTGAGAGCGAGGAAAACTTCGGCTTGCTGGCTTGCTGGGTCGAGCGCTAACGCTGAGCGCAGCGGGGCAATGGCCTCGACCGGCTGCCCTAGTGCGTAAAGGACGACACCCTGCGCCGCAAGAATCTGCGCATTAGCGGGGTCGAGCTTCAGAATTTCGGAATACTCGCCGTTAGCTGCCTTCAGATCGTGACGTGCAATCGCCGCGCGCGCCGACTGCATGTGAGCCCGGACTTTTGCCTGATTGTCCTGCGCCCACAGCGAGCCAAGGGCGAGCAACGCGACACCCAGGAAACGACCGGAAGAATGCATGTCTCAGCAGGAGCCCTGCTGTGCCCATTCTATAGGCTCAGAAAGAGCCGCGCGAAAGCTCGCGACCTAAGTGCCGCCCGAACCTTCTTCCAGAAGGCGCTTGCCGCTCCAGGGCATCCTCGCCCCCGTGTCATCAACGTGGACGGCAATCCTTCGTATCCGACCGTTATTGACAAACTGAAAAGGCAAGGCGCTCTCGGTCGCAGGTGTCGCTGCCGTGTCATTCCCTATCTGAACAACATAGTGGAACAAGATCATCGAGCGATCAAACGGCGGGTCAACGCTAGCCTCGGTTTTCGTTTCTTGGATGGCGGCCAGAAGATCCAAGGTTATGAAGCAATGAACATGATTCGCAAAGGCCAAGTTCGATGGTTAGCTAAGGGTGACATTACCGAACAAGTCCGATTTATCAAAGTCACACTCGGCCTCACCACCTGACCATTTGGAACGCGAGCCGTAGTTCGTTCGCTCCCGCCTCTCGGCTATTTGCAACACATCCCTCCCAACCTTCCTGGATGTGCCCGAGGAGCCATGGTGCAGATACCGTCGCGCTGGCCAGCATGTTGTCCAGCTCCGAATGGTCGAGGAAAAACTCGGTATTGATCCTGGAACCTCAGAAGAGTTCACTTCTACGAGCGTCTCCTGCTTGATATAGGTGGTCTGCTCTATGCCGATCCGTTTCAACTTGATTCTTTCGGATACTCCCGGCCAGCAGCGACGCCGAGTTGCCTTTTCCAGAGCACGAATCGCGTATGGATTCGCGGTTACCAAACCCCAGGCGAAATGGTCGGAGAATCCCCATATCGAAAACAACAAAGTTTTGCCAACATCCACCCGCCGGTGAGCCTCGTGAATTACTAATTGCGTAACCCAGGAAATAACGCCGTAGTCTTTAAATCTGATCTGTACGGCGATAGCATATCCAATCACCTGACCGTCAAATTTCGCTAGCGCAATCTTCGAATCGCTCGTGAGCCATTCGCGAAGTCTTGCGGGCGCCAACTTGACACGCTTTCCAGGATTCCTCGGGGCATTCATGCTCCAAACACCGTACTGGCCTGAGTACAGCACAGCGAGTTCATCGACGAGCTCGCCGGAAGCAAACGGGCCAGGGACGAACGTGTATTCATAAGACACGGAAACGTAATTTTAGCCAACTGACTGGGGTGCCCATCGCTCTAGGAAGATAGGTAAATGCCGCAACCCTGGAATCCAATCGGCCGTAACGTCGTCGTCCGGGACTTCTGGCGCCGTACTCGACCAGAGTGATAGGATGCGCGTTGAGCGGACACCCGCCGCCCAGTAACCAGATCACTCTTGCGCGGTCCGGGTCGACCTTATCCTTTAGGGCGCTGCCCAAGCATGCATCAGGTTGCTGCGGTCCGCACCGCGATAAGCTAATCAGTTGCCCCAAAATCAAAAGCGATGTTTCTCTACTCTTCTTCGCTCACGGCTTTTGACCGCAGCTCTAAGCACCTTTCTTCTGCCGCCTGCGGCTAGGCCAGCTGACTGGCTCACCTTCGCCCATGACCCGCAGCGTACCGGCTGGGCTTTTGAAGAATTGGGACTGAACACGAAGACCGTCCCAAACTTGACACTGTTGTGGAAGGCGAAAGCCGAGAACGAATCCTACAGTCTTTCCGCGCTGACTTCGCCCGTAGTTGCGGAGAAGGTCTCGACCGTAAAAGGAATTAGAACTGTTGCGTATGTTGCCGGCATTTCTGGTACAGTCTTTGCCTTTGAAGCGCAAACAGGGGAATTGATCTGGACCTACAAAATTAAGAACTTCGTCGAATCGAAGAAGAACGTTTATGTATTTCAGGGGACTTTTCTCTGCCCGAATGGAATCACCGCAACGCCTGTAATCGACAAGCGCACTCAGATGTTGTATGTGCTGGGTCCGGACGGCATGCTGTATGGCCTGGACCTAGGGAGCGGTGGGCTGCGCTACGGGCCGATTCAGTTTGTGGCGCCCTTCTCGAAGAGCTGGAGTTTGAGCCTGGTAGACGGCAAGGTTTACACGACGCTCTCACAAGGTTGCGGCAACGGAATCTCCGGCTTCTACTCGATAGATGTGCGGGACCCTCACCGTCCGGTGATTGAGCAAGGTTTGATCTCCAATACCAATACGGCCGGGATTTGGGGCCGGGGAGGGCCGGTGATCGGGACCAATGGGCGCGTGTACGGCGGGACCGGAGACGGCAGCTTCGATCCCAATGCGGGAGATTACTCGAACACAGTAGTTGCCGCATCTCTGGAGAGTCTCAAGGTCATTGATTATTATCTGCCGCCAAACTGGTCATACCTGAACAAGAAGGATTTCGATTTGGGTTCGGCTAGCCCCGTGTTTTTTGGCTGGCGGGATCGTTACCTTCTCGCGCACGGAGCAAAGGAAGGCGTGGTCTATCTGATGGATGCCGATTCGCTTGGATCGAGGGACCATCAGACTCCGCTTTACACATCGCCGCGGCTGGGGAACGATGCTGCGGAATGCTGCGCAGGCCTTGGAATCTGGGGTGGATTGTCGACGGCTCGCGATACGGATGGGCAGACCTGGCTCTATGTACCTATGGGCGGACCTCCGGCGAAAGACGGACCCGCCTTTCCCGTCACGAGCGGCGATATCAGCAAAGGAAGCATCATGGCATTCAGGGTTGTGGCGGATCCGCGCACCCAAAATCCGATACTCGAGCCGGCGTGGATCTCGGGCGGCTTCGCGTCACCTGAACCGGCTGTGATCGCCGCTGATGTCGTTTTGGCGCTTTCGAATGGAGAGAATCCTGTTCAGAAGGGCGGTGAAAAAAGCCGGCTGACGAATACGCATCCGGCCGTGCTAAAGGCGCTGGACGCAAGGACCGGGAAGGAACTCTACAATAGCGGCACGAGCATTAGCTCGTGGGTGCATTTCACCGGGCCGGCGGTTGCAGGAGGACAAGTGTATCTGATTGATCATGATTCGAATGTCTACTGCTTTGGGTTGCCCAAGAAGGGGACTGAAGCGGTTGCTCACGGGGGTGAAAAATGACTCCTGCTGAATTTGCCAAGACGAAGCGCTCGCGCCGGTGTTTTCTCACGACTGCGCTTGCGGGGGCGGCGGCCCTGCCTCTTCAGGCAGCCCTCGGGAGCCGCCTTCGGATTGGCACGATGGACACAGTGCTTAAGCTGGCTGGCAAGCCTGAGGCAATCACATTTGCAAAACAGTTGGGACTGGCTGCCGTTCAAGTGACGCTAGGCGTATCAACCGATGGAAAGACTCTTCCCCTCGGAGATACGCAATTGCAGGAGCGGTATGTAAGCGTATCGCGGCAGCAGGGCATCCCTATTGACTCCACTTACATCGACATGCTGCATGTTAGCTGTCTGAAATCGGACCCCAGCGCAGCGAAATGGGTGTTGAAAGGCATCGAGATCACGAAAAATCTGCGCTCGCCCATCTTGATGCTTGTGTTCTTTGGCAAATGTGCCATTCTAAACCGTACGGAACTCGATCACGTGATTGATGCTGTGCGGGACCTAACACGGCAGGCAGAGAAGGCGGGTGTTGTTCTCGGGTTTGAAAACACGCTGCCGGGAAAAGATAATCGCTATGCTGTGGACCGGATAGCCTCCCCTTCGTTCAAGATCTGGTACGACGTGGGCAACTCGACTTACAACGGCTACGATGTGCCGAACGAAATCAGGATGCTCGGGAACGAGCGGATTTCCCAGTTTCATTTTAAGGATAAAGGCTATTTAGGAGAGGGTGCGGTGAAGTATCAGCCGATCTTGAAAGCCATCGATGATATCGGGTTTAAAGGTTACGCCAACCTGGAAACGTCATCGCCATCGGGCAATGTGGAGGCCGACACGAAGCGCAATTTTGCATATCTGCATAATCTGATGTTGATGACTTGAGCCACGTTACACGGTTCCCGCGAAAATGCGGGCGATGGACTCGAATTCGGTCATGTCGCATTGCGTCTTGATTTGGAGCAGCCTTGGCTCGCTGAAAGTCCTAGAACAGTGTTTCGGCATTGTGTTGTGATTCCAACTGGCCAGCGAGGTCGTCGCCACTGCTCCGTTTGCGTATATGCTCTGCACGCATTCCGCGCGGGCTGACATATACCTGCTCAAAATCGATTAGAATCGTCGCTTATGGAACCCGTGAAGCATTTCGATGGTATTGAGCAGAGCCTTAGACGGTTTGTTCAGTTTGCCGCTGCATCTGCGCTTGCTAGGCCGTTGACTGCCCAAGGTGCGGACACCGACGAAAATGTCTTTGGGCCCAGGCCCGGTTACTCCCCGCAGATCGGCACGCTCGTTTCGGAGATGATTGGATGCGCGAAGCCGTCCTCCAAACGCCCGGGACCGCGTAGTTTAAAGCCGGGGTAAACGTCAGGAATCCAAAACCGGGGCAAAAGGTGATGGGCTTGGTGAATGGCAGCCATGCAGAGTACTTGACCGCGCGAGCGGACCACCTCACGGTGATTCCCGACGGCCTTGAACGATAGCAAGCGGCTGCTCTGCCGTTGGTTGTAAAGACTGGCACACAGCTGATACAGCACATCCAGCCGAAACGGGGAGACGTGGTCCTGGTGACCGGAGCACTGGGAAACGTAGGTCGTGCGGCGGTATATCTAGCAAAAAACTAGGGCGCGCGGGTCATCGCCGGTGTCAAGACGGAGCAGAAGAAGCGAATTCATTGGGTGTCGACCAGGTGGTTGGGATCGACAATTCCAGTGAAATAGCCGAACTGCCGGAACTAGATGCGATAGCAGACGGCAAGTTGCTTCCGAAATTAAAATCGGGCGGCGTGCTCGGGTCCGTGTTGCGAAAGCCAAAGCAAGCGGAGGGAAAAGAGATTCGGGTGGAAGCGTTCATGGCAACACCGGACGCATCTCTTCTACGGCAGATGGCGGACGCCGTTCGGGATGGCAAATTGGTCATTCCAATTGTGAGAAGAATGAGACTTAGCGCAGCAGGCGAAGCTCAGACACTCGCCGAAAAGGGTTCCTTAGCCGGGAAGATTCTGCTGATCCCTTGATCGCCTTTAAGGCTGGGTGTTTGTGATTTTCTCCGAACCCGGCTTCGGAAAATGGCTTTCATACCAGGCGACTGAACGGTCAATCCAATCTACAACGTGTTTGGTTTCCCGGAGCCCGTGTCCTTCTCTCGGATAGCGGACAAAGACAGTGTCGACGCCGACATCTTTTAAAGCCACAAAATACTGCTCTGCTTCGGCTATGGGCACATCCGGATCATTCTCGCCGTGAACCAACAGGGTGGGAGTATGGACATTCGCAACATGCTTGAGCGCCGAGCGTTCCCATGCGTCATCCATTAACCTGCCCTGGTGTAAGAATTGGCCAAACTCCATTTCTTCGTATTGGTTGTAGTAAGTCATGTAGTTGTAACTGATAAGATTCGAGATGCCAGCGGTTGGAATAGCTGCCTTAAACTCGTTGGTTTGGGTAATCAGCCAGTCGCTAAGCTGGCCACCGTAGCTTACGCCCTCAATCCCCATGCGCTCACGGTCGATCCACAAGTATCGCCGGATTGCGGCGCTCACGCCATACAACACGTCCTGTCCTTCGTTGCCGTCCTGATCGCCGAATACGGCATCGGCAAACTTCTGGCCATAGCCGGTTGAGCCTCGATAGTTGACCTGGAGAACAGCCCACCCTTTGGCTGCGTACGTTTGATTCTTGAAGTTGAAGGCGGGACCATTCTGCCCGTGTGGACCGCCGTGAATGTTGACGATCAGAGGGTGCTTGCTTTCAGCGGTCAATCCAAGCGGCTTGGTGAGGTAGGCTTCCAGTTCGAATTTGTTATCGTTGCTGACGAAAGTGAACGGCTCCACTTCGGCGATCTGTTTCCCGTCTAAGACGTCAGAGTTCAAGGATGTGAGTTCGCGCCCTGCCGATTTGCCAGTTCTCAGGTAGATCTGGGGCATATCCTTCGGCGTGGCAAAGGCGTAGGCAATTTCGCCCTGTTTACCGACCGAAAAACTGCCCACGATACCGATGTCGCTCACGATGGTTTCGGGCTGTCCTCCGGAAATCGGAAGACGTGACAGCCGGCCATTGCCCCGCTCTTGGTACGTCACATAGACGGAGCTGCCATCGGGCGCCCAGCGAAGCCCGCCCTGCCGGTTATCCAGTGAAGCACCGATCTCGCGCCGATGAGTACCATCCGCATTCATCAACCATGCGTGTGTATCCTCCATGGTTGTCTCGCGATCTGTCAGGCCGCGTTTTGTGCCCACGAAGGCAATGCTTTTTCCATCGGGCGACCAAAGGGGAGAGTATTCGCAGCTCTCGGTAGCCGTGATCCGTCGAACGCTTCCGTCGGACAGCTTAAGCGTGAATATGTCGTAATTGAAGAATTCGTCCGAGTTCGGTTCGCGATTTGAGACAAATAGCAGTTCCTGTCCATCCGGCGACCAGTCGATCGAGTGCTCATCGTAATTTCCAGTTGTGAGCTGGCGCGAGTGCTTGGTCGCAATATCGATAGAGAAAAGATGCAGGCGTTTGTTGTCGTTGAAATGCGTGAGCCCCTCGCCAGCCGTCGGCTTATAGAGATAGCGGGTAATCACCATGGGATCCCCATTTGCTTGCTGGGTTTCAGGGCCGGGAGTCGCGGAAACATAAGCTATTGTCTTGCTGTCCGGTGACCAAGTGAATGTTTCGCCTTGCCCCGGCAGAGGAGAATTGGTACTAGCCACGGCGCTGAGGAAGGTTTCTCCGGAGCCATCCGCCCGGGCGTACATGAGGCCGCGACTTTTCCTCCGGTCCTCCCATGAACGCAATCATTTTTCCGTCCGGAGACCATCGCGGATGAGAAGTTGCCTCTTTTTCGGTGCCAATTCGTGCCGATTTTTGAGTGCCTAAATCCATAATCCAGATTTGTGTGTAGGGCGCCCGGGCCGGTCATTCATGGTCACGGCATACGCAATGTGGCGGCCGTCTGGAGAAAACTCGACTTCGCTTACCGACCGGAAACGATACAGGTCTTGACTCTGAAGGCCCGATCCACAATAGAAGTCGCTACTGCGCAAAACACCAGAGCGGATGAGACAATCGACGATCGAAAAGAGAGCAACATGTTTTTCTCCAATCCTTCAAGTGGCGAAATCTGGGTAGCGTTCCCACAAGGAAATCAGCGGCATGACAGAGTGTGGGCGGTCACCTGAATATCTTATATGTACTTCCAGATCGCAGCGATTCGGCGCCAAGATTTGAAGCGTTCCGATAAACTAGCTCGCGTAGCCATGCCATTCACTTTAGTGCTGTTGTTTGCATCCGCTGTGTCGATTGGTGCCGTGTCTTCCGCGCAGATTCCCAGCTCTGTGCAGACGCACTGGGCGGGAACGTGGGGCGCTAGCCCGTCGCCGCAACTACCAGATGTTGCGCAGATGAGTAAGGCGAAGCTTACGTTTCGCAATCAGACATTGCGCGAAATCGTTCACGTTAGCATCGGCGGCTCGCTGGTCCGCGTCCGTCTCTCGAATGCTTATGGCAAAGAGGCACTCGAAATCGGCGCCGCGCACATCGCGCTCCGGCAGAAAGGCGCTGCCATTGTTGCTGGTTCTGATCACGTCCTTACGTTCAGCGGCCGATCCAGCGTCACGATTCCACCGAATGCGCTGGTACTCAGTGACGCCGTTCCGCTCGAGGTACGTCCCTCCTCCGATCTGGCGATCAGTATCTTTCTTCCAAAGCCGACTTGGGGCGCCGGTATCCACTACTCGGCGCAGCAGACCAACTACTCAGCAACAGGCGATCTCACGTCAGCTCCTGACATTCCCGATGCTTCTAGATTTGGTTCCTGGATCTTCTTTACGGGAGTCGATGTCGCGGCACCCGAAGCCGCTTGGACGGTGGTTGCCTTCGGTGACTCCGTCACCGACGGAGCGCGTTCCACCGATGACACCAACCATCGCTGGCCGAACTTTCTTGCCGAGCGTCTGTTGCATCAAAGCGGCGCTGCCCCAATCGGTGTTCTCGAGGGCATCGGCGGCAACCGGATTCTTCACGATCCAAACAGTAATGTCGCCTTCGGCGTGAATGCACTGGCCCGTTTCGATCGTGATGTTCTCGCTCAGCCGGGGGTCAAATACGTGATCGTCCTCGAAAGCATCAACGATCTCGGCCACGCTGGACCCAACCTCTTCCCGAACGAACAGGTGAGTGCTGAAGACATTATTGCGGGTTTGAAGCAGCTGATCGAGCGCGCTCACGAAAAGGACATCAAAATCTATGGCGGCACCCTCACACCATTCGCCGACACTGCGTTTCCCGGATATTTCTCGGAAGCGAAGGAAGTGAAGCGCAAAGCGGTGAACGAGTGGATCCGCTCTAGCGGATCGTTTGATGCCGTCATTGACTTCGAGAGAGCCGTTCGAGATCCCGCGAATCCCGGCCGTATAGCATCGGCCTTTGATAGCGGCGATCACCTCCATCCAAAAGACGACGGCTACAAAGCGATGGCGGACTGCATCGATTTATCATTATTTAAATAGCTGGTTCTAGGGAGCAGGAACTGACTACGACGGCGTTTTTCGCGACTAATCGCTCATGCGCGGCTGGATAGTTCCGGATCGCCCGTCAGCTGACAACAACCGGAAACAATCTTGATGTGTCTCACTAAACCTGCCGAGGGTGCACTCTGGGCTTCGGTCGCCGCGTGACTGGAATCAAGCAAGTGGATGCCCGAAACTGGGATTTCTCTATGACCTTTATCTACTGTCGTTTGGCGATAAGCATGACAGCCCGGACTGTTCGCTCCTGGTTCGCCGAGTCGCAAAAACTAGAAAGTTGTCCGGGTTTGTCGGCTATGCTTCCCTGTCCTCGCCACAGAAGCTCAGAGTCAGGAAAAGCGTAAGGAAGCTGCCGCCGCTTACTCATATCGCTGGGTTTTGTCAGGGGGCACGGTTGCTTTCTGCACCACAAACAAAAACGCCGCCCTGGTTGGCAACCAAGGGCGCGGTTTCAAAAATGACGGCATTCACCTGTCGCGAATGTGGCGAGATCGTCAGGAGCGCCTTAAAGAAGACAGCATAAACGGAATGCTAGATGTTGATCGGGCCATGCGTCGCATGTCGAGCGCAAGAACGGAACACTCGGCAGCGGTGCAAACGGCTCACGCGATCTGGCGCGAACCGTGGACGAGATGAACCAAGAGATTGATGCGCCTGACGGAAAACTCCTGCTCGCTCGGCGGCTCCTCAATCGGGTCGCAGGCGTATCCTGCGGTGCGCCGTCTAACATCTTCGGTGTCCGAGGAACTAAAATCGTCAGGAGCATGTGAAGGCGCGGCTCAAGGCCGGATTAAGCGCCAAGCGATTGTCGGCACTGATGAGTTCAGCTTGCCTCGACCCAACAAGATCCGCCGCCCGGCGATTATGCCCGCTTGCACTTGTCGGGTGTCACAGAGCCTATTGTCGGGTTCTTTGTCGGGAATCTAAACGTATCCGACATTGTTCAGCCGACTTGAATCAATTACTTACAGACCAATTGTCGGGAATGTCGGGTTATAAGAGGAGAAGAGACCCCTGGAGGTTCGAGATGTTTACTTCGCATGCGTGGGCAATCGCATTGAATGTCGAGATTTACGTTCGATAATTGGCATTTGTGAAGGTAAAAGTAAAAGTGACGCTCGCAAAATCTGCTGTGCGGTGCTAGCACGCTCCCATCCGCAGCGCTCAACTTGCGCTCCGCCATCTTGCGGCGTCACTTTGAATTCGTGGTCTCCTCTTTCGCGCACGCGAAGTTTGCTTCGTCATCCGTGCTGCCGGAACCCTTATAGTGCGCTACCAGCGGGTATGCGCATAGCGGGCGGGTGCGCACTACCTCGCTCTGCGAATCAAGGTCGTTCTTTCGCTTGGTGGCGACGATCCGCTCCGGAGCGACCCCTTCTTCTACCCAGCGCTCCAGTGCGTTGTCAACGTTGTGTTCCGGATCGCTGCTCGCTACACTCGCCTGGCCGAAACTATTCGGACCCGAGCCGCCGAAGCAGTGTTGCATTCCCGGCACCATGAACAGCCGGACGAACCCGCGTGAAGTGTCCGAGCCCATCTTCGCGACGACATCTTTGTAATAGTCGATCGTGTTGTGGGCTGCGATCGCTGCGTCACTCCAGCCGTGATACAGAATCAGCTTGCCCCCGCGCGCGCGGAAACGACTCAGGTCCGGACTCGTCGCGTTCAGGATTCGGGCCATCCTTTCGTCGGCGATTTTCGTGTCGCGGTCGACGTTAAACATGTGGTAATCCCAGGCCGCATTGTCGAATACCATGTTCTTGAAGAACTGCGTCGCGAAGGCGAACATCAGGCTCTGCTCTGGAGCCGCGCCCGTAATCCAAAGTTGCCAGCCGCCGGATTCGGCCTCGCCGCCAGGCGCATACCCGGGAAACAGCGCTTTCCCGCTTGAAACGTGTCCGCCGGCGTAAACTTTCTTCAGAGCTATCACCTGGGGCGCGCTGAGGCAAGTATCCGCTTCGGCGCCGGCGCACTGCAGCACGGATGGGTTGAAATGACAATGCGAGGGGTCTTCGATCACCCCGTCCTTTACTCCGTCGTTAGCGTCACATGCTGCCAAGGCAGCCGCCTGAATGGCCGGCAATTTCTTCGCCGGGATGTAGCTATCCTTCTCTCCCAGCAATGCCAGCACGTCCCAGGCGGCGTTCGCCAGCAGATGAGTCCAGTAATTGGCCGGCGCACCTGCGATGATGCCGTCGTAGTCGTCGGGGTAGCGCTGCGCCTCCATCAGCGCCTGTCGTCCGCCGTTCGAGCACGAGCTGAAGTAGGAGCGCGCCGGGCTGTCACCATAAAAAGCGCTGAGAATGGTCTTGGCGTTCTCCGTCATCTCGTGAATCGCTCGATGCCCATAATCGACAATCTTCTCCGGGTGTCCAAGTGCCCAGCCCGCATCGGTTCCGTCGGCCTGGTGCCCCGTATCCGTGGCTGCAGTGGCATATCCGCGCTGCACTGCCGCCGCCATCGGTTCGTACTCGATCGAGCCTGCGAAGCCGCCATTGCCAATACCTTGAAACTTGCCGTTCCATCTTGAAGCCGGCATCCACAGTTCGAACTGAATGATCGAGTCCGAGGACGGCGTAATCACACCCACCACACGGCAGAAGGCGGGCAAATGCGGGATTGCCTTCCCCGCCGGGGGCGCAAAGCTTCCCGCTGTCTCGGACTCAGCACGCTTAACGGTCGCTCTCGGCAGCGCCAGCCTGATCAGGCTGTCACAGCTCTGCGCCCCGAATGCGACGGGTACGTAAAGCGTAAGGCCCAGAAAAATTAACGAGCAAATACGAACCCGTTTTCCTGGAAAAAATGGGATCATTCGCATTCGTCCTCTTTTCGCGATTTCATCGCATCAGTCTCCAGACCTATTACGTCGAAGCTTGGAGCCAGTATGCCCTTGCTATTTCGTGACTCCGTTGGTATTCTTCCGGACATTGCAGTGACCAGCGCCCCGTGCGGGAATGATGTAAATTTGAGATCGGCCTCGCTGGCTCGATTCAAAGATAATCCAACTCGGTCCGGAGACCAAAGTGCAATTTGCATAACGTCTTCTTCGCTTCTCCAGCAGACCTAAACGATCCGTTCGAACTGACTTACCAGCCTAGGGTTCCGAAGGACTGGAACGACGTTCTCGCCCAGTTGCGGGAAATACTTAACAAACCAACGCTTTCAGCAGCCGATCGTACAGAGATCGAACGGATCGCGCGGCTAGCGTCCATCGGTACAGAGATGGGCCTCGGGCTTAAGAGTGACGAGATGAATGCGTTCGCCGAAGCGATCGCGGCACGCGTCAGGGCCTCCACGCGGGCGCATTTGAACAGTTACGGTATTTTCTCATTGTCGGCGGTCAATGACAGCGTTCTCATGTGGTCGCACTATGCCGATAATCATCGCGGAATCTGCGTAGAGTTCGACTCTGAGCGAGACCCCAAGCTGTTCGAGAGATATTCGCCTGTTCAATACATCGAGGCGCCGCCATCTCTTGCCGAGACTCCGGTCAAGCATAGATCAACAGCTGACGCCGGCAAGATTTTCTTATGTAAGTCCTCACATTGGAGCTACGAACAAGAGTGGAGAATACTAAAGAGGGAGGCCGGTCCATGGACGGCTGCACCCGAAGCCCTAACCGGAGTCGTCTTCGGATGCCAGATCAGTGTCGGCGATCGACTACAAATTTGCCAATGGCTGGGACTTAGGCTAAATACCGTGGCGTTATCACAAGCAAGGAGGTCTGATAGTGTCTTCAGATTAGACATAGAGCCCGTCTCGGCTCCGTCTCTGTTCTTGGACTTGTTGCCAGACACAGGATGGCCCCCGGATTTCAGTTAGATAGTGCCCTCTAAGGAACGACAACGGCGCTCATGTGCGGATCGCAAATCGCAAGCTTCAGCCGCCGCACACCCTCGCCGGCCTGGTTCATCAAAGCGCGGGTCGAAAGGCCCAGCCCATGCCCCGCCCATCTCGAACAAGCCGACTATTTTCATGCAATTCGAGACTGTACTCTTGTCCAGAAGGTCTGAGCCGCAGCAGATTGCGAGCACGAACCGCAGGCGGGCATTCCGGTCACCACATTCAATCTGCAGGTTGCCCGGAGTTCGTGGCAACTGCCACTGGCGCCGTACGTTTCGGCTTCTGAACGCAGGTACATGAGCGCGTGCCGAACCGAATACCTCTGTTCAAAAGGCCGCCCGTCCGGAGATGCCAATCTCACCGCGAATTGGTTCGTCCGACTGACTGCCGAGAGTATCGAACTGAAGCGCCTCTGCCGCAATATAACGGACGTCTGGATCAGGATCCATTGCCGCTCGGTCTTTTAGAAAAGAAAAAATTTGTTCATCGTTGGTCGAGATCTTACGTAGCTCCTTCACGACCATATAACGAAACAATCCGTGTCGGTCGTCGGCCGCCTGATCCGCCAAAAATGCGACTGCTCCTGGGTGAGTCTTCCAGCTCCGAGCGAGCGCTACGACGGTCTTTTGCCTCAGCGCACTATCCGTGCCGCTAACAATACAGTTCTTCAGAAATTCCAGGACCCCCTCGTCGTCCTTCCATCCGCGAGCCAACGTCAGGATGGCATTCTCGGACCTTTCGCGTTTTGATTTTTGTGCTAAATCCATCAGTGCGTTTCGCACATGATTTCGGACGTTCGCAACCAATCCGATCTCACGTATCTCTTGCAAGCACTCAGCGGCAAAAATGACAGCCGCATCCCCCTGACGGCGGCTATCTTTTTCAAACGCCATAAGCTCCGCCAAGCATTGCTCCGCGTATGCCGCCCCGATCATCCCGCAAAGTAGCCGCAACACTTCCTTCCACTCGTCGCGATACCATCGCTCTCGATAGATCCCGAGCAAACCCTCCACCGTCAGGTCAAACGTCCTTTCGAGCCGGTATTTTATATCTCGTGCGCAAAAGTATTCCAGAAAGGTTCGATGGACAAATGCATATTGGCGATCTCCGAGATAACTGAGCATGAAATTACGCTCGCGAAGCATCCAGATCAGATCATCTGCAACGGCCCATGGTTGGGAGACAGCAAGCTGAATCAACTCTCGCTGTACGATTTCCTTCAGCTTCTCCTCGGATATTAAGTTTCCCGCGACTCCTGTTCGCTCGCCCTGCATAGCTGCGGCGACTTGTTCCAGAATTCTCATCTTCTGGTCAGGTCCGAGCTTATCCTTTATGTCGCGAGACTCACTCCGCTCTTTTCGTTCTGGAAACTTATCTAAATCCCAGTTTTTTAGAAGTAACTCTGCACAGCGCTCATAAAGTTTGGATCTGTCGCGCGGAAGATCCTGAGTACGGCTCAAAATTGCCATCATCGTCAATAGCAGTGGATTGGACGCAAGCTCACCTATTGCAGGAGAGTTGTAGATCGCGATTTGTACGCGGTCACGGTAGCGCTTCCGTTCCAAAGGATCCGAGAACGCTTCGACGTGCCACAGTTCTATGAACGTCTGGATCTGATGTGCTTCAAAATCCTGGAGAGTAAATTGCAGAAATTGTGCGTCCCTGAACTGTTCCGGGTAGGGTGAGCCAGGAAAGTACCCCTGAACGCGACTCGTGACGATAATGCGAGCTTTCGGGTAATCCTGCGCGAACGAAATGATATCGGCGACTGCCGCCGCCCTTGGCCCTTCCGGGACCTCATCCAGGCCGTCGAACAGAAGTACCGAATCGTTCTCGAGAAGAAAGTTGCGAAGCTCGACTCGCGGTAAACAGCAAAGTGGATGCGCTCCGCTGTCCAGGTAATCGACGAAGGTACGAAAACCGGCCTGCCGATTTGCACGCCTGAGCTCAACGAACAATGTAAGCGGTCCGGATGCAGCCTCAGCCCAAGATAAAGCCAAGTGCTTAAGCAAGGTTGATTTCCCCAGCCCCGGATCTCCGAGAATCACGATTAATCTGGAATGCCCATCGCGTACCACATCCATCACAGGACGGCAGGACATTGCGGCATATTCTTCCTGTCGTCGTCGGAACCGTTCACTGTCTAGCTCCAGCCCCTGTTCACGGCGCTCCTGCTTGAGGAGCTGCAGATAATCCCGCGTAAGTTCGCGAGGCGGAAGGGCCTGCTTAACGGATTGCGGAACAAAAACCCTTTCTAACCTCACGAGACCTTCATAGGTAGTCCACTCGCTATCAATAGACCCGAATTTCAAATGTGCGAATGCCGTTTTGATGGCTTGTGCGTAACGCTGCAAGTCCAGCGCTCGCGAAGGTCCCGCGAGCCGCTCCGCTGCGGAGGCTGTTCGTTCAGCTGCTTCGGCTGTTCGAAGTGCCGAAACGGCTTGAATTATGGGCCGTAGTTCAGGGCTTGCGAGCATTTTCCTTTCAATGCCCTTTCGATATAACCGTGCCAGGGCTGGCCAGTCAAAGCCTACTGGAATTTCTATAAGGTGTGCGCCATCATTTGTGCGGAACTCGCTCCATACAGCGGCGAGCATCATCGAATTCAGTTCGGACTCACCATCGAGAGGGGCTTGGATGAGACTTTGCACGTATGAGTTTGACAGAAAGTTCTGCAGAGCTTGGCAATACGCAGCGGCTGTTAACGTCGGAAAGTCTGCAACCCTTTCCAGTTCCTCATTGAACCGTAGGACGAACGTTTCATTTGCACTGATAGCCTTCTCATCTGTCACAAGACCCCGATAGAGACGCGCAAGGCCGGCTTCGCCGTATTTGGTGGCAAGTTTGCCCGCAGTTTCGGCGACGTATTTCTTTACAATCGGAACAACAGCGGCAGATATTGAAGCCCATTCGACAGCCACAACTACCTCCAGCCACTAGGGATTATATGCATAACGAGACTTGCCGCGAGCCTGTGGCCAACCGGTCCCTTAGGCGGCTTCAACGCGTTAACATCCTCTAATGGAACTAGTGATCTCTCCGGGCCGAGACGATCTTGCCAGCAAATCGGGGGCCACGCACAGTCGAACGGTAAGTCTTACGGATAAGTCGCTGACCATAGGCAGGGATCGCGCTAACGATCTCGCGTTCCCTGATGACCCTTGGTTATCACTACACCACATGAAATTTGAGCGGGAGTCAGACGGTTGGTTTGTGACGGATCTCGGTAGCCGAAACGGCACGATTATAAATCGTGACTCCCTTAAAACATCACATCTGCTCAGACACGGAGATCGAATTTACGCTGGTCATCTTGTTATTGAGGTGCGGGCTCCTGGCCCCGCCCGGCTGGACCCGCTCACAGAACCCGCGCTGTTTGGGCTGCCGGACCTTCCAACTAAGAACGTTGAGAACGACCGAGAGCATGAAGCTGAGTTGGCACAGGCGAATGAAATTCAACGTCGTCTGCTCCCGACTGCTGCGCCGTTCATTCCTGGATACGAAATCGCTGGCTGCAATCTCTCAAGCAAATGGGTTGGAGGTGACTATTACGACTTTATCTTCTATAAGGATGGTCGGATTGCGATCTTGATAAGTGACGTCTCAGGCAACGGCCTTCCTGCAGCCTTATTTATGGCCAGTCTTGCGAAGCGCATTCGCGCGCTCATCGACCGCGGCCCTGATCCTGCGTCGGCCCTGGCCATCTTGAACCGAGGTATGCAGAGTGACAATCGGCTTTTCGCTACTTGTTTTTACTCTCTCCTCACGCCAGACACCGGCTTAATCAGGTACGCCAGCGCCGGTCACAATCCCGGCCTGGTCCTTCGTTCGGATGATCGCGTCGAAGAGCTTGCGCCTACCGGCATTGTCTTGGGTGTTATACCGTCTGCCGACTACGACCTGCGTGAAGCGGTCCTACAAAACGGCGACACCCTCGTGATTTTTAGCGATGGTGTTGTCGAAGCACAGGCTCGCTCTGAGGAAGAGTTCGGCGAGGGTCGTTTAATTGAGTTCTTGCGAGGACATCGACGAGATTCTGCATGCGTGACCGCCACAGCTCTCAAAAATCACTTGCTCGGATGGGTCTCTAGTCCGCTCCCCTTCGATGACTTTACTTTTGTCATCGTGCGTAGAATTATGGATCCTGGGTAACGGCCCAGGATGGAGTTTGCGGGCATTCTGACTCAAGGCGGCGCAGGAGGCCGCTCAGAATGCCCAAACACCGGAAAAAGAGGAGATCACCGAAGCGATCTCTTGCCTTACCCGATCTCGAACAGACGAAGTCTGCCGTACTGAACAGCCTCACGTCGAAGAGCGGCCAGCGAACGTACGATCATGCGATCAACGAATTCGTTGACTGGTACTGCTCGGAACCACGACTCGCCTTCAACCGTACTGTCGTTCTTCGCTACCGAATCCACTTGGAACAGCGGCACCTTGCTCCCACAACGATCAACCTCCGCTTGGCCGCGGTCAGACGAGTGGCGTACGAGGCAGCTGATTCCGGCTTGCTCAGCCCAGAACTTGCCGCTGGTATCCGCCGAGTCAAGGGCGTACGGCGAATTGGTGTGCGATTGGGCAACTGGCTCACCGCTGATCAGGGCCGCTCGTTGCTGCTGAATTCCCAAGACGACAGTCTCATGAGCAAACGGAACTATGCCATCCTTGCTTTTCTGATCGGTTGTGGATTGAGGCGCGGTGAACTCCTCGCCCTCTCGGTCGCGTGCATTCAGCTCCGAGAGGAGCACTGGGTGATTGCCGACCTCTATGGAAAGGCCGGGCATATTCGAACAGTACCGATTCCACTCTGGGTGAAGGAGGCGCTTGATCGCTGGACGGAAGCAAGTGGAATCAAGGACGGCTGTCTCTTTAGAGCAATCAACAAGTCGGGACAGATCTGGGGCGAGGGTATGACGCCGAAGGTGCTTTGGGAGATCGTCAAGAGTGCGGCCGAAGCCGCCGGAATCGATAAGCTAGCGCCCCACGATCTGCGACGCTATACCGAATCTAGAACTATGCCGAATCGATCTTGCAGATGTTGTTTTGGCGTTGAGTTCGCGGTTAAGTTCATCAAGGGATTCGGCATAGTCTAAACGGTCAGAGGCTCTTCAGGAAAGCCAATAGGTCATCGTCAGGTTGATAACGGCCCAGTTTGGTTTTGATCGGTGCCACTTTTGAAAGGACCTCCTCCTTCATACGGAGATTGGCATCTAGATAGATCTGCGTCGTTTCGGTGGATTCGTGTCCGAGCCAGAGTGCTATCAGGGTCTTATCTACACCGCCCTGCAACAACTCCATCGCCGTAGTGTGGCGAAGAACATGTGGCGAGACACGCTTGCGAGTCAGCGATGGACACTTCTTTCGCGCGGCTGCAGCGTACTTCGCAACCATATACTGAACTGCGTCGGCGCTGAGCCGACCGCCCCGCGAGCTAGGGAAGAGGATGTTTGTGGCTTCCGCCCCTTGTTCCCGAATCCACGCTGCCAACATAACGACAGTGGTTTTGGTGAGCGGGGTACATCGTTGCTTCCGGCCTTTTCCGTCACAACGAACATGAGCGCCATTGCCGAGGTGGACGTCCTCTTGTCGAATCGAGGTGATCTCGGCGAGACGTAAGCCGGTTTGGAGAGTGGTCAGCAAAAGCGTGTAATCACGCCGCCCCAACCACCTACTGCGGTCTGGAGCTGCCAACAGGGCTTCCATCTCAAGGCGCGTAAGAAAGCCAACTAGGGGTCGTGTCTGGCGCTTGTTAGGAATCACGAGTACCCGTTGGGATTAGACCTGATTGCTGTGGTGTTTCCAGCGCTGCATACCGGAAGAACGAACGGATCGCTGTCAAGCGAAGATCGCGGGTCCGCGGGCCGTTGGTTCGAGTGCTCTCCAAATCATCCAAGAAAGCACCTAAGAACGGCGCGTTCAGGTCTTCCATGGTCAACTTCGACGGCGCTTTCGCCAACTGTTTTTGGGCAAACAGGAATAGCACGCCTGCTCAATGCGTTTTAAATAGGCGTCTAGATGAGAGGCGAGTGGACCCACGCGCAGCCGATCTAGAAGACTTGGATCTATGAAATTTTGCATCTCCCAAGGATGACCGCCCAAAACTATGCCGAATCATGCAACGTAAAAAAGCGTCGCTGAGGTGCAGCCAGTCACCCATTCGGCATAGTCTTGCACTCGGTATAGCGTCGCAAATGCCTCATGCGGCATTTGAGGCGCACATGTGCGCGTCTCTGCCATCTTGCCGGAGGCGAGCTTGACCAGATCCAGTTTCTCCTCGGTCACGTATCCATCCAAACAACGGAAGTTTACCTCGGCTGCAAGCAAAAGCTCCGATTTGCCGTGAACGACAAAATCGGCATCGAACCGTGAGGAAAGGGGCGGATTACCCGTCCCTTGGCGACAAGGCCGGGTCTATCGGCTGCAAGCTGAATTTCTGTCCGGTGGCACCATTCACCAAGCAAAGCAAAACCCTGCTCAATGAGTGTAATCGCGATTTATGGCCAATGAGATCTACAATACTCAGCATGAAACGGATCATCGCGGTGACGCTCACATTCCTGGCAGCGCTTGGCTTATCCGGTTCAGAAGTCCAGAAACAGTCGCTGGACGGGGTCTGGAAAAGCGAAGGATACGGCATGGTGTTCGGCATTCAGGGAGCGACGCTAAAGTCTTTCGAGGTGACCGCCACGACTTGCGTGCTTGGCGGTGCGGCCCAGCGTGACGACACTAGCATTGCCGGCCGCGAGGCCACATTCAAGGCCACAGACGGGGACGTGTTCTTTATCCGCAGCGGTGGCACGGCCGATCACAGGCTCCTTCACAACGTCTCGTCGGTCTCCGACGTGCGCATAGACCGCATCACGGAACTGCCCGCGATGTGCGAGCATCCGACGCCGAACACGCCGCAGGCCAATTTCGAGGTCTTCACCCGCACCTGGGCCGAGAACTACATCCTGTTCGATCGGCAGAAGGCGGATTGGGACGCCACCGTTGCCGCCAATCGCGCCAAGATCACCGACAAGACCACGCCCTCGGAACTTTTCGACATTCTTGCGGGAATGATCGAGCCATTCCACAATCTCCACACCTATATCGACGCTCCCGATCTCAAGCGCGAATTCCACACGTACAGGCCGGGTACGGACCGTGTTGTCAAAGGCGACAGACATGAATTCCACACTAAGATCATGCCGGCGCTGCTGGCAGTTACCGATCGCGCGTATCTCCAAACGCCATTACGCAAGTGGTGCAACGACCAGGTGCAATACGCCCACGTGAATGAGACCACGGGATATCTGCGTATCTTGTCCTTCTCCGGTTATTCCAAGGAGCGCGGGTTTGCGAACGGATTGACAGCGCTGCAGACCGCCCTCGACGAGATCTTTTCCGATCCGAAGCTGAGGGCGCTCGTTATCGACGTCCGCATCAATTTCGGCGGCGACGATCCGTACGGCCTGGAGATCGCTTCTCGGCTTGCCATGGCCGACTACCTGGCCTATACCAAGGTTGCCCGCGCCGATCCCGTTGATCGCAATAAATGGACTCCGGACGATCCCAGCATGGTCCATCCCAGTGCGCGGCCGGGCTTTCGTGGCCCGGTGGTGGAACTCATCGGGCCCCTGACAATCAGCGCGGGCGAAACCTTCACCCAGGCGTTGATGGGCCGCTCGCCGAAAATCGTGCGCATCGGCGAGAACACGCAGGGCGTTTTTTCCGACATACTCGGTCGCCAGCTCCCCAACGGCTGGCGATTCGGCCTACCGAACGAGATATATCGCACCGCCGACGGCACGATCTTCGATCTAGTGGGCATTCCACCCGATATCGAAGTCCCCGTCTTTGCTGATGCCGACGTGGCCGCTGGAAAAGATCCGGCGATGGCCAGGGGGCTAGAGATACTCAGCCAGTAAATGGACCTCTCGATAGAATCCTGCGAGTTGTTGAGAACAGGCGATTACATACATTGTGCGGACCACCTATATTTTGGGGTATCACCCGCTAAGCGGAGCCTGAGCGCACTTCGGTCCGCATAGACCGCGAAATACGGCCAAGTGTTCACTGAACCAGCCCACGTGAAATGGTTACGGTGGATTTCGCGCCAGTCCTTCGAAGGGGTAAGCCGCGAATGACATACAGGACGCAGCGGTGGCGTGAACGTCGAAAAGGGCGCTAAAGAAAAACCGCCGAGGTCGGGGCCGCGGCGGTTCAACGAAGACTCAGTTTCGTTCACGCCTGAATCGAATATCTGCGCTCCCCGGCTGCGCTCTTGGCCGACTCGATCCTGAGGCCCATTCTCTTCCGCAGGGTACCGCTAAGGAACCCCGCACGCTGTGGGCTTGCCATTCGGTGGTCTCGATGAGCTCCGCGAGCCTTGAGAGCCAGCTCACGCGGCGCAATCCAGCGGACCATCCGGGCATTGCGTCGCCATCCTTCCTGGCTGGTGTGTTTCACGCCTGTACTGGATGCTGCTCGGAGCCGGCGCGCTTGGCAAGCGCACATTTCACTTACTGCCATTGCAGCGAAAGCTCAGCGAAGCATGGTGTCAGCGAAGCCAGCACAGCCGGAACGACAATACGCGATATACTTGGGCAAATCTAAAAGGAGGGCTTTATGCGCTTCGCGTATACCGCTCTGATTCTTTGCGTTTTTGCAGGGGCTCTGGTTGCAGCCGATAACCCCTTTCTTGGCAGCTGGAAGCTCGACACCGCCCAATCCAAATATAGTCCCGGCCCCGCCCCGAAAGAGGTAACCGTCACATTCGAGCAAGACGGGGACAAGATTCACCGTGTTGCAACGGGAACGAAAGGTGACGGGACTGCTATCAACGAGGACTCAAGCATCTCGTGGGACGGCAAGGATCATCTTGTGACGAAGGCTCCCGAACCTCCGATCACGGTTGCAGTTACAAAGGTTAATGCCCGAACTCTCCACGTCGTGGTCAAGCGAGACGGAAAAGTAACCGACACGATCCATGCGGTCGTTTCAAGAGATGGAAAAACCTTGAGCAGCACGGATGATGGTGTAAACGACAAGGGCGAGAAAGTGCACAACGTCGAGATAGCAGAGAAGCAGTAGCCGTACGCTCAGCGACTCGGAATCAACATTCCGATAAGCCACGCCTTCCGACACGGTCTCACCGGACGCTCAAAGTCGGGTAGATCAGCACTACTGGCCCGCATAGCCGGGGTTTGTGGCGCGGACGGTCACTTTTTGTCATCTGCGTTCTTCGTGGTTCCGTCTTTCTTTTTCTGGGGCTGGACGACTCGACGGTAGAGGCCCTGCTCGAAGTGGCTGATGGCGCAATCGTCGCGTACGGCATTCAAAGTAGATGGTAAGGTTCCGGCACCGTTGAGAGAGCACGCGTGCGTGCGCTGGTTTCAATCGTACGGCGGAGGTTTGCTGGCGAAACGTTAGCAAGCCAATAACATTGTCGTTTTCTCAAGACAAGACCTGGGTGGATGCCTCGTGCGGAAGTAAATATCTCTTGAACAGCAGTTCCCGTTCCGGCCGCGAGCGCGGCGCTTTCAGGCCTCCGTAGCCATTCGAGCACTGTGGCGGTTTTGCCGCCCACACGCGCCTCCGAATCCGAGGTCGTACCTTTCGCTAACCTGGCGCGCTTCGTCGCGACAGACAGCGCCTGTGCGCCTTCCTTTGGGGCAAGCTTCTGGATGGCCTTCCAAATACGTTCAATAGCAACCTGGCAGCTCGTGAATTTTCGTACCGGGCTTACGCCGGGCAGGCTGTTCCAGATTTCATGAAGCGGGAAGCCGGCCATTTCCGTGCCAGGTTATCGAGTTCTTTGGCGCTTCGAAAGCGCTCGCCTTCGGGGTTGCTCTTCGCTTGAACGGCCGAGGCGAAGGCCGTGATGTTGTTGTCCTGACCAATCGTTAAGATTGTCATTTCGTCAAGTCTCCTTTTCACGGGGTTGCCGTGTTCGCGACATTGATCACTCTCGGGCCGGGCGTGAGCAAGTGAATTCTGCTGCATTCGTCCAAGGCGATGGAAACGCGATCGAAGGGCCCACACCCATTGCAGATCACCGTGTTTTGTCAGGGGGCGATTTCTCGACGGCTCGTGAGAGCGCGAAACCCGGTCCGGAATTGAGGACAAGTTTCGGGTTGCTCGTGATCCGACAGTAATCCGCTGCACGCGCCAACGGGGGCTCCAATTGCGCGAGCGGACACTGTAAACCGAGCATTCGGCAGAGTACCTGCCAAGGCAAACCTGCTGAGGGCAATGTCTACTGGCGGGCCGGTCTCGGGTGATAGATGAAGCTCAGTCCGGCATAGGATGGATTTCGTACGCCTACGACCCGCTCCGTTGGTATTGTTTCGTTGGACAGCCGGAGAGTCTCTAACGTCTGGCCGGTGTAGCCGCTGGCAAGGACAAAATGGACGCCCGCTTCGAACAATCCGCTGCGGAAGCTACGGGTCAGAGAGCCACGAATTTCGCGCACCGGCACGGCGGTAAAACCATCACCCAGCGGCTTGCGCCCGACGTACTCGAGTCCGCCCGAAGCTCGCAGTCGTGCTGGCAGGCGGAAAGTTGTACCGGAAACATCCCAGATCAGCCGGGGCGCTTCTGGGACGTCCTGGCCGGTGAGCCGGTCTCTCGCTTGCGCGCGGGCAAACGTCGCTTCGAGCGAGCCGAAAGAAAAATGTCGCTGGGCGGAGAGAGTTAGAGCTCGCACCAACGATGGTCCCACATTCTGCTGCAAGCCAGTATCGGGATCAATCTTCGCCAATTCCTGCGAGTTGCTCACGCGCACCAGTGATAATCGAAACCGGATGCCAGAGACGGATTCCGTTGCTACAAATTGGTTCGCATGCGACGCTGCAATGGGCGTGCCGTGGGTCGTTCCAAGACCAATGCGCGGATCGTTAGTGTGAAAAGCCTCACCGGAGCTGAATGCGAAAACGGGGGCATAGGGGTGATTGGGCAATTGGAATGAAACCGTACCACGAGGAGACGTCAGCCCGGAGCTAGCTTGGTAGGAATTTGCGGGCACAAGCCGATCCCTGTTGCTGAACGAAACTTCATCGTGACGGATGCCGAGGCTGTATGTGAAGAATCGCAAAATCGATCCGTCAACCGAGGCATACGGAGCAAGATCGTTTATGGTGAAGTCATTTCGCGTGACTGGGTGAAACACGCCACTCGCATCGGCATGGGCAAGTTCGGCATTCCGCGGAGAATCACGTCGTAAATCCAAGCCCGCAGTGAATGAGATCTTGGTATTGACTCGCTGAGTGTAAGAAGCGTTCCCGCCACCGACAGTGCGGAATTCGGACTGGCGAATCAAGCCGTCTCCGAAGTTTGAGCTTAAGTCCAAGCTGTAGGTCCGAAAATATTCTGAGAACTGCAGCTGTTGGCGGTTAGTAATCTGCCATGTATCGGAAGCTACGAACAAACTGGTATGGGTGCGGTCGGACTGGCGAGGATCAATCGTGTCTCCTGGGACTCGCACATCGATCGGTGCCAGCCCGGGAATACGCGATTGACCATAATACGCAGCTCCGAAAATTGTCAGCAAGTGCCGCCCGAAGGTGTATGAGCGTTCGGCGTTGATCTTGTATTGATGGCGGTGCTCCGGCAAGGCGAGAAATCCATCGCCCCCTGCGATTTCCAGACCCAGCCATGCGCCCACCTGCGGATTGCCCGGGCTCCATCCGGAAACAAAATCATAACCGCGCGGGTCAGCGGAAACCTGAATAAAAGGTTCGAGCCGCGGGACCAAACCGTAAACAACGGCAAGGTCGACCGCATTATTACCATGTCGTACATCGAATGCCCCTGCATCTGCTTCCACAAAACCGATCGCATTCGGAATCAGCAGATTGGGATCGGCGTAACCATTGCCATGCGCGTTGGCGGGCAGATTGTTGGGAAACAAGAAGTCACCGATACGAATGTATTGAGCAATCGGCTCTCCGTGATCTCCGGCGACACCGGGCGCAAAATACTGCGGTGCTTTTACTCCGCCGGATGCGGTTTCCGATGGATAACCCGGCAGAACCACAGGTACTCCGGGCTGACCGGGCCGTGCTTGCAGCAAGTCGTCAATTGCATAGATTTGCGTCAAAGCCGCCGAAGTAGGAGTGTCCACTTGCGCACTGACAGTCGTAGTGGTGGAGAATTGCAGTTCGAATTTCAAATCGGTATCAGCGAAAATTGAGACCGGAACAGCAAAAGGCGCGTAACCGCTCGCTGAAATAGAGATTTTGCTCTCTCCGGAGACAACAGGCAAGAGAAAACTGCCTTGAGCGTCGGTGCTCGCCGTCGAGGTTCCCATTTGTACTCGAGCGTTAAGAATGGGCTTTCCGTCTGCGGCAACCACATGGCCACTCAAAACGAATGTCACCGCGCCATTTTTAGCGTTTCCAACCGCCGCATCGGGCATTGCGGCTGTGCCCGGCGAGCAAGGCAGCAATATAAGTAGCAGTGTCGCGATGAACACGGCCTGTTTCATGACTCAGTTCTGCAAACGTGCATGCATGCTGGCGAGGAACAGCCGCGCCTGGTTCGATCCCGGTGCATTCAGCTCCGCGGACTCATGTAAGTAACGCTTTGCCGCCACACTATCCCCGGAGCTTAAAGCAATCTCGCCGGCGTGGCGAAACATTTTAGCGTCGCGAATGCCAACGGCTAGCGCTGCTTCCATTTTCTTGCGGGCCTCGACATCCCGTCCATTTACGTGAAGCGCCCAGGCGAAGGCGTCCTGCGTAAAAACGTCGTGCTTGCGGGCGAATTCCTTTTCTGCAATTTCCAGGGCCTTCTTCGGCTGCTTCGCATGGTCGGCGTAATAGAAGATGAGTTCGCGATTCGAGTTATCTGCACGCACGCTTTCGAGCAGCGACTTCGTCTCAAATTCTGCAAACGCTTTCCTTGCTTCATCCGCCCTGCCGGCGAGTTCTAGGGCTTCGCCCAGATCATATAAGTTTTCTGCGTGCGCAGCAGCACGGTAGCGTTGCTGGAGCACGTCAACAGCATCTGTATATCTTTTCTGCTCGACTCGCACTTTCGCCAGATTGCCGAGCGCATAGTGGTACCCCGGGAAAATTGCGAGTGCCTGTTGCAGAGTGTTCTCTGCTTCCGTGATTTTTCCGGACATCAGCTGCAGATGTCCGATTTGGCTGAGAATCCAGGCTCGGTCTTCCACTTCATGCGGCGGAGTGGATTGGTACGCCATGTTCATCAGTTCGAGCGATCCATCCAGGTCGCCAAAAAGTTCGCGGAGATAAGCTGCGCGAGTCATCCCGGGCAGGTTCCCCGGACGAAGGTCGAGCATCCACTGCGCCGCTTTCTCCGCATCACTGTAATTTCCAAGTTCGACATTTGCGTCCGTCAGAAAGCCGTAGAGCATCACGTCGTCCGGCATCTTCTTGTTGAGCTCTTTCGCTTTGTCGAGCGCAGCGGCGAATTCGTGTTTGCCCAGAAGCAGCCAGACCGCGGTTCTCTCGCCATCGAAGTTGTTTGGCGAAATCTCGAATGATTTCTTGAGAGCGTCTTCTGCCTGGGTGTAATAGGCGGCGTCCGAAGTCTCGCGGGCGCGGCGCGAGAGTGCAAGGGCCAGCGCGTTATAGGCTTCGAAGTTCTTAGCATTCTTGTCGATTAGCTTGTGTGCGGCGGCCATACTTCGCTCCGCCGGAGACAATACACTCAGTGCTGGCATTGTCTGGCTAGATGCAATAGCTGACGTGAAGAGAACGATTAAGAGAGCAGTCCGTTTCATAGATTCCTCCAAATTTCAAAAAGTTGGGCTAAGTTCCCCACCCTTTCGCGAGAACTGCGAAAGGATGGGGGCACTCAGTTTGCTAAGGATCACTGCACCGGGCAGATTCCGCCTGGTTGGCCCGTGCAGCCTTCCTGCCCAGGACCGATGTGGTGGCTATCGCGGCCGCTATGAGCAGGTAGAACATACGGGAAGTTCGCGCCGTAGCCGCCTTCGTTAACGTTGACGCCATCTCCTATCCGTGCGCCGTACTTGACGGGATCAACGAGGATTCCGGCAACAGCGCGCGAAGCGATGTCCACCACATCATCAATCGGTCGGCGTCCTTGCGGGAATCCGGCAAGATCGCCCGCCAAAAAACCAAGACGCTTCTGGTTGCACACCGGAGTCGGCGGGATACCCGTGTTCAGCCGTAGCAGGTCAGCGACCGGACCCGCGTCCTTCGGACCGCACCCTGGACAAATCGGAGCCATGTACTGAACCAGCAGAAGCAAGTCAGTACGAGGCGCCAGCGGGACGGGAATTCCTAGGATCGAGGAGTAAAGCTTCGCCAAAAGGGGATCCAGGAAAAAGTTTGCAAATTGACCGTCATTTTTTGGATCGTCCACGCTGAAACGGTCTTTCGAGCCAGTTCCGATGATGAGTTCGTTAATCAGCGAATTGCCTTCACGGTTGACCTGACGCCACTCACCAGCGCCGGAGATGTTCCCGCTTGCGCGGCGAACTGTAATGCGTTGCCGGGACGTGGCTCCGTAACTGCCAATCACCGCATTCTTGTCACCCGCCGGATGAATCCGGCCGTCAACCGTCAGCATGGTGATCGGCACTTCCAGCACGATGGAGTTGACGTTGAAACCGGCTACCGCATCCGGTGCGTAGTTATGGGTATCGTCTGCATCGACGCCAGGCGTCAGGATTCCGCCGACTCCCATACGGAAGTTGAATGAGTCGAAGGCAGCACCGAGGTCGATGTAAAAAGGATCGTCGACGGTTCCAGCAAATACCCTGACTCCGTTTCCCAGGTCATAGATACCTTCGTTGAACAGGTCCTGATACCGGGGCATGGTCAGCGGTCCAACGTTGGAAGGCACCGCGAAAAGTGTGCGGCCGTTGGTCAACTCGCTAGCAACGCCGTTTTTGACCATCGCCACCGAATAAGTCTGACGTAAGCTCAGACCTTCTGAGCCGGGGCCATCCAGCGCGGTAATTTGGGGAATACCTCCGATTCCGCCCACGAACCCGGTGAATACTCCCGGTTGGCGGATCTGCGTATTGAACCGGAATTGGAAAGTGATGTCCTCGATTCCGTCATGATTGTTATCTATCTTCATCTCATAAAGAACATTGGGGTCGAACGGGAAGTAATTGGGTCCGTTGGAGGGCTCGAGGAAGCCATCCACGTTGAGGATCATTGTGACGCGGTCAGGGTGATCGTAACTGACAAAAGCGTACCAGTCAGTCACGTCTGCGCTGTGATCAAGTGCGGAGATCGGGGCCTCACGATGACTGGACGCAAACAGGCTGGCGGCAACCAGCACCATCAACGCCATCGCGAAGGGGACTCGTGCTTTCGGTTTCTTCATTGAAATTTCCTCTCGAAATTTGAATTTGATGACATTGCCCATCGCGAGACTAGCCCCTGCTGCGCGGCGCCACGCCTCAGTGGTTACGATTGGATCCGTCTTCGAATCTAGGTACGCGGCAACTCTAGGTTCGGATTTGTAGGCGCCGAATTTTCGTGAGGTATTAATAATTCAGAGGGTTTTCTCGGTGGGAGCAATCCGGTCTGCGTTTTGCTTCGTATATGGGCACACCCTATCGGCCTTAGAGGATGGGAAAATGCAATCCGCTAATCGCTGGCAGACGTACTTAGAAAAGAAGAGATAGCTGACGTGTCTCCCGCTGCCTCCAACGTGGTGTCGCCTGACGCCATGCTGGTGTCGGCGATTCGCTCCGGCGATGAGCAAGCCATGACACGGCTCTATGAGCGCTACTCTCCCGTTGTTTACTCAGTGGCGCTCCGAATTCTGAGCAATGCTGAAGCGGCAGAGGACATATTACAGGAAGTTTTTATGCAAATCTGGCGTAGTCCAGATCTGTTCGATGCGAGCCGCGGCAGTCTGCCGGGATGGCTCGCGGTGATCACGCGAAACCGGGCGATCGACTCTCTCCGCAAGCGCCGCCCAGAAGCGAATATCACCGATGTGGTCGTATGCGTCGAGCCCGACATGGTTACCGGTGCCGACCGGGGCCGCGCGCTCGAAAAAATCCGAGGCGCTCTTGGAAGCATGCCTCTGCCACAACGGTCTGCCTTGGAAATGGCTTTCTTCGAGGGGCTCAGTCATAACGAGATTGCAGAAAAAACCGGCGAACCTCTGGGAACCATAAAGACTCGCATCCGCGCTGGTCTGCTGACCTTGCGCAAGGCTTTCAAGCGATGAATGTGCACGAACAATTCGCTGATGATCTGCCACTGTACGCCCTGGGAGGGTTACTCGGTGAGGACCGTGTGGCACTCGAGAAACATCTGGAGAAATGTCCCGCATGCCGGCACGAGGTTGAGCAGTTGCGGGGGGATTGGGCTCTGCTGGGTCTGTCAGCAAATGGCCCAGAACCTCCATTGCATTGCCGCGCCCGCCTCATAGCTGCAATCGCAAAGGAACCGCGGCGAACCCAAGTTCATTTGCCGAAGCGGAGGACATGGTGGAGCGTACTGGAATGGGGTGCTGCCGTTGTAGCTGTCATAGTCGTCGCGCTTTTGCTCCGCCAGAACACGAATCTGAGAAAGCGCGTGGCAGGCCTAGAAGCGCATTCCATAAGCCAACAACAACAGTTGGTTCAGGCGAAGGAACTCGCCGCAACGTTAACCTCCGCTGACGCGCTGCATTTCACGCTGGTTGCAGGCAAAGCTCCTCCACAACCGCAAGGCAAGGCCATCTACGTACGCAGCACCGGTAGTCTCGTGTTCCTGGCCAGCAACATGCCGGCGTTGCCGCCGCAGAAGACCTATGAATTATGGTTGATTCCTACAACTGGCGCACCGATTCCGGCCGGTATCTTCAGGCCCGACACACACGGCAGTGCAGCTCTGATCAAGCCGCCACTTCCAACCGGGGTTCAACCCCAAACCTTCGCCATCACAGTCGAGCCGGGCGCAGGTTCTGCCGCACCCACATCAACCCCGATTATGGTTGGGATCGGAGGGTAGTATCAGAGGTGCTGAAGACGAAATACGTATTTTGCATATTCGCAATACATGTTTTCGAAGCAGCCGGGATCATGCGACGTTCTACACATGCGCAGAGTCTCGAGTCCAAGTCCACTTGCACGCATGGCGACTGCTCGCGAAACCCATGCGAGCCCGAAACAGCTTGCGGTCAGCAAAAGACAGGGTTGTGGGTGCGCTGTCGGCAACGTGGAAGTTGAGCTCGTTGTGTCTATCCAGACTCATTTAAGGGGAAGAGAAGCTAGAGAGCAGCCTGGCCGAAAACGGGCGTTAGAAAAGAAAATCCAATCGATTCAATTGAGCTTCCTGCCGACACCGAACTGATTTCCAGCTCGATCCACTTTGCCGTTCGCGATTACTAAATCGAGCACCTTTTCGCTCTGCACTTGCCGGCCGGTCTCATCCTGCAGGGTAGCCACAATCCTTTTTGTCGCCACATCGATGATCTCTCCCGTGGAGCTGTAGGCAAACTTGCCGTCCATACTGAAGCCCAACCAACCGACACAGTCCCGGGCCTTGATGGTTGTAAGCTGCTTCGGCGGCATTACCGTCGAATCGAAAACGTGGATAGCGCTGTTCGCACAATCTGCCAACCAGAGTTCCTTTTCGTTGGGAGTCAGCGCGATTCCGTGACTCGGGCAGCCGTGACGCTTCACTAGACCTTGTTTGTAGCCCTGAACTTCTACTTGGAAGAGCTTTTTGCCGGTCCGAAGGTCCCCCACTTCGAAGCCCAGCAGGCCATTGATGTTCATGAAAATTAGCGTGTCGCTTCCATTTACGGTAAACGGACGAATGGCGTTGTCGAAGGGTCCCACGGTACGCTCGATTGTCTTCGTCCTTGTGTCTGCAACGGTAAGAAATGAAGAAGTCAGACCGGCCAAATAAACGTGTCTGCCGTTCGCGGAGTAGATTGTATTGTGCGAACCGGACTTCGTCTCAATCGTTGTCATCACGTCTCCTGTGGCCGCATTCACAACGTGCCATGCCGGACCTTCGAGTTCTGGGACATAGAGATATTTGCCATCCGGTGAAATTGCCATCCGATCGCATCCGCCTTTATAGCTCTTGTCCCATATCTTCTTGCCTGTCACAGCATCGATCGCGATCATGCGGTTGAGCGAGGTCACGTAGACTCTGCCGGTCTTCGCGCTGGCCGCAATCCCCTTGACGTTCTCAGGCTTCTTGCCTTCGGACACATCCCACGTAGGAATGCGTCGGATAAACCTGTATCCGTTATCAATGTCGAAGACAAGGATGCCCACACCGCCATACTCAACGTAATTGCGGATTCCCGGACTCGCTACGTACAGCAAATGCCGGGCAGCTGCCGCTTGAATACGGATGAGTGGAATCAAGAAGGCAAGTGACACGGCAGCCAGAATCGGCGTGAGGATTCTCATTTTTTGTGAACTCGGATGCTCTCCCATCTGGTTACCGTCGTTCAGGAATTGCGGGCTCATCTTCGAGATCCCCATCAGCTCAATCTACGATAACCGTGTTTTAGGGTCCGAATAGCCAAGAATCTGAACGAATCGTTGCCGTTCATCGAAATTCAGATTCGCCCAGCAGTGTGCGGGAAGCATAGCGCGGGCGCTTGAACTTCACCGTGATCCTCAGTGCTGAACCGAAGGAGTCTTCAGGAACCGATCGAACCAATCGAAGGCATCCGCTTGCATCTTTCGGTCGAATTTGTGGCCGCCGTCATAGTAGATCGACTTGTACCGGTGCGCGGCATTCGCACGTTTGAACGTATCGGCAATCATCGCATCAGCGCGCTGCATCTCCGGCAGCGTGTAAAGACTATCCTCCCTGCTATTTAGCACCATCGTCGGCGCCGGAGCCCGCAACGCAAGAATTTCCGGAAAATCTAAGTCTTTCGGCAAAAGAGGTACGAACGTCATCCAGGTATGCGTGAACGATTTGTTGAGGAGGAAGTCTCGCCATGTCGTCGTGAAGCCCACGGCCACCGCAACCTTGATCCGATCGTCCATGCCGCCAAGAAATATGGTTCGCATTCCGCCGCCTGACAGTCCGGCGCATCCAATTCGCGTCGTGTCCACCTCCGGCCGACTGCTCAGAACATCCAGTGCCCGCTGGTCCTCAACCAGGTAAACTCCCGGCCACGTTGTTCCTGCGGACAGCAGACTTTTTTCCATTACATTCTCGTGGTCCGCGGCGAACTTGTTGTACTTGGCTATGCCGACGAGATCCTCTGGGGCTGGGTCAACACCTCCCTCCCGGATTTGTTCCGGCACGTCCTTCACCATTACCCGCCGGCTGCCAAACGGAAACGTGTCGTGAACCAGCACCGCATACCCGCGCTTGGCGATTTCGTTTGCCCATGCCACGCCGCCGTAGTACATGGCTTGGTGTTTTTCCTGAATGGGCCATGGCGTCGAATCCGTCCGCACAATCTTGCGCCACCCCATGAATTTGTTGCCTCCGTGATCGTGGAATGCCAGAATAGCGGGTAGCGGCCCGCGCGTGCCCGCCGGTTTTAAAAACACGGCTTCGGTCTTGGGGCCCATCGGCAACTGCCAGGTCAGGAACTCGATATCCACTCCGTCGTAAGTGGTGCGTCCGGTTACCGTGACCTCTGGCCGGCCACCCAAGTTCACCGGCGCAATACACTCCAGTACCCCGTTTCCGGGCCGCCCGTCGCCACGTTTCCACATCCTTCCATTGACCGGTCCGAAACGACAGGCGTGCTGGGCCATCCCCAAGGACATCGTTTGCTAGCCAAGGTCCATAAGGCCCCAACTGATTCGTCTGCGACGCCGCAGCTTGTCCGAAGGCCATCAGGGACAGCATCAGAATTGAAACGGGAACTGCTGTGTCGTTTCCTCTCATAGCTCACTATTGTGAACGAAGGGGCCAGCGCATTCCTGTCTTGTCATTCGATGTGCTGTACAACTTACTTTGCCGTCGTTCAGATTCAATCATTTCAGGACAAGCATGTTTTTTACTTGCCGCTTAGTAACGCGTAGTCAAATCGCACTTGCACCAGAACTACGCGATAGGCATCGCCGTCACCTCCAAACCGACAACTGAGTCTTGGGCAAGGGATAGACACGTTGAGTGCGCGCTACGCGCTTGACGGTTTTCCTTCCAGCCGTTCGCGCGGTGGCTCTTCCGCCCATGCGACCTGGAAAGCAGTCCTGCTCGAAGGCGCATACTCATTCGGCGATAGCCCTGTTTTCTGGTCCCAACTACCGGATTGCCGACCGTCCAGGAACCAGCTTCGATGCAGCGGCTTGGGCGTCAGATGGACAAGTGGATTCGCCGCCCAGGCCGGTTCGCCTTTGCAGTGTTTGGACGGAGCGAGACGAAGAACAGTCAAGTGCTTTCGGAATTTCTAGGGCCCCGAGATGTGATGCCTCGAATGCCAGAAACTAGTGGGGCGAGTTGAATCCGAACGCCCACTTCCATGCGCCGCCATGCTTTACGTAGACGCTGGCACCGTACACCGGTGGGGGTTTCTGGCCGCCGCAATCGCCGTCTACCGAGCCCGTTACCGTCAGGATTCCGACCGTTGGTGAAACGAGAGTTCCGACACCATCGGTCAGCGAAAAGCTTTTGACATGGCACGTTGCTCCCGTCCAATCCTTTATCACGTCAGCCTTGTTTGCGAAATAAGTGCCAAAGATATTCACGAAGGTAATACCTGCGGCAGTCAGGTCTTCGAGCTTTTTGGCGTTCTTTTCCTTCCATGCTCCCCAAATGGCTCTTTCCGCCGTCATCAAACCCTCAGTGCCCGAGCCGTCAATCCGTTTGGCAGGACCCGGGACAGCAGCTGTGTCCTTCTTAAGATCGCCTTTCTCCGATTCTTCCTTTTTATAGGTTTCCGACAGAGTTTTAGGATCGACGATCAGGTTCTCGCCATGAAACGCCGCCTGCCATTTTTCGCCGTTTCTCATCCAGACCGTGGCCGCACGGACCGGGCTCGGCGGTTTATCAGTCTTGCCATTGGAGGTGCAGGTGCCATCCATGGTCGCCTTGTAGCTGAGGACATAGGTGTCGTCATTGATCCTTTCCATATGGGGCTCGGTAAGGGACCAGTCTTTGATGTTGCACCTGACTGCACTGATCATCTTGATCACGTCGGCTTTGTCCATCCGGTGGCCGTCGTTGGTCATAACGATCTTTTCGCTTAAGAGGCCTTCAAAGAATTGGCCGTTACCATTTATGTAGGCTTCCGTAGCCTGTTTGTCCAAAGCGAGCAACTCGTCGGCAGTTGGCGCCACAGCCGGCACCGGCGCTCTTAATCGTCGTCCCTCGGCATCATAGAAGATTGCACTCGCGACACCGCTGAACGTATTGCCGTTTACCTTGATTGAAAAGGAAATCTCACCGCGGCTGACGAACTGGTGTGTCGTTCGATTAGCCGTGACCTCGACGAACTTGCCTTTAATACTGTCGTTATCCGGTGTCCACACGCCCATGCCATTACTGTCGCTGGTGTTCGGATCTCCGGCATCCGGATTAGCTTGCTGCATCGTCCCGTCTGAGTTGAAAACGAACATATGATACTGAAACGGCGCCTCCGGCGCTTTCACAAACCACGTGCCAACAATCGGGGGCGAGTTGGTTTTGCTACCCGAAACTTCGTGGCAGGCCGGCGAGCTGACGCACAAGGCGATCACGCCGAGAGCTGTCATACGCGGGCGGATGCCGGAAAACACCTGCCGGAGAATGTCGGCGACACGCCATACGAAGTAGTCGTGATTGAACTCAAGAAGTAGCCCGCAAACCGGATAGTCAAGGAGACATTTTTATGAAGAGAACCGTAATGTGGTGTTTGATTGGTTTGGTTTTACTGGTGAGTACCGTACGGTCGGAAGCTCAATCGACCAGAGGGACTGAGAAAGCTATAGCTGCTCTAGAAGAACAATGGACTCAGTCGCAAAAAACAAACAATCCTGATTTGGTGGCTCCGCTGCTGGCCGACAAATTCGTGGAGACGTCGAGCGACGGCAAAGTTACTGAGGGTAAAGCCGAGTTCTTAAGAACCCTGAAATCGATCAAATGGAGTAGTGCTGAAATCAGCGACGTGAAAGTTACCGTCTTTGGCAACACGGCCATAGCGACGGGCAGCGGGAGACAAAAGGGGACCGATGCGTCGGGTCAGCCTCTCTACGAAAATGAGCGTTGGACCGATACGTGGGTGAAAATGCCGAGTGGGAAATGGCAGTGCGTTGCAAGTCATCAGTCGCCAAACAAAATGTAAGTAAGCATTACTCGAAGCCGAGAACGGGAATGGCAAAACAAAGAAAAAGAGGAAACTGAGATGAATCGGAAACTTACGGTCGCATTGGTGGCGGCGTGCTGCCTCGGGGTGGGAGTCGCGCTGATCGCGCAGGAAGGCGGAGACGTATCCTCCAAAGTGCAGCAACTGGAAAAAGAAGTGCAGCGGGCGTATATGAATAGCGATGCCGCTTGGTTAGAGCAGCATCTGGCCGAGGGCTATATCGAGGGGGACAGCTGGGGCGAATAGGCGACCAGGGCAGAGCTCATCAAGGATGTGCAGGACAAGTCCATCAAATTCAACAAAGCCGAAATCAGCGACGTGAAGGTGGCGACCTTCGGTCCCAACACAGCAGTCGCACACTACAAATACACCTACGACGGGACTCTTAACGGCACGCATCGTGCGCGTACGGTGATTTGCAGCGACACTTGGATCAACGAGTCAGGCTCATGGAAGCTCGCCTCCGACCATTGCTCGCACGTGGAGGGGAAATAGAGCGACCGGCGAGTGTGGAATGAGCAGGTTGCGATACTCTGACGCTCTATCGAATCGCTCCTGTCATCTCCAGGGGAGCCTAGCGTTTTCTGGGCTGCCGAAGTCGATCGATGAAAGAAGCCGATGAAAGAAGCGTTAAAAGAAAACCTTTCCTGCGGAGGCATCCGGCGGAGGGTATAATTTGATGGTTTTCCCAGAGTTCTGAAACCGAAATCTTGCTAAGGAGAAGACAAATGAACAAAATTGGGCGCTTTGCCGCCTACGCGCTCTTTCTCATGCCCGTGTTATGGCCTCCTGCATCATCGTTTGCGCAAAGCCCATTCGACGGCACATGGCGCGAAGACATGGACCAATACAAGCCACCTGCGAAGCCTTACGTTTTTTCGTTGAACAACGGCATGTATAGCTGTTCCAGTTGCAGCCCGAAGATTGAAGTGAAGCCTGATGGGCAGGACCAGTCCGTTACCGGCCAATCCTATGACACGATCAGCGTACGTGAAGTTGATCCCAAGTCGATTGCAGTCACGACAAAAAAGGACGGCAAGACGATCTCGGATCAAACTCGGACCGTTTCAGATGACGGAAACACACTGACGTTGAAGAGTACCTTCCACCCGGAGAACAGCGACGAAGCGGTGACCACTGAAGTTACGTTCACGCGGGTAGGACGTGCACCGGCGGGTGGGGCGAATCGAACCTCTGGCTCTTGGCGAGCCAACAAGGTTAAAGAGAGTGAAAATGGCCATACGACCACTTACAAAAGTAATGGCGACAAGTTCAGTATGTCCACAGCCACCGGCGAGAGCTACACGGCGAAGCTGGATGGCAATAACTACCCGGTCAAAGGAGCGTACGGCAATAACTCTGTCTCTTTGAAGCGTATTAATGAACGCACAATAGAGGAGACAGACAAGCGTGATGGCAAGGTAATCGGAGTAGCGAAAATGACCGTCGCGCCAGATGGAAAGAAAATGACGACGATCTACACGAATAAGTTGACCGGCACAACATCAACTTCCGTCGCCGAAAAGCAATAGGCGTTCCGCCTTTTGATTCTAATTTCTGTACTTGCTGTCTACGCTGCCCCGATTGCGAGCGGAGAAGATTCTGGCAGTGAGCTGGATGATGGGAAACCTGCTTTTCGGTTGTGAGGTAGATGTATAACGCGCATTCGACAGAAATCCCGGAAAACACCTGCCGAAGAATGTCGGCGACCAACTCTTCGAAGCAATAGTGATCGAACTCAAGAAATAGAAGGAAAGGAGAGGAAATCAGATGAATCGCAAAATCACGGTCGGATTGGTGGCGGCGTGCTGCCTGGCGGTCGGACCCACGCTGATGGGCAGGAGAGCGGAACGCATCCTCCCAAAGTGCGGCAACTGGAAAAAGAAGCGTCGCGGGCGCAGATGAATAGCGAAGGCGGTTGGTATGAGCAGCACCTGGCTGACGGCTATGTAGAAGGAGACAGTTGGGGCGACTGGATGACCAGGGCAGAGGCCATCAAGGCTATGCAGGACAAGTCCATCAAATTCAACAAAGCCGAACTCAGCGACTTGAAGGTGGCGACCTTCGGTCCCAACACCGCGGTCGCACACTACAATTTACTTACGATGCGACCCTCAACGGGACGCATCGCGCCCGTACCGTGATTTGCCGCGACATTTGGATCAGCGAGTCAGGCGAGTGGAAGATCGCCTCGAACCATTGCTCCCACCTGGAGGGGAATAGAGCGACTCGCGAGTGTGAACGAACAGGCGCGGTACGTCTGAGGCCGTATAGGTCGCTGATCTCATCTCGATCGTGGAACAAACCTCTGAGTCGCTGCGCGAGTGGCGGGAGTCGCTCAACCCAGTTCGCCGTTAATAGAAGGTCCTGTGCGTTCAGGTCGTGTAGACTGAGCTTCTAGCTAGGCCTATGCCGCCCACGACATCCACATTCGGACCCAACAGAATGCTTATGTTATTGTCGTTTGGTGTTTTGGCATTGGTATCGTTGTGGACAATTCGAACCGCACGGTGCTTCAGCGCCTCGGCAGTAATCTTCTCGCCCGATAGCATTCTTCCGATCTCTCGCGCGCGCTCGTCCCGCCCGAGTTCCTCAATCACTGTCATCACTCGGCCTTTCCTCTCGCGCTTCGATACCGCATAATGGTGATCCGTAAATCCGGCGATTTGCGCCAAATGCGTCACGCAGATCACTTGATTTCTGCGCGCCAGCCCTTTTAGCCGCCTCCCCACTTGCGGCCGCCTCCCCGCCCACACCGGCATCGATTTCATCAAACACCAGTGTTGGTATCCCCGCACCCTGATCTGCGTCTCCTATCGCGGTCTCAGCGCAAGCGCCATTCGCGAAGTTCTCCTCCCATAGGCGCGATTTGGAGCGATTCCAATGGACGGATGCTCGCGCAGGCTTGTGAGCGTTGCGAGGGAATTCTAGCATTCCCAAAGAATCAAGACTCACACAAATAAAAGAATGCCGGATAGGCGCAAGGATACCCCCGTGCTGCAATAATGTGCCGGGTGTTGCGTGAGGCGAAAACCGTTACCAATGTAGAACGCGCTGCAACGTCGAAAACAGAAAAGGAGGGGGCTTAGGGTCTGTCCCGAAACTTAATCTTTGGAACAGTCGTTGCCGTCACTTTGCCGTGTAACGCGCATTGCATCATTTGATTGTTCGGGTATTGCTCAGAGCCGCGGCTGTCCCTGAATAAAACAGTGGTCACGCCGTATCGGATCGTATGACTCCGATATCGGCATCGAACAGGTTCTCGAAAAGGGCGTCGGACGTTCACTAAGCGTGATGATGCCGACACCGTGGGTGCCGCACATCGTTCATTACATCGAGGCACACGCTGGGACCGATGCCGGCCTCCATCTCACGCTCACTTCTGAATGGCGCGACTACCGCTGGGGACCTCTGGCGGGAACAGCCGGCACTGCACCCCTCTTCTGAGACAAACTAGCTTCCCGAGAAATGGGAACACCGCGTTCTTAGCATTTTAGTTAACATCCGTCGCCTTCGGATTGTGGGAAGTGTGGGAATCCCGAAGGAATTTCCAAGGCCTGTGGGAACGGTGGGAAACCTGCCTTTGGTTTTCCGCCGTTTCCATCAGCGCCGTCACTTTCCACAATCGTCATGGATTGCTCAAATTCTTCCGGCGTCGCATAGCGCAAAGCGGAGTGCAGACGCTGCCGGTTATAGATTTCTTCCAGAAATTCGCCGATACGACGTCGTGCGTCGTCCAAGTTCTGATAGCTACGTCCTTGTACTTCCTCCTCTTTCAGCGTGCGCATAAACCGCTCCGCTCGCGCGTTCTCGTATGGACTTCCACGCCGGCTCATGCTGATTCGGATTTCATGCGCGACGAGCAACTCTGTGTATTCACGTGAGGCGTACTGCACGCCGCGATCTGAGTGATGGATCAGAACACCGGGCTGCCAGGTACGATCGTTCAGCGCCATTCTTAGGGCCTTTATGGCTAATTCCACGCGCAAAGAGCGTCCGAGTTCCCAACCGATGACGCGTCGTGAATACGCATCCAGCACGACTGCCAGAAACACGAATTCACTGCGCAAGCGGATATAGGTAATGTCCGCTATCCATAGCTGATTCAAGCCGGTCAGGCTCAAGCGACGCGTTAGGTTGGGATAGACCGGCAAATCATGCTGAGAGTCCGTGGTCAGAACATACTTCGCTCGCCGTAGACTCAACAGGTTGTCTTCCTGCATCAGCCGAAGGACGCGTTTCTTGTTCGCCAGATAGCCTTCCCGGCGTAGCAATGCCGTGAGCGGGCGATAGCCGCACTTGCGGCCGTGAGCGACGGCGAGCTGTTGAAGTCGTTCTCGCAAAAGCAAATCCTCCTCTTTGGGCTTCTCCTGTTGCAGATAACGGTAAAAACCCGCCCGGCTAACTTCCGCTAACCGGCACTGCCGCTCGATGGTCAGTCCTTTCCCTTCGAGTGAGAGCGAAGCTTCGATTCCTCGATAGACGGCATTTCGCCAGCGTCGTCCGGATGCTGCATCGTTCCCCTGACATGCTCGAAGGTGCGCCTGAAAAAATCGACTTCCAGTTGCTTGGTGCCCAATCGTCGTTCCAGTTCAGCAATGCGCTTCTGTAGCGGACCCTGAACCTTCTTTTTCGCCGCAGCACGAGCTCGTTTTGCGGATGCTGCCAGTTGTTCTCTGCTGCGCGGCTGCCCTGGCTTTCGAGCGAGTGCTTCCTCTCCCTCGGTCTGCAGTTGCTCTCTCCACTTGTAGAGAAATCTCCGTCCCACGCCCAGCTCTTTCGACAAACCTGAGATCGTCTTGCACGTCTTCATCCGGCGCACTGCTTCGAGCTTGAATTCCTTGCTGTACGTTTTCACTGCCACACCCTTTGGTCCTCTCATTCTGACCGCAAAAGTGTTCCCAATTCTTTACAGCTCGGTTTGTCTCAATTTGAGGGTCCACTACAGCCGGCGTTCCTGGTCTGATCGGCCCCTGAGGGTGCACTCTGGGCTTCGGTCGCCGCGTGACTGGAATCAAGCAAGTGGATGCCCGAAACTGGGATTTCTCTATGACCTTTATCTACTGTCGTTTGGCGATAAGCATGACAGCCCGGACTGTTCGCTCCTGGTTCGCCGAGTCGCAAAAACTAGAAAGTTGTCCGGGTTTGTCGGCTATGCTTCCCTGTCCTCGCCACAGAAGCTCAGAGTCAGGAAAAGCGTAAGGAAGCTGCCGCCGCTTACTCATATCGCTGGGTTTTGTCAGGGGGCACGGTTGCTTTCTGCACTACAAACAAAAACGCCGCCCTGGTTGGCAACCAAGGGCGGCGGTTTGGCGAGAAAAGGGCGCGCGCTACCTTCCGATCTTGTACGTGCGCTCGCCGGCGGGGTTCTTCGAGGACTCGATTTGCTCGCCGCCCTTGCTGCCTAGGACGCTGACGAAGCCACGAACCGTGTGCTTCTGCCAACCTGTCGCTTGCATGATTTCGGCCAGCGTCGCACCCTTCGCACGTTTCATCGGCCATGCGCTAGCCACCTCCTGCAGCTCCTGCTCGCTTGCGAACCTACTGCGACCGCCATCGGTTTCTGTTCGCTGGTGTTCGTCGCTGGTTCGGATGTGATCTTCCGCTGTGAGATGAAAAAGCATTGCTCGAATCCTCATTTCCGGTACAGCGTCGCTGCTCTACCGATCACATCCATCACTCCACTGCCCACGAAAAGCAAGTCGAATCTCAGCCTGAAAGCGCGCCTAGCTGGCTGAAATGCTGGCTGCTGGACTGGACTTCGGCGCTATACATCAGCCTACGATCTGGCATGTTCAAACACCCCAACGTCGTTCCCATTACTGCCGCAAAGCTCAAACCTAAACAGCAATCGAAGGAAGAAGCCATTCCTCCGAGCCGAACCGGAACCGTCACTTGCATGCTAGTTCGCCAGATGCTCGCAGCTGCCCGCAGCCCTGAAACTCGGGTACTCGAGGAAAAGCCACAACCCCGATTGAGCGCACGCACGCGAGGGAAGATCCTTTACATACCCCGACGCAGCTGCGATACATAGCCCCGCATTTCCCCTTGCAGCAGCAGAAATATGCAAACCAAGACACACCTGATTCCCTGTGGAAGAGAGTCAGTTCTGTGCTCCTCAGCGGAGCTTTCGCATCCTCTGAGTGCAGCCTGCTCACAGACGCTGCCGCTGAAAACAAAGTACTTCTCTCCTGAGCTGTTAACGAATGGGTCGTATGTTCGCATTCGGACCGGGGACCCACTCTGCTTTTACGAACGCAACACAGCCGGCCACATCAATGCATAATAGGATCCGAGTACTCTGGGTGCTTGCGTACGTATGCCTGGACTGAAGGACAAATAATATCTACCTTGAGTTTTCGTCCAGGTATTCCCGACCGCGGTAACGAAACTTTAAGCGCCGGCAATCACACCCATGGCCAGCACCTCGCTTCACGGATAATTGCAAAAGCGATTCTCGGCGGACTGCATCACGAGTACCGTTCGGAACAAGCCGCATGAGCTCCACGACACAGTTATTGCGGAGCACAGGCGAACGACAGTCACAACACTACGTGCATCCGTGCCTCACGATGAGCTCAGCCCGTTTTCATTAGCAGCGCTCTCGGTATCTTTAGGTGGGCAACTGACTTCTTCAAGTCGGTTGGTCTCGTCGCCAAGGTGATCAAGCCGTTCCGTCTCGTTTCGCTTGCCTCGAAAACAGGGGTTCGAGCCGAAACCATCAAACAGCGCCGATTCCAGGCTTATTCAATTGTGTCGTGTCCATCGTGCCATCTTGAATTCGAAAAATGCCAGCGAAGCGATCCTCCCACTCCAAGTTTGCGGCTGGCACGTATTGGCGGGCGTTCGCTTCGATGGCTTCCGCACTTGGCACATGAGCGGCTAGACTGGCCGACTGAATCAGAGACGCACCGGGGCACGTCAAATCTTGCACACACAAAAACATCCTGTGCTTCTCTGCGACAGACGCAAGAATCATCGAGTGACTTTGGCCCTTACACGCTTTCAGTGCCGCTCCTGTATAGCCCATCTTGCGGGCTAGAAAAAGAGACTCCACATCGGTGAGCGACTCATCGATGACCACCGGCTTCAGCTTGGCCGCCTCAAATACAACATCGTCGGGATGAGCTTCTAAGTCACGGCCCATGGGCTGTTCTACATACTGAATCCTGTCAAAGCCATTCACAGTCTTCTGTTTAACTTCTTGAAGAACTTCGATAAGATATCCGAGGTAGGGACATTTTTCGTTAAAATCGAGCGAGTAGAACCAATTGTCCACGCCGCGTTTTCGTTGCGTTTCCGAAGCCACTCTATCCACCGTCAATATTCGTTCTACATCCCACTTTTGATCGTCTCCGTTGAGCTTGACTTTTAAATGAGTCAGGCCATTGTAATTGATCCAATCAGGAAGGCTCTCCGGCAAACCATCATTCAGCGGGTTGGTGATGTCGCCCGGCTCGATTGGATCGACAGCCGAAACTAGATGATAGAGGGGCATTCGTGGCCGAGGTTCTTCGAAGATATAGTCGCTTGGGTACTCCCCACTATAATCTGGCCCCAAATAGTGAGATAGATCGTAGTTCATGAAATCCCGGCAATAAGTGTGGTAGCAATTTACACCGTGAGCCTTGCCATAGGCGTCATGAATTGCGGCGTCGAAGGCACTGGCTGTTACCAAAGTGCAAAGCTTTGGAATTGGCTCAGCTAAGCGCAGACGCACAGAAACGTCCTGAGCAGCTGTTAAGTAAAGCGGATCAAGATCCCAGGCCATCTCGATCGGATGCCCAAGCTGATTGTAATTTTGAAGAATGTGCTGCATTTCTTCTGAAAGAGCTTTCATGGCGGCGAAGGTGCTGTTTTCTGGGACCGTTTGGGAGGGGAATGCCCAAATGTTACTAAGAGGCATTGACCCGAAGCCTGCCACAACTTGCCCGCCGGCGGTGCAAACTTTACAGTTTACGTTCAACAAGGTCGCGCGGTCCACAACGCGCCCACCAAACTTCATGGGTGTGCGATAGAGATATTCCTGGTAGCCGATCGAAACGTCATGGATGCGGATATCGGTTGTTTTTTGGCTTTTTAGAAGCATGATGTGAGTGTCACTGGCTTGCTTTTGGCATCGATCGAGGCACAATAACTCCAAGCTGCCGATCCTTGGTATTACAGCAATCGCGGCAAAAACGGGTTTGAAGCCGTACTATGCCGACGATCCTAGGAACGTGGCCCGGCCCTCCTCGGAATTCACACCGCGTTCAAAGTTGAATGTATTTAGCATAAATGTATTTAGCATATATGATCGGGTCATTCCCGTAAAAAAAGGCTACAGAGAGACATGGGGCAAAAGCGAGATGGTAGAGGGAAGAAGCGATTTAGCGCTTCCTTAATTGACCTTTCCCATGACTGTGTGAACCCGTGACTCGAGTGGACTATCGGGCGCAAAGCCTGCTTGGAGGTAGACGATGAAGCTCTTGGGATCGATGATCATGGTCAGCGGCAAGGCGCCGAGGCCATAGATCTTTGGAATCGGGCTGTCAAAGCGGCCGGCGACTAACACCGTATAAGAGAGTCTTCTTGCTTGCAAGAAGCGCCGGACTGCTTTTGGCTCATCATCCACATCAAGAGCGAGAACGACAAGCCGCGGTCTCCATTCGGCTTCCAGATGGTTAATCAGATCGGCTTCTGCAATGCAGGGGGTACACGAGGTGCTCCAAAAAGTGAGGAGTATGGGCTTGCCCTGAAAATCGCGGAGCGAGATATCTTTTCCCACGAGATCGTGCAATGTAAAAGCCGGGGCCTGTTCTTCTCGTGCATCAAGGTAGACAGCCAGAGACTGACTAGTAGAAGTTGGCTTCAATATGATGATCAGTTCGCTTCCCGCCCGGCGGATGCGGAGGTGAACGAGTTGTTCGCGGCTGTCATTGAGGCGCTGCGCAATTTGCGCGGGGCTTAAGGCGCCGATCTCCGTTCCATCAATAGCGAGCAGTTCATCGTCTTTTCTCAGACCAGCGTGTTGAGCTGGGCTTCCGGGCACCGCTTCCGTGACGATGATTCTTTGGGTATCTTCGACCGAGTTGAGGGTAGCGCCCAGGCTGATCTCGCCTCGCGAACCTGCAATGGCTCCAGAAGATCCGGGAGTAAAAACCTGGATTACTTTCTCTTGTCCTTGCCTTTCGATCCGGACGGGAAGGTTGTGGAGCTGTGCGTCGTTTAGCAGAGAGGCAATTGAGAGCGGTCCGGCACGCGCCACGTCGTGGCGGGCAATCTTGGTAATCACATCGCCCTCTGCCAGCGGGAAATCGGGAGAAGCGGAGTGCGGCAGGCTTTCGACTTTCCACCCCCGATCGTTCTCGTTGAGATCGATTCCGAGGAAGTTTACTTCCGGCTTCATCTCCTGCGCACGCGCATGCGACACACTGATCGAGCCAAGCAAATAGAGAAGAACGAAACGCATAAACAAATATCTTCAGGGCGTGGTGTCTGGCAAAGCGTGCAGGAGGGTGTCGTCTCCCGAGGGTTGGGACGAGGCGCCGACTTGCTTCTGTTGAGCCAAGACAGCCGCGGCCTTCTCGGGGTGACCGGCGCTCTTGTAGAGGTCTGCCAGTTCCGTATAGGCGGCCGCATAAGTCGGATTTAAGTTCACAACTGTGTTCAAATCCGCAATCGCTTTCTCTTTCTCCCGCAAGCTTTCCATTGATTTGGCGCGCCAGAAATAACCCTCCGCATCCTTGGGGTCCAAGCGCAAGGCTAGGTCGAACTGTTCATTGGCCAGGATTGCATTGCCGTGATCATAGAGCGCGATCGCGAGCTCGCGATGAAAGAGCGCATTGCCGGGCGCCAAAGTGACAGCTTGAGAGAAATCATTTCGCGCGCCCTCAAAATTATTTTCCTTCAGTTTCGAAATTCCGCGCACGAAGTAGACGGGTGCGTATTTGGGATCGAGTTGCAGAGCGGCGTCGCAGGTTTTTTCTGCTTGCGCGTAATTTCCCAAGAAGTAATAACTTACTGCGATCCGATAGGGTATCCACGGCGCTTTAGGGAGTATGGGACGGGCCTTTGTAAGTGTTGCGATGGCTTCTTGGGGATGACCGATGAGATTCTGCAGCCAGGCATAGGCCGCCAGGCATTGCGGATTGTCAGGCTCATCGTGAAGAGCAAGGCGCAAGTCGTCTGTGGCTTTGTCCAGTTGGCCCAGCAACGCCCGCGACTCGCCGAGGAGCAGCAGCCTTTCCGTTCCTTTTCGATCGGCAGGCGCCATGCCCTGGAGCACTGCCAAGGCCTCGATGGGCTCGGCCGCCATCAAGCTTGCCCTGGCGAGCAGGAGAGCGATTTCCGGATTGTTCGGGATTAACTCATCGGCATCTTCAAGCAGCTCACGTGCGCGTTGGACGGATTGAAAGCGGAGACAAATGGTGGCGAGAGTAACGTCCAAGCGCGGATCATCAGGCACGTTTTGCAGGGCTTTCTGCGTGGAAGCCACGCCATGTGCGGAGCCGCCCCAGGCAAACTGCGCGGTCACCAAGAGGGCCCAGAGGCGCGGATCGTGCGGGGCATGTTGCAGCGTCTTTTCGATCAGGGCAGCCGCAGCAGCAGGATGGCCCGAGTTCATCAGGGCCAGACCCAGGCCGTAGAGTGCGGCGAGATTCGAGGGGTCGAGAGCAACGGCCTGTCGAAACTCTTCGGCGGCGGCAGCGGGGTTTGGCGTCTGCATAAACAAAAGGCCCAGGTTGTAGTAAGCGCGAGCTGTCCGGTTCCCCAGTTGGATTGATTTTTGAAGATGCTGGATGGCGAGACCTAGCTGACCGCCAGCAGCGTCGGCACTCGCCAAGTTCTCGTAATTTTGGGGTGTAGGGGCGCGCAGAACCAACAGCGAGAATGCTTGCCTTGCGCCCGCGAAGTCCCTGGCCTCAAGCGCATGTAGACCCTGCCGCAGTAAGTCGTCGTTGGTTTGCGCTCGCGCAAGCGTTAAAAGGAGAAGCGCGATTGCGAGGACGAACTTTGATTGCGGTCGCATCAATGCACACTTGGCGAGCTTTTAAGGCGCATGGCGGTATCGCGAATCTTGTCGAGGTCAGGCAGGTGAAGATTTTGCGCCTTGATCAATTCCAATTGCCGGGCAGAGAACCATCCCTTGCCATCCACAAATTGGACCAGCATGGACATGGTTTGATATTCGCGAGAGGTCAGATCGATCGACCGATAATTGGCTTGCCGCCGGCTATAGTCGAAATTTAATCCTGCTTTTTCGTCGTGCATGCGATAACAAATGTTCTGGGAATATTGGATCGCGTTCGCGAAATGATCGGTTGCCGCAACCACGGGCATTGGAGGCGAGGCGAGTCCCCAGTTACGATCGACGACGAGTTCGAGAATTCCTGGAATGAAGATACGGAACAGACACGCATCCGTCACTTGCGCACGAAGTGGTACCAATCCGATGTGAGGAAACTCAACAGGCGCAGTTGAAAAACTTGCGACTAGGTTCATATAAGCATTCCGCCGCGCCGCGCTTTCCGACGAGTCGAAGTACAGAGCGGAGAGCCTCTCATAATTGATCGCACACATTCCACCAGTCTCAACCAGGTGCAGGCCGTCGAGATTCACATCCTTGTAATGACCTTGTTTGATCCGCACATACAGCGTGGCCTCGCAATGCCCGTAACTCGGTTTGCCGTTATTGCGGCAGGGACAGGGAACGCGACATGGACAGCAAACCACGCCGTCTCCCTTGAGGCTCCAATCAGGCGAGCCGGGAGCCTCTGTGCCCCACAATTGGATAGCCAGGGCCGTGACCATCGCCAAGAGCATAAGAGCGAATACCCCGGGCAAGTTGGCGTTACGCAATGTGTTCCTTCGGCTACAACACGACGCAACGGATGCGGTGCCACACGTTGTAGGCGTAGAGATCCGCACGGTGCGGGTCCCATGTTTCGGATTGCGTATTACGGGCTCTGGTCAAGAACGGCACCGATTTCGCGGAGAGGAATTTTGTGAAACTCTCCAAGGTGAATTGCTGCGGGTTTCTCACCCCGCCTTCAATTGCGAGTGAATGCGCAGAAGTGTCGGGCAATTGAAAATGGTTGCGTATGTAAGAATCTTCCACAGGCATGTAGCGCCCGGTTAGTGACCCTAATCCGGATTCAATGATACGCGGTTCGGCAGAGGTCACGTGATGCCCTGCGCTGAGCTTAAGGGCAGATCCGAAGAGCATTCCTCGTGTCGCGAATAGGGATTTTCGCCGACGCATCCAGTGATGAAAAAGCAGCTCCGGAGCTAATGATAATTGTGGCTCTCGATCGTGACCCTCGCCTGGGTGATAATTCGTGCCGATTGGGCAATATAGTCACTGAGAGGAACAAGCCTGTACTTCGCGATGAGTTCTTCCACTGTGAGATTGGAATCCAAGGAGGCCAACGTGAGCCAGTCGCTTTCGTGATACCACACGACTTGGATCTTCGAACCATAAACCCGTTGGAGTTCCGGAATCTTAGCCGCGTTTTCGTCCGTTTCGAACAGGCGCTTTCCAAGCGGAACGGATGCCCCGACCCACTCCTGATGCACTCCGGTTGACGCGAGGACCTCACCCGTGATGTCGTAGATCGAGGCTGGGCCATGGTCAGTCGAAGAAACAATATAAATTTCATTGGTCAATGCCAACGCCGGAAGCTGTCGGGCCGCCGGATAAGCGGAAGGCCAGAAGATGATTTGCGCGCCTTGCTTCTTTAGACTCTGCCATTCGTCGCGCCAATTCACATCGAAGCAGATGAGGATGCCAATGGTTCCGAAATCCGTTCGAAACACTGGCGGATCTCCGTCGCGGCCGGGTGTAATTCCGTCGCGTATTTCGCCCTCCGTGGGATGAACCTTGTCGTATTGACCGAGGACCTTGCCTTGCCGATCAACAAGAATAGCGGAGTTGAAGTCACGGCCTCCTTTTTTCGTCCTGAGGCCGAAAATGACGTAAGAGGAATTGGCGCGGGCCCAGGCGGCGAGCTTGTCCGTGACAGGTCCGGGAACAGACTCCGCATCGCGATTGCTGAACACCTCAGGAAGGCAGACGATATCGGGATGGAACGATACGGCCTGGTTTAGACGCTCGAGCGTCGGTTCAAGCAGGTCCTCGCCCTGATAACGCGAGAGACCTTCCTGGCTGACCGTGACGACGCGCGGGGTTGGATTGGGTCCACGCTCTTTGGCATCAGTATTTCGATTGGATGCCGGGATCAAGAATGCCAGCAGAGTTGGAAATAGAAACGCTCTGGTCTTCACGATTATCTCTCCTCCATGCGCCTTCCGCGGTCGCTCTTTAAAAATGAATCTTCAAGGCGAACTGAACCCGTCTTCCGCTGTTCAGCGTTGAATTTACCACTCCGAAGTTAGCAGTATTGATAAGGCTGTTCGGAGGTGCGAACGTCGTGTGATTCGCAAAATTGAAAAACTCGCCTCTCAATTCGACGCCCCTCGCTTCCCCGAAAGGCCAGTTCTTCGAGAAAGCGGAATCCCAATTCAAAAGCGGCTGGCTGAACTGGGCGTGTTTTCCAGCGCCGCCGGCTGTTCCATACGCAGGCATTTGATAAGCCGCCGTGTTGAACCACTCGTTGAGCGTTCGGTCCGCGATCGCGTTCGGATTGCCGACCAAGTCTGGAAACTCATCCAAGCGGCCAACGCTGCCGATATTTTCATTATCGCCATTGATAAATACGAAATAAGGCAGTCCCGAATGAGCCGTGACATTGCCCGAGACCGACCAGTTCGCGAGGATCGCATTTACGGCTCGGCTCCTGGTGTTGAAGGGAATGTCGTAGACGTAGCTGGCGTTAAATATTTTTTCAACGTCGAACGCTGCCGGGCCCCAGAACGCGCCCCCATTGAAGCGAGTAGGGTTCGCGTTGTCGTGTGGGGAGGCGGAGTTCACGCCATTGCCTATGGAATCCACATTGTCGAGGGCTTTCGACCATGTGAAGTTGAATAGGAAGGTCAAGTTATGCGACGTTCGTTTGTCGAGCTTGATACTGCCGCCGTTATATTTGGAGCTATTTTCGTGATAGTTATTCTCGACATACGGCGGGAAGTTAGGCCAGAGCTGCCGACTTTGGTATGGATCTGTTCCCGGATAGAGCGCTGTATTGTCGACTATCTGAGAGGGCAATTTGACGCCGTGGGATCCGACATAGGCGATTTCGAGAACTAAAGAAGGCGTTAACTGGCGCTGTACAGAGAAATTCCACTCACTCACGTAGCCCGTCCTCGAGGTGGGACCCCAGAAGTTCATGCCTTGACCCAATCCCAAAGCCGTTTGAGTAGGTACCGGCGGACCCGGAAACGGGTTGGCTATGAACGCGGTTGGAAGGCCTGTATTCAGACTTCCAAGGGTTTGACTGAATGCGAACGGCCAATTGCCGTGGTTGCTCTCTTCGTTTTGCGCTGAAGCACCGAACTGTTCGGAAAAAATGCCGAAGCCGGTTCTAATGACCGTTCTTGGCGTCAGTGCATAGGCGATACCGACTCGAGGTTGATAGCCGTTGTAATCGGGAGGAACTCCTCCACGCCGCACATTAGGAGGTTGTCCAGTAATCGGATTCTTTATATCCCAGAGTAACTGCCCTGTTTCCCACTGGAAGGTTGAACTTCCGTATTGGTCTATCATGGGCGAAGCATAGTCCCACCTCAGACCCAGGTTGAGAGTCAACTTAGAACTTACGTGGAAACTGTCGTGCACATAGTAGCCGTATTCCATATCAGAATACTGGCCGGCAGTTTGTCCGGAAACGCGCCCGGCCGCTGAGGGCAATCCCAGCAAAAAGCTAGAGAGTGGATTCCCGGTCCCCGTACCTAATGCAGTTTGAGCGGTATTGAAACATTCAAACGTGCCCGTTTGGCAATTCGTGAAAAACACGTTATGCATGACACGACCGCCATAGGAAATGGTGTGGCGCCCTGCTATCTTTTGCGCATCCGCTGTCCAGGACAATAAGTCCTCAGGCCCATCGCTGCCTTGAGATTGGGAAATACTGGCATATGATCCGATACTGATGGGCGGCAATATATTAAACTTTCCTTCGTATGGAGGAAAACCGGTGAAGCCCGCCTTCGACAAGAGATCACCGCCACTGGTAAAGTATTGCGGGTTCGTTCTCTGCAACCCGAACCGGAATGTGGCCAGAGCCGTCGGACCAAAACTATACGTATTGCTAACTGCGATATTCAACAGGTTGTTGTTCACACCCGAAGGAAGGGCGGGCAACCCGATGCTGGTCTGTGGAGTACTAGAATCGGTAGCGCGAGCGTAGAAGCTGTCCTTCTGCCCAAACTGATGGTCGACTCGTGCACTCCACTGGTCGTACGTTTGCACGTTTGAACCGGTGTTTATGTAATTGACTCCAGGAATAACTCCAGCAGCAAGATTAGGGGCAGGGTACACTGCTTTGGCAAGCGCCAGCGCCGTGGAATTCAGTAGGTTGTTTGGAATCTGGTTGCCAGGAAATGGTTGCCGGCTGAGAAGACTGCCGTTGGCGCTCACTACGCTGGTGTAAGGATTGTAGATTGGTGCCTCTCCAGCAAAGTTTCCACTTAGCTCCGCAGCCGTCGGCACCAAAGCTGTGTAATTCGCAGCCGTATGGATGCGAGCCCCTTCGTACCACCCAAAGACATACCACGCGCGGGCCTTCGACAGCAGATGAGGAATAATCAAAGGTCCACCGCCGGAAGCGCCAAATTGATTCCATTTGAAAGCTCCTTTCTCCGGGACGAAAAAGCTCCTCGCGTTAAAGATGTTATTCTGCAGAAATTCCCAGGCGTCGCCATGGTAACTATTGGTGCCCGATTTGGTAATCAGAGTAATCGTAGCTCCCGCAGACCAACCGTACGCGCCCGAATCCGAACCCGTTTCGACCTTCATGTCCGCAATGGTCTCTGGCGGAGGATACATCGGAATGCCGCTGTAGCTGACCTGGTCATTCGGCACCCCGTCGATCGTGTAGTTGTTGTCTCGATTTCGCTGGCCATAAACGGAGGGGTTTACCGATGCGCCGACTGCGTTGTACGTTCCGCCGCCAATGCTGAAATTGTAGGCGTCCGTACCAACGTATGAAACTCCAGGGAGCACTTGAAGAAGAGATTGGAAGCTCCGGCCTAGGAGTGGCAATCCGACAACTTCCTTCGGCGTGAGTTCGGACCCTACGGTAGCAGTGGTCGTCTCCAGGAGCGGCGGCGCTTCCTTCACTTCCATCGTGGTTACGCTTCTCGCAATTCCGAGAGTCACGTTCAGCGTGCTTCCCTGGCCAGCGATGAGGTTGATGTTGGTGAGGGTCTGCGGCTCAAACCCGCCCGCGGTGACAACGAGCTGGTAGCTGCCGGGAAGTATGCTTGGAATGACATACGATCCGTTTGAGCCGGTAACCGTCGGACGCGCCGTTCGTTGCAGCGCGCCTTGCAGCACCACCTGGGCACGAGGAATGGCAGCTCCGGAAGAATCGCTCACTGTGCCACTCAGCGTGGCTGTGTCGAGCTGGGCATGCAGGGTCCCACAACAGCCTAACAAGACTAATGACAAACCAAAGCGTGCCGATACAGTTGAGGTCACAACCCGTCCTTGGAACCTTATTCGTGAAATGGCTACTCTGCGCAGGCGGCGGGCCTGAATGCATGACTTGATGTATTGTATATTCTTCGTATATGTTATCTGTGTGCCTCGGTACTGTCAAATCTTTTTCGGACAGGCGGGTCGCGTACTGCGCAATGTACGATATGTTCGTTTGAGTAATAAGATGCAACCTTGGCCGGAGCATAATGACGCCGCATGACTTTCGAGCCGCGGATTCCTATAGCGGCCATTACCGATGAGTTCTCGCCGAGACTTTCGGAAGCTATTCCCGTGATGAAAGAGATCGGAATGACGTCGGCAGAACTGCGGGTTGTGGATGGGAAGAACATTCTCGATCTCAGTGACACCGAGCTAAAACGGGCGAAAGAGACTCTTGCTGCTGCCGGATTGCGGGTCATCTCCATTGCATCGCCTCTGTTGAAATGCGTTCTGCCGAATGCGCCCGAGCTTGACAGCCGTTTCCAGCACGATGTCTTTGCTTCCAAACACACGTTCGAGGATCAGTCGCAGTTGACCGAGCGCGCGATCAAGGCGGCCAAATTCTTCGGCGCGCCAATCGTTCGCGTCTTTTCATACTGGCGCACGGTAGAGCCAAAGGCGTGCTTCGAAGAAATCGCCGCGGCGCTCGACCGGCTCGCAACGCAAGCAGCGATCGAGAACTTGACGGTTGGGCTAGAAAATGAGCACGCGTGCAATGTGGCGACAGCATCGGAAGCGGCAGAGATGTTGAAGGCGCTCAACCGTGAGAATCTGGGGCTGGTTTGGGATCCCGCAAATGCGTTGGTGGCAGGAGAAGATCCATTTCCGGACGGCTATTCGCTTCTGCCAAAGAAGCGCATCTTCCATGTGCATGCCAAAGATTGCCATATGGAGGGCAATACGCCGGTGTGGGGGCCGTTAGGCACCAGAAGCGTACGCTGGAAGGAACAGATTGGCGCTCTGTTGAAAGACAAATATAGCGGCTACATCAGCTTGGAGACTCACTGGGGCGGACCTGCGGGCAACAAGTTGGAAGCGAGCCGAATCTGCGGCTGGAACTTGCGCGGGCTCGCGGCCTCATTATTTCGAACACATCTTGGTGCTTAAACCTCACGGCCGGAGAAGTCCGTTGATGGACCGTTGAGTGATCTGAAAAATATATTTCTTACTCGTAGCTTACCGATGCTCAATGGCCATCGCGTTCCGCTCCGCCACTGCATATTAATTTTGATAGCGCTCGCCTCAGGCATCACGTATCTCGACCGGGTCTGCCTGTCCGCGGCGACTCCATCAATCATGGCAGCTCTCGGACTGTCGAGTATGCAGATGGGATACGTGTTTAGCGTATTCGATGTAGCGTATGGGATCTTCGAAGTCCCGATGGGATGGCTGTGTGACCGCTTGGGGCAGCGAAAGATCCTGACGCGCATCGTTGCATGCTGGTCCGTTTTCACCGTGCTTACAGGCGTGGTGTGGGGATACTGGTCACTGCTGGCGGTGAGATTTGGGTTCGGGGCAGCCGAGGCCGGTGCATTTCCTGCTCTGGCGCGAGCAGTAGAAAATTGGTTTCACGTTGGCGACAGGGGCAGAGCCATTGGTGTGATGTGGATGGGAGCGAGGATAGGCGGAGCGATTGCTCCCTGGATGGCCGTTCTATTTATGGGTTGGTTTGGCTGGCGGATTCCATTCGCAATCTTTGGGTCGATCGGTGTTATCTGGTGTCTGGTTTTCTGGCGGCCGTACCGAGACAACCCGGCCGAGGATCCTGCGGCAACCGCGGCGGATCTCGCCTACGCGCGGCAGAGTGAGAAGCCACCGACATCTAGCAGTTTCGAAACGCCTTGGAGGCGGATCCTCGTGAGCAGCAATGTGTGGGCTCTGTTTGGCATGTATTTCGCCACTTCGTATGGGTTCTATTTTTTGCTTACATGGTTGCCTACGTTCTTGATCCGGCAGCACAAGTTGCGACCTGAGACGGCCAGTCTTTATGCTGTGCTTCCGCTGGGCGTGGGCTCGCTGGCGTGTCTGATGGGCGGGAGCGTGTCTGACATGCTGGTGCGGCGTCTCGGTAGCCTGCGTTGGGGAAGACGGCTGGTCGGACTGGGAGGTTATCTCATCAGCGGATTGGATTCGCGGGAGCCGGATCCATGCAAAAACCATTGGCCGCGATTCTTTTTTTGATGCTGGGAGAGATTGGGATAGACCTCGCAACGCCAGTCGCATGGGCCACGTGTCTAGACAGTGGAGGAAGGTTCGGCGCGACCATCGGCGCCTTTATGAACGTCGCGTCGTGCGTTTCCGGAATGATCTCTCCAATCGCGGCAGCCTGGGTATACACGAGATTCCACTCATTTGACGCCATGTTAATAAGCGCAGGCGCAGTTTATATAGCCGCGGCGCTTTTGTGGCTGAAAATTGATCCAACGCAGACGTTAGATACGGAACCGAGCGAGCCAATATCTTCGATGGTTCTCCGGCGGACGGATATCTGTGAGCGAAAACCACATCTTTCTTGATACGAGTGAAGTGATGAAGAAAAGTACGCTTGGAAAAACCACTCAAACCGAGAAGGCTTACGCCGTGCTAAAAAGAGCGATTATCCAGGGCGATATTGAGGAGGGAACCTTTCTGTCCGAAGCCGAAGTAATGGCGAGGTGCGGAATCGGGAGGACTCCATATAGAGAAGCTTGCAACAGGCTTCACCACGAGGGCTTGCTGCACGTCGTGCCTCATCACGGCATCCTCGTTCCGGAAGTGAGCTTCCACGCAGTTTGTGAATTGTTTGAGGTGCGACTCATTCTGGAAGATGCAATTGCGCAGCTCGCAACAACACGCGCAACCGAGCAAGAGATTGCCGAACTCGAAAAACTTGCCATGCCGAGCCTTTTGCCGGATAAATCGAAAACCACATTCACTGAGCTTGTGGAGGCAAACGGCCATTTTCATATGGCGCTCGCCAAAACCACTAGGAACCGGCGATTACAAGAACTGCTAAGGCAAAACCTAGAAAGTACGGAGCGATTAATGTATATCGAGCTCCGGTCTTCCGGATTTCGGGATGCCGAATTTCGATCCTTTCACGAGCGAATCGTCGAGGCATTGAGGCGACGTGATTCCGAGGGGGTGAGACAAGCCGTCTGGGACGATATCACGGAGGGTCAAGTGTCAACGGTGGGGTTTAGCAAGATGCGCGCTCCCGGAGGTCCGTTGGCAACGCACGCTTCGACGAGCAGCTCAGGCCCGCGACTGAAACGAGTGGTTTCCTCGAAGGCCGGAGACAAGAGCTAAGGCAGTTCGATTCGCTGACGCGTCCGGCAGGATTCATAAATGGCAAGCACCACTTTGAGAGCGGCGAATGCTTCTTCGCCGTTGATTGAGGGCTCCCTGCGGCGGCGAATTGCGTCGGCGAAATCGAGGAACTGACGCTCGAAACAAGTGAGATCGATCGCCATCGGATCGGATGAGCCGGAGGCTACGTTCTCGTCGAGCGGCGGAGGATCTGCCGAGTTCTCTTCGTCTCCGGTGACATCCCAAGCAGTCAGACGATCGCCGCAGATTACGACAGTACCCTTTGTGCCGTGAATTTCAATGCGCTCGGTATAACCGGGCCAGAAGGCTGTCGAAGCCTGAAGAACACCGGTGGCGCCAGAGTTGTAGGAAATGAGAGCGTTCACGATATCTTCCGATTCGATCGTGTGACGCGCTGCCAATTGCCAGACTCCTTCTACGGCACTTACAGGTCCCATCACGTGCAGCAGAATATCCACCTGGTGAATGGCCTGATTGATGAGCGCGCCGCCACCTTCTGTCGTCCAGCTTCCTTTGATGGGCCGCGCGTAGTACTCATCGCTCCGGAACCACTTTAGGTAAGCATCGGCTTCGAGTAGCTTGCCTAGGCGGCTAGCCGCCAGCGCACGTCTTAAAAAGACAACGGAGTCGTCGAACCTATGCTGGCTCATCACGCCTAAAGTGATGTCCGCATTCCGCGCTTCGTCCACGATCTGACGCGCCGTTTCGAGGTTAGTGGAGATCGGTTTCTGCAGCATGATCGGCCGCCCGATTTCTGCACAAACACGCACGGGATCCAAATGGAAATCGGGAAAAGCGCAGACGTCGATAAAATCCAAACCCGGATAGCGACACAGTTCACGGAAATCGTAAACGTATTTCGCACCCCAGCGGTGCGCGAAGTCACGGCCGCGCGCCTCGGTCTTGTTAAAACAGGGCGTTCACCTTAAACCCGATGTTCTCGTAAGCTTGGGCGTGCTTATTCGCGATCGCGCCGGTGCCCAAAATGCCGACTTTCATAACGTCTGTGCCACTTTAACCATTGAAGTACTGGGTCTGCCGCATTCTTCACTGTACGCGCGAGCGACGCGGAGTACGTCGTTATCAATGATGATCGATGCGCGGACGGACTTCACGAGCGCGGAACTCGGAAATGAGCGCCACCATCTGGTCAACAACCGCATTGACGAACTTTTCGCCCTTCTCTTTAGTAGCTTTGGTTGGATCGCCCAGGGTTCCCGTTTCCGAATAGCGGCTAAACCATTCCTGAAAGTTGATCGGTGACGGCGTCTGCAAATCCCAGAAGAAAAATCGACTTGGCCGAGATGGAATATCCCGCCTGGCCTTCTCAAACTGAACGAGGTCAGGCCTTAAATGCAGCAGCACGGATGTTTCTAATTCACATCCATGAGCCATGCCGCCGGGATACTCGGATTCACGAAGCTCGGAAAGCAATTCTCTTGGTATGAGGCTCCACCACGAAGCCATGGCGGAGATCGCCTCGGTGCGGACGGTAATCTGGCGCGCGGCGATGTCCAAGAAGGGTACGTTACTGCCGTGTCCATTTACGAGTAAGATCTTCCGGAATCCGTGGCGAGCCAGACTGACGCCAATATCTGTAACGTATTGGACGATCGTCTCTCCCCGTATCGCAATGGTACCCGGAAAATCCATGTGGTGCTCGTTGAACGAATAGTAGACAGACGGCATAAGCACGGCCTGTTCGGGAATTTGTTCCACAGCGAGACGGGACGTTTCAGTAGCGGTCAGCACATCGGTAACCAGCGGCATGTGAGGACCGTGTTGCTCGATCGTGCCGACGGGAAGCACCGCAACGCGATTTTGTGCCACTGCATCGCGAATTTCCGGCCAGGTGAATTCCTCGAACCGATATTTCACGTTAGAGAAACCTACGGAAGTCTAAAAGAATGATATACATCACGTGTATTTTACATCCGTCTTTGGGAGTCGCATTATTCGAGACACAGGGTCACCAGTCGGTGAAAGTTGGCGGCTGCAATAGCCTGATAAAACTCTTTCCAATGGCACATGCCTGCCCCAGCGGACAGCCCTTGTCAATCCACTCCTTCGCGGGTTTCTTTCAATAGAAATCTTTTACACCGACCATCTTAAGGCGGGACATCACCGAATTTGGCCGCAATTTTCCATCCTCCCACCCCGCCCTCTTTGCTCGAGTAACAAGATCCAAGTAATAACCGCGGACTTAGGATCCAAACAATCAGCGGACAGGGAGGTCTCTTAACGCAGGTGAACGCGGCACAATAATGCCTAAGGTCGCGATAACCGGCATCAGAGCGAGCGCAGTAAAAACCGGTCCAAAGCCGTAAGACGTGGAAGAAATCCATCCTACCGCCGACATGCCGAGTGCCCCGGAAAAGGCCCCAAAACACCCGATGATTCCTGCGATCGCCGCAACGTGGCGAGGCGATACATCCTGCAACGCGGAAAGGTAGTTTGCTACCCAGGCGCCCATGGCGAGGGTAATGATGACGATGATCGCTAGGGCTGTGGAAAATACCTTCGTATGCGGAACCGTAATAGCGGGAAGCGTGAGAATCGAAATGAAAACTAAGGTCGCTTTCCGGGCACGAAAGATTGTCCACCCACGCCGGGCAAGCCAGAACACCGGTAAGCCACCCAATGCGCTGCCGAGCCCCAGGCCCAAGTATGGCATCAGCATCACTGTGCCGAGTTTTGTTCCAAAGTGCATCGCCCTTTGCTGCACGAAGTAAGTGGCAAGCCAGGTGGAATAAAAGTAGTAACATGGTTGGCCACATACGGACGCGACAATAAGACCCCAAAAGCGCGTTGACGAAAGGATCTCGGGCCACGTCGAAAGTGAGTTACTGCCTTCGCACTCGTCGAGGTGTCGAATCTCCGGGCTACGGGACTGGCGATCAAGCGCACGCACCCGGCGTGTCAAAACAAGCCAGACTATTACCCAGACAATTCCTAACGCACCAATGACGACAAATGCGACGCGCCAGCTTGATCGCATGGATATATAGACGATCAACGGGGGAGTAATCACCGCGCCGACGCTCGCGCCACTATTGAAAACACCGTTGGCAAGTGACCGCTTCTCCGGTGGCATCACCCGGGCGACTGTTCGCAAGGCAGCCGGCCAGTTAGCCGCTTCTCCGATTCCCAAGAACAGACGGCACCCAAAAAGCCCACCGAAATTTGTGGTGAGTCCTGTCAGCGCGCCGGCAACAGACCATAGGAACACACTCACGGCGTATCCGAACCGGACACTTACGCGATCGAGTATCCATCCCGTGACGGCCATCATTGGTCCATACGTGTAGAAGAATGCGGAAAAAAGCATTCCGATGTGAGAGTTGTCCAGCGACAGTTCGCGTTGGATGAGGGGGGCCGCCATGGATAGCGTTTGGCGGTCCATATAGTTAAGAACGGTCGCCAAAAATAGTGCGCCGCATACTACCCATGCCAGTGGACCGCCTCTTGCTTGCGAGTTTGCTGGATTCGATGCCACGTAACGTAGTTAGCTTGCCCTGTGGTGTAGTGTCATTCTCAACTCAGATTTTATGAACCCTGGAAATTCATCCGTTCTGGTTTGACGGCTCGCTGAGCTATGGGCTTCACAAGTACCATACAAGTCTACAATCGGCAGCCGCAGATCTTGATGGTATATTGCCGGAGGCGGCGAATCCTTTTTGTGGGTTAATCAGAATCTGAATATGCCGAGAATTCTGATTAACGAACGTAAGCAGGAGATTTCTTCGTTCAACCCGGTGCCGGGGTGGTATTAAGATTACGGAGTGATTGTTGGAGGTGCGATTTGATCTCGTCACCGGTGTACCAGAACCGAGATTACGGGAGCGCTGAGCGTTCTCGATGCACGTCCCGATCTATCGCTCGTCGCCGGATATAGCGCTCGCTCCAACACCTCCGGGGTTATCGGCGAGAAGAGGCCGGTGGTCATTTCGCTTGATCTTCACGGAATCCTTACCGATCGCATGTTGAAGGATTCGGATGCGACGACTGTTTATCACACTTATCCGCAGGTAGATTTTTTCGACACAGGGGCGTACGCCGCACGAGTATTGGTGCGCCTGCTTGAGAAGGAAGTACGCCCGGTCACGGCCAGGGTCGCGATTCCGGCACTCGTTCGAGGAGACGAGCTCATCACTGAAACGGGGTTATTTGGAAAATGCACTCGCCGGGCGCGAGCAATCGAGAATAGTCCGGGTGGTCTGTCCGCGTGCATGTTTATTGAAAACCATTTCACCGATGTTCCGGATCTCTGTTCGAACGTCTTTGTCGTTAGGGATGGAGATGCCCAACGCAGTGGGCGCAAGGCGGTCGATCTGGCGCGTAAATTCTGGAATATCCGTGAACACCTACCTGCCGATGTTATAAGCCTCGATGAGAGTGTAAGGCTGGCCATCGAGGCAAAGGGGCGTGTGATTCTTGTGGGCGCAGCAGATGCTACGAGTTCCACCGCATCTGGCGACAGCAATGCTATTCTTCGCGCGCTGCTCGAGGGCGGCTATCGCCGGAATTTGCTCGCGCCGACCGTCGATGCGCCGGGGGCGTCGAGCGCGAATTTAAAACGTTTGGGCCATCAGCATTGCGTGCACCCTATTTATCCTCTCGACCAGGACGTCGAGTTGAACCTCACGCGAAGATATTTGAGCGTAATCGGTCGTAATGGAACCCGCTTGCAAGACCCGTTATGCCTGGTGGGCGGTGGCGTTCTTGAGCGTAGCTTTTGCACTCAGCTACGTCGATCGTCAACTTGCCTTCTCAATCTTTCCGGTGCTTCGCAGGGAGCTGGGTTTTTCAGAAGAGCAGCTTGGCTTGGCCGGTAGTGTCTTCGTCTGGGTATACGCGCTCTGCATGCCGGTCACCGGACGCTTGGCCGACATAATGCCTCGGGATCGGTTGGTGATATCGAGCCTCGTTCTCTGGATTTTTGCGACATTGGGCACAGGGGTGGCTCATTCGCCGTACTCGTTTCTTGCCTGGCGAGCCGTAATGGGAGTAACTGAGGCGCTGTATTTCCCCGCTGCGATCGGAATCATCGCAGACTTGCAATCCAGCTCCACACGATCGAAGGCGCTGGGAATTCATCAGGCCGGTCAGCTGGCAGGCATCGTGGGCGGCGGTTTGTACGGCGGGTGGGCCGCAGATCATGTCGGCTGGTGCTACGGGTTCGCGCTAATGGCCGCCGCCGGTCTTCTTTATGCAATCCCACTGAAGGTGGTGGTCGGGCGCTTGCCGCGTGGCAGCTCGCGCCGTACTACCGAAAATCAACTCAGTCCGGCCGTGTTCGTGCGCTCGAGATGTTACATGGCGCTCTCTCTCGCCTTCTTTGCGTTTTGCGCGATGCTCTGGATCATTTACGCTTGGCTGCCCAACTTTCTCTATCAGAAATATCATCTTTCGATGGCTAGTAGTGGATTGAGCGCCACGCTATACGTTCAGGTCAGTTCCGGAGTAGGGGTCGTTGTTGGCGGAGTATTTGCCGATCGCCTAGTCCATTTCATGCGTTCCGCGCGGTTTTATATTGCGTCGGCAGGATTGCTGGGCAGCGCACCGCTCGCCTATCTGATATTTGCAACAAATTCACTGAGCATGATGAAGGTAGCGTCCACTGCATTCGGTTTTTTTGCAGGCTTGACGATTGGCAACATTTTCGCGGCCATCTACGATGTGGTGCCGAAGCGGTTATATGGATCCGCTTCTGGATTCCTGAACATGCTTGGCGGAATTTCCGGGGCGGCTGGCATGTTTGCGGTCGGCCATTGGAAGGCTTCAGTGACAGTGCCCACAGTAGTTGCATGTGTAGCCATCGCGACTGCGTCCATTGGCATCCTGCTCGCCATTATTGTGGGCATTTATTTCACGGCAGACCAGCAGAGGACCTACGCGATAAAAGGCGATAGGGCAGGCTAGCGAATAGTTGGTTGTAGATCGCCCGCGGGCTTACGCCAAATCCAGTAAATGGGAATACCAGTCGTTACAATCGCGGCGTAATCGCAGATCGCACGGGCTGTGTAACGATGCGGGTCCCATAGGCATAAACTCGTTTGAATATCACTAGCGTTTGTCTTATTGAGAAGCTGACGGCAAGTTGAGAAGCTGACGGCAAGCGACACGATTCCGCCCGATAGCACGTCGCACGCGACCACGAATCCCCAGAGTCACGGTGCACTAATGGATCACACGACCACAACATGCACGCGGTGATACCAGTTTTGGCTATAGCCATCCAGTCGCTCAGAATCCCTCTGCTCCGGCTGGACCCGGCCCTGAGTATCGGTGGCGCGACAAACCAGTTCAGTATCTCCCGGCTGGCTCAACTCCACTCGGGCTCGCCACAATACCCAATCGTACTGGCTTGTACCCCGAGACAAGGCCGTATCCTGCCAATTCCTGCCCCCGTCGATGGACAACTCAACTCTGGAAACGCTGTCGCGGCCAGACCAAGCGATCCCCCGGATTTCGCTGCTTCCACGCTGCACGACACTTAGGCCTCCTGGAGAGGTGATGATCGACTTGACTTGTACCTGCGGAAGAGGTGAGCGAACTATTCCGACTAGTGCGGATGGCCTCATCTCCATGTATTCATTTTCGGAATTGGCAAGCGGAGCCGCTGAAACCACAAGCCGCTCCAACCATTTCACCGAATCCATTCCGTACCATCCAGGAAAGAAGGCTCGCCAAGGTGCGCCGTGGTTAGGCCGGAGCGGTCGGCCGCCCAGCCTAGTGGCCAACATCGCACGACTGTCCACCCGATGAAGGGGAACGCTACGCGCGTAACCATCGCGCCCGAACAAATGAAGGAAGGCAGCAGCGCGGGAAGGCTGAGCGAGGTCGAGTACCTCCTTCAATGACCAACCTTCCCACATTCCATTGCTGACGAGGCCGTTCGGCGACACAGGGTTTCCAGCGCATTCGAGCACTGAGCCGAGCTGCAGCCTTTTCAAAGGGATAAGGTCCGCAGGGGTAAGACGCAAAGGTTGTGCCACTCCTCCCTCCACGCGCAGAAGAGGCCGGGCGGAATTCGGAGGAGTTTCATGGTGATTCCGAACGTAAAAGTCTTCGAGTGCCGTGTAGCGGCCCTCTAAAGAGGCCACGTTAGACTGCATCTCCAAGGGACTTACCGAAATTATTTGGTGCTCCGCAGGAAAGAGTGGGGCGGAAAGCAGTCCGCCGGATAACATCAGGAATTTGCGTCTGTCTACCCTCATTTCGCGAAAAATGGGAACCTCAGCGTCACTGCTTCGAGCGCGGGGCAGAGGACTTTCCAGGAGAGCATGATCTCCCCTTGGGTTAGATCAGGCTGTTCCATACGCTTCTTTGAGGAGCGATTTGAGGTAATCGAGGTCTCGCTTGGCGGCGGTCATGACCGCGCCAACTTTATCTCGCGACAGCGCGATTCCTTCGCGAGTGGACACTCCATCAATTTCGTATTCAAGGTGAAGTGAGATCGGCCCGTGGAACCCGCCTCGAGAACACATTTTCATGAATTCTTTGTAGTGGCACATCCCTTGGCCCAGTGGACAATCGCTATCGGACCAACCTTGGGCCGTTTTCTTCCAGTACATATCTTTGACCGCCAGCATCTTGATGCGCGGCATTGCCAAATTGGCGTCGATTTTCCAGCCTGCTATTCCACCCTCTCCCGTCGCGTGCTGCAGGTCGAAGTAGTAGCCGGCCCACTTTGGATCCAGAGTGTCCATGACTCGGGCCATATCCCACACCGGCGCCCCGACATATCCAGCGTGATTGTGGTATCCAACCTGAACCCCGTACTTCTCTGCCACTCGTACCAACCCGCGAAACTTGTCTCCAGCTTCCGCCAGTTCCTTCCGTACATCGACAAACCTGTAATGGTAGTAGCCCGGCTTCAGAAACGAAATGGATAGGTTGGCGGCGGTTCTGAGGATTGGCAAGGTGTCGGGATCATCCGCATCGCGAAGCTCGGTTGTGATCATTGGAACTTCCAGACCCTCTCTGCGTATGGCCTCAACGGCTTTGGGAAGGTCCTCCCTTACCCGCTCGGGCATTACGTGTCCACCCTTCCGGACAGTCAAGTCGATTCCCCCAAAGCCCGCACTCTTGGCGGCCTGCCCGAGCTCGCGCCAATTCATCTGCGGGACCGGTTTCGAGAATAGGCAGAGAACGCCTCGAAATGAACTGCTATCTTGCGGGCCAGCCTTCCAACTCGCTGGAAGAGAACGGGCGGTCAGGAGGGCGGCTGCCACGGGTGATACATCCAGAAACTCGCGTCTCGATAGTCGTCTTTCCATGTCCTCTCCTTTGGTCGCAAATCCGAGCCGTGATCTGCTCGCTGTTATTGTGCAATCGTTCCAGCGCCACGTCACTTCGGAAACTCATCCGGGGGTGTGAAACCCGTATCCGAATACTCACTCGTTGCGAGATTACTCGTGAGGCGCTCGCTTCCTTTGCTCCACACCAAAGACGATTCGTCCTGTTAACAATGTCGGCGACGAAGAGCGTGCTGCAACCCGACTGCACTTCTCTAAGCTGCCGTGTGCTGCAATCCAACAGTTTTTGTACCTCCGCCTGACCGACTCGGCTGAGCTTCAATCTGAACCAAGCTTGCTGGCCCCACGTACTCAGTGCAACTCCGAATCTCAGAAATAAAACTTCAAGGCCAACTGTATTTGCCGCGCCGGATCTAGCGTGGAGCTAATCGAGCCGCCGGATGCCGTGTCAACCCTCGTCGACGGTGCCGAGAAGGTCGGATGGTTCGTGAAATTGAAGAACTCCGATCGAAACTGGAAGTATTTGGTTTCGGATATCTTGAAGTCCTTAAATAATGAAAAATCCCAAGTCTTCAGGCCGTCGGCGCGCAAGATGTTCCTTCCGCCTGTCCCGTAACGTAGGTACTGTGGCGGCTCGGCAAACCAGTCAGAGGCATTGGGAAGCAGGGCTGTGCAGGAAGGATTAGCCGATGTAAAAAACCAGCACCCGACCGTCTGAGGCATGACGGGCGCCCCGATCACGTCGGGTCTCTGGCCCCCAACGCCCGTATTAGCGCGGTCGCCGATCGTGGGGGTGAAGGGTAAACCTGTCTGCAACGTTGCGACACCAGAGACATGCCACCCTCCTATAATTTGATCGGTCCAACTCGGAATTCCGCTCAGGAATTGCCGTGAATGCCCAAAAGGCAATTCGTAGTCATAACTGAACGCGCCGGCCTGTGTTCGGTCCAGGTCGCAGACGGCTCGATTGAACGGAATGAGCAGGAGGGTCGTCCCAGTTTCACCCGAACCGTTGTCCAGGCATTTTGAGTAAGTATAGTTTCCCAGCAATGAAAGGCCGTGCCAGGAGCGCGACATCAAACTCGTCTGCAGCGCGTTGTAGCTTGCCTTCCCTTCGTATTGCGCGTAAGCGATCGGACCCCATTGGATGTAAGGACGACGAGATTGAATATCGCCCTGTCCTGGCGGCGGGTCGTTGATGCTGATGAACTGTGCTAGCCGATGGGTGTTGTTACCTACATAGCCCACATTGATCGTGAGCGAGGGCGTGAGCTGTCGTTGGACTGAGAAATTGTATTCTTGGACGTATGTCAGCTTTGAGTTGAGAGCACCAGTGCTCAAAGAGGGTTGGGCACAGGAAATGGCCACGAATCCTCCGGGACAAGGTTGACCAGGGTTGGGATTGGGCAGGCCCGCCAAAGGGAGACCCTGAAAAAAGTTTCCCCAAAAGTGAGTGGGTTCCACCGGTGGCCGGTCGTTAAATGTCTGGTCCACAGCTGAGATGGGTGGCACACCGGAAGTATTGTTTGGCAAGTTATTATCCGGGTAAGCGTAAAAAATCCCGTAAGCTGAGCGTAGCGCCCACTTGTTACTTCCGAATGGCCTCCAAGCCAAACCAATGCGTGGGGCAAAATCCTTCTTGTCGGTGGGCCGAATCGAGAGCGGGAGTCCGACGGTATTACTCAGAACATACCGATCCCTAAACAACGGAACCAACTCGGAGCTTATCGCTTGCGCAGTTGGGTCAAAGTTTGACGGAATGACAAGCTTGCCAGTGGCGAGATTGAAACCACTGATCTGACCGCGTTGCCCGGTGTAGAAAGGATTTATCTCATATCGCAATCCCAGATTGAGTGTTAAGTTCTGCGTCACGTGGTAATTGTCTTGGAAGAACCAAGACAGGAAGTTGCCGTAGGTTCCTTGCAAGGGCACGCCGCCGTCGCGAGTGACACTATTGGGAAGGCCCAACATGAAGTCGGCAAAAGCGTCGCCCGTGTACGTGCCTTCGAAATCAAATATGCCCTCGGAGACACCACCATTTACAAACCCCAAATCGTTGTGGAACCACTCCATTCCCATTTTCATATTGTGCTTGCCGGCGACTCCACTCACAGTATCGGAATACTGGTACGACCGAACGTGGTTTGATTTCGGCAAGCAGTTCGTGGGGGAACCGTTGAAGCTGTCGTAGCCTGCCATATCGATTTCCGGGAACCCGCCGTACGGTTGCAATTCGAAGCCCTGGACACCCGCCTGCTGGTCGACATTCGTGCCTTGCAGCGGTCCTTGGAACAAGAAAATCATGCGGTAATATCCGAAGCGCAGTTCGTTGAGCCACTGTGGGCTAAAAATATGGGTTAACGCCAAGCTGAAACTTTGACCTCTCGAGTAATTCTTGGGGGAACCTAATGCCGGAAAGGGGTTGGGATTGGCCTCGTCGTTGTCATTAATTGAATACCGGGCCATCAAGTGATCCTTGGCTGTAAATTGTTCATCGAGCTTGAAATCCGCTTTCGCGGTATTGAGCGTCAGCCTGTTGCCAAAAACTGCGCGATCTGTGCCCCCTTGACTGAAGTTCGGCTCAGGCATGTACTTCAAGAAATACAGAGCTTGCGGGGAAAACATGCTGGGGGGCATCTTGTTATCCGGAAATGGCAAGTAGTTGTTCAGTGGGTTAAGGAGTTGCGTGTTAGGCAGCAATGCACTGAAATCTCCGCTACGCATGGCAGCGCTGGGAACAACGTTGCTGAACACGAGCGCCTGCCTCACCATGGTTTCCTCGTAATCAACGAAGAAAAATGTCTTGTCCTTTTTTATGGGCCCGCCAAAGGTGCCCCCAAACTGATTTCGCTTCAGCACATCCTTCGTTTGGTTGGAACCCACAGGCGTCTGGTAGAAGAAATTGCGGGCGTCGAGTTTATCGTTGCGCAGGAATTCGAAAACGTCTCCGTGGTACTGATTCGTTCCACTCTTGATGGTGGCGGTCACCATATTTGGCGTGTGACCGAACTCCGCCGACATGTTCCCGCTTTCCACTTTGAATTCCTCGATCGCATCGACGTTAGGCTGGATCTCTGTACCGCCTAGTTGGGGTTCTGTGATGTTCGCACCGTCGAGTGACCAACCGGTTTGCTGGGGATCAGACCCGTTAACGCTTACGTTGACGGCCCTGGCCCGAATTGCCGAGCTCCCGGTATAGGGATTCGCACCGCCGGGGGTGTAAGTAGCGCCCGGTGTGAGCTGCGTTAGCTGCCAGAAGGCGCGACCGTTCAGGGGAACATCCTGCAAAACGCGCTGATCGACAACCTGGCCCACCGAGGATGTCGTCGTGGCAAGAAGCGGCGCCGTCGTGTTAACCGTGACCTGTTGGTTTGCTGAGCCAACTTGCAAAACGGGATCGACTCGAGCGCTTTGTCCGACTTGGAGCTCAATATCTGCGATCCTCGTGGTTTCAAACCCCGTAAACGTGACGGTCAAGGAGTAATGACCTACTTGCAAGTTTGAAATCGAGTAATCTCCGTTGCCCTCCGATCTCACGGAGCGCTCCAAATCGGTACCCAAGTTCTTGACTGTGATCGTAGCGTTCGGAACAACTGCGCCACTGGTGTCCTTCACGGTCCCACTCAGGGTTGCCAGGTTCAGCTGTCCGTGAATTATGGGGGCAAATCCCAAGAGCGCCGTTATCAATACCCGAGTGATCGAGCCTCGTAACATGCCTAGCCTCTCCGGATCGCCGCGTAAATTCGTTAACACGAATTGCCTCCAGAATTTTAAATTCCGAAAACTGCTTGTATGCCTGTCACGATTAACACTAATAACCAAAATAAAACCTGTCAAGCAAAATCTGACAGCGTGTAGAAATGTAACCTAGGGTTGTTCGCTCTTGAAGCGGAGTGCGCGACGCGGATGAAGCCTTTTGTGAAACCCGATGTTTTAAAACTATGGCGGTTTCAGAGCCCGCCGGGTCGGGTTGATGCGTTCCCAAATGAATCGATCATTTAGAATGAAATCATTTTCAGAGAGCGCAAAGTCCGCAACTGTTTTCTTCGGTGGGGCTGTCCAGTGCTGCTAGGAGTTAGTACCCTCCTTCTTATGACGATAGGGATCGTAGCACGCTCTCGCCTGGTCCAAGAATCCGTGCACGCGACAGATTCCGCACGCGGGATTGCGGATATACGTGCCATTCCTTACGCTGATGCTGAGCCGAAGCTACATTTGCCGGCGTATAACGTAAGAGCAATCGAAGTTCAGGCGGCGAAACCTTCGAGCGCAGACAGAGCATTGCGCGAAGCAAGGGCCGCTTTAGCGGAAGGGCATTTTGATGAAGCTCTCCGAGATTGTCGGGAAGGCATCCGCTTGGACCCCAAGTCGGCGCTCGCCTATTTTCTGCTGAGCATGATTCAGATCCGAAGGGGCGATGAAGGCGAAGCCCGGCAGGCTCTGCTTCAATCGCTGAAACTCGATCCCACGCATAGCGCAACACATTATTACCTTGGCAAGTTATACTTCGCCTCCAATGAATTTATCGAAGCGAGAAACGAGTTTGAGGCCGCTATCAATCTGGGCGATCCGTCGGGCACGGGACATTATGGACTGGCGTTGACGTTGCTCGCGGAATCACAATACGCCGAGGCGATTCCTCATCTGCAGACAGCAATCAAGGGGAACCCCAGGGACCCGGAGCGGCTTTTCACACTCGTCAGGGCAGAGCTGCAACTCAAGCAGGTGGATAAAGGTCGGAGTCACCTCATCCAGATCAGGGAACGGTTCCCACGGGATCCGACTTTAGCCTACCGAATTGGCAAAACGTTGCTTGAATACAACCTGCCCGAAGATGCGGAGGTCGAGTTCGAGCGTGCTTCCGGTTTGCTGGATGAGGCGGGCGGCAACCTTACTGCACCAGACCTGAACGTTTCGGATCTTCGTCTCCAGATGGCGAGACTGCGTTTCGACCATCATGACTACTGGGGGACACTGCATGATTTTGAAAAAATCACTATAACGAGTGTTGCTGGCGATCTTCGACCATCCGCGTTACATCTCGAAGGCCAGGCGATGGTTGGAGTCGGGAAGGCACCGGAGGCTCTGGAGAAGCTGCGAGAAGCGGCCGAGATGAATCCTGTCAACCCTGAATACCTTGTACATTTGACGTGGGCACAGTTGTTGGCGGGAGATACCAAAGCCGCTGCGACAACGGCGCAATTAGCCTTAAGTAGATGGCCCAATGTCCCGGACGTGCAATTGATGCAAACCCTGCTGAAGCGTGAGAGCGCTACTGAGCGAGCAAGAGTGCCACTTTCTCAGGAGTGGCATTTGAAGGGTGAAGGTTTGGTCTGCTGCCCGTGCAAAGTTCCCTGCCCTTGCCGATCAAACGGAACACCGACTCATAAACATTGCGAAAACACTGGGCTGATCCACATTCAGCGAGGGCACTACGGCAAAATCTCGCTCGACGATTTCAATTTCGTTGCGGTCAACGGCGCGATGGAAACACACATTGCTCCGGACTTGCTATATGTAGAGCCGGCGGCCACAGACCAGCAGCTCATCGCTTTGGAACGGATCATGCAGAGTTTCAATCCTCTGCAGCCCGCGATCATCCTCGACATGGCACGGGCGCCAATTTCCTTGGTCACTTCGGAGCAAGGCGACGTTTATGAAGTGAGAATCCCGAAGTTGCTAGAGATTAGAATTCGTCGAGAGCTGAACATCCGGGGCAAGCCGCTTTTTCTCACCGCGGCACTCGATCAATTCTCGAATACGATCGAGTATGCCCGAAATCTGACGTACAAGTTCTGGGATCATAATGGGGCTCTGAAGTGGGACTATAGCGGACGACAGGCCAATTTCCGAACTATTGACCTGGATTCTGGCGCCTATACTAGCCAAATCATGCTAATCCAATTCGCCGATACTTCGGGGGGCTTTAATAAGAAACAATTGGAATTGATCAAGTCCCAAAGCTTGCCCTTGCTTCGCGCGTATGCGCAACACAAGGCTACAGAGCCGGAGCGCAAGAAATAGGGGCTCTCTGACGAATGAGCAAGGAGACTCGAGCAAAACAGGGCGCACCTTACGAGTCGCGGCCCGCCATGCCGGGCATAAGAATCGTACTCCTGGCCTTCGTATCGGGTCAGTTGTTACTACTCGCGCAGGATCCTCCAACTGCTTCGTCCAAGGTCAACGCGAAGAACATATACGCGAAGCTTTGCGCTGGTTGCCATGGAGCGGATGGCCATGGCACTCAACAAGGACCCGGGCTTGCCGGAAACCCTTGGGTGCGCAGCCGGTCGACTCAGAAGTTGCGCCGCTTGATCCAGAACGGGATTCCAGCGGCCGGCATGCCGTCATTCGATCTTCCTGCCGACGCGCTGGATGCTCTCGCCACCTTGATTGCCTCTTTGAATTCTTCGGCTGCTGAAAGCATCGTACCCGGCGATCAGACGGCCGGAAGAGATTTTTTCTTTGGCAAAGGGCAATGCTCCTCCTGCCATATGGTTCACGGCGGCGGAGAACCGATCGGTCCCGATCTATCGAATGTAGGACGCGAAATGACCGTCGATCAAATTCGAGAGTCGTTGCTGCGGCCTGATGCACAGATTACTCCCGGATATCAGCTTGTCACCGTGCATCTGCGGGATGGACAGACGCTTCGTGGCTTCGCCCGGAGCAGAACCAACTTCGACATCCAGTTGGAGGATCTGAAGGGTGTTTTTCACCCGCTTTCGCTAGATCAAATCTCGGGGGTCACCGACGAGAAACAATCTCTGATGCAACCGGTAAAAGCTAGCTCGGATGAGTTGCAGAATCTGATCGCGTTCCTTAGTCGTTTGACCGGTATAAGAGCTGGAGTACCTCCTTCCACCCGTTCTTCCCAGGATGGCGGAATTGACTTCGAGAGAATCCTAAACCCGAGGTCAGGTGACTGGCTAACTTACAACGGAAAGCTGAGCGGAAATCGGTATAGCGAACTCACACAAATCAATTCCACAAATGTGAGCAGATTAGGCGTGAAGTGGACCTTTTCGATTCCCCTGTGGTCGCAGTTCCTCCCTGATACACCCTATTTCCGTGAAAATATGCGGTACTTCGGGCTGGAGGTGGTTCCTATCGTTGCAGACGGCGTGATGTATGCGACGGGTCCGAATCAAGCTTTTGCGCTGGATGCACGCACAGGCCATCAGATCTGGCACTATGCGCGTCCGCGCACTCCTGGGCTGTTCTCAGACCCGTCGTTGGGTACGAATCGCGGGGTTGCCATTCTGGGCGACAAGGTGTTCATGGTGACCGATAACGCTCATCTTATTGCCTTGAATCGCATCACGGGTCGGCTGGTATGGGAAGCCGTGATGCCGGATGAGGCGCAGCATTACGGCGCGACTATTTCGCCCCTGATCGTTAAGGATCTGGTCATCGCCGGCGTTTCCGGCGGTGACTGGGGCATTCGCGGATTCCTCGCCGCGTATAACACCGCAAGTGGCGAACGCGTTTGGCGGCACTGGACGGTTCCAAGCAAGGGGGAACCAGGCTATGACACCTGGAAGGGGAATGCCGTCACATATGGTGGCGGCGCGACGTGGCTGACCGGCTCCTATGATCCTGAGACCAATACCCTCTACTGGGCCACTGGTAATCCCTATCCGGATTCCGACGATCGCGAGCGAGGTGGTGATAACTTATTTACAAATTGCGTCTTGGCTCTGAACCCCGACACTGGGGAATTGAAATGGTACTACCAATTCTCCCCGCACGATATTCACGACTGGGATGCAACCGAGCCCAACGTTTTGGTCGACACGAAATATCGAGGGGAGGATCGGAAACTCCTCCTGCATGCGGATCGAAATGGGTTTTTCTACGTCTTTGATCGCATCGACGGCCGACTTCTTCTGACCCGGAAATTAATCCGGCGGTTGACATGGGCCAGCGGAATTGGTTCCGACGGGCGGCCCTTGCCTTTGCCGGAGACTGACGTGACCTGCCCGGAGGATGCCACGAACTGGAATGCGACTGCGTTCAGCCCGTTGACACGTCTCTATTACGTCATGGTGCTTGAGAAATGCGAGGTCAAACTCTCACCCGGCAGCTGGAAAAGTGAGCACCCTAGAGAGGAACCTGGGAAGAAGTATTTGCGTGCGCTCGATATTGAGACGGGGAAAATTGTTTGGGAAGTTCCCGAATTCGGACCGACGGAAGGCAAGAGGATGGCGGGAGTCCTAGCAACGGCTGGGGGCTTACTCTTCTATGGAGACCCAAGCGGGGAATTCGTGGCCCTAGACCAGCGGGATGGTAAAACGTTGTGGCATTTACCCTTGAACGCGATTATCAAGACCTCCCCGATGACCTACACGGTGGGCGGGGAACAGTTTGTAGCGCTGGCCGTAGGGTCCAATATCATGTGCTTCGGGTTGACAAAATGACGTGCGAAGTGTCCGTACCAATAATGCCGAGCCGGAGGTCCGCCGCGCATGCGACCGCCACACGGGCTGCGAACACGATTTCAGCCCGTACTGCGTTTCGGGCATTCTTTCCCATGGGCGGATTATAGATCCTGTCCTGTAACTACGCTAGAATGGCCCACGATGAAAACCGCAGTTCTGGCGCTTGTTATCGCCATGTCTGCGTCCGCGCAGCCAAAGACGGTGTTTGTGATCACTGACGCAGAAGGCGTTGCGGGCGTTTGCCGTCAGGAACAGACCGACCCGAAAGACAGCGAAATGCGTCAGCTCCTCACGGCAGAGATCAACAGTGCCGTGGCCGGCTTCTTTGATGGTGGGGCAACGGATGTCTACGTCTGGGATGGCCATGACGGCAGCGCAACTCTTTCCGCTTTAACCATTGATCCGCGAGCGCACCTCATTATGGGAGGACTGCCCTCAACCATGCTTATGGAACGGCATTATTCCGCGGTGGCTTTCGTCGGCCAGCACGCCCGCGCAAATACCGTAGGCGGCGTTATGGCCCACAGTTACAGCTCACTCGGCATTCAGAATCTGTTGATGAACGGCAAGCCAGTCGGCGAGGTCGAGACCAGGACGGCTCTTGCCGGGTGGTTCAACACGCCGGTCATTTTTCTGAGCGGCGATCAGGCTGCCGCTGTGCAACTGCATGATATTGATCCCGATGCCGAAACGGCGGTGGTGAAAGAAGGAATTGATAATTACACATGCATATCGCTTTCAGCCGAAGCCGCTAGGCGTTTGATCCACGAGCATGCGGCGGCGGCCATGGCCAAGATCGGCAGGATTCGACCTTATAGGCTTGATGGCCCGGTGACAATCGAAATCGAATACACCAGCCGAAATGCGCTCACGCCCGACGCTAAACTGAAGCCCGGCGCCGAAGCTGTCGATGCCCGTACCATCCGGTTTCGCGGCAAAGACTTTCTTGAGGCTTGGCAACGCGCGCGGCTGTAACAAGCGTACCCAGCCGCTGCTGCAGTCCACACATCGAGGGCAGCTCGCGCTTTTTGCTGCCGCGCTCTCTGTTCTGCGACCTCCGTCCGAAAGCGCCCCTGCCGATCTTGCCGGTACCCAGCCAGATGTCCGCTTTTGGACTGCGGCTGTTCGATTGCGAACGCCGTTGTTGAGAACAGACGCCAGCCATCGCCGATCGCGGGCGACGTGGCGAAGAACCTGGGCGAATCAGTCAATTCCAGGGGAGAATTGGCGGGGTGCGGCTGCGACGCGCCGCGCAGTCCGATTGGCCGCCAATGTGCTCCTGGTATCGGCCAAGGGGACTCGATGTTCAAACATGCAGTTCTGTTGCTTCCGCTTGCCTGTCTTGCTGCGGGCGCGGCGTGGGCGCCAGACGATCCGATGTTGGGTGACTGGAAGCTCAACCCGCAAAAGAGCAAGCTGACCGACGAAATGAAGGTGACAAGCCTGGGCGGGAACAAATACTCGTTCGACTTTGGCGACGGGCCCCCGGAGACGATTGTTGTGGATGGGACCGACCAGCCGGGGAATTTCGGAACGACGTTTGCCGTGACGGCAGTGAGTCCAGATGAGTGGCGGGGCGTGCGCAAGAAAGACGGCCGCGTCGAGATCAAGGGGATCTGGAAGCTCTCGAAGGGCGGCGACAGTCTGCATGACGATTACACCGGCGTCGGTAGCAACGGGAAGACAATCCATCTCGTTTACGTATACGAGCGCAGGGAAGGAGGACCGGGGTTTGCGGGGGACTGGGTGAGCACGAGCGAACAGGTGGACACGGTGTACGTGATGCAGGTGCGGCCGTACGAAGGCGACGGGCTTTCGATTAACTCTTCTTCTGAAGGAGTGACCAAGAACATAAAGTTCGATGGCAAGGATTATCCGAACGCAGGCTCGGGGGTGAAAATTGTGTCGTCGGCGCAGCGGGTGAACAAGAGCACGGTAGAGCTGATAGACAAGATCGGGGGGAAGGTCGTGGATACGCAGGAGATCAGTGTTTCCGAGGATGGGAAGACATTGACGATGACCGTACACGTGCCGGGACGGAGCGAGCCGAATGTGCTCGTGTTCGATAGGGAGTAACCAGTGCGCAGTTCACAGTGACTCCGAGCAAGTGTGTGAATCAAGGACGGCGATCAGGTAAAGGCGGCGGTTATCCACCCGCCGAGCTGGCCGCAGCAACGGCTCCCCGACAGCCCACTTTTATCGTGCATTTAGCTAGCTCGCAGCAGACGGCAGTGTTTGGCTCCGTGCTGATCCTGGATCGTCGGTTACCCGGAAAGGGTTCTCCGGCTTGCCCGTAAAGCGACATAACCGTCGATCATCCGTGTGGAAAGGCTAACTTCTTTCGGCTTCCGTCACGTCGTCGCCACGTTTTGCGAGACGAGAGCAAGGCGACGCAGACGAGAAATCCAATCAGTAGCCAGGACACAAAGGGAATGACCAGGAAAACGAAACCCATTTTCAGACTCGTGCGCTCAAACGCAACACCTGCATAGATGGCTGGACACCCGAAGACGACTAAAACCGTGAGCGCATACAACACAACGCGGGCAGATCGTAACCATCGTTTCGAACTCAGATGGGCATAACCGAGCCCGAAGAACGGCGATAGCGCCCATGCCGCGAAGAGTAGGACTAAAATTATGGATCCCTGATGATGACCTGCACGGAGCATCAGCGCAAGTGAGGTGATAGCTCCAATCGTGAGTCCAATCATCGCCGATCGTTCTGCCATCTTGACGGCGTCTTCTCGCGCAGTCCCGCTTGAGATTTTATCGCCGCAGCCCTTTGATTTCTTCGCGGATGTGCGTTCCTCGGCAAAGCAAATTGTTTCCACTTAGCCTGTTATCCGACCACCGCCTGCAAACGGGCAGGAACCTGTCGCGGCAGCTGGTCGTCCTGAGGCGACGTTTACGAAGCACCTGTGGGATGGCGTTCCCCGTGGAGAGATCACGTGCAGCGTCCGCATCTGGACACGCCCACATGTGACAGTGGGCATTAGAGAGAAGCTCCGAAACCGGGAGTGCAGAGCGCTCAATTTACGATCACCCCGTATCCAAGCAGTGTCCAAGCTCAATGATCATCAGGCGAAGCGCGGTCATTTGGAACAGTGCAGGATAGCCCAGACAAATGGGGCACGTCTTAATCGACGATAACGCTGTGTCACGGGCATAACACAGACGAAGGCCAGTCTGATTCTCACCTTGGCACTGTTCCGCTATTCGGTCCGCAACGTGAGGTATGCATCAACAGAAGCTGCACGCCGCGCCGGGAACCAAGCCGCAAGAAAAGAGACGAACAGCAGGACGGCGGTTGTCATACCAAGTGCGACTGGATCCCAGGGCTGAATTCCCGTAAGCATGTTCGACAGCAGATGTCCACACCAGATCACTCCTATTAGTCCTGCAGCAAGACCGATCGCATACAGAACCAGAGCGCGCCCAACGATCATTCGCACGATTTCATGTTGCATTGCGCCGAGCGCCATGCGCATCGCAATTTCGCGCTTCCTTTGCGTGGCCGTAAATGAAAGCACACCGTACAGCCCTGCCGCCGCTACGACAAGAGCGAGTCCTGCAAACACGCTCAGGAGAATCGCGCCGAGCCGCCGGCTCTGCACAGACGCCGAGATAACGTCCTCCATCTTTTCGACATGGAAAACAGTTTGGGCAGGATCTACTCGGTGAATGACGTGCCGTACATCGTTGGCTATTGTGGCGGGATCGCCGCTTGTGCGTACAACAGAGCTCATGATCTGTTTCAGCAGAAATTGAGACCATAAGGTCGGCGGCGGCACCTGGCGAAAGTCGAGATACAGTTCCGCATCCGGGAGACTCGATAGTCCTATTTGCCTGCTACCGCGCACCACCCCGATAATCGTGATCGGATTTGATTTGAAATCGGAATCATCAAATGCGACCTGTTTCCCGATCGGGTCCTGCCGGCCAAAATAGCGCTTTGCTAAAACGTCATTCACGATTGCCACACACGGTTTTCCGAGCGAGTCTGTTCTCGTAAAGAATCGACCCTTCAGAAGCGCGATCCCGAGGGCACGGAAGTAATCATCGCTGGCCGCGTTCAGCGAAGCGTGAGGCCCAGTCTCCGGATTCGGATTCGGGCGGTTCTTGATAAGGAACGACGCTGAAGCGTGCCCATTGCTCAATGGCAGGAAAGTGATGAAGGCGGCTGCCTTTACTCGCGGTATCCCCTCGATCTGATCCGATTCCGGGGCGTAGATTGTCATTGCCAAATTCTTCTTCGCATCCTCTGCTCCCGAAACGGCTGTCTGCATGGTGAGTACATGCTCCGCGACGAAGCCAGGATCGGTGTGCACCAGATGATACAGAGTGCGAAGCAGCAGGCCCGAGCCGGCAAGAAGCACAATCGCGAGACTCAACTGGGCGACAACCAGCAAATCGCGAAATCGCTGCTGTTTGCGGCTGCTGGTGAGGGAGCCAGCGCTCTCGCGCAAAACGGTCTCGATATTCTGACGTATTACGTGCCAGATGGGAGCGAGACCGAAGAGAAGCGCGGAAATAACGGCGACGAGCAGCATCGCGAGGAAAACTTCCGCGCGTAAATGAATCTCGGTCTTCTGCTCGAAGCCTCTACCGACCATCGCAAAAAGCGTGGTCGACGCCATTTATACTTGCTGAGATTTGTGATCAGTCTACCCGCGGTTCGAATTTCGCCGAGATAGTTACCTTCCTGTCCATAGATCTCGTCCCCCTCGGCAAAGCGACCAATCTGCCTTCCTTTATAGGAATAAAGAGCATCCTGGTTTCGGTAGCCGAAGCACTTCCCACTCCAGGTCCATAACCACTCGAATTGATGCGCCGAAGAAGCGGACGACACGGCGAAAATTATCTCCTAGACAGCGAAGCGGATGCGTCGGATGCAGCGCGCCCATTCTCTGAAGGGGCAGAAAGCCTCCGCAGCAGTTGAATTTGGCTCCGCCTCAGGCGTCGCTTTGTTCGTCTGCTTATCAGCTCTCGCTCGGTTTCCATTCAGTGATGACATAGTAGACTCCAGAAATGCTCAACCTGCCTATCGGCGGCGACCCATCTGCGTGCCTAGCGTCATATGCCTGAGCTGAATCCTAATCTGGGCGCTTCGGCTCAGCACGTGACCCACCTTCGTTTTCCCAAGCCTGGAAAGGTTCGCCTGTAAACAAAGATTTGCATGCAACCGCAGGTGTTTGGTCGTATAACGACTCGCGCCGATGCGACTGAGCGCTTGCCGGCATGTTGGATGAATCCTGAAAGGCTCGACTTTTCTGAATGTGTCTAGCGTGAGCGACAAGGCTCGTGTAATGCAAACCCAGAAATGACCGCCGCCTCATTTGAGTAATCTCCAGACAATTGCAATGCTGGAGCTTCACGGCACTCATCACATGCGCCACGGCACGAGATGTTCTGGACTGATCGTTGAAACCGAAGCCACTCGTGCGAATCTCGCCAGCCATGTAGAAGAATGTCCATCCTGCGCTTTCGAGTTCCCTGCCCAGCTGAGCGCTAGTGGACGTAATGATGGATGACCAGCCCGGCGAATAGGGCTCGGTGCCGACAACGAATGATTCCGGCGTAGGGGTGCCATCTTCGATAAGCATCGTGCCTACGCGAATTCTGTCTGTCATGTTGTTTCCTCGCGATCTCCGAAACTCAGGGCTTCGTTATTTTATGGACGGAAGCTCGCTTTGTTGACGAGCCGACTCCTGTCCAGGGCAGTTTTGGCGTTCTGCTCCTGTAGCTTTGCAAGTCCAGGAGCTTCTTCCGTGTCCAGCCGGATGCCTTCCGCTATGGCAGCTTCGGCCCGAGCGTTTAGAACTTTCTGGAAGATAACGATTTTGACGGTCGGCGAGTAAGGAAGCTGCACCAGGTTAAGAGAATAATCTGCATCTTCCCACCGCGCCAGAACCTGCGCCTTCTCGTCCGAGAACTGCGAGGGCAACACCGCCTTCATGCCTGGCCTAGTCGCTGTCCCGTATTGAGCCGAGATGCCATCGATCAAGTCGTCTGTAGTTAATCCAGCGATCTTTTCGCCATCGTAGTCCACGACAATCCTAAACAGCTGTCCGTCAAGAAAGCCGAACTCTACCTGATCAACGGGGTCTTTATCGCCGAAGGCAACAAACCGGCTGGGGCGCCACTTCAGCTCCTGTATGAGGGCCGGGCGTTGGTGCATGACCGTCACTTCGGACGCATCCATTCCCGAGTGTTTCACTGCGGCGTTCAGGCTCATTCCAAAGTGGAAGCCGCGATACGCCGAAAGGTCGGTCCCGGATAGCAAGGGTGAGAAAAGCAGAAGTAAGAAACTCAGATTGGTGATCGATCTACTTGTCTTCATTGGTGTGCTCCGTTCTACTCGCCGAACTCCGAGCCATACTGAGGATTCGAAGACGTAGAGCGTGTGTCCTCGCGAGGCTCACAAACCATGGCTTCAGTCGTCAGCATCAGCGAAGCAATGGAGCTGGCATTCTGCAGCGCCGAACGCGTCACCTTGGTGGGATCGATGACGCCCGCTTTTACCAAATCTTCATATTGCGCAGTAGCTGCATTAAACCCGTAGTTGACTTGGTTCTGGGTTTGGATCTTCTCTACAACAACAGCACCTTCATGCCCAGCATTATTGGCAATCTGACGAGTTGGCTCTTCACAAGCGCGCCTGACAATTGCGGCACCAATTTTCTCATCGCCAGCAAAAGTCAGCGAATCGAGAACATGGGCCGCCCGTAGTAATGCTACGCCGCCCCCGGGCACGATGCCTTCTTCCACTGCCGCACGTGTCGCATTCAACGCATCTTCGACCCGCGCCTTCTTCTCTTTCATCTCCATCTCGGTAGCGGCACCGACCTTAATCACTGCGACTCCGCCCGCTAACTTAGCCAGCCGCTCTTGCAGCTTCTCGCGATCGTAGTCCGACGTGGTCTCCTCGATTTGAGTGCGCAACTGCTTGATGCGACCCTGAATAGCACTCTGGCTACCGGCTCCATCAATAATGGTCGTGTTGTCCTTATCTACCGTTACGTGCTTCGCGCGACCAAGGTCATCCAGACCCAACTTTTCGAGCTTGATGCCAGTCTCTTCCGCTATCGCTTTACCGGCTGTGAGAATCGCGATGTCCTCCAGCAGGGCTTTACGCCGATCACCAAAGCCGGGCGCTTTCACGGCGCAAACGTTCAACGTGCCGCGCAACTTATTTACCACTAGTGTCGCCAGGGCATCACCGTCCACGTCTTCCGAAATCACCAACAGCGGTTTTCCCGCGCGCGCGATCAACTCGAGCACTGGGAGCAGATCCTTCATGCTGGAGATCTTCTTCTCATGAATCAGGATGTAGGGATCTTCGAGAACAGCTTCCATCCGGTCCGCGTCGGTGATGAAATAGGGCGACAGATAACCGCGGTCAAACTGCATGCCATCAACCGTACTCATTTCAGTTGACATAGTCTTCGATTCTTCAACCGTGATGACGCCATTCTTGCCGACCTTCTGCATGGCTTCCGCAATGGTGTTTCCGATGCTCACGTCGCCGTTGGACGAAATAGTCCCAACTTGGGCGATTTTGTCGCTGTTCTCAACGGGGGACGAGATCTTCTTCAACTCTTGGACGATGGCCTCGACTGCGCTCTCAATCCCGCGCTTCAGCGCCATCGGATTCGCGCCTGCCGCAACCGATTTAACACCCTCACGGAAGATCGTTTGCGCCAAAATTGTGGCGGTAGTCGTGCCATCCCCAGCAATATCGCTCGTCTTCGAAGCAACTTCACGAACGAGCTGCGCGCCCATGTTCTCAAGCGGATCTCTCAGCTCGATCTCTTTCGCAACTGTCACCCCATCCTTCGTGATCGTCGGGCCGCCGAACTTTTTTTCGATGACTACGTTCCGGCCCTTGGGCCCGAGCGTCACCTTGACTGCATTCGCGAGCTGATTGACACCGCGCAGAATCGCCTGACGGGAATTCTCACTGTAGATAATCGTTTTGGCTGCCATATAGTTTACCCTTCCGCCTAAGCAACCTTGGTCGCCGGCTTTTCAGCGCCTACTAATACGCCGAGCACTTCGTTTTCGCGCACGATCAGGAATTCCTCGCCTGCCAGCCTGATCTCGCTGCCGGTATATTTGCCGTAAAGAATGTGATCGCCCACTTTTACATCCAGCGGAGTTAACGTCCCGTTTTCCAATCGCTTGCCTCTGGACAGCGCGACAACTTTTCCTTCTTGCGGCTTCTCTTTTGCGCTGTCTGGAATGAAGAGTCCATTGACAGTGCTATCGGTCTTCTCGATGCGTTTTACAACGATCCGGTCATCCAGTGGTCGAATATTCATCCTGAAGCCTCCAGTCGGGCTTATTGCGTTCGCTAAGAGAGAAGTTCCGATGACTGACTTAGCTCAGTATCAGAAGAGTGGGCGGGAGTGTCCAGTCGTTAACTAGAATAAGTTAATCCAGCTTGCTTGTCAAGCTCAAATGGGGTTAGACTGACACTGTGCTTAATTCATTGCGGTTAAGCATCAGAGAAGGAACGGCCCGTGGAGATCGCTTCTGTAATCCGACATCGCCTGGACGAGCTGGGCATTGAACAGCGCGAGCTGGCCGTGGCTGCCGAAGTGACCGAGTCCTATATTTCACAATTACTTGCCAACAAAAAAACGCCGCCTGCGCCGGATCGGACCGACATCTACGACAGAATCTCCAAGGTTCTGAAACTCCCCGGCAAAGACCTGTCAAGGTTAGCGGACACTCAGCGCCGCGAAGAACTCAAGCGGAAGGTTCTAGATCCGCCGCGGCCGCTGTTTCAAGAATTCCGCCAGCTCACTCTCCGGAAATGTGTAGCGACAAAGAGGAGACAGATCACCAACATCTTCGAGCGGGAACCTTTCGGCGAGTTTGAACGATTCATTACTCAAAAGCTTCTCGACGTTGCCAAACGAGTGGCGCAAAAAGAGCTGGAAGACGAAAAGTGGATTCACCGCGTAGCTCAAGTTAGCAAGCGGAGCTATCAAGAGGCGCGGGTCTTAATCCTTGAGTTTCTGGATACGGATGTCTTCCACGTGAGCGTTGAAAACTGCATATCGTTTCTCGACCCACTCATCGAGAGCTGGGACATCGAATTCGAAAGCTTCGGCATGGAAATCGTACTGAACCGCCGACTGGCCCGTAGTCACCTTAAGAAGTTTGAATTCCGGGAAGCGGAGCCCGAACCCTCTTATCAAATAGAGCCAGCCTTAAAGGAATTTCTCAACGATGCAAAGCTCAGCGCTGGGATTACCGAAGACGAAACTGCCTTTCTGAAGCGCCTTAGCTATGACGGAAAACGTCCTTCTCTGCTCTACTACTACCGCGAGCTACAAAACCTCCGAGATCCGCTCAATTTTCTTCCTTTATCCATCGGAAAGCGAAGAGTGCCGGAAAGCGACACCTCAATCACAACCTCTCCGCTTCGGAGAAGAAGTACGGGAAAACGCAGCAGGAGGCCAAAGTGAGTTACGATGTGCTATCCCAAACAGCGATCGAAATAGCCGACCTTGAGAATGCTCCGGCGGTCGCCATAGGTCCGTACTTGCTCAAGACCAAGCAAATTGACTTGTTACGCGTCATTAGCATCTATGCCGAGAGAGGCGATTCCCGAGAGCAGCTCCGTCTGCTTTATATGAATACGCCCGCACTCGCGCTTTGGAGGGAGATGGGCAAGGCGGCAAACGTCATTGCATGGATAAAACGTCCGCCACCAAGCGCCACGTTGGCCTTCGGAGTTCCATTCTCCGAATAGGAGAGTCGAGCCTTTTAAAAGAAAGGCCATCTCCACGCGCTAGGCTCCTGCCGTCAGATTTAATAACACCGCGTTAAATAAATGTAAGAGAAAGAGTGTAAGAATATGGAACTGGCAAGATGGTCAGGCAGAATATGACGATCACAAACCCAGGTCCTGCTTGGGCTTCTCACGCCGTACGACGGATCGATGTGAAGCATCCGTTACCTGACAACGGCTGATCTGGACGACTTGTCGACGACGGACGCTCGTCGGTATCGATACGCCGAAACGGTTTGAGGAGACCATCGAAGCCAACATCTGCGAGTCGTCGACGACGCAGCCAAGTGGCGCTCACCGAGAGCTGGACATAACTGCGAGGACTTCGGATTCGCCGATTCAACTGTTGGAGCGGTCCATCTACACTGTGTCAGCGTTGATTTATTTGATTCTTATCTGGCCGGCCTGCCGTGCTCCACGCATAATGCGACCAGATCCGAGATATTCGCCTCGCCAACGCACATAACCGTATCTGCGCCGCCCCAATAGATCTTCACGGTTCCATCGGACTCGAGAACGGCTCCACAGGTGAACACGACGTTGTGGACATATCCAGTTATTTCCCAGGGATCTTCCGGCTGTAAAATCCACGAATCCCCTAAGCCGATAACCTTTGCGGGGTTCAACAGGTCATGAAGAGCAACCCCCAAACGATAGATCGATCCATCCATCGTTTGGAAAACTCCGTGGTAGATAGAAAGCCATCCCTGATCAGTTTGGATCGGCGGCGCGCCGGGACCGATCTTCATTTCATCCCAGTGATATGGTTCCGGCCTCATGATGAGCCGGGATTCGCCCCAAAAACGTAGATCCGGAGAATAGGAAATCCAGATGGACCAAGGAGCGATTTCCGAATGGGGACGGTCAAGCCTGGCATAGAGTCCGTCAAACTTTTCGGGAAAGATCACGACATTCCGATAATCCGCTTCCGTGATGAGGGAGACCCTTTCCACGTGACTGAAGTCCTTCGTCTTGGCCAGGGCAATCCGCACTCCATTTCGCGAGTAGGCGCTGTACGTGATGATGTACTCACCTTCCAGCCGAGTCACGCGCGGATCTTCCACGCCGAACTCTTCATAGTCGGCAAACGGGCTGTCCCGCGCAGGAATCAGAAAAGGTTCGGGATCGACGGTGAAGTGAAATCCGTCCGGACTGCGTGCCAGACCAATGATGGACCGACCCGTTCGGAGATGCGAGCGGAAAAGCATGATGTATTCGTGGCCATGCTTGACCACCGCCGCATTATGCACGGTTTCCACTGGGTAGGGGACATTCGCCTTGGTAAGGATGGGGTTGTGGGCATATCGTCTGACAATGTCAGGCTTCACGACTGTTTCTTCGCCTCCAGATCAAAAATCGTGGAGTAAACCCGCTCGTACGCTTCCACCATGGTTTTGATAGAAAAGCATTGCTGGATCCGTTGGCGGCACGCGCTAGGATCGATTTCGGAAAGGCGTCCCAGGGCCCGCACCGCCTCGCGGACGTCGTTGACCAAAAAGCCCGTTTGCCCGTCTTTGATCACCTCACGGCAGGAACCCAGGTCCATGGCGACAACGGGTACGCCCGCAGCATTGGCTTCTGCCAGAACCAGCCCGAACCGCTCCGGGATAGTGTTCAGATGGATCAAAGCGCAGGCCCGCGCGAACAGCTCATTTTTTTCCGCGACGCCAACTGGCCCGATATAGCGGACTGTCTGATCGTCGATGTGCGGCTTGAGTCTTTCCCTATAATAGACTTCATCTTGGATGATGCCCGCGATGATCAAACGCCGGCCGCTCAGGCGGGCGACCTCAATGGCCAGATGAACACCCTTGTCCGGATGAATGCGGCCGAGAAAGATTAGGTCGTCCCCATTAGATTCCTGAAGCGGGTACAACGCGAGGTCGATCCCGTTGTAGACTGTCGCCAGGTAATTGAGTCCCGGCGCGCGATCGGAGTCGCTGATGGAAACAAAATATCCATCGCGATACTTCTGATACACGGGCATGATTTTGGGCGACGAGAATCCGTGGATGGTTGTGAGGACCGGCGTCTTCACCAGCCGCGTGTAGGTCAACGCCATAAAGTCATAGTGGCTGTGGATGAGGTCGAACTCGGCGGCGTGCTCGAACGCTTCGGAGATATGAAGGTATTCGGCTACTTTGGGATCGATAGCGCGATCCTCCTCATAGCCTTGGTCCACCACGGAATGCAGACAAGCGCGCGTCACAGAATCTCCGCTGGCGAACAAGGTTACATTCCAGCCGCGGGCGACGAGTCCTTCGGCGATGTTGCTCGCCACCGTCTCCCAAGCGCCGTATTGCCGAGGAGGCGTTCGCCAGGCTACGGGCGACAGAACAGCCACTTTTTTGCTGGGAATGTTCATGCTGTGGAACGATCTTTTTAATTCATGGCAGCCAGAACTTCATTGAGTGAGACGGTCGCGAAACCAGTGGCGTGATCGGCCAGGGCATAAGGAATGATCAGCTCGCCGTTGTGGACCAGAGCGCCGCACGTGTAAACGACATTTGGGACGTAGCCTTCCCGTTCGTTTTCGTTGGGTTTGAGCAGAGGCTCGCGAAGGCGGCCGATCACTTTGGAGGGATCATCACGATCGAGAAGGAACGCGCCGATGCAGTACTTTCGCATGGGGCCGACGCCATGGCTTAGGACCAGCCAACCTGCGTCGGTTTCAATAGGGGATCCACAGTTGCCAAGCTGAACCAGTTCCCACGGGAACGTAGGTTTAAGCAGCACCTTGCGGTCGTACCAAAAGTAAACACTATCGGAGAACATAAGATAGATGTTCTCGTTGTCCTGGCGGGAGAGCATCGCATAGCGACCGTTAATTTTATGAGGGAAGAGCGCCATCCCCTTGTTTTCGGCGGCAGGGCCATTGAGGGTGATGAATCGAAAAAGGAGGAAGTCCGATGTCTGGACCAACTGCGGCATGATCACCTTGCCATCGAACGCGGTGAAGGTGGCGTAGTAGACGTTGGTACCGTCATCGTTTGCGAAGCAGACGAACCGGGCGTCTTCTATGCCATTTTGTTGCGAGGACGTGGCTGGGAAGATGATGCGTTCGGACAGCGACTGTTTGGGTTGAAACTCCACTTCGTAGTTTGACCGGGCAAGCATCAAAATGCCCTGTGCGGTCTCTTGATCTTCTCGCACCTTTGCATCCGACAGCCGGCACTGCTCTACTTCGGCTCCGAGAGCGGCTCGAAGTTCTTCGAGTGCAAACAGCTCGCTGAGCTTGTTGATGACGCGGCAGGTGAATTCGCTGGTCAATCCTAGCTCAGAGAGTTTCTTCGCGAACTGCGGTTTCTCATACAGCGGGTTTGGAACTTGCCGCGGCTCGGTGAGGAAGCCAGTGGGGGTGATTACCTCGATCTGATGATCGGCATGGATGATACCGGTCCGAAAGGTGATGGAGGAAATGTGTCCCTCACCAGTCGCCCGCAAGCTGAGAATGAATCGCAAAGCGCCGGGTGGCAGGTCAGTTTGATCAGTATGCGGAACAATGGAGGGGTTGAACAGCGCGGCGGATTCTAAAGAGTATTCGGCCAGGAAATAGGAGCCGATCAACAACCGCCTTTGCTCGGAGATTTCCTCATCTGTCCCCAGTAGCTCGCGAATTTGTTCAAAGCGTTCCAGAAAGAGTTTGCGGATTTGCTCGTGACGCTGGGAGAATTCAGCGGAGACTTCGTCCAGAAGGGGCCCGATTCGGTCTTCCGGGAGCGACATGATCCTCTCAATGATTCTGCCGATGCGCTGAGGATTCCCCGGGCTAAATGGCCGCAGAAGAACGCGTGATTGGTCGGGCTTCAGGATGATGGCTTGCCGTTTGACGTCGATTGACATGAGCTGGGTGTTTACAGGAAGAGACGGCGCGGCGGCTACTGTTCGACGGCCATCGGTTGCTTGAAACTCGTAAGCATATTCTGCGTCAGCCGCATTTCCGCCAGCGATAACAAAAAAGCCAAGGTGGATTCCGCCCCCTGGTTCCCATTGACCCGATCCACGTGCAATCCATCGCGGCAGCCGCCTGTTTCGGGAGAGTAGAGTTCCAGACCAAGGTCATTCCAGCCTATAAACCAATCGAAGGCACGTTGCGCCTGTTCATACCACCAGAGGTCCGATGTGGCGCGATAGGCTTCGAGACAGGCCGAAACCGTCGCTTGCGCCTCAATGGGCTGCTGGTCGAAGTTGGCTCGCGTACCGCCACGGCGGTAGAATCCGTTGCTGCCAATTGGCCGAAAGTGACCCTTCTCGGACATTTGTAATTCCGTCAGCCAGCGTAAAGCCTGCAGGCCTCGTTCGAACACTACCTGTTGTCCGGTTGCGCGTCCGCTCAGAATCAAAGCGTGCGCGAGTTTCGCGTTGTCGTACGCCAGGTCCTCTTCAAACCAGTACCAGTCCGGCTGGGCATTTCTCTCGTAGAGTTCTGTGAGACGGGAAGTGAGTGTATCGCGGGTTTGGTTGACCAGGCTATCACCGCTCAACCGGCGCAGGTATTCATGAATGCCAATCAGGCCGAATGCCCACGCGCGCGGCGAAGTGAACCCCGTCAAGGCCGGTAGCGCCAACGCGAAGAGTTGCCCGGCCATCATCTGAAAGCTCCGGAAGGGAGAACGTCCCACGCCTATGCCCAGCGCCCAGAGCACTCGCCCGTGACAATCCTCGGAGCCTTGCTCGTCGAGCCAGCGGCGGTCAAAGGTCATGAAATTGTGGAACCGATTCTTCTTTGTGTCGAACGCGTGATGAAGAAAGGCCGCAGAAGTGGTGGCCACGGCCCGCCCCCGTTCCTGGTCTTCTCCCAATTCACTGAGCAGGACCGCGAGGATAAATGCGCGGGCATTGTCGTCAGTGCAATATCCTTCGGAAAAATTCGGAACGCTGAAAACAGCATGTTGGAAAACCCCGGTTGAATCGGTCATCTGCCAGAGATGATCCAACTTCAATTCCGGTAATTCCCGCGGCCTTTGGTCGAGCGTCTTCGTGAGAAGAGACTTTCGGGAGAGCGCCGCTCCTTCAAGTCGCGATAATTCAAACGATCGCATATATAACTGTGCGACGTTGCTCCAGACCATTTCACGCCCGATCTTGTAAGCGTTCTTGCGAATAGCCTGCCGGCGGGGATCGTCGCGCAGCAAGCCAATCACCTCGCGCGCTATGGCCGGGGCATCGCCAAACGGCACTAACACGCCGCGGTCTTCCGCTAACAATTCTGCTGCGTGCCAGTATGGCGTGGAAACCACCGCTTTGCCCGAGCCAAAAGTGTACGCTAGCGTCCCCGACGTGATCTGTGCTTCGTTGAGGTAAGGCGTTATATAGAGATCCGCGGCGCCGATGAACTCCTTCAAGTTCTCGAGGTCTACGAACTGATTGTAAAAGACGACGTTCTTCTCGATCTTGTTCTTCTTGGCAAGGATTTCAAGGCTGAGCCGGTAGGTTTCCCCATGTTCGCGCAGTTCGTTGGGATGCGTGCCGCCTAGGACGATGTAAACAACGTCTGGAAACTCCGCCAGAATGCCTGGCAGAGCGTTGAGCACATATTCGATCCCCTTGTTCGGCGAGAGTAGCCCGAACGTGAGTAGCACCACCCTGCCTTCTACACCGAATTGGTCCTTGAAATAAGCCGGATCCACGAACCCCACGTCGGGAATCCCATGTGGGATCAGATCGATTTTAACCAGAGGGGCGTGGTAAACGTCCTGTAGCATCTGTCGCCCGCGCTCCGCCATGACAACCAGCCGTGTCGAAAGCGAGATCAACTCCTGCATCACGCGTCGTTGGTCAGCCCTCGGCTCGCGCAAAACGGTATGCAGCGTGGTGACCACAGGCATCCTCAGTTCGCGCAGGAATGCCAGAATGTGACCGCCGGCGGTCCCGCCGAAGATACCGAACTCGTGTTGCAGGCAAACGATGTCTACGTTGCTGATGTTGAGGAAGTCCGCTGCACGTATATAGGACGAAAGGTCCTGCTCCTCAATCTCGAAGCGTACTTCTTCCGGGTAATCATAGCCACCCTGAATATCGTTGACCGACACGGAGAGGCACTGGCTTTGGGGATGGGCAGTTGCGACAGCCGCCAGCAGGTCGGATGTGAAAGTGGCAATGCCGCACTTTCGTGGCAGGTAGTCGCCAACAAAAGCGATCTTGCGGACCTTAGAACTTTCTTTCATGACGCATTGTGTTGATTCTCTCAATTGCGCTGAAACGCGGAGATGGCCTTTCAACGTCGTGGCAATTGCAGCCACGAGGCTAAGAGAGTTCGGAGCGCAACCGCGGCTTCTACACTGATACAGCTGCCGCTTCGAAACAAATCGCTGCCACTCGTCGGACACTTCCGGATGGGTGGACCATTCCATTTGCTATCAGCTTGCCAGCCGCTGGTGGGCATTAGTCGCGAAAAATCCGCTTCACATTGTCGAAGCCGAATTGACGATTGACGCTAAATCGCCTTTGCACCAAAGATGATTAGTATTTCTAGTCGCTGACTCGGGATCTGACCGGACTCTCGAATTACTCGGGCGTTATCGCCCAGCATAGAGCGATCAGCAGCCACTTCGCGCATGAAAGCGCAAACCGTGCATGTGAAACGTTCGATATTTATTCGCCGAGTAACAGTGTTTTATCAAATGCCGACCAGCCTTGGATTGCGTCATCCCGGTCCTTCTCCCAGAAGGATCTCTGCAGACCTTTGCCTACGCAGAGAGGCCGCACCGCAACCCTCATCGCTGAAAAGAGTTGGAGGCGCGGGCCGGAATCGAACCGGCGAATTTAGGTTTTGCAGACCTTTTGTTGTGTTGCAGGCAAAGAGCTTACAGCCCGTGTCCGGTTTTGTGTCCGGCCTACATATAGTTCTTGCGCCGCTGTAATCCGTTTACAGGCAGCGCATAGCGTGGGTGATCGGTAGCTTTTCATTGCTTCGCGGCAGTGCTGCGTAGTCCGGTGAACGTATTGAATTGCACTGCCTAAACTTGAATGGCCGAGGATATCGTTTAGCGTCACGAGATTGCCGCCGCCCGCTTGGACGAAGCGCGTAGCGAATGTGCGCCAGAGTTTATAGATGACAAACCTCACGCCGCCGTCCTTGCAAATAGTGTCGTGATCTGAAACGTCTGTGCAATTCCTTTGAGCACCAAATTGGACTCCCTAATAATTAAGATGCCTGTTTAGAGGAAAAAACCGTTCAACAGAAATAATTTTTTCTCCGAACTCCGCCAATGTAGCGAGGACTGCCCAGGTCGCGCCAGGCCCAGGGCCATGCCACGAATTGTAATCGGCGCCTCCTGTCCTCAGACCAAACACTTCCTGGTCGATGTGCTTTTCGGCAATTATATGTAGAAGCAGACGGGGTGGCTCACTCGAATACCCCTGCTTCATATGTAATCGTCAGTCGGGCCGGTTTCGAAATCGGATTTGGGAAGTCGGCAGATGAGACTACACCGGCCGAGACGATAAAAAAGTAGCTTTTTGAGTTGAGATTGGAGCCAGAAACAACGACTCGGACCCGTTAAAAGTGCGTCGAAGTCCGGCAAAATGAGTTCATGTGCGGTTTCCGACCAAGCAGGGCGCCTCGGCTTCGTCGGCCGCCATTCTCGTCCGTTATGGTCCAACGGGAAAGCCTGTGTTTTCTGCAAATTGTTGGAGGCGCAAGGCGGTATCGAACCGCCGAAAAAAGGTTTGCAGTCCTTTACCTTTGCTTGACTCAGACGCAACTCGCCTTACCCGGGAGATCCGCATCCGGACACAGGGCGATTCTGTGTATCAACCACCCTGGACAGAACTGGAGCAGGCGATACGCGTGGATGAAATGTTTTTCGGGCCTGAAGGGCGGAAGCCTTGGTTCGTTCAGTGTCTCCGGTTCGAGCAAATCAGAATCTGCCTCGGGCTTATACCGCCGGAGTGAAGAATTGCTTGGCCAAAAAACTAGATGGGAGCGGCGGCTGGGCGCCGCTCCCGTATATGATCAAAAGGGAACGTCCTCCGCATCTTCACTGGACTTCTCGGCGCGATCGAGCTTGCGAATAGATTCCACACGAATGAACCAGGACCGGACGTTCTTCGTTTCCGGATTCTTAATGGAGCTGCCTTTCAGCTCGAGGATCCGTTCGCGGCTACGAAGCGTGCCTTCTACTTCGATGTGAGCGCCCTTTGTGAGCGTGGCAGCGAAATCTCCGAGCTTGCCGAAAGCCAGAATGCGATGCCACTCGGTGCGCGATTCCCATTCATTCGTTTGTTTGTTTTTCCAGCTCTCTTTTGTGGCCAGGCTGAGCACGGTGAAATTCGTGCTGTTGTCCTGAGCGGCTTTCACTTCAGCGTCTTTTCCCACGAAACCAATTAGGTTGACTGCGTTCTTATACATTTGCGATTCTCCTTTTCTCGCCCTTCTGTCGGGCACCCGTCTATAACGGCGGGTCGCGTTGTCAAGAGACACCACTGTGTATGCGTCTTTTTCCCTTCTTAGGCGCGGCTTGGGATAGCGCCCGACAACTACGGCGGGGTCGGGAGCTAGGATGCTGCAACGATCAGCACTGCTCGTATTGACGGGCAGTTCGCGGTCGAATTCAGCGAGGGACCGCTGGTCCCATCACCCATCTATTCGGTCTTGTTGACCATAATTCTTTCCGGTCTCCCAGATGTGGGAGGCAAGGCGCCCAATCAAAAGCTCGATGAGCTATGAGTCACCAGGGTGCCCGCCGGGCTGCCTTGCATGCGAACCAGCTACGCATAATCGGCATGTGAGCGCAGCATCCAATACATCCTGATTGCGAGTTTCCGGGCGATCGCGACGATCGCGATGCCAGAAGAACGACGAAATTTCAGACGTAGATAGTCACGACGGAGCTCGGCGTCATACTTGACAGCAGTCTGCGCTCCCTCGACCAGCAGCCAACGCATCATCATGTTTCCCTGTTTGCTAATGCGGCCAAGATGCTGCCGGCCACCGCTCGAATGTTCTTTGGGGTTCAGGCACAGATAGCTGACAATTTGCTTGCTGCGCTCGAATCGCTCCACCGGTCCAATGGTCAGTACAAATGCCAGTGCAATGTTCGGACCTATTCCTCGATGGGTCATCAAACGCCTGGCGTCTTGGCGAAGTTTAACCTCCTGCGCCACCGAGCGATTTAGCTCTTGAATAGATGATTCCAGCTGGTCAAGCATGCGCAGCAACTTCTGACGGCGGAGATTTGCCCAGGGCTCGAGTTGGAGCGTTTCCAATTCCTTCCTGCCCTGTGTACTCCAGAGCCTGTTCTTTCGACAGATGCCCTGGCTCATGGTCAAACCGTGGATCTGGTTCTTGATTGACGCACGCATACGCACAAGCTTTTGGCGATGGACGAGGAGTTGACGAGCATCACGGTCCTGTGGCGATGGCACCCAGATCCGTGGGAAGCGATCACTCATCAGTAGGTCGAGCAGGTGAGAAGCATCCCGCGGATCCGTCTTCTGTTTCCGTACCACCATCGCCCGAATCTGGGCTGCATCCCCGATCCACAGTTCATGGCCGAGTTCGTCGAGCAAGCGGTCGAACCACTGGGTATTGGACGTAGATTCCAAGCCGACCCGTGCAGGCGTGTTCAGAGAAGCGTAGAACTGTTTCGCGTCACCGTTCTCATGCGATAAGGACCTCTCGATGAGTTCTCCTGTTTCGGTGTCGAGCATCGCGATCCTCTGAAAGCGCGAATGGAAATCACAACCGACGAAAATCATTTTCCTCTCCTTTTCGAACCAGATTTGGTTCGCAGGCGACAAGTCTATCGGCGATCTTTTCGCCGCGAGGGCCGTTATTTAATCAAAAGCGAGTGGGGTCCGCTCCCCAGGCCAGCGAGACAGTTTTTCGCGAGGGTCCGGACGACATTGTTTGTGTATTTCAAAAGGCGCTTGCGCCTGCAATGTCGGATGGAAACCGACACCCGGAGGGCTTGAGAACTGGAGAGTGCAGTCCGCCAGGGGCGGCTGCGAAGCTGTGTTTCGGATTTAGAAGAAGCAGTGCTTAGAAGACCGTAGCGGACGCTCATAAATAGAGCTTTTTGACCTTGAGTTCTCAATGCGCGATGCGCGTTGTTATACGGCAATTTGACCGCAAATGGCTCAATTTCGGAGTGGCGCTACCCACCAGCAATGAAGCCTTTGCCACCGCGGCAAGCTCAACCTCCTACCTTCGAATCCTTTCCAATCCAGGCTTACTCCCGACGAGTCTGGGTACGAGTCATTTCGAGAATACGCCTCAGGCAAAATCGCTCAGGTCGCCATTGCCAACATTGAATCTGCCGCCCTATCGATGTTTACCAATAGCACCTCCTCAAGGGAAAACGTGAGTCTGAGTGATAGCGCCGCTGCAACCCTGCTTGGGGAATCCACCGGTTCAAACCATTTCCACTGATTCGCTCCTGCGGCCCTCGAGACTTCACGAGCGGCACGACCGACGCTGCATCCACCCGTGTTCGCTTAATTAGCTGACGCTAACGACCAATATGGCTCTTCTTGCTTAGCTGGGTACGGTGCGTTTGGCAAGTTTTTTCGGCCCACTTCGGCAGTTTAATTTGGCCCACCCTAAGTTGTTGATCTTTGGGAGAGGTTTTTGCGCCTCACCATTTATATAAGTAGTAGCCGTCGTGCTGTGGAGATGTGGGAATCGCGAAGCGATTTCCAAGTGCAGCGGGAAGGGTGGAAAACCTGCTGTTGGTTTTCCAGGCTTTCCACCTGCACGTCATATCCACAGCTTGGCCGGTTTCAAGCTGACTTTGCTCCTTTCTTATGTTTCTCAGCTGTTCGGCGGAAGCGATAGGATTCCGTGCCGGTCTCCAGGATGTGAGCCCGGTCGGTGATGCGATCCAATAGCGCTTTGCAAAGACGAGCATTGGGAATGACTTGCGTCCATTCAGAGAAGGGCAAGTTCGTGGTGAGAATCACGGCTGCTTTTTCTGCCCGCTCGGCGACCACCTGAAAGAGGAACTCGGCTCCTACTTCGGCCAGTGGAACATAGCCGACCTCGTCAATGGCGATCAGATCGTATCGGCTCCAACGCGCCATGACCCGACGCAGTTGAAGTTGGTGCTTGGCTTCAACCAGTTCATTCACGAGCCCGGCTGCGGTCGTGAATCGGACTCGGCGCTTTTGTCGGCACGCTGCCACACAAAGCCCGGTGAGCAAGTGTGTCTTGCCAGTGCCACATTCACCGATAAACAACACCGGTTCGGCACGTTCGATGTATCCACCCTCGGCCAGATCGCGCATCTTTGCCGCAGTGACATGCGGGGACTGCGTGTAATCAAACTCTTCCAAAGTCTTCACGCGCGGCAGATGGGCCTCGCGGATGCGCCGCTCAATCGTGTTCCGCTCGCGCTCTTCAAGTTCGGCGGCAATAGCGCTTCAAGATACCCGATGTGACTCTGCTTCTCGCGGATCGCTTGTTCGGCCAAGCTGCTGAACTGGGAAGCCACCATAGGCATGCGCAACATTTTGCAGTGAGCCTTGATGGTGGCTTCTTGTAGCTGAGCCATCGGAGGGCTCATTGGCTCACTCCGGCGCTGAGGAGTTGATCGTATTCTTGCAGGACCGGAAGAGGCCGCGCATAGCGCTCCAAGTAGCCTACATCGATCGCTTCGCAGGAGACATGTCGCAGTTCGTCCCCATCCAGCAAGTGCCGGACGGCCGCCGTGTCATAGCAGCCGGTCGCCAGCGCTGATTCGATTGCCTCTCGCAGCTTCTGGTGGCCATACTTCTGCGAGAGCTTGAGCAGGTCGATCATCTGCTTCGTGCCGCTCTGCTTACCATGCCGTTCGATCAGTGCTTGCCAGATCCGGTCAAAGCTTAGCGGCCACAGACCAGCCTTCCGTTTCTGTTCCAGCGGCTTCGAGCCTGCCAATGCGCCTGGTTTGCGAGACAATACATCAAGATAATGTTCAAGATCGAGAACCTGCTGCAGTCGCCGGTAACAGCGCTCGTGCTTGGCAACGCAGCGGCCCTCGTGCCATAGCTCGACGGTGCTCGCATAGACTTTCGCTTGCACTTGGGTCCCGGCTGGCAATGGGACCGAGTATGCATTGGTGAGTACTTTCACACAGCCCAATCCGTTAATCGTGGGGAAACTTGTTTGAACGAGATCCATGCCTTCTGCCAAAGGCAGAAGATGTTCACGTTCCGCCACTAGTCCCGCGCCTACCGTCTGCTCTCGTCCGGCAATCAACCGGTGCTCGTCTTGTCGGCATGCCGTCAGCAAACGTTGGTTGAGCGCTTCTATATCGGAGGCTACTGGAACAGGAACCCAGTGATTACGCCGGAAGTATCCAGCCTCTCCTTCAATGCCACCCTTTTCATGCGGCTCCGCTGGCGTGCAAAACTCTGCTTCGAATCTCCAGTGTGAACGGAAGGCAATGAAACGAGCCGTTTCTTCCCGCCGCGACCCGCGCAGTATCTTCCTTACGGCCGAAGTCAGGTTGTCATAACGAAGCTTTCGAAATACGCCGCCAAAGTAGGCAAACGCGAGCTCATGCGCCTCCAGAAACGCTTGTTGTGTGGCGTGTGCGGAATCCGGGCGATGTGAATAGGGCGTTCCGATAAATTCTGAATAAAGATTCCGGGGATGTGAATAAGGATTCCGGCGGGAAGTGAATAGAAAAAGGAAGCCGGATCGGAATCGTTATTCACATGCCGGAATGATTTTCTAAAGAAAGTTTCATCTGAGCGGAGACGCTGGACAACCGGGGACGGAAGTTCCTCCACTGGGCGTGGAGGAGATTTCGTGGCCCAAGAAAGGGTGTCCATGCGGAAGATCAAAGAGATACTTCGCCTCCGATACGATCTGGAGCTGCGCCAGGATCAGATCGCTCGGAGCTGCAATATCGGTCAGTCAACGGTGCACCGATATCTGGAACGGTTCGCCGCTGCCGGGTTAGCGTGGCCGCTGCCAGGCGAGTGCGACGAGGCACGGCTGGAGAAACTGCTGTTTGCTACGCGCCGCGGGCGTCCAGCGGGCCGCGAGAATCGGCCCAGTCCGGATTTTGCAGCGCTGCATAGCCAGCTTCAGAAGCACAAACATCTTACCTTGCAGTTGCTCTGGGAGGAGGACCGCGCCCAGGAACCGGAAGGCTATGGATACAGCCGCTTCTGCGAACTGTACAGCGCTTGGAAGAACACACAAGATGTCGTCTTACGTCAGGAGCATCGAGTCGGCGAAAAGTTGTTCGTGGACTGGGCCGGAGCCAAGATTCCGATTCACCACCGGGAAGCCGGCGAGATGGATTCCGCTTCGCTCTTCGTGGCGGTGTTGGGCGCATCGAACTACACGTTTGTTTATGCTACGCGGAACCAGGATCTGCGCAGTTGGATCGACTGTCACGTGCGCGCTTTCGAGTTCTTCGAAGGTGTCCCCCAGTTAGTCATTCCCGATAATCCGCGCACGGGCGTCGAGCGCGCCTGCCGCTACGAGCCCGATCTGAACCGTACTTATCACGAGATGGCGCTGCACTATGGTGTGGCCGTCATGCCGGCGCGCCCCTATAAGCCGCGGGACAAGGCCAAGGCAGAGGTAGGTGTTCAGATTGTCGAGCGCTGGATTGTGGCCGCACTGCGGCATCGGCGTTTCTATTCGGTGGCGGAGATCAATGAGGCTGTCGCCGGGTTGCTGAAGCGGCTGAATCAGCGCCGCTTTCGGAAACGGGAGGGCACACGCGCCTCGCTGTTTGCCGAACTGGACCGGCCGGCTCTGCAGCCGCTGCCGGTGGAACGCTATCAACTGGCGGAGTGGAAGCGCGTCCGCGCCAACATCGACTATCACGTTGAGATCGACCGTCACTATTACAGCGTTCCGTATCAGCTGGTCGGACGGGCTTTGGAAGCGCGCTTCACCGCCACCACAATCGAGATCTTTCATCACAGCGTGCGGGTGGCTTCGCATGCGCGCAGCAGCGCCGCTTATTGCCACACCACGAATCCCGAGCATCGTCCGAAGAGTCACCAGGCGCATCTGGAATGGACCCCTTCGCGCCTGATTCACTGGGCCGAGTCGGTGGGCCCGGCGACCGCACAGATCGTGCACGGCGTTCTCGAAACCAAGCCGCATCCAGAGATGGGATACCGCTCTTGCCTCGGCATCCTGCGCCTGGCCAAGACCTACTCCAATGAGCGGCTGGAAGCGGCCAGCCAGCGCGCTCTGCAGCTACGCGCCTTCTCCTATCAAAGCTTGCGCTCGATCCTGAAGAACTCGCTCGATCGCCAGCTCCTGCTCGAGCCAGATAGCAATAAATCCGGCCCCCGCCATGAAAACGTGCGCGGCGCCGCTTACTACGATCCACCGAACACGTTTCTGCAATAGCCAACCGTCTCCCGGAAAGGAACCTTATATATGTTGAATCAACCCACACTGGAAAAGCTCCAGATTATGAAGTTGCATGGCATGGCGGATGCCTTCCGTGCGCAACTGGAAACCACCGACACAAGCCAACTTAGTTTCGAAGAACGTTTTGCGATGCTGGTCGATCAGCAATGGCTCTGGAAAGAAAACCGCGCCTTAGCCCGGCGCTTGCGCGCCGCCAAGCTCAAGGAACGGGGCGTTGTTGAAGATATTGATTACCAGCACCCGCGTGGCCTGGACCGCAAGCTGATGCGCAGCCTTGCCAGCAGCGAATGGGTACGGCAGCATCAGAATCTCTTGTTGATCGGCCCCACCGGCATCGGGAAAACGTGGTTAGGTTGTGCGCTGGCGCAAAAGGCTTGCCGCGACGGTTTCACGATCCTGCACAAACGCGCTTCCGAGTTGTTCCGCGATCTCGCGGTCGCGCATGTCGATGGAAGCTTCGGCCGTCAACTTACCAAGCTCGCACGCATCGACATCCTGGTCCTGGATGACTTCGCGATGGCTCCGCTCAAAGATAGTGAACGGCGCGATTTTCTGGAGCTTTGCGATGACCGCTATCAGCGCCGCTCGATGATCCTGACTTCGCAGTTGCCGCTCGCCCACTGGCACGAACAGATCGGTGATCCCACGCTCGCCGACAGCATTCTCGATCGCCTGGTTCACAATGCTTACCGCATCGAACTCAACGGCGAATCCATGCGCAAGAAACGCGGGCGCAAACCCGAGGAGGACGATTGAAAGCGGTTTCTACAGTGCTGAGGTGGGGCAAGGCACTCACACCGCCGTCCTTGCCCCACGCCCCTGTACCCTTCAAAGTGCTGCCGAATGAGTTGTTGAGGTAGCGCACTCGGCCACTCGTCAGGAGTGCCACCCTGTACCCCAGCGTTGTAACGCCTGGATGGGAGCTGCGCCCTGGCGAAGTGGCTCGTGGCAACATCCAGTGGGGAGTTTGCGCCGAAGAGCGCCAGTACAGGGGCGATGTTCACCACGGCCGGCCGAGATATGAGCACTGGAGGTGAAAGATTGGATAAGCAGTTTCTATTCTTTTTGGGCATCGATTGGGCCACTGAGGAACACAGGATCTGCCTGTTGGATGCCAACGGCAGAAAGGTTTCAGAGCGGAATGTAAGCCATAGTGGGCCCGGCATTCAAGACTTCCTGGACTGGATTATTCAGAAGGCCGGCCACGACGCAGATCGGCTTGCCGTATGCATCGAAGTCCCTCGAGGCGCAATCGTTGAGGCTCTGCTCGACCGGTGCTATAGTGTCTTCTCGATTAATCCAAAGCAGCTGGATCGCTTTCGGGATCGCTACACGGTTGCCGGTGCGAAGGATGACAGCCGCGATGCCTTTGTACTCGCAGATTCACTTCGTACCGACATGCATTGTTTTCGGCGGGTCGAGAACGCTGAGCCACTCGTCATCCGCATTCGCGAACTGTCCCGACTAGAGCACGATATGCAACAGGACTGGTCTCGTTTAACGAATCAGCTTCGGGATCAGATCCATCGTTATTATCCGCAACTGCTTCGTCTCAGCCCAGCAGCTGACGAACCATGGATTTGGGATCTCCTACAGATGGCCCCACTCCCGGCACAAAGGTCCAAAATGCGAGAAGTCAAAGTCCAACAGCTGCTCAGTCGATTTCGCATTCGGCGCCTCTCGGCGGAGCAGGTTCTGACTGAGCTGAAAGTGAAACCGTTGCCAGTTTCTGCTGGAACCGCGGAAGCTGCTAGCGAGTGTTGTCTGTTGATCATCGCCCGATTGAAGCTGTTGCACCAGCAGCGAATTGAAGTCGGCAAGCGCATCGAGGCAGTACTCGATGAAATGACTGTGATCGCTGAGGGCGGTGAAGGTCACGAGCGCGATGTAGAAGTGCTTCGCTCGTTCCCAGGCGTAGGCCGAGTCGTAGCTGCAACAATCCTCGCTGAAGCCTCGCAGCCGCTATCCGAACGGAATTATCATGCTTTACGGTCATACGCTGGAATCGCTCCCGTTACCCGCCAAAGCGGCAAAAAGAAGCAGGTCGTTATGCGTTACGGCTGCAATGGTCGATTACGCGAAGCGCTGTACCACTGGTCACGTATCAGCGTGCAAATAGATGATTACAGCCGCCAGCACTATCATCGACTGCGAGCCTCCGGTCATTCACACGGGCGAGCCCTACGCGGCATCGGAGATCGTCTGCTCTCGGTTCTTATCTCGATGCTCAAGAACCAGACTACTTATGACCCGATGCGCCGTTCGCAGAAACAACTCAATGCAGGTCAGGGCGCATGCAGTGCCTGATTCCTGCCGATTCCAAGTCGCACTCCGACGAGTGGCCGAGTGCGCTACCTCAAACAACTCATTCGGCAACTCCCCAACTTTCGGGCATTGACAAATGGTGGGGAGTCCCATCCCGGCTCCAAACACAAAAACTATTGACTCATGTGAATAATTTCAGCCATCATCTAAGTGCCAGCGTCGCTTCGCTCCGACTTTATTCACATCGTCGGAACGCTTCATTCACATCGTCGGAATACGCAGCGTGCAGATAAGCACGGTGAAACGCAGCTCCACTGGCCATGCTGCGCATCGCAAAGACTTGCAGCTTCGTCCGCTCACCACACAAATCGGCATACGATTCGTACCAATCGATCTGCGCTTCCGCACCCCAGGCATAGCTCTGTGGCACGCATGTCTCGCGCTCCATCAGCCCCAGCGCCAGTTTTCGATTGTGGACGTACTGGCGAACTGTCCGTTCGCCGATCTTGCAGTTGGGCAACTCATTCTGAAGCCGCTCCCACACCCGGTGCGCCGTGTGCCGCTGCTTACGTGGCGCTTTGTGGTCTACTTCCAAGATCGCGTCAATGAACTCTACCGCCGGCTTTAGCTTCCAGCGTGGCCGCTCCATTTTCTTGCGCGGTTTCGGCAACGCACTGCGCGATGGCTTCGCGCACCATCCGCCGGTGCACTCCCAGCTTCTTCGCGACTCCGGCAATCGTTCCTATACCGAACTCGTACTCTCGACGTATCTGTTCGAACAACTCCACCTTGGCTCTCCACTCCAACGAGCTCCTCCGCTTCGGGCTGTGCCCGAATCAGAGTACCCGTTCGCTCTCAAGGGTGGGCCAAAACAAAATGCCGAACTGGGCCGTTTCAGAGTACCGAAATCACGGGTTATCACGGGACATTTCTCACCACGGAAATTGCCGTCACCTCGTTGTTGGTGTCGCCTGTGCGCTTGGAATCTTGGAATTGGCATAACTTTTCGCTGGCCAACCATCGTAAGTCGAGCTTACGGCCGGCTTCGCCGTTGCTGGCTGCGTCCGCACGTGGATAGCGCAGGATAAGCGTGATGTCCGAACGCGAGAGTCCGGAAATACTGAGCCGCCTCTTCACGCACATCCGGCGGGCACATTCGGCGGCATCGGGTGTTGGCCTGCGGTCAGTACGATCAATGGCATGTCGCCGTAGCGGCGCTGCGGATCATCACCTCGCGCCCGCTAAGGGGACCTTTTCAATTGCTGAGGCCTGGGTGAGTAACCTAGCGGGATCGGCATTGAGCTGTCTAAGGCGCTCCGACAGGCGTGCCAAGGCGTCAGGCTCCGGCTGGGCGTGCACTGGTCGAACCCTGGCGTGCCGCGTTGCAGTGCGCCGCTCCGAAGCCCCGCAGCACAATGGCGCAGCTGCTCCACATCCGCCCTGGGCGCCGCGTCGCCGAACGCCGCGAACTTCGGCGCGACGCGCTTCCCGACCGCATCTATGTCGGGGATGGAGGGATCCACCAAGACCATCCCAGCTACCGTCGTTCGATGTTGGTCGGCGAACCGGAGGGCTGTCAACGAAGATCCCGGCATGAAGATTCCGGAAACACCATCGAACGTCGCCGTCTGCGACGGATGCGTATGGCGAGGCGACTAAGACGAGGAATAATGAGGCTCTCACCATTGCGCACATGTTTGTAGGCTAGAAGTTCTTTGTTAGTCGGTTACATAGCTCCAACAGTGGAGATCGAAACTGATGTTGGGGGTTGATTAGCTTCGCAGCCCAAATCGCCAGTAATGCGTTGCTCCGTTTTCGCCGGCCAATCGCTCATCTTGCATCTTCTGAACGTCAATTTTCTTCTGTACTAGCGCTAGTAGCGGATAATAGAATTCCTCCATCTGCTTGAGCAGAAATGCTCTGCGTTCTTCGAGTGATTTCGCATGTTGTTGCAGAAGGTAGGTTACGAGCCAGCCTAAGCCAACTGCGCCAGCACCGATCAGCGCCGCGATTATTGAGGCATTTCAAAGATGTTTTTTCCAGCATGTATTCAACCAACTGCCCTGCCCAGTTCGGAGATTAAGGACGTCTGAATCGCTGATGTTGTACGCTTAGTGCGGTGAGCCAGCTCCGAGCCCGGCCGCCGGAGCACCAGACCCACCAGGTCCGGTCGGCTCGGGGACTTGTGAGCTTTCAGGAGTTGATTCCTGATTAGATTTCGGGTTTTCGTTTGTCGGAATTTCCGTTTTCGTCCCCGGAGGTAAGTCACCGACGTTTACCGTCGCACCCGTAACATAGTTCGTCGGAGTGGTTATGTTCAGCAGCGCTACGCCGGGCTTGCCGGGGATCAAGCCTAGTTCCAGCGCTGTCCCGTCCGCTTCCGTTAACTTCGCCTTTGTTGGATCACAAAAATTCGCGTCTGCCTGCCCCTTCCACGTCACGGAGCATCCCTCTGAGAAGTTCGCGCCACGAATCACAACCGTTCTCTCGGTATCTCCTGCGGGAAGCCACTTCAGAGTTCGGTCGCTCGGGTCTGAGGGCTCCTGATCTTTGGGGTAGATGGAGTTAATCTGCGGCGGAGCCGCCGTGAAGGAGTAGTCGGCAAACTGACCGTCACGATTGACGATCCGGAAAAGGTGATCGCCTTTCGAAAGATCGATTCTTGGGTCTGCAATGGTAATGACTAATTGTTTCGCAAAGTCGGGATCGGGTGCGCCCGCGTCGATCGTGGGCTCAACGAGCTTTTGTTCAGGCTTTATCTTGTAAACTTCGCGGTTATCGGGGGACACGAACCCCAACTCCTTTTCATCTACCAAGAAGCGCCCCTTGCTATCAAGATTCTTGCCCTGCACAGTCAGCATGAAAAGTGTTGGGCTGCTAGTGCGACTCTGGAGGCCAATCAATTCGATGACCGGTCCAGGTTTGCGCGTTGCCTTGCCACCTAAGTAACCTGCTGCGCTGATTCCCATGATGTAGAGCACACCCGCCGGAATATCGGGAAATTTGCCCACGCTCGCAGGATCTTGGGCGACCAGTACGGCGGCGAATCCCGCACAGCCGATAATCGTCCAAACAAAAAACTGAAATCGCTCCGGTACAACTACGCCGCCGCTGCTAATTAGATCGGCCCCTGTAGGCTGTTGAAGGCCGGCGCCTTTACTGCCACGTGCTGAACTTAGTCCAGCCGACGCGACCGCAGTGCCGCCACTTATACCCAGAACGCCGGCGATGGTATTCGGGACATCGGGCAGAGTAAGTTGCCACTGCACCAGCAGTTGTGACAACGGTACGTACAAGTAGCCAAAGATGAACGTTAGAGAGAACAGCAACAGCTGAAGCTTAGAGAGGCTATAACTGTTTGTTTCCGGATCAAAAATGAATATTTCGAGAAGGTTTAGCCGCCGTTGGCCCAAGCGCTTATTCGCTAAACCGCGGCGTACCACAGTTGTCACGAGCCAGAACAGCAGCGTCGTGAGCACAAGGGTCGACACAAGAATGACACCGCTCGATACGACAGCAAAGACAAGCTTCTGAGTACCTTGTGCAGTGGTATTGCCAACCCGCAGCCCGACATTCACTACACGGTTGTGTTTTGGCTGATAGTTGTAAATGTGAATTGTGTGATGGTCCTTTTCGACCGATATGCAGGGCTTCGCTGCCGGGCACTGATCGCTGTCAGTAACAGGTGTTGGGTAAATGTTATAGCCGTCAATCAGAACCTGATCATCTGTCGCAGTCGGCGAGAAACCGTCTCCAATAACGTCGAAGTTGAACGACCCTGTGTCGCTGCGATATACGGTGGTCGGATGGACCGAACTCAGAGTAAGCTTGGTCGGTTCGACGTCAATGCTGCCGGGAATCACTTGATCACCGAACGTGAAGTAGTAAAAACCTGGATCAAGGATCGGAGGCAGAGTGATTGTAAATGCCTTATCATCGTTACTCTTGCCCGATAGATCGATGGGACTTTTGCTGCCATCATTGAGCGAGCGAAGCGTCACTTTCGGAGACTTGAAATTCGTACCAGAGATGGTCAACGAAGATCCCGGCATGAAGATTCCGGAAACACCATCGAACGTCGCCGTCTGCGAGGATGCGTACGGCGAGGCGACTAAGACGAGGAATAATGAGGCTCTCACCATTGTGCACATGTTTGTAGGCTAGAAGTTCTTTGTTAGTCGGTTACATAGCTCCAACAGTGGAGATCGAAACTGATGTTGGGGGTTGATTAGCTTCGCAGCCCAAATCGCCAGTAATGCGATGGCAATGTTGGCGAAAGCAAGTCCGATCATCGCTCGATCAACTCTCAGTGGAATGTCACGATCCGTGGGATTGGGCCCGAGCAGCTTCAGCAGCAAGAGGCCTCCAGCGATCAAGGCTATAGGCCAAAAAAGCACACGCAGGTCTTTGAAATTTGTGGGAGTTAGCTCGTCAGAGATTGCAGCGAAGAACCAGCACAATAACCAAAAGAGAGCTGGTATCGACGACCATTTTAGAAAAAGGTTGAACTGATATAGCCACATGCTCAATAGCCGCATCCTGGGTCATCCTTACCTCAGCAAAACATATCACAGATATGTAAATCGCGCCCTTATCAGCTGCACAGCCGCTGTTCCGGGCTCAATTGGTCCTGCGTCGTTTCGCAATACGGATATTTTGCGTACGAATAATTCATCCGATCTTAAGTTTTCGAAGCTGGCATCCTGCGGGTTTGGAACTTGAAGAATGTATGGTTGGCAATAGAACGTAATGTTTCGCGGACCCCTGTGTGATTGAAAGTCCTGGGGCAGATGCCTTGTTTCTACTTTGGTGGGCGAGGCGAGCCGCTTACAAGCTCATTCGCATCGTGAGGCCGCACGCGTTGATGTGCTCTGGATAGTCGGATCATCAAGGCACAGGACGGAAAAATCGCATGGCGCCTTCATCTGGAAACCATCCGCCCGGCCCCAAGGAGCATCTTTAGCCCCGTGATTCCCCATTTGCACTTCCATCGGATGCCCGTTCGCGTCTGTTTCACCCGTGAACACGCCCATGTGAGCGCCTTGGACGATTACATCGCCAGCCCGCGCTTCCCCGCGGAAACTTCCTTGTAGTGTTCATTCGCACTGATCGTTGCAGTGGTCACGTACGGCACATCCACCGCTGCCCGTTGCAGAGCATCATTTACGAAATGGCTGCAGTCCGATGTGTCTCCTCCTTCCGAAGCATCGCCTCCCATGCCGTAAGACACACCACGTGATTGATAGTCGGTTGCTAATTGCATTGCGGCGTCGCTTACTCCTTGACCCCGGGTTGCAGAGGTCCCGTTTGAAGAGTCGACGTTCGCTTCAGGTGCATCTGTTTCAGCCCGATCTGCTTCATCGGCATCCGTCTCAGGTGCGTCCGAGTCTGCCGCATCCGATTGCGGAGCATCTTGTACAGGTGCTTCCGGTTCAGGTGTATCCGGCTCAGGTGCATCGGGTTCAGGCGCATCGCGATCGGATGTGTCTCGATCAGGAGCGTCTCGATCCGGTACATCGTGGTCAGGAGCGTCTCGATCCGGTACATCGTGGTCGGGGGTGTCGTGATCAGGGCCGTCCTCCGGCATAGAGATCCCTCCCGTTTCTTGAATGGTCTAGCATAAGTGACGGTAACAAAGGCTTACAATTGTGAGCTGTTTTGTGCTGGTCCGCTGCACGCGGCCGCAACTTCTGAGGCACGGAGTCGGCCTGCCCACTGCAATGTCAAGCGCCGGGGCTTGGGCTTCTTGAAATCGTGAGGCGAGCGTTTTTTGCCTCTGTCATGCTTCAATGGTTCCGTTAAGCACATTCTTAGCGGCTTAACGCTTTTCAGCAAAACTGCTCGCTTTGGAGTTTTATGCAGCGTATCAAGACGGCTGTGTTCCGAGGAGTTACACCTCGCTTCTCAGTCGAAAGAATCGAAAATGTGATGGGGATCCTCGTCGTTATATTTTTCTCGACGGCACTCTTCGCGCTCGAACGGGCGCCGCGCTGGGCCGCGGAAGAATGTGACTCATTTCGCTCCACTAAACAAACGGCGCAATGTGATGTTGTAAAGCTTATGAGTGACCTCCGCGATACCACCCTTAAGTTTTACGCGGGTATCGGTGCACTCATTGCCGGCATTTTCACGATACGCAGCTTCAGATTATCTGTGCGAACCCGTCGGTCAGAGTCATTCATCAAGGCAGTGGAACAAATCGGGAGTAAAGAAGAGTTGGAGCGGGTGGGCGGCATCTACGGATTCGGCATTCTCCTCAGGAGCGCGGAGCCCAGGGACGACTACTGGCGTATCATGGATATTCTTTCTGCGATCGTTCGCAAACAGGCAGCACGACAGGATTCGACTCCGCGAGAATATGTTCCTCTGGACGTCGAAGCGGCTCTCAACGTGATAGGCCGGAGGCGGAAGATAGTGGAACGGGACGAGCCCGACGCCTCGGCTGATCTGAATACGACAGATCTGCGAAATGCTTATCTTGTGGGTATGCGTTTGGAATGGGCATACTTCGGATTTTCAGACTTGACGAGTGCGAACCTCAGACATGCGAAGTTGTATGCGGCGAACTTTGATGAAGCGGATCTCAAAGGCACACAACTACACGGAGCCGATCTAACTGCTGCAGTGATAACACAACAGCAGTTGGACAGCGCGTTGGGCGATCGGGATACTCGCATTCCGAAGGGCTGTTCAAGGCCAAGCACCTGGCACTAGAGTATTTCGTCATTGACGACAGCACTTCTGGTGCTAAACGGGCAGTGTGAAAGTGAACGCGGGAAAACCCAGATGGAGTGGGCCGAACAATGGCGCCCAACATGCAAATGCCTGTCAACATGCGAAAACGAAAACGGGGCCTATACACGTAGGCGTCGCCCGACCACCCATGCTCGGCAAAGTAATACAATAAGCTCCTCTAAAGAGCCCTTCGTTGACTGTCGAGAATAGTGGAAGTTCAACTCTTTCCGCTGAAGGCTGGCGTGCTTGAACCAGCAGCTCAGGTCAAGCGATCCAGTCTGCTGGCCCCCCTGGCTTCGATACGAGCTGGCCCAGTCCGTCGATTATGCCCGGCGATTTGCAAAGATGCGGACGCGGAGTTTGCGAAAGCGATCGAGCAGTCACACGCAGCGGGAAGAGTGCATTATAGATCTGCTTCGCAAGTGGGGTGAAGATTCAATGATGTGCGGCAATCTCGTCCAAGCGCGGCAGCAATCCTTGACCTGTTAGGCGATCTAGCGGTGCACGCGGCTCGCCTAGCGTCTAATAATCACGATGTGGATCGAGCCGTGGAGAGGTATTTTCAAGAGGCACTGGCCATCGGCCAGAAGTTGGCCCCTGGCAGTCTCGAGGAAGCGCAAACTTTTGACGATCTAAGCACGTTGGAGGGAGTGGTACGGGAAGGGAACCATTGTGTCGCACGCCCGTTGAAATTGCGCAGTTGAAATTTGTGCACGAACCTGCACGAACCTGATCGTGATAATCAGTACCGGATTCGAACTTAAACCTCTCACCACGGTGTATTGGGGCTAGTATTCAATTCAAATGTTCGATTCAAATGTTTGATCCCGCCCGGGCAGCTACTTCGGCCTGAGCCGGTTTTCGAGTGAAAGTGGCGGTGATCCCGGGACTAGAGATCGTCAATGTGGCCGCGCCCGCACGGCCGGATGCTAGATCCATCACGACCAAACCCCAGGGCTCATTGAACCGGTCATGTGCATTGCTGATCGCACTCCGGAGCTGATTGTTCAGGTGTCCGCGAAGCTTGCTTAACGTGTTGTTATGCGGGTCAGTGATCGTCGTTCTCCGCAAGGTTTCCAAAGGACCAGCTACGCCCGCCATGGCAGTTGCCCACCACTCAATGATGATGTAGTCACCGTAAATGTCTCCCGCGATAACGTTGAATTTTGCGGAATTGCCAAAGAAGGGCTTCAAAACGGCCGCTACGTTTTGGAACGATCCAGCATTGGCCATTTGTTTCCAAAGCTGGTCGTTTCTTAGTGCGTCTTGTCGTGCGCTGAGGATGTCTGGGTCGAGGTCCGGGGGCAAAGTGTTGAGCATTGCTTCACGCCCAAGCTGCTCGTATTCATCTTTTTTGCGGGCGTGCCCAGTGCTATCGAAGAACAGCTTATCGACTAGCGAATCATCCAATTTCACCTCAGCGTTGAAGATCGTTCTTCGCAAAGGAACGTGTGCAGCTGCTATGGTTGCTTTCGCAGTGTCGCTATCAATCAGGTTCATGGCTAGCGCGACGTTTAGATAGGAACGAAGGAGCGGCACCGTTCCCGTTTGGTTCAGATCGAAGGCCCAAAAGCTGGTAGTGATATTGGGTTGGTAGCCAGTCTTGCTGGCCTTATAGACGCAGGTGGCAACTTCGCCGTCGGCTATCACATGCCGGAGCTTTTGCGGATCTTTCGCGAGGTTATCGATCTTGTATCCGACTTGGCTAGCACTTAGAGTGTCAATTAGAGTTATGTCACCCGTATCGGCATCCGTTATCCACTCAACTTTTTGTATGTAGTCGTGAAAAGTACCGGCATTCAGAATCGCGAACAGATTTAGCTTTAGCGCCCGAGAGCTTTCTCTCGTTTTGCTGACAATACTGCGAACCGGCGTAATCCCCTTGAGAGCTTTCTTCCCTTCAATGAGTGTCAGGTCGCAATCAAGAGCTCTATTTACGGCTGTCTTGGCGTCGTCGTCTAAAGAGCTCAGCGTAATTCGGTAGAGAAATGCCGTGCCACGCTCGCTAGATTCGTTTAGTTGTTCCTGCAACGAGAGTTGCAGGCTCTTCTGAATACCGCCCTTGATTGCGCTTGAGATGGTTTTAATCTCGTCTGTACCGATGTTCAGCTTTTTGAGATCATTTTCGGGCAGCTTTGTATCCGGAATCACTGCGCTGAGAAATTGCTGAATCAGATCCATTCCTGCCACAGATGCTGAAATGCCAGCGGACTCGGTGAACGTCACTTCAAGTTTTTCCCCTCGTTTCGCCGAATACGCGAGCAGTACATTGTCGTTGTCGAGTTTTGTCACCTGAACTTTGTAGCCGCCCGTAATCGATGGTGCAATCTGGACACCAAGCTTGGCCGCAGCACTGACAGAGATTCCAACACCCGAAGTACCTGTGGCAACGGAAGCAAGAGAATATGGGGTAATCGGCGCATCGATTTCCACGGCGAATTCGATTGATCCATTGCCCTCGACGGAGGCGACACTCAAGGCTGGCATAGCCTTGATGTCCTCGAGATCCGCCGGAATCGTGAAGTTTTTCAGTGCAAGTTGAATGCTGGAAACCAGAGGATCAGGATCGTTCACTGGCTGCGAGCTGGTCAACGTACAATCAGTGCCGGCCCCAAATCCAAATCTCAGGTCACCGACTTTATTTGTGAAGTCTGTATCGAGACTCGCCTTGAAAGATGTCGAAAAGTACTTCTGGTCCGAGGGTAAGGTAATCTTTTCAGAGAGCTCTTTATCAAACAGCGCCTTTCCTTGCGCAACAGAAATCGTCCCACTCGCCTTAGCAGCAATTGACAGTTCGTGATTACTTGTTCCCAGTGGCACCGACTGCTTAAACGAAAGTTGAAGGGACTGCGATGCGAGATCTTTCACTTCACGGGTACCTCCTTGCTGGGTATTCGCCAAATTCTGTGCCCCTTCGGGAGAGATCTCAATTTCCTTCCGATCAAGTACATATTTGGCGAAGAGTGATGCTGGACTGGGGTCGAGGTCTACATCAACGCTGGCATTGTCGGTCAGCTTTATATGCGGCATGCCGAATCTCCTTCTTTGAGCCGGTCCGCATACAAGTCGAACGGCGGCTCGGGAGAACAATGTATCACAAGGGTTCTGCGGGCTGTTAAAAACACCACCGACGATGCTGTGGTGCCTAAGATTCCTCTTACGAGGTGAGGCTCCCTCGAACTCTGATTTCGCAGAATCACAGTTCCCCAGCAGTATCGGAGATGCACACGCCCGCTCTCGTTTTGCTTGGCGACCACAGGTGTTCCTGCTCAACAAAACAAGGAATCCGACCACTACCGAGGACTACGAGAATGCTGCTGAGATGAGGGTTCGATTGAGCGAGTCCTGAACGCACCGCCTCATCATTTCGGCTAACTGCCTTGCAATCCGCGTTGCCCCTGTGTAACGGCCGCAACGCGCATAGGCTTCAAACTACTGTTTTGTGATATGCTCATCGGCTGGTTCGCTTAGAGGAGCTGACCGATGCGCAGTGCAGTTTACTATCCGCATACGGAACTATCCACTTGGCACATTGCCGGTGAACGGCTGTTGAAGCGCGCTCTTCTGCTATGGGACCAGCTCGAGTTTATCGTTCCAGACCCTGGCTATAAGGCTCAATATGGTGATCCCAAGATTGCTGAGGCGATCGAGATAATTGGTGTTAATCATTTCCCCTCGGAGGATGAAAAGAAACAGGCACATTTGCGGATAGAAGATCTAGTGACAAGACCGAAATTGCCAGAAGTCTTCCTGTACCGGGGAACCGATCCGTACGAGATCTATCCTCAGAAATTTCTACCGGACACCTGGAATGTTTTAATGGAATCGAAACTGGCCGGCGCTCTATTGCCAAACAGCGATTACCCGATGAGCTCGCAAGCCGGTCTCACAGTAATGGGGATCTTGGCCGACTGCTGCGCAGGTGCCACTCGCAGTCGCGTAACCGATCGAGCTCAAGCGTATGCAGGTTTGGCAGGGCTTTTAGGAGAGCAAGACAGCGAAAGCTCTGCGCGGGACAAACTTGTAGATGGCACTTTGAGGCTCTTACGACGGAAAGAGGCACTGGTGAGCTTGAGACTATCAATGATCGATGTCGATGCTATAACTCTTGATCAGCTAGTCGCGTTCCGAAAGCGCGAGGCCACTGAGACAGGTCACAGTGTTAGGGACCTGCGGCATCGATATGTAGAGCGAGTCGAGACACAAGTCAAGAAACTCGCCAATCATTCAATGACTGAATCGGATGTCAAGGAACTCCAGCGTCAATTTGATGAGGAAAACGCTGATGATCTTCGTCAGCTTAAGGAAGAGCTGCGGGCAGAGTGGGTCCAGGCTGTATTCTCGAAGGATGTGATTATCACGTTCTTGGCTGCGACGGGCTCACTTGCGGGCTTCGTTTATCCGCCCGCAAACGCGATTGCGGGCGTAATGACCGCCGCTGGTGCCCCCGTAACCTTGGGTGGCATTCTTTCAGCTCGAAGCAAGCTGTTGAAAGCTCGCAGTGACGTCTTGCGGAAGCACCCGATGGCCTTCTTATATGAGCTCGGTAAATGAGCAAGAACCTGATTGTTTCTGGCTCCACGTGCGCAAAACCATTGAGATAACGCCAGCCATGCAGCGGTTTTGCCGTCGAAATCTGCGAAAGAAAACGGTCAGCGCATACAGGGTTGTACGGAATCGTTGTGTCCTTGATCTCATCTCCGGAGACCAAGGCGAGTCTCGACGAGACGTGTCTGCCTCCTTGTCCTCCTCCTAAGTTGGACGGTGTGTCACCACAGATGACACCCAAGAAACGAACAAGGGATCGGAACAGTGCGATTCGAACGCACATTCCCCGCCGGCGACGGCGGTATCCTGACACTAGAAGATGCCCGATCCCGAGCGTATTCTACACCTGACGGTCTTTGTGAATACGCCATCTGCGGCGTCGCGGTGCCCGATGACCAACGACTCGGACACGTTCTACCACGTGAATGCTGTTCGCTGCATCTGGGTTGGATGCAATCGCGGCGTTCCAGGTGCCTTTGGGTGAAACGAACGGTAAACGAGCCGACTCTAACTGGCCTTGGAGCGCTAGCGCGCTACCAAGCCGCTGTAGACGGAAGTTGAGTAAGCGCTTTTCGCGACGATCCCAAAACGATCCTTTATTCTTTCGCTTGGAATGACGACTGTGCCTCACGACGTCTGCGGTAGTAGCTCCAGAGTTGCGTGATAGCGGTGGATTTCTCATTGGCTTCTCCGGGTGGACACTTGAGAGCATCGCTCTTGCTTCTTCAGTAAGCTTCTCTGACTGAGCATTCATGGCGATCGCTGCCATGAGGTCATAGAGCTGAAGGTTTGGCAGTTTGCCGGCGCGTTCACGTCGATTCGCGTTCAAGAGAATCGCTGAACGAGTCAGTTCAAAGGCAGTTCGATACCGCCGTTGACTCTCCGGCTTGCTAAGTAGTGGAGTTCGCATGCTGCTTTTCGGTCGATGCATTAAGCCCCGTAGCTGCTTCGCGACACCCATTCGAACAAATGGCACCAGGGCGCTCGGATCAACCTGCTGCAGTGTCTCTTCATCAAATTTACCGATCCACGGTTCGACGTCCAAGCCGCTAGTAATGGAGCGAGCTCGTCCGCCGCTTGGCACGTAATGTATTCGCTCGCCGGCGTCCATGTAGAAGCCTTGGTCGAGCTTGCCGCCCTGAAACTTTGGACGGCGTTTTCGCCTGCGGACGCTCGTCCATTGTCGAAATCGCGGCTTTCTCACCATCGAACGTACAATTCCTGCGTGCATCGGGGCAGCAAAAAGAACGCCGTACCGCATGCCGCGACCAAAGCTGCGATCCAAGCACGCCGACTTTCAAGCTCTACGAAATCGTGTTGGCCTCGGTTCCTTGACAATCTCTCGGCCAGCACTTGGACCGTTGGGGTACCGATCCAAATCAGCAATGTTCCAAACGTCAGGCCAGCAAGAAGGCACAATGTGAACCCGTGAATGATCGGCTCAAGGCCTAAGGGGCCACCAGTTTCTAACAGCGAAGTTGATACCAGAGCCAAACGAACAACTGGCACGCTCAGGCCTAAACACACAAACCCCAAAGCCACACATAAAATGCTCAGCGGCTCTAAAATCAAATCCGCAGTGGCGCCGTTCGTCAGGACAGCTGTCCATGGTTCAGAACCGGGCAACGGCCTAATCCAAATGGGAAGGCTGTCAGCCAACTTGCGGGTATCTTCTTCTGTCACTTTTGAGTCCGTATGCAGCAGTTTCCAAACATGCCCACATCGTCTGATCAAACCTAAGCGAGCGGTCCACAGATATAGGACTCCTCCCGAAAAAAAGAGCAGCCAGACGATCCATGCCCAGAAACCGTCTACCGTGAAGTCAAGACCCAGCAGCTTGAATGGCGTTTTCTCTGCGGATGCGCGCCTTACCTGGAATCTTCCCACGGCGTGTTGTCGCTCTACACCTAATGCGTGAGAGACGTTTGTTATCGCGTCTGACAGCATGCTCCTGCGCCAATCACTTTCGGAAAGGGTTCTCAATATGGCATTGGGGTCCTTTGCGACTTGGTTCGCGAATTCGATTGTCTGCTTTAGCTTTTCCTTATTAGGTTCCTTTTGAGCTCTGACTGTCAGCAATCCTCGGACAGCCGGTCCTAAGATCGAAGGACTGACTCCGGACGCCTCGCTCTTTCGCTCCAGTCGAAGCCTCGAGGCTACCGCAGCTCGGTACTTGTTAACGTTCGACCACATGCCCATCCAAGAGATGATGAGAGCAGCGAACAGCACAATCGCAATCTTGGTCGCAGTGGCGCCTGAATCTCGAGCGGCTTTCCATTGGTCTTGAGCTATTTTTTCCGCATCCATGTGGAAACACAAACAACTTCGTTAAGTTAAGGCAACAGTTCAGTAGTATACACGTGGGCGAAGACCTAATCTAGCGATCGAAACTGAACGAATGTCTATCCGAAAGTCTTGCCAGCGAGGATGCTCAGCGTACCCGTTCCATGTCCAATAGTGCCTCCTTCGTCTGCTAGGTCCCGGGCATCGTTTGCACGTTCGGAATCGACAAAGTTCCGCTGACGAGTTGTATCCAGGAATTGAGGCGACAAGCTGTGTTCGTCTTTGTAGCCAGTGTCGAGATGAGCGATGGTTATCCGGTTCTGAGGATTCTGAATCGAGGAACGGGCCTTATCTAGGCCGGAGAATTTGTCGCTTTGGTACCATCGCCAGTCGTATGGATCAGGCTGGGGATAGTCTTTGTTCGGACACTGCGGGGCGTCGCAACCTGTGCCCGTCGCGGCGGCAAACGCTTGGGCGGCTAGTCGATCCGGGGTTTGGGACCGCCATTGCTGGACAATATCTGGTTCCACGAATTCGATGTCCGGGCCTCCTGCAAGTCCGAAACCGTTCGAACACAGCGGTCGGCACTTGATGAGTGATCTTGGCGTCCTAGTGACCATTTGGGAGATCTCCTTGGTACCGGAGAATATCGAGGCCGAGCGGCATAATTGTGCAAACGTTCTCATTTGTGCAATGGCGATCTTGAGTGGGAGCACTCTGCTCATTTACATTTCCGCGTAATCGCGTCTTTTCACTGCTCTTGAAGGGCGTTCTTGGAAGGTAACGGTTCCGTTGCCGGATAGATCGCCGGTGACGGGAAACGGTAGAGGAAATCCGTTTGGACGTAAAGTCGGGTATGCTGCCCGATGCTTCTGATGTGCAGGACGCTCAATCAAAACGAAACGATGCACCCTTGACGGGAACGTGCGGCGTAGAACGGCCAGCTGTTGAAACAAGCGTGCCAAATCGCGTGCGAAAACCTCATCAGGCAGAGGTCGTGAACATCTACTGTTCATCACGACCATGCGATGCAAAAGGTTCCGCAGACCTTTGCCTGAAGAAGGCTGCATTCTCGGCAAACGCTTCTGCGAAAGGCGCTTGGAGGCCCAGGATCGAACTGGGGTGTCGAGGTTTTGCAGACCTCTGCCTTACCACGTGTGTTGCACCTTGCGCGAGCTTCGCGCGCTGCGCTGATCGTGGTGCATCACGTGCGCAAATCGATCGGCCGTTACGAAATCGGCAGCGCATTCCGCGGCTCCAGTGCTCTGGACGCTGTGGGAGACAGCTATGTTCTGCTGACCCGACCGTCGCCCCAGTTTAATACCGTCGAAACTGCGGTGCCACTTTCGATACGCGGCTCCGCAGCCGCCGCGGCTGCTTCAGCTCGACTCCGCAGCGCTCTGGTTCTCGACAAGGCGAACCGTCAAAGCCATAGTCGTTGCCGAGCGCGCCGTAAAGTAGAGTCGGCTGATGTTCGGCAGGCCCTGGCCGAGCTGGGAGCAAAGGCCCGATATAACCAACTTCGCCGAGCAAATCATGACACTCACGGAGTGTTCGAGGCGCAGCGCGCAACTGGCCATCGCCGCAGCCTGCAAACGAGGTTTGATCGTGCAGGCTGATGGCCAATACTGTTTGCCGGCTTAGCCCGGCTTGCTGGCATCAAGGTCCGCAAGGGGTCGCGCCCGAGCGGATGCCCAAGGCCGATGCGACGGAGTTGGCTCCGAAGAAAATCGGCTACAACCCTCCGGCATGGCGACGCTGTGCCGGAGCGTCATTCGTCCCCCCACAGCTTTTTTGGCTTCTCTCTCGCAACTCGAACGCGTTCTCCCGGCAAGGCTCCGGGGGTGCCGCTCACAAATCGTGAATCTGAGAAATTCGCCGCAAAAGATCGTGAGAAGGTCCAGGGAGAAGATCACGGCGCACTACAATGAGGTATTCGGCCACACAGATCTCTCCTCTATTCAGCTCTAAGACCTCGATCCGCTCATGATTCTTCTCGCTGCACAGAATCAGCCCTAAAGGCGAGTTTTCAGCATGCTGACGTTCGTGCTTATCCAGCCACCGAAGATAAACCCCCATCTATCTCCTTAAAGGCGCTTCGAAGCGCCCCAGTTTTCGACCGATCGCAGCAAGCCGCCCGAGCGATCGGATGGTAGAACAGCGTTCTGTAGACTCAATCGAAGCAACGCTGAGGTCGTTGGACAAGGGTGGCAGGGGCAGGTGGATTTGTCGAGCAATTTTGGGCAATGCGCGACGGCAGCCGTGGCAAATATGGCAATCCCGGCAACGAAGAGTCTGCAAGTTACAGAGCGCCAGAGGGGCTTGTGGGTTCGAATCCCACCCTCACCGTTCTAATAACTAGTTTCGTTTGGTTGTAGCTGCTTACAGTCACCCGGAGCCTTCGGGTGGTGGTGAGGGTGCTGTGCCCACCTTCACTCCATACAGGTCCCTAATTATCAAAAATTCCACACACGATCTGGAGACGTTTGGGCAATGTCGTAGCCATGCACTGGACGCTTGGATGCACAGAGTGGAGTTTGAGATCCAAAAGGCCAAAATAGCCGAATTTTGTGAGAATGGTTCCAGGACAACTCGATGAACTGGGTTCCTGTGGAGTCGAGCGTCTTCGAGGCGGCAGCGTATCTTCATAGCGACCGTTTGCTGTATCTGAAGTTTCGTACTGGTGACATTTATCGGTACTTCGGCTTTCCGCGGGAGCAATATCAGGAGTTTTTGGCGGCTGATTCCAAAGGCAGGTATTTTGCTCATCGCATTCGTGACAGATACCACTACGAACAGGTCCACAGGCTTATGGCGTCTGCAACTTGAGCCTTTGCCATTCAGAAAAGTGTCACGTAGATGCATTCCGGAATGGGAACCCGCCCAAGCCAAGCTTCGTCAGCTTTGGTCACCCAGTTTTCGTTCAATATGTTGGATGCTCACCCTGGAGCTTCTGTTTTCCTATTGCTCCTCCGGCAGCTCAGAGTTAGAAAGGGTCTAGCGGAAATAGGGGCATTCTGCCTTAACAACAAGGAAGAAAACTCATTGGAGCGTGGTTAGACCGCATACAAGATGCGCTTTTGCGTAGGACTGATTCTAGTTTTCTCGTTCACTATACCGATTCTGGCGCAGTTTACAACGGCCCGGCTGAGCGGTACTGTCGTTGATCCTTCCGGGCTGCCGCTTACGGGGGCGACTGTAAACGTAGAGCAGGAGGGGACCGGATACACGCAGTCCACAACGACAGGGAGTTCGGGCGAGTATCTGTTTCCGAGTCTGCCCGTGGGCAGCTACCAGCTTACTGTTTCGTTGGCGGGGTTCAATTCCTACGTACAGAAGGGAATAACATTGGCAGTTGGCCAGGCTGTAACCGTTCCAGTCCAGCTGGAATTAGGCTTGCTTCAGCAAAAGGTCACCGTTGTTGAGAACGCTTCCTTGGTGACGAGCGACTCTGCAACGCTCGGTCAGGTCATTTATCAGAAGGAAATTGTTGGGTTGCCTCTGAATGGCCGCTACGCGCAGCAGTTGGTCTTTCTCGTCCCCGGTGCAGCCAATGTCACGGCTAACTACTGCGCCGCGAACTGCGAAGGGGGAGTTTTTCCCGATCAGCAATACGCGAAAATCAATGGCGCCGGTGCAAACGGGGTGAGTTACCAGCTGGACGGAGCTGATTATAACGACACGTACATCAACACGAATCTGCCGTTTCCAAACCCAGATGCCATCCAGGACTTCAATGTCACGACCGGTAACATGAGCTCTATTTACGGCAATGCGATCGGCGGCGTTGTCAACGTGACATTAAAGTCGGGAACCAATTCAATCCACGGGGATGCGTTCGAATTCTTCAGGAATTCCGTTTTTGATGCCCGAAACTTTTTTGCGAGCTCGGTAAGTCCGCTAAACCAGAATCAGTTTGGCGGAGACGTTGGCGGACCGATCCTTAAGAACCGCCTGTTCTACTTTGGAAGTTACCAGGGAACCAGGTTCAGTTCGACCAATAATGGGCTGATTGCTTTTGTGCCGAGCGCCGCAGAGCGCACGGGAAATTTTTCCGAGTTGCTTCCGGGCACACAACTGGTGAATCCGACCACAGGAGCGCCATATGTAAACAACCAGATTCCCGTCAATCCTGTCGCGGCCTACATTCTTAAGGGAGTTCCGCTTCCGAATGGACCGAATAACGAGCTGAACTATAATGGCCTGCCTAGCGTTCAAAACACGAATGAGTTTCTCGGGAAAGTAGATTACATTTTTGGCAAGCACCATCTGAGCGGGCACTATTTCCAGCATGACTACATTCAGCCGCTCGTCCTCCCTCCCGCTTCGAACCTTCTTGAAATGACGGGCAATGCGGAAACGCTAATTGACCGAAATGTGAGCATCGTCGATCTTTACACGATCTCGCCGCACTTTCTGTTGGGCAGCTATTACGGGTACACCAAAATTGACGGTACGACGTACGCATCGAACCCATTCACGATGGCCGACGCAGGCTCGAATATAGCTGTTCCTCCAAAGGCGGGGGCCGGGGATATCGCATCATTGAATGTTGGCATTGGCGGAGCGTTTGGCGTCGCAGGTGGTAATTACGGAGTGTGGAATCGGGGCGATCAAGCCCTACGTGAAATTGCCACGTGGACGGTAGGCAATCACTCCATCCAATTCGGCGGCCAGGCTGTTCGCCTTACCCAACCGATGGGGAATACATTTCAGGAAGGGGGCACGTTCCAGTTCACAAATGATTTGACGGGGAACAACATAGCGGACTTTGAGCTAGGAGTTGTTTCCAACTTCATTCAGGGCGGAGGATTGTATCTGAATTTTACCGGAATCAACTGGAGCGCTTTCGTGCAGGACGACTGGAAGGTAACTCCGCGGCTGACGATAAGCGCGGGTCTCCGATGGGATCCGTTCATCCCTTCAAAGGACAGCCTGGGAAGAGTGGCGTGTTTTGAGCCGGGTGCTCCCCAGTCCTTGCGCTATCCAAATGCTCCTCTCGATTTAGTATTTGGCGGAAAAAATCACGACCCGGGATGCCCAGAGGCGGGTATTTTCCCGAGCTATATGAATTTTGGCCCAAGGTTTGGGTTTGCATATCGGCTCACGAGCGATGGAAAGACGAGCATACGGGGCGGCGCGGGGTATTACTACGAGCCTCCAAATTCTTTGATCTATCAGCAGATAGTTGGCGTGCCACCCTTCGCACCTATCGTTACTCTCACTGACGTAAGCGTCGCCGATCCCTACGGAAGCGCGGGAATAGCTAATCCGTTTCCGGCAAGCTTCGGTCCCCGGAATCCCGGTCCCGATGCAACTTTTCCTTCCGATATCTCGTTTTCGCAATTACAAAGTCCACACCTTCGGATGCCGATGGTTTTGGCCTGGAACCTGACGATCGAGCGCGCGATCGGAACGAACTGGATGGTACGTGCGGCTTATGTGGGAAATGATGCGCACCGCCTGTATGGAACCGGCGACCAGGAGAGCGGCCTGCTGCAGTTAAATCCTGCGATTTATATCCCAGGCCAATCGACGGAAGCGAATACCCAGCAGAGGCGCCCTTATCCAGACTATGGATCGATTGCGGAAATTGATTCTGGAATCAACAGCAATTACAATGCAGCTCAATTTACTGCTTGAGAAGCGCTTCTCGAGCGGGTTCTCTCTTTTAAGCAACTTCTCATGGTCGAAAGCGCTGGATGATTTCGCCCCGCAAGGTTCTCCTTATTTCACAAATACCTGCACCTGCGGGCGGCGTTTCGATTATGGACCTTCGGCGGACGACATCAGCAAGGATTTCAAGATCAATGGCACCTATGAAACTCCGCGCGTGCGCATCCAGAAAGTGGCCGATAAGCTCTTAAACGGATGGGAGCTCACGGCAATTGCTGAGTGGCACACCGGCTTGCCGTTCACCATCTTCAGCGGTTATGACAATTCCTTCAGCGCGATAGGAGCGGACCGGGCGGTGTTGCTAGCACCGAACCCCGCCCTCAGCACTGGACGTTCACATGCGAGCCTTATTCAAGAGTGGTTCAATACGGCTGATTTTGCTCCAAATGCGATTGGAACATTCGGCAATGCGGGAAAGAACGCCATGCGCGGTCCAAGATTTTTCAATACGGATCTGGCTCTAATCAGAAATTTCCACGTGAACGAGCGAGTCGCACTGAACTTCCGTGCTGAATTTTTCAATGCATTCAACAACGTCAACTTCGGGCTGCCCGGCAACGTAGTGGCTTATCTTCCGAGTGGCGGGTTTGGGCAAATCACCGGCACTGCGGGATCAGGCGCGTATGGCGGCCCGACCTCATATGGAACTGCCCAGCCCAGAATCATCCAGTTTGGGTTCAAAGCAAGTTTTTAAAATAAAGGTCTAAAACTTCAGGTGGCATGACGGTACGAGCTTTCACTTCCGTTGCGATTGGAATACTCGCTGCGTCTCAAGCCGCCCTGGCGGAAGGTCCCATCGTATGGGTACCGCCGAGTACGTTAGTAAGAATAGCTCCAACCGAAAAGCCGGGCAGCACAACGGCGGCAGTGCTCTACGCCGCCCGCGGAGAATACCAGTCGTTCCAGGTCGCAATCCAGGCTCCGGCTTCTGGTCTCACCAACGTGAATTTTTCCGCCTCGGACTTGGTGAGGGTCGAGGGCAACGAGGATGGGAGTAACGGTCCGGATAATCAGGTAATTCCGCAGGCAAATCTGATCTTCTACCGGGAAAAGTACATGACCATCCTGCAACACAGTCCTACTTATAACGGGCCTCCCAATCTACCGATAACCAACGTCGACACGTTTCCCGATGCGCTTATCCCATTTATCGACCCCGCTACGGGAGAGCCACCGGCGTACAGCACGTACGTGGCTGCGCCTTTGGATCTTAAGCCTGCGCATAATGCAGTGTTTTGGGTTGACGTTCTCATACCCATCGATGCCAAAGCAGGGCAATACAAAGGAACTTATACCGTCACAAGTGATCAAGGATCTGTTCAGGAACGCATCGTTGTAAACGTGTGGAATTTTACACTTAGGCGCGAGCCGTATCTTAGATCTGCCTTCAACGGCGGAGGAATCAATGTAACCGGAATAGACGATGAGCTTCTGCGAAACAAGCTGATGCCTGACTACGCAAAACCAGCGGACGAGCCCGAACTCATTAAGAAGTACGGGGACTTTGCCACGGATATGCAATTTTATGACGGAGTATATTACGGCCAGTGCACTCCCACGGCGCCGCCGACCCTTGCCGCCGTCGAGCATGCGAAGGCGGCGCAAGCGCCGGGGCTCTACTTGTACGACGATTCGGCCGATCCGGAAAGCTCTTGTACGGACCAAGCCTTTTACGACTCAGTGATCCGTTGGGCTCAGGTCTTGCACAAAGCTGGCATCGAAAACCTCGTGACGCAGCAGCCCGTCCCTCAACTCTACAACGATGGGCTGGGAACGGGGCGTTCGGCCGTCGATATTTGGACCATGCTTCCGCAGAACTATAACGATGCCGAAGCCGAGGTCCCGCCAGCAGTGACTTTCGTCCTGGAAAAGGGGGATGCGGCATGGTCCTATAACGACTTGGTCCAGGATTCCTACTCGCCGAAATGGGAACTGGACTTCCTGCCGATTGACTATCGGATCCAGCCCGGGTTTATCAGCCAGAGCCTGGGACTCACAGGACTTTTGTATTGGAGCGTGGACGACTGGTCACCTGACCCATGGGAGAACCCGCAAGGCAATCAGAATCCTGACTACCCAGGCGAAGGAGTATTGGTCTACCCGGGTGCCCCGGCGGGTCTGAAGGGGGTTGCCCCTTCGATGAGGCTTAAGTATTTGCGGGACGGGGTACAAGACTATGGATACATCCAGGTCCTCAAGAACTGTGGTCACGGAAAGTGGGTGCTCGACGAATCGCGAAAAGTGGGCCGCGATTGGACCAATTGGACGCGGGACTCCCTGCTCTTAGAGTCTGTTCGTCTAGAATTGGGTAACAAAATAGCGGCTCTGGGCTGTTCACGATAAAGGACGTGCACAAGTAGCCGTGGCCACGCTCCTCCGGCATCCCGAGGTCCGCGATGCCACTTACCGAGGCGGTGCGAGCGTGACGTAGACCGCATATACACCGTCCACGATTACGGATAATTTTCTTTACTTCTAAGTGTATGCGACGAATATTGACTTGCCTGCTCTCTACCTTGGGGTCAATTGCTGTCGGGATGGCTGCTGCGGCCCACGAATTTGCCCAACCTGAGCTAATAAAGCCGTATCGTGTCCTGATGGTTGTCGACACGTGGGATGACCCCTCAAGCCAGGTCATCACTTTAAAAGACAAGTTCCAGCCGGTCACCGCGCTTCTCAAATCCTGGTCAGTTCCATTCGATATCCTCAGGTTGGATCAGCAGAACCTTGGAGCCTCGTATCTTTTCGAACGGTCCGGGAGGGTGCGCTATGGTGTAGTGCTTTGGCTCGCCGATTCTCCATCCTACGCGGGAAAGAATATGGGGGCACTCAGTGAGGCCGTGCAGCAAGGCACCAGCGTTATAGTAGCGTGCTCGCGATTTGCTGATCCTGTGTTACGTCAGATTCTGGGCTTGACGTATAAGGCAGATTTTCGGGCTTCGGATCCGCTTCTTCCAGGACCCGCACACTTTATCACGCGTGAACCGGGCCATCCTCTGAAGCCCTCGGACGAATTTGGCTCACACATTTGGGTGGAACCGCAGGGCGCTCTATCGCTCATCAACCAGGGGCAGCATCCGGCCTTAACTGCCTATCAACCGGCTCCGGATACATCCGCTGTTTGGATTGGAGCGCCCGGTCCTCGCGCCTTTCGCGACTCGGCGTACTGGAGAATCATTTTTCGTCGATCACTCCTATGGAGCTTGGGATATCTTGTACTGCCAGACTTCGATTACTCCAGCCGGATTCTCGTGATGATCGATGACTGGGGTGCGGCGGACAAATCCTTCCTCTCATATTGGCGATATCAGTCGGTTACCGAGGAGTTGATGAGGGAAAAAGTTATGCCGGTGTTAGCGAGACATCACGCAATCGTTTCAGCTAATGTGGTCACCGGCTTTGTGGATCGAAAAACTCATCGGATCATTTCTCCGTGGCAGCAGAAATTCACAGATCGCTATGGAGTACTGCAGGATTATCCATCCACGCGGCGCGGATTGAAAGCAGCAGTGGAAGCCGGTGTATTGGAGATTCAAAGCCATGGTTGGACACACATGCAAGGAGATCTAGATTCCTCACCAGGCCCTTGGTGGGTCGCCGATTTGCAAGGTGAGGGTTCGGTAGGCGGCTGGTATGAAGAATTTGAAGATTCGCGGCGAGGCCGCGAAGCTCCTGCGCTCGATCAACTCTTTCATTTGAAGCGGTCGATCGAATATCTGGATGAGGATTTCGGGGCGCGCCCACTGTCCATCATTATCGGCGGCGGAGGCTGGTCAAAATCTTACCCCAACCACAGCGCTCGGATCGCTGCCCAGGCAGGCTTTGGCCTGTTTGATATCAACGAATCTTACTTTTACATCGATCACGAACTGACTCTGGATATGACCGGCATTTCGCCGGGCGCCACTCATCAATACGATCGCGAATTACGCCCCTGGCAGTGGCCGCGGCATCCGGATGGGCCCTACGTTCTACTGTTCCATGATCGTGATATCTCACTTCAACACGACTTCGTCGAGCGCACTTTTGAAGCCCTGCCCAAGAATTCGATGACTATTAGCATGAACCAATACGTTGCAGTCCTGCATGCGGGAATTCAATCTGCCGCAGGACCAATGAAGCTCCAATTCCAGTACGACGAACCTTACTGTGCTTACTTCAAGAATCACGCTTCGTCTTGGAGATTACTGTTGGCCGATCCGCTGGCGGAGAAGCTCAAACACTCGCCGAACCTGGAAGTGGTTGTGGACGGGCGGCCCTCTGAGAGCATAAAACCGTCGGAGTTGCGTGGTCAATCCCTGTTGATTCAGATACCAGCCGGTATGCATATACACACGTGGGAACTCGAGCTGAGGTAATCAGCATGGCGCGTAATCCCGTCTTAGCCATTAGTAATCAGAGCGAATAACAGCACGTGCATTTGTCACTCGAGTACGTAGAAAGAAGATCATCCAAACTATCGGACGCGGTAGCTGAAAAACCCGTATTAGCGATTGCTAAGACTTGAGATTCGTCATAACATTTCGGAATGCTCCCGGTCTGCCGCCTCTTCCTGAGTGCCACCCCAGCTATTGTCGTAGCCCTTTGTCCCGCTTACCTGCGGGCCGATCACAACGCTCTGCTTCCTCAACCGCAAAAGATTCAGTACGGCAACTCATTTCTCACGTTGGCGGGTGTTAGCATTTCGATCTCTTCGCAGATGGCTGCCGAAGATCAGTTCGCTGAAACAGAGCTTTGTAACGGATTGAAACGGATTACGGGCCACGACGTCTGGCTGACATCGGGCCACACAGGTCCACAAATCGTTTTGAACCGCACGGGCCCGGTCGCCGCGTTACCGGAAAAGGACGAAAAGCCTGGTCCAGATTCACGCGAGTCTTATCACATTCAGGTGACCTCGTCAGGAGCCGAGGTTCAGGCGAAATCGTCTGCTGGTCTTTACTATGGCGTAAAAACGTTGCTCCAACTCGTTGAGGGACTGGGCGACCAAGCCGCAATTCCGGCTGCCACGATCTACGATTGGCCGGCGCTAGCCTATCGAGGCGTGATGATGGACCTCAGTCATGGTCCTCTGCCCACCGAAAGTGAGATCAAGAAGCAAATCGATTCCTTAGCGCAGTGGAAGGGGAACCAATACTACTTCTATTCCGAGCTGTCAATCGAACTTAAAGGTTATCCACTCATTAATCCGAACGGGCGATATAGCCAGGACCAAGTACGAAACATCATTGCCTATGCTCGAGAGCGGCATGTCGACGTGGTTCCTTGCTTGGAATTATACGGTCACTTGCATGACTTGTTTCGCCTGGAACGTTACGCCGATCTTGCGCCGCTGCCGCACGGAACAGAAATTAATCCAGTGAATCCGCAGATGCAGCGACTTCTGACCGACTGGTTAGACCAGATGGCCGCGCTGTTCCCCAGCCCCTGGTTCCACGTCGGGCTTGACGAGCCTTGGGAGCTAGAACGTGCCGGAAGCGCTGCAGCCGGCGGCGTAGATCCCGAAAAGCTGTATGTGGAGCATCTGAAAAGGCTATCCGGGTTGCTCGACCAACGTGGCAAACGAATGCTCTTTTGGGCAGACGTTGCGAGTGGCGCAGCGCTGTTCAAGAGGTATCCAAAACTGGTTTCCGATCTCCCACCCGGCGTCATTCCTGTTCCGTGGCACTATCACGCGGAGAAGGATTATACGCCGATGCTTGCGCCATTCAAGAATGCACACATCCCAGAATTGATCGCAACTGGGATCTGGGGATGGGAGTCCATAACACCCGATTTTGCGCTCACATTTACCAATATCGACGGCTTCTTGCGTGATGGGAAGAACAATGGCACATGGGGAATTATCAACACCGATTGGGCCGATGATGCTCAACTTCTTTTTCGCATGACGTGGCCTGGAGTTGCGTATGGAGCGATCGCCGCTTGGCAATCAGGTCCCATTGACCGCGATCGTTTTTTTCAGAGCTACTGTTCCCGGATGTATGACAGCAAGACGGCTAAAGAAGCGGCGGCAGCACTTCAGGATTTGTCAAAAGCGCAGCAATCGATCACGGCGGCGCTAGGCCCGAATAATATGCTCCGGCTTTGGGACGACCCGTTTACGTCAGAAAGCCTGGAGCGGTCGCGGCACCATCTGAACGACCTTCGGGCCGCCCGGCTGGCATCAGAAGATGCGCAACAACATCTCTACACCGCGCTTGGCATCTCGGGCGATTCGTATTCGCTTCCCAGTTTGCTTTTAGGGGCACGCCTGATAGATTACGCGGGAATGAAATTCCTATATGCAGTCGAAATAGCCGACGTTTTTGGGAAAGTGAACTCGAACTCAAGCCGCGAGGATGTCTCGTTCTGGCTCGGGCGTGAAGCGAGCGAAAGGAATCATAGCCGGATGGGCGACCTGATGGATACCATTACTGAGCTTCGCGACATATATCGGACGATGTGGCAAGTAGAATACACTCCCTACCGGCTTGCCTCCGCGGTCGGTCATTTTGATGCCGAGTTTGAGTACTGGCGCGGGCTTCAATCTCGCGTGTGGGAAATTATGCGGACATACAAACCGGGAGCGAATCTGCCCACACTCGATTCTCTCCGCAGCAGATAACACGCCGAGCCCAGTCAGTTCACTTTTCCGCGCGCCGCTACGTTCCACGTGCAAACAACCTTTTCTCCCTCAACCCCATGAACAAAATCGTGAAGGTTGACCACCGGACAGATGTGGTTGGGTACGATTTGAACGCGTTCTCCCAATTTGGGAACCCGTGACGATCGCGTCGTGTCAAGATGACCGTGTTCCTCCGACAGTTCTTTGATTACGATGTCCGGGTATTCGCAAATATGACCGAAACCGGCGCGATCGCCGGATAAGAGCGGATCTGCAGTCAGAGTCTTGCTTCCTGCGTCGATAATGGCTGTCGCTTCGACGCTCCGGCTTACTACCGTTGTTAATACACGAGCCGCGCAATCGGTCCATAGAGCTGCTTCTGCACGTACGGTGTTCCCGTCGTTGAAAACATAGGTACCGGGGCGAATCTCCGTAACAGCAATGAATTGATGGCTAGCATAGGCGGCCGGAGTGTTTCCGCCACTGACGACAGAACACGAAATGCCAGCCACCGTGAGCAGATGCACCAGGTCGCCGAGCATCCGGTTTTCCTCGCGCATGAGGCCGGGACGGGTCACAGCCGTTCCCATGATGTGGCCCGGATAAACCAGAATCCCTCGCCAGTCGAGCCCGGGCAAATCCCGAATCCGTCTTACAACGTCCATTGACGAAGAGCTAACCGGCAGGCCACATCGGCGAAATCCCGTGTTGAACTCCGCCAGAAAACCGATAGTGCATCTCGCCTCTACCGCATAAGACGAGATCTGCTTGAGCTACCTCGAACGAATCGGCAGCAACGATGAGCCTGACGCGCGATGCAAGAGCGACGAGGCGACGAAGCTTTAATTCACCGAGGATGGGATACACGATCAGAATGTCATCAAGGCCCGCATCGGCCATCACCTCGGCCTCGCCTACTTTTGCGACGGTAATTCCGACTGCACCGAGCTCCATCTGACGACGTGCGATTTCAGGTATCTTGTGCGTTTTCGTATGCGGTCTCAGATTCAACCCGTGTTCCTCGCAGTAGGTGGCGAGGCGGCGCAGATTACGCTCCATAATGTCAACGTCGATAAGCACTGCGGGAGTGTCAATTTCGCCGATTGTCATTCAGGGGCGGCACCTCTCTGCGCGGACGGTGCGGAGCTTTCGAGAGCATCCAGTTGCTGGCGTGCGGCTGTAAACTCTGGATCAATCTTAAGCGTTGCTTTGAGCTCCTCGACCGCGCCCTCTTTCTGTCCTTTCCCTTGAAGAACCAGAGCAAGATTGTAATGCGCCGATACGAAGTTCGGCTGTAAATGGATAGCTAGCTTAAGTTCGGCTTGCGCCGGGTCGAGTTCGCCGCGGCGCAGATAAATGCTGCCCAACATGTTATGCGCCTCGGCGGAGTCGGAATCAGTTCGCAGGGCGGAAAGCACCTCCCGTTGAGCCTCAGTCCAGTTCTCCTGCATTGCTGCGAGCACCCCTAGATCGTAATGCGCCGTGTAATTATCGGGATCGATAGACAGCATGTGCTCCAGACTCGCGCGTGCTTGTCCGTAGTCACGCCTATGAAGATAAATGTCCACCAACAGCTCCTCGGCGCGGGTGTACCACGGCTCAAGAGCCAGAGCGGCGCGAAGCTCTTTGATCGCGCTGTCCGGCTCGTTCATGCTGTGATAGCAGAGCGCCAGATCGAAATGCGCGCGGGCATCTGCTGGATCCTGCTCAACTACGCGCGCGAAATTACGAGCGGCATCTGTGTAATGCCCGGCGTGTTCCTGATTTAGGCCCAAGCTGATCAGGATATCGGGTACGTCGGGTAGTTTTTCGTGGAGTTTTTCAAGCAAAATGTTGGATTCGGCTAGTTGCCCCGATGACGCCAACGCTGAGGCACGGCCAAACTCTTCGAAGTCATTAATCCTATCCTTCGGGTCAATATCAGATTCCACACGGCTGGAAGGCGAGGCCCCACTTAGATATCCCAGCGAGCGCAGCGCGTTCATGGTTTGCGCATCGGGCGCTTCGGGAGGACTGGATCGGTTAGTCGGGTAACTTGCGCGGACCGCTGCGATCTGCTGTCGAAGGGCTGCTGCCGTCGATCGCTGCCGATCGTAGAGGTTGTGCAGCTCGCCTGAGTCGCTGGCCAAATCGTATAACTCTGGTTTCGGAGTATCGATGTACTTATATCGCCCTAGTCGGAGGCTTCGCAAAGCTGCACACCCAAAGTGTTTTCGTGCGTAAAGACTTTCCGAATAGATCGGCTCCGCACCTTTCGATTTCAGCAGGCTTCGGCCCTGCATTCCTTTTGGGCGCTGTACTCCGAGAGCATCCAATATCGTCGGTGCGACATCCAGCAGGCTGGCAGGTTCGTCGATACGCCCGGGCGCCCTATTCTTAGAGATCTCAGACCAGTGAATAATAAGCGGCACCTGAATCGTGCTTTGATACACGAAATAGCCGTGTGTCTTTTCGTCGTGATCTCCTAATCCCTCTCCGTGATCGGACGTGAACACGACGAGTGATCGCTTCAGCACCTTGTTGCTTTCCAGAAATATTAGAAATTGGCCGAGAACTTGATCCACGTACGCCAATTCGGCTTCGTACCCAGCTTCCCCGCTGCGAAGATGCGTGCTCTGCGGCAGAGTGTAAGGCGTGTGCAGATCATACAAATGCAAGAACAGGAAAAATGCCGTATTTGAATTGCGCTCTAACCATTGCATCGCGGCACGAGTCACCTGGGACCCGAGACGTTTGAGCTCGCCCACATCGGCAACGGGTTGCCTATGAAGATCAAAAGGACTGTTGTAGACATCGAACCCGCGATTCAATCCAAAGCGCCGGTCCAAAACAAATGCTCCAACAAACGCGGCGGTTCGGTACCCGCTGTTCTTTAGAACCGTGGCCAGCGTTATTGCGCCCGCCCCTAGCGGAATACCGTTCTCTTGCACATGATTTGCGAATGGATACGTCGAAGTGAACAACGCCACGTGGGACGGCAGCGTGAGTGGAACCAGGCTACTGACTGAAGCGAATAATGTGCCATTTTTGGCAAGAGCGTCGATATGAGGGGTAACTCGTCGGCCAGATTGATAGCAACCAAGCCGGTCGGCCCTAAGTGTGTCCACTGAGATGAGAATGACGGGCGTGGATGGCTGCGCGTGGCTGTTGAAGCAAGCTAGCAATGCAAGGGGGAACAATACGAACCGCGACAAGGTATTCCTATCCTTAGCACGGACCACGCCCGAGGCTTCGCTTAATTGTGGGGATGCGCGTTTGTCTGCGGAGCGCGTGCCAGAATTGCAACAGAGCCTCGAAACTGCGCTCAGAATGGACAGCAACTCCGGAAGCATGCGAGTATGGCCGTTCTCGCGACCGGTCTCGCGCCATCAGGGCAGCCTACATGCTCATGTCGGCCCTTTTGCTCACCGCCATCAGGGCAAGGCGCCATGGTTCCACCCTAGGTGTGGGTCTGATGCTTTCTCACCAATAGAACTTCAGCGCGAACTCCATGGCTCGCGGGTCCGTCTGGATGTTGGTGATCCGACCGAACTGACAGCCCGCTTGGTGGACCAGATCAACTGTTCCATCCGGTAAGGGGGGGAGACAGAAACCGGTGTTGGGCTCACCTGGGTTCTGATGGTTGAGGGCGTTGAATACATCCCACCTGAACTCGAAATATTTGTGCTCCGTGACATGAAAGTCTTTACCCAGAGACGCATCCAGATTCCAAAAACCGGGAGAACGGAAGTTGGGCAGAAACGGACCCGATTTTGCGAACAGCCAGGCGCGAGGGTCAGTGGGGTTGTAATTGGCCCAGAAGCTTTGATCGCTCCCGAAGACGGGTTCAAAAGCGGCCGGGTTAATCCAATCCGCAATCTGCTGTGCTTTAGATCGGGAGCCGCTGAAGCCTGGGTTCCCGACAACGTTGACTCGGCACAGATCATCGGCCTCTTCCTGCTGCAGGTTATCGCAGGGCCCGCTGATCCCCAATGGCAAGCCTTTCTGCGCATTGAAGTTGCCGGTCAACCTCCAACCTCCTAGAACGCCGTTCAAAACCCCACTGCGGTTCAGGAAGGGCTTGCCGGCGCCAAAGGGTAGTTCATAGGTTGACGCGATGTTTAGTATCTGTGGAATGTCGTATGGCGAGATAGTTCGGTCAAGCTTAGTGTTGTCCCGGTCCTGGTAGAAAACTCCATAGCCGCCACCGGCGCCAAAGCCAAGCTCCCCGGCTCGGCCGCCGAGGTTGCCACTCTTCGAATAATGGATCGGGTCGACGGTTTGGCGTGACGGCTGACCGACAAAGGGACTCGTTATCTGCTTAGAGACCGTATACGCAACAATAAACTCAAGACCGTTTGAAGCTTGCTTTTGCACTCTCAGGTTCATCCCATGATAGATGCTATTGCCTTGAAAGCTCGCAAAGGAATAGAGCCCGTATAGCCCCAGAGCGTCGTAAAAGGGGTAGGGCTTTAACAAAACGCTTAAAGGCAGTTGGGATTGCCCGTACACCTGCTGCAGCTCGGAGGCGGTCTGCCCCGAATACACACTGGTGATGGGAACGGTGGAGTTAATCGCCGTCTTATACTTGAGCAGATTCGCAGTGTGATTGTAGTTGTACGTGAAGTCGCTGCCCAGCAGGTGGGTGCCGTGGTTGCCCACGTATCCAATCGTGATGCCGATTTTGCCCGGCAACTGGCGCTGGATCTCACAGGTCCACATTTGCACCATCGGGTCGCGGGAAGGCGGAACGAACGGATCGATGCCGGTCAGCCCGAGAAGCGAGGCCCGGTTCTGCGCGGGCAACACGCGCGTGTACGCAGGAAAGGTCAAGTTGCCCTTATTGGTTGTAACATCGCTGAGCAAAAACGACGTACACTGGCCCGAAAACGACGCACACTGGCTGGGATTTGCGCTCTCGACCCACGGGTAACCCACGGACCAGCCGGGCTCATTCGCGGCGCCCTGGCCCGGCGCGTTGATGCCGCTGAACGCGTTGCTATAAAAAATATCGTAGCCGCCGCGGAAGACGGTCTTACGATCGACGAAAGGCGACCAGGCAAAGTTAAATCGTGGCGCGAAGTTATTATACTTGGGAGGGGCAATATCCTGCCCGCCTCCGGGCCATTGCGGATCACCGACGTAAATCATCTTGCCCGGCAGTCCGGTGGTGGAATTGGAACATCCCAGGCAAAAATTGGACCCAGGGTGTTGTCGAAGCGAGAACAATCCAAAGATGTCCCACCGCAGGCCCAAATTCAAGGTGAAGTTAGGCGTAATTCGGAAATCGTCCTGCCCGTAGAATCCCCAATAACGAAATCGCTCGTAAGGGGCCGAGGTTACACCAGTCGTAGAATTCCCGTCGTTCGCGACCGCTCCCAGCATGAATTGGGTCAGGCCACTGGCGCCGAGACCCGTATTCGGATCCTGCGTGAGCCCTCCACTGAATGAGAATATGGTTGGGAAACCACTCTCGTACGCGGTATGCTCCAGGCGATATACAAATCCGGTCTTCAGAGTGTGCCGACCCACGACCTTGGTGACATTATCCAAGATGGTGTAAGCCTCCGCCGCGGTTGTCATGTTGACCCACGCGGTCGGCCCGAAAGGAATAGAGCCGCCGCCCGGCGAAGTAATTTGGAAGTTGGGTGTGGGGAAAAAATGGTCTTCGGGGATGCCAATCGGCGCCAATTCCTTCTGAACTGACGATTGGCCGCTAATGCTGTCCGGGTAAGGCTGGTTGGGGTGGGTGGTGAGATACTGGCGAGTAAAACTGGCGCGGAACTCGTTGACCAGCGTCGGGCTGATCGTGTAGGTATTCCCCAACCCGATATTTTGGTTAGCAAGATCGATCGGGTAATTCGAATTGGACCCAACCAAGTCCATAGGGAATGTGGGGCCCGTCCAGGGGACTCGGTAGTTGTTGTACTTGACGGGACTGTAGAGCCATTCGGCAAAATATCTGCTCTTGTCACTCCACCCGTGATCGATTTTGATCGAGAAGTTCTCCCCGTCCTGGCTGCTCGCCACGGGCCCTATGAAATTGTTGCAGATTCGGAAGGCACCGCCGCTCGCCAGCGGACAACTACTTAAGGGATCTAGGTAGTTGGGCTTCGGAAAAGTTCGCATGAAAAACATCGCGGTCGGGTCGAGCCGGTTGGCCGGGAGTTGTGTTGCGAAGTTACAGGTCTGAAATCCTGCCGCCGACCCGGCTTCCACCGAAGTGTTTAGGCACCCGTTCGCGCCATAGGGGTTTCCGGGAACCGGGGTTCCGAAGGCGGTCCGCTGAAATTGGCCGTTCGCGTTTGGTCCTACGGTGCTGGAAGGATCCCACATGCCGTACGTCACCACGTTGGGGTCTTCGCTGAAATTTCCCTGCCGCATTAGCGGGGTGGGAACGGTGAAAGTCTGGTTTCCCGCCAGGTGCAGAATGCTCGTGTCAGACGAAAAAAAGAAGAACGTCCGGTTCTTGCCGTTGTAAAGATGCGGAATAATCACAGGACCACCGATGGTGGCTCCAAAATCGTTGTAGCGAAGCTGATTCTGCGGGATGATTTGTCCTAGAGAGTTGATGGAAGTGAAGGGGTTGCGAGCATTGGTCGCGCTGTTGCGCAAAAACTCGTAAAGATCGCCATGTAACGCGTTCGTCCCTGACTTCAGAACCACGTTGAACACCGCGCCTCCGGTGCGGCCGTATTCCGCCGAAAAGGCGCTGGTAATGGCCTGAAATTCGATAACAGCATCCGGGGATGGATTGACGGCGACATTCTCCGCGAAACCTACGAGGTTCAGATTGCCATCCAGATACCACGCGTTGGTTCCCCCTTGGCCCCCATTCACCGACACGTCGGACCCAAAAATGTGGGTGGGGTCCGGAAAAGTTCCGAATTCGCTGTTGAATCCGAAATTGCTTCCGGGTGGGCCGCTCAGCACATTGACTCCCGGCATCAGAAAGACGAGCTGCTGCAGATCGTGGCCCGCCAGGGGAAGATCCTGGATGACGCTGGATTGAAGAGTCGTACTGAAGTTAGCGGCCCCAGTCTCGAGCAACTGGGCCCCAGCCGTGACCTCAACCGTCTGGCGGGTGGCACCGATTGTCACCTGGCGGTCTACGCGGATGACCTCGCCTGCTAAGACCTTGATTTCCGTCACATCCACAGGCGTAAAACCGGCAGCCTCGAAGTGGGCGCGATACTTGCCCGGCACGAGGTCTACCGCCCGATAAGAGCCGGCGCCGTTTGTCTTGGTCGTTTGCGCTACATTCGTGTCGACATTGGTCACGGTAATCGTGACCCCCGGCACGATCGCCCCTGCAGGGTCGGTCACAATACCTTCGATGGCGCCGCGGTTTAACTGAGCCATGAGAATCGGGGCCCCAGCCACGAGCACGACCGCTCCTAGAACTGTAAAAAGCATCTGTCGGAAGAACATGACCCCTCCTTCGTTTTGA